>NZ_JBDWQO010000015.1:0-551274 GCF_039986515.1 Ascidiaceihabitans sp. | reverse complement strand
CAACTGGGAAACCAAAGGCATCGTTGTGCTCCCAAACGGCTTCAAAACTGACATCGACCAGCTTGGCACCGGCCTTGCCAAGAACCGACAGTTGTTTTTCGATTGCCGCCGCGACTGCTGATTCAAGATCATCAAAAAACCTATCTTTTGGAACGCCCAGCGTAACCTGAGAGAGATCAACAACCTCTGCACCTCCATGCTCGCCGCTAAGAACGTTATCCATCAACGCAATGTCACGCACAGATCGCGCAAGTGTGCCGACGGTATCGCGGGTATGGCATTTCAAAGGTAAAGTCACAGGCGCGACAGAAATTTACAAGTTTCACACAATGCAGTTGAAAAGGGGGTTGGGAAGTACCCCATGCATCTCAGCGAGAAAGGAGTGCAAAGAAGCGCTTCAAGCTGTTTGAAAGGCTTTGATTTTAAGGCTGTTCGCTTTACTGACGGGAGCTTCCATTCGAGCATTCTGCAGCATCAAACGCTTTGGGCTCGTAGCCGACCTTAGCTGCACAGCGCTTGAACGGCTGCTTTGGCTGACCGATGCTGCATTTTGCGCGAATGTCGGCGTTCGGAAAAAATGCTCAAAAGTACGATCCAGACCTTCTGATATCGCCGCAGTGATGAGTTTCTGTTTCAGTGGAGTCAAATTTCTCCTTCTATGATCTGGGCATAGACATTCGGATCAGTGATTCCGTCGGACCCAATGACGACGATGCGTGATTTGGCGTCCAGGCGTAAATTCCGCTGTAGAGCAGGTTGGTTGGCCACCGCAACAATAGCACAAAGCCCAGCGACACCGCTTTCGCCAGCTTCCAAAGGACCGTCGCCGCAGGCACCATTAGCCAATATCCGAACCATCGGACCGACAATGTTTTCAGGGATAGTGACAAAATCACTGGCGGCATCCGCAAGAACTGACCAAGCCAATTCTGATGGTTCGCCACACGACAGGCCCGCCATGATGGTTTCCTCGGAAATCTCCACGCTTGTCGCTTCATTCGCCCTAGCGCTTGCGAACAAACAGGGTGCGAGCTCGGGCTCGACAATCACGACACGGGGCGCATCGTGTCCCCATTCTTGATGGAAGACAGCCGTAACTGCAGCCGCCAATCCACCAACGCCGCCTTGCAGAAAGACGTGGGTTGGAGGCGTGGTATAGCTTTGTACAAGCTCGTGCGCCATAACCCCATAGCCCGCCATCACATCCAACGGGGGTTGCGTATAGCCGGGCCAAGATGTGTCCGAGACAATCAACCATCCGTGCTTTTCCGCATCGGCACGGGTTTGGGCAACCGTCGCGTCATAATCACCGTCAACGCGGATCACCTCTGCACCTAAGTTTCGCATGACATCGGCGCGGTGCTCACTGACTTCCGCATGAATGTAGATCCGACAGTTTGTGTGAAACTGTGCAGCACCCCAAGCCACAGAGCGGCCATGGTTGCCATCGGTGGCGGAAATTACGGTTATCGCTTTCGTCTGCTCGGCATAAAGGCCGCTGCGTATATCGACGGGATCCGCCAGCTTGCCAATAGATTTGGACAGCTCACGCTGAACAGTTCGCAAAACCGCGTAAGCCCCACCGAGTGCCTTGAAGCTGCCAAGTCTGAACCTTGGGCCTTCGTGTTTGTAGCGAAGATCACCGATGCCCAGCCTTCCGGCTAGCCCAGAAAGATCAATCAAAGGCGTCTCGGCATAACCGTCCCAGTGCGAAATCTCCTTTTCCGCGTCATCGAAATCTGCGCGGTTTAGGGTTTGCGTCACGGAGCCATCGAATAATGGTGTGCTTGCGTGGTGATCTAGGATAGCGGTTTTGAATGGTGTGAACATTGGACCTCTTTCTATCGATTTATGAAGCTTTAGTTCACTTGAGAGTGTATTTGTGCTCTAAATTACGGCAAAACATGCAACTTTTTTGCAAGATTGGCAGGCACCGTAAGTGAAAAGTTCAGAAGCCCTTGATCCGTTCGACTTGGAGATCCTTCGCATTCTACAAAAGGACAACACCGTGCCACAACGGGTGATCGGGGAGCGGGTCAATCTGTCGGCGCCATCTGTGCAACGCCGGGTTAAGCGGCTCGAGGCGTCGGGTGTCATCGCCGCCCAAACGGCCATTTTAGATCCCGCGCGTTTTGGACCCGCCTTAACCGTGGTTGTCCAAGTCGAGTTGAACGTTGAGACGGGAGGGGCAATCGAACTGGTCAAACAAAGCTTCGTCGATGCCCCTGAAGTGCAGCAATGCTATTATGTCACTGGTGAAGCCGACTTTGTGTTGATCATTCTGGTGCACGATATGTCTGAATATGAAGCCCTGACGCAGCGCCTTTTCTTTTCAAATGAGACGATCAAGAAGTTCAAAACCTTTGTCACAATGGACCGGACCAAAGTGAGTTTAGAAATCGACATCTGACCAGAACAAAGCGGACATTGAGTTGGTTTTAGTGAACGGTAGCAAAATCCGCTAAGCCGACCTTGAAGAGAAAAATGGGTTGAAAATTGCTCGCAAGTGCAGCTAAGGGCAGGAATGAGCCCGGTTCAACCGATGCTGCGAGATCTACGAATGGCCGCTTGAAGGCATTTCTCGAATTGTTCCCATGTGACTTAAGAGTCATCCTGGTGGTTTCAGCAATCCTCAAAAGCAAGTTGCCAACCATTCACAAAATGCCGTTGATGCGCGTTTCTCGGTTGAGGCGGAGTTTCGTTGGACGACGTAATGTGACTGCCCGTTTGCGACCGGATCACCGACAATTTTGACGGTTCTACCCGCCGCGATGGCTTGTTGCGCAAACCGCTCAAACATAATGGCACATCCATTCTCGGATGCTGCTAGTTCACAGGCCGCGACCGAGGTATCAACAACGATGCGTTGGGAAATCTTGTCAGTTGGCAGGCCATTAGCGGAAAGATAACGCGCCCAATGGTCGTCAAAACCCAAGACGTGAATCGCGTCAAGCTTCATCAGATCTGCGGGCCTTTGGACAGTCGTTGATGTTTGCATCCCGCAAACGGGGACGATCTGCTCGTCCGACAGTTTGATCATACGTGGTTCAGATTGGTTCTGCGCAGCCAACAAAATCTCGACATCCACGGGATGCTTTTCCAGCTCGTTTTGCCACAGTGATGTTACCAGCTTGATCCCGATATTGGGGTGTTGCTTCTGAAATTTAGAAAGCTGTGGGGAAAGCCATATGATCATCGCCGCTGAGGCGCGCACAGTGATGGTTTTATCCAACTCTGGTCCAAAAAGCCCGCTTGTTGAAAACGCGATGTGTTCAAGGGCGTCACGCACTGAAACCAAATAGGCCTGACCGATGTCCGTTAGCTGCAGGCTTCTGGCCCGGCGAATGAACAGGTTTTGCCCCAACTTGGTTTCTAATGCTTTGATGTGCTGACTAACAGCCGTTTGGGTCAGTCCCAGTTCATGGCTTGCCGCCGTGAAACTAAGGTGACGGGCAGCTGCGTCGAAGGTGCGCAGCCAATTCAAGTTGAGGTTCTGTTTCATGGAGCTTGGATAAAATATTTATGTTCATGAACGCAAATAGTTTCGTTTATCTTATGATTTAGGTCGGTTTAACAAAGGGAAACGCCTCATAAGAGGCCACCGTATCAAGGGAGAACGAGATGCTACAGACCAACCTCGGCACAGATACAGACATGGCCCTGAACCTTGTCGACCTTTCTCGCTACCCAATTGCTGATCTGGAGACAGGCGAAGGCGCGGAGTTTCTCAAAACGTGTCAGGACCACATGGAGGCGCATGGTTGGTGCAATCTAGATGGCTTCATCCACGCGGATGCATTGGCCGCCCTTGAGGAAGAATCCAGCGACCTGTTGCCCGGTGCCGAGGTGCTGACAATCAAGCGCAATATCTATCAAGGTGCGATTGATCCATCCTTGCCCGAAGATGATCCGCGACGTCGCGAATATACGCATGTCGCGACACAGTTGGCCGACGATCAGATCCCGACCGACACGCTGATCCAGCAGCTCTATCAGTCCGATATCCTCACGGATTTTGTTCGCCGTGTGCAGAAAAAACCGGTCTTGCATCGCTGTGCAGATGAATTTCAGGCGTTAAATGTTGTCGCGCTCCACCCTGGCAGTTGGCACGCATGGCATTATGACACGACCGAATGCACCGTGACGCTGTTGTTGAAAGCTGCTGAAAGTGGCGGTGATTTTGCGTTCCTCCCTAATTCCCGCACCGACGAATCCGAGGATCGTGACGCGGTCGACCGACTGTTGGCTGGCGACATGTCGCACGCGCAAAAGTTTGACAGAGGTGCCGGAACGTTCACGCTATTTCGGGGCGGATATTCCTTGCATGGTGTCACCGAAGTGTTTGGCGCCACTCCAAGAATTACGGCGATTATGACCTATGACGAGCAGGAAGGTCGTGTCATCAGCGACGACATCAACGTGCGCATCTATGGTAAGCGCGTCGAGAAGATTCTAAGAGACCGCAAGGTTGCATTGGCCCAAGGGTAAAGGAAAATCACAATGAAAACTGCTCTTCTCGTTATTGATGTGCAAATGGCACTCGCTCATGAAGATGCCGCCGGTGCCGTGCGATCATGCCCGGAAGCTTCCGAAAATATCGCACGATTGCTGTCACAGTTTCGCGCTTCCGGCGACAAGATAATCCATGTCCATCACCATGGCACTGATGCGAATGATCCGTTTTATCCAGACGCACCAGGCGCTGCTGTTCAGCCATTTGCAGCCCCTCAGAATGATGAGCAAGTGATCATCAAGCACGTCTCCAGCGCGTTTGGCGGAACGACACTTCTGTCGGATTTGCGAGGTGCGGGAATTGAACGGGTGATCATCAGTGGTGCAACCGCCAATCATTGCGCGGAATCGGCTGCACGTTCAGCCAGCAGTCTTGGTTTTGATATGGTCTATGCCTCTGATGCTGTTTGGGCCTATGAGGCAACCGGGCCAGATGGGGTGACCCATTCCGCCGAGCAAATTCACTCAGTCACGCTTGCAAACCTTCACGGCGAATTTGGTGCAGTTCAATCGACCGATGAAATCCTAGCCACTGCATAATTACCAACCTTAGGAGACGACCACATGCGCATTGGCTTTATCGGACTTGGCACGATGGGTGGGGCGGCGGCCCTGAACTTGATCAAAGGCGGGCATCAGCTGGCCGTTTGTGATCTGGACCCTGACCGCGCCAAACAACATCTCGAACTTGGAGCAACTTGGGCTGACACGCCCGCCATGGCCGCCAAAGATGCCGACATCGTCTTCACGATGGTGTTTGGCCCTAAGCAGATCGAACAAGTAGTGCGCGGTGAGAACGGGCTTCTTTCGGCGATGAGAGAGGGTCAAATCTGGGTCGATATGACGACCAATCAGCCCAATCTTGCGCGGGAACTTGGCCTCGAAATCGCTGCCAAAGGCGCGCAAGCGGTCGATGCACCTGTTTCCGGGGCAGTCGATGGCGCACGCACTGGCAACATGCCCCAATTCGCTGGGGGCGACGAAGGAACCATTGAGCGCATCCGACCCGTCATGGAACTGATGGGGCCGATGCACTACATGGGGCAAAGCGGTGCTGGATCGATCACCAAACTGGCCAGCAACCAGCTCTGGGCAATTCACGCCACAGCGATGGGTGAAGCTTTGGTCATGGCGGTAAAGTCCGGCGTTGAATTGTCCCGCGCATGGGAAGCCCTAAAAATAGGGGCCAGCGAAAGCTGGTGCATGCACCATGATGCCCCTTCAGTCTTTGCCGGGCACTACGATCCATCCTTCACGTTGGACCTGTGTCAAAAAGATCTGGGGCTCATTGTCGAGGCCTGTGATGATGCCGGGACAGCAGCGCCAGCCACACGCCTGGTCTGCGCGCAATTTGAGGAGGCGCGACAAACTTATGGCGGCGACAAAGGCGAGCTGCATGTGGTCAAGCTGGAAGAAGATGCCGCGGGAGTGTCACTGCGCATGGAAGGAGATTGGGTACCTCATTGGGAGAAGTAGTAAGCGAGGAACCCTTTGGTCGCTCTATCAAGGACTCTTAAGCAGACATTGGAGCAGATGCAGCGAAAGAGCGCTTCGTCCTGCTAAGCCGACTTCTAAGAAAAACAATGGGTTAGAAATTGCTCGCAAGTGCAGCTAAGGGCAGGAACGAGCCCATTGTGTGAATTCAATTTTTTCGCTGCGCGCTGCCGCGTAGAAAATGCCGCAGGTGAATGATTTTCTATTTGGCAGCGCGGCAAGAAAAGCGGTCATTCCGACAAACTGCGTCCACCAGAAAATGTGCAAGGATCAGGTGGCTTCGACGCGCCGATTGCCCCGAGATATGTCCGGATGGGACTTCCTTCTTCTAGTCGCGAGTGAGAAGCGCGATATCTGCTTTTGTGATCTCTGCAATGGATTTTCCGATACGCCAGTCGCGCATGTCTGCGCCTTGCGCGCGTGCGGTGATGACAGTCTCAATCGGTGGGCAATCCGGTTCATGGCACCGCAGTTCTGCAAGGCTCAAGATGGTGTCGTCCGGCAGTTGGAACGCTTCGGTGAACAATGTCTTGACGCGGGCAATCGCATCGGGGTCAGGTTGGGCGTTGTTAAACATGTTGAGCAAAGCTGGTTCCTTCCCAAAGAGGTGCCCAAAGCACATTTCCAGCAGCGTCACCAACAAGGATATGGAGCCCAGCAATAATGATTTCGATGACTTCCGAACCGGTAGACCCAGATATGACAATCGCCGGTTTCGTTTCATCAAGCTCTGCCAATTGCACTGCACCATCTCGGAACCCAACAAAGACGGCGTCTTGGTCTGGCAGGGCATGCACGCAAGTGACGAGTTCATCTTCATTGTAGGCCACGCAAACAGGCTTGCGACCCAAAGGTCCGTCCTTGCCATCGAACGGCCAGGCGATGGCTTCGTCCGCGCCTGAGGTGACAAGGTGCGGGGTTTCGCCGACCCAAGCCAAGCTTTTGATTTTTGCCGGATAGCCCGGCATTGCGAAATCCCCTTTGTCCCGCAAACGCCATGCATGAAGCGCGTTTTCTTGCATGCATGTCACCAGATATTTGCCATCGGGGCTAAAGCAGGTGTCACCGTGGAAGCCTTTCCAGAAGACCTTTGAAGACTTCCAACGCTTTTCGCGTGCCCAAATGGTCGCCCCGCCATAGTAACTGACCGCAAGGCGTTTACCTTTATCGTCAAAGGCAAGTCCGCCAACGGTGCTAGCATGTTCAAAGACGGTGACCTTGCTTTGCCCGAAGGTCCAGACATGCGCCTCTTTCCCTGACGAGCAGGCAACATGGCCGTGGCTCGCGGCAACGCAATCCACCCAGCGGGTCCCAAAATGCGCCAGCTCTTCAACGCCTCCTTCAAGGGACGTCCGCAGAAATTGACCGTCATCCCCGCCGGTTAGAACATGCCCGTCGCCATCCGCCGCCAAGCAAAGGACAACGCCCTCATGCAGCTTAAGCTCTTTGGGCATCTTGTCAGAGCGGAAAATTCGCAGCATGCCGTCTCCAAAACTGACAACAACTGCATCGCCAACACTAACGGCACCTGTCACTGGAGCACCAAAAGCGAACCGCGTGCCACGTTGTTCAAGCGCGGTCGGAGGGAGGCCGGCCTTGCGTGGGAGCTCGGCCGTTACGCCGCTTTGCACGCTTCAAATCCTTCCTTAAGTCCCATGCTATCAAGATCGCGCCCGATGAACACAACACGTGAGTTGCGTGGCTTGCTTTCGGGCCAAGGCCCCATTTCCGATCCACTCATCAGCATATGTACACCTTGAAAGACGTAGCGATCGTCTTCTCCCGCGAAGTCAAGAATACCTTTTGAGCGCAGAATATCCTGGCCATGTGTTTGCAAAAGCTTCCCAAACCAGGTTTGAAACTTGTCCAGATCAAGAGGTGTTTCTGATGTGAAAGACACACTGGTCACGTCATCATCATGCTCATGATCGTGGTCTGACGTCAGAAAATCTGGCTCAACTTCCAGAACCCGATCCAAGCTGAACGCGTTCAACCCGACAACCTCGTCAAGCGGAGCGGTACAATGCGTAGTGCGGATGATCTTCGCATAGGGATTGATTTTTCGAATGCGCGCCTCGACCCGTCCCAGCCCGTCGGCATCGACCAAATCTGTTTTGTTGAGCAGAACGACATCGGCAAAGGCGACCTGTTCTTCGGCTTCATGATGTTCGCCAAGCTGACCATCAAGATGCACGGCATCCGCAACGGTCACAATCGCATCAAGTTTGGTGCGGCTGGCGACATCCTGATCAACGAAAAAGGTTTGTGCAACGGGAGCGGGGTCGGCAAGGCCAGTGGTCTCTACAATGATAGCATCCAGCTGATCGGCCCGTTTCATCAGACCGCTCAGAATCCGGATCAAGTCGCCACGAACGGTGCAACAAATGCAGCCATTGTTCATCTCGAAGACTTCTTCATCGGCATCGACCACAAGGTCGTTGTCTATGCCCTCTTCACCAAACTCATTAACGATGACAGCATATTTCTTGCCATGGCGTTCCGTCAGAATCCGGTTGAGAAGTGTGGTCTTTCCGGCTCCTAGAAAACCAGTCAATACGGTTACGGGTACCTTTGCGATCTGGTCCATTGCTTATCCTTTCAATGGGCTGACACGCCGGTGTTGCAATCGCTGCATCGGCCGTGAATTTCAAGAACTGTATGGTTGGGGGCAAAGCCAGTCTGCTCTGACAGGCTTGCAATGCTTTGTGTGAATTCAGAAACGACATGCTCGGAGACGTTGCCGCAATCATCGCATATCGCGAAGACGGGGGTATCGTGATCATGTCCGCCGCAACAAACCGTCCAGGCGTTAAGGGACTCGATCCGGTGTACCTGGCCTGCATCCAGCAACTTCTCCAGCGCACGATAGACGGTCGTCGAGGCAGTTACCCCATCTGAACGAAGACCTTCTAAAATGTCATAAGCCGAGAGAGGACGATCCTGCCCTTTTAGATAACGTAAGACACGGTCCGCATGAGTGACCCGCTTTGCCTGCTTCTGCACTGTCTTGCCCTTCGCATCTATTGCGCTTGACGTCATGTAACAGGTGCGATTACTTAATGCAATGTTACAACATTACATCCTAGAAACGTGGGTACATGAGTGACGAGCGCGCAGTTTTGTCGATCTGCATGACGTGTCGGGACGGTCGTGAGGCTGAAACGGGCACGCGTGGCGGGTCGCGCCTTGCTGAGGCAATCTTTGCGCGCATTGACGCGCTCAACGCAGCTGGTGTGACACTTCGTGGTGTAAAATGCATGAGCCAATGCAAGCGTCCTTGCATTGTGTCACTCAGCCAAAACGACAGGTTCACGTATGTATTTGGCGATCTTACTCCCGACGAAACCGCGCATACAGACGCGTTGCTGGAACTTGTGGAGCGGTACAACAACGCCCCTGAAGGCTTTTTAGAGCGCAAGGATCGGCCAGAGCTTTTGCAGGCCAACATTCTTGGACGTTTCCCGCCTATCCACAGTGCATCACAGCTGGTGTCGCGTCTCGACCCGGTCGCCGCAGAGTGACCTGCGTTGGGGCGAGCCGCCATGAGCCGGGGCAGACAAAGAGGATGAAGACATGAAAGACCTGCCTTTAGATCACGCCCTGCTCGATCGCGATAATCCGCCTCAATCATCGGTGAATATGGCGACCGCAGCCCATCTGAAAGTCGCAAACGCTTGCTGGACTATTCCAAAGAGCGATCAGCGCGTGCTGCATCCCATTAGTTTTGAGCTGACGCCGGGTCGGGTTCTTGGCGTTGTGGGACCAAACGGGGCTGGAAAGTCGACGCTTTTGCGGTTGCTCTACCGTTTCCATGCCCCGTCCGAAG
The DNA here is from genome assembly GCF_039986515.1 of Ascidiaceihabitans sp. Lineage (NCBI taxonomy): Bacteria > Pseudomonadati > Pseudomonadota > Alphaproteobacteria > Rhodobacterales > Paracoccaceae > Ascidiaceihabitans > Ascidiaceihabitans sp. The sequence goes on along the minus strand of NZ_JBDWQO010000015.1, from coordinate 541,442 downwards.
GAACTGTTGAAATAGACGGAACTGATATCTGGACCCTGTCGGCCCGCGAAGCAGCACAATCCGTTGCTGCCGTCCTGCAAGAGCAACCAACTGACTTTGCTTTGAATGTACGCGAGATCGTGGCGCTGGGGCGCACGCCACATCGAAAAGGCTTTGGTGGTATGTCGGGGGCAAAGGATGCCGCGATAGTGCAGGATACGTTGGATCGCCTTGATCTGGGCCGTTTTGCTCACCGCCGACTTGGGACGCTATCGGGCGGCGAACGACAGCGCGTGATGGTCGCCCGCGCCTTAGCGCAGGAGCCGCGTCTCCTCATCTTGGATGAGCCGACAAACCACCTCGATATTCGACATCAACTCGAAGTTCTGGCCCTGATCCGCGACCTGCCACTCACGATTGTGACGTCATTGCATGATCTGAATATGGCGGCATCGATATGCGACGATGTGTTGATGCTGCAGGGTGGGTATCCATTGGGGTTTGGACCGCCACACTCCGTTCTTACCGAAGAAAATGTTTCAACAGCCTTCTACGTGACAGCGAGGCAAGAACGTCTTGCGCCTAGTGACACCAATCACCTGACATTCCAACTTTAGATTTAAGGACAACACCATGAGATCTATCATTCTCAGCGCTCTTTCGCTCGGCCTCAGCGCAGGGCTGGCCTCGGCCGAAACCAGTGTTGAAAGCTGTAACCGTACAGTGACATTCGACGCGCCGCCCGAGCGTGCAATTTCGAACGATGTCAACCTGACCGAGATGATGCTTGTGCTTGGTCTGACTGACCGAATGGTCGGCTACACAGGCATCAATGGGTGGAACAAGCTCGACGCGGAAATGCGCGAGGGTGTCGCGGCACTGCCCGAATTGTCCGAACGCTACCCATCCAAAGAAGTCCTCGTTGGTGCAGATGCTGACTTTTTCTTTGCGGGCTGGAACTACGGAATGAAAGTCGGGGGCGAGGTCACACCAGAAACCTTGGAACCCTTCGGTATTCAGGTCTACGAGCTGACGGAAAGCTGCACCCATATCATGGATAAAGGCCGGGCCAGTATCGAGGACTTGTATGCCGACTTGGCGAATCTTGGCGCGATCTTCGACATTGAAGAAAGGGCAACCGCGTTGATCGACGGCTATAAGGCGGAGCTGGCGACATTCAAAGACGGCTTGGAGGCAGGAGAACCTTTGCGGGCATTTGTTTATGACAGCGGCGAGGACGCGCCGTTTACTGCAGGGCTATACGCCATGCCCACCGCGATGATCGAAGCCGCAGGCGGCACGAATGTCATGGACGGGTTTGAGAAAAGCTGGGGCACCGTGACCTGGGAAGAAGTTGTCGAACAGAACCCGGAAGTAATCGTGATCATCAATTACGGTGAGGTCACCGCAGAACAAAAACGCGAATTCATGATGTCAAACCCCGCCTTTGCTGAAATCGACGCAATCAAGAATGATCGTTTTGTGACGCTTGAATATGTTGAGGCAACGCCCGGCCCGCGCAATATTCAAGCGATCAAAACCCTTGCCGAGGCATTCTGGGCAAATTGATCAATGAGTGACACCACAGCACGATCAGCCCCGGCCAAAAGCGCAGGCATGTCCTTTCTCTTGTTTGGCGGCCTTGCGGTGCTGCTTGTGTCTTTGTCCATTGCTGTATCCGTGGGGGCCGTTGCGGTGCCTGCGGGCACGGTTTGGGGGGTTTTGGCCAACAAGCTTTCGCCAGGTTTCATCGAACAGACTTGGAGCCAAGGTCGCGAAGCAATCGTCTGGAATATCCGTTTTCCGCGCGCAATCTTGGCGATGATGGTGGGCGCAGGTCTCGCAATCGTCGGGGCCAGTCTTCAGGCTGTCACGCGCAACCCGCTGGCCGATCCGCATCTTCTGGGCATCTCATCGGGGGGCGCGTTTGGTGCGATATTTGCTCTCCTACATTCAGGTTTGTTTCTAGGGGCTTTGACAGTACCGCTGTTGGCATTCTTCGGGGCGCTCGCCGCGACATTGATTGTCCTTGGCGTCTCGCGCCTCGCCGACGCATCAAGCGCGGATAGGCTGGTCCTTGCTGGCGTCGCTGTGTCGTTCATCATCATGGCTGCAGCAAACGGGTTGATATTTCTTGGCGATCCGCGTGCCTCCCACACGGTCGTCTTCTGGATGCTCGGCGGTCTTGGCCTCGCGCAATGGGATCAACTGGTCTATCCGCTCGTGATCCTGATCCTTTGCGGTGCGTGGCTGACCTTGCGGACGACCCAATTGAACGCAATGACAATTGGGGATGAAACAGCCGCTACGCTCGGTATAGCTGTTGCCCGGTTTAGACTGGTCGTTTTTGTGGTCGGAGCCCTCATTACGGGGGTGATGGTCGCGTTCTCGGGTATTATTGGGTTTGTCGGTCTCATGGTCCCGCATATTGCGCGCATGCTTGTTGGAGGCGACTATACCCGTGTTCTGCCCGCATCAGCATTGGTCGGCGCAATCTTTCTGCTTTGGGCTGATATTGCCGCACGCACAGTCATGGCACCAGAAGACATGCCAATCGGCATTGTGACTGGGATTGTTGGCGGTATGTTTTTCGTGTGGCTCCTTGGGCGGCGTTCCCTGTGAAGCACAATTGCGAAAAGGCCAGAGAGGTTTTTTAGGAGCTGAGAAGCATCGCGTTCTTCAACCGTTCCGCAGGCGTCGCAAATTGAGAGAACGAATGCCTGATGCGTTCCCCCGCATTGGCAAACGATATAGGCTTTGCGCGACTTTACGCGATGAACCACACCGCTATTCGTTAAAATGGCGAGCGCATTGTAAACTGTAGATAGCCCGATTATTCGATGCGTAGAACGCGGCCCACTTAGCACACGCGCGGGCGCAATGGGTGCGCTGTGCCAGCATGGTGAGCAGCTCGGCGCCTTCATAGGGCGGGAATTGCCGGTAATATTCTTCAAAGATCGTGTTGAGTTCAGCCGAGCCGTATTGGTGAATGTCCGGGCTGATCATCGCTTTGACCTCGCCCATCCCCGAAGCTGGTTGTCTGGGGTATAAGGACATGGGCCACTATACACTCACCAACAGTGAAAGTGTCGCGACACGCGCCGATTATACCTTTGCCTATCACAAGCTCAGCGGCAGGGTTTTGATCTCTCTCCACCATTCTTCGCTGACATGGGTTCCGCCAGATGAGGCGTCATCTGGTCGAGCTTACTATTCAAAATTCGGCAACGTGAGGACAGCTGCAGCGAATGCCTCAGGTGCTTCCTGTGGCAGATTGTGACCCGCGACGTCCACGATCCAGCGTTCATAAAAGTTGGTGAACTGTAGGCGATCAACGTCCTCATCCTGAGACGGACCAACTCCGTCATTGTGCCCTTGATGAACGATGCTGGACACTTTGACTTTGGGTCGAGTGGCCAGTCGTGCCTCGATCTTATCCTAAGCGGGGTCATCCGGAACGCCACCAAAACGATGGCGATAAGAATGCAACACGATCTCGACGAAATCTGGGTGGTCAAATGAGGTCGCCGTCGCGGCCCAGGTTTCCTCGCTGAGCTGCCAAGTTGGCGACCATAGCGATCAAATGAAACGGCAAATATCACGCCGGTTTTCCGTCAATGCAACGCGGCCGCGGTCCGTATGAAAATAGTACATGTACCAATAGCGCGCTTCTTCGACCGCAGGAGCAGGTCTGCCAGCATTCGCGATGTTCTGAATGTTGTAACCCTGGAAAAGCCCCGTCGCTTTCGAAAGGAAAGTGGCTTAAACGAGCACTTGGGGCGTCACTAAAACGTGACAGGTCCATAGTCGAGCCCCGAACTGAACACAGCGGGTAATGCAATATCCTGACGCGCTCTGAATTCAACATGAAGTGCGTCACCTTGAACCTGAACAAGCGCTTCAAGAAACCGTCCCTGCGGCAAAAGTTCAAAATAGGCGTGCAGATAATGTCGATTGGGATCTGGGTTGGCTTCTGCTCGTTTTCGAACATTGCAAGAGGGACAGATTGGAATGAGGTTTCGACAATAGATCGATAGGACGCCAAAGGTAGTCTTGGGAAGAAAGTGATCCAGTTGTTCTGCAACACCAATTCCGCAAATTGGGCATGCCTCCATACCATCTGACAACCTCTCTCGAAGCCCGCTTATTGCTGGCGCAGCACTTGCTATTTGATAACAAATGCTTGCCGGTACATCTCAGCCTATATCGTTATACCGGTCATCCAGTCCAGCGTCTTTTCTGTTGGGCCCTTGGGCTTGTATTCCGCCCCGAGCGGTGCGTTGTAGCCCAAGTCGGAAATGACTTCGAATATATAAGGGTAGTTGATTTCACCACCGATCGGTGCGCCGCGATCCGGAACCGATGCAAATTGAATATGTCCGATAACGGGCAGTAAATCAGAAAGGCGATGGGTCAGATCGCCTTCCATCAGTTGCACATGGTAGCAGTCAAACATCAGAGCGATATTAGGTTTGCCAACCTGAGCAATGATGTCCCTTGCCTGTTCCGTTTTCTGAAGGAAATAGCCCGGCGCATCGTAGTGATTGAGCGGTTCAATCAGGATTTTGATCCCATGCGGCGCTGCCGCGTCGCAGGCATAGTGCAGATTGGAAACAAAAGCGTCATGGGCTGCAACACCTTGTGCGAAACCTGCCATGACGTGGATCGCGCGGGCATTGATTGCAACCGCGTAGTGCAGCGCCTCGTCGATTGCGGCGCGTGCGTCTTTGGTGCGATCTGGCAGCGCGGACAAGCCATTTTCCCCGTTGTCGACATCACCGCGTCGGGTGTTTAAGCCCAGCATGACCAATCCGGTCGCGTCCAACGCAGCCTTTACTTTGTCCACAGGTTCGTCATAGAGCCAATGGCATTCAACGGCTTCAAATCCTGCGGCCTTGGCGGCATAGATCGCGTCTGGCAGTGACAGGTCGGCCCAAAGAAACCCTAGATTGGCCGAAAATTTGGTCATGTATCCCAATCCACATCGAAATGTCTCACCAAATCAGTGACTTGGGCAGGCGTCAGTTGTCGCGCACGCAAACCCTGCATCATCATTGCAAGGCGCGCAGTATCCTCAAGCTCTTCGATGGCATTACAGGCCGCTTCGACATCCTTACCAGCCACCACCGGCCCGTGATTAGCCAGCATCACCGCACTGCGCTTGCCGGCAAGACCACGCACGGCTTGTCCCATGGCCGGATCACCGGGCCGAAAGAAGGGCAGCAGTTGGACCTTGCCAAGTTTCATAATCGCGTAAGGGGTCAGCGGGGGTAGAAAGTTGTCCGCATCTACATCAGGCATCAATGACAAGGCCACGGCATGACATGAATGCAGATGCACCACGGCACCCGCCGAGCTGCGCGTGTCATAGAACGCTGAATGAAGAGGCATTTCCTTGGTCGGCGGATCGCCATCAAGAAAGGCTCCTGTGCTGTCAAACCGTGATAGTCGTGCCGGATCAAGACGCCCAAAACTTGTGCCGGTGGGAGACACCAGCAACCCGCCATCTTCCGTACGGGCAGAGATGTTCCCCGTTGACCCACCGGTCAGTCCACGGTCAAACATAGACTTTGCTAAAGTACAGATCAGTTCACGTTGTCTGGTTTCAGTCATGCGGTCGATCCAAGGATGCCTGCAGCTTTCGCAAAATAGTCAGGCCCGCCAAAGTTACCGGACTTCAGGGCGATCACCAGCCTATCGCTGGCGCGCAAAGCAGGCACACCGGGGTCGATTTCGGGCCCAATTTCTAGGGTCGTCAACTGTAGCCCTTCGACAATTGCACCGGATGTCTCACCCCCTGCGGTTAATACTTTGCGGATACCTCCTGCGATTAGAATACGGGACACTTCGGCAAAGAAAGCCTCGAGGGCATCTGCGCTTTTCTCGCGTCCGAATTCTTTTTGAATGCCGGCCACGACAGCAGGATCAGCCGAACTATAAGCCAAAGGGATACCCTCAGCGTCTATCAACCACTCCGCAACCGTTTGCGCGTGCAACACGCCATGGATTACGTCGCTGGCTTTGATTTCATAGGAAGGGTTGGTTTTGCTGTGCAAGGCAACTTGCGCCCGCGTCGCGTTTGAACAAGAGCCTGACAAAGCAACACACTTACCGGTTTCGCCACGCCAACTGCTACCGGTATTTGCGATCTGCCCGCGCTTGGCAAAGTTGCGCGGCAAGCCAAGCGCCACACCGGACCCGCCCGTGATCAACGGCAGACCGTCGGAGGCAGCCCCGATTTGCAACAAATCTTCATCGCGCAAAGCATCAACAACGATCAGCCGTTTGCCGGCGTCATGTTCTATACTCAACGCATCCTTGATGGCTTGTGCGCCCGATAGAACGGCATTTGCATCAACATGACCAACGCTGTGCCGCGTTTGCGGGGTCAGCCAACGACGAATGTCAGGGTCTGTCATTGGTGTTAGGGGATGGTTCTGCAAACCGCTTTCGTTCAGCAGCGTATCATTGACAAAAAGATGCCCCTGATAGATTGATCGGCCGGTTCCCGGGAACGCAGGGCAGACAATAACCTTGTGCGCATTCAATGCATCGGCAAGCGCATCGGCCACAGGCCCGATGTTCCCTGCGGCGGTCGAGTCAAACGTCGAGCAGTATTTGAAAAAGAACTGCTCACATCCCTGCTCTCGTAGCCAAGCCAATGCCTCCAGTGATTGTCGCACCGCCTCCTTAGGGTCATTTGACCGGGATTTGAGCGCGATGACACCGGCTTCGACGTCAGGGTGGGCGAGTTCTGAGGGCACACCTGTATATTGCACACTGCGCATGCCTTGCTTTGAAAGGGTATTCGCCAAATCGGACGATCCGGTAAAATCGTCCCCGATACAGCCCAGCAACATCAGGTATCTCCCGGCAATGTCAGACCCGCATTGCGTGCATAGACTTTGGCAACAGCGGCATCATCTTCCGCGCCGAGGCCAGATCCCGACGCTGCCAAAAACTGTTGCAGCGCTGCGGCTGTTAAAGGCGCACCGAATTTAGCGGACTTGGCGACATCAAGGACGATTCCAAGATCTTTGGGCCAGATATCAATGGTCGAATGTGGCGTGTAATCACCGGCAACAATATGTGGCGCACGGTTTTCCAACATCCACGATGTCCCCGCACATTTACTGATCACCTCAACAAATTGCGCTGGTTCGACCCCTTGGGTCATGCCGAACGTCATCGCTTCAGCCATTGCAGCAATGTGTACGCCTGCCAAAAGTTGGTTAACCGCTTTCATCGCCGATCCAGCACCCGCGCAATCACCCAATTCAAAAACAGTCGATGCTGTAGCGTCCAGAACGGAGCGCGCGGCTGCAAAGGCATCCTTGGTGCCAGAAGCCATCACACTTAGGGCGCCCTCACTTGCCTTAACCGATCCCCCCGAAATTGGTGCATCAAGGTAGTGGACGCCCGCTTTTTCGCATTTTGTGGCCATCTGCCGCGCAAAGTCGGGTGCAACGGTCGCGCAGGCCATGACAACTGCGCCAGGCTTCAGCCTGCCGACGACACCATCACTGCCAAATAAAACGTTTTCGGTCTGCAGCGCATTCAGGACCACTACGAGGACCGCGTCCAAAGTATCGGCGACTTCAGCCAGCGTACCTACGGTCCCGCCCTCATCTTGCAACCGTTGTGTCGTTTCAGCGTCAATATCGTAGCCAAACGTCGTATGACCTGCGCGCAGCAACGACTGCGCCATGCCGTAGCCCATCGACCCTAGGCCAATCACTGCGATATTCTTTTGCATATGGCGTCCCTTTGCTATGATTGTGATTTAAGGATTTGCGCCGCATCGGTGCGGTTCGACCTCACCCACCAAACGCAATCTGACGAGGTGATAAACATATCTGTCCCGGATGCTCCTCCAAAGCAGATGTTAGACGTCGGCGATGGCAGTCTGATCTTACCCAGACAATTGCCTGCGGTGTCGAGGCAATGAATACCGTCCAAAGCGCTGGTCCAGATCAGCCCGTCATGATCGACCCTAAAACCATCAGGAATGCCGGGCATGATCTCGGCGAAGACGCGCCCGCCTGAAAGTGTGGTCCCATCGACATCAAACACGCGGATATGATGCGGTAAATTGTAGTCGATACCGGGGAAGCTTGCGCCACGGATGGCGCCAGAGTCCGCGATATAAAGTTGGCTTTCATCAGGTGAAAATGCCAACCCGTTGGGCTTATCAAAATCGGTGACGACCGCCGTTATGGCACCGTCAGGGGTGACGCAAAAAACGTAACACCCGCCAATTTCACTGTCGGCAGGGTACCCTTCAACATCAGAGTTGATGCCATACGGCGGATCCGTGAACCAAACAGAGCCATCAGATTTCACAACAACATCGTTAGGAGAGTTGAGCCTTTTGCCCTGATAGCTGTCTGCGATGACTTCAACCGCATCGGCGTCTAGGGGATCCAGCCGTCGGATCACCCGCCGCCCGCCATGTTCGCATGATACCATGCGACCTTGGCCATCCAGCGTGTTGCCATTGGCGAATTCACTCTCTGGTAACGCGACAGTCGCCTGGTGCCCTGGTTGCCATTTCATCATCTGCTTGGCGGGAATGTCATTGAAATAAAGCGTGTCGTTCAGCCAAACCGGCCCTTCGGTCCAAGTAAAGCCATTCGCAATCATTTCAGGCGGCCGGTTGATATCGATCATTTCCGCAAAAGACGCGTCGAAGGTTTCATAGAATGCATCCATATCAAGCAGCCCTCTTGCGCAGAGTTTGTAGCAGGAGCATCGCCAGAATGATCACGCCAAAGATGATATTGCGCCAAGCGTCCGAGATTTGCATGACGGACAGAATGGACGTCAAAAGCGTGATAAACAGTACCCCTCCAATTGTACCGACAAGACTGCCGCGACCACCTAAGATTGATGTGCCGCCGATGACGACTGCCGCAATTGTAGGCAGCAAAAATGGGTCGCCCATGGATTGATACGCCTGATTTGCGTAACCCGCGAGCAGCACGCCGCCAAAAGCTGAACATACTCCGGCAATCGCGAAGGCCGCAAAAATGACCGAAGGGGTCGAGACACCGGAAAGGAATGTTGCCTTTTCGTTGTAGCCGATGGACGACAGATACCGGCCAAATCCCGACCGTTTCAACAACAACGCCATCGCCCCGGCCGTTGCCATCCAGACGATAAACGCTGCTGGAATACCGGCGATGTTGCCTGTCGCGAGCCAGACCATGGTTTCGCTGGCTTCACCTTTGGGGTTAAAACCGCCGGTGTTCAGCACCGCGACGCCTAGCAACATCGAATTCACAGCCAAGGTCCAGACCATTGACGGGATACGCAGAATTGCAACGCCCACGCCATTTATGATGCCGACTACTGCGCCAAACAGAAGTGCCAGAGGTATAGCAAGCGCCGTCAGAAGTGGATCACCAGTGCCTGCCAAAGAGGTCGACACAATCGCCGCACCGCCCAAGATCCAAGGCACTGACAGATCAATGTGGCCTAGCAAAATAACCAGCGTGGCACCAAGCGCCAGAAGGCCAAGGAACGCGGAAATTTGAAGCTGCTGTGTCAGATACTCAAATCCAAGGATCTGCGGGTAAAAGAGACTTCCGCCCAAAATGAGCAAGAGTGTACCAGCATAGGGCACCAAACTGTCGAGGCTTGGCATGCGTTGCGCAAAAGTGCTCATCGTCCAAAGACCTCCAGCCGGTTCTTGACGCGCAGAACGTCAGCGCCGCCAATTGCAATTGCTGTCGCTAGGATTAGCCCCTCGACAAATGGTTGTGCGAGCGGGGGAAGCCCTGAAAAGAACATCAGTGCGCCGATTGTTTTGAGAATGAATGCACCGGCAATTGCGCCTGTCAGCGTGCCAACGCCGCCGCGCAATGCCACGCCGCCCAAGACAACTGCAGCGATTGAATTCAGTGTAAAGTTTGGTCCAATTCCCGCATCGCCGGTTGTTGTCACGAAGCTAAAGTAAAGCCCGGCCATGCCAGCGAACAAGCCACCCAAAGTAAACGATGCCAAACGGATCTTGGTCACCGGCATGCCTGATTGGAATGCAGCCTGTTCCGATGATCCCACAGCATACAGTCCAAGCCCCAATCCGGTGCGCCGCAAGGGCACCCAGATCAATCCAATAACCCCGGCGGTGATAATCAACGCGGTTGGAATGCCGAACACATCAAGCGTCATCGCATCGGCGAGGTCATAGTCAATTTGCCCACCGGGTGTGGGCCGCAAAAGCAAGGCGACACCCACAAAAAGCGATGCCGTCGCCAAAGTGACGACAATGGGCTGAATGCGCCCATAAACCACAAGCAATCCGTTGAGCAGCCCACATCCTGCCCCAACCAAAAGGACAGCAATAATTCCGAATGCCATATCAAGGCCCGACCCAATCACAAGGTATGATGCGACACAGTTCGTCAATGCCATGACTGCCCCCACAGACAGATCAATCCCGCGCACGATTACGGCGAAGAATTGCGCAATTGCTGCAAGGGCAAGGATCAGGGCTTGGTTCGCCCAGATCGTAATCACATAGGTCGTGGGGCCTGCCGGATGTGTTGCAAGGTAGAACGTCACTAAGACGCCTAATACAAGGACGGCAAAGGCCTCTCGTTGATTTGCACGCAAGAGATCACGCATGATGTGTGGCCTCCGCTTGCTGTGTACCAACATGCATATTCAAAGAGGCCGCAATAATGTTCTCGGCCGTAGTATCGCCACCAGACAAGTGCTGGACGATACGGCCATCGTAGAAAATATGCGTCTCGTCACACAGGTGTATCAGTTCTTCGTAGTCGGTGGACAACAATAGAATAGCAACGCCACTATTGGCCAACCTACGCAACAGCGCGTAGATCTGGGTCTTAGTTTTGACGTCGATCCCGCGCGTCGGATCAGCCAGCAACATGCAGCGCGGCCCAAGCGCGAGCCACTTCGTAAGGGCCACTTTTTGCTGGTTGCCACCTGACAATTCCGAAATCGTTTGATCAAGGCTGTCACATTTCAATTCCAGCGCATCGAGGAACGGCTGGTAAATCGCAGGATCACCCGCGTCGATACCGTTTATACCAAGAGCGGCGAGTTCCAGATTACGGGCAATGCTTTGATCCAACACCAGACCTTCGGTTTTGCGATCCTCTGGTACCAGCGCAATGCCCAGCTCTGGCGACTTTGCGGTCTTGGGGTGTGTGATCGCAAGGGTTTTACCGCCCATCACACAGGTGCCAGTGGTGCCTTTCAGCAACCCAAATAGACCATGCAAAACGTCACCCTGACCTTGACCGTCTAGCCCGCCCAAGCCGGTAATCTGACCTTTGCGCAAGGTGATAGAAACGTCGTGTAAACGCTCACCCCAACCAAAACCGTTAATGGCAATAACGTCTTCGGCGTTTGGGTCAGCTTTCGGTTTTGGCGGAAACAGATCATCAATCCGCTGTCCGACCATCTTGCTGATGATGGCACCGTAGTCATAAGCGCCGTTATCAAACGTCTCGACATGCGCGCCATTGCGAAAGATCGAGATGCGGTCAGCCAGCGCTTCGATCTCATGAAATCTATGTGAAATAAAGAGAATGCCGACGCCTCGGTCACGTTCTGCTCTGATCAAGTGGAACACTTTTTCAACCACGGATGCATTCAGCGCGGAGGTCGCCTCATCAAGGATCAGCAGTCTTGGGTTTCGTGAAAGTGCTTTGGCAATCTCAACTTGCTGGCTTTCTGCCAGAGTGAGGTCAGCAATGCGGGTGTTCATTCGGATTGATGCACCGTCGATTTTGTCCAAGACAGCTTGGGCACGGGCCACAACTTTCGCGTCAAGCCGGCCCAGCCCTGTGCCGGGTGCACCCAACATAAGATTTTCACGCACGGTCAGGTCAGGAACCAGCGAAAGCTCTTGAAACATGCAGATAAGCCCGCGGGACATAGCGTCAGCGGGCGACATAAGTTGCGTCGGGGTTCCATCAATATGTATATCCCCAATGGTCGGCTGAATGACACCTGATACCAATTTCATCAGCGTCGATTTTCCGGCGCCATTCTCACCTAGGATCGCGTGAATTTCGCCACCAAAACAGGAGAATTGCACCTCTGAAAGTGCTTTGGTCGCGCCATATATTTTAGAAACACCCGAAAGATGCACGATGGCTGTGTCAGGTCGCGGCATAGCGAAAGGTCCACCTAAATGATCAGGGTCTTGTAGGCCTGGCGGCACGGTCTGCCGCCAGGAAAGTGTTTATGTGAGTCGTGTGAGTGGATAGTAAGGGCTGGGGTTAGTTTAGCTGTCGTCGGCGCTTTGACCCAATAGTTCTTCAGGCGTGAAGGGCGCAAAACAATCTGGGAAACCCGTCCCAGTATTGAACGATTTGGGCAAGTCGGGGAAGTAGTTCACCCCAGCTTCAAGATCACCTGCCATGACCTGCGGGATTGGCAAGAACACTGTTTGCGGCAGCTCATTGCCCTGCAGCAAGGCGACTGCAGCTTCGAGTGCGATCGACGACATAGCAGGCGCCTGCGCGGCAGAAATGCCGGGGATATCAAGTTCGTCCATCAACATCCGAACACCGTTCTCACCGTCGACGCCCATCGGCACGATTGGGTGATTTGCGGCCTGCATTGCGTTGATCGTACCAGCGGACCCGTGCTGCGATACAACCGCATCAAATTGACCGTGTGTCGCAAGTGCGTCGGCGACGACTTTCTGGCTTGTGCCTGTGTCCCAGTTGCCAACAACCTCAACGATCTCAAGTCCATCGACGTTTTCAAGCACACTCATCATACCCAGGCGGCGATCACGGTCGGTAGCGTTGCCGGGCAGGCCATTTACCATCAGGATTTTGCTAGCCTCGCCGCCCAGCTCGTCCATAACCGTTTGTGCCTTCAGGCGTCCAAGCTCAAGCTGGCTTTCATTGATTTGAACAACACGGTCAGTGTCCAAGACATTGTCAAATGGGACCAGAACCGTGCCAGCACGCTCGGCGCGGCGAATAACAGGCTCAAATGCACTCGGGTTCACAGCGATGAATGTAATGGCGTCGTATCCGGCGGCGATAAAGTTATCGATAGCGGCGATCTGGGCGGCACTATCATTGCCCACAGAGACGACTGTGAATTCTTCAATGTTCGCCGCATTTTCTGGACGCGCCGCCCATGCCTTTGAAGCCTGGATAGCTGCAATACGCCAATCGTTGCCCGCAAACCCGTTCACAAACGCCATTTTGTAGGGCCCATCTTTGGCCACACCTTGAATGGTGCTCGTGCCCGGGGCGGGAGCAAAGCACTCTGCGCGGTAAGTTTCTGCCATCGCAGCTGTCGACGTTAGCGCGGCAAATGCCGTTCCTAAAAGCAGCTTTTTCATTTGAAATTCTCCCAGATCATCATTTTCGAAATATGTTTACGTAAACATATTGAACTTTCCCTACATGTTTACGTAAACATCTGTCAAGAATTTCCTGAGTGGCGTGGCACAATTATTGCGAGAAAGGCTTTCGATGAATACTAAAGTTACGCGTCCAACTATGGACGACGTTGCAGATAAAGCAGGCGTTAGCCAGATGACCGTCTCGCGTGTCATGAACGGCAAAGGCTATATCTCGAAAGAAGTCCGCGACCGCGTTAAATCTGCAGCGGAAGAAATAGGCTATGTGCAAAACCGGCTTGCGCGGGGATTGCGGTCGGAAAAGACCCCCCTCATCGCAGTCGTGCTGCCAACCTTGGGTAACTCTGTGTTCAATGATGTTCTTAGCGGAATTACCGATGCTTTGACCGACCAAGGTTGCCGACCGGTCTTTGGGGTGACGGAATACTCGCTGGAAAAAGAAGACGCACTGGTGCGAGACCTTCTGTCCTGGCGGCCCTCGGGGATAATTTTGGCCGGATTGGAGCACTCTGACGTCACGCGCAAAGCGATTGCCGCGGCTGGTGTCCATGTTGCCGAAATTATGGATATCGACGGTGCGCCGATTTCTGTGGCGATTGGCCTGTCGCAGACTGCGGCAGGTATTGCGACAGCCAAACATATGCTGGCAAAGGGACATCGGCGTTTTGTCTACGCCGGAAGCCAAAGCGGGCAGGATTTGCGGGCAGGCAAACGCCTTGAAGGCTTCCGCCAGACCCTGCGCGAGGCTGGCGCGACGCTGCTGTCACAGGATATAAGTGAAAAACCATCGTCCATGATGGAAGGACGTCGGATGACGTCTGATATTCTGGCGCGGCCGGTTAAGCCCGATGCGATCTACTATTCGAATGATGACCTTGCCACGGGCGGCATCATGCATTGCCTATCAGAAGCCATTCGGATGCCACAAGACATCGCTTTGGCTGGATTCAATGGCTTGCCCTTTCTCGATGCCTTGCCGGTGCGTCTGACCACCATCCAAACACCACGCTACGAAATAGGGAAGCAGGCCGGAAAGTTCATTTCGCGACCAAGCGATGATCATTCTGAAAGCAGTGCGCGTACAATCGATCTTGGCTTTAAGTTGTGCGAAGGGCAGACGTGCTAGTCTTGGTGCGGCGTTCGCTCTCGTCAACGACCGCTTTTCCAGTTGTCTGACCTTGCTTGCTAGGCTCCTGCTGCAACAAAGCCGATGCTGCGAGCGCAACCACAAACCACTCACCCCGGCACAGACCAACCGCATCCAAGAGGTCGTTCGGCAAAACGCATCTGCCTCTGATACTGATCTACGCAACTGGCACGATCTCGCATCCCTGTTTGTTTCCGCCGATGACGACGGAGATTTGCATGAACGCTTGCAGGAATGGACGGCTGATGGCCGCTATGGCTGGATTTTTGGCCAGACCAAAGAAGACACATTCTCGCTTGAAGGCGATGTAGTCGGATTTGACCTTACAGGCATCCTGGACAGCGAAAGCGAAAAAGAGCGGATGGCGGTCCTGTCTTATTTGTTTCGTCGCGTCGAACGTGTGATCGAAGACCGCCAGCCAACAATCATAATCATCGATGAAGCTTGGAAGGCCCTCGATAACGGATATTTTGCCGAACGCTTGTCCAATTGGCTTGTCACTGCGCGCAAGCAAAATGCGGTCGTTGTGATGATGACCCAATACGCCAGCCAGTTGGAACAAACCCGCACGGGTAGGACCATCGTGGAGGCCGTTCCGACACAGATCTTGCTGCCAAACATTCGGGCGAACGCGTCCGACTACGCGATGCTTAATCTCCAAAGCAAAGAACTCGATGTGCTGTTGAACACGGGCAGCAATTCTCGGCTTGGGCTCGTCAGGGACGATGAAGGTTCGGTCGTGATCAACGCTGACCTCAGTGCCTTGGGTCCGCTACTGACCATCCTCGGCGGGATGGAAAAAGGAGAACAATTGGTGGGTGCCGACTATCGCCAACGCCCAGATTTTTGGAGGACTTCATGAAACGAACCACTTTGATCATATTGTGTGCTTTTGGCCTTGGTGCCTGCGGTGACTATCAGGGACCAAATGCAAATTGCTTCGAACGAGACACCGTTGCGCGATCATCCGACAGCCTGAGCTTCCTTCAATCAGCTGGTGGCCGCGTCTCGACCAGCGCCGCACCCGTTGCCGATTGCAATTTCGTTGCATTGGATGCGCCCAAACAAACCGAAGCGCAGTAGTGCGTGCATCCCTCACAGTTACTGCGATTGGAATGATCTGGGCGTCTGCCGCAGTCAGCCAAGGCGTGCCAACCGTGGATGGAAACCTGTTTATCCGAAACGAAGCGGCCAACCTGCGTCGCGAGAGTGACTTAGCTACACAAGCCGAACGCCTTTCAACCACAGAAGCGATTTCCGAAATCGAACGCGAACAACTCGCTGTGCTGCAGCAGATAAGGTCAACCAAAAAAGGGCCCCGCGTGAGCGGAGCCAGTTGATCCTCACCACAAGGATAATAGGCAGGGCACTCAATGTGCCCTGCCACAGTGTCTAGGCCATGCCTTCTGGCACCCATGCCGCAATCCGCGCGATCTGCGCCTCTGTAAGCCCTTGCGTCTCTTGTGCCTCCCCATCTCCAAAGAGCACGGCCATTTTATCGGCCTTCTCGGATTTTTTGAGTTTGGCGAATGTCGTGACGGTTGGATGATCCTTTTTGAGGTCCAACAGATCGCGCCATTGCTGGATCAAGTAAGGACCCCCAACACGGCCAAAAAAGTTCTCAGCGTTTGGAGTAAAGTTGTCACGGATATTCGTTTCAACTGCCTTGTCGATCACCTCTGCCAGATCAGTATCAACCGTGAGCAGGGATGCGAGATGGCGGATGATTTCGTCCATGATGAACTCTGGCCCTTTGGCTTTGTAAGCGCGAAACACGCGCGCCATGTCGCTGCCATATTTGGCGCTCGGTGTTGGTTTGGTCAGTCGCTCGTCCAAGGTGTAGCCTGACATTGCTGTGCTTGGGACGTTTGGCACGTCGTCCTTGCGCAGGCCAAAGGCAGATGTGTAGCCAGACTTGCCTGACAATTGGAACGCAAAGAGCGCCAACAAGAGGTCGGGATCGCCCAAGATGGCGTCTTGACGTGCCCCCGTCGCGATGCGCCCCAAATCCATTGCCAGTTTTTGTGAGATTGGCGACTTGGTGCCTGTGCTGCCGACGTGGTTGGATTTTTCCAGGACACCTGCGTCAATCGCTGCCTTTTTGTCTGTGCCTTTCACAAGGCCAGCCTCAACCTGCACCGCGCCGTGCGTGTCGATGTAGACCAACACACCTGCATGGGCCTTTTGATCCTCGGTGAACGACCCATCAAGGATCGCTTGCAAAGCAGCAAGCTGGGCGTGACCTTCGTCGTTTAACACGTCTTGTTCGGCTTGCTCTGACAGCGTGTCATAGTCTTCACTCTGATCATTAGACAACGTGCCGCCCTCGGCATAGATGCGCGACAGTTTCATCTCCTCGATCTGATACCAACCGATATAGCTGTCCCCGATGGCTTCGGCCCATTTCCAGCCCTCGGCTTGCAAGGTCGCGGCAGCGTCCTCCAGCTTCTTGCCAAACAACGCGTCAAGAATGGCAGGATCATCGATCAAAACTTCCTCTGCAAACAGATCACTGCCTGTGCGACCCCCTGCGGCCCTATAGGCGTCAAGACCCACAAACACGGCGCGGCGGTCACTGTCTTTCACAGCATCGGGTTTGAGCATCTTTTTGATGCGGTGATCGCTCTCACCTTGGCCGCGCACGTTTTCCAAGATTTCCAAGGTCAGCTTTTCATCATCACTGATGCTGAAAGCGGCTGCATTCGACAGGCTAATTTCACCATTGCGCAGGGCATCAATCACTGGATTGGGCAGGTTGGCCAAGGCAAGGCGGCGATAGACATGCGCCTCGGTGGCCCCATACAAGCCAGTGACTGCTGCTGAATGGCTGTTTGGGCCGCAAGAATTCTAGCGACGGGCCAAGTGAACCTTACCCGCGACATGGCAGGTTACAACTTTTTTACTGCCCGACGCGTGAACATAGTGCATTGCCCATTCGAGAATCTCTTTCAATAAACAAGTGATGGGAGAGCTCAGGAATTCTGGGCAGAAATAGTACCCTCCATTTTGCAAATTTGAACTTTGCTTACCCTAGGCAGTTTTTTGGAAACGGCATCAATGCTCATATAGCTCAGAGTTGGCAGCTAGATAACTGTTCCAGGCAAACCAATACGCGATGTGCCCTGCAACACGTGGAAGCTTTTGCCCCTCGGAGCTAATCAGTGCAGTTTCAGTGATCGACCAGTCTAGATCGTCATCTGATGTCAGGCTCGTCAAACCCACTTCGAAACGACGCGTACCGCGTTCAAAAGCACGTACAGTGCGCGTTTCGGCATCCCCAATTAAGACGATCTGCCGTCCTAGAATTTCATCGTTGATCAAGGGCGTGTTCCGGAACGCGTCCAGAGGCCAGGCTTTTGCGCCGCCAAACTGACGAATGCCAAAGACAAAGTCCTTTTGCGCAACTTTACCTTGGTCTACGTCAACCGGAAACATGAGATAATTCGAGGTGAAATAGTCATTGTAAACGACCCCCGATCCGTAGTCCCGATCAAATCCGGTATTCAGCGACAAAACCCGCGTCGTAGGGTTGGCGGCGTGCCAACTTGCCCAAGTGTCTATCACGATTGGGCGCTGCACCAGTACATGTTTCTGGCGCACCATGGGTCCTGACACAGGCTCGCCGGTGAATTGGTTCCAAAGAGAATGGGTCGTACGGTCGAACATAAGTTTGTTAGACCGGTACAAAAAACCAGAAGACCCGAAAATCAGAGGATCGTGTTCCGAGGCGAGTTTCGTTTCAAACAAAATGCCTGAGCCACACAGCGTGCAATAGGCCAAGGCGACAGGGACGCCTCCAATGACATCGTTAAACATCTCATGCCACCCCATGATCCGAAGTGGATAGGCACGCGCGTCTCCGTTTATCTCAACGCCAAAAACCAAGTCATCACTTTGCAAATAGTCCGCTTCATCTGCTCTGACCAAATCAGGAGCATCGAGCGAAGGAATGCCATCCTTGCGAACGCCTCCCCATATGATCTCTTCCAACCTGATGCGCATCGCGTCCGGTTGGATATCTTGAGGGTCCAAAAAGATCTTGAAATTTGGATCAATGGCAAGGAATATCTCTCGTTTGAACTTGATGAAGGACGGATCAGGTATCACTTGCGGGTTGCGTTCTTGCCAGAGCATCCAGTCGAACCAGCTTTGGGCGTCCTTTTCCCCAGTGATCGCAGACAGCGCTTGCGAGATGTTCGAATTTGGCCCGTTGGTAAATCGCATGCTGGCAATCAAACCTGCTGCCATATCTGGAAGGCCCCGCTGCTTGATCGTTTCCAGCGCAGCAAAGAACTCCGCTGGCGTGCCATTGATGAGGTCGCGCTGAAGCTGGTACAAATCCACAGATTGGGAAAAACCTTGCCCAGGTATCATAAGGCTTGCGGCCAGTAAGGCAGTGATATCGCGGCGCGTTGGCATCTTGGGATTCCTTGGCTTACTTGCGATCACCCTAAGCCGCGCGTCCTTCACACACACCCAACTTTGTCGCGATCATCTTTTCAATTCCCAGTTAGATGTGTATGGAATTGCACGAATAGCATTCTCGCTAACCTACCCGTAGATGATCAAAGGACACCCTGCCCATGACTTCAGCCAAACCCAATGTCGGTGCCCCCATCGGAGAAATGAGTTTCCATAGTGCAGCTTCTGCTGATTTGCTAACCATAGGCCAGAACAAAGACCGCTGGACGATGCTGTTTGTCTATCGGGGCAAACATTGTCCACGCTGCAAGCGGTTCCTGAACAAGCTGAACGCTGTGTTGTCCGATTGGACAGATGTGTTGGACGTTGTTGTTGTTTCGGCGGATACCAAAGAAAAAGCACAGGCTGATCTGGCAGAGTTCGGATGGGATTTCGATCTTGGATATGGCATGACCGAATCCCAGATGCGATCCCTTGGCTTGTACGTCTCAACGCCTTTGTCAGAAGCAGAAACAACAGGTGTCTTTGCCGAACCGGGTGCATTTGCGATCCGTCCGAACGGCACCTTGATGTTGGTTGACATTTCAAACGGTCCTGCCGCCAGACCTGATCTGGAAGAGCTGTTGGACGGGATGAAGTTCAACATCGATAATGATCGCCCAGAGCGGGGAACAGCCTGACTTTAGCTCATCTCGCCGCGAAGTCCCTACTCGAAGTAGTTCGGATGTGTCTTGTGGATGTACTCGATCGTCGCATCCAGCCGCGACAGGTGCTTGCGCATGGCACTTTGCGCGCGCTCAAGGTGCCCCGACGCCAAACCTTGCGCAATCTCGCGGTGGTCGTCGAAAATTGATGTGGCTTCGCGAGATTCCTCAAGGCTGAGCAAACACAGGCGATCCACTTTTTGCTTACATTCAAGCATCACTTCGAATGCCAGGGGATTGCCGCTGAGCGCGTAAATCAGCTTGTGATAATCATAATCCAGCGCGTGAAATGTTACCAAATCGTTGTTCTGCAATGCCTGTTCTTGCAGGGTCAGGTTTTCACCGAGCTTCACTTCACGGGCTGTGTCCCAAACTGTGGCCGCTCGGCGAACAATTTCCATCTCCAACGCCAGCCGCACAAGACGCGCAAGCTCTAGCCGCTCCATCGAAAAGCCCCGCACTTCGGTTGCTTTCTGCGGTCGGATAACAAGCAAATCGTCGTTTCCGAGCTTGGTGAACGCATTGCGGACGGGCTGGCGAGACACGCCAAAACGCCGTGCTACTTCGGTCTCCGACAGCTTTGTTCCGGGAAGAATTTCGAGTGAAACAATCTCTTCATGCAGGGTCTCATAGACCGCGTCTGTTGTGGTTCTTCTTACAATATCTTCCACAGGAATCTTCTCTTGCCCTCATCACGTTTGTCAGATCACATTGCCAGTGACACACTCTAATATGTTGAAATTAATTTCAAATATCCAGATGCCGCAGCCTATGTATCCAATCTACAACTGGGTGCAAGAAAGGCGCTGAGACCGAACATGTCAAGGACAGCAGGGCTTAAAAACATACTTATTGACAAACTTGGATACTAGTCTCCATATTGAGTTAGCAGCGATTCCGGCTCTGGGAGGTGGCAGGAAGCTTTTCGGCTTGCGCCCTCCCAAACTTAGAAAGCCAGAACCTGTCCAAACACAACGGGGGAGGAGAACCCATGACTTTCACGAAATCGCTCTTTGCAGCCGCGACTGCTGTTGCTCTCATCGCATCATCCGCTTCAGCCGATGGCTGGCGCGCTTGGAACATCCACAACGACGGTCACCCAAACACCGCGGCAATGGACAAATTTTCTGAACTGGTAAACACAGCCACAGGCGGCGAAGTTACTGTCGACGTCTTCCACGGTGGTGTTCTCGGCTCGCAGCCAGACGCGCTTGAACAGGTTCGGATCGGTGCCATCGAGATCGGTAACTTCAACCTTGGTCCCATCGGCCCAATGGTAAAAGAAGCAAACCTTGTTTCCTTGCCCTTCATCTTCAAAAGCGTGCCACACATGTTCCGCGTTCTCGAAGGCGAAGCAGGCCAGACCGTTGCCGCAGCAATGGGTGACGCGGGCGTTCTGCCACTGGCATGGTTCGATGCTGGTGCACGCTCATTCTATAGCCAAAAGCCGATCAACACGCCCGCCGACGTTGAAGGCCTGAAGATCCGCGTCATGAACAACGACCTCTACACGTCTATGATCTCAGCGATGGGCGGTAACCCGTCCCCGATGGCGTTCTCCGAAGTGCAGCAGGCGTTGAAGACCGGTGTTGTTGATGGTGCGGAAAACAACTTCCCCTCGTTCAAGAACGTTGGCCACTTTGAAGTGACAACACACTACTCCCTGTCCGAGCACCTGATCATTCCTGAGTGCATCTGTGTTAACACTACAAAGTTCAACGCGTTGTCCCCAGAAATGCAAGCCGCCGTACGTGGTGCCGCAGAAGAAGCAGCCCTGTTCCAGCGTGAGCTGTGGGCCGTTGATTCCGAGCAGGCACGCAAAGACGTCGAAGCCGCAGGCATCGCCGTGAACGAGATCGCCGACAAAGCACCGTTCCAGTCCGCGATGGACAGCGTCTATGCTGATTATCTGGCTGCAAACCCAGACATGAAAGCACTGGTCGAAATGGCACAAGCCACTGAGTAAGTTCTGAAAAAAACACCAAAGAGCGCCCTTCCTTTCGCAAAGAGGGGCGCTTTTTTTACCGGAGGAACGACCTTGCCCGACACCAAACCCCAGCCCGTGTTTCTCAAACGCATGAACACTGCTTTTGAATTCCTGACACGCATTTGTATCGTTCTGGCAGCAATCTCATTGGTTGCGATGACGGTGTTTTATGTTTGGCTTGTGTACGGGCGTTACGTGCTTAACGACACGCCGACATGGGTGGAACAGGTGTCGTTGCTTTTGGTAATGGTTATTACATTCTTAGGCGCGGCCGTAGGTGTGCATCAACATTCACACCTGTCCGTGGTGGTGTTCCGCAACATCGTTCCCAGACCCGTTCGGAACTTTTTTGTCCTCGTAACTGATCTGTTGATGATTGGTTTTGGTGGCATGATGTTCTGGTACGGCATTGAACTTACGAAATTCAAATGGAACTCGTTGATCCCGCTGATCCAAGTGTCAGAGGGGCTGAGATCCTTGCCACTAACAATCTGTGGTGCGCTGTTGTGCCTATTCTCCATCGGTCATTTGGTCCGCCTGCTGACAGGCTGGGACGAACGCCAAGATAACATTGACGAAAGCTGATCATGGGACTTTTCTTACTTCTGGGCGTGTTTGCCTTGTGTGTGATGATAGGCGCACCTGTTGCCTTCTCCCTTGGTATCTCTGCGGTTGCTGCATTCTGGTACGAAGGTTTGCCGTTGATGATTGGTTTCCAGCGGATCGTCGCAGGAATTAGCCTGCAAGCCTATCTGGCCATTCCGTTTTTCATTTTTGCCGGTGACTTGATGTTCCACGGCGGCATCGCAGCAAGGCTGGTGCGGTTTGCGCAGGCGGCTGTGGGCGCTGTGCGCGGCGGATTGGGCATCGTGAATGTCTTTTCGTCCATGTTGTTTGGCGGCATTTCCGGCTCCGCTATTGCGGATATCTCGGCATTGGGATCCATCCTGATCCCCGCTATGAAGGAAAAAGGCTATGATGCGGACTATGCGGTCAACGTCACCGTCACGTCCTCCATCGCGGGCATCATCATCCCGCCCAGCCATAACATGATTATCTTTGCACTGGCAGCGGGCGGCGGTGTGTCCATATCAAAGCTGTTCCTGGCGGGTGTCGTGCCGGGCATTTTGATGTGTCTGTGTTTGGCACTGGCGGCATATCTCGTTGCAATTAAGCGCGGTTACCAAGCTGAAAAATTCCCCGGCCTTGCAGCTTTGGGGTGGGCCTTTGCCGGCGCTATTCCCGGATTGTTCACAGCCGTGATTATCGTTGGCGGTGTGTTGAGTGGCGTTTTCACCGCAACTGAATCCGGTGCAATTGGTGCGATCTACGCCTTCCTTGTCACCTTGATTGTGTACCGCACCCTCACGTGGGAAAATTTCAAGACGACTGTCGTGAGCTCCGTGCGCACGACATCCATGGTGTTGGTCTTGATCGCCTGCGCGGGCGCGTTTGCCTACATGCTGACATTCTACCGTGTGCCAACCAAGACCGTCGATTTGCTGCTGGGAATCTCTGACAATGTGATCGTGATCTTGTTGTTGATCAACCTGATGCTGCTGGTGTTGGGGATGATCATGGACATGGCGGCGTTGATCTTAATCTGTACGCCCATCTTCTTGCCAGTGATGAACGCTTTGGGCATCGATCCCGTCCAGTTCGGGATCATCCTGCTTGTGAACCTTGGCCTTGGGCTGTGCACGCCGCCTGTTGGGACCTGCCTGTTTGCGGGATGCGTGGTTGGCAAACTCCCGATGGAGAAAGCGATCAAAACGATCTGGCCGTTCTATCTGGCGATTTTGGCGGCCCTTATGCTGATTACCTTTGTCCCCGCCATTTCATTGACCCTGCCAAATCTGATCATTGGCAATTGATGCATAAAGGGATGAGAATATGTTGAATATCCAGCGCCTAGACAGTTCCGACGCAGCCGTGATTATCAGCGGTGCCCGCGCCAAAGCGATAGAGATCGGCGTGCCGATGTGTATCGCTGTCACGGATGAAAGCGGCAATCTGATCGCCTTTGAACGGATGGATGGTGGCAAAATCACCAGCATCAATCTGGCCATAGACAAAAGCTATACTGCGACAGGCATTCAAAAGAGCACCCAAGCCTTGGGCGAGGTAAACCAACCCGGGATGCCCGCACATGGCATTGCCTCCACCTTGGGCGGCCGGATGGTCGCAGTCGGCGGCGGCGTTCCGATTTTATCAGACGGCGTTGTCGTGGGTGGCATCGGCGTCAGCTCAGGATCGCCCGCGCAGGACCACGATGTGGCCGAAGCCGGTGCGAACGCGTTTTCGACAGATCAACCATAAGACAATGCAGGAGTATGACATGACACAACCAACGATCGGTTTCATCGGCCTTGGTCTGATGGGCGGCAACATGGCGGAATGCCTGCAAAACAACGGCTTCGACTTGGCCGTTATGGGCCGCAACAAAGACGCGGTTGCCGCAGCAGTCGAGCGCGGCGCTGTTGAATTTGCCACACCAAAAGCAATGGCCGAGGTCAGTGACATCGTGATGCTGTGCGTGACCACGTCTGAGGTGGTGGAGGGGCTGATTTACGGTGACGATGGAATTTTGGCGGGCATCAAAGACGGCGCGGTGGTCATTGATTTTGGCACGTCGATCCCTGCATCCACGCGCAAGATTGGGGTCGATCTGGCCGCCAAGGGCGCTGGTATGATTGACGCCCCCCTTGGCCGCACACCTGCCCACGCCAAAGACGGCCTATTGAACATTATGGCGGCGGGCGACATGGCGACCTATGAAAAGGTGAAGCCAGTTCTGGATGTTCTGGGCGAGAATGTTTTTCACCTCGGGGACCTCGGCGCGGGCCATGTCGCCAAGTTGATTAACAACTTCATGGGCATGACAACCGTCTGCACCATGAGCCAAGCCTTTGCCGTCGCCAAGCAATCGGGGATCGATGGTCAGCAACTGTTCGACATCATGTCAGCGGGGCCGTCCAACTCCCCCTTCATGCAGTTTTGCAAGAAATACGCAGTTGATGGCGTAAGTGACTTGGGCTTTTCCATCGCAAACGCCAGTAAGGACATCAGCTACTTTGTTCAGATGATGGACGACATGGGCACCAGCAGCCAGATCGCTGAAGGTACTGCCACCAACCTTGCATCCGCATTGGAGGCGGGTATGGGCGATGGAAACGTTCCCGAAATATTCGATTTGTTCATGAAGTCGGCGTCGTCCTAAGACGACCCACTTTCCGACCTGACACGCAGAAACATAGCACCGCGAAAAAGGATCCTCACTTAAAACTCGAAAACAAAACCGCAATCGTCACCGGCGCTGGCCGTGACATCGGTGCCGCCGCCGCTCTCAAGCTAGCCTCAGAGGGCGCAAACGTCGCAGTGAACTATTTCGCCAGCAGCGCAGGCGCGGATAACGTCGTTGCCAAGATCAAGGCAAATGGCGGCAATGCAATCTCCCTGCAAGGTGATTTGACCAAGCAAGAAGACGTTGACGCGCTGGTGGGTAAAACAATCGCAGAGGCGTCCTTGGAACATTGGATGGCGGTGATGAACCTCAACCTGACCAGTACCTTTATGATGACCAAAGCGTGCCTCGCGCATATGGACAAAAGCACGATTGTGAACCTTGCCAGCCAAGCAGCGCGCGATGGCGGCGGCCCCGGCTCTGTGCCCTACGTCACCTCAAAAGGGGCGATTGTGACGATGACAGGCGGTTTGGCCAAAGAGCTGGGACCGAAGGTCCGCGTCAACGCGCTCTGCCCCGGCATGATTGATACGGATTTCCACAACATCCACACCCCGGACGCAGGTCGCCGTGGTTTTGAGGCGAACGCGCCAGTGAAGCGCCAAGGCAATACGGATGATGTTGCCAATCTAGTTTTATTCTTGGCTTGTGAAGACAGTGCATTCATTACGGGTGCGAATACCGACATCAATGGCGGTATGGTGTTTTCCTGATCTGGCAGCTTCCGTGAGATCATAAATTTGATAATCGGCTGATCCTGCAATCCCTGCTTTGGATGTGCCGATTCCACCACTCATAGTCGTTAGCACCAATGTACGCTCAGGCAGCGTTTCTGATATAGAGTTTTGGTGGCTGTCAAAGGCTAACTTTCGCTGGGCCAGGTCATTCTGAAAGTATGGGCGCATAATGGTCTAATGCTTGCACAGAATGAAGTGGTGGTGAAGCGACCTGAAGCTGACATAAGATTTTGCGCTGCGATACTGCGTCAGCGTTGTGTTGATACTTGTGCAAAAGAGGTGAAAATGCGCAGGTCATGCCGAGCGTCCAACTTCCTGCCGTCAGCCTGAAACGCAAAGCTTGGGTTAAGGGCCGCTTTGCGGGATAAACAGGCGTGGCTTCAGGTGGCAGAACGATCTAGGTACCTGATCTGATACCAGCTTCGGCGGACATGCTAGAATTCGGTCATGTTATCGCGTCCAGCCTGCTTGAGGGCGTTTTGAAAATAGAACAGATCAAAATTTCAGACATTTGAAGGCTATTGGTCAAACCGTCACTTTGTTCCGCCACTTGAACAGACTTTGATGAGCCTTGCAGCATCGGTGAAAGAGGGCTCGAAGAAGCCGTTCGCTGCAAAAAGGCGCGAATGGCCAGTTTGGGCCGTCTTTGCTGGTGAAGGTGGCACAGCAAAGTGAACATGCTGCGGCCGACCTAATGGCGGTTGTGAGCCCAATGTAACAAATGCTGCATCACTCAAGAACGACCGCTATCGGCATTTCCTTCGACTTTGCCTACCCAGCGACTTTGATGTGTGGGATAGGGCGACCAAGAGACAGCTCACTTGCGGAATTGACCAACGCATCGGCGTCGATCCGAAAGTGCCTATATAGGTCAGCGATCGAGCCCGTTTGCCCGAAATGTTCAACCCCGTGCGAGATCGTTTGATGCCCCCAAACACCGCCGACCCATGACAGTGTAGCGGGATGGCCGTCGATGACAGTGATCAGGACGCAGTTTCTTGGCAGGCCTAGTAGTAATGTTTCGATGTGCGAGGCGGCAGCTTTATTGCCGTTTGCCCGCGCTCGCTGTGCGGCCGCCCAGCCTGCGTTCAGGCGGTCAGCCGATGTCACGGCGAGGACACCGACATCGCGGCGGCCTTCTCCGATCATGCCCGCTGCTTTGATGGCTTCTGGAGCAACCGCGCCTTGATAGACAATGACCACTTCGCAGTTGGCACCGGGTTCGCGTAGCCAGTAAGCCCCATCGATTGCGCCTTGTTTAAAGGCATCATTGACGCGCTTGCCGGGCTGTTCGATCGGGTTGGTTGTAAGGCGCAGATACACCGATCCTCCGGTTTCGTCCCGTAACCATGTACGCTCGTCCGGATCGTTTTCGCCGTCTTTTTGCAAGTGGTTGAACGACCACTCCATGATCACGGCCAACTCATCTGCAAAGGCGGGTTCGAACGCAGCAAGCCCATCTTGCGACATGCCGATCAGCGGAGATGCGATAGATTGGTGCGCGCCGCCCTCATAAGAAAGCGTGACGCCCGACGGTGTGCCAACAATAATAAATCGCGCGTCTTGGTAGCACGCGTAGTTTAAGGCGTCCAAACCGCGAGACACGAAGGGGTCATAAACAGTGCCGATAGGTATAAGGCGTTTGCCGAACATCGAATGTGACAGACCTGCCGCCGCCAAAAGCAGGAAGAGGTTCATCTCTGCGATGCCCAGTTCGATATGTTGGCCCTCTGGCGTAAACTCCCATTTTGCGGTCGACGGGATGTTTTCGGTTTTGAACATGTCTTCTTGGTGGTTCCGCGCGAACAATTTACGACGGTTCACCCATGGGCCGAGGTTGGTTGTGCCTGTCACGTCCGGTGACGTGGTCACGATGCGTTCGGCGAGATCGCTGTCGCCTTTGGACAGGTTATCCAGGATTTTCCCAAATGCCATTTGGGTCGATATTTCACGATCTGAAGTCAGCTCAATCGACGGGACATCGATCACGTCGTCGTGGTAGCGGCGCGGGCCCTTGGCGAAGAATGGCGCCTTTAACAGTTCGTCCTTAAACACAACAGGGTCGGCAACGGTCGCGAATTTGTCCCATTCATGTCCTTGCGCGACGCCCATGTATTCCTGCCATTCGGCCATCTGGGTTTTGTTCATCAACCCACCATGGTTGTCTTTGTGTCCTGCGATTGGCGTGCCCCAGCCTTTGATCGTGTAGGCTAAGAAGCATACTGGGCGATCGTGGTCGATTGCAGCAAAGGTATCAGCCATGGTTTGCACACAGTTGCCGCCGAGGTTTTCCATCAATTCGGCAAGTTCTTCATCGCTGCGGCGTTCTATCAATGCTGTGACATCGCCCTGATCGCCAAGTGCATCCATTAGACGCTCTCGCCAAATGGCACCGCCCATGAATGTCAGCGCAGAGTACAATTGGTTCGGGCAGTCATCGATCCATTGACGCAGTTTATCGCCGCCCGTTTCTTCGAAGGCCGCGCGTTGTAAGTGGCCGTATTTGACACGGACAACATCCCAACCGAAGGCGTCAAAAATCTGCTCAACCCGCTTGAACAGACCCTCACGCACAACGCCATCGAGCGACTGGCGGTTATAATCGATGATCCACCAGCAGTTGCGCAGATCGTTCTTCCAGCCCTCTTGCAAGGCCTCGTAGATGTTGCCTTCGTCCAGTTCCGCATCGCCCACCAGCGCGATCATCCGGCCCATTTTCTGTTCAGCACCCCAAGATTTAGCTTGGATGTAATCTTGAACAATTGACGCAAACGACGTGACCGCGACGCCCAGACCAACCGAACCTGTCGAAAAATCAACATCGTCGATATCTTTGGTGCGCGACGGGTAACTCTGAACGCCGCCGTAACCGCGAAAGTTCTCCATCTTCTCGCGCGTTTGATTGCCCATCAGATATTGGATCGCGTGGAAAATCGGCGAAGCATGTGGCTTGACCGCGACCCGATCTTCTGGCCGGAGTGTTTGGAAATACAGCGCGGTCATGATCGACACCATCGACGCAGATGATGCCTGATGCCCACCGACCTTGATACCATCCGCTTTGGGGCGAATGTGGTTAGCATTGTGGATCATCCAGTGGGACAGCCACAAAAGACGTTGTTCAATGGTCTTGAGATGCGCGGACATATTGGCGTTCCTTTAGGCTGCGTTTTCAATAAAAGACCTAGGTAGGGCCTGTACGAGATCGGCAATGATGTCGTCCACTCCCTCAAGGCCAATTGATAGCCGAACGAGGCCCTCGCTGATGCCATGTTCGGCCAGTTCTTCTGTGGAGTAGGTTGAGTGTGTCATGCTGGCAGGGTGCTGCACCAATGTCTCGGCATCTCCCAAAGAAACGGCACGTGAGATAAGTTCCAGCCTGTTCATCATTTCAATTCCACCTTGTTTTCCGCCCGTCAGTTCGAAAGCAATCATACCGCCAAACTGGGACATTTGTTGTTTGGCGAGATCATGTTGCTCGAAACTTTCTTGCCCTGGATACCATACTTGTTGCACGGCAGGTGACGTTTCTAGCATCGCGGCGATCGTGGCTGCACTGCTGCAATGACGATCCATGCGCAATTCGAGCGTCTTAAGCCCGCGCAAGATCAACATCGCATTGAACGGGGCCATCACAGCACCGGTCATATCCTTCATCCCCTGAAGGCGAATGTCAGCGACCAGCTCTGCGGAACCAACCAACAGACCCGCCACAACATCGCCGTGACCACCAAGGTATTTGGTGGCTGAATGCACAACAATGTCGGCACCGTGCTTGATTGGTTGGGTCAGATACGGCGTGGCATAGGTGTTATCGACTACAACCTTGGTACCATTAGCGTGCGCGATATCTGACACAGCCGCAATATCAACCAAGCGCATGTTCGGATTGGCAGGTGTCTCGAAGTACACGACTTTTGTCTTGTCGGAAATTGCAGCGGTCAGGTTTTCTGCCTGCGTCAGATCAACGTGGGTGACTTTGACCCCGAACTTGGCCAACCCATGATGCATGAACGAGAACGTGCAGCCATACAGCGTTTTGTCCAAGATGATCTCGTCGCCCGGCGCAAGGAGCGTCCATAGGGTTGCGGTAATCGCAGCCATGCCCGATGCCAAAGCGAGCCCAGCTTCAGCCCCTTCAAGCACTGCGATACGACGCTCAAGCAAGTCGTTCGTCGGATTTGAGATGCGCGAATAGATATGCCCGGCTTGCTCCCCTGCGAACATGTTGCCACCAGCTTCGGCCGTTTCAAAGACAAAGGTCGATGTCAGATGCAGTGGCGGCGTCAAAGCCCCTTCGTTGTCCATCGGGTCATATCCATGATGGATTGCCATCGTTGAAAAGCTGTTTGGGTGATTGCGCATGCCGAGCCTCCGTGAGTGTTCCCTGAGTAATTTAGGACAGGTTAAAGGCTTACGGATTGCTAATTATGCCTCGTTTAGATAATGATTTAGCAGATTATGCTAACAAGGTTCGATATGGACGCCAAAGATCGCCAGATCATCCGGGCATTGCAACGCAATAGCCGGATCACGAATCAAGATCTCGCAGCAGAGGTAAACCTGTCGCCGTCACCTTGCCTGCGTCGCGTGAAGTTGCTGGAACAAAGGGGCGCACTCACAGGCTACACAGCTGACATCGACGCAGAGGCATATGGTTTACCCGTGACAGTCTTCGTGCGGGTCAGCCTGACAGGGCATACAGAGAAGATCGTGCAACAGTTTGAGAAGCAGATCAGTCGGCTGGATCAGGTTCTTGAATGTTTTGTGATGACTGGCACGTCTGATTACCTGTTGCGAGTGGTCGTCGCGGACCTAGCCGATTACGAAAGCTTCGTGCGCAAGCGCTTGCACCCGATTGGCGGGATCGGTTCAATCGACAGCAGCTTCGTTTACGGAGTGGTCAAGAAAACAGGCATATTCCCACTGCTTGATTGATGCGAAGCTTGGCCTGTCGTGAAACGGGCAAAATTGAAAGCAGACCCTGGCAAGACAGAAGGCGATGACTTCTTCGTCCCGCGTACCGGACCTCGGCGCACTGCGCAGCGAATGTGCGAGGGTTTAGGCTTGGACCGCCTGCAGTAAGTCCTCCAGCTCGATCCCTTCCTTCATGGCTTCTTCGATCTGGGCCAGGCAAACCGCTTCGCCGCGCAATCGGTCGGGCGGATAGGCCGCCAAAATCTTATCGGCCTCCACCGCCTCGCGCCTGCGCGACGGAGGTTCTTTCTTAGGTTCAATGGTAAGGTTCCTGTCCCGATTTGAGACTACCCCCGTCTCACCCTTGAGACTTTTCCCACGCTTTTCTGAGACGTTTCCTCCCGTCTCATTTTGAGACTCAACCCCGTTTGGACCACTTCGGCCACCCTTTGGACGCGAACTGGGACCAAGGGTAATATCAAGGTGCAGCTCATACTGATTGGACCCGCGCCCGCCGTCGCCGTCGCCACGTGCATGGCGCGTTACGAGCCCGCATTCTTCCAAGGTCGTCATGTGCCGGAACAACGTGGCCCGACCCATCTCGCACTCATCCGCCAACCGCTGTGCGCTTGGGTTGCACTGGCCGGTTTCCTTGTTGTGGAAATCCGCTAGTTGGATCAGCACGATCTTGACGGCGGGCTTTAAGCCTTTGACATTCGCGGCCCAGATCAGCGCCATGGCACTCATGACGCCACCTGACCCGCCAGAAAAGGGCTGATTGCATTAAGCATACCACACGATTCTGTGGCTTGGTGTTGTGGAACAAAACCGGATTTCCTTGTGTCAGATTTGTGCCAATAGGAAACATGCGTTCCTGCATCGCTGTGCAAAAGGCTACATTTACTCGCATAGCAAGTACCTTTGCCTGTTGCTGTTTTTACTGGGGTTCCGTATGTCCAGCGGTGGGACACCCTTCCCCAACGAAGGGCATTTATCTGTAAGGGTAGCATCAATGGCTATTGAACAACCGGCAACGCGGCCGGCTAATCCGCGTTTTTCGTCTGGCCCCTGCGCCAAACCCCCCACCCATGATTTGGCAAAATTGTCTGACGCGCCTTTGGGCCGTTCGCATCGTGCTGCCGTCGGCAAAGCCAAACTACTGGCCGCGATCCAAGAGACACGCGATATCCTCGGCGTGCCGGCAGACTATAAGATCGGTATCGTACCGGCTTCCGACACAGGGGCCTTTGAAATGGCCATGTGGTCGCTTCTTGGCGAGCGCCCCGCGCAGATGATCGCGTGGGAAAGCTTCGGCGCGGGCTGGGTCACGGACGTGGTCAAACAACTCAAGATCGACGCCACAACGCATACCGCTGACTACGGCGAAATTGTCGACATGGGTGCGCTGAACTACGACTCCGACGTCTGTTTTACATGGAACGGCACCACATCCGGAGTGCGCATGCCAAACGGCGACGCGATCCCAGCGGACCGCAAAGGCCTGACGCTGTGTGACGCAACATCCGCCGCCTTCGCGATGGACCTGCCGTGGGACAAGCTGGACGTTACTACGTTCTCTTGGCAAAAAGTGCTGGGCGGCGAAGCAGCGCACGGCATGCTGATCCTCAGCCCTCGCGCCGTGGAGCGCCTCGAAAACTACACACCCGCATGGCCCCTGCCCAAAATCTTCCGTCTCACCAAAGGTGGCAAACTGATCGAGGGGATTTTCAAAGGCGAAACGATCAACACACCGTCCATGTTGGCGGTCGAGGACTACCTTTTCGCGCTGGATTGGGCGCGTTCCGTTGGTGGGCTCAAAGGGCTGATTGCACGCGCAGACGCCAACACAGCAGCGATCACGACGTTTGTTGAAAACAACGACTGGATCGATTTCCTCGCGACAGATCCCGCGACACGGTCCAACACATCCGTTTGCTTGAAGTTCGCGGATGACCGGATCACAGACGGTCCAGCCTTCGCCAAAGCTATTGCAAAACGGCTTGCTGACGAAAACGCAGCCCTTGACGTCGGTGCCTACCGCGACGCGCCAGCAGGTCTGCGGATCTGGTGCGGGGCCACGGTGGAAACAGCAGACATCGAAGCGATGCTGCCATGGCTCGCCTACGCCTTCGATCAAGAAATCAACGGTTAATTCTCTGCCCCCGATCCGCTTCATCTCGCAGGTTAAACCTCGGGGGAGGCCGCAGGCCGGGGGCAGAGCCCCAAACACATCTGACACAAGGACCAAACCCATGGCCCCCAAAGTACTCATTTCCGACAAACTCAGCGAAGCGGCTGTGCAAATCTTCAAAGACCGCGGCATCGACGTCGACTTCCAGCCCGACATCGGCAAGGACAAAGACAAACTGGCCGAAATCATCGGCAACTACGACGGCCTCGCCATTCGCTCCGCCACCAAAGTGACCGAGAAAATTATCGCTGCTGCGGATAACCTCAAAGTCATCGGGCGCGCAGGTATCGGCACCGACAACATCGACAAAGAGGCCGCGTCGAAAAAGGGCATCATCGTGATGAACACGCCCTTCGGCAACATGATCACAACGGCAGAACATGCCATCGCGATGATGTTTGCTGTGGCGCGTCAAATCCCCGAGGCCTCCGAATCGACACACGCCGGCAAGTGGGAAAAGTCGAAGTTCATGGGGGTCGAGCTGACAGGCAAAACCCTTGGCGTCATCGGTGCGGGCAACATCGGCGGGATTGTGTGTGACCGTGCGCGGGGTCTGAAGATGAAAGTCATGGCCTATGACCCCTTCCTTGGCGAAGAAAAGGCCAAGAAAATGGGCGTCGAAAAAGTCGAATTGGACGAATTGCTGGCCAAGGCAGACTTCATCACCCTGCACGTCCCGTTTACCGACCAAACCGCCAACATCCTTTCCAAGGAAAATATTGCCAAAACCAAAAAAGGCGTGCGGATTATCAACTGTGCGCGTGGCGGTCTTGTGGATGAAGAAGCATTGGCAGAGGCCCTCAAATCTGGCCACGTTGCGGGTGCCGCCTTTGACGTTTTTGCCAAAGAACCTGCTAACGAAAACCCGTTGTTCCACCTGCCCAACGTCGTCTGCACCCCGCACCTTGGCGCGGCCACAACAGAAGCACAGGAAAACGTGGCGCTGCAAGTGGCTGACCAAATGGCCAACTACCTGCTGACAGGGGCGGTCGAAAACGCGCTGAACATGCCGTCCGTGACCGCGGAAGAAGCCAAAGTCATGGGGCCATGGGTGTCTCTGGCAGGCCACCTCGGGTCGTTCATTGGGCAAATGACGGACGAGCCAATCAAGGCGATCAACATCCTTTATGACGGCGTCGTGTCCGAAATGAACCTCGCCGCGCTGAACTGTGGCGTGGTCGCGGGCATCATGAAACGTGCGAACCCTGACGTGAACATGGTCAGTGCCCCTGTCATCGCCAAAGAACGCGGCATTCAGGTCAGCACGACGAACCAAGATAAATCCGGAGTCTTCGATGGCTATATCAAGGTGACGGTGGTGACGGACAAACGCGAACGGTCTGTCGCTGGCACGGTGTTCAGCGATGGCAAGCCGCGCTTCATCCAAATCAAAGGCATCAACATCGACGCCGAGATCGGGGCGAACATGCTTTACACCACAAACGAAGACGTGCCGGGCATCATCGGTGTCCTTGGGAACACCATGGGCAAAAACGGCGTGAACATCGCGAACTTTACGTTGGGCCGGAACGACGTGGGCGGTGAGGCGATTGCGCTTCTCTACATTGACCATGCGATCGAACCAAAAGTGGTGGATGCGTTGGAAACCACAGGCATGTTTACCCAAGTCAAACGGCTTGCCTTCGACGTGGCTTAAACCCAACATGGGCGCGTTCATTTGAAGATCGCGCCCATGCCTGACTATGACAGCTACATTGTATGCACCACGCCACGCAGCGGCAGCACAATGCTTTGTGCGTTGCTTGAGCAGTCCAAAGTGGCGGGTGCACCTCAAAGCTATTTCCACCAACCTTCCCTGACGAAGTGGTGCGCCGGTCTAGGCCTTCCCAGCGATACACATCCAAGAAAAATCATGGCTTGCGCACGTAACCTCGGAATGGCTGGATCGAACATTTCGGGGATCAGGATGCAACGCCATAGTTTTGGATTTTGGGCTGAGCAGCTAAAAACGCTTTTCCCGTCGAACACCACAGACGCCGACCGGATCGCAAGAGCATTTGGGCGCACAAGATTTCTGTTTCTTACAAGGTTGGACAAAGTGGCGCAGGCCGTATCCTTGGTGCGGGCCGATCAAAGCGGGCTATGGCATCGCAATGCCGACGGATCGGAAAGGGAAAGGCTGGCCGCAGCGAAACCACCACAATACGATGAAACAAAGATCGCGACAGAACTGTCCAATCTTGTCGCCCAAGACATGGCCTGGAAGACATGGTTCGCGGCAGAAAACATAGATCCTTTGTACATTAGCTATGATGCACTGTCGGCAAATCCTTGCGCTGTGGTTGGTGAAATTCTGGGTGACTTGGGACTGGACATGAAAGCCGCGCTAAACCTAAGGCCCGCAACCATGCAGCTGTCGGATGATACGAACAAGGAATGGATCGCCAGGTTCTCAGCCAGTGGCGTGTGAATCCACTCGCAACGGGTTCTTAGGCACAGTATGTCCATCGCTATTAAACGTATGATTCCCAGTCAGGTTGCTATGACAAATCCAATCTACGCCATTGGCGATATCCACGGCCAATTGGCCGAACTGCATCGTGCTATGGCGCTTATCGAGGCAGATGGCGGACAAGATGCCAAAATCGTTTTTCTGGGGGATTACACAGACCGTGGCCCCGACAGCCGCGGCGTGATTGAGTTTCTGATGGAAGGCCAAGCGCAAGGGCGCAATTGGACCCTACTGAAGGGCAACCACGACGATATGTTCTGGAAGTTCATGCAAATCCCGCCGCAACATGAACCTTTTCTGCCTGCGGAATTGCATTGGCTGCACCCTCGTTTGGGTGGGGATACAACGCTGGGGTCTTACGGGGTGGATGCCGACGGTAAGCGGCGTATGATCCACATTCATGCAGACGCTCTAGAGGCTGTGCCACAATCACATGTAGATTTTTTGAATAAACTCCAAATGAGCTTTGAAACAGAAAACTTGTTCTTCGCACATGCCGGGATCATCCCGGGGGTTGCACTGAACGAACAAAGCGATTTCGACCTGATGTGGGTACGCCAAGAATTTCACAACCACCAAGACCTACACCCCAAAATCATCGTGCATGGGCACACACCGGTGTCCCAGGCCACACATTACGGCAATCGTGTGAACCTCGACAGCGGGGCAGGCTATGGCAAACCGCTGACAACCGCAGTCTTCGAAAACGACGCGGTATACCGTCTAACGCCCACTGGGCGTGACGCTTTGATCCTTCTTCATCTCGCTGAATAAACCTCGGGGGAGGTGCGAAGCACCGGGGGCAGCGCCCCCATGCGCAACACGTGCCATGCTAACACTGCCCTTATGATTCAAGTCCAGTCCAAGACAACTTTACCACATGTCCCCGATTTCATCGCTGCAAAGCCTTCGGTAAACTGGGACACAGGCAAACGATGCGTGATGACACGCGAGACGTCCAAGCCATTCTGCAACATGGCGATCATCTTGTACCATGTCTCAAAGATTTCGCGGCCGTACACGCCTTTTACGGTGATTGCCTTGAAGACGATGCGGGACCAGTCAACAGGGGATTTTCCCGGTGGAATGCCAAGCAATGCAATTTTACCGCCCATGACCATGGCTTCAACCATTTGATCCATAGCAATTTGATTGCCTGACATCTCCAGCCCGACATCGAACCCTTCGCGCAGACCCAATCCAGCCATGACGTCATTCAAATCCTCGCGGGTGACATCGACGGGGATAACGTCAGCCACTTCGGCTGCAAGGCCAAGGCGCTGGGGGTTAACATCCGTGATGACGACGTGCCGCGCACCTGCGTGACGGGCCACAGCCGCGGCCATTATGCCGATGGGCCCAGCCCCTGTGATTAAAACGTCCTCGCCTAGAATATTAAAACTAAGAGCCGTGTGAACGGCATTGCCCAAAGGGTCCAGAATGGCGCCAATTTCGTTTGGGATGTCATCGGGCAAAGGGACGACATTGAAGGCGGGCAGGCGCAAATATTCGGCAAAGGCACCGTTTTCCTGTACCCCTATTCCACGCGTTTCGGGGTCGAGGTGGAATTTTCCAGCGCGGCTTTGACGCGACTGTGTCCCAATCAGATGCCCCTCGCCGGAACACCGCTGCCCAAGCGCCAAACCCTCAACATTGCGACCCATGTCAACAATTTCTCCGGCGAACTCATGGCCTGTTATCAGCGGAACCGGCACTGTTTTTGCAGCCCAGGTGTCCCAATTCCAGATGTGCATGTCAGTGCCGCAAATGCCCGTGGTTTTGATGCGGATCAGCACATCATCAGGGCCGATTTCCGGAACAGGAACCTGACATTTCCAAAGACCTTCACGGGGATGGGATTTGACCAAAGCGTGCATGTGATTGTGGGAACGGGAGGGCATCAAATCACGCCGCAATCTCGACCGGCGATCTCGAAAGCGGTCAATGCGCGGTCCAGTTGATCACGGGTCAGTGCTGCATTCATTTGTGTGCGAATACGGGCTTGGCCGCGCGGTACAACCGGAAAGAAAAATCCGGATACATAAACACCTTGTTCGAATAGCGCGGCAGCCATGTCTTGTGCCAATTGGGCCTCTCCCAGCATTACAGGTACAATGGGATGCGTGCCGGGCAGCAGGTCAAAGCCAAGCTGTTCCAGACCTTGCCGCCAGTACGCCGTGTTTTCAGAAAGACGGTTGCGTAAGTCACCACTTTTTTGAACCAGATCAAGGGCTTCGATGGCGGCAGAAACGATGGCAGGGGGCAGGGAATTAGAAAAAAGATATGGCCGTGCACGTTGACGCAGCAGATCGATGACCGGTTGTGGTCCTGCGATGTATCCCCCTATCGCACCACCCAAAGCTTTGCCCAAAGTGCCAGTTAGTATGTCGACATCAACGTTAAAGTGGTCCGGTGTTCCTGCACCGTTGGGGCCGATAAAGCCCGTGGCATGGCAATCATCAACCATAACCAAGGCGTCATATCTGTGTGCCAGCGCGGTGATCTCCGGAAGATTGGCAAATGTGCCATCCATGCTAAAGACGCCATCTGTGGCGATCATTATAAAACGGGCCCCGTCATCGCGGGCTAATTTCAATTGGCCTTCCAGATCAGTCATGTCGTTGTTTGCATATCGGTAGCGCTTGGCTTTGCACAAGCGGATGCCGTCAATGATAGAGGCATGGTTTAAGCTGTCGGACACCACAGCATCTTCAGGGCCCAGCAGGGGTTCAAACAATCCGCCGTTGGCGTCAAAACAAGCGGCAAATAGGATCGAATCGTCTTTGTTGAGAAATTTGGCGAGCTTTTGTTCCAAGGTACGGTGGATGTCTTGGGTGCCGCAAATGAAGCGGACAGACGCCATTCCGAACCCCCGAGGATCCATTGCAACTTTGGCGGCATCAATCAGGTCAGGGTGATCGGCCAGTCCAAGATAGTTGTTGGCGCACAGGTTGATGACATCGCTGTCGCCGACGACAATTTCGGCGCCTTGTGGCGACGCAATAAGACGCTCCGATTTCATCATGCCATCGGCTGCAATCTGTTCGAGTGTTCGGGTGATATGCGTCAGGTAAGGTGTGGACATTAAAAGACTCCTTTGCAGGAGCATCTATCATATAAGATATATTTCCGAAATAGCGGATTTCCGTTAAAGCAGAAAAAATCTGTAATTACAGAGCTTAGCTTCCGTTGGCACTGACAATCAAAAAGGCGGATGCCGGACCCGAAGCCTCTATTCGGTGCGCCACATCAGCGGAATAGCGCGCTGTATCGCCCGCTTGCAGGTGTTTTGTGTGTTCACCCGAAGTGACGTAAAGCGATCCGCTTATCACGGTCAGATGTTCTTTTGTACCACTCGCGTGTGGTTGGCTGTCCAATACACCCGCGTCTGTAAATCGAAGTTCATAAACCTCTGTTTTTCCTGCATCTTCCGGAGGCGATAGAATCAGGATGTTCAATCCAGATGCCTCCGCGCGGATGTTCGGAACGTCATCGGCACGCAAAACTTCGATGTCTTTGTTGATGGTGCCTTCATCTAAAAGGCCGGCAAAATCCACTTGCAATGCGCGTGTCAGATTCCACAAAGTCGCGATTGTCGGGCTGCTTTCGCTGCGTTCAATTTGGCTGACCATGGATCGGCTGACACCCGACAATTTGGCCACCGCATCCAAAGACAGCCCTTGTGCTTGTCGCGCAGCCTTCAGCCGTGCCGGCAGTTTTGTCAGAATAGTGTCATTTGGTTCCGTCATACTGGATAAGTGCCGCGAGACTTGCGCGAAGTCAATTGCCATGACGGTAGGTCGGGGCTGACAAGAAACAGTGAACGCAGTACTCCTGTGGAAAATGGAGGACTTATTATGACAGATATCGTCATTCTTGACGGTGCGCGCACCGCTATAGGCACTTTTGGCGGGTCTTTGGCGGCAACCACACCTATCGATCTGGGCACCACAGCGGCAAAAGCTGCAATGGAACGCTCTGGCGTTGAAGGTGGCCAAATTGGTCATGTGGCTTTTGGCCATGTCATCAATACCGAACCGCGCGACATGTATTTAAGCCGCGTGGCATCCATGGATGCCGGTGTGCCTGATGTCGTACCTGCCATGAACGTGAACCGCCTGTGTGGCTCTGGTGTGCAAGCAATTGTGTCCGTCGTGCAATCTTTGATGCTGGGCGACGCAGAGTTCGGTTTGGCCGGTGGCGCCGAGAATATGTCGCGCAGCCCGTTCATTAACCCCATGCAACGCTGGGGCGCAAAAATGGGTGATATCAAAACCCAAGATATGATGCTGGGTGCTTTGAACTGTCCGTTTGGCACCGGTCACATGGGTGTCACGGCCGAAAATGTTGCAGCTGAACACGACGTGACCCGCGCACAACAGGACGCCTTCGCGATGCAAAGCCAGGAACGCGCCGCTGCCGCAATTGAGGCAGGCTATTTCGCTAGCCAAATTACCCCAGTCGAGGTCCGTGTAAAACGTGACATGGTGCCGTTTGAAGTGGACGAGCACCCCAAAGCAACGTCACTTGAAACGTTGGGTGGTTTACGGGCTGTCTTCCAGAAAGACGGATCGGTTACCGCAGGCAATGCGTCAGGGATCAACGATGGCGGGGCTGCTGTGGTTTTGGCGACGGCTGATGCGGCAGCGAAGGCCGGCCTAAAACCCAAAGCCCGTATTTTGGGTTATGCCCACGCAGGCGTGCGCCCAGAGGTTATGGGCATTGGTCCTGTGCCTGCTGTGCAGAACCTACTGGCCAAAACGGGCCTGAGCGTTTCGGATTTTGACGTGATCGAAAGCAATGAAGCCTTCGCATCACAAGCCTTGGCTGTCTCCAAAGAATTGGGCTTTGATCCCGCCCGCGTGAATCCAAATGGTGGCGCTATTGCGTTGGGTCATCCTGTGGGAGCGACGGGTGCGATTATTACGGTGAAGGCGCTGTATGAGCTTGAGCGTATTCGCGGATCAAAGGCGTTGATCACCATGTGTATTGGTGGCGGACAGGGTATTGCTTTGGCAATCGAGCGTATTGTTTAGTTGTGAAGTCGGACCGGGGCGCTGCCCCGGACCCCGGGATATTTTTGGCGAAAAGAAACCCTGTTTTAAAACAGCTTTTCTGCCAGTTTGATCGCGCCGGCCCCTGTGATTGCCGATCCCAAGGCAGTCAGAACAATCCAGCGCCAGAATGTCGGGCGCTTTGGTGTTTCTGGATTGCCTTGTTTGATCAGGGCGGCCTCTACCAAAGCAGGCAGGCGTGGGCCGAACCGCCCCAAGACCCGTGCCGTTTGCATCAGGTCTGTCAGCGCCGCCCGTGGGCCAATAGATTTTGAGATGTAGCTGGTCACCACGGGACTTGCGACCTGCCAGATGTTCATTTGTGGATCGAGGCTGCGTGCAACACCTTCGACCACGACCATGGTGCGTTGCAGCAAGATCAGTTCAGTGCGCGTTTCCATGCCGAACCGTTCGGTCACCTGAAAGAGATAGTTCAGAAGTCGCCCCATTGAGATTTTGGTGGCGTCCATGCCAAAGATGGGTTCGCCCACGGCCCTGAGTGCGCGTGCAAATTCGTCAACATCTTTGTCGGCGGGCACGTAGCCTGCTTCGAAATGCACCTCGGCCACGCGCTTGTAGTCCTTGCGGATGAACCCATAGAGAATTTCTGCGTAGACGCGCCGTGTGTATTCGTCGATGTGACCCATGATCCCGAAATCATAGGCGATGATGTCTCCGTTTGTGGCCACCTTCAGGTTGCCTTGGTGCATATCCGCGTGGAAATATCCGTCGCGCAGGGCGTGGTTCAGGAACAGTTGCAGCACCCGCTCGGCCAGCTTGGTGCGGTCCACGCCGATGGCGTCAATCGCGGCGTTGTCGCCCATCGGCACGCCGTCTGCCCAGCCAAGCGTCATGACCCGTTGCGCGGAATATTCCCACTTCATTTCAGGCAGTTGGAAACCTTCGTCTTTGGCGGTGTTGGCGGAGAACTCCGATGCGGCAGAGCTTTCCAACCGCAAATCCAGTTCGCCTTGCACCACACCGTCGAAGTGTTCGATGACTTCGATGGGCCGCAGGCGTCGTGCGCCCGGGGCGCAGATTTCGATGATGCGAGCGGCGAGATAGAAGGCGTCCACGTCTTTGGTGAAGGCTCGTTCGATCCCCGGACGCAGCACTTTGACCGCGACCTCTTCTCCTGTGGATTGCAGCCGTGCTTTATGCACCTGCGCGATTGAGGCGGCAGCCACGGGTTCGCTAAACTCAGAGAAAATCTGATCGACAGGCAACCCCAGTTCGCTTTCGACTTCCTGCTTGGCGCGTTCAATCGAAAACGGCGGCAGTTTGTCTTGCAAAACACGCAATTGTACCGCCAGTTCGTCGCCAACGACATCCGGGCGTGTCGACAATACCTGCCCGAATTTGATGTAGGCAGGCCCAAGTGCTGTCAGGGCACGCGTGGCGGGGGGCATTGTCGGGTCGCCTTTATACCCCAACCACATAAACGGTTTGCCCAGCGCCTTTGCCACAAACCGCAGCGCAGGCGGCGCGTCAAAGGCGTCGAGCACCACGTTCATGGCGCCCGTGCGTTCCAGCGTCGCGCCTGTGCGGATCAGCCGCCAGATGTTGTGGGGGCCACGCATCTCAGATTTTCCAACCGGAATGAAGCGCAGCCACGCCCATCGTCATGTTGCGGTATTTCGCGTTTTCAAACCCCGCTTCGCGTACCATTCCAA
Source organism: Ascidiaceihabitans sp. (assembly GCF_039986515.1). NCBI lineage: Bacteria > Pseudomonadati > Pseudomonadota > Alphaproteobacteria > Rhodobacterales > Paracoccaceae > Ascidiaceihabitans > Ascidiaceihabitans sp. Next base: position 499,551 of record NZ_JBDWQO010000015.1, on the reverse strand, counting down.
GGAAGGTGTCTTGGTCGGGGAAATTGCGGATCGATTCGACCAGATATTGGTAGCTGTCGCGGTCGTTTGCGATCATTTTGCCCATCCGGGGAATCACGTTGAAGGAATATAGATCGTAGGCCTTTTGCATCATATCGTTGGGCAGCTGGCTGAATTCCAGCACCATCAAACGGCCACCGGGACGCAGCACGCGGAAGGCCTCGTTCAGGGCCTCTTGCGGGCGGGTCACGTTCCGGATGCCGAAGGAAATAGTGTATACGTCGAAGGTATTGTCCTTGAAGGGCAGGGCCATGGCGTCACCCACCACCCAGTCAAGACTGTCGTGCATTGATGTCGCTTCGGCACGTTTGCGTCCTTCAATCAGCATGGGTTCGGTCAGGTCCAGAACCGTGGCGTGGCCGTGGCCTGCGCGTTTCAGGAACTTGAAGGAAATATCGCCTGTGCCCCCTGCCACATCCAACAGCTTCTGACCGGGGCGGGGGGCCAACCAATCCATCATCGCCTCTTTCCAGATGCGGTGGATGCCGACGCTCATGACATCATTCATAATGTCGTATTTGCTGGCGACCGAATTGAACACACCCTGCACGCGCCCTGCCTTTTCGTCTTCGGGAACGGTTTCAAAGCCGAAGTGGGTGGTGTTGTCGGTCATAGTCTTACGCCTTCTGTCTTGATAGTTGTGAGATATAGCGCCAGTTGAAGAGTTACAAACCACCAATTGCCGCAGGCGCATCAGCAGGAAAGCAAAACATGCCCGAACTTCCCGAGGTTGAAACAGTGCGCCGTGGCCTGACCCCCGCGATGGAAGGGCAGGTAATTGCCCAAGCGGACGTGAACCGTCCCGACTTGCGCTGGCCGTTTCCCGAAAGGATGGCGGAGCGGCTTACGGGTCAGACAGTGCTCCGGCTGCGCAGGCGGTCGAAATACGTGCTGGCGGATTTGTCGTCTGGCGAGACACTTTTGATCCATCTGGGGATGTCTGGGCGGATGACGGTGTCTGGCGATCCGCTTGGACAATTTACCCACACCCACCCTGCCGCCGAAAAGCATGACCATGTGGTGTTTCACATGGGCAATGGGGCGCGGGTGACGTTCAACGATCCGCGCCGGTTTGGGGCGATGGACTTGATGGAAACGGCACAGGAAGGGACGCACAAGCTGCTGAAAGTTTTGGGGCCAGAGCCATTGGGCAACGACTTCAACGATTCGCATTTGATAAAAGCGTTCGAGACCAAGAACTCTCCTGTAAAGTCGGCCCTTCTGGATCAAAGGATCGTTTCGGGATTAGGAAATATCTATGTCTGTGAGGCGCTTTTTCGCGCAAAAATATCCCCTGTGCGGAAGGCAAAGAACATCAGCAAAGCACGTGTTGCATCGCTGGTGCCGATCATTCGCAATGTTCTAACGGACGCGATTGAGGCAGGGGGATCTTCATTAAAGGATTTCCGCCAAGCCGATGGAGAGCTTGGATATTTCCAGCATTCATTCGATGTCTACGGGCGCGAAAACGCCCCTTGTAAGGCGCCCAATTGCACGCATACCGTGCAACGCATTGTGCAGTCAGGACGATCGTCGTTCTATTGTGCCTCTTGTCAGACGTAAGCGCAAACTTAGCTTGAAACGCATCGTGGGCATGGTAATCATCGGCCCTTAACGCAACAACGAAAGCTTACTCATGGCCTATGAGACCATCATCGTCGCTGTCGAAAACCACGTCGCAACGATGACTTTGAATCGCCCCGACGCGATGAATGCCCTGAACGATCAATTGCTGACCGAACTGGCCGACGCACTGTCTGCGGCGCAAGCCAATGAAAAAGTGCGCTGCATCATCGTCGCAGGCAGCGAAAAAGCTTTTGCCGCGGGCGCGGACATTTCCATGATGCGCGACAAGACGTTTGTGGATGCTTTTGCCGGCGATTTGTTCACACCCGAAACCGAACAGATCATGCGGGTGCGCAAACCCATCATCGCGGCTGTGTCTGGCTATGCGCTGGGCGGCGGTTGTGAATTGGCAATGATGTGCGATTTTATCATTTGTTCGGACACTGCGAAATTCGGTCAACCCGAGATTAATCTGGGTGTTGTTGCAGGCATCGGCGGCACGCAACGCCTGACGCGTGCCATCGGCAAAGCCAAAGCTATGGATATGAACCTGACGGGCCGTTTCATGGACGCGGAAGAAGCCGAACGCGCAGGGCTGGTCAGCCGCGTGGTACCTGCCAAAAAGCTGATGGATGAAGTGAACGGCGCGGCACAGAAAATCGCTGAAAAGTCGATGGTGTCGGTGATGGTCGTCAAAGAAGCCGTGAACCGCGCCTTCGAGACGACATTGCGCGAAGGACTGTTGTTTGAACGCCGTGTGTTCCACTCATTGTTTGCGACGGAAGATCAATCTGAAGGCATGTCGGCCTTTTTGGAAAAACGTGAACCACAGTTCCGGGACAAGTGACCGCAAGCGACTGAATCTAATCAGCCAGAATCGCGATTTGGTAGTTGGAAAAGGCCTGGGCACGGATTTCTTTGAGCAGCCCGTACTCGGCGCTTTGAAACACTGAGTTGACGGCTCCCATGTCAGGATATTCTACAATTGTGATTGTGTTGGGGACCGTCTCACCGATCATTGTGGATGCGATTGTATAGGTCTGGATCACGCGCGCCTTTGCCTGTTCAAGCAACGGTGATGTGGTCGCCATGTATGTGCTAAGGGCTTCAGTTTGATTTGGGTTCAGAGTTGTTAATGCGAAGACGCGTACTGTCATAAATATTCCACGACAAAGTTTTTGTGTTCTTTCGTTGTAAGTTAAAAAATGGCGTGGTCAAAAGCGAAAAGTGATTTTTATAGGTTCTTCACGCTAGGGTTGACCAAGGGTCGATCCACGACAGGATTGGTGATTTTGGCGCGGGCGCTCAGCCTGAAGGGAAATAAGGTTGACTCATCCACTAAGCGGGCCTAAAGACGCGACTTCATCGCAGCCCATGGCTGCACATACCTACCGCACCGATCAAAATCACGGGACGAGATAATCATGGCAAATACGCCTCAAGCGAAGAAACGCGCACGTCAGAACGAAGCACGTTTTCAAGTTAACAAAGCGCGTCGCTCGCGCATCCGTACATTCCTGCGCACTGTCGAAGAAGCCATCGCTTCCGGCGACAAAGAAGCCGCAAACAAAGCCCTGCAAGCTGCTCAGCCTGAGTTGATGCGCGGCGTGACCAAGGGCGTGTACCACAAAAACACAGCCTCACGTAAAATGTCGCGCCTAAGCGCACGTGTCAAAGCAATCGGCTAAAATACGCTAAATCTGTCACATCTTTTAGACAGGTTCATGCTAAACATCTGATAGAAAAGGCGTCGCATCCAGCGGCGCCTTTTTCGTTGCTGTGACCAAAAAACACGGGCTCTAGATTCGGAGAATATGAATCTCTGAGTCAACACCAAAGGTCTGTTGCCGGGCCGCTTGGGTTGTTGCTACCAAAGGATCAAGCGATTCACTTCGCTGAACTTCTTGGGGGGACGGTTCGCATCCAAATGCAGACTTTTCGAAGTCGTGGATGGTGCGAAATCGGGACGGGGCTGGGACGCTCTTTCCGGTGTCTACGATGGCTGTGCTAGCGGCTATGACCTGTCTGCAATACTGTGCACAAAGCACGCGATAGTAATGTGAACCGTCAATGGATTCACGTATCGTTTGTGCTCTGTCTATAAAATTGTCCGGGACGGATTTAGCCTGTTTCCTTGGGAACGGGGCGATACGTTATTGTTCATGAGGTGTGCGTAAATTTGGAAGTGCCGACCGCGCAACGACGGGGTTGGGGCAGGTAAGATAAGATGGACGGTAGGAATACTATGACACGGGATGAATGGGCGGTTCTGCGCACACAGCTTGAGAAGACATTAGGTCAAAACAACTTCTCTACATGGATCAAACCTATGACGCTGGATTGCATAAGCGACGGTATCGCCACATTTCACGTTCCTACCAATTTTATCGGTAACTACGTCAGCCAGAATTTTTCAGATGCGATTTTGCATATTTTGAAATCTGAAGACCCAACTGTGCGCCGCCTCAGCTTTAGCGTTCCAGCCAACGTCAAAGATCGTCCCGCACCGTCTGCACCTGCCGCAACGTCATCGGCGCCGGCAACAGCAACCAAGCCCGAGGCTTCAAGCTTTGTGCAAACAGCATCGTTGGACAAGCGTTTTACCTTTGAACGCTTTGTTGTCGGCAAGCCCAATGAACTGGCCCACGCCGCGGCCAAACGTGTTGGCGAAGGTGGTCCCGTCACCTTCAATCCCCTGTTTCTGTATGGCGGTGTCGGCTTGGGGAAAACGCACCTAATGCACGCCATCGCGTGGGACCTGCAAACAAACCGCCCCGACCTGAACGTGATGTATCTGTCGGCGGAACAATTTATGTATCGCTTCGTGCAATCCTTGCGCGAACGCAAAATGATGGACTTCAAGGAAATATTCCGGTCCGTCGATGTCTTGATGGTCGATGACGTGCAATTCATTGCAGGCAAAGACAGCACGCAAGAAGAATTCTTCCACACCTTCAACGCGCTTGTGGATCAGAACAAACAAATCATCATTTCTGCGGATCGGGCCCCTGGTGAAATCACCGGCCTTGAGGAACGCGTAAAGTCGCGTTTGCAGTGCGGTTTGGTTGTGGACCTGCACCCCACAGACTACGAGCTGCGCCTTGGTATCCTGCAAAGCAAAGTTGAAATGCAGCAGTTGAACTATCCCGACCTAGAAGTCGCATCAGGCGTACTGGAATTTCTGGCGCACCGCATTTCAACCAATGTTCGTGTTCTGGAAGGTGCGCTGACACGGCTGTTTGCGTTCGCGTCATTGGTCGGGCGGGAAATCAACATGGAGCTGACGCAAGACTGTCTGGCCGATGTGTTGCGTGCCTCTGAACGCAAAATCACGGTCGAGGAAATCCAACGCCGCGTGTCTGAGCATTACAACATTCGAATGTCCGACATGATTGGCCCCAAGCGTTTGCGCAGCTACGCGCGGCCGCGGCAAGTGGCGATGTATCTGTCCAAGCATCTCACAAGCCGGTCTTTGCCAGAAATTGGCCGTCGTTTTGGAGGGCGGGACCACACAACCGTTATGCATGGCGTGAAGCGTATCGAAGAATTGAAAGTGGCAGATGGTCAGATTGCTGAAGATCTGGAATTGCTGCGTCGCGCCTTGGAGGCATAACGAAATGGTGTTGACCGTTTGGTTATGACGCGACGCGCTGTGTGTCCCGTCAGCGTGGTTTTAACCTAATTCATTGGTAGGCGCTGTTCATAAAAATTCAGATAAACCATGTAACAGCTGCCCCTTGTTTTGTGATTGTGGCATCGGTTTGATTGGATTGACTGTATGACGCCACCCCTTCACCTGTTGTTGGCGCGTGGACTGTTCAGGATGGCTGCCACTGTTTTTGTAGCCCTTGGGATGATGGTGTTTTGGATCAACGCAGCACAAGCCGAAACTGTGCGTGTTTGGGTATACCACAATTTCCCGCCCTTTGTTATCGACGTGGATAACCAGTCAGGTCTTAGCTACGATTTTGCACGGGAACTGACAGTTAGATCAGACGGTCAATATGACTTTGTCGTCGAGGTCCTGCCGTGAGCACGTTTGAACCGGCAAATGGCCGATGGCGCAAAGGGCATTGTGTTCTGGGCCAATCCGGTTTGGTTTGGGGACAAAGAAGAAACCAAATATCTGTGGTCGTCCAAGTTTACATCCGATTCCAGCGTCGTGATGTCCCATGTTGATGATCCATTTTGCATCCACGCCGCACTCGTCCTACACGCGGCATATACTGGTGCCCAAAACAGACTTTGCGTTGCGTGGCTACATCAACCAGGTCCTAGATGAATTGAACAAAAGCCCGATTTGGCGCGCCGTTTTAGCGAACCAGCAGATTCAAAATTAAGGGCCCGGGTCAGGTGTTTGGGGCCGGGGAATTGTGAATGCCCGTGACGTGCCCCTTGACCCTTTCCTGAAAGCGCCGCACAAGCAAATAACGCTTGAGAATATGGTGGAACAGGGTACCTTGCCTGTCCCGGCACTTCGGATGGGAGAGAGCATATGAAAATCAGTATCGAACGCGCAGACCTGCTGAAAGCAGTATCACAGGCACAATCTGTGGTCGAACGGCGCAACACGATTCCGATTTTGGCAAATGTGCTGATTGAAGCGGAAGGCAACGATGTCTCCTTTCGCGCCACGGACCTTGATATCGAAGTGGTGGACAAAGCACCTGCCATGGTGGAGCGCGCGGGCGCTACGACTGTCGCGGCGACAACGTTGCATGAGATTGTGCGCAAACTTCCGGACGGGGCGCAAGTGACTTTGACTGCAGATGCCGCATCCGGGCGTTTGACCGTCGAAGCCGGCCGGTCCAACTTTTCGCTGGCGACATTGCCGCGCGAAGATTTCCCGGTCATGGCATCGTCTGAATATGCATCGAACTTTTCTATCGAAGCTCCAAAACTGCGACGCTTGTTCGACAAGTCGAAATTTGCGATCTCAACCGAAGAAACACGGTACTATCTAAACGGTGTCTACATGCATGTGTCCGAGGCCGATGGCGGCAAAGTGTTGCGCTGTGTCGCAACGGATGGTCACCGTCTTGCCCGAATTGACAGTGACTTGCCAGATGGCGCCATGGACATGCCCGGTGTGATTGTTCCGCGCAAAACTGTTGGCGAGTTGCGTAAACTTTTGGACGACGACGATATGAAAATCGCCGTATCTGTGTCCGAGACCAAAGTGCGCTTTGCCACGCCGAACATTACGCTGACCTCAAAGGTCATTGACGGCACTTTCCCTGATTACACGCGCGTTATTCCGCAAGGCAACACGCGGAAACTGGAAGTGGACGCTGCTGACTTTGCCAAGGCCGTTGATCGCGTTGCGACTGTATCGTCTGAACGGTCCCGTGCCGTTAAGTTGCAGTTGGACGAAGACCGCTTGATTTTGTCGGTAAATGCGCCTGACAGTGGCGCCGCCGAAGAAGAGCTGGCTGTCGCATACGGTGATGAGCGTTTGGAAATTGGATTTAATGCTAAATACTTGCTGGAAATTGCCAGCCAAGTTGATCGTGAAAACGCGGTGTTTATGTTCAATTCCTCAGGTGATCCGACTTTGATGCGGGAAGGCAACGACACAAGTGCCGTCTATGTTGTCATGCCGATGCGTGTTTAAGAGTTTTCTTGCCTCCGGCGGGGATATTTAAAGCGAAAAGAAGGGGGGCGGCATGTCACTGTTTCTGTCTTCTTTAAAAGTTTCGCATTTCCGATCCCATAAAATAGCGCACGTCGAGCCGGACGCCCGTCCTGTTGCCATCTACGGCCCGAACGGTGCAGGTAAAACAAACATCCTTGAAGCGGTTTCTCTATTGTCCCCTGGTCGTGGTTTACGCCGTGCCTCAGCTGAGGACATGGCACGCAGACCCGAAGCGCTGGGTTGGAAAATCAGCGGCGTGTTGCAGTCTTTGCAACACATCCATGAAATCGAAATCACATCCCAGTCTGGTGCAGCACGTCAGGTGAAAATCGACGAAAAGCCTGCACCGCAAACCGCCTTGGCCCGCATTGCGCGGGTATTGTGGTTGATACCGTCTATGGACCGTTTGTGGATTGAGGGTGCTGAGGGACGGCGGCGGTTTTTGGACCGTATGACCCTAAGTTTTGAGCCAAAACATGCAGAGCTGTCGTTGGCCTATGACAAGGCCATGCGCGAACGGAACCGTTTGTTGAAAGATATGGTGCGAGACCCTTCCTGGTATGCTGCTCTAGAGGCGAAGATGGCCGGCGCCGGAGCTGCGATACATGCCAACCGGGTCGCGGCATTGGAACAGCTTGAGGCCGCTCAATGTGATGCCGGAACGTCTTTCCCGCATGCATCGCTGGAGCTGACGCACCCCGACATTCGTTTGCCCACGTCTGAAACGGATTTGCGTACGGCATTTGCCGAAAACCGTATGCGTGATCTTTCTGCCGGGCGCACGTTGATTGGCCCCCACCGTGCCGATTTAATCGGGACCTATGCGTCTAAGGGTGTTGCCGCAAAAGACTGTTCAACGGGTGAACAAAAGGCACTGCTTGTGTCTTTGATACTGTCCAATGCCCGTGCCTTGGCCCAAGATTTTGGGGCTCCGCCGTTGCTTTTGCTGGATGAGGTCGCGGCCCATCTGGATGCAAACCGGCGTGCTGCGCTTTATGATGAAATTGTAGCCTTGGGTGCGCAGGCCTGGATGACAGGCACCGATTTGGAGCTGTTTGACGCCATGGGGGATCGCGCCCAATATATGTTTGTGTCCGAGGACAACGGCACGTCAAAAGTTGCTCAAGCATGACGTTAAACCCCGCTGACCTGCTGTTGTACTGTGGCGCATTGGTGATTTTGTTTTTGACGCCCGGCCCTGTGTTGCTGGCGTTGATCGCACGCGGTCTTTCAGGGGGCTTTCATGCCGCTTGGCCGCTGGCGTTTGGGGTGGCTGTTGGGGACATCATTTGGCCGCTGATCGCGGTGCTTGGGATTGCGTGGATACTATCCGTGTTCGACAGCTTTATGCTGATACTGCGTTGGGTGGCGTGTGGCGTTTTTCTAATTATGGGCTACGCATTGATCCGCCATGCAGGGGCATCGATTTCAACCAACTCAAAGTTAACGCGTCCCGGAATGTGGTCCGGTTTTCTGGCGGGTGTGGTTACGATTTTGGGCAACCCAAAGGCGGTTTTGTTTTACATGGGCGTGCTTCCCGGGTTCTTTGATCTGCGCACAGTGACGTGGGTGGATGTGGTGGTGATCATCGCTGTTTCAGTTGCTGTGCCATTCGCAGGCAATGTGTTGATGGCGGCGTTTGTGGGTCACATGCGTGGCTTTATCACGCGGCCCGAAACCCTGAAGACCATCAATCTGACGTCTGGTCTTGCACTGATATTTGTTGGTTTGATCATTGCAGTGATCTGACACAAAATCTTGTGCCAAAGCCGTGACATACCCCCGAAAACGGCGTATAAAACAGGGAAATAACAAAGGTGTTCAGGCATGTCTGAAAACGAGCAAAGCCCCGAAGAGTATGGTGCCGATTCCATTAAAGTTCTCAAAGGGTTAGAGGCTGTTAGGAAGCGTCCTGGTATGTACATCGGCGACACCGATGACGGGTCCGGTTTGCACCATATGGTCTATGAGGTCGTAGACAATGGCATCGACGAAGCTTTGGCGGGTCACGCGGATATTGTAACCGTCACCATCAATGCGGATTCGAGCGTGTCTGTCAGTGATAACGGGCGCGGTATTCCGGTCGGCATTCACGAAGAAGAAGGCGTGTCTGCCGCCGAGGTTATTATGACCCAGCTGCACGCGGGCGGTAAGTTCGACAGCAATTCCTACAAGGTGTCCGGCGGCTTGCACGGTGTGGGTGTGTCCGTTGTGAATGCCCTGTCCGTTGAATTGGATCTGCGCATCTGGCGTGATGGTAAAGAGCACGTGGCGCGCTTTGCCCATGGCGACACGGTTGAGCATTTGAAAGTCGTCGGCGAGTGTGGCGATCGCACCGGCACTGAGGTGCGCTTTTTGGCGTCCACCGAAACGTTTTCGAACCTCGAATTCTCGTTTGAAACACTTGAAAAACGTCTGCGCGAATTGGCTTTCTTGAATTCCGGTGTGCGGATTTTGTTGCGCGATGAGCGCCCTGTAGAGCCCCTTGAATCAGAGCTGTTCTACGAAGGTGGTGTGAAGGAATTTGTGAAGTATCTCGACCGCTCCAAAGCGTCTGTGATGCCGGAACCGATTTTTATCACAGGCGAACGCGACGAGATTGGTGTTGAAGTCGCGATGTGGTGGAATGACAGCTACCACGAAAACGTCCTGCCCTTTACCAACAACATTCCGCAGCGCGATGGCGGCACCCATATGGCAGGCTTTCGCGGGGCGTTGACGCGGACCATCAACAATTACGCCCAGGCCACTGGGATCGCGAAAAAAGAAAAGGTCAGCTTCACAGGCGACGATGCGCGCGAGGGTTTGACCTGCGTGTTGTCGGTGAAAGTGCCGGACCCGAAATTCTCGTCCCAGACCAAAGACAAACTTGTCAGCTCTGAAGTGCGCCCAGCGGTTGAAGGGCTTGTGAACGAAAAACTGGCTGAATGGTTCGAGGAAAACCCCAACGAAGCCAAGATCATCGTTGGCAAAATCATCGAAGCGGCCTTGGCCCGTGAAGCGGCGCGCAAAGCGCGTGATTTGACGCGGCGCAAGAACCCGATGGATATGAATTTCCTGTCTTCAAAGCTGAAAGATTGCTCTGATAAGGACCCTGTCAACACAGAAATCTTCCTTGTGGAGGGTGATAGTGCCGGTGGTTCTGCCCAAACGGGCCGTGACCGGAAAACACAGGCAATTTTGCCGCTTAAAGGTAAGATTTTGAACGTTGAACGGGCACGTTTTGACCGGATGCTGGGATCACAAGAGATCGGCAATATGGTGATGGCGCTTGGCACTGGTATCGGCCGGGACGAGTTTAACATCGACAAATTGCGCTACCATAAGATCGTTATCATGACCGATGCTGACGTGGATGGCGCGCATATTCGCACGCTTTTGCTGACGTTCTTCTATCGCCAAATGCCTGAATTGATCGAACGCGGGCATCTCTATATCGCGCAACCACCGCTGTACAAAGTGGCGCGTGGGAGGTCCGAAGTGTACCTGAAAGATCAGGCCGAAATGGATGATTATCTGGTACAGCAAGGCATTGACGGTGCCGTTCTGCGTCAAGGCAACGGCGATGAGATCATGGGCCAGGATTTGGTTCGTGTTGTCGAGGAAGCGCGTCAGATGCGGCGCATTTTACAAGCCTTTCCAACACATTACCCGCGTCATATCCTTGAGCAGGCTGCAATCGCAGGGGCTTTCGTTCCCGGGGTTGTGGATGCAGATTTGCAGGGCACTGCAGATAAGGTTGCGGCGCGTTTGAACCTGATTGCCCTAGAGTATGAAAAAGGCTGGCAAGGCCGGATCACTCAAGACAAAGGTATGCGATTGGCGCGTATCTTGCGTGGTGTTGAAGAAGTCCGCACGCTTGATGGTCCGATGTTAAGGTCGGGCGAAGCGCGCAAAACCGGCAGCTTTACGCAAAGCCTTCAAGAAGTTTACGATCAACCTGCACAGCTGTTGCGCAAAGAGCGGTCGCAACCGATTTACGGCCCAATGGATCTTCTGAACGCGATTTTGGAAGAGGGTGAAAAAGGCCTGTCTTTGCAGCGCTATAAAGGTTTGGGTGAAATGAATCCGGATCAGCTTTGGGAAACCACTTTGGATCCCGATGCCCGTACGCTTTTGCAGGTTCAAGTCGAAGACATGGCCGAAGCGGATGACTTGTTCACCAAGTTGATGGGTGATGTCGTTGAACCACGCCGTGAATTTATTCAGCAAAACGCACTAAGTGTGGAAAATCTGGACTTTTAATCAGGGGTCGGGTGGGGGCCAGCCCCCACACCCCCGGGATATTTTTAGCGAAAAGAAGATTGGGCTAGATGGCGAGGTAACCGATGCCTGTGAATGTCAGGGCAACGCCAATCCATTGACCGCCTGTCATGCGTTCTTTCAAAAAAGTCCAAGCCAGGATGATGGTGAGCGCACCAAATGTTGATGCGGCCACAGCTGCAAATTCGGGCCGATCCAATGTACCTGCAGACATAATCATCGACAATGCAATGGCGTCGAGCACACCCATTACCCCAAGCAGTGGCCAGTTGTGTCGTGCGGGGATTTTTGGGCCATCCTGACGCAGTAAAATCATAGCTAGCAGCACAACGGCGGTCAGCCGCGAGACAAGAGTGACTGGCAATTCGTCCCCCACAAGGGTCGCTGCTTGTCCTGATGCGAAGGTTGCGAAAAAACCGAATGCTGCCACAAGGCCCCAGATGATGGCTTTGAGTTGAGAACCGTTGCTTTCATCTTCATCGCAGAGCACGCTCACCAGGCCAACCCCCCCAACGACAAGCGCAATAGCGGTCCACTGGTCGCCTGCGATGGCTTGACCGTTCCAGGCAGCCCAACCCACTGATAGCACGGGGAAAGATCCAATGATTGGCGCCACCAGTCGTACCGGCCCGATCCCGAATGCGTTGTAAAGCCCCACGCTGGCCACGGTAAAAAACACGCCGCTGAGTGCGCTTAGGCCGTAAGCTGTGCGCGTCATGGTATCCCAGTGACCAAGCCAAAGTGTCAGTGGAAGCATGGCGACGGTGCCTGCCAGAACGACTGCAACAAGTGCTGGATAAATCGCGCCTGACTGACTGACAAACCGGACGCATATGTCATGCACAGCCCAGCAAAGCGCTGCAATCATTCCAAGTCCAAGCGCCAGCATCAATCGTCCTTTCGGAAAAACGGTATCATGAAGACCAAACACGCAACGAGAAAGAAAACCGACCCGAACATTGCCCAGAAATGACCAACGCTGGCGATGATGAACCCGATCGCCGACAGAACGAACAGAATCCAACCGATAAAGTTGATTTGGTTGTTGGTCATCAGTGTGCCTCTGCCCAGTTGCTGCCTTGCCCCGCATCGACCGTCAGTTTCACGTCGAGCTTAACAATTGGTTCGTTGGCGTTTTCCATCACGTCTTTGGCGGCCCCGATCAGATCGTCAACAGCGCTGTCTTCGACTTCGAACAGCAGTTCATCGTGAACCTGTAGCAGCATCTTGGCTGGTATGTTTTCGATGGCCGAAGGCATGCGGATCATGGCGCGGCGGATTACGTCGGCAGCGGTCCCTTGGATGGGCGCGTTTATGGCCGCGCGTGATGCAAACCCCGCCTGCGGACCTTTTGCCCCGATATTTGGTGTGTGGATTTTCCGCCCGAACAGCGTTTGGACGTAACCATGTTCTTTGGCGAAGGTCTTTGTGTCATCCATGTAAGTCCGGATCCCGGGGAACCGTTCGAAATAGCGGTCGATAAAGCCCTGCGCCTCCGATCGTGGAATACGCAAGTTGCGTGCCAGGCCAAAGCCGGAGATGCCGTAGATCACCCCAAAGTTGATGGCTTTCGCTTGGCGGCGGATGTCTGGTGTCATCTCGTCCAAAGGCACATCGAACATCTCTGATGCCGTCATCGCGTGAATGTCGTGGCCATCTGCAAAGGCTTGTTTCAAAGCGGGAATATTCGCGATATGCGCCAGAATCCGCAGCTCAATCTGTGAATAATCCAATGCAACCAGTGTTTTGCCTTGTTCTGCCACAAAGGCTTCGCGGATACGTCGCCCTTCTTCGGACCGGATCGGAATGTTTTGCAAATTGGGATCGTTGGAGGACAAACGCCCTGTAGATGCGCCCGTGATTGAATAGGACGTATGCACACGACCCGTTTCAGGGTTGATATGGGTCTGCAAGGCATCCGTGTACGTCGATTTCAGCTTTGACAAAGACCGCCAGTCCAAAACGCGTCGCGGCAGTTCGTGTTCTGTGGCGAGATCTTCAAGAACATCTGCGCCGGTTGAATATTTGCCGGTCTTACCTTTTTTACCGCCCTCCAGGCCCATTTCGTCAAACAGGATTTCGCCCAACTGGGCGGGGGACCCTACGTTGAATTTACGGCCGACAATCTCGTAAATCTCGTCTTCCAGACCTGCCATTTTCTGTGAAAACGCATTGGACATGCGTGACAGGGTATCGCGGTCAACTTTGATCCCAGAGCGTTCCATTCCCGTCAACACAGGCACCAAAGGCCGTTCCATGGTCTCGTAAACGCGGGTGACTTGGGACTGATGCAGCAAGGGTTTGAACACCTGCCACAAACGCAACGTGATGTCGGCGTCTTCCGCGGCGTATGGCACGGCGTCAGCCACGGGCACCGCATCAAATGTGCGTGCCGACTTGCCGGATCCAAGCAAAGGTTTGATGGGGATCGGTGTGTGCCCAAGATAGCGTTCTGACAGCGTGTCCATTCCGTGCCCATGCAGACCTGCGTGCATGGCGTATGACATGAGCATCGTGTCGTCTATCGGGGCCACATCAATGTTCAAGCGCGCCAGTATCTTAGCGTCATATTTCATGTTTTGGCCGATTTTCAAAATCGACGGATCTTCCAACATGGGCTTCAACATCTTCAAGCATTGGTCGAACGCCATTTGTCCGTCAGCCAGCGTGTCGTCTGAAAACAGGTCATCCCCGCCAGCGGCTTTGTGACTTAGAGGGATGTAGCACGCATGACCGGCTTCAACGCACAAGGACACGCCAACCAAATCAGCGGTCATATCATTCAAGCCTGTTGTTTCGGTGTCCACAGCGACGTACCCGCGTGTGTAAATCAGATCGATCCATGTTTGAAGTGCGCTCGCATCGCTGACCTGTTCATATTTGGCTTGATCAAAGGGAACAGCTTCAAGGGCCGGCACGTCCGACGCGGGGGCCTTGTCTTCGATCACGGGTTCTTCGACATTCAATTGCGCGGCGATGCGTTTGGTCAGGGTTCGAAATTCCATCTCCGCAAGGAAAGGCATCAGCACGTCTGGATCGGGATCAAGGACTTCGAGGTCTTCCAAGCGGAAGGGCAAGTCCATCGCATCATCCAGCTTGACCAGATCGCGCGACAGACGGATTTGATCAGCGTGATTGATCAGGGTTTCACGGCGTTTTGGCTGTTTGATTTCGCCTGCGCGTTCCAGAAGCGCGTCCAGATCGCCGTATTCGTTGATCAGCAATGCCGCGGTCTTGATGCCGATACCGGGGGCGCCGGGCACGTTATCGACGCTGTCCCCTGCAAGGGCTTGCACATCCACAACCCGCTCAGGGTAGACGCCGAATTTCTCAAACACGCCTTCGCGGTCGATGTGTTTGTTTTTCATTGCATCATGCATCACCACGCCATCGCCGACCAATTGCATCAGGTCTTTGTCGGACGAAATGATTGTGCATTTGCCGCCTGCCTCGCGGGCCTGCACGGCGAGGGTTGCAATGATATCGTCGGCTTCAAACCCTTCGATCTCTTCGCAAGCGATGTTGAAGGCTTTGGTCGCTTCGCGTGTCAGGGGCATTTGCGGGCGCAAGTCCTCGGGCATCGCTTCGCGGTTGGCTTTGTATTGATCATACATATCGTTGCGGAAGGTGTGGCTGCCCTTGTCGAAAATCACGGCGACATGTGTCGGCGCATCGGGGCCTGTGTTTCCTTCAACGTAGCGGTGCAACATGTTGCAAAACCCGGCGACAGCCCCAATTGGCAGACCATCGGATTTGCGTGTAAGCGGCGGTAACGCATGGTAGGCGCGGAAGATAAAGGCAGAGCCATCAATCAGATGCAGATGGCATCCGGTGCCGAATTGTGTTTCGCTCATATCCATCCCGCCCGTTTGTTAGAGAGTATTATGCCTGTATCCCGCATCCTGATCATCGCTGCAATCACCGCTTTGCCCTTTGCTACATCTGGAACGGCACAAACGACGGATTGTCGGTTTGACGAAGGATTTTGTGTCCCCTTTGTGGGCTGCTCTGAAACGACAGGCGCTTATTACGTTGGCCGCAGTTATGGCCAGCGCAGCGGCCCTGTTGCGGCGATTTCAAACACTGGCCGGGTATGTCAGGGGCGGTGGTGGCGCAACGCGCTTGGGATAGGCCGCGCCAGATTTACCTGTGATGACGGTGCCGAGGGAGAGGCGCGTTACACCTATTTCGATTCCCGATCCGGCACAGCCACGGGCAAAGGATGGACAAACCGCAATGAAAAGCTGCGGTTTTGGGCGGGCCATCACGTGTTGTCGTATGTTTTGGCCAATGAAGGCGAAACAAAGGACCTTACGGCCTGTGTTCAGGATGCACTAAAAGCAGCGCGGCCTTAAGGTTTTTCGCCAGGGCCGTTCGCCGTCAAAACGCTACAGCCTTCAGACTTTGTCTTCAAAATCCGAATGGATGTATTTGCAGTCGCAGTATGGGCATTCTACCCAACCTTGCGTTTCGGGAATTTGCAACCAGACGCGCGGATGGCCTAATGCGCCTTCACCGCCATCGCAAGCAATGCGCATCTTGTCGACAATCTTGGTCTCAGGGGCGTGCAGGGTCATTGGTGCATCCTTGGCTGAACTGGTCCGTTTTGCTCGTTATGTGGCAAGCTGACTGTTATTTGCAAGTGTTATGGCGTCTCTTGGTTTGCTCTGGTGCGGATGGGTGGAAGGAAAACGGGGCTCTGCCCCCGGCATTACATGCCTCCCCCGGGATATTTTCAGCGAAAAGAAGACATGAGCTATGCCGTTGACGGCTAATTTAAATGAGAACAAAATGTGAACATGTGGAATCAATTAAGTGATCGTATGTTTTCAGAACTGTCAATTACATCCAATTTTACCTTCCTGACCGGGGCGTCTCATCCTGAAGAATACATGGATCGTGCCGCGGTTCTGGGTATGGAAGGCATTGCCATTGCCGATGACAATTCGGTTGCTGGCATCGTGCGCGCCCATACGCAGGCGCGTGTCATTCGACGTAAGGTGCAGGAACGTCTGGATTGGGATTCAGCTTATGGTTTGATTGGCCCCCCCCGTCCCGCACATCTGCCTGCTGCTCCGCTTGCGTTTATTTACAATACCCCCCGCTTGATCCCGGCGGCGCGTCTGTTGTTCACCGACGGGCCTGCGGTGACAGTTTTGCCGCAGACCCGAACCGGGTGGCGCAACCTGTGTCGCATCATTTCCAAAGGACGTCTTGCAGCAAAGAAAGGGTCGTGCATCTTAACCCTGTCTGATCTTGAGGCGTTTCCTGAAGATTTGCAGTTGCTGATCTGGCCCCACGCACATCACTGGCACACCGGCGCGGGTGATTGGGTTGAGGCTGTACACCGGTTGACGCGCCGCTTTGCTGGGAAAATACATCTGTTGTTGCGCCCCCACTATGACGGTCAAGATATGGAACGCATGCAGCGTCTTAACGATCAAGCTGCAAAATTGTGCATTCCCACGATCGCGAGTGCCGCCCCTATCATGCACAACGGCAACCGGCGAAAACTGGCGGATGTTTTAACTGCTGTTCGGACCGGAACCCGCGTTGATAATCTGGGTCGCGCGGCCCTTTTGAATGCGGAAAACCGCCTGCGCAGCGCCACGGAACTGGCCAAGCATTTCCCCCATGACCCCGAAGCCTTGGTGCGTACGCAAGCCCTTGCAAGAACGCTTACCTTTTCATTGGATGCGCTGCGTTATGAATATCCGTCGGAGGTCACGCAGGCTGAAACGCCCGCTGATCGTCTACGCCGCCTTGCCTACGAGGGTTTGAATTGGCGCTATCCGTCAGGGGCATCCGACAAGGTGAAAGGGCTGCTTGAACATGAGTTGACGCTGATCTCAAAACTTAAATATGAACCATATTTTCTGACCGTCCGCGATATCGTCGCTTTTGCACGCTCACGCGATATTTTGTGTCAGGGGCGCGGTTCGGCGGCCAATTCCGTGGTGTGTTATTGTCTTGGTATCACATCTGTTTCCCCTGAAATCGGCACGATGGTGTTTGAGCGCTTCGTTTCAGAGGCCCGCGACGAGCCCCCCGACATTGATGTGGATTTTGAACATGAACGGCGCGAGGAGGTGATTCAGCATATTTACAACCACTATGGTCGGCATCGGGCCGGGCTATGTGCAACGGTGATCCACTACAGGGGCAAGCGTGCAATCCGTGAAGTAGGGCGGGCTATGGGGCTTAGCGAAGACACAATTTCCGCGATGTCTTCGCAGCTTTGGGGTTTTTTCTCAACGAAGGGAATCGAAGCAGAACGCATGGCCGAAATCGGGCTGGACGCCAATGATCGCCGTTTGAAGCAAACGCTGGAACTGGTGGAAGAAGTGCAAGGCTTTCCGCGGCACCTTAGCCAACATGTGGGTGGGTTCATCGTGACCGAGGGGCGTCTGGATGAACTTGTGCCGGTGGAAAACGCAACCATGGAAGACCGGACAGTCATCTGCTGGGACAAAGACGACATTGATACGCTGGGCATTCTGAAGGTGGATGTTTTAAGTTTGGGCATGCTGACGTGCATCCGCAAAGCGTTTGATTTGATGAATATGCACCACAGGCTCAGTTACACATTGGCCACATTGCCGCCTGAAGATCCGCAAACCTACGATATGCTGTGTCGTGCAGACAGTGTTGGTGTGTTTCAGGTGGAAAGTCGGGCGCAAATGAACTTTTTGCCCCGCATGAAGCCGCGTTGTTTTTATGATCTGGTGATTGAAGTGGCGATCATACGGCCAGGGCCTATTCAGGGCGATATGGTGCATCCTTTCATTCGGCGTAGAAACGGGGAAGAGCAGATTAGCTTTCCATCAGATGCGCTGGGCGACGTGTTGGGTAAAACGCTGGGCGTGCCTTTGTTTCAGGAACAGGCGATGCAGATTGCCATCGTGGGGGCGGGGTTCACACCCGATCAAGCGGACAGGTTGCGGCGGTCTCTGGCCACATTCAAGAAACACGGAAACGTCAGTGAATTCCGGACGTTGTTTTTGCGGGGAATGCTGAAAAACGGGTATGAAGCAGATTTTGCGGAACGTTGTTTTTCACAGATTGAAGGGTTCGGCAGCTACGGGTTTCCCGAAAGCCACGCCGCCAGCTTTGCGTTGCTGGTCTATGCAAGTGCCTGGATCAAATGTCACCACCCGGGCATATTTGCTTGTGCGCTTTTGAACAGCCAGCCCATGGGGTTTTACGCGCCGGCCCAGATCGTGCGAGATGCGCGTGAGCACGGAGTGCAGGTGCGGCCGGTGTGCATCAATGCCAGCTTCTGGGACAATGTGATGGAGCCTGACGAGGCAGGCGGATTGGCGTTGCGTCTGGGATTTCGACAGATCAAAGGGCTGTCTGAGGAAGACGCCAGTTGGATGACTGCCGCCCGCGGCAACGGGTATACGACTGTGCGTGACGTGTGGCGAAAAGCAGGGCTACACCCTTTAATGATTGCCAAGCTGGCAGAGGCAGACGCCTTTGCCAGTCTCGACATCAAGCGCCGCGAGGCCTTGTGGGAAGCCAAGGCGTTGGCGCCGGGTCCGACCCTGCCATTGTTCGATGGTGATATCGATGGTGAGGCTATTTTTGAACCAAGCGCACATTTGCCCGATATGACATTGGGCGAAAACGTCGTTGAAGATTATGTTGCCATGCGTTTGACCCTTAAAGCCCATCCTGTGGCACTGCTGCGCCACATACTAACCCCTGAAAGCCATAAAAATCATTAGGTTCAGGATCAAATTCCCTAACCCTCGGGGAGGGATTTTGCAGGAAAAGACAAAGAAGAAATGCAAGATCATTGCTGTCTTTTTCCCCTTAAAACCCTGAGGAGGCCGCAGGCCGGGGCAAAGCCCCCGAAACGCCCTTCACCCCAAGTAAAACAGCCGTTAAAACGATGCGAAATCAGACCAGAGGACTGCCGATGAACATTCCAAAGCCTGTCGTTCTTTGTATTCTCGATGGATGGGGTTTGTCCGATAACCCAGAAGGCAACGCCCCCGTGCAAGCCAAAACGCCAGTTATGGATCACATAATGGCAACATGTCCTAATGCGACCCTAGTTACACATGGGCCAGACGTGGGTTTGCCAAGTGGTCAAATGGGAAATTCGGAAGTGGGTCACACCAACATCGGAGCTGGCCGTGTCGTTGCGATGGATTTGGGGCAAATCGATCTGGCCATCGAAGATGGCAGCTTTTTCAGCAACGTGGCTATTTTGGACTTTGCAGGCGGACTTCAATCCAGTGCGGGCACAGCGCATCTTATCGGCCTCACCTCGAAAGGCGGGGTTCATGCGCATCAAAACCATATGTTGGCTGCTGCAAAGCTGCTGACCGACAACGGCGTGCCCGTTGCAGTCCACGTCATTACAGATGGCCGCGATGTCGCCCCCACCCAAGCGTTTCATGACATTCTTGAAGTTGAAAAGGCTTTGCCAAAAGGGGCCTATATCGCCACGGTTTCGGGCCGTTACTTTGCACTGGACCGTGATAACCGCTGGGCGCGTGTGGAAAAAGCATGGCGCACGATGGTTCTGGCGGATGGGGACATTTTGCAAGACGCACAAGACGGCGTTGCCACATGCTATGACCTTGATCAGACGGATGAATTTATCGAGCCCTTTGTCGTTGAAGGCTACAAAGGCATGAAAGATGGCGACGGGGTATTTTTCCTGAACTTCCGCGCCGACCGCGCCCGTGAAATCCTATCAGCTATTGGTGATCCCGCCTTTGATGCTTTTGATGTGACAAGCCGCCCGAATTTATCAGCATTGCTTGGCATGGTGGATTATTCACAAGCGCATGATGCCTTCATGACAACGGCATTTCCGAAACAGGATATCGCAAACACGCTGGGGGCGTGGGTGGCACAGCATGGCAAGACGCAGTTTCGTTTGGCGGAAACGGAAAAATACCCCCATGTGACTTTCTTTTTGAACGGTGGTGCCGAGGCGCCGGCCACGGGCGAAGATCGCCATATGCCCAAATCCCCCAACGTTGCGACGTATGACATGCAGCCTGAAATGTCCGCGCCAGATGTAACTGACCGGTTTGTGCAAGCCATCGAAGAAAAGTACGATCTGATTGTCACAAACTACGCGAACCCCGATATGGTGGGACACACAGGGGATCTGCAGGCAGCTATCAAAGCGTGTGAAGCCGTAGATGAAGGGCTGGGACGCGTCATGAAAGCGCTGAAAACAGTGGGCGGAGCGATGATCATTTGTGCCGACCATGGCAATTGTGAAACGATGATTGATCCCGATACAGGTGGTCCGCACACAGCGCATACCCTGAATCCGGTACCCGTGGCAGTGGTGGGTATGGGCGATGTGACGCTGACGTCGGGCAAGCTGGGTGACCTGGCGCCCACATTGCTGCATATGATGGGCATGGAAACGCCGCCTGAAATGACCGGGAATTGCCTGATCTCATGAAGTTTGCTGCCATATTATGCGTGATGATGGGTTTGCCTGTGCATGGGTTTGCGCAGACGGATGCAGGGGCTCAGGCCCGCGAAGCAGCCGTCATGCTGAGTGCGGCAGCGACCCAGTTGGACAAAGCGGACAAAGCACGCGACCGTGTCAAAGCCTTGACGCAAACGATCCGCGCCTATGAATTAGGTTTGGGTGCGATGCGATCGGGGCTGCGACAAGCAACAGTGCGCGAAGACCAGCTTTCGCGCCAGTTGAAATCTCGGGATGGTGAAGTGGCGCAGTTGCTGGGCGTGTTGCAATCCATGGGCGGAAACACAGAACCCACGGTGTTTTTCCACCCTCAAGGGCCAACGGGTACAGCGCGTGCAGGTATGCTGCTTGCTGAATTGACGCCGACGTTGAACGCACGGGCGGCCCAGTTGCGTACAGATTTGGAAGATGTGCAGGCATTGCGGATGCTTCAACAGGATGCAGCGGATCAGCTGCAATTGGGGCTGTCCGAGGTTCAAAAGGCGCGTGTGCGTTTGAACCGCGCAATGGCGGAGCGTACGGATTTGCCGACACGTTTCACCGCCGATCCGGTGCGCACCGCAATCCTGATTTCGACGACTGAAACCTTGGATGCGTTTGCCGGTGGGTTGTCGCAGATCACGGAAGGGGAAGAACCACTGACGCTGCCTCCACTTGATGACCGGATTGGCGGGTTGTCACTGCCCGTGCAGGGCATTGTTTTGCGGGGGGCAAATGAACCAGATGCCGCGGGCATTATCCGTCCAGGGATTATCTTGGCGACACGGCCCGGGGCACTTGTGACAGCGCCCACTGCAGCGACATTGCGATATGTGGGGCCGTTGCTGGACTATGGAAACGTCGTGATCCTCGAACCGCGCACCGACACGCTTTTTGTCGTGGCGGGGCTTGCCACGGTGTACGGTGCTGCGGGGCAGGTGATTGGTGAAGGTACGCCTTTAGGACTTATGGGCGGCATCTCTGCCACGCAAACTGACACATCCGCGTCAACAGATGGTGATGGGGCTGGCAATGCGGCGTCAGAAACGCTCTATATAGAAGTAAGACAAGATAACATTCCACAGGATCCCAAAAACTGGTTCCGCACCGATAAGGATGGATAAACCGTGAAGAAGTTTGTGATGGCCGCGCTGGGCGGCACTTTGGCCGGGGTTGTGGCAACGACCCAAGTCGCGGGCCCATTGTTGGCACAAGAAAGCGAAAGCAAAGCAAATGTATACGAGCAGCTGGATCTGTTTGGCGACATTTTTGAACGCATCCGCGCCCAATATGTGGAAGAGGTCGATTCAGAAGAGCTGATTGAAGCCGCCATTGATGGCATGCTGAAATCGCTTGATCCGCATTCCAGCTATTTGTCGCCTAAAGATGCAGCCGCCATGCGCGTACAGACGCGGGGCGAATTCGGGGGCCTTGGCATCGAAGTGACACAAGAAGAGGGCTTTGTAAAAGTCGTGTCGCCGATGGATGGAACCCCTGCGGATGAAGCTGGCATGGAAGCAGGTGATTTCATCACTCATGTCGATGGCGAATCCCTTTTGGGACTGACGCTGGATGAAGCGGTGGGCAAAATGCGTGGGCCAAAGGGCTCCGAAATCATCATCACCGTGGTGCGTGAGGGCGAAACAGAACCTTTCGATGTGTCCATTATCCGCGACACCATCGAATTGCAGCCTGTGCGTGCGCGGACCCAAGGCGACACCGTTGTTTTGCGGGTCACAACATTCAACGACAAAACGACACCGCAGTTGGAGCTGAAATTGGCCAAAGAGGTCGAAGCGCTGGGCGGCATGGACAATGTGAACGGCTTCGTTATCGATTTGCGCAACAATCCGGGCGGTTTGCTGACGCAGGCGATCCGTGTGTCTGATTCCTTCCTGGATGAAGGCGAAATCGTATCGACGCGGGGCCGTGTTGCGGAAGAAGGTGACCGATTTAATGCCACTTTGGGTGATCTTGCCGAAGGCA
Source organism: Ascidiaceihabitans sp. (assembly GCF_039986515.1). Lineage (NCBI taxonomy): Bacteria > Pseudomonadati > Pseudomonadota > Alphaproteobacteria > Rhodobacterales > Paracoccaceae > Ascidiaceihabitans > Ascidiaceihabitans sp. The sequence goes on along the minus strand of NZ_JBDWQO010000015.1, from coordinate 476,614 downwards.
AGCCGATCGTTGTCTTGATCAATGGCGGTTCTGCGTCAGCCTCGGAAATTGTAGCTGGTGCGTTGCAAGACCACCGACGCGCCATCGTTGTGGGGACCAAAAGCTTCGGCAAAGGGTCCGTGCAAACAGTAATGCCGCTGCGCAGTGACGGTGCCATGCGTTTGACAACAGCGCGTTACTATACGCCGTCGGGACGTTCTATTCAGGCATTGGGCGTATCGCCAGACATCGTGGTAGAACAGCCACGCCGTGATCCGAATGCCACCGAAGAAGAAGAGACAAACCGCAACAGCCGTTCAGAAGCGGACCTGCGTGGCAGCCTGAACAACGATAGCCTGACAGAAGACGAGATCCGCCAAATTGAAGCGGATCGTGAAAAGGCAGAAGCTGCGGCGGCGCTGCGTGAAGATGATTATCAACTGGCCTATGCCATTGATATTCTTAAAGGTCTTAGCGCTTTGGGGCCAAAGGACTAAGGTGCGCCAAGGCACACCTTACAAAAGGATGTGCCACTTCTAGTGCCCATAAAAAGCAAAGGCGGGGATAAATCCCCGCCTTACGTGTTTTGAAGATATCTGGTCACGCGTTGGCTGGCAGCCAGACCAAGCGTCTATGATGTTTCAATGCAGTGGCGCCGAAACGCACGTTTCAACATATCGAGTTCCGCCCGCAATAGCTCCATTTCGGCGCGCATATCATCCCCCAGCGCTTCACCTGCGATCAGAGTGAAGTCCCCAATCCGGCTGCCGTCACTGGTGTCGGTGATCAAAAAGGTCTGCACGCCGTCGGCAATTGCATCTGCGGGGATCGTGACACGCAAAACCCAGGTTTCACCGTTTTCCTGCAGGTCGATATCGGGCACCGGTTTGTCCAAATGCGTGACGGCAATCTGCGGCACACCTTGTCCTGTTTGTGTGATGACGCCTTCCCATACGCCGCGTCGCATTTTGGTGGCTGTCAGGGTCAATGTGGTCATGGTGTGGTCCTTACAGCTGGGCGCGGGGGCGGCGCGAGAACGTCAAATCACGCAGCACGACCTGGTTCATTTCGGGGCCTTCAAAGATCAGATCAATCCAGGCTTTCTCAACCCGCTTTTCGTTCAAATTTGAATACGCCAGATCGAATTCTACAAGAATGTCCTCTTCGTGAAGGGGCAGTTCACGCACGATTTGTTCAGTGTTCGGACCGTTTTTGATGTTGAGCCGCGCAAAAATTTCCAGCGGCTTTTCCATTTCGACGATGCAATTCATTCCAAGCAAATGGGTTTTTTTCAGCCCGCGTGTCGCGTCTGTCGGCAGGTCCACGACAAGAGACAAAAAAGAGCCGTCGAATTTGAAAACATCCATCCGTAGGCCGTAAGGCGCAAGATCCTGTTCACGCAAATTGCGCAATTGCCGCAAAGTAAGCTCGCTTAGGCGGCAATCATGAAACAAAGTGACTTCATCGCCCAGCATCGACTTGGTGCTCACCGAGGACATGCCCGGTTTGGACAATGGGCCGCGCCACAGTTCCGGGCGCCATGCCCAATCGGCATTGTGAGGTTTTGGAAAACTGGTGGAACCGATGGCGGGCAAGGCCAACCGTTCGTCTGCTTTGTGTATCAAACGATCCAGATGCGTCCGCAGCAGGCGGGCCGCGGCCCTGTTCTGGCGCAGGATCGGCAGCTTCAAATCTTTCGCATTCCGCGCAGCGCGGGCCCAACGACGCATCGCACGCCTATGCGTTAGCTTGTCGACTAGCCCAATTGATTTGTCACCCATTCGCTTGGTTCGCCTTTGTTTTTATGGCACAATTCATGGGCAGCCTTACGTTTTGGCTGCCAGAGGTGCTTCAGACTTGTGTACTATCTAACGAAAACCTTGCGCACAGATAAACCTGTAATTGAATTTCAGAACAGCTTTTTTGGTTTGGCCTTAGGTCGTAGTGTACGGGTGGCGACATCATTGGCCACAGACGCACCTTCCGAACCATTAAGCAATTGCTGCAAAATGCGGGGTCCGCGGGTGCCCAACGCGTCGCTGTCATCGGGTGCATAAAGGGCGACGGCCACATCGTATCCGTTCAATTGATCAACCGCATGCCAATGCACATCCGACAACCCGTCAGACGGAGCTTGCGCCCTGACACGCAAATACGACAAACCGCCCAGTGTTTCGGTTGCGGTGACTTTACCGCCTTCGATGTTGTCACCAAAGACGCTTGCAGAAATGGTGTCAGGCGTTGTCGCTTTGGCAAAGCTGATCGTGACGACACTTAACGGGGCATCCAGTGCGCCATCGCGCCCGCCAAGAACGTCACAACGCGCGAGAATTGCAAAGGTTTGTGTAAGACTGGCCGGGTCCACACAAAAACCCGCAGGGGGCACCAGTGTGACATCGCCTTGAACCATCTCGACTTGCGTGAATGGTTTCGCAGCCGTCCCCGATTGCGGGGCAAGCCCATCTTGGAGAAACCCCAATGCGGCGCCGTCGCTGCATCCCGAAAGGGCAACAGCGACGGCAAGTACTAGACCCTTACAGATCCCAGTATTCATGACCCTCGTCTTTCGCACCGGGATGCGTGACCGCACCTTTGTAAGTTGATCCGACAAGCTGCGCATATTTCCATAGCGCACCCGCGCCGTAGATCGTGTCGCGTGCGCCTTTCCATTCGGCCCTGCGCGCCGCCAGTTCGTCGTCGGTCAACGCCACATTCAACGTGCCTTCGATTGCGTTCAACGTGATGACATCCCCGTTTTGCAACAAGGCGATGGGGCCACCGTGCGCGGCTTCAGGCCCGACGTGCCCCACACAGAACCCGCGGGTCGCACCCGAAAAACGACCGTCGGTGATCAGCGCAACTTTCTTGCCCATCCCTTGTCCGGACAAGGCCGCCGTAGTCGCCAGCATCTCGCGCATGCCGGGGCCGCCGGATGGACCTTCGTTGCGAATCACAAACACATCACCTTCTTCATAGGTGCGGTTTTGCACTGCATCGAAAGCATCCTGTTCGCATTCAAACACACGTGCAGGGCCTGTGAAAATCTGGTGCTGCGCTTCTATGCCAGCGACCTTCACGATAGCGCCTTCAGGTGCGATATTGCCTTTCAGCCCCACAACGCCGCCCGTCTTTGTCAGTGGTGTTTCGATGGGGTAGATGACTTTGCCGTCCGCTTCCAAGCTGACTTTGTCCATCTCTTCGCCGATGGAATAGCCTGTCGCGGTGATGCAGTCTTCGTGGATCAGACCCGCTTTGCGCAGTTCCTTCATCACAACGTAAATGCCGCCCGCCTCATAAAGGTCTTTGGCCACATATTGCCCGCCGGGCTTGAGGTCGACGAAGTAAGGCGTGTCGCGGAAGATTTCACAAACGTCTTCAAGGAAGAAGTCGATGCCTGCTTCATGGGCCATGGCGGGCAGGTGCAGGCCTGCGTTGGTTGAGCCGCCGGTGCAAGCCACTACACGCGCCGCATTCTCGAACGCTTCGCGTGTGCAGATGTCGCGGGCGCGGATGTTCTTTTCGATCAGGTTCATCACGGCGGCGCCGGATGCTTCCGCGTATTGATCACGGGATTCGTAGGGTGCTGGCATACCGGCAGAGTTCGGGATCGCAAGGCCAATGGCCTCGGACACGCAGGCCATGGTATTTGCAGTAAACTGGCCGCCGCAGGCACCCGCTGATGGGCACGCCACGCGTTCCAACACATCTAATTCGGCCGCGGTCATGGTGCCGTTTTGCTGATGGCCCACGGCTTCGAACATGTCTTGCACGGTCAGATCGCGGTCGCGGTATTCTTCTGGCACCTGCGCGCCCTTCTGGACACGACCAGGCAGGATGGACCCGCCATATAGGAACACAGACGGCACGTTCAGGCGGATCATCGCCATCATCATGCCGGGCAGGGATTTGTCGCAACCTGCAAGGCCCACAATCGCATCGTAGCAGTGGCCGCGCATGGTCAGCTCAACCGTGTCGGCAATCGCTTCGCGTGATGCCAAAGATGAACGCATGCCTTCGTGGCCCATCGCGATGCCGTCGGTGACGGTGATCGTGGTGAATTCACGGGGTGTGCCGTATGCGGATTTGACGCCCATTTTCACGGCTTGGGCCTGACGGTTCAACGCGATGTTGCAGGGGGCTGCTTCGTTCCAGCAGGTGGCGACACCGACCAGGGGTTGGTGAATTTCCTGCTCTGTCATGCCCATAGCGTAGTAATAGGACCGGTGCGGGGCGCGTTCCGGCCCTTCGGTCACATGTCGGCTTGGCAGCTTGGATTTGTCGAATTTACCCTTAAGCATGGCTATCTCCCGCGAAAACAATTTCAACACGGATACCCAAGGGCCTGACGCCGCGCAAGAAGCGATGCTTGAAATGAAGCGCTTTGGGGCCTAAATCTTTTGGCCTGTGCCAGTATTCCCTGACCGTGCAGGAATTTGAGACGCCCCATTATGGATCGCACGCTTTTTACCTTCATTTGGAAACACTCCAAAAGAGAGCAGTTTACGCTGCTTTTGGTGACATTGATCACCTTCCCGTTTTTGTACGCGACGCTGGAACTTCCCAAGCGGATCATCAACGATGCGATAGGTGCCGAAAAGGCAGTTCTGGATGTGTTCGGTTATGAGCTAAGCCAGACGCAGTTTCTTTTGGCGCTTTGCGTTGGCTATCTACTGGCTGTGCTGTGCCATGGGCTGCTGAAAATGCGCCTGAACACAATGAAGGGTATCACGTCCGAGCGGCTGCTGCGACGGTTCCGCTATTCGCTGATCTCGCGTATGATGCGGTTTCCACGCAGTTATTTCCAACAAACCAGTCAGGGCGAACTGGTGGCGATGGTCACATCCGAAGCCGAACCAATGGGCGGCTTGATGGGCGATGCGGTGGCGCAGCCGCTGTTTCAGGCGGGACAGATGTTGCTGATCGTGACGTTCTTGTTCTTGCAATCCGTTTGGTTCGGGTTGGCTGGTATCGCGTTAATCCCGTTGCAGGCCTGGCTGATCCCGATGATCCAACGCCAGATCAACCAACTGAACAAACAGCGCATCACGCAAGTTCGGGCGCTGGCATCGGAAATCGGGGAAAGTGCGGCAGGCATCACGGACTTGCGCACAAATGGTGGCGTTCGCTATCGTTTGGCAGGGTTTACAGATCGTTTGGGCCAACTTTTCGAAATCCGTTACAAAATTTACAACAAAAAATTCTTCATGAAGTTTCTCAACAACTTCATCACCCAGCTGACGCCGTTCTTTTTCTACGCCGTTGGTGGGTATCTGGCCATTCAGGGCGAGATTACGGTGGGCGCTTTGGTCGCTGCACTTGCCGCTTACAAAGATCTGTCGAACCCGTGGAAAGAACTGTTGACCTACTACAACCAAGTTCAGGACATGTCCTTGCGGTGGGAAATCGTTGTCGACCGGTTTAATCCAAAGGGTATTATCGACGAGACATTGTTTGAAGGTGAACCTTCTTCCATGCCGCATCTGCGCGGCACAATTGAACTGGACCATGTGACGGTGCGCAATGCCTCGGGAAATCCGGTGCTGGAAGACATCAATCTGACGATTCCGTCAGGTGCGCGGGTTGCGATCAAAGTGCCGAACGGGACGGAACGCACCGCGCTTGCAGAGCTGTTGACCCGCGAGATATTGCCGGTGCGCGGCAACGTGCGTGTGGATGGACAAAAGCTGTCCGAACTGCACCAAGCGGTGATTGCTGCGCGCATCGGTTATGCCCATTCGCGGCCGTATCTGTTCGATGGCACATTAGGTAGCAATTTGATGATGCCCCTGATGACCAGCCCGAAAACTGTGCTGTGGGATCCAAGCAGACGGGACCGTTTCACCAATGAGGCCGCGCGATCGGGCAACAGCGCTGATAGCCTTCGCGCCGACTGGGTGGATCCGGCCCTTGCCGATTTGAAAGACGGTGATGACATCCGCAGCTGGTGGTTTGAATTGGTGCAGGCCATGGGCATCGACGAATTCATGTTCCAGCGGATGCTGACAAGCCGCGTAGACCCCAAAATGCACCCCGAGTTGGCCAAGGCCGTGGTTGGACTTCGAGACGAGGTGTTCGACAGGTTGAAGGCCAAAGGGCTGGATAAGGCAATCAATCGGTTCGACCCTGACAAGTTCAACCCGTCGGTGCCTTTGGGGGGCAACTTGTTGTTTGCGGCACCTGCCCGCGAATTAAGCCCGGAAGAACTGGTGGCCGAAAAAAGCTTTTTGGCACTGATTATGGAACAGGGCTTGGCCGAAGAAGGTATCGCTATTTCACAAACCGTGGTTGAAACGCTGCACCAGACTTTTGGTCGCGATGGCACCAACCACCCGCTTTTCACAGCTTTGGGCGTTGAAGAAACGCTGTATGAACAATTGGTGGATATCGCAGCAAGGCGTCGTGAAGTTGGTGACAAAGCCCTGAATGCGGAAGAATTCGCACTGTTTTTGACGGTTCCGTTTGCCTTCACAGCCGAACAAATCGGCCCAGCCTTTCCAGACAGCTTCAAGCAAGAGATTTTGAACATCCGACGTACCAAAGCGGCTGAATTGCGGGAACGATCGGGGGATTTGTTTGTGCCGTTGGCCCCGGAAAATTATCTGCCGCGGCTGACGCTGATGGAAAATCTGATGTACGGGCTGGTATCTGCAATGGCGGGGGCCAAGGCGGAAAAAGTTCGTGAAGTGATCTCTGACCTGCTGACAGAAAAAGGTCTGCGCCGACTTGTGGCTGAAACGATTTTCGACATTCCCGCGGGCCTTGCCGGATCGCAACTGCCGCCCGTGTTTCAAGAACGCGCGGCCTTCAGCAGGGCCGGGATCAAAAAACCCGATATCTTGGTACTGGATAAAGCACTGGCCAGCCATGACGCAGACAGCCGGCGTAAAACACGCACGGCTTTGCGCAAATTGATGCCTGATACAACGCTGATATTCATGGAAGACAACTTTGAAAACCCAAGTGAATATGACCTTTTTGTCGAAATCAAAAACGGCAGGATAGACGGCATTCAAAAACAAGAAATCGATCTGCTTCCTGACGGTGGATCGGACGATCTGCGCAGCAAAATGCGCGAAATTTCCCGTACCGAAACCTTTGCAAAGCTGGACGTTCGCAACCAAAGATTGCTGGCGTTTGCCGCGCGCTGGTACACGGCCCCTGCGGGTCAGAAAATTTTTAGCAAAGGTGATGTGGCAGATGCCGCGTGGCTTTGTGTCAAGGGCAGTGCGCGTATGTTCTTTGATGACGGGGAAGGGGCCCGGCGTGTTGTATCGACTGTTCTGCCGGGGCGTTTGATTGGCGATTTGGCCGTGCTTTTGGACGAAACCCGACAAGTCGATTTGATCGCCGAGGAAGAAACGGTGTTCTTGCGGATCGGGGCGCGGGAATTCAAAGCAGTGATTGAAAGCGACACCACCGCTTTGCTGACGTTGTTACAAACCGTCGGGGGGCATTTGCAGGGTGCTGCGGAATTGTTGGCAAAGGCGCAAGTCGATGTGCCGCAAGATTTCGGTGATCCAGAGCCAGAGGCGACTTAAGAAATGCGCCGCGACTTTGCTTATCGTGCGCATAAGTCTTTTGTGGCACCTGCCAAAAGCCACATGCAACTGTGGCGGTTGGCCTTTGGTATTTTGCTGGTTGTGGTTGTCTTCTCGGCGCTTGGGCAATTGTTTGCAGGGCTGATCACGGTAGCGGCAGAGGCCACGGGCTTGGACGCTGGCCAGTTGCAGATGGGTACAGGCGAAACGCCGGGCGCAATTCTGACAACGCTGTTTGCTTATGGATTGTTGGTGCCTTCTGTCTTTTTGGTGCTTTGGGTTCTTCATGAACGATCTGGCATGACCGTGTTTGGTGATCTGAGGGCGATGAAGGGTCAGTTTATCATCGTCGTTCTGGCGCTTGTGATTGTGAATGTCGTGTTGGAAATTCTGCCGCCTTGGGGATATGGCGCAGACCTTGTGTCTAATGTTGCAATGTCTCAATGGTTGGTTCTGTTGCCGCTGTCTTTGGTGGCAATTCTGGCCCAGACCAGCGCAGAAGAGGTGGTGTTTCGCGGCTATATCCAACAGCAACTGGGCGCACGGTTTCAGTCCCCTTTGATCTGGATGGTGCTGCCATCGGTACTGTTTGGTCTTTTGCACTACGATACGGCGTCGGCCGGTGAAAACGCCTGGTACATTGCGCTTTGGGCGATGCTGTTTGGCATGGCGGCGGCGGACTTAACGGCGCGATCTGGCACGTTGGGACCCGCCATCGCGTTGCATTTTGTGAACAATGTGATTGCGATGCTGTTCGTGACACTGCCCGACAACTGGCATGCGCTGGCGCTTTATGTGACGCCCTTTGATGCGTCCAATACCGAAATCGTCCGTGCTTGGTTGTGGGTGGATCTTGGGTTTTTGGGGGTCAGTTGGCTGACAGCGCGTTTGGGGTTGCAGCGTTGATTGCAATTGTGGTCCACGCAGATTATCTGAGACAGAACCAAAGACAGTAGGGAACCGGTAATGAACTGGATCACAAATTACGTCCGCCCACGTATCAACTCCATCTTCTCGCGCCGCGAGACGCCGGACAACCTGTGGACCAAGTGTACCGAATGCGGCACGATGCTTTTCCACCGCGAGCTTTCGGACAACCTGAACGTCTGCACAAACTGCAACCATCACATGGCAATCACGCCACGTGACCGGTTCATTTCCCTATTTGATGGCGGCATTTTTACAGAAGTAGATGTGCCTGCACCCATCGCGGATCCGCTCAGCTTTCGGGACCAGAAGAAATACCCCGAGCGCATGAAAACCGCGCAAAAGACGACAGGCGAAAAGGATGCGATGCTTGTGGGGCGTGGCGAAATCGGCCGCACACCGATCATTGCAGCGGCGCAGGATTTTTCGTTCATGGGTGGGTCCATGGGCATGTATGTCGGCAACGCCATCATCGCGGCGGCCGAAGAAGCGGTAAAGCTTAAGCGCCCGCTGGTCCTGTTTTCCGCCGCAGGGGGGGCGCGCATGCAAGAAGGCATTTTGTCTTTGATGCAAATGCCGCGCACCACGGTTGCAATCCAGATGCTGAAAGAAGCCAACCTGCCTTACATCGTCGTTTTGACGCATCCCACCACAGGTGGCGTGACTGCCAGTTACGCGATGCTGGGCGATGTGCATATTGCGGAACCCAATGCCTTGATCTGTTTTGCGGGTCCACGTGTGATTGAACAAACCATTCGTGAACAGCTGCCAGAAGGCTTCCAACGCGCCGAGTATCTGCTGGATCACGGGATGTTGGACCGTGTGACATCACGCACGGAAATGCGCGACGAGTTGATTACAATCACGCGCATGTTGATGGGGCTGACGCCGCCGGTGAAAGGTGATCTGCCTGCGCCGGACGCAAGCCCTGATGCAGATTCCGAAGCAGCCGACGCAACATGAGCGCCCAAACATCGGACGCGGTGTTGGCGCGGATGATGGCGCTGCATCCCAAGATCATCGATCTGACGTTAGATCGTGTGTGGCGATTGCTGGAGGCTTTGGGCAATCCGCAGAACGATTTGCCGCCTGTGATTCATATCGCGGGAACAAACGGCAAAGGGTCAACGCAGGCAATGATCCGGGCAGGGCTTGAGGCAGAAGGCAAGCGTGTGCATGCGTACACCTCACCGCACTTGGCCCGTTTTCATGAACGCATTCGGCTTGCAGGTGAATTGATTTCAGAACAGGCGCTGACTGACATTCTGGACGAATGTTATGCGGCAAATGATGGCGGTAATATCACGTATTTCGAGATCACGACCTGTGCGGCATTGCTGGCTTTTGCTCGGACTCCCGCCGATTATACGTTGCTTGAAGTTGGTTTGGGCGGGCGTTTGGATGCCACCAACGTCGTGGCAAAACCCGCGTTGACGGTGATCACACCTGTATCGATCGACCACGAACAGTTTCTGGGTGACACGCTGACAAAAATCGCGGGCGAGAAGGCGGGGATCATCAAGCGATCAGTCCCTTGCATCGTAGGCCCGCAACCCGAAGAAGCGCTTGAGGTGATCGAAGATGTTGCTGCACGCCACGGCGCCCCTTTGATGGCTTATGGGCAACAGTGGCATATTGAACCTGACGCGGGACGTATCGCGTTTCAGGACGACAACGGACTGCTTGATTTGCCTGTTCCAAATTTGCCCGGGGCGCATCAAATTCAGAACGCGGGCGCTGCAGTCATGGCGCTGCGCCATCTGGGGTTTGGGGAAACGGCCTGCGAAGGCGCAGTCACGCAAGCCGACTGGCCTGCACGTATGCAACGGTTGAAATCGGGGCCATTGATAGACTTGGCAAATGGCGCAGAGCTTTGGTTGGACGGCGGGCACAACCCTGCAGCGGGCCTTGCCTTGGCAGCGGTTTTGGAAAGTTTACCCAAGCGGAAAACCTACCTGATCTGCGGTATGCTTAACACCAAAGACGTTAGCGGTTACCTTGCGCCTTTGGCTGACCATGCAGAGCATCTGACGGCCGTGTCTATTCCGGGCGAGGCCAACACGCTCAGCGCTGCGGATACGGCGAAAGCCGCGCAAGGCGTAGGGATGCAAGCACAAACGGCAGAAGACGTGGCAGGGGCTTTGACGCAAATTCTGGCCACGGCACCTGATGCACGCGTCCTGATTTGCGGGTCCTTGTATCTGGCGGGGGCTATTTTACGCGAAAACGGCTAACTCAAGCTGCTATGATCCGGTCTGCACCGCATCATGTTGACGGGGCTTGGCCCTTGCGCGTATATGTTGCGGTAATCAACAAAGGGTAGGATGCCTGGCATCACTGCCTTCGTATCTTGGGGGATGCAACATGTTCGGGCGCATGGATTTTGCGGCTTTGATGAAAGGGTTGAAAGACCCTGAAACGGGCGAATTTTCTTCAAATGTTCAACTGACGGCCATCGGATCGGCGTTTGTTACGATCACTATTGGCCTTATCGTTTTGCAGCCGGGCTATCCGGCAGATCAATTTGCAAATGGTGAATTGTTGCCACAAGACTTGACGGACGCGCCATCGGCAGTTGTGATTGCCGCAGATGGCGCAGCCTATGACGGGGCCGACGATGGGGTTGTGACGCGGTCCAACACGTCGCTGTTTTCCGTTGGCCCAGACCCTGTGCAACGTGATCCGATCCGCCTGAGCAGCGGCGACATTATCACTTATGATTTGCGTGGGCTGACAGCGACGGTTTTGACTGATTTCGGGCATGTGACGCGTCCCGGTGACCGGCTGCATAGCTTGCTTGTGGAAACTCTTTCGGCACAAGAACCCGAAAACTATATCGATACGGTTTTGAACGCAGCCGCCGGGCGCGGAGAGTTTTTGGTGCCTGTGTCATTACAGACTGTTGATGGCGGATTGGACACCGAAACGCTTTTGCAAGCCATCAAAGTGCGATCAAAACTGAACTGAACTGAACTGAACTGAGGTCGCGTCGCTAAGGTTGCGCCCAATCGCTGGACTGCATTTCGCGCAAACGTGACGCGGTACGTTCGAATTCAAACGTCCCTTCGCCTTCTAGATACAGCATTTCCGGCTGCGCTGCAGCCGAGCAAATCAGGCGTACTTTGGCTTCGTAAAGCGCATCGATCAGTGTGACAAAGCGTTTTGCTTCGTTGAAATTCGAGCGCGACAAAGTGGGGATGTCATCCATCAAAAGCACTTTCACAGCCTCGGCTATCGCAAGGTAGTCGGCGGGGCCCAAGAACGCGCCACACAGGTCAAAAAAGCTGGCACGTGCCACGCCGTTGCGAAACTTGGGCAGCACAACATCGCGGCCTTTGACTTTTAGCGTTAAAGGGTCTGCGGGGCCGCCGCTTAGGTCTGTCCACACGGCGTCCATGGCCGCACGGGCATCAGGCCCTACGGGGCTGAAATACACCGGTGTGCCTGACAGCCGGTCTTGACGGTAATCGGTGGGGCTGACCAATTCCCACAGCTGCATCTTGTCTTCAATCAAGGCGATGAAGGGCAAAAATGCTTCGCGGTTCAGCCCGTGTTTATACAACTCCGATGGAACGCGGTTCGAGGTTGTGACAACCACCACTCCGCCTTCGAACAAGGCCTCGAAGAGGCGGCCCACGATCATGGCATCCGTGATGTCCGTGATCTGCATTTCATCAAATGCCAACACTTTGACTGACGCCACAATATCGGCGGCCACAGGTGCGACCGGGTCTTTCACCCCTTGGGCGCGCGCTGCGTGCATGGCGGCCTGGACCTCTTGCATGAAGGCGTGAAAATGGACGCGGCGGGCGGGAATGTCACCAATGTTCTGCGCGAACAAATCCATCAGCATAGATTTCCCGCGCCCGACACCGCCCCACAGATACAAGCCCTTTGGTGGTTCTGGTGCTTTGCGAAACCATCCGCTTTTGGCAGGCTCGGCCAAAGCCGCGCGAATGCGTTCGAACTGCGGCAGAACTGCTTCTTGCGCGGGGTCTGCCGTCAATGCGCCTGAAGCAACAAGATCAGTATAGATGCGGGGTAAGTCGGTCATGGGTTTGGCATATCTCGCGCGATGCGTGGTGAAAAGATCAGTCTTTGTGATGGGTTATGAATAAACGCTGAATTGACCAACAGATATTTGCAGTTAATGTGCCCGAATACCACGGGGGAGGCGATCATGGGCCAGCGTAGCACGATATTCACTCCGGTTTTGATCGTGGGATGCGCAATCATCATGGTCAGCTTCGCGATACGAGCATCCTTTGGTGTGTTTCAAATCCCGATTGCCGAGGAATTTGGGTGGTTGCGGGCAGAGTTTTCTTTGGCCATCGCCATTCAAAATCTGGCGTGGGGTGTGGGGCAACCGATTTTTGGTGCGGTTGCGGAAAAAGTTGGTGACCGCAAAGCCATCGTTATTGGCGCTGCGACCTATGCGTTGGGGATGGTTTTATCTGCCAATGGCACGTCCCCGATTGAACATCAGACCTATGCCTGGCTGGTGGGTTTTGGGATTGCGGGCACTGGCTTTGGCGTCATTCTGGCCGTTGTCGGTCGTGCGTCCAGCGACGAAAACAGGTCGATGTCGTTGGCTATTGCAACGGCTGCGGGCAGTGCGGGACAGGTATTTGGTGCGCCTTTGGCGGAATGGTTGTTAACCATGATGACATGGCAATCCGTATTTTTGGTGTTTGCCGGTGCGGTATTGGCGATGATCTTTACCCTGCCCTTCATGCGCGTGCCACAAATGGCCAGTAAAGCGGAACTTGAAGAAAGCATGGGCCAAATTCTGGTCAAGGCGTTCAAAGATCCATCATACACGCTGATCTTCTTGGGCTTCTTTTCTTGCGGCTATCAATTGGCGTTTATCACGGCCCACTTTCCCGCCTTCGTCACCGAAGTCTGCGGCCCGATCCTGCCCGGAGGCGCACTGCATAGCATCGGCATCACCACCACATCAGCTTTGGGTGCTGTTGCTATTTCGCTTATCGGGCTTACCAATATAGCAGGCACTTTGATCGCGGGATGGGCCGGCAAACACTATTCCAAAAAGTACCTGCTGGCGGGTATTTACGTCGCTCGTACTGTTGTGGCTGCCTTGTTTATCATGTTCCCCATGACGCCTGCGACGGTTTTGCTTTTCTCTGTTGCCATGGGGTCGCTTTGGTTGGCCACTGTGCCGCTGACCTCGGGCCTTGTCGCGCATATTTACGGGTTGCGATATATGGGAACGCTGTATGGCATCGTATTTTTCAGCCACCAGTTGGGCAGTTTTCTGGGTGTGTGGCTTGGGGGGCGGATGTACGATTTGTACGGCAGCTATGAAACGGTTTGGTGGATTGGTGTCGGCGTCGGCGCCTTCAGCGCGATTGTGCATTTGCCGATCCGCGAAAAACCGTTGGGGCAGGCGCAGGCGGCTTAACGGGCCCCGGGCAGGTTGTCATGGATCAGACGCAACACGGCATCGGTGTGTGTATAGGTCAATCCGTGCCCCGCACCGTCCACAATTTCCTGCGTCGCATTGCGGGACCATTCTGCCAAAGTTCCTACAGCGGCGATTGGGATCACGGTATCTTCGCGGCCCCAGATGGCCAGCACGGGAATGCCCGCGCGCTGGATGATCTGATGTTCTTCTTTCAAAGCCCGCCACAGTACACCGCGTAAACTTGCCAGAACGGCCGGCAGGTAGCCCCGAAACTTCAGCTCGTTTTCTTGCAAATCCGCCATGCCTTCGACGCTTTTGGGAAAATCCGCTTCTGCCTTGATGCCTTTGCGCAATTGTCCGGGGTAAAACGCCAGCATCAGCCAGTCGCCAATAACAGGCGTTTTGACGATGAAGTTCCCAAGGCGTCCGGCCACGATGCCCATACCTGCGGGCGCCAGCAAAATTAATTGCCGCACACGCGAAGGGTTTTGGGCCGCAAACAAGGTCGAGATCGCACCGCCCATTGAGTATCCAACAATGGTGATATCATCCGACACACCTTGGTCCGAAAGAAGCTCGTTGAGCTGGTTCAAGAAGAATTCGGCGTCTTGCTTGCCTTTTGGTTTGTCTGAATAGCCGCGCCCGTACAAATCGTATGTCAGGCACCGAAAGCCCATAACGGCCAACCCCCGAACCATGCTGCGCCAAACAAAAGAGGGCGTCGTCAAGCCATGCACACACACGACCACGGGGCCACGCGCCGGGCCATACCAATTGTAATGCGTCACGCCCTTCGACAACTGCGCAAATTCACCGGGGGCCGTGTTGCGGGCGTCTTGCGTCATAACGCTGCGCGATTTTTCTATAACCAAGGGGATGGCAATCAGCGCGATCAGTATGAGAACGGCAAAAACAGTCATCGGGTGCGCCAGCGTTCAAGAATGTAGCGGCTGGTCATCAGATCAAGATGGGCGCCACCGCCATTCTTAAACAAAGTGATTTCGTCGTCAGAACCGCGTTTGAACGCTTCAATATCGTAGTAATCGGCGACGATGTCACTTTGGGCAAAGTGCCCCTGTTCGATGGGGATTTTGATTTCGCCGATGTGGCCCACAGTTGTGTCGTAGCTGTCGACAAACACGCGCGCGCGGTGCAGTGCGTTATCGTCGACTTCGCGCATGTCCGGTCGGTATGCACCGATAAGGTCGACGTGCTGTCCGGGCCGCAGCCACGCGCCTTTGATTAAGGGGCTGGTGGACATGGTGGCCGAGGTGATGATGTCTGCGGCGCCAACTGCGGTTTCCAGATCGTCAGCGATGCGCAGGCCCGGCACAGCATCTGCCATGGCTTGCGCGTTGGCTGGGGTACGGTTCCACACCGTGAAGTGCGCGTCTGGAAATGCGGCGGAATAGGCGCTGTGCAGATTGCGCCCCACGGTGCCAGCGCCCACAATCAGGATGTTGCGACTGTCCGGGCGGGCCAGGCGGCGCGCGGCTGTCAGGCTGTCCCCTGCCGTTTTCCATTTTGTCACCAGATGGAAATCCACGATGGCTTCCAGCGTGCCATCAGCATCCGAATACAGGTTGACGCCCCCGTTGATCATTGGCGCATCTTTGGCGGGGTTGCCGGGGAATATGGTTGCGGTCTTCACAGCCATACCAAGGCCATCAATCCACGCCGCACGGCTTAGCAATGTATCGGGGTCGCGATATAAAAACGTGTCGCCAATTTCGGCTTTGGGCAGGGCATGACCCGCCGCCAATGCGTCTGTCAGGCCGATCCAGTCCAGCAGGGCTTCGCCTTCGGCAAATGGAATGAAGGGGATCTGTGTCATGTGGCCTCTTGTGCTGTCAGCAGGCCTTCCGCCACAAGTCTGTCAGCCCAGCCCTTGGGGTGCTCAAATAGATGGGTTTGCCAGCCGCGGGCCTTTGCCGCGTCGATGTTGTCCTGACGATCGTCTGCAAAGATCAAAGCATCCCCTGACAACCCGCTGCCGTCTTCCAGCATCTGGTAAATGGTAGGGTCTGGCTTGATCACACCCATGTGGCCCGAGATGAAATCTCGATCAAATTTGCGCATAAAGGGATAGACTTCGGCCGCGATGTCGTAGGTCTGGATGCCAAAGTTCGTCAGGGAAAACACCGGAATGCCTTTGGTTTGCAATGCATACATAAGGCGTTCGGAATGGTCGATCAGAGGGGCGGCCAAATCAATCCAACGATCATGCCAGATGTTGATCTCTGTGGCCCAATCGGGATTGTCCTGCGCGGTTTGGCGCAAAACATCGTGAAAGTTTTCGCCTGCATCAATGCCATCGTTCATGCCATGCAGATCCACGGCCGCAAAGAACGCGCGTCTGCGATCTGCCCCAATCACGCTGTCGAAAAACTGTTCTGGCTGCCAGCCGATGAGGACGTTGCCTATGTCGAAAACAACAGCTTTGATGGTCATTCGATGTTCCTTGTCATTCTGCTTTTCGCGCCTTTAAGTCACTGCCGCGCTGCTGCCCGCATTTCACGTTCTAACGCTTCCAGAAAACGCGACCTGTCGGCTTTGGTAAACCCTTTTCCTCCGCCTTGGCGAAAAGGGTCAGCGGCCCGCAAGTCTGTCATCAGGTCGCGCGTGGCCAAGACGTTGCCGATGTTTGCCGCTGTAAGCGCTTCGCCATTGTGTTTCAGAACGCGCGCACCCGCCTCGACGCATTTCGCGGCCAGTGGGATGTCGCCTGTCACCACCACGTCGCCGCGGCCACAACGATCCGCGATCCACATATCAGCCACGTCTGGGCCTGCGTCTACGATCACGTTTTCCACCAGCGGGTTTTGCGAAGGGCGCAAGCCGCCGTTGGACACCACAAACATCTGGCATTTGTGCCGGGTTGCGACGCGTTCCGCTTCCTCTTTGACAGGGCAGGCGTCGGCGTCGATATAAAGGCTCACTTCTTTTTGTCCGGCGCTTTGAATTCTTCTGGGATCGGCATGCGATTGAAGGCATCCAGCCCTGCGATTTTATAGGCCTCGGCCAGCGTGGGGTAGTTGAAGGTGTTCTGCACGAAATAATCCACAGTGCCTTTCAGGTTCAGCACGGCTTGCGCGATATGGATCAGTTCGGTCGCGCCTTCGCCCACAATTTGCACACCTAGCACGCGGCGTGTTTTCAGTGACACCAGCATTTTTAGCATGCCGTGTTCCAGCCCCATAATGTGCCCACGAGAGGTTTCGCGGAAACGCGCCTCGCCGACTTCATAAGGGATTTCGCGTTCCTGCATTTCCTCTTCGGACATGCCGCACGTCGAGATTTCGGGGACGGAATAGATGCCATATGGGAACCACGCGCTTTCGCCCAGTGTTGGCGTATCCAGCGCATGGCAGGCGGCAACGCGACCCTGTTGCCCAGAGGTTGAGGCCAGCGACGGGTGCCCGATCACGTCGCCTGTAGCGTAGATGTGTTTGACGGAGGTTTGATAGCTTTTGCGGTCCACGTCCAGCCGCCCACGGTGGTCTGTTTCCAGCCCTGCCGCCTTCGGGTTCAGTTTGTCGGTGGCTCCCATGCGTCCAGCGGCAAACAGCAACATTTCGGCGCGCACATGACGGCCATTTTCCAGAGTGACCTCGACGTGTTCACCTGCGTCTTCGACTTTTTCGATGGAAGACCCCAGCCGCAAATCCACACCGTTTTCTTTGATCTGATGGGTGAAGTCGCTGATGATGCCTGTGTCGATGAAATCAAGGAAGCTGTCGCGGGGTTCGATCAATGTCACGTTGATGTCGAGGGCAGCAAACATCGACGCATATTCAACGCCGATGACGCCCGCGCCCACCACGATCAGGCTGCGCGGCAGGTGATCCATTTCGAGGAATTCATCGCTGTCCACGATTGTAGTGCCGTTGAACGGCATATAGTCGGGGCGGTAGGTTTTGGTGCCTGTGGCGATCAGAAATTTGTCGGCCGTGATGGTGGTGGTTTCGCCCGCTTCGGTTTCGACCTCAACTGTGTTGGCGTCGATGAAATGCGCGGTGCCGTTCAGAGTTTCGACATGGTTGCGGTTGAATTGGTGTTCCAGCACGTCGACCTCGTGATCGAGGGTTTGGTGCAAACGCCCCTTTAGATCATCAGCGCTGATTTCCTGTTTCACGCGGTAGCTGCGGCCATAAAAAGACCGTTCGCGCCAGCCCGATAGGTTCAGCACGGTTTCGCGCAGGGTTTTTGACGGGATTGTACCTGTGTGCACGGACACCCCGCCCAAACGGTCCTTGCGGTCGATGACCAGAACCTTGCGTTTCAGTTTGCCGGCTTGGATCGCCGCAGAGCGTCCCGAGGGGCCTGAACCGATGATGATAAGGTCGTAATGGGCCATGCGTTACTCCGCGTAGAGGGCGTCTGCGTGGAAGGCGACATGGTCTTCCATGAAGGTCGAGACAAAGAAATAGCTGTGGTCGTAGCCCGGTTGCAGGCGCACGGTGGCTTGCTGGCGTTTTGTCGCTATGGCGGCGGCAAGGGCTTCGGGTTTCAGCAGGTCGATGAACTGGTCGTTGGTGCCTGTGTCGATCAGGATTGGGCCGTCGAACCCTTTTTCCGCCATCATAAGCGTCGCATCGTGGGCGGCCCATTTGGTTTCATCATCGCCAAGGTAGGCGGCCAGCTGTTTGCGGCCCCAATCGGCGGCGGTCGGGTTACAGATGGGTGCGAAGGCCGAGACCGATTTGAAACGACCGGGCAGGCCCATGGCCATGGTCAACGCGCCGTGTCCGCCCATGGAGTGGCCTGTGATGCCTTGGCGGTCCATATCTATGGCAAAGTTTTCACCAATTAGGGCGGGGAGTTCGTCGGTGATGTAGCTCCACATTTGGAAATGTGGCGCCCAAGGTTCTTGGGTTGCGTCCACGTAGAAGCCTGCGCCTTTGCCAAGGTCGTAGGCCTCGTCGTCGGCGACATCGTCACCGCGCGGGGAGGTGTCGGGGAAGATCAGCGCGATACCGTGTTCTGCTGCCCAAGCTTGCGCGCCCGCTTTGGTCATGGCGTTTTCGTGGGTGCAGGTCAGGCCAGAAAGATACCACAGCACGGGCACTGGGCCATCTTTTGCTTCTTCCGGCAGGAACACTGCGAAGGTCATGTCACAGGCGCAGGCCTTTGATGTGTGGGAATAGACGCCTTGTGTGCCGCCAAAGCAGGCATTTTCGGATAGGGTTTTCATCGCAGATCTCCTTTGTTGTTTCATCGCTAGCGCCCGTCGGGGCATGCGTAAAGGGGGGGAGCCTCTGGCGGGGGTTTTTTTAGGAAAAAGACATCTAACCGGGGCTGACCCATGCGATTACAAAGCTGACTGTCAAAATGCTGATGGCCGTTGAAACAAGGATGGCCGCTGATACCCTTTGCGGTGCTGCGCCATAGTGTTGCGCCAGCATGTAAACATTGCCTGCCACAGGTAAGGCCGCGGCGGCGATCATCACGCTTGCGGCGTAGGGTTCGACTGAAAAAAGATACAGTGCCCCGAAGGCCACAAAAGCCGGGTGCAGCACAAGTTTGCAGAAGGTAAGCCAGCCTGCCACTTCGAGACGTTCAGCGGATTTCGATGCCAATGATGCGCCGATCGCAAACAGTGCCCCTGGCGTTGCGGCCCCGCCCAGGATTGCAAGAAATTCGTTGGCCGGCGTGGGCACCGGAATACTGAAACCAGACACCAAAAGCCCCAATGTCATTGCCACAATCATCGGATTTTTGAGCAACCCGATCCCGACGGTTTTGAGCATCTCTATGGATATTCGGCCATCCCGTGATGCCGTTATCAAGATGACAATTAGGGATGAAAACACAATCAGATCCACCGCAAGCATCATCATGATTGGTCCAACGGCGGCTTCGCCCATCAGCAGTGTCAGCATTGGGATGCCTAGAAAGCCGATGTTTCCGATGACAGCACATTGTGCTTCGATGGCTGCGGTGGGCACGTCGAGCTTGCGAAAGAATGCCACCAGCGTGGCTAGGCCATATACGAATGTGGTGCCCCAGAGGTAGGCCGCAATCAAGCGGGTGTCCCAGACTTCGCTTAGGGACAGGTTGGCTGCAAATCGGAAGATCATTGCGGAAAGTGCAAAGTAGAAGACGAACTTTGTGAGATAAGCTGTGGCTTCTTCAGAAAAGAACTTGGTGCGTCCCGCCATGTACCCAAGCGCAATGATCGCAAAGAAGGGCAGTGTTTTGAGGAAGATAGCCAGCATGCTTTCTCGATAGCCCTGTAAAGGACGCCAATCAAGCCGCCCGAGGGCACTAAAGGCACACCGATGCGGTGTTACGCCATACGACAAGTTTTGGGTTTGGGTTATTTTTGCTGTGGAAAGTGAACCAATCGGTTTATGTTGCTCATCTGAAGGTTGGAGACCATATGACTGAAACTGTTCAAATCGTGCGCAAAGGCCGCAAATTTACCCAAGTGCTAGAGGGTGCGCGCGATGTCTTTATGGCGGACGGCTTTGAGGGCGCAAGTGTTGACGATATTGCCAAGGCGGCAGGCGTCAGCAAGGCTACGTTGTACAGCTATTTCCCGGACAAACGGTTTTTGTTCGTGGAGGTGGCAACGACTGAATGCTTGCGTCAGGCGGATGATGCCATTCACAACATCGATAGATCTGCACCACCGCGTCAGGTGCTGTTTCAGGTGGGAACGCATTTTTTGCGATTTATCACATCCACTTTGGGGCAACAGATTTTCCGGATATGCGTTGCTGAATCGGACCGTTTTCCAGATATTGGCCAAGCGTTCTATGCGTCTGGCCCTGCTGTGATGCGGCGCGAGATGGCGGAGTATTTCGAGCAGGCCGTGGGGCGCGGCGAGTTGCAGATAGATGATTTGACTTTGGCCGCCGACCAGTTCGGCGAATTGTGTAAAGCCGATGTCTGGCCGCGCCTGATGTTTGGGGTGAGTAAAACTGTGACAGATGCCGAAGTCACCCGTGTCGTTGAAAGTGCGGTGGACATGTTCATGGCGCGGTATGGCGCACAATAGGGTCTCGACTCGGGCGTGCGACTCGCGTTAATTAATTTGGAACAAATGGAGAACATTTAGGAAAGAAGTGGTCCGGCGATGGCAGATCGACGTATCCTATCGTTGTGGTTTCCAAGACTTGGGGCGGAACGGATGATCCGTTTAGAGCCGGAGCTTGGGGATCAGGCTTTGGTCGTTGTGGCTGAAGAAGGAAATGCACAAACCGTTTGTTCTGTGAATGTTGAAGCACAAGGTCGTGGGGTGCATGTGGGGCAACCGATACGGGACGCACATGCCATGTGCGACGGTTTGGTTGCAAAATCCCGTAACGTTTTGGCAGAAAAGAGATTCTTATCTATTTTACGACGCTGGGCCGGCAAGTTCAGCCCTTGGGTGTCTGAAGAAGGCTGGGACGCTTTGGTGGTGGACCTGACTGGATGCGCCCATCTTTTTGGCGGCGAAGACGCGCTGGTTGCGGTGGTGCAGGATGACTGTACGGATCTTGGATTAAGCGTGCATTTGGGATTGGCAGACACACGCGGGGCGGCTTGGGCTTTGGCACGGTATGCAGGGCAAGCAGCGCAATCAAACCGGTCCGGAGACGCCATCGATCAAGAGGCGCGTGCGACCAGATCGCGCGCTGGCAAGCGACGGCATTGGACCAAAGGTGGTGCTGCGCCTGTGGCCGACATGTCGCGAGATACGCGACAGAATAGGATTGCAGGAGCAGGGCAGACGTATTCTGCTTTAAGCCCTTTGCCGGTTGCCGCGTTGCGTCTGGATGCCGAAACCACGGCACAATTGGGGCGTTTGGGATTGCGTTGTGTGGGGGATGTTCTGGGGCAACCGCGCGCAGCTTTGGCCCGTCGGTTCGGGCGCGGTTTAGTGCTGCGTCTGGATCAGGCGATGGGCAGTGCGCCTGAACCGATTTCTCCTGCTCGTCCTGCATATCATTTTGCGGTCCGCATGAGCTTGCCTGAACCAATTGGGTTGGCGGATGATGTGATGGCGGGTGTGGACCGGCTTTTGCCGAATTTATGTCAGTCACTTAAGGACAAAGGACGCGGTATGCGTTGTCTTCAGGTGCAGGCATTTCGTACTGACCATGCGGCGGAAATGATTGAAGTTGGTTTGGCCCGCCCCACCCATGATCCTGTACGAATACGCCCGCTTATTGCCTTGAGGGTCGGTGATATTGATGCGGGGTTTGGAATTGATATGTTGCGTTTGGAAGCGGTGCAGCACGAACCCTTGCATGAAAGAACTGCGGTCGGGCACTTGGGGGCCGGGGCACAGGCGCGTGCGCGACACATTAAAGCGCAAGATATAGAAGACCTTATTGGTCGTTTGGGCGCGCGTGTGGGGTTGGACAGCATCACGCGTTTGCACCCCGCGTCTAGCCATATTCCTGAAAAATCAGCCCAGATTATGTCGGCGGCTTGGTCGGGGACTTACGATGGCCCTTGGCCCAAAGCACAAGGGCCGCGTCCTGTGTTGATGTGGAAACCCGAACCTCTTGGCGCACAAGACAGTCCTCAATTACCACATGTCTTCCGGTGGCGAGGTCGTGAGCATCGCCGTATCCGTGCATTCGGCCCCGAACGTGTGGCACCCGAATGGTGGTTGGACGATCCGAATTGGCGCAGCGGACAACGCGATTATTGGGTAACAGAAACCGACCGGGGAGACAGGCTTTGGTTGTTCTTCGGCCATGGGGCCACGATGTCAGCGGGGTGGTTCTGCCAAGGGCATTTTTTGTAACTTACCCTGCATCCATGCATCAAATGTCTGTTTCCAACACATTTAGAACCGCTTTAACCCGCCTTGTCGCCAAGAGTGTACATTGCATTTTGGCGTAGAACCAATGCAGGCACCTGTGCTGCAGATACAGGTTTGCTGAAATAATATCCTTGGGCCAACACGAAGCCCATATCTTTCAGGAAATTCACTTGATCGACGGTTTCCATACCTTCCAAAATAAGCTTGAAATTCATGGAATGACTCATGCCAAGCAATGCGCGGATGATTGATTTATCATCTTCGTTGTCTAGAATATTTTCCACAAACGACTTGTCGATCTTTACCGAGGATACCGGCAATTCTTTCAGTTGTGTAATTGACGAATACCCAGTTCCAAAATCATCTAGGGCAATAGAACAACCCGCTTCGCGCAGGGTTTCAAGGTGAACAAGAAAAGCAGCCTTGTCGCGACCGAATAAGCAGTTTTCGGTGACTTCAATAACCAAATTTGAAGGAGACAGTCCGCGCTGGGCCAAACCGGTTAGCAAAGAATGCGCAAATTCTTCCTGTTTGAGATCGCCGTTCACCACGTTCAGGCCGACCTTGTGAAATGGGATGCCATTGGCCTTCCAGATTTCCATATCATCAGCAATTTTGTTGAACATTTGCTGCCCCAGCAACGCACTCAATTCGCCGTCTTCAAATATATCTTCAAAGACCAACGGGGTCAGAATACCTTTTTCTGGATGATCCCACCGCGCAAGAGCTTCAAAAGCCACAACTTGGCCGGTCCGCATGTTTACGATCGGTTGATAGAAGGGAACCAACTCAGAGCGGTCCAAAGCCATTCGAAATTCATCGCGTAGTGTCAGGCGACTTAGAAAATTTTCTTTCATTTCGGGTTGGTAAATCTGAACTTCGCCTGCCCGATTGGGCTTTGCAGCGTAAAGCGCCAGATCGGCCATCTGCATCAGATCAGATGTGCGTTGGGCATCTTTTGGAAACTGTACAACCCCCCCTGAAATTGTTGCACTTACATATTGCTGCCCTCTGTTGATGTGCAGCCCAACGGAGTTCGGTAGACGCAGATGTGTTAAGGGATCCGCGATGGATAAAGGTAGACCCGAAAGGACCACCACAAATTCGTCGCCGCCCAACCGGGCAACATATCCGCCATCTGGCACATGCTTTTTCAACATTTCCGCAAAGGTGCATAACAGGCTGTCACCGACGTGATGGCCATAGTAATCATTCACTTCTTTGAAGCCGTTCAAATCAAAAAGGAAAACCAAAGCGCCAGTTTTATTTTCCTGACATTTCCAAAGAATGTCTGAGACTGTTTCCTGAAAATCGTTTCGATTGTGCAAATTGGTCAGCACGTCATGAGACGCAAGAAATTTTGCACGCCTATCTGCGGATTGTTGTCGCTTTAAGCTGCGCAGGTATTGGCGTGCAGGATACCCTATGGCAAACAGTAAAACCAAAGCGCTGAACATGAAAGCGATAGCGATTGTGCTTTTGTATTGCGCCGCCTCTTCTTCCAGATCGACCATTGCACGCAGAACATAAACCACTTCGCCATCCATAGTCACAGGATGGAAGACTTCACCAAAAGTTTTGGGGAATCCCGGCGTGTTTGTTGTTCGGATGTAGACGTCATCCGATACATTTTTTGCAGCGGACGTCACCAGTGCACGATCTATCGGATACTTGTAGATCTTCGCAGTCGCCGAAGGACCCAGAGCATGTGGCTTGGTGCTTTTGAGGATGTGGTTCAGCGCACGTGGCCTCAATTTCTCCGTGATATGATCGCTTCCTTCGTGATCTGCATGATCGTGATCGCTCACAAGCATATGGGGTGCGCTTAAGCTGATGTCACACAGGCACAAAAGATTGATGTAGTCGATTTGATAGACGTGCCCAACTTCGAATACATTCGATAGAATTTCACGAAACCTTCGAACATCAGGCAATTGCTTCGGATCAAAACTGCCGTCAGGTTTATGAAGACCGGGTAGCTTGAACAACTGGTTTTCAATGTAATGCGTCCAGTCGGTCCCTTGTGTGTAGGCTTCACGTTGCAGCACCCGTTCAAGAAAGTGTTGCGCCATAAACGAGCCAACGGATATCGCGCAGAATGCCAAAATAGTGGCAGTAACCCAAAATTTTCGCAAACTTGGCACGAGCGGATCCCCAAAAAATATTATGAGTCATTCCCTAAAGAAGAAGTCTTAAAGTCAAATGTTTAATTTGTGTCTTTTCGAAGAATTGCCGCTAAAATTTTGCACATTTTGAGCTGACATCAGGCCGCATTGGCATCGGGTCCCGCCTGCAGAGGCTTTGACTGACTGGCCACTTGATTTGCGTGACGAACAGCGCAACTGTAAGGCCTATGACCTTGCACACGCCTCCACCGTCAAACATACGCGAAATGCCCCCGCTTCAGGTTGCATTCCACCGCACGGAACTGTCCGTGATCCTGTCGCTATACGGCCGTTTCGTAGCAGCCGGAGAATGGCGCGACTACGGTATTTCGTGCTTGCGTGAAGTCGCTGTGTTTTCTGTGTTCCGGCGCACGGCTGAAAATCCGATGTACCGTATTGAAAAACGGCCAAAACTGCGTGGAAAACAGGGAATGTACGCGGTGATTGGCATGGACGGTCAGGTGCTGCGCCGGGGGTCGGAATTGCGTACTGTGCTACGTGTTTTGGAACGCAAGTTGATCCGCAGTGTGGAATAACACCACCGAAACCAGCCTGCACAGCAAACCCTTATAGGCGAATGTGAGACGTCACAGGCCCATCGCCATTTTCTGCGATGCGCTGCTTCGCTGCTTCGATGTTTTCAAACGCCACGGCCATGTGATGTGCATTGGCGTGTAGGACGTCTTGATCGTTTGCCACCCAAGCGACGTGACCTTTCCAGAACAGCAAATCCCCGCGCTTTGGCGTTTCCCCAGACGGTAGTTTGCGGCCCAATGTGCCTTCTTGTTGATCGCTGTCCCCCGGGCAGTCTTGGCCACATGCCAGAAGTGCGGCCTGAACCAAACCGGAACAATCTATGCCCAAGCGGCTGTTGCCCCCCCAAAGATACGGCGTTCCAAGATAAAGTGTTGCGACCGCAACAGGATCCGTCATTTTGATGTCGCTTGGGCTGAGGTGTTGTTGTGGGATGAACCCGAATTCTGTTTCTAAAAACCCGTTTCCGGTCTCAGTTCCGCATACTGCACTGTTGTGGCTTAGTGACATCAAATCGAGGGATTTCATATCGGCTTTTGTGTAGCAGTGTGTTGCCAAAGCGCTGACGCGATGTGTGCAGGTTTTCGGTAATGTCAAAGCGCTTGATGCAATGAAACCGATGTATCCGTCTTTGTGCGACCTGATGTAGCTATGTGCGCCTTGAACGCCAAGAACGGTAACGTGATCGCCCATAAGTGCTTGTCGATCGCGTGGCCCGTCAGGTCGCCGCAACACATCTGTTATTGGCACACATACTTGGGTGGGACGATCCTCTACCACCCATTCCGGGTTGGGAAGGCTACGGCCGTCAGTCATGTGCCGATCATGGCGTGTAGGGCTTTGACCAAAGCGCGTGTCCCTTGCCCTACGCCGCCTTTCGGGCGTGCTGGTGCTGCTGTGGGCTGCCATCCGTAAATGTCGAAATGCATGTAGCGCGGGCAGTGTGTCACAAAGCGGCGCAAGAAAAGTGCTGCGGTGATTGATCCAGCGAACCCGCCCTTCGGTGCGTTGTCGAGGTCAGCAATACCAGGTTCGATTGTGGCTTCGTATGGGGCGTGAAACGGCATTCGCCAGACGGGATCAGCAACGGATTTTGCGGCGTCTTCCAATGCGGCGGCCGCTGTTTCGTCATCCGTATAATACGGCGCGAGATCCGGTCCCACGGCCACGCGGGCAGCCCCTGTCAAAGTCGCCATTGAAATGATCATGTCAGGGTTACCTTCATCCGCCAAGGCAAGTGCGTCCGCCAATACCAAACGGCCTTCAGCGTCAGTGTTGTTGATTTCCACGGTCAGCCCCTTGCGTGAGGTCAGGATATCTTGTGGTCGGAACGCGTTTGAAGAGACTGAATTTTCGACTGCAGGGATCAAAACGCGCAGTTGGATTTGCTGGCCTGTGGCCATGATCATTCGGGCCAAACCAAGAACGGCTGCCGCACCGCCCATGTCCTTTTTCATCAAGCCCATAGAGCCGCCGGGTTTCAGGTTCAGTCCACCGGTATCGAAACATACACCTTTGCCGACAAGGGTGATTTTCGGGCCATCCGTACCCCAAGCCATGTCGATCAGGCGGGGTGCGCGGTCAGCCGCACGGCCCACAGTGTGGATCATAGGAAAATTCTGTTCCAAAAGATCAGCGCCAGTCACAACAGAAATGCTGGCACCAAATTCATCGGCCAATGCGCGGGCGGCGTTTTCCAGATCAGGGGGGGCCATGTCGGAGGCTGGGGTGTTGATGAGATCGCGGGTCAAGGCCTCTGCGTTGGCGATGGCTTCGACTTCGGATGCGTTGACATCCTCGGGGCACACAAGGTGCGCTTTCATGTGCGACCCTTCGCGGTAGGCGTGGAAGCGGTAGGCCGCAAGCAGCCAACCTAAGCTTTCCGATGCCAGCTGATCTGTCGGTATGCCAGATGCGATACGGTAGTGACCTTCGGGCAGGTTAACTGCGCCAGCCGCAAGATGGAAACGACCCCGGCGACGGGTCGCGTCAGAACCATATCCGATTAACGCCATTCCCGGAGCACCTGCCCCGTCGGGAAGAGCGATGGTTTGGCCAAGTGCCCCTTTGAACCCATGGGCGGCACACCATGTCCGCACGGCGTCCCCTTGCCCTGATAGCCAGGTTTCGCAATTGTCTTCAGAAATGACGTGAAGGGGAATTGCCGCGTCGGCGTTCGAAAAATGCAAGGACATGGCAAAACCTTTTGTAGGGTGAGAGTGCCATGTCACAGTAGCGTTTGAATGTTGGACCGCAAGCCGAAGATCAGATGGTGATATCCTGACTGTCCCAGATTGCTGTTAAAGACCCTTCGCCGGTGCGCATTAACCGTTGCAAGGTCGCGGCCAGCGCCACGTCGTCTTCGGTGTCGATGCATTCCGTCACATGCCCTGCAACGCGCGAAACGTCCGACATGCCGATCTGCTCTGCAATCGCAATCAGGGACCTGGCACTTTTGCGCAGCTCTACCCAATCGGACCTGCGAAACAAGCGGTCGCAGTGCGACAAGCGCAACGCCAGCTCTTCCATGGCGCGGCAAACCACGTCTTCTGCGCTTGCTTCCCCCAATTGCGTATACAATGCGCCCAATCGTTCATGATCGACGCGCACCGCCTCAAGCGGTTTGATCTGTGTTATTTGTTTCATTGCACTCACCCTTTGCAATTTGCCCCCACGGCCTGGACATCAGGTATCGCACCGGTTTCCTTCCCAAATGGTTATGATGGCTGTGCATTTTCCCTCGAATTCGACGCAAATTCAGGGTAATGGCGAAGGTAAGACACGTCCGAGGAATGACATCATGCACAACGTAAAGCCGTTGCCCGCCTATTTGCTTCAACGCTATCACGGCTGGAAAGCCACAGGATACAAAGAGAACCAGCAATGGTATCGCCGCCTTGCCACCGAGGGCCAACGTCCACGTGCTATGGTGATTTCATGCTGCGACAGCCGGGTGCATGTGACCTCGATCTTTGGGGCGGACCAAGGCGAGTTCTTTATTCACCGCAACATCGCCAACCTTGTGCCGGAATACCTGCCGGACGGCGATCACCACGGCACAAGCGCTGCCATCGAATACGCCGTCACGGTGCTAAATGTCGCGCATTTGATTGTTTTGGGCCATTCCAGTTGCGGTGGGGTGCAAGGATGTATCGACATGTGTCAGGGGCACGCGCCTGAATTGGAAGCAAAGGAAAGCTTTGTAGGGCGTTGGATGGATATTTTGCGTCCAAAGTACGACCTTGTGGCCGATGAACCCGACCCCGCGCAGCAAAGCCGCTTGTTGGAAAAACACGCCGTTGTTGCGTCTTTGGAAAACCTGCTGACCTTTCCGTTCATCCGGTCACGTGTCGACAAGGGTGATCTAAGTATTCATGGCCTTTGGACTGATATTGGTGAAGGTAGTCTGGAACATTATGACCACAACACCCAGTCATTTTACGCGGTTTAGGCACGCTTTATGAGAAAAGGGGTCTAGGACTTTTTCCTATTCGTGATGTTTACCGCGTTGGGCCTTTTCCATTGGATCACTGATGCGGCCGCTCTGACCGAGACCCGAGCCATAGTCGAAAATCTTCGCATCACTTTAAGCGATCCAAACATTGGCATTTAGACCACCGGTTTATTAAAAAACAAAGTCAGGGCCTTGGAAAATACCCTGGACCGTCCCAATCGCACGTTTGTGATCTGTCTATATTTTCTTGGTGCGCTGACCTTTCTGCAAGGCTTTTGGCAGTCGGATATCGGGCTGCGTCTGCGCCGCGTATTCGTGCGATTTTGGACGTATCGGCCTTAAGTCACGTCTCTCGTCTTAAAAGCCGCGCCAATGCAGGGTGCGGAAAGCTGCGGGGCAGTGTCACGGCGTAGAATGGTTCCGAGATATCAAGCGTAAAGGGCGCGGTGGCCAGCAAGCCGCTGGCGATTTCATCGGCGAACACAACTGCCGGGGCAATTGCCACCCCAACGCCTTCGCGTGCCAGCAGCCGCACCATCGCCATATCGTCCACATCTGCTATGATGTGCGGGGTAATTTCCATTTTTGTCACCAGGTTTTCAAACCGGGTCCGCACGGCGCTGTCTGTGGGCAGGATCAAGGGTTCACTGCGCAAGAGTGTTTTGAGTGTTGGGTGGTTTAGCCGGGCGGGTGGGCCGTGTACGCCGACCATTTGTTCGTCGATGCGCTGGGCGGCGAAGTGCGATTTGGTGCCGCTGGGGGGCAGTTCTGTGGTGAGGACCACGTCAAGGCCGAGGGATTCGAGCTCTTTCAGGAGCACATGGGTGTTGCCCGATTTTAACGTGATTGGCGTGCCTTCACTGGCAAGGATTGGCCGTAAGAACTGCATTTGAAAGTTGCGCGACAAGGTTGATAGCGCCCCGACCCGCAAAGGTGGGCGGGCGGTGCTGCTTTGACGCAAAGCGGCCAACAATTCGCTGCCTGCGCCGAAGATGCGTTCAGAATGGTCCAATGCGATGCGTCCGGCTTCGGTTAGAACCAGTTTGCGGCCCACACGGTCGAACAGGTCGTGCCCCAGGCGGTCTTCCAGTTGACGGATCTGGATCGAAAGGGCGGATTGGGATACGTTAAGCCGCGCAGCGGCGTGGCCAAGATGTCCTTCGTTGGCGACCTCGCGGAAATACCGCAGATGGTGATAATTCAAAGTGTCCATGTTCTGTTTTATAAAACAATTTAGTCGCAAATATATATTTATTATTATCTTCATAGTCCTTTAGGGAAGCGACACCACCAGCAAAGGATCCGCGCAATGGATATTTTCACGCTCGCTGCCAACAATCTGTTGTCCCCTATCATTTTATCCTTTGCCCTGGGGGTCGCGGCGTCTTTGGCCCGTTCTGACCTGACCATTCCCGAAGCGGTGGCCAAGGGCATGTCGATCTACCTGTTGTTTGCCATCGGCTTCAAAGGCGGGGTCAGCGTGGCAGATCATGGAATAGACCTGACACTGGGTCTGTCGTTGTTGGCGGGTATCGTTTTGTCGTTTGCCTTGCCCTTGATCGCCTTTGCGCTGTTGCAGGTGATGTCGGGCCTGTCCCGTCTGGATGCTGCCGCAGTCGCCGCGCACTACGGATCGATCTCAATCGTGACCTTTGTGGCAGGCACCAGCGTGCTTGAAAGCGCGGGTTTAACCTACGAAGGGTATATGGTCGCGGTGGCGGCCGCGATGGAAGCACCTGCGATCCTGTCTGCCCTTTGGCTTGTGTCGCGCGGTGCAGGTGGGCGTGAAATGGAAAGCGATTTGTGGCGGGAGATTCTGTTAAACGGGTCCATCGTTTTGTTGGTAGGATCGTTCTTTATCGGCATGGCGACCGGCAAAGAGGGATTGGCCGAAATCGAAAGCTTCATCGTATCGCCCTTCAAAGGTGTGTTGTGTCTGTTCTTGCTTGATATGGGTCTGGTTGCTGGACGCGGGTTGCGGCAGGGGGGCCGCGTGATGCGCCCGGGCCTGCTGGCTTTTGGTGTGGTGATGCCATTGATTGGCAGTGTCGCGGGCTTGGGATTTGGTGTTTTGTTGGGCCTGTCCACGGGTGGTGTGTTGCTGATGATGGTCCTAAGCGCATCGGCCAGTTACATCGCTGTGCCCGCGGCCATGCGTGTCGCCTTGCCAGAGGCGGAACCGTCAATTTATCTTACTCTTTCTCTTGGGGTTACTTTCCCCTTTAATCTGACCTTGGGTATTCCGCTGTATTTGGCTGTGGCCCAAATGGCGACTGGAGGCTGACCCATGCAAATGCACAACGCAAAACGGATCGAGATTACCATCGAAGCGATCATGCAAAAACGGCTGACGCAGGCATTGGAAAATGCCGGGGTGACGGGGTACACAATTTTGCCGGTGCTGGGTGGCTCAGGTCGATCTGGCGCGTGGTCGCGTGAAGGCCAGGTCAGTCGGGCGAGCGGGATGGTGCAAGTCGTGTGCATCCGCAGGCCCGACGAGGTCGATGCACTGCTGCAAGCGGCCTTCGCAGTGGTCGAAACCCACATCGGTGTGGTCAGCGTGACCGACTGTCAGGTCCTGCGTGCAGAGCGGTTTTGACCTATTGGATGCGGTTCCCCAGAACGCGGGCCACCATCACACGCGCCTTGAATTTGGACCATGATCCGACAGGGGGCGGCGTGTTCTGTCGTTCGCCCCGCTGCAATTCTTGCGAAAAAATGCGAAGCATTTCCTGTTTGGTTACTTTTTCGGGCAACCCATCCTGTTTGCCTCTGCCATAGTTATGCGTCGGCTCAAATAGCGTAAACATTCACCTATCTCCACTCACCCTTACGAACCGGCCCCACACCGGATTATGATCAAGTTCGCACAGATTGATTGCAATGCCCTTTAAGAATTGGATCGGGTTTTGTTCAAATGAAACGGATCAGCGCAATTCCAGACCTTCAGGCCATGTGATTTTTGTTTTGATGGAAATGCTTTGCTTTGATCCTGCCGCGGCGTTCAGGTCCCACCGCAAGATACCGCGACGATCGTCGTCGTTGATCTGGTCCGGCTTCGGAGAGGCCGTCCAGTCAATCACCAGATCCTCTTGTTCGCCATAAGGCACACCATCAAACACGGCCACGTCCCACGCGCGGTCCGTTAGGTTTTCGATGTCGATGCGAATATCTTCGCTGTTCTCGTTGGACCGCGTGACAAAGCCCCGGTCCCCTTCGTTGCGGTCCAGAACAGTCCGCGACACCAGCAAGCCGTCGATGGGGCCAAAGAACAGGTTGGCCTCTTGGGTGGGCTCGATTGTCTCTATTTCAGTGTCGCCCATCAGACGTCCATCCACATAAAGAACGGCGTACTGTGATTGCAGCAGCCGCTCGGTGCTGTCGTTTGTAAACAGCACTTTTCTAAAGGCGGTGGAATCGACACGCGGGGTGGCTTCTGCACTAAGTTCGGGGGTAAATGTCAAAGTGCCTAATGCCAGCTGGGCTTGCGTGAACCCTGACAGCAACGACACCTTTTGAGGGAACTCGTAAAGTGTTCCCGGGCCTGCCATAGAAGGCGTGCTACCTTGGGCTTCCTCGATGATCACAGGGGCTTCGATAATGCCGTCCGTGAGGGCGTCTGCATCTAGGGATCGCGCACTTACGCTTAACTTTTGAACAGGGGCCTCGATGCGAAGGCGCTGGGCAAAAGGACGCGATGGGGATGCGTCAACTGTTGGGGAAAGCGTTGAAAGCGACAACGTCACGTTGTTCCAGTTTTCACCTGTGCGTTGCTGTATCGTTGCAAACCGGTCCACGCTAAGGGATGGGGAATCTCCGGTGATTAGGTCCATGCGGTAGTTCGGGTACCAGCTGGCTGTTCCCATAATGTAGGTGATGTTGGCCGTGACAGAACCAGCTGTTGGAACATTGGCACTTAAGGACATTTGTATTGCGTCTTCGCGTGGTGTTGCTACGGTATCGAGCACAACGGCGGCATTATCTACCTCAAGCCCTAGCTGTTCAAGATCGTCTTTAAGACCCCGGATTTTTGCTTGCGCCTGAATTATAGCCGATTGCGCCTTGGCAGTTTCTTCAAAAACCATCCGCGACAGATCACGCAGGGTATCTGCCCCGTCTGGCAATCCTTCATTTTTAGACAGCCCATTCAGGAAGTCAATTTGGCCGTTTGCAGCTGTGATCTGTGCCTCGGCTGTTTTGACTTGGTCCTGTACCGCCTCGTAGCGCGCATGTGCTGCATCAACATCGGCTTTGGCGGCAAGGTAGCGTTCTGATGTGTTTGGCAGGACTACCGATTCAGAAGACTCGATAAAGCTGCGGCCCGTGATTTGTGCACCTTCCAAATGAACATCTACAAAACTTGGAACGACTTCTTCGGGCAAATCGGGGAAAAGTATAGTGTGTTGGCCTGCGGGCATCTCAAACGTTACAACACGCGTGACCTGTGTTGCACCTGGGAAAATGCGTACTTCATTAGGTTGGCTGTAAACAGTGATCGTGTCGGCCATCGCAAAGCAGGGCATCAAGGACAAAGCGGCAATCGTTATCATACGCATGAGGGGAAACCTTTGGTAATTTCTGCCCTAAGGTGGCGGGAACACAGGCAAAAGAAAAGGGGCACCGCGTGGGCACCCCTTTGAATGTTTCAAGCGTCGGCAGGTTTTAGCCTTTTTTCAAAACCCGCGTACCGAGCGTTTCCGCGATTTGCACCGCGTTCAAAGCGGCACCCTTGCGCAAGTTGTCCGACACGCACCACATATTCAGGCCGTTGTCGATTGTGCTGTCCTGGCGGATGCGGCTGATAAATGTCGCATATTCACCAACACATTCGATGGGCGAGACATAGCCGCCGTCTTCGCGCTTATCGATCACCATCACACCGGGCGCTTGGCGCAAGATGTCTCGGGCTTCGTCTTCGTCAAGGAAGTCCTCAAACTCGATGTTGATGGCTTCGCAGTGGCCTACAAACACAGGAACGCGCACACAAGTCGCCGTGACCTTGATGGAGGGATCGACGATTTTCTTCGTCTCGACCATCATTTTCCATTCTTCTTTGGTGGTGCCGTCTTCCATGAAGGAATCAATATGCGGGATCACGTTGAAGGCGATCTGCTTGGTGAACTTTTTCGCCGGCTTGTCATCCACAGGATTGTAGATGGACTTGGTCTGATCCCAAAGTTCGTCCGCGCCTTCTTTGCCCGCACCGGACACGGCCTGATAGGTAGACACCACAACGCGCTTGATTGGTGTTCGGTCATGCAAAGGCTTCAAGGCCACA
Source organism: Ascidiaceihabitans sp. (assembly GCF_039986515.1). Taxonomy (NCBI): domain Bacteria; kingdom Pseudomonadati; phylum Pseudomonadota; class Alphaproteobacteria; order Rhodobacterales; family Paracoccaceae; genus Ascidiaceihabitans; species Ascidiaceihabitans sp. The sequence continues at coordinate 442,553 of NZ_JBDWQO010000015.1, read as the reverse complement.
ACCATCTGCGCGGTTGAGCAGTTGGGGTTGGCGATGATGTTTTTCTTGGAATAGTCCATGATCGCTTCGGGGTTCACTTCCGGCACGATCAACGGCACATCGGGATCGTAGCGATAGAGCGACGAGTTGTCGATCACGATGCAGCCTTCTGAGGCAGCCTTCGGGGCATACTTTTTGGTCGCGTCCGAGCCGATGGCAAAAAGCGCAATGTCCCAGCCCGTGAAATCAAATGTGTCCAGGTCCTTCGTCTTCAGTGTTTTGTCGCCAAACGTGACTTCCGTGCCGAGAGAACGGCGGGACGCCAAAACGGCGATTTCGTCTACGGGGAACTGGCGTTCAGCCAGAATGTTCAGCATTTCGCGGCCCACATTGCCTGTGGCACCCGCGACAACGACGCGGTAACCCATCTGATTTACTCCAATATAATAGGGATGGTGAGCGCCCTTTACACGGGATTCCCCATAGGGGGAAGGGGAGCCGAAAAATTCAATTTTTCGGGCCCGTTTTCTTTCAAAGAAAACGGCGCATTCAGCCAGTGTTGTCTTTGGAAAACAGATACAGCGCCAGACCCACCGCCAGCATCAACCCAAGGAAACCGAAAACGGCTGTATAGGGCGCCGTCACGTCGCTGCCTTGATAGGCCGTGTGCAAGCGCCCGGTTGCAAACTGCGCCAATCCGACCCCGCCGATGCCAAACAGGTTCAACAAGGTGACACCCCGCCCTGCCAGATGCGCCGGGAAAAAGCTTTTGCCGTGCGCCATGATCACCGGGAAAGTTGCCCCAAAGAAGCCTACGCCAGACATCATCGCAATAGACACGACAGGCGAGGCGGCTGGAAACATCCAAAGCCAGCCGATGCAAACCAACGTCAGGGTGGACCCTGCAACGATGACCCATTTGCGTGTTCCAAAGATACGGTCAAGCGGACCATACAGTAAAACGCCTCCGATCATTGCGGCGCTCATGACCATAGACGCGATGCCCACCTGCGCTGTGTCATATCCAAAGACGTCTTGCAGATACGGCCCAATCCAGATCCCACGTATCGCGCCGGGAGGCATGTAATTGACCAAGGCAATCGGCAAGATCAACCAGATCACAGGCATGCGCAAAAGGTCCAGCAACGAACCCTTTGTGGTCGCTTGTGCTTTGGCCGGATCGCGGACAGTGAATTGCACACCAACAGCGACCAGGGCACTTAAACCCGCCAGCGCCAGCATCGATGTGCGCCAACCGACAAGATCTTCGGCCAAAGCCATTGGATAGGATGAGATCAGATTGCCCAAGGTCCCGATCCCGATGATCAACCCTGCCAATGTTGCAAATTTCTGCGGCGAAAACTCGCGGGCAAAAATATAGAAAGACGCCATAAGGACAGGTGAACAGCCGATCCCGATCAGGATCATGGCCAGGTTGATGTGCAAGGCCGATCCGGCCGCCGCAAACAGCATAGCGCCGCCGCCGCATCCCACCAGCATAAGCGCTGACGCTGTACGTTTGGGGCCGATTGTATCCAAGGCCCAGCCTACTGGAATTTGCATGGCTGCAAAGCTGATAAACCAAAGCCCTGACGCAAAGGCCAACGCTTCGGCATCAACGCCCAGATCCTGTTGCAAAGGCCCGCTGAGCACGGCCAGGAACGCTCTGAAAAATTGGCTAAGCACATATGCGACTGTCAGAAGGATAAGGCCAATTTGCATGCTGATTTCCCTTGCTGCCTTGATCGTTTTTGACGGGCACTGCGCCTGACTGACATGGGATATGACCGTGCACAAGTGTTTGCGGTTGGTTTCATGGGGATGCCACGCTAGCTTTGGTACATGGGTAAAGATTTTGAATTCTACAGTTTGTTGCCGACACGGGACACTTTTGTGGAGTTCGCAAGTGCCGAAGTCTACACATCGCTGCCGGACGATTGGATGGTCGGCACGTCGGATATTGTGGGGTCTACCGGTGAAATCGCCAAAGGCCGGTACAAAACCGTGAATATGGTCGGGGCGGCTGTGATCTCGGCGCAGGTCAACGCCGCCAAAGGGCGCGCATTGCCATATGTGTTTGGCGGCGACGGGGCTGCCTTTGCATGCCCCGTGTCCCACGCCCAAACAGCCGCAATGGCGTTGGCAGCTGTACAGGTTTGGGCGCAAGAGATGTTTGGCATTGAATTGCGTGTGGCTATGGTTTCGGTGGGCGACATTCGCCGCGCGGGACACGATGTTGCGGTGGCGCGGTATCAAGCGTCGGAGGGCGTCGATTATGCGATGTTTTCCGGTGGCGGAATATCGTGGGCGGAAGCGCAAATGAAAGCGGGCGCACATAATATTCCGGCGGCACCCAGTGGCACTTTGCCGGATTTGGAGGGGCTTTCATGCCGTTGGAGCCATATGAAGGCGCGATCCGGCACGATTTTGTCAATCGTCATTCAACCTGCTGCAGGCATTGATCCAAAGGCATTTTCGGATGTGTGCACCACCGTACTGACACGGGCTGGTCAACTTGATCGGGGGGGGCACCCATCCCCCGAGATTGGCCCCGGTACCAAATGGCCACCGCAGAATTATGAATTGGACGCGAAAGTCAGCCAAAAAGATATGCCTTTGGGCAAACGGAAGCGACAGGTTTTGTTTGAAACCGCAATCGCGTGGCTTTTGTTGAACCTTGGCGTGACCATTGGTGGCTTTGACCCCAAAAAGTACCGCCGCGAGGTTGCCGGCAATGCTGACTATCGAAAATTCGATGATGGTCTGAAAATGACTATTGATTGTGACGCTGCCACGCAGGCCGATTTACAGGCCATTCTTGATAGTGCCCGTGCGGATGGTATTCTGAATTATGGTCTGCACACCCAAGACGAAGCCATGATGACGTGCATTGTGCCGTCCCCCATGGTTAACACACATGTGCATTTCATCGACGGCGCTTCGGGGGGATATACCCAAGCCGCGGCACAAATCAAAAGTGGCTAGGCGCCTAAGATTTCCACTTTTTGACCAGATCTTTGGATGCGTTGACCAGTGTCAGCATGTCCACCCCGACGGCAACAAAACGCGCCCCTGCGTCCATGGCTTTGGTGGTCATTTCATCGTTCAGGCTTAGGATGCCGGGTGCCACGCCTGCGGCGGCAATTTTTGCGATGCTGTTATAGATCAGGTGTTGCATGTCGGGGTGCATCGCATCCCCCATGTGGCCCATATCAGCGGCCAGATCTGCGGGTCCGACAAAGACGCCATCAATGCCATCAACCTTTAGAATATCGTCCAGCGCGTCGATCCCTTTGCGGTTTTCAACCTGCACCAGCAGGCATGTCTGGTCGTCTGCCGTTGTACCATAGTCCGGGATCGTTCCAAATTTCCCGGCCCGCGTCACGGCATAGCCCACACCGCGCACGCCAGTTGGTGGATAACGGCATGCTTTGACCAATGCGCGTGCTTCCTCAGCGCTTTCGACCATCGGTACAAGAATAGTTTGCGCACCGATATCAAGCACCTGTTTCACCATATAGGTTTCGCCGATGGGCAGCCGTACAATCGCATGCGACGGGCTGCTGTCGAGCGCGATAATTTGGTCGCGCATAGATCTAATGTCGTTTGGGGCATGTTCGCCGTCAATCAGGAGCCAGTCAAAACCAGCGACCCCCAATGCCTCTGCCGAGTGGCTGTTGGCAAGACTAAGCCAGCATCCGATCAAAGTGTCTCCGTTCAGAAGTGCTGCTTTGAAAGTGTTTTTAGGGGCTGGCATGTGCTGATCTCCAAAGACGTTTTTTGCACCCTAGTGGGCTGACACGGTCTTTGGCCAGCCGAAACCTTGGTTGTATTGGTCGTCGGTTCAAGGTGCTCTGCACCCGGTGCTTGGCCCCCGGAGTGGCTTTTCAGGAAAAGGACAATCAGGCGTCAGACGACTTTGATCACGTCTTTACCCACTGCCAGCATATATCCTCGCCGCGCGATGTTTTTGACCAAAAGTTCGCTGACCATCTGGTTGCCCAATGTGTCGCGCAATCGTTTGATCCGCGTGGCCCCTGCCGCTTCTTCGCAGTCTGCGGCACTGCGTCCTGATATCATGCCTTCGATCTCGGATCCTGTCAGAACATCGTCGTCCATGCGGGCTTCGGCAAGAATGGACATCGTCTCCATTGCGGCCGCTGTCAGTTTGAAACCCATGTCATTCAGGTAGACGGTGTTCTCTTCGCGGCTGATCAAAAGCGAGTTCACCTCGATGCCTGCCCGTTCAATTTGAGCCATGCGGCGGTTCAGGATCACCAGCATTACCAGAAACACCAGTGAGGCAATCAGCAAAGCTGTGGCGAACACCAGCAAAACGAAAATGATGGTCCGGTAGGACACAAGAACGTCTGAAAACGCCGTGCCGGACTGTGCAAGAATCTCAAGCAGTTTGATTTCTGCCTGCGTGGTCAGGTCGTTTTCTACAAAGATCGTTTCCACTTTGGCATTGAACGCATTGGCATCCGGTAAGTTGTAGAACAACACAAAGGCAGCTGCGCCCAGAACCAGCACAATTGCAGCAAGCCCAAACCCGACAAGCCGTGTCCCAGAACGTCGCGCCTCAGAAGCGGAGGTAGTTTGATCCAGCACGTTGCTTCCTTTCATTCAGGCCGTCTGCCCCGAAGGTGGAGACAATTGTAAGCAAGGTCCACCCTTGGGCAGCCAGTCGGGGCCCCAATTGGGCCTGTGCTGCGCCGGGTGAACAGGCCCCGGAAATCTGCGCAACACCGTAGTGTAGCCGCAAGGGATCATCTTGCTTTGCCTTGTAGTCGGCGTAGCAGTTTTGGGCCTGCGCAGGACTGCTGAATGTCAGCAGGGCGGCAAGGATAAGAAATGCGTGTTTCATGACGTAATTGTGGGGGGAAATGCGTGGTTATTCAATAACAACAAAGGCTTTTGGGACATGATATGCGATAACACCGCGCCGTTATTGCCTGTCGGACGGGGTTGCCCCCAGTTTGGTTGCACAAACACCGCACAGCCTGTTGCGGACCAATCAAAAGGATCACACGCCATGACAAGCATTCCCTTCCATAAGAAATTTATCAGCACCGTTGCAGCAGTTTCTATTGCCCTGACGGCCTTTTCTGCGGCACCTGCCCGTGCGGGGGATGATGATGTGGCCAAAGTGCTGGGGGCCCTTGTCGGGCTGGCCGTGTTGGGTGCGATCATCAACGACAAGCGCCATGATGCAGAAGCGCAGCATCAGCCAAGGCCCCGGGTTCACAATCCGCGTCGCCCTTACACAGATCCGGCCCCGCGTCCGTTGCCGCGTCGGTTTGTGTTGCCCAACCGGTGCCTGCGCACGGTGCCACTGCGCAACGGCAAACGCATCAACGCTTTTGGGCAGGGGTGCCTGAACAATCACTACCGTCATGTAAACAGCCTGCCGCATCATTGCGCGCGCGCTGATCGCAGCAAAAACCGCGTGATCCACAGCTACGGCGCACGGTGCCTGCAGAAAGCCGGTTACAAATTGGCACGCCACTAAGAGTGTGCCTGTAGCGCAACCCTTCGGGGTCGTGTGAACTGGGGAAGGTGTTCGGGCACCTTCCCCTTTTTCGTGGTTGCGGTTGAAGCTGCACATGGGGCGTGTGTACTTGGGGCGAAGCGGGCGGGGGGTTTATTGTGCCGGATTTCACTTTCGAGATGCAGATAGGCGGACGGGTTGCGGGCGTTGATGAAGTGGGGCGTGGGCCATTGGCCGGGCCTGTGACTGCGGCAGCAGTTGTTTTAAGGCCGGGGTTCATTCCAGAAGGCTTGAACGATTCAAAAGCTTTGACAGCCAAGAAACGCGAACAGCTTTATCCGCGAATTCTAGCACATGCAGATGTTTCGGTGGCGCATGCTAGCGTGGACGAGATTGACACGTTGAATATTCTGCGGGCCTCGCATCTTGCGATGGTGCGCGCGATTGCGGGGCTGCAAAGCCCTGCGGATCATGCGTTGATCGACGGTAATATGATCCCACGCGACCTTGATCTTCCAGCAACCACGTTAGTGAAGGGGGACAGCCGTTCTTTGTCCATCGCGGCGGCCTCAATTGTGGCCAAAATATGTCGAGATCGTGTCCTAGTGGATTTGGCGCAACAGCACCCCGGATATGGCTGGGAAACGAACATGGGTTATGGATCAAAAAGCCACATGTCGGCGTTGGAAAATCTTGGGGTAACCCCACACCATAGAGGATCCTTCAAACCTATACACAACATCTTGTATCAAGAAAAAATCGTAAGTGATTGATTCAAAAAGAATTTGACCGCGAATCGCCTTTGACTCACATTGGTACTCAACCAACGAGGTCAAAATGACCCGGGCCAAAACGGCTAGGACAGAGGCAGTCAAATGACGAAACATATGAAAAGCGCCGAGGCGCTTCCGCTAAACACGATTCTTGCTGGCGATTGCATCGATGTGATGAATGCGCTGCCTGCAAATTCAGTCGATCTGATCTTTGCAGACCCGCCATATAACCTTCAGCTGAAGGGCGAATTGCATCGCCCTGACAACTCTAAGGTTGATGCGGTTGATGATCATTGGGACCAGTTTTCCAGCTTCAAAGCCTATGATGATTTCACCAATGCATGGCTCAAAGCGGCCCGGCGTTTGTTGAAGCCAAATGGCGCAATTTGGGTCATCGGATCTTATCATAATATCTTCCGTGTTGGTGCGGCGTTGCAGGACCAAGGATATTGGATTTTGAACGACGTGGTGTGGCGCAAGTCCAACCCGATGCCGAACTTCCGCGGCAAACGCTTTACCAATGCCCACGAAACAATGATCTGGGCGGGCAAAGAAGAATCCAGCAAATACACCTTCAACTACGAAGCGTTGAAGTCGTTGAACGAAGGCATTCAGATGCGTTCCGATTGGGTCTTGCCGATCTGCAATGGCCACGAGCGTTTGAAGAACAAAGACGGTGAAAAAGCGCATCCAACCCAAAAACCACACAGCCTGTTGCATCGGGTTCTGGTGGGGTCCACCAATCCGGGCGACGTCGTGTTGGACCCGTTCTTTGGAACGGGAACAACAGGGGCCGTGGCGAAAATGCTGGGCCGCGAATACATCGGGATCGAACGCGAAGCTGAGTACCGCGAAGTGGCCGAAAAACGCATTGCTGATGTGCGTAAGTTTGACCGCGAAGCGTTGCAAGTCAGCGCTTCAAAGCGGGCTGAACCCCGTGTGCCGTTTGGCCAATTGGTTGAACGCGGCATGCTGCGCCCGGGCGAAGAGCTGTATTCCCTGAACCAACGCCACAAAGCCAAAGTGCGCGCTGATGGCACGTTGATCGGGGACGACATCAAAGGATCGATCCATCAGGTCGGTGCTCATCTTGAGGGCGCCCCAAGCTGTAATGGCTGGACGTACTGGTGCTACAAGAAAGATGGGAAAAAAGTGCCCATCGATCTTTTGCGCCAGCAAATTCGCGCAGAGATGATCAACTGAGTTTTTAAAGTTTTACGAACACCGCCGGTGCCTGCGGCCTTTACCCAAGGCTATAACCATAGGCACTTACCTATGCCCCGCCCTCGTTGGCGGGGTTTTTTTTATGAACAGTGTTATTCTTTATCCCCATGAGGTTGAATTTTGCGCTGTGCAGTGTGAATGTCTTTAACATTGCAGGAACCAGGCGAACACTATGGCGGACGTTCAATCGATAGACACATCTTTGGAAGATGCTCCGGGAAAATTTGCGCAAGCTGCATTAGAGCGCCACAAGCAAGAAGGCTTGAATTTGGCCGTGCGTGCGCGCTGGGCTGCCATCGCGGTGATTGCAGTTTTGTTGCCATTCCTCAATCCACGCATCGAGGTCCTGTATTCTTTGGCGCTGCTTGCATTGGTGGCGTTGAATGGCTGGTTTTTGCGTCGCGTCGGGCGGGTTGGCCGATCCGGCGCTGAGCTGTTTTTCATAGCGTTTGATGTGCTTTTGTTGACCTTTGCGTTGCTTTTTCCCAACCCGTTCAACTCTGATCCGTGGCCGACGTCTGTGGTGTATGAATTCCAGACGTTTATGTATTATTTTGTGTTTCTCACCTTGGGAACGCTGTCTTATTCGTGGCGTACTATTCTTGCGCTGGGTCATTGGTCCGTGGTGTCTTGGCTTGTCGGCACAGCTTTGATTTGGTGGCTTGGGATCACCTATCCACAGATCAGCGCGGGCATTGCCCAAGCTTTTCCAAGCGACACCCTCATGGCGCAATTTGTCGATCCTAACAATGTGAACTGGGATCGCCGCATCCAAGAGGTCGTTGTACTTTTGATCTGTTGCTACACCCTTGCCCTGACGGTGCGCAGGTTTGAAACGCTTTTGTTGGGCAACGCGGGTCTTGAACGGGAACGCGCGAACTTGTCACGCTATTTTTCGCCGAATGTCGTGCATGAACTGTCCCACAACGATGAACCGCTTAAACAGATTCGCAACCAGGACATCGCAGTCCTGTTTGTGGATATCGTGGGGTTTACAGCGCTATCGGCCAACCGCCCCCCAGAAGAGGTCATTCGCCTGCTGCGGCAATTCCACGGGCGCATGGAGGCTGAAGTTTTTGCGCATGATGGAACATTGGACAAATATCTGGGGGACGGGTTGATGGCGACTTTTGGCACCCCTGTCGCAGGACCCTGTGATGCAAGCAATGCCTTGCGCTGCGCACGCGCCATGATGCGTGCCATGGAAGGTTGGAACGATGCCCGTGAAAGCGAAGGTTTGCCTGCCATTCACGCAAGTTTCGGTATCCACTATGGGCCGGTCGTTGTGGGCGATATTGGGGCAAACCGGCTGGAATTTGCGGTCATCGGCAACACAGTCAACGTGGCTAGTCGCCTTGAAGCCTTAACGCGGCCTTTGGGTGTGTCATTGATTGTCAGCGACGACGCCTACGCAAAAGCCTTGTCGGAAAAAGTGACCAAACCACACGACCCGTTGGACGCCGTGGGCGAACATGTCATCCGGGGTCTGGATGTCCCACTGGTGATCTGGACGGCCTAGGGGTAAATAGGCGCAATCCGTCAATGCACCCGTTGTCGCGACTTTTTCAATGCAGACTGCACATACCCGGAATGGAAGTCGTCTTTGCTGACGATGTAATGGACACCGGCCTTGGTGGCTTTGGCCCACATAAAAGGCGAGGGCCAATCGCTGACCATAACGACGGGTGTTTTGCTATGGGTCGGATGTTTGGACAATTCCACTGCGAAATCCGCGCCCATGCCGTCCGGCAGGTTGTTGTCCAGCAAGATCATCACAAATGGATTTTCATCGATTTTTGCGCGTGCTTTTGCCAAAGTGTCGGTGAATACAAGGCTGATGTCCCGGCACCCGTGTGACATGGCCCGCGAGATACGCGTTTGGTCAAACTTGTTGTCTTCTACTACTAGGCATACCCGCTCGGGACGGGGTTTCGACACTGTTGTTTGAGCCTGCATTACATATCCGCTTTTCACATCTGCGCCGACACGTTTGACAGCAAATGTTTAAGAAGTGGTCAGCGTGGAAGTGGGTTTTGGGCTTTGTTGTAGGGCTTCCAGTCGGTGATTTCTGGATAATACATTTCACGCCACTTGCGCACGCGCGGGTGCATGACTTTGCGCCAAAGTGGTGGAAACATCGCAGCGACCGTCATGACCGGATACCCATAGGGCAGTTGCGGTGCCTGTGCGTCGGTGTAATTTTGCAGCACTGGAAAACGGCGGTCGGGTTTATAGTGGTGATCCGAGTGGCGTTGCAGATTGATCAACAACCAGTTCGAGGCCTTATGCGCAGCGTTCCATGAATGGTGCGGATGCACATGTTCATATTTGCCATCACCCAAGTGTTTCCGTGTCAAACCGTAGTGTTCGACATAATTGACCAATTCCAATTGCCAGATCGCCACGCCAGCCTGGATCAAAAACAAAGCAAGGCCGGTCCAGCCCCCCAAAATAACAGCAAGCCCGATACAACCGCCTTGCAACGCCCAATATTTGAAAAACGGGTTAGACCGATCAGACCACGGCAAATCCTTACGCGCCAGCATCCCCTTTTCGGCATTCCACGCAGACAGAAGGGACTGTCGCAAAACGCGGGGGTAAAACCGGTAAAAGCTTTCGTTCCAACGCGCTGTTACGGGATCTTTTGGTGTTGCGACATAACGATGGTGCACAAGCAGGTGTTCAGACCGGAAATGCGAATACAGGACCATCGCCAGCAAGGCGTCGCCCATAAAGCGTTCCAGTTTGTTTTTCTGATGCATCAGTTCGTGGCTATAGTTGATGCCAACAGTGCCTGTAATCACGCCCACGCCAAAGAAAAGCACGACTTTTTCTAAAGAAGACAGGTGTTCGGCAGGGGCCACATACCAAATCATTCCGAACAGGGTCAAAAATTGCAAAGGCACCCAAGCGATGGTGATGGCGCTGTACCAAAACAGATCATCGTCTGTTGCATCCAGATCGCCGTTTTCGGTGTTCAGGCCGATGGCGGCGTCCAGAAACGAAAACATATACCACGTAACGAGAGGCAGCAGTACAACCGTCCATCCCCCGTAAAATGCACCAACCCATGCCAAGGGGATAAGTGCTAGGGAAATGGCAAAAGGCAGGGCCCGTGTCAGCTTTGACAACTCTGCGGCGGGTATGGTCATGACGGCGTCCTTGGCTGTTCTTGCGTGAAGACTACGCTGAAACGGAACGTGTCTCAATGCGGCGGATTGGCGATCAAATCGAAGGCTTTGCGAAAGACTGTGGGCAAATCGGAAGGGCGGAATGCCTCGCGTGGAACAAATGTGCCTTGCGTGGGCGTGTTGTCGGTGTCTGCATGCAAAACGGTTAAGATCAGATGGAAATGCGTAAAAGTATGGCGCACCTCACTTGCAATCGGGGACCATTGGGCTTCGATCGGGGGCGCACCGGCCGGACGGTTATCTGCCACATCAACCCAATCTGATCCGGGCCACCCAAGCATGCCACCCAAAAGCCCCTTGTCGGGGCGGGTTTCCAACAGCCAAGCGCCATCGCTGCGCCGGGCCACATACACCGTGCCATGACGGACGGGTTTGGGTTTCTTAGGTGTCTTCTTGGGAAGATCCTGCGCCGTACCTGCTTGTCTTGCCAGACAGGGCGTGCGCCATGGGCATATGCCGCAGGCGGGGGATTTCGGGGTGCAAAGGGTGGCGCCCAAATCCATCACGGCTTGGGCGTAATCGCCAGGGCGGCTGTTTGGTGTCAACGCCTCGGCAAGGGTGGTCAATTCGGGTTTGGCGGCTGGTAATGGCGTGTGCACGTCGTACAACCGCGCCATGACGCGTTCGACGTTGCCATCCACAACGACATGGCGCAGGTCAAATGCGATAGAGCTGATGGCCGCCGCCGTATAGGGGCCGATGCCGGGCAGCTTTAGCAAAGCGGCATGATCGGCAGGGAAAATGCCACCATGCTCGGCCACGATCGCGCGGGCGCATTTCAACAAATTGCGGGCGCGGGCATAATATCCAAGACCTGCCCATTCGCCCATCACATCTGCGTCATCTGCCGCAGCAAGGGCGCTGATGGTGGGCCAGCGGTTGGTAAAGCGATTGAAGTATTCGGTGACAGCAGCGACTGTCGTTTGCTGCAACATGACCTCTGATAGCCATATTTTATAGGGGTCCGAACGAACGCCGGCCTGTTTTTCGGCGGGGGGCGTGCGCCACGGCATGGCGCGGGCATGCAGGTCATACCAATCCAGCAATTCTGTGCTCAGGTCACACAATGTTTATGATCCTTAACCAATCGTTTCGCTGGCGGTGCTGTGGGCATACGCTATGATGCAACCAAAGTTATCGTCGTTCTGAAGGGAACATAGCCGTGGCGCAGCGCCGTGCCAGTACAAAAGGGTTCAAACGCACCAGTTCTTTGCTGGGCGATCGTATCCGCACGGCCTCTGAGAGCCGGGGATTCGCGCAAAGTCGCCTTTTGACGCATTGGGCGGAAATTGCAGGGCCATCGGTGGCCGAAATCGCGCGCCCTGTCGAGGTGTCCTATACCCGCGGGGGCATGGGGGCGACGCTGACACTGCTGACCACCGGGGCGCAAGCCACGATGCTGGAAATGCAAAAGGAACAAATTCGCGCTAAGGTAAACGCCGTTTACGGCTACAATGCGATTGCGCGTGTTCGGATCACACAGACCGCACCAACCGGATTTGCAGAAGGGCAGGTGGCATTTGCGGCACGCAAAGCGGATACGGCCCCGGCACGTTTGGATCCGAAGGACGTGGCGCAAGCGGTGCAAACTGTTGCACCTGTCGCCGACGATGGTTTGCGCCAAGCGCTTGAACGTTTGGGCACCAACATTCTAACCCGTAAAACACATCCCTGAACTAAGGATATTTATTCTATGAAACGTATCATTCCTCTTGTCGTGGCCGCCTTGGTGGGCGTCGGCGCATACTTTGTTTTTGTGGCGCCATCGGGCCAAGACACCCCTGTCGCCGCCTCAACGGTGGTAGAACCTGTTGCAACGGCCGCGGACAACGCCGATGAAAATGCGGACCTCGACACATCTTTGATCCCGGATATGTCATTGGGGAATGCAGATGCGCCTGTTACGGTTATCGAATACGCATCCTACACCTGCCCACACTGCGCCAACTTCCACAGCGGTGTTTTCAAGGATCTGAAACGCGATTACATTGACACAGACAAAATCAACTTTGTGTACCGTGAAGTGTATTTCGACCGCTACGGCCTTTGGGCGTCTATGATTGCGCGCTGTGCCGGACCCGACAAATTCTTCGGGCTGACGGATTTGATCTATTCCGGGCAAAGCACATGGTCGCGTGCGGGTGAACCATCGGCCATCATCGGCGAACTGCGTAAAATTGGTCGCTTGGCAGGCTTAAGCGACGAAACCCTGCAAGCATGTCTTGAAGATGACACCAAAGCGCGGACGTTGGTGGCGTGGTATCAGGAAAATGCGGAAGAAGACGGGGTTCGTTCGACGCCCAGCTTCGTGATCAACGGCACAACCTACAACAACATGTCCTTTGAAGAAATGTCCAAGCTGATCGACGAAGCGGCCGAGTAATGGCAGCGCCCCTTGAAGGACTGCGCGTCGTTGAATTGGCGCGTGTTTTGGCGGGGCCTTGGGCTGGTCAAACGCTGTCTGATCTTGGGGCAACAGTCACCAAAGTAGAAAGCCCCGCTGGCGACGATACGCGCCAGTGGGGTCCGCCGTTTGTGACGCGCGATGACGATGTCTCTGCGGCATACTTCCATTCGACAAACCGTGGAAAAGCATCTGTCGTAGCAGATTTCAAAACCGCAGAGGGGCAGGCGCGGGTCAAAGCGCTTTTGCAAGACGCGGATATTTTGATTGAAAACTTCAAAGTTGGCGGATTGGCGAAATACGGGTTGGACTACGACAGCCTTAAAGCGGATTTCCCCGAACTGATTTACTGTTCGATCACGGGGTTCGGGCAAACCGGCCCCTACGCCCACCGCGCAGGATATGATTTCATCATCCAAGGCATGTCGGGGCTTATGTCAATTACGGGCGATCCGGACGGCCAGCCGCAAAAGTCAGGCGTTGCCATTACGGATATTTTCACCGGAGTATATGCCACAACGGCGATCTTGGCCGCCGTGCATCAACGTCATCAAACCGGCCGTGGGCAACATATTGATATGGCGCTTTTGGATGTGGCGGTGGGGATTACGTCGAACCAGGCCATGAACTACCTGACAACGGGCAAGGCACCGGGACGGATGGGCAATGCCCATATGAACCTGACGCCGTATCAAGTGTTTGATTGTGCGGACGGGCATATCATCATCGCCACGGGCAACGACGGTCAGTATCGGCGTCTGTGCCAGTTGTTGGGGCTGGACTGGATGACAACGGACAGCAAATTTCTGAAGAATGCCGACCGCATTGCCAACCGTGATGAAATGACCAAATTGCTGACGGCGGCCACAATTTTGCGCGACCGCGATGATCTGTTGGCGGCGTGCGAAGCCCAAGGCGTGCCTGCAGGTCCGATCAACGATATGGCGGATGTCATGGCCGATCCGCAGGTCAAAGCCCGAGAGATACAGATCGCGCTGGACGGGGTCCCGGGAATACGTACGCCTATCCGGTTTTCAGATGCGGAGCTTGCCTTGCATCGCCCTGCCCCAAAGCTGAACGAAGACGGCTGACCTGATCCAAAGGAAGCCCTAACGGGCTACGACATGTTTTGTTTGGGCTGCGTGGCTAGGGCTGCGGCAAGGCTTGAAGCTTCGTGTGCAGCGCATCTTCGTCGCCAAAGGTCAACCGAACGGGCAAGGTGATCACCTTGCCACGGTATGAGGGCGGCAGACGGGCAGCGTCTTTTTCTGTCGTGACCAATTGTGCGCCTTGCGACTTGGCTTCGGTCTCCATCCGCGACAACAGGGTTGTTGAAAGCGATTGGTGGTCGTCCAGCGCTTGTGTCGCCACCAGATCCGCACCCAAGCCGCGTAGGGTTTCAAAGAATTTTTCAGGATGACCAATGCCTGCGAAGGCGTAAAATGGCGTGTCCGTCCAGGTCATGCCGGTTTGCAGCGCGTCCAGTGACGCAGTGACATGGGGCGGGTGCGTGTCGGGCAATTTAGCGGCAAAGTCTTGCTGCGCCTGAATTGATCCGATGGACAGCAGCAAATCAGCCCGCGCCAGTCCCGTATCTACGGGTTCGCGCAGTGGTCCCGCAGGGATACAACGCCCGTTTCCAAACCCGCGTTCGGCGTCCACAACCACAATTGCCAAATCTTGCACCAAAGCGGGGTTTTGGAACCCATCATCCAAAACGATGACAGTCGCGCCATCTGCCTGTGCGGCTTTGGCCCCTGCGGCGCGGTCCTTGGCCACCCAGACATCTGCGAATGCAGCCAACAACAAAGGTTCATCGCCAACCTGAGCCGCGGTGTGCCTGTTGGGATCGACGCGAACCGGTCCAGCAAGCGATCCACCGTAACCGCGACTGACAACATGAGGGGTATGGAACATATCCCGCAGGCGCTCAACGCAGGCAATCACAGTA
Source organism: Ascidiaceihabitans sp. (assembly GCF_039986515.1). Lineage (NCBI taxonomy): Bacteria > Pseudomonadati > Pseudomonadota > Alphaproteobacteria > Rhodobacterales > Paracoccaceae > Ascidiaceihabitans > Ascidiaceihabitans sp. Next base: position 427,540 of record NZ_JBDWQO010000015.1, on the reverse strand, counting down.
GGGGTTTTGCCGGTGCCTCCTGCGTTCAGATTGCCGACACACACCACCGGAACGTCCAGTTTTAGCGGTGTGCCCTGCGCCAAACGTCGGGCCGTGGCTGTGGCGTATAGCTTGCCCAAAGGCGCCAGCAGCATGGATTGCCAGCCGTTTCCTTTGCCCCAAAATGCAGGTTCGCGCATGGCCTAGCCCCTTCGTTGACGCGCATCTAGCGCGTCTTGGACCAGATCTACAATCCGGTCTGTGACAGCTGCACTTTCCGAAGCCACGTCCCATCCCGCCAACGCCATGGTTGCTGCATGATCCGGCGCCATCAACCGCGTGACAGCCACGCCCAATGCATTGGCGTCATTGACGATACGCGCCGCGCCGACTGTTGCCAGGCGCGTGTAGACGTTCAGATGGTTCCGCACGTTGGGGCCATACAAAACGGCGCTGCCCAAGGCCGCAGCCTGCATCGGGTCCAGCCCGCCTTTGCCAGCAACTAAGGAACTTCCCAAAAAGGACACCGGCGCACAGCGATACCACAGCCCCAATTCGCCCTGGGATGGTGCCAAAAGGACCTGACAGTTGTCATCGGGGAAGGCACCTTCGTCCCAATTTGCAAACCGCATGTTCTGGTCTTTCAGAATTGCGATGCAGTCGTTTTCCTGCGCGGGATCTGCAGGGTTCAGAACCAACAGCAAGCGATGGGACATACGAGACGCATGGCGGTGTGCTTCAAGGACAACGGAAACTTCTTCGGGCTGCACGGCAGCGGCATGCCATACCGGGCGCCCCTTTAAAACATCCGCCATTTCGTCAAAATCGGTTTGCGCAAAGGGCAATGCGATTGAGCTGGTCTGTAATGGGGCGGTTTGTTCCAAAATCTCGCTGGAACAGCCCAGCATGGTCAATCGCGTTGCTGCGACATCAGACCGGGCGATCACTTTGTCAAACAAGCCAAACATCCGGCGCGCAACATCGCGTCGCCAGCGGCTGCTAAGTTCGTCAAATCCGTTCTGACCGGCATTCACCAAAAGCAATGCAGCCCCTGAGTGCGCGGCGGCGTCGATGAAAGACTGTTGCAGATTGCCCCAAAGCCACAACGCAACATCAGGTTTCCAATGATCAATGAACTGACGGGCCGTGTCGGGGTGATCTTGCGGCAAGGTTTCACAGATCAGGTCCTTGCCAGCACAAAGAGGTCTGATTTTCCCGGCAACGGTCACGATGACGGTCAAATCCGGCAACGTCGCCGCCAACCGCCGGGCCAATGTCGCCGCGGTGTCTGCGCTGCCTTCTTCGGGGGCATGCATCCAGACCAAAGCGCCGGAAGGGCGCACCGCAGAAGTGGTATAGGGGGTAGACGCCCTGCGCCGCGATAGGGCGCGATATGCTGATAGTCCCAAACCAGTGACCATATTTGCCCTACCCCAAAGCCCAAAAGGCGTGGCTTTGGCAGCGGAACGCGAATGAATATGTGACGCTGTGCGTCATCGGCTTGATCCTTTCGGCTGCGCTTGTCAGTTTGCCCAATTGTGCCAATGGGTCAAGCCGGGTGCAATGCATCCAGAGTGTCGCGGTGCACCAAGGGGGTGCCAGCGATAACGCCGTTCAGTTGGGGCGTCGGATTGTTAAACGTCAAAGGGCGACCAGTGCGATCGCTGATGGTCCCCCCGGCTTCGGCAATGATCAATTCGCCCGCCGCAATGTCCCATTCCCACGTGGGCCGAAAGGTAAACATAACATCAAATCGCCCCTCGGCGATGCAGGCCATGCGGTAGGCCAATGACGGGCGGTAATTGAAATCAACATCTGGTGCGCCGTTCTTCCAGTTGCTGTCCTTCATCGCGGGACGTGTTGTCAAAACGGACGATTTGTGCAGCGTTTTCTGCGAAGACACCCGCATGTGTGTACCGTTCAGCGTGGCCCCTCCACCTTTGCGGGCGGCATATAGTTTGTCGCGTAAAGGCAGGTAAACCACGGCCGCAGTCACATGCCCTTTGTGTGCCACAGCAACAGAGTGCGCCCATGTCGGATCACCTGCAGCAAAACTGCGGGTGCCATCGATAGGGTCCACGATAAACACCGTGTCACAGTCCTGCCGCGCCGTAGAATCTTCGGTTTCCTCCGAAAGCCAGCCGTAATCGGGTCGGGCCTGACGCAACACTGCATGAAACATGTCGTTGACGGCCAGATCGGCCTCGGTCACGGGGCCCGCATCTTCGGGCTTGTCCCAGCGTTTGGCGGTTTTGCCTGCGTAGCTTGTCGCAATGCGCCCTGCAATCCGGCATGCATCGATCAGCAGGTCCAGATCATGATCCTGCAAGCGTCATCCCCGGCACCAAAAGCGATGGCACAACGCGGCTAAGATGCGTGCGTGCGTCATTGGCTGGTACAATTGAACGTAACATGTCGCGCAAATTGCCTGCGATGGTACATTCGTTGACTGCATAAGTGATTTCGCCGTTTTCAATCCACAGGCCTGCTGCGCCTCGTGAATAGTCGCCGGTGTTGGGGTTGATGGTTGAGCCGATCATTGAGGTGACAAGCAACCCGGTGCCCATTTCGCGGATCAGGTCTGCGCGGCTTGCGTCCCCTTGGGTCAACGCCACATTCCATGTCGCCGGGGACGGACCCGAAGACGGCCCGCGTGCGGCGTTGCCTGTTGACTGCATGTCCAGTTTGCGGGCGTTGGCCAGATCCAGTGTCCAGCCTGTCAGTGTGCCGTTGTCGATGATCTTGCGCACCTTCGTGGGCAACCCTTCGGCATCAAAGGGGCGCGAACCGCCGGCACGCTTGCGATGTGGGTCCTCAATGACGTCCAGCCCTTTGGGTAAAAGGTCTTCGCCCAATGCGTCGCGCAGCCATGTGGCACCACGCGCCACTGCGGCCCCGTTCGCGGCAGCCAGCATATGACCAATCAAACTGGCGGAAATGCGTTCGTCAAACAAAACGGGGTAGGTGCCGGTTTTGGGTTGGCGGGCATCCATGCGTTCCAGCACGCGCATGCCTGCTTCGGTGCCGATGTCTTGGGCGCTGCGCAAGTCGCCCTGAAAAATGCGGCTGTCACCAGAATAGTCGCGTTCCATCTGTGTGCCAGAGCCTGCAATGGCCACGCAGCTTATGGCGCGGTCTGTTCGGCTGTAACCACCTTCAAAGCCATTGGAGGCGGCCAAATAGACGTCGCGCGCACCATAGGCTGCGGTGGCCCCTTGGGCTTGGGTGACGCCTTTGACAGCCAATGCCGCAGCTTCGGCACGCATCGCGTCATCTTGCAAGGCTTCGGCGGTGGGTTCCGGGGTTGGATCGTATAGTTCCAGACCATCGGCGTTGCGCGTTTGGGTCAGCTGATCGGGGTTCGCAAGGCCGGCATAGGGGTCTTCCGGGGCTTCTTGTGCCATGGCCACGGCACGGACTGCCATTTCTTCGATGGTCCGGTCCGAGGTGTCTGAAGCGGACACGTTGGCGACTTTCTGGCCTACAAAAACCCGCAACCCCAGATCGACACCTTCGCTGCGTTCGGCATGTTCCAATGCGCCCGCCCGCACGTCGATGGAAACGGATGTGCCTTGCACCGCCATAGCGTCGGCTGCGTCCGCGCCAGCGGTTTTAGCTGCCTTTAACAAGGCTTGGGTCAGCACGTTCAGGGGCATTGGCATCGCAGTCTCCGCATTAGAGTTGTAGGTGAGGTAACGGTGCAGGGGGCAGGCTGCAAGGGTCGCGGGTGCAAAAGCGATGTAGCGCGCCGTGCACACGCAAAAGGCCGCACCATGAAGCGCGGCCTTGAGAGCTTGTAGAAAAGGGTTACTGGATGCGCTGACCGTTGGCCAGAATGTGACCTTGGTCGTTGAATTCGATTTTGGAATTCAACGTGTCTTCCCCTTCGCCTGGAACCGCGAACAGACCCATCATCATGCGTGCACCCATAGCTTGCTGTTCAGGCAAAAGGCCCATGGCGACCAGTTTGTCGATCAGCCCGTTGCCGCCCACAAGTTCCAGATCAACCGCGCCTTCGGGTTTCGGAATGCCGCCAAAGCTTACCAAATCGGTGTTGTCGAAGACAAAGTCACCTTTGCCTGACAACCGCGCACCCACAGCATCGACCACAAGGTTTTGTAAAGTCAGCGCGTTCAGCTCGCCCGGCACTGCGCCGCTGCTTTCCAAGGCGGCAGCTTGCGCTGGGTCAAAAAAGTCGAACAGCACCTTCGCTTTGCCGGTCAAGTCGATGGCAATGGTGGCCGGATCGCGTGGCAATTGGCCTGTTGGATCGAAAATGCCCCAGATCATATCAGACATGGTGAAATCGCCCATTTTGAACCCGAAGGCGAAATCTTGTTCTTCGTCCGATTTTTGCATGGGCATCGTCAAGTTGAACTTCGATTGCTGCATCTTGAAGCTGATGGGCAACGGTACGTCAGGCATCAGCATATTCACATCCAGCCCATTCTGGGTCACGTCATAGCGCAGACCTTCTTGGCCCATCGCAACGCCAATGTTCCCGCCTTGGGACGAGGTGCTGGCCGTGCCTGCGCCATCTGGCCCATCGAAGTTCAAGTTCATGTTGCCTGCCAGAAATCCGAAGGTGCCGGAAAAATCAAATCCCGCAGCCAGCAAGGCGCCGATATCCGTTGTCTGGCCGTCGGCTGGCAAATCGCCCACGCCGCCAAATGTCATACCTTGGGTCCCGCCCTTTAAAGCAAAGCGACCTTGGCCTTCGGGATCTACAAAGGCGGCGTCATAGGTAACCGCGCCGGATGTCATGGTTTGGTCGTAGGTGCGTTTGTCTGCAACCGTGATGTCGGTGGTGCCTTTGATGTCGGCCACGGACATCACAAAGCGCGCGGCGTCGGCAGGCAAGGTCGTGCCGTTCATGGCGACACTATCAAGGGTGATGTCCATTGTATCAGCGCTGTATGTATACGTCAGCGCAGACGGATCGCCTGACGCTACCATTTGGAAGTTTGCCGTGTCGTAGGACGCCGCGATATCAACAACCTCGCCAGTTTCGGTTTTGGTTTGCATTGTCAGGTCGGATTGCGGGGCCATCACAACATTCACGGTTCCATCGGCGTTGGTGACAAAATCAAGCGTTGGAATGGTGTAGCCAACAGTGCCTGCCTGACCCTCTAGAGGCAAAGACATAACCACATTGGAAACCGTCAACGTATTGCCGGAAACCGCTTCATCCGCGGTCAGGCCATAACCGAACCCTTCCATATACCCGCGCCAGTCGGCCCAAACATCTGCACCTGTCAGATCAGCAAAAGCGGCAGGGGCGCCAAGAAAAAGTGCAACAGCTGTTGAACAAGATAGCGTGTAAAAACGTGAGGAAGAAAGAGACATGGGACAAATTCCTGTAAAACTGGGATGCGTCATGGTTTCGCACTGCAGCAGCATGGTCAAGGGGGGGAATTACCCACCTTGAAAGCCCGTGCTCTGGACGCGCGGAGTGTCGCCCATTACCAATGCCCTTAAGCATGACAAAGGAAAGACCCGTTATGGATATGACAGGAAAAACAGTGATGATCACCGGCGCAAGCCGTGGCATCGGGGCAGAAGCTGCGCGTGTGTTCGCAGGCGCTGGGGCCAACGTTGCCCTGTTGGCGCGCAGTGCAGATGCTATTGGCGAAGTCGCGGGTGAAATCGGGGCGCAGGCCATCGCCATTCCCTGCGACGTCTCGCGATACTGGGAAGTCGAAGCAGCTGTGAATGCCACGATCACAGCCTTTGGTGGTTTGGATGTGTTGATCAATAATGCGGGCGTCATTGAACCGGTGGCCCATCTGGCCAATGCCGATCCAGATGCATGGTCCCATGTCATCGATATCAATCTGAAAGGTGTGTTCAACGGCATGCGGGCGGCTTTGCCCGTGATGCAAAAGGCCGGTGGTGGCAGCATTCTAACCATCAGTTCCGGTGCCGCCCACGGTCCGGTTGAAGCCTGGAGCCATTATTGCGCGTCCAAAGCGGCGGTTGCGATGCTGACGCAATGCGTGGACAAGGAAAACGGTGCGGAAGGTATTCGTGCAATCGGGCTGTCCCCGGGCACTGTCGCCACGCAAATGCAGCGCGAAATCAAAGCATCGGGGATCAATCCAGTAAGTCAATTGGCATGGGAAGATCACATTCCGGCAGATTGGCCAGCCAAAGCGTTGCTATGGATGTGCAGTGCGCAAGCTGACGCATATTGCGGACAGGAAATATCGTTGCGTGATGATGCCATTCGGGCCGCGGTGGGCTTGGCATGATCGAGCTTCATAAAGATGGCGGCATTTGGGTCGTGAAGATCAACCGCCCAGAAAAAGCCAATTCACTGACCCTTGCGATGCTGTCCGAACTGGCTGAAATCGCCGAAAGCGCCCAAGACGCGCAGGCCTTTGTTCTGACGGGTGAAGGGCGCGTATTCAGCGCCGGTGCCGATCTGGACGAAGCGCGGGCGGGGCTGGCTGTGTCGGATGTATGGGAACGCTTGTCAGGCGCGATTGCACGTTTACCCGGCCTGACGATCGCCGCGTTGAACGGTACGTTGGCGGGCGGTGCGATGGGGATGGCCTTGGCCTGTGACATGCGGATCGCCGTGCCGGGGGCCAAATTTTTCTATCCCGTGATGAAGCTGGGTTTTCTGCCGCAACCCTCTGATCCCAAGCGCATGGCGGCGTTGATCGGGCCTGCACGCACCAAGCTGATCTTGATGGGCGGGCAAAAAATCGAAGCCCCCGAGGCTTTGATCTTTGGCCTGATTGACCGGATCATAGATGGTGATGTTCTGGAAGCGGCCCAAACCCTGTGCGCGGATACAGTTGCGGCAAAACCGGAAATTGCCAAAGGGATCAAAGACATGTGTCAGGGGGCATGACCCTAGAGGACGCCATAGCCGCATGGGACTGCAAGTCGCGTGACGACATTTTGGCGGTGCACGGGACGTTTTGCAGCCGTGCCACTTACATGCTGGATTTGATCCGTATCGCACAAAATCCGGAACGGGCAGACGGGGCCACGTGGTTGATCAAACACGCATTGGAGCAGGGGCATGGCGTCGTTGATCCAATTGGAGTGATCCGTGCGGGGTCCCGCGCAACCACTTGGCCCGCACAGCTGCATGTTTTGCAACTGCTGCCGCGCCTTGGGATACCCGTAGGCGGCGTCGGATATACCGAAACCCTTGTGATGGCCGCTGTTGTCTCGCCAAAATCAATGGTGCGGGCATGGGGGTATGCCGGGTGTGATTTGTTGGGGATGTCTGTCGCATCCCATGGCCCAAAGATGGCGCTTGTTCTGGCCAAGGCACGCGGTACGGAAACCTCGGCGTCTGTGCTGGCACGTCTCAAGCGTTGTCAGCTTTAACTTGCGCTAAAGCTGCGTCTTCTGCATGACAGATTGAACACATCCGTAGGATAGCAAAAGGTGCGCCATGTTTGGGATTGATCTGTCGGGGCAACCTGAAATCGTCGTGCAAGTGGCAGGATACATCGAAGCAGGGTGGGAATTGGCGGCGTCGTGGTTGCTTAGTCCGGCGGCTTGGTCCCAGTTCGGTTTGCTGGTGGTGGCGTATTTTGCAGCACTTATGGTCACACGAAAATTGCGGCCATTGTTGGTGCGTGTTCTGGACCCCGGCGACAGCACACATTTGCTTGCGACGCCGCGCCGCTTTGTTATGGGGTTTTTGCCGCTTTTATTGCCATTGATGGCGTATGTGTTCACCGGAATCGGTGAAAGCATTGTGCGATCGTTGTTCGACAGCGGTGCTGTGATTGCCTTCGGAAAGCGTGTGTTTTTGTTCTTGGCGGTGCGGGCGCTTGTGCGCGACATCATCACAGATTCCTTCCTGAAGCTGATCGGGAAATATGTCTTTTTGCCCATCGCAGGCTTGTACGCTTTGGGAATGCTGGATGTGGCGCAAACACAATTGTCGGCTATGACCGTGCAGCTGGGAAATATCTCGTTTTCGGTCATGGCGCTTGTGCGTGGGTTGATCGCGGGGGCCTTGTTGTTCTGGTTGGGCCGTTGGTCAAACGAACAGTCCACTAACTTCATTTCCAAACAAGAGGAAATGCGGCCATCTATCCGGCAACTGGCTGTAAAATCAGTAGAATTCATTATCTTTGGTGTCGCCTTCCTGCTGTTGATGAACATCATGGGGATCAATTTAAGCGCCTTGGCCGTCCTTGGAGGGGCCATTGGTGTGGGTCTTGGGTTTGGTCTGCAAAAGATCGCGTCCAACTTCATTTCAGGCGTAATTTTGTTGGTGGAAGGGCAAGCCACCGTCGGTGATTACGTTGAATTGGACGGCGGCGAAGCTGGCACGATTGTGCGTATGACAGCCCGGGCCGCGATCTTGGAAACCTTCGATGGGCGCTGGATTGTCGTGCCAAACGAAGATTTCATTACGACGCGGGTGGTGAATTATTCGGATTCAGGATCAGCCAACCGCTATGAGGCCCCGTTTTCCGTCAGCTACGACACCGACATCAACATAGTGCCCGACATCATCAACGCCGCTGTGGCCGCGCACCCCGATGTGTTGAATGAACCCTATCCGGCGGATTGCGAATTGGTGGGCTTTGGCGACAGCGGCATCGATTTCACGGTCGAATTTTGGGTCAACGGCATCGACGACGGGCAGCATAAATACAAATCCCAAGTGCTGTTCATTGTGTGGAATGCTTTGAAAGATAACGGCATCCAAATTCCTTATCCGCACCGTGTTGTAGAATTCAAAGGCGCTATGCCGAAGATTGAGACATGAGCGTGCGCGCCAGCATCATTGGCGGCGGTCCTGCGGGTTTGATGGCTGCCGAAGTGTTGTCGCAGGCCGGGGCACAGGTGACTGTTTTTGATGCGAAACCATCCATGGGGCGTAAGTTCTTGATGGCGGGCAAGTCGGGATTGAACCTGACAACGGATGCGCCTTTGGAAGAGCTGTTGCCACGGTTCTACGAGGCTGCGGATCGCTTGAAGCCTATGATTGCGGACTTCGATGCCAAGGCCATTCAGGCGTGGGCCAAACGCTTGCAACAACCTGTTTTCACGGGCAGTTCGGGGCGGGTGTTTCCAGAGGCGATGAAAGCATCACCGCTGTTGCGGGCATGGTTTGCGCGACTGGATGCGCTTGGGGTGCGGCGAGTCACACGGGCGCGGTGGCAAGGTTGGGATGACGCAGGAGCGCTTGTTTTTGACCCTCCGCAGGAGGCGCAATTTATGCAGCCTGATGTCACAATTTTGGCGCTGGGCGGGGCCAGTTGGGCGCGATTGGGGTCGGACGGTGCTTGGGCAAATATGCTGAAGGATCGTGATGTTCCTATGACACCCTTCGGCGCATCCAATGTTGGCGTTTCGGTTGATTGGTCCACGCACATGCAGCGCCACTTTGGTGCGCCAATTAAGGCTGTCAAATGGACAGTAAACGGAATCCAAAGCCGCGGTGAAGCTGTTGTGTCTGCTCATGGACTTGAAGGTGGGGGCCTGTACCCTTTGGCGCGGCACATTGATGCGTCGACATCGCTGTTTGTCGACCTGTTACCTGATATGGATGCTGCGCAAATTGCAGAACGGCTGTCCAAAAAGCGTGGAAAGGCCAGTCTTTCAAACCACCTGCGCAAAGCGCTGCGGTTGTCTTCCGTCAAGATCGCGATGTTGCAGGAATGGTCTAGGCCAGTGCCACAGAATGCTGTTGCTTTGGCGGCGTTGATCAAGAATTTGCCAGTGGCCCACGCGGGCTTGCGCCCCATGGATCAAGCTATTTCCACACATGGCGGTGTTGCATGGAACGCCTTGGATGACGGTCTGATGTTGAAATCCATGCCAGGTGTCTTTTGTGCTGGTGAAATGGTTGATTGGGATGCCCCGACGGGCGGATATCTTTTGACCGGATGCTTTGCGACAGGCCGTTGGGCCGGACAAGCCGCCGCGCGGCGCCTGGGGCTGCTGTAAACCTTGTTATTCGGGGCTGCTGTCAGAAATTGGCAAGATGGTGGGATATGTCTTGCCGTGACCATGATCCAAAACAGGAGTTACGCGAATGCCTCGATCTGGAAGCTGCCTATGCGGCGCTGTCACATTTAAAATTGCCTCTGACGTTACGGACACAGGGGCATGTCATTGCGACATGTGCCGTAAATGGTCCGGCGGCGTATATCTTGGCATCGAAGTTGCCCCTGACAACATGTCCATCGAAGGTGCGGGCAACATCACGCATTTTGCATCGTCAGACTGGGCCGAGCGGGGGTTTTGCAGCACATGTGGCAGCAGCTTGTTCTATCGCATCACATCCCCCGGTCCGCACAGCGGCACCTATCACGTGGCCATGGGCGCGTTGGATGATGTATCTGGCATCGATTTGAAGGGCGAAGTTTTCATTGATAGTAAACCGGATGGATACAGTTTTGCGGAAGAGACCGAGCAATTCACGGGTGCCGAATTGATGGCTTTGTTTGCACCGCCTGCTTGAAAACGCTTTTCCATTGTCGCTGTATTTGCGTCGTTTGATTTGCGGCTCTGCCGCCGGTGCGGCGCACCTTCCCCCCCCGAAATTTTTCAGGAAAAAGAACTGGAAGGTTTATTCTAGCGTGCGCCCAACATAGCCAAGCGGATGAAAGCACGTTCCACCAGCGCCATGGCCGGCGCATTTTGGCCTGCGGACCTAAGTTGCAGGTCGGTGTCTGTCAGCACAGTCAGCGCCGTCTCCAGCTTGAACGGCCCCCAGCGTCTGGCCTGTGCGATGATCCGGTCCTTGTTTGAGCCCCAGATATTGGGGCGCCCTGTCGTGTCACAAACCACTTTGTGCATTGAGCGGAAATGACGCATAGCGCCGATGCACAGTGAAACGGCGTTCACCCCCTGCGCTTGTAGCTTCGCCAGAACGGGGCCGATTTGATCAGCTTTTGCATCGGCCACCACCATCAGGATGTCGTCGATGTCTGCTTCTGTCGAGGTTGGGGCACAGGCCGCCACGTCATCCGCGCTAAGCGGTTCGGGGTCGTTCCATTTGTACAGCGTGATTTTTTCCAGCGTTTGGCGGAAATCGCCCGGATCCAAAGCCTGCGCCAGATCGCTCAGCACCGCCATTACGTCACCTTGAGGCACTTGGAGGCCCGAGGCTTGCAAGGCCAATTCAATTTCTTGCCGCGTGGGCGGGTTGTCGTAGATGCCAACAGCATAGGCGTTGCGGTGGCTTTCAAACGCTTTTCGTGTCTTCGACGTTGGTTTCAGCGTCCCCGCTGTCACGACGATCTGCGCATCCCCCGACTGCCAGTTGTCCAACGCGTCAATGATTGTGGCGTCCACATAGCTGTTGGCGTCTTCGACAAATGCGACGCGGGGGCCTGGGAAAAAGCCGATTGCCTTGATCGCGTCCATCAACAGGGCAGGCTCTTTGCGCAAGTCGCCCGCAGGGATTCGCGTAAGCCGCATTTCCTCTTCGCCTTGGGGACCGATCAGCGCCGCGATCACCTCTTGTCGCTTCAAAGCCACACGCATGGGGTCTGATCCGTAAATCAGCAATCCGGTTTTGTCGGTTTCGGGCTTTGAGAAATAACCGGTTGCCTGCCCGCCGCTCAGCTTCACAAGGAGGCCTGTGTTTGCAATTCGGCCACAAGCTTGTCGCCCAGAATGACCATCAATCGTTCACTGGCGTCCCGTTCCGCAGCCAAAGCCGCCACAGGCGTGCCTGTCGCAGAATACCCTGTGAAACTTTCGACTTGCCCGGATGCTGCAATCGCGCCCGTGCTTTTGTTGATCAACGTATAATCTGCCGTCCCGATCAGGTTGTAGCGTTCAATCACACCATCGGCGTCAATGGCCAGCGACACTTCTTGCGTTTTGACTGTCACGGATAGGGCAAAAGCCGCGTCATTTGTGCGCCCCAACCGCGTTTCCAGATGTCGGGTGATCAGATAGCCGTTGCGCGTCAGGGGTTCATCGACCAGCACCCGGTTTTGCAGCTGTGTGCCAACCCCGTCCGGGCCATACACGGGCGTGAACCCGCAAGACGCCAATGGCAAAGCTGCGACAAGCAATATCTGCGCTGTTTTAAACGACCACATTCACAATCCGTCCCGGCACAACGATCACCTTTTTGGGCTGTCCACCGTCCAAGGCCTTTTGCACAGCTTGGCTGGCCAAGGCGATCTTTTCAACCTCGTCTTTGGGCATGTCGGCGGGCACTTCGATTTCGCCACGCCGTTTGCCGTTCACTTGGATCGGCAGGGTCACGGTGTCATCGACCAGCATTTTGTCGTCGGCCTTGGGCCATGGGGCGGTTGTGACCAGCCCTTCGCCGCCTTGATGCGCCCAGATGTCTTCCGCGAGGTGCGGCGTCATAGGTGCCATGAGCTGCGCCAACGTCATGACCGCTTCGCGTTGCGCGGCGTGGCTGGCTTTGGATTTTTGTAGTGCTGCGGTGAAGGCGTAAAGTTTCGCGATGGCCGCATTAAACCCAAAGCTTTCGACGCCCATGGTCACATCATGGATGGTTTTGTGCATGATTTTGAGCAGTGCATCATCGTCTTTGCCGGCCGCATCCTTGTCCATCGCACCGATCCGGTCGCAGATGTTCCAGACCCGGTTGAGGTGCTTATAAGCGGCTTCGGCGCCTGATGCGGTCCATTCCACGTCCCGTTCGGGGGGGGAATCAGACAAAACGAACCAGCGCGCTGTGTCAGCGCCGTAATTCGCGATGATTCCAAGCGGGTCGACCACGTTTTTCTTGGATTTTGACATTTTAACGGAAGAGAAGATCTCGATCTTTTCACCAGTATCTTTTTTCACACGCGCATCACGATCCACTTCTTCAGGGAAAAAGAACGGTCCACGTTTTTCGTCACCACCCTCAGGTGTATAGCATTCATGTGTCACCATGCCTTGGGTGAACAGCGCGTCGAAGGGTTCAATCGCGCTTTCGGGCAGGTGTCCGGTGATCTGCATCGCGCGTGCAAAGAAGCGGGAATAGAGCAGGTGCAAGATCGCGTGTTCGATCCCGCCGATGTATTGATCGACGTTCATCCAATAAGCGGCGTCCTCGGCCACGGTGGGCGTGTCGGCGCGGGGCGACGTGAAGCGGGCGAAATACCAAGAGCTGTCCACGAAGGTGTCCATCGTATCGGTTTCGCGTTTGGCAGGCTTGCCGCAAGACGGGCAAGGGACGTCGCGCCATGTTGGGTGGCGGTCAAGCGGGTTGCCGGGCGTGTCGAATTCGACGTCATAGGGCAGTTCAACCGGCAGGTTTTCTTTCTTTTCCGGTACGACGCCGCAAGTGTCGCAATGAACGACGGGGATCGGTGCGCCCCAGTAGCGTTGGCGGGACAGACCCCAATCGCGCAGGCGATATTTGGTGACGCCTTGACCAACGCCTTTACCTTCGCAGAAGTCGATTGCGGCGGCGATGGCGTCATTGCCGGTTTGCCATGCCTCGCCTGCGAAGCCGCCGTTGTAGAAAACCTTGTCGGTTTTGGCAGGCACGTAGGCCTCAGTCACCTTTGGGTCTGAGTCTTCAGACGGCAGATAGGTCGAGATGATGGGCAGCGCATATTTGGTGGCAAATTCAAAGTCGCGTTCGTCATGGGCGGGGCAGCCGAAAATCGCGCCTGTGCCGTAGTCCATCAGGATGAAGTTGGCGACGTAGACGGGCAATTCCCAATCGGTGTCAAAGGGATGGCGCACGCGCAGGCCTGTATCAAAACCCATCTTCTCAGCGGTTTCGATTTCAGCGGCGGTGGTGCCCCCCTTGCGGCATTCGGCGTTGAAGGCAGCGAGGTCGGCGTTGTCTTTTTCAAGTTGTTTGGCCAGCGGATGGTCCGGCGATATGCCCACAAAGGACGCGCCCATCAACGTGTCGGGGCGTGTTGTGTAGACCTCGACGCGGTCAAAGCCGTCAGGCGCGTCGATGGTCGAAAAGGCAAATTGCAGACCACGCGATTCGCCGATCCAGTTTTCCTGCATCAAACGGACTTTGGCAGGCCAGTTTTCGAGACCTTGCAGGGCTTCGTTCAGTTCGCCCGCATAATCGGAGATTTTGAAGAACCATTGCGTCAGGTCGCGCTTTTCAACCTCGGCACCCGATCGCCAGCCTTTGCCGTCGATGACCTGTTCGTTGGCCAGAACCGTCATGTCGACAGGGTCCCAGTTTACTTGGGCATTTTTGCGGTGAATCAGACCAGCTTCAAGGAAATCAAGGAACAGGGCCTGCTGTTGGCCGTAGTATTCGGGGTCACATGTGGCGAATTCACGGGACCAGTCGATGGACAGGCCCAGCGGTTTCATTTGCCCGCGCATGTCTTTGATGTTGCCGTAGGTCCAGTCTTTGGGGTGGCCGCCAATGGCCATGGCGGCGTTTTCGGCGGGCATCCCAAAGGCGTCCCAGCCCATGGGGTGCAGCACGTTGTGGCCTGTCGACATCTTATACCGCGCGATCACGTCGCCCATTGTATAGTTGCGCACGTGGCCCATGTGGATGCGACCCGAAGGGTAGGGGAACATTTCCAGCACGTAATACTTGGGCTTGGTTTCGTCGCGCTTGGCGGTGAAAATGCCAGCCTTGTCCCAGGCGGTTTGCCAACGGGCTTCGATTTCAGCGGGTGTGTAAGTGGCCATGTGGGTCGTCCCATATACGTGTGGGGTGGAAAGCAAAACGCCGGGCGAAAGGGCCCGGCGCATCGTGTAAGGTGAAACAGCTTTGATTTAAAGCTTGTTATCCGCGATGCGCAGTTGCCGCGCGCGCGATAGAATAGCGTCTTCGATGGCGCGGGTTGTCGCCGCAGGGGCTGTGCCACCGCGTGTTTGCAGTGCCACGTTCAAAGACCGTGCATCCAGCGCCGGGTCTTTGATCAAAACGGTGGCGCGGTAAGACCGACCGCCATTGGGCGGGGTGCCATAGCCTGTGACGATGACGCCGGTGTAAGGGTCAATGGTTTGGATCGGCAGGAAATCGAGAACTTCAATCGTTGCAGCCCAGATGTATTTGTTCACAAGAACATTGGTTTCTGTGCTTTTGCGGTTGAAGGCATTCCAGATGGTGTTTTCCGTATCCAGATTGTTGGGGTTGGTTGGATCGGTGTATTGATTTGGGCGCTCGGTGGCGGGTTTGCCGCGCAGGATGCTATTGTTGCCCCCACAGGCGACCAACGACCCCAAGGCCGCTACCGCTACTGTGCATTTGATCAAGGTGAGTGCCCGCATGTGCCCTGTCCCATTGCTTGTTTCCCTTTGATCTACAGAAGCAGGGCAGTTGGGGCAAGCGCCTTATCATGTGTATAACAAGCCGTATGAAATGGTATTTTCGCAGTTGGGGGAATTGTGGCGAAAGGAAGTGTGGCAAAGCTGCACCATTATTTGGCACTTTGCATCAAGGGCGTGTGCAATGCTTGCCAACAGAGGGGCGAAAAGGTGAAACACCATTCATACCCTCTCCGGATTCCCCGGTTTGGGCATTGTGAATTGAAAAACCGAGGGAAAACTCATGAAAAAAGTTCTCTTCGCTACGACAGCTCTGGTGGCAACAGCCGGCGTCGCAGCAGCAGACGTAACATTCGGCGGCTACGGTCGCTTTGGTATCCTGTACACAGACACAGCAGCTGGTGACACAACAGACATCACAAGCCGTTTCCGCCTGCAGATCGACGCAACAGCAGAATCTGACGCTGGCGTCACATTCGGTGCACGCGTTCGTATCCAACAGGACAACGACGGTTCCGCAGACGGTACAACAACGTCCGGCACAGCATCCGACGCTGACGGCGACGGCGACAACGACTTCCGCGGTCGTCAAGAAACAGGCATCAACGGCGTTCGTTTCTTCGCACGTTCCGGTGGTCTTGAAGTTGGTGTTGGTAACATCTTTGGCGCGTTGGAATTCATGCCAGGCATGTACCCAATCGACTTGGGTCTGACAGGTCACACATATGACTACACAGCATACAACTTCCGCGGCGACGCGTACGACTCCGACACAGGCGGCGCAGCCGGTCTGAACGGTGTTGAAGTTATGTACTCTGTTGGTGACTTCTCCATGCACGTGTCTGCTTCTGACACAAGCGACCGTTTGGCAGCGCACTTCGCGTACACATTCTCCGGTTGGACAGTTGCTTTGGGTCTGCAAGACTCTGACAACGCTGCGGACACAGAATGGGCGTTGTCTGTTGGTGGTTCCGTTGGTATCGCAGACCTGTCGTTTGCATATGCCAAAAACGGCGACGACAACAACCTGACAACTGCAGCCGGTAACGGCGACCACTGGGTTCTGGCAGCTCGCTTCGACGTAGGCGCAGCCACAAACATCGAAGCATATGTTGCTGATGCGGATTACTTCGCTGAAACATCCTACGGTGTTGACTTCAACCACGATCTCGGTGGCGGTACATCCTTGCGTGGCGGTATCTCTTCCGACCGTAACGACGTAACACGTCTTGACTTGGGTGTTCGCTTCAACTTCTAAGTTGAACGTCACTTAATCGAATTGAGGCGGCCTTTCGGGGTCGCCTCTTTTCGTTTGTGCCCTCTTTTTTCGCGGCGTTCTCTTTCATTTTCCTGTGAAGTATTATTTGAGTGCCTGAGATTTTAGGCGAGGGCGCTATGGGACTGACCGACATTCAACACAGCATTGCTGCGGCGGAAGAAAAATGGGATTGCACAGGGCGCACCCAATTGATCGCAGTGTCCAAGGTGCAACCCGATGATCGGGTGGCCGCCGTTCTGGATCAGGGCCATCGTTGCTTTGGGGAAAACAAGGTGCAAGAGGCGGCTGGCAAATGGCCTGCCTTTCGGGACAAATACGGCGCCATTGATCTGCATTTGATTGGACCTTTGCAAACCAACAAAGCGCGTCAAGCTTTTGAATTATTTGACGTCATCCACACGCTGGATCGTCCCAAGCTGGCGAACACCTTTGCGCGTCTGGCTGATGAAATGGGCAAATGCCCTGACTTGACTGTTCAGGTAAACACCGGCCGTGAACCACAAAAAGCAGGTGTGTTGCCTGAAGATTTGGACGATTTTATCAAGCAATGTCAGTCGCTTGATCTTCCTGTCAAAGGGTTGATGTGCATCCCCCCCATTGATGAAGAAGCAAGCCTGCATTTTGCGTTGCTGAACAAAATGGCCGAACACCACGGGCTGCAATGGCGATCGATGGGGATGAGCGCGGATTTCGAAGTTGCCATTTCATTGGGGGCCACGCATGTGCGTGTGGGGTCCGCCATCTTTGGAGACCGCGTGCCAGGTTAGCGAACAATCAGCCGGGTCTGGAAGGTGATTTTGCGCGCGATCCATGCCAGATGATCGCGCCTGAATGCGACACAGCCTTCGGTTGGAAACCCGGGCCTGCGATACTGGTGAATGAAAATCGCAGAGCCCCGTCCGCTTACCGCATAAGGCCAGTTCCAATCTGTCAAAATTACCAGATCATACAATGGATCCGGGCGCCGCAGTTTTTCATGGCTGTGGGAATATGGCGCGCGCACCATCATATTGTAGTCTTCATGGTCGGAGGCATCCGACCACAGGTCAGATGGCCCAATCGGTTTTGCCCAAGATGTCGGCCGTTTGATCCGGTCCGGGCGATACAGCATGCCCACAATCCTGTGCACACCGCGCGGGGTTGCACCGTCACCCTCGCGCTTGTGGTTTGACAGGCCAGACTTGCCAATTGTACAGGGAAACACGCGGCCCAAAAACCGGACACCTTGGGGCGTCAAAACCAGATCATGTGGCGTCATGGCGGCGATAACGCTTTGTATCCCTTATAGATCAACAAGGAACCGACCCCGAACAACCCAATTCCGCTTAAGGTAGAGACACTGATTTTGCGTCCCAACGGCGACTGGAAACTGCGCAATGTCAGAAGCGCGTATAGAATAATGGATGCGGCATCCAAAGAGACAAAAATGAATCCGTAAATCAGCGATTGAAGCCAAATGCTGTGGTCCGGCGAAATGAAGCCCGGAAACAGTGCTGCAAAGAAAACAATCGCCTTCGGGTTGGTGACACAGGCGAAAAAACCGGACAGGAAAGATGCGCGCTGTGCGCCTGCAAGATCAAGGTGCGCCTCTTTCTCTGTCAATGCCTGCCATGCAAGATATAGAATGTAAGCGCCACCAGCCATCTGAAGCCAAGGCAAAACATAACCAGCCAAAGCAACCAGATATTGCAGGCTGGCAGTGGCCACGATGATATGGACCACGGACCCCAACGCATCACCCGCCACGCAAATCATCGCGGATTTTGGGCCGTAACGAACAGCCTGACTGCTGGCCAATGCAACCGACGGACCTGGCGTACAGACGATGATCGCGGTTGCAGTCAAAAAACTAAGAAACAGTGACATATCCATCAGAAAAGATGTCCTGATTTCGCAGCCTTTGTGGCCAGATATGCAGTGTTAAATTCGTTTTCGCCAACTTTTAGCGGCACTCTTTCTGCAACATCCAGGCCCGATTTTTTCATCATATCGACCTTGGCAGGATTGTTGGTCAGCAACCGCACCGAGGAAAATCCCATTGATTTCAAGATGTAAGCGCCCAGTTTGAAATCACGTTCGTCATCCTCGAACCCAAGACGATGGTTTGCTTCCACGGTGTCGAAGCCTTGATCCTGAAGGGAATATGCCCGCATTTTGTTGGCCAGCCCAATACCGCGACCTTCTTGGTTCAAGTACAAAAGGACGCCTGTTCCTTCGGTTCCCATCTGCGCCAAAGCTCCACGCAATTGCGGACCGCAGTCACATTTCAAACTGCCTAAAACGTCGCCGGTGAAACAGGCGGAATGCAGTCGTGCCAGAACCGGTTTTGTTCGATCAGCCCGCCCGATTTCAATCGCGTAGTGTTCTTCCGCGCCGTCTTCGGGCCGAAACAGATGAAGCCGGCCCGCCTCTGCCGCCTCGATAGGCAGCCTTGCTTGAACCACGGGATGCAGCATGCTGGACTCGGCCAAATGTGGGGCCGCCTCTGTCATTTGCACAGAAGTTAGACCGTTCTGTGCCGCAAACTTCTCCCCGTTTGGTATGTTGATGACCACTGCGGATGGCAAAAGGCGCGCCGCTTTGGCCAATGCAATGGCCATCCGGTGCCCCTCTGCGTCGCCCTCACGTTCCGTGTTTAAAGGGCCTTTCATCGGGTTTTGTAAATCATCCGCAGGATCTGCGATGGCCTGTATCCAAGCCAGTTTGACATCATTAGGAAGCAAAACCCGGGCCACATCACCATCATATGCGCGTGCTTTTAGGGTGGTGGCGCGACGTTCGGTGATGGCTAAAACGGGATCTCCATCAAGTGACAGAATATCGTTCAGACGTAGGACGTCCAGGGTTTCCGCTGCAAAAACCAACTTGGGTTGCGGCCCTAATAGTACGATGGGTACGCCCATTCGAAGGTCCGCTCGGGCGCGTGCTAGCCGTTCGACTATGGTTGGGGCAAAGTTCATGTTACACTTTTGGGGTGATTGATGTGGATATTCTAGGTGAAAGTGATCCGAAATGAAATATTTCCGCTCATTCCGACACGAGGCTGTGAAACATCGATAGGAAAGCTTGTTCTGCTCCCCTTCAAGGCGCATTTATGATGCAGAGAACGGAGAACACCATGGCGCAATTGAAGAAAATTTTGTTGGTTGATGACGATGACGATCTGCGCGAGGCGCTGTCGGAACAATTGATTATGACGGAAGATTTCGACGTATTCGAGGCAGCGAACGGTCATGATGCAATGGATCGCGCCAAGGAAGCTTTGTACGATTTAGTGATTCTTGATGTTGGACTCCCGGATACGGACGGCCGCGAACTGTGCCGTTTGATGCGCAAACAAGGCGTTAAGTCCCCGATTTTGATGCTAACCGGCCATGATAGTGATGCAGATACAATTCTTGGTTTGGATGCCGGAGCCAATGACTACGTCAGCAAACCTTTCAAGTTTCCGGTCCTTCTGGCCCGTATCCGCGCCCAATTGCGTCAGCATGAACAGTCCGAGGACGCTGTATTCACGCTGGGGCCATACACATTCAAGCCGTCGATGAAGATGTTAATCACTGAAGACGAAAAGAAAATCCGGCTGACAGAAAAAGAAACCAACATTCTCAAGTTTCTACACAGATCAACAGATGGCGTGGTCGCCCGCGATATACTGTTGCATGAGGTTTGGGGTTACAACGCAGGTGTCACTACGCACACGTTGGAAACACATATCTATCGGTTGCGTCAAAAAATTGAACCAGATCCGTCAAATGCACGCCTTCTTGTTACCGAATCTGGTGGTTACAGATTAATGGCCTAGTGGACTTGATCTACGTAAACACAATCTTAAGTCTGTCTAAGCTGTAAGTTTGTTAAGGTTCCCGCCGTACGTCCGGGTTATGACGTACACCTCCCTGTTGGACTTGGCCGGGCCTTGCGCCCGGTCTTTTTTTTGCATTGAGCAAAAGTAAGGGCTTCGTCTGTTCGGTATCAAAAGGTTCAAGGTCTGACATAGATGAAACTAGGGAACTGTTGGCACATTCGACTTTTTAAAAAAGGTACCGGCCCATTAGAATTCTTCCCAACCATCTGAAGGTGTAAGTCGGGTTTGAACCTTTGAAACAGACGATTGCGGCACATCGCCCACTGCCACATCCAGAGATGTTAGTGCTGAAGTTCTCGTTTCGATGGGCCGGTCCTCGACGACTTCAACGGTATTGATGTCTTGGAGTGGACCATGGCCAAAGAAGCTGACCAATTCGCGTAGGTTGGCAGCCCGTTCCGCCAGTTGTTTTGCCGCGGTCGCACTTTTGTCAGCCAAACCTGCAGTATGCTGCGTGGTTTGGTCAATTTGAAGCATCGCCTGGGTCACTTCGGTGATGCCTGCGGCTTGTTCCTGGCTCGCTTCAAGGATTTCGTTGATGTTATCGACGACGGCAGTCACCCCGGAGACAATCTTTGTCAGCGCTTCGCCGCTGCTGTTGACCAACTCTGACCCCTCAAGAACTTCCTCATTGCTTTTGGTGATCAATTCGTTGATTTCGCGGGCTGAATCAGAAGAACGGTGCGCAAGTGCGCGAACTTCGGATGCGACAACTGCAAAGCCACGGCCTGCGTCACCCGCCCGCGCTGCTTCTACGCCTGCATTCAAGGCCAATAGATTGGTCTGGAATGCAATCCCGTCAATGACTTCTACGATTTTGCTGATCTCTTGTGTGCTTGTCTCGATGCGGGACATAGCCTCAACTGCATTCGTGACGATGTCTCCACCGGATTGTGCTTGTTGTGCTGCAGTTTTCGCGGCTTGCGTTGCAATCTTCGCGTTGTCGACCGTGTTGCTGACTGTCGCCGAGATTTCTTCCATGGAGGCGGAGGTTTCTTCAACCGTGGCAGCTTGTTGTTCGCCGCGCAATGACAGGTTTGACGCGTTTTCGGCAATTGAATTCGTTTCAGTCGCAATTGCCTGAGACGCGGTCAAGATACCGCTTACCAGTTCTTCAAGGCGCACGAGTGTATTGTTGAATGTATCGCGCAAACCTTCAAATGGCCCGCTTAAATCCGCCGGGAGACGGGCGGTCAGATCGCCTTCAGACAAAGAGGCCAAACCGGCGACAAGCGCATTCATAGCGCTAATATTTTCAGTGACTTCGAAGGCGTATTTGACGACTTTGTAGGGCTTGCCTTGAAGGTCAAAAATTGGATTGTAGCTTGCCTGAATCCAGATTTCCGCACCATCGCCTGCGATGCGCTTGTATTGTCCCGAATGCAATCTACCCCGCGCAAGGTCTCGCCAAAAGGCCGCGTATTCAGGCGTTTCTGCGTCTTGTTTGTCCACGAAAATCCGGTGATGTTTGCCGATAACGTTGTCAGCCGAATGGCCAAACTTGGCTAGAAAATTGTCGTTTGCCCAGATCACTTTCCCGTCCAAATCGAATTCCACCACGATTTGAGATCTCGAAATGGCAGACAATTTCCCATCGGCATCAGTGGCTGCAATCTTGTTTTCTGTGACATCTGCGGCTAGTGCAACGACTTTGACAGGGCGGCCGGTGGTGTCCACAATCGGATTGTACATGGTCCGAACCCAGATTTTTGAGCCATCACTTGAAATGCGCATAAAATCATCGAGAACGGATTTTCCATCCCCGAGGTTGTCCCACAATGCTTTGTATACGTTTCTCTCGTGTTCTGAGTCTTCCACAAACATGTTGTAGTTCTTCCCTTGAACTTGCTCGAGTGAATATCCGGTACATTTCAAAAAGTTGTCGTTTGCGGTCAAAATCGTACCGTCTAGATCAAATTCGATCACAACGAGGGAATTTGAAATAGCTTCCAACTGTGTTGTGGCATCAAATTCCGCAATCTTATTTGCAGTAACATCTGTGGCAATTTCTACAATTCTGTCTGGCACACCAGATGGATCACTTAGGTGGTGATAAGATGCGTCAATCCAGATGTTTTTGCCGTTTTTGGTTTTTCTGGAAAATGAGCCACTTTGCGGTTCACCATTACGCAAATTTTCCCAAAATACTGAATAGTCTGGACCGTCCACCTCATCGGGGGCAACGAAAATCCGGTGGTTTTGGCCTTTCAATTCCTCAAGAGTATACCCCGTAGCGTCCAATGTGACCTGATTGGCATCCAGTACAGTTCCATCAAGATCCAATGTCATCATTCCATGGGATTGATGCAGGGCGGCGCACAACGCCAAGGCGTCTGCTGTTTCCGGGTTATGTTGTGGAGCGCGTTTGCCAAAGATCATTCAGAAAGCCTTTCGTCAGGTCTTGCGCACTGAACAGCGATTCAAATCGCGCAGCGCACTTTGACTGACCTTCACCACGAAACTCTTTAGAAATGCCTAAATCACATTCACTTTGCGCACCTCTGTCACCCAGAGAAATATTTTACGCGATGTGGCTTTCAATGACGCGCGACGGGACGTTGCAATTCAACTGACGTCGGGTTCTAGGTGCAATTCAATCGGTCTAAAGCCATCCTGAAGCCAACAAATTGGAGAAAAACATGAAAAAAGTCGTGTACGAAGAGTTCGGAGACCCGGTCGCAGTCTTGCAGGTCGTCGAGGCTGAAAGTCAGCCGTTGGAAGCTGGTCAAGCCCGTGTTGAGGTTTTGCGCGCCCCTATAAATCCAAGTGATTTGATACAAATTGCTGGAAATTATGGCGTGCGTCCTCCGCTGCCTGCTGTCGCTGGGAACGAAGGCATAGGTCGCGTCACAGAAGTAAACGGCGCGGGCGTCGAAGTCGGTCAGCTTGTTCTGGTACCGGCAGGGGCGGGGACATGGGTTACAGAAATTGTCGCCGGTATCCACCAATTGGTGCCGATGCCCGAAGGTGACGTCGATCAGTTGTGCATGATGATGGTCAATCCGGCCACCGCCCAATTGCTGTTGACGGAATACGTCGATCTGAAGCCGGGCGATTGGATCATTCAGTCCGCAGCAAACTCTGCTGTGGGTGGCTACATTGTGCAACTTGCGAAGGCGCGCGGCGTGAATGTCGTAAATGTTGTGCGTCGTGACAGTGCGGTTGAAGACGTGAAAGCCTTGGGTGGCGATGTTGTTTTGGTGGATGGGCCTGATCTGGCCGCCGAAGTCAAAAAGGCCACCGGTGCCAAAATGAAGCTGGCGATTGATGCGGTTGCAGGGGCCACTGCAGGGCGTTTGGCAGATACGCTTGAACGGGGCGGTACGCTGGTGAACTACGGTGGAATGTCAAACGAGCCATCTGCTTTGGGGGCTGCCGCACTGATCTTTAACGACATTGTAGTGCGTGGCTTTTGGTTGGTGCTGTGGTTTGAAAAAGCGTCACGCGACGAACGTATGGCTGTGTACGGTGCTTTGACGGCGGCGGTTGCCAAGGGCGAATTGCACGCCCCCATCGACAAGGTCTTTACCTTGGATGAAGTCACGGAAGCGGCGCGGTATTCCTGGGCGGGCAGCCGCAAAGGCAAAGTTCTAATGGCCCCCAACGGCATCTGACCCTTTCAGAATACGTTTGATCGGAAGAAACCAAGACACCGTCGTAATTGCGATGGTGTCTTTTCATTTGTGGCCATAGGTTAAGGTTCAACCAACCTTCGGAGATCTGCTATGTCCTTTTCGCTTGCCACTTGGAACATCAACTCGGTTCGTTTGCGTGAGCCGATCGTTTTGAAGCTGTTGGGTGAAGAGGCCCCTGATGTTCTGTGTCTGCAAGAATGCAAAAGCCCCGTCGACAAAATCCCGTTGGAGGGGTTTCAAGCGCTTGGATACACCCACATGGTTGCGCGAGGGCAAAAGGGGTACAACGGCGTGGCGATCCTGTCGAAAATCCCCATGACCGAAGCTGGGGCCGAAGACTTTGCGCAATTGGGCCACGCCCGCCATATCGCAGGTCGGCTAGAAAACGGTGTCACGATTCACAATCACTACGTGCCCGCAGGGGGGGATGTGCCGGATCGTGACGTGAACGAGAAATTCGGCCAAAAACTGGATTACCTGACCGATATGCGTGATGCTTTTCGTGCCTCAGCCCCTGAAAAATCCATTTTGGTGGGCGATTTGAACATTGCCCCCCGCGAAGACGACGTGTGGGACCACAAGAAGCTGTTGAAGATCGTCAGCCACACACCGATTGAGGTCGATCATTTCAACGAGGTGATGGAGGCCGGCGATTGGCATGATGTGACACGCGCCGATATTCCCGAAGGGCTGCTCTATTCGTGGTGGTCTTACCGCGCCAAGGATTGGGATGCCGCCGACAAGGGGCGCCGTTTAGACCATGTTTGGGCGACGGGTGACATCAAGGCGGCGGCGCACAGCAGCCGCGTTTTGCGTCACGCACGCGGGTGGGAAAAGCCATCGGACCATGCACCGGTGTTTGCGACATTCGATTTGTAGCGAAACGGCGTTCACGCCACTTTGGTGAGCTTGAAAAAGAACGGGGTCTTTGCGCCTTTGTGATCCATCAACCCCAGCACATTTCGCGCGTCAATCTTGCGAAAGACATCGTTTATGGGACGTGCGTCATATTGCATTGTGGCGCTTACTTTTCCGCGGAACTCTGTCATGCGTAGGCGCGCCTTTGGTTTGCCGGTGCTTAAAAACGGGCTGAGAAGCGGAAACAGCACCTTGATGAACGGGTCGCGCAAAGGCAGATGCGTCACCAGCCCCAAGGGCAAAAGGGCGGGGTTCACAAAGAAATCACGCCCGAATAGCCCTTTGTGCACAAGCGGATAAACCGCGTCCGGTCCATCAAATCGTTTTCCGATCCAACGGGATGCTTCTAGCAGGCCGTCCATAGGGTGGTCCGTGTCGACACCTTGCCCGTGCCACGTTCCGATCATCATCGGCACGTCCACGGGTTCAAGGCTGTCGAAATAGGTCAGTGCCTCTTGGGACGTCATTTTTTGATTTGGTGCGGCCATGACAGTCTCCGGTGGGGTGGGCAAAGACTGCCCCGTTTGAATATTGGGTTAGACCCGTTGCCAGTCACTATAGGCTGGGTTGGTGTCTTTCATACCCTGATATAGCCATGCCATGTGCTGCCCAGTGATTGGTGTGTGATGGCGCGGCAAAAGCGCGTGGATTCCACCAAACCCATAGGGCAATCAGTGCGAACGCGGCCAAAGCCCACCAACCGATCCAGACCCGCGACAGGATCGCAAGGGTCAACAACGGCATTTGTCATGCGTGAATAGACCGACCACGGGTTGGCGTGGCGCACCCATGTCGCGTCGTCCATGCGCATGATCTTTTCGGATGCAGCGAAGATATCGAAGGATTTTGCCATTTCTCACCTATCTGCTTTGGCCTGCCCCTTGGTTTTTGGGCGCTTAGGTTTCATATAGGGGCCAACCTCGATGGAGAACACGACATGATGGACATTATCGGCCAACCGGCAGCGGATGCAGATCTGATCAAAGACGTATCAGAAGCAACATTTATGCAAGACGTGGTGGAGGCTTCGCAAGACACGCCCGTCATCGTTGATTTTTGGGCGCCCTGGTGCGGGCCATGCAAAACATTGGGGCCGCAGCTGGAAGCGGCAGTGACGGCTGCCAAAGGTGCTGTCAAAATGGCCAAGGTCAATGTGGACGAAGCGCAAATGATTGCAGGTCAGCTGCAAATCCAATCTATCCCGACGGTGTATGCCTTTTACAAAGGACAACCTGTGGACGGGTTCCAAGGGGCTGTACCGCAATCCGAAATTGAAGATTTTGTGGCGCGTGTGATCAAAGCGGGGGGTGGCACGTCTCCGGCAGAAGATCTGAATTCTGCGGTTGAAGCGGCTGAGGAAATGCTGGCCGAGGGCGCAGCAGACGATGCGGCACAAACCTTTGCCGCGATACTTGAGGAAGACCCGAACCATGCAGGGGCTTACGGTGGTTTGGTTCGTGCGCATATCGCGTTGGACGATCTGGAACAGGCAGAAGGCATCCTGAACGGCGCGCCTGCCGAAATTTCGTCATCGCCAGAATTGGACGCGGCTGCGGCGCAATTGGAACTGGCCAAACAAGCGACCAACACAGGGCCCTTGGCGGAATTGGAAGCGGCTGTGGCGGCCGATGAAAACGACCACCAAGCGCGTCTGGATTTGGCACAGGCCATGTATGCGGCTGGTGATGGCGAAGGGGCTGTGGAACACCTGTTGACGATTTTCCGAAAAGACCGCGAATGGAATGATGGCGCGGCCAAAGCGCAATTGTTTACGATTTTCGAAGCCTTGAAGCCGGACGATCCGGTGGCGCTGAACGGGCGGCGCAAGCTTAGTTCAATGATATTTGCCTGAACGCCTTTGCGGGCTAGGTAGCATCTCATGAAAAAGATAACTGATCTGCCGGATGTGATCCCGGTTTTCCCTTTGCCCGGTGCGCTGCTTTTGCCGCGTGCCCGGCTGCCGTTGCATCTGTTTGAACCGCGCTATCTGCAAATGTTCGACGATGCGTTGAAAACCGAGGCACGCCTGATCGGCATGGTGCAACCCAACGAGGTGCCGGGGCGCGAAGGGCCGGGGCTGCACACAATCGGGTGCGCTGGGCGGATCACGCAGTTTTCAGAGACCGAAGACAACCGTTATATGATCACTTTGGGAGGCGTATCGCGCTTCCGAGTGGTCAAAGAAATAGATGGCTTCACACCGTACCGCCGGTGCGAGGTGAATTGGGACGGCTTTGATCGTGATCTAGGCGACACAGAGGAAGACGTCGTGTTTGACCGCGACCCCTTCCTGAACAAGCTGTCAAAATACTTCACCGCGCAAGGGCTGTCGGCCGACTGGGAAACCCTGCAAGACGCAGACGACGAATTGTTGATCAATTCGCTGTCGATGATGCTGGACTTTGAACCCGAAGACAAACAAGCACTGCTTGAAGCCCCAAGCCTAAGCACACGCCGCGAAACGCTTTTGACGTTGATTGAATTCAATCTGGCGGGCGGCCTGGACGGAGACATGCTGCAATGAGTAACGACACAACAACAGACACAGACCGCCGGATGCTGGAAGCTTTGATTTGTCCGCGCAGCCATGAAACCTTGCGATATGATGCGGCTGCACAAGAGCTGATTTCGGAAGGGGCGGGGCTTGCGTATCCGATCCGAAACGGGATTCCTGTGATGCTTGTGGATGAAGCGCGGGTGCTAGACAGCTAAGATTTCGGGCGTCAGGGCAGCATCACGGCTTGGGCATAAGCGATGCCTGCGAGAAAGCACGCAGATGCGACCAGAACAAACCCGTGCCAGATGGCATTGGAAAACCGCAAGCCTTCCCATCTGTAGAAAATCGTGCCCACCGAATAGGTCAGGCCGCCGATGGTCACAAGCCAGATGGTGGGTGTGGGCAAATGGGTGATGACGGGTTTCGCCAAACTGACGCTAAGCCACCCCATGCCAAGATACAGCAACAAAGACCCCGGTCCGGGGCTTTGCCAGAAGAACATCTTTCGGGCTGCCCCGTACAAACCGATGCCCCATACCACGACCAACACGACATAACTGAAGGGTGTGTTGATCAAAGCGACAAGCGGGGTGTAGGTGGCGGCGATTTTCAGGAAGATGGCGGCATGATCCAGACGACGGCGGGCAGGTCGTACGGTTTCGTTCGGCGCAAAGTGATATGCCGCTGAAGCTGCAAAGCTGAACACTATAATCGCGCCGTAAAGCAATGTGGCTGGCAGGTGAAAGCCCGGCAAAGTGGATGCCAAGACCAGATACACGGCCCCAAGGGCAGATGCTGCAATGGCCACACCATGCACAAGGGCGTCAGCGCGCCGCTCAAAGGGGCTGTAGGTCGGGTAGTGATCTGCGGAACTTTGGGCCATGCCGCAGATTTGGTTGCCGACGGGGCAATAGGCAAGTCGAACGTTGCGGAAAGCAAAATCCGCGCATCTTGCCTTTGGCCCAAGTTCTTCGCCTGTGGGCGCTGCGTTTACCGCATCAATTTTGGCAAATCGCCTGTAAGACCGGCGGCTTCGCGAATGAACCCGCGGCGCAGGCCAGGCATGGCGTTTATCAAACCCATACCCAGATCACGGCCTAAACGCAGCAATGGGTTGTCGTTGGAAAACAATTTGTTAAACGCATCCGTCGCCATGGCAAGGGCCGCGTTGTCGAAACGGCGCCATTCTTCATACCGCTTGAGAACCTGAATAGACCCGATGTCTTCGCCGCGCTGCTTGGCTTCGGTTAGAATTTGGGCCAAGGCTGCGATGTCGCGCATACCGGCGTTCAGTCCCTGACCCGCAATTGGATGGACGCCGTGGGCCGCGTCGCCCACCAGCGCCACGCGGTCAGCAACAAGGTTTTGCGCCAAAGTCAGGTTCAGGGGATATGTGAACCGTTCGCCTTCCAACGCGATCTCGCCCAGAAAATCGCCAAAGCGTGGGCGCAACATGTCAAGATATGCCGCTCCGGGCAGGGCATTGAAAGCTTGCGCGTTCTCATCTGTCTCGGACCATACAATCGAACTGCGATTGCCCGGCAAAGGTAAAATGGCCAACGGCCCAGCAGGCATGAAAAATTGATGCGCAACACCGTGGTGCGGTTTTTCGTGTTGGATGGCGCAGACCAATGCCGTTTGCGCGTATCCCCACCCAATGCGCTTGATGCCTGCGCGTTCGCACGTGCCGCTGCTGCGCCCGTCACATCCGATAAGGGCTTTGGCGGTGAGTGTCTTTTCTGTGCTGAGCGACACAGACACGCCGCCCGGTTGGGCAGATTGTGCGATGACGGTTGTGTCCGGCAGGTGCGTCACAAGGGGATTTGACGCGATGGCATCTAACAGAACGGGTCGCAAATGACGGTCTTGCACCATATAGCCCATGGGCCCTTCTTCGATCTCTGCATGATCAAAGTGCATGAAAAATGGTGAGGGCCCTTCGCCGGCACGGCCGTCGGTGACTGTGATTTCCAACATGGGTTGGGCGTTGTCTGCAAGGGCATCCCAAAGCCCCAAACGCGCCAAAAGCCGTTGAGAAGTCAGGGCCACGGCATAAGATTTACCGTTAAAACCCTCATCCTTGAAGGTTTCCGTTTTCTGGGCATCGATCACGGTGGATGTGATCCCTGATTGCGCCAAGGCCAAAGCCAGTATTGGCCCGTTCAACCCGCCGCCTACAATGGCGATTTCTGTTTCTTGTGTCATGCTGTTGATATGGGCTGCGTGTCGGGGATTGTCCATGTGCGCAAGCGTCGCTACCGTTTGTTGGAAATCGACAATATGGAGAGATGGCGCAATGCAGACATGGTTGAAGATGACCGCCAGTGATTTGGGACGTGGCATTGGTGCTGGTACGATCGATCCGGTTGCGTTGGTTCAAACCTATCTGGAAGCCATTGAAGCACATCCTTTGCGCGATCGAATTTATGCACGCGTCACCCACGACCGTGCTTTGGCAGAAGCCCGTGCCGCCGCGACGCGTGCGAAAGCAGGGCAGCGATTGTCTTTGTTGGATGGTGTGCCGATCAGCTGGAAAGATCTGTTTGATACAGCAGGAACAGGGACCGAGGCTGGGTCCAAATTGCTATCAGGCCGCGTGCCGGACCAAGATGCGGTTGTATTGGCAAATGCGACCGCTATGGGATTGGTTTGTTTGGGAAAAACCCACATGAGTGAACTGGCGTTTTCCGGTTTGGGCTATAACCCTTCCACGGCCACACCGCCTTGCGTGAATGACGCAGATGCCGTGCCGGGGGGGTCGTCGTCGGGGGCCGCGGCCTCTGTGGCCTTTGATTTGGCGCCAGCGGCGATCGGGTCTGACACGGGTGGCTCTGTGCGTATTCCTGCGGCCTGGAATGATCTTGTCGGATTGAAAACCACAGCGGGGCGTTTGACGCTTGAGGGTGTCGTGCCATTGGCGCTGAAATTCGACACCATAGGCCCGCTGACCCGCTCGGTCGAAGATGCGGCGCAGCTTTTGGGCTTGATGGAAGGCACGGCGGTTGCGGATTTGCGTGGCGCAACTTTGGAGGGGCGGCGGTTTGCGATTTTGCGCACCTCGATGCTGGATGGTACGCGTGCCCAGCCTTTGGCCGCATTCGAAGCCGCAGTTGACCGGCTTGTGGCTGCAGGTGCTGTTGTTGAACATATTGATGTCCCTGAAGTGCAAGAGGCCGTTGATCTGGCCGCACTTTTGATCACCTCAGAAGCATATGGCCTTTGGAAAGACGTCATCGAGGCCAACCCGGACGCAATGTACGATGAGATTTTGGCGCGTTTTCGCCTTGGTGCCGCACATGGTGCTGCGGACTACGTGGCGGGATGGGCCAAATTGGACGCGTTGCGTTCAGCATACGATGCCGCCACCGCAGGCTATGATGCTGTGCTTGGCCCGTCGTCTGCGATTATGCCGCCCAATCTGGATCGATTGAACAGCGAAGAAGACTATTACGTGTCGGAAAATCTTTTAGCTTTGCGCAACACGCGTGTAGGTAACATGCTGGGTCTATGTGGTTTGACCTTGCCTACGGGAGTGCCAAGCTGCGGTATCATGTTTTTATGCGCCCCGGATTTGGAAGAGCATTTGTTGCGTATCGGCGCGGCTGCAGAAGCCGCTTTGACCTGAGTGAAGAGGGGCTCTGCCCCCGGCCTGCGGCCTCCCCCGAGGTTTATTTTGCGAGATGAAGTGCTGGATCGACTCAAAAGCCACAATTGTCGCGGCTTCGGGTTGTTTTTCTGGACGAAACCGGACCGCTTGCGTAAGTTGGAGAAAACGGGACGCTAATGATCCCGATCCTGAGGCAGTTTTGATGAAGTTTCCCGAGCGGTTTTCGAACCTTCCGGCTTATGCGTTTCCACGTTTGCGTGCGCTTTTAGATGTGCATCCTGCGGGCGGTGACGTTGTGCATATGACCATTGGTGAACCCAAACACGTTTTCCCGGCGTGGGTTACGGATGTAATTTCTGAACATGCCGCGGGTTTTAACCGCTACCCGCCCAATGAAGGTGCGTCCGAATTGCGCAGCGCTTTTGCCGATTGGGCCAACCGCCGTTATGGTTTGTCGCTTGATCCGGATGTCAATGTGATGCCGTTGAACGGCACACGCGAAGGGCTGTACAACGCGCCCATGGCGTTGTGCCCCGAAACCAAGAATGGCCAGCGCCCTACAGTTTTGATGCCGAACCCGTTCTATCAGGTTTACATGTTGGCCAGCATTTCTTCGGGTGCAGAACCTGTGTTTGTTGCGGCTACGGCAGATACCAATCACTTGCCTGATTATGCCGCGCAGCCGGAAGACGTTTTGCAACGCTGTGTGGGGGTTTACATTTGTTCCCCCGCCAATCCGCAAGGCGCTGTGGCAGATCGTGCCTATTGGACTGACCTTCTGGCCTTGGCAGAAAAGTACGATTTCCGCATTTTTGCAGACGAATGTTACTCCGAGATCTACCGCGATGCCCCCCCTGTCGGTGCTTTGCAAGTTGCGCATGAAATTGGCGCCGATCCAGAGCGGGTGGTGGCGTTTCATTCCCTGTCCAAACGGTCCAATTTGCCGGGCTTGCGGTCCGGTTTTGTAACTGGCGGACCGAAGACGATGGATGAAATTCGCCAATTGCGCACCTACGCAGGGTCGCCTTTGCCGCTGCCTTTGCAGATGGCAGCAGCGGCAGTTTGGGCGGACGAAACGCATGTGATTGAGAACCGCGCTTTGTACGCGGAAAAATACGCGATTGCGGATCGCATCCTTGGCAATGTGCCCGGATACGCCAGTCCGGAGGCCGGTTTTTTCCTGTGGCTGAAGGTTGAAGACGGCGAAGCGGCAGCATTGAAATTGTGGATAGAGACGGGCGTACGCGTGCTTCCGGGGGCCTATTTGGCACAGGATGTGGACGGCATGAACCCGGGACATGAATACATCAGGGTCGCCATGGTGGCCCCAAAAGCGGAAATGACGCGCGGGTTAGAAGCCATTCGCGATTGTCTTTATCCAGCTCAGAACGACGAGGCGAGGTAAGTAAAATGGCATATCAAACACGTGGGCGTGACCCGTTGCTGGACAGCAATATGCAGGCAGCGATTGAGAAACGCAGCAAAGAGTTGATTGGCATCTCGTTGATTGTGCTTGGCCTTTTGTGTGCGGCTATGATTGGTAGCTATTCGCCAGACGATCCCAATTGGTTGGTGTCTACGGATGCACAAGTGCAAAACTGGCTGGGTCGGTCCGGGGCGTCATTGGCGGCACCATTGATGATGGTTGTGGGGCTTGGGGCTTGGGCGATTGCGATTGTCTTGTTGACCTGGGGCGTGCGTTTTTTGCTGCATTGGGGCACAGACCGTGCACTGGGCCGTTTGATTTTTGCCCCTATCGGTATTGCTTTGCTTGCGATTTATGCTGAAACCCTGCAGCCGGGGGCCGCATGGTCACAAACGCATAGTTTTGGGCTTGGCGGCATGTTTGGTTACACTGTCATGGGCTTTTCGCTGACAATCCTACCTATCGGATCCGCCTTTGCGCTGAAGCTGATGTCCTTGCTGATGTTCGTGGCTGTCATCGCCATGAGTGCTTTTGTGTTGGGCTTCACACGCCCCGAAATCCACCGCGTCGGACGGTTTTTGCTGCTGGGCGTTGTGATTTTGTATGCAGGTTTGATGACGTTGTTGGGCAAAGGCGCCAGCAACGCAGTCCACGCTGCCCGCGAGATGCAAACACGCGCAGCTGAACGCAAGGACCGCCAACGGGCAGAAGCCGCAGAGGCAGCGGCCTATGCCCATGCCGAAGCTAGTATTCCGGCACCTGACTATGCCGTTGAAGCGACTCCGGTCGCAGATGCGCCTGATTACGATATGGCCCCGGCAGAACCAAAAGCCGGGTTATTGTCGCGTATGCCTTCGCTGATCAAGCGCGCCGATCCAGTCCCTGACGCGATGCCGGAACCGGAATTGATTGAGACATATTCGGATGTGGAATTGGACCATGCCCCAAGTGATGACCGCATCAAGGCGAAGATTTCGGATGTGATCAAATCGCGGGTACGTCAAACGCCGTCTTTGCAAGTCAGCTCCGTGGCCCCTTTGACCAAAGGGCGTGGCCGTGGGCCTGATCCTTTGGTGCTGAACACAGAGCCAACGCCGGTCGAATTGCCGCCTGAACCGCCTTTGATGGCATCGCCTGCTGCAGTACGCGCGGAACCGCCGCTGGTTGCCCCACGCGCTGATGTTGTGGCCCCGCCTGTGACGGCTGCGCCGGAACCTGTTGCAGAACCTTTGCCGCTGCAAGATGTCGCCCAACCGGCACCTGCGATCCCTGTGGCAACGCCGCGTGCTGTGGTGGAACAACCTGTGCGCAAGCCGGTGCAACCATCGACGCGCGCCAAAGCCGAAGCCCAACCGCAGCTTTCTTTTGAAGACACACATCCGGGATTTGAATTGCCCCCGCTGTCGTTGCTGGAAAGCCCGGATGTCGTGCAGCGTCACCATCTGAGCGATGAGGCGTTGGAAGAAAACGCGCGCATGTTGGAAAATGTGTTGGATGATTATGGCGTCAAAGGCGAAATCGTTGCGGTGCGCCCCGGTCCCGTTGTCACCATGTATGAACTGGAACCTGCCCCCGGTTTGAAAGCCAGCCGTGTCATTGGGCTGGCGGACGATATTGCGCGATCCATGGCCGCCTTGTCTGCCCGTGTGTCGACCGTTCCGGGCCGTTCTGTTATTGGTATCGAATTGCCAAACGAGAACCGCGAAAAAGTGGTTTTGCGGGAAATCCTGTCTGCCCGTGATTTTGGCGACAGCAATATGAAGTTGCCGCTTGCTTTGGGCAAAGACATCGGCGGCGATTCAGTTGTCGCCAACCTTGCCAAAATGCCCCACTTGTTGATTGCGGGTACGACGGGGTCCGGTAAATCGGTCGCCATCAACACCATGATCCTGTCGTTGCTTTACAAGCTGACGCCGGAAGAATGCCGCTTGATCATGATTGACCCCAAGATGCTGGAACTGTCTGTCTATGACGGGATTCCGCACCTTCTGTCCCCTGTTGTAACCGATCCCAAAAAGGCGGTTGTGGCACTGAAGTGGACCGTAGGCGAGATGGAAGAACGCTATCGCAAGATGTCCAAAATGGGCGTGCGCAACATCGACGGCTATAACGGGCGCGTCAAAGAGGCGTTGTCCAAAGGCGAGATGTTCAGTCGTACAGTGCAGACCGGTTTTGACGATGACACAGGCGAACCAGTGTTCGAGACTGAGGAAATCAAACCCGAAGCCTTGCCTTACATCGTGGTGATCGTCGACGAAATGGCGGATCTGATGATGGTGGCGGGCAAAGAAATCGAAGCCTGTATCCAGCGTTTGGCGCAGATGGCGCGGGCGTCGGGCATTCACCTGATCATGGCCACACAGCGACCTTCCGTCGATGTGATCACCGGCACAATCAAGGCGAACTTTCCGACCCGTATTTCCTTTCAGGTGACGTCGAAAATCGATTCACGCACGATCCTTGGTGAAATGGGCGCCGAACAGCTTTTGGGTATGGGCGACATGCTTTACATGGCGGGCGGCGCAAAGATCACGCGTTGTCACGGGCCGTTTGTGTCTGATGAAGAAGTCGAGGAAATCGTGAACCACCTGAAAGCCTTTGGTGCGCCAGACTATGTGTCGGGCGTGGTTGAAGGGCCGGACGAAGACAAGGAAAGCAACATCGATCAGGTGCTTGGCCTTGGCGGCAATACGGACGGGGCAGACGCGCTTTATGACCAGGCCGTTGGCGTGGTGATCAAAGATCGCAAATGTTCGACTAGCTACATTCAGCGCAAATTGGCGATTGGTTACAACAAAGCCGCGCGACTGGTTGAGCAAATGGAAGACGAGGGACTTGTGTCGGCGGCGAACCACGTGGGCAAACGCGAGATTCTGGTGCCCGAGCAGCAATAGACATCTTTGCGAAACACTTAATAGATGCGCACTAACCGGCTGGTTTGGTGCGCATTTTTCTTTTGCTATCGTATAACATCGCGGGTCTGCCTATATCGGATACGAGGCAAGACAAAAGTGAGCAACGATATGAGTTTCCATTTTAAAACAGTGATGATCGCGGGTTTCGCAAGCATGGCCACAATGGCCAGCGCGGACAAAATCCCGTTGAATACGATTTCGCAATACCTGAATGGGTTGAAAACGACTCAGGGCGATTTCACACAGATCAACGATGATGGATCCGTCAGCACGGGCAAAATCTACATCAAACGGCCCGGTCGTATGCGGTTTGAGTACAACGCCCCGGACAGCGCGATTGTGATTGCGGGATCGGGTGCTGTGGTTGTGGACGACAAGAAATCAAACCAGCCACCCGAAACATATCCGCTGAAACGCACGCCGCTTTCGATCATTTTGGCGCGAAATGTGAACTTGGGGCAAGCGCGAATGGTGACGGGCCACAGCTTTGATGGCACGGCGACGGTGGTGACCGCGCAGGACCCGGACAACCCCGAGTACGGCAACATCCAGATGAAATTCACCGCGGACCCCGTGCAACTGCGCCAATGGGTGATCAACGATGGATCGGGCAGTGCAACGACAGTTGTTTTGGGTGCAATGAAGGTGGGGGGGAATCTGCCCAACCGCCTGTTTGATACAGGGTCGCCCGGGCAGAAACTGGATTAAGTGTCAGCGACGCACGCGGCAGGTCGCCAATTGTTGACGGTAAGTGTCTGATCGTGCGCCGACTTCGCCAGACACGCGCAGCAGCCATGACTTTTTGTTGTAGCTGCCACGCGCATACCCTGTATGGCCTTCGTGATAAGCTAGATATTGGTTGCGAGCGTCGCCAAGGCTGATGCCGTTGCGGTCGCGGGTGGTGTTCATGTACCAGCCCATGAAGTCGCTTGCGTCTTTGATGCGTGTGCGCTTTGCGCCAAAGCGACCTTGGTCCTGTTGGTATTCTTTCCATGTTCCATCAAGGGCTTGGGAATACCCAAGTGCGCTGGACAAACGACCCATCGGGATTACGCCTGCCGCATAGCGAAAGGGCGGGCGTGCGTTGGATACGAATTTGCTTTCTTGGTAAATGGTCGCCATCTGGACGTGCACAGGCACACCCCATTTGCGTTCTGCTGATTTGAACGCGCTTAGATATCCGGGGCGCTGTTTTAGAATTGAACATGCGTTATCAAGTTCCTTGGGGGCTTTGCCTGACCCACCACTGGAACATGACGCAAGCGCCAAAACCAACATTATCGCGCCAAGAGTTCTGCTCATCTGCCTCTTGCCTCATTTTTTGATCGCCTTTTCGGCGTTATTGCTTCGTATACTACCTGCTTTTTGCGCAGTTTGAAATCACGTTTTCTACAGAACAAGCGCCAAAATAAGCGGCAGTGCGCCGACAGACATCACCGTCGACACCACGACAAGGCCGGCAACGGCATCTGCGTCCGCGCCATACTTTTCAGCCAGCAAATAGGACGTGACAGCCACCGGCGTTGCGATTTGCAAAACCAATACTCCAAATGCGACGGGCTCAAGATCGAAAAACAGCCCCGTAAACCATGCGACGCCAGTGCAAACGACAAGTTTGAACAATGAAAGTACAATCGCCCGCAGGAAGCTTTGTGGTGTAAGCCGCGCGACGGCCACCCCAAGCGTGATCAGCATCAAAGGAATCGCCATTTGTCCGATAAGCGACAATGTGTTTGTTAAAAATAGGGGTGTTTGCCAGCCCATCCACAGGAACACAGCGCCTAAAAGCGTCGCGCCAACCATGGGTTCTGAAACCACTTTCCCCAAAGCGCCACGTCCGGACACCAGCCAAATTCCAAAGGTAAACGACCCGACCGCCATGATTGCGAAGACCACGATGGCATTGCTTAACCCCACATCACCAAAGGCAAATAAGGCCAAAGGCAGCCCAAGGTTGCCGGTATTGCCAAAAATAAGCGGTGCCAGATATGTGCTGCGGTCCAGTCGCAACGCCAAAATTGTGCCCCAAGTCAAAAGCGTAACACCTGCGTATGCCACCAATGTGGCCAGCGACAATTGAGTGATTGCAGACGGGTCCATTTTGGTCTGCATCAATGACACAAAGATCAGACAGGGCACTGCCAACGTCATAGCCAAGCGTGTCACAAATTGGATGCGATATTCGAAGCCCAATTTGACCCAAGTAAAGCCGATGCCTGCCAGCAAGAAAACCGGGGCCACAATTTCAAGGACGGTCAAGGCAAGGGTCAACAGTCTGTTTCCTTTTATAGGATCGGTAAAATTGGACAAAGCCCTCTTGCAACGTCTACTAACGGGCGGTAGGGGCTGCAATGTTATGATGAAAACACTCGCGAAATATCACTTGGGGCAAGTTGTCCGTCACAAGAAGCACCCCTTCCGAGGGGTCATTTTTGACGTGGACCCTGAGTTTTCCAATACAGATGAATGGTATGAGGCGATCCCAGAGGACAGCCGCCCCATTAAAGACCAGCCTTATTATCATTTGCTGGCGGAGAATGACCAAAGCTACTATGTGGCCTATGTTTCGGAGCAGAACCTGATAGCGGATTACTCTGGTGAGCCGGTCGATCATCCTGATATTCCAGACCTTTTTGGTCCTTTTCAGGACGGAACCTACCCACTGCATTTTCAGCTGAATTGATGGAACGCCGGGGTTAATACCCCAGCGCAATTCCGTCCTTACGTGCGTCACTTGCCCCTTCAAGCACCCCGTCTTGGCGCATTCGAATAGCTTGTGCGCCGCCAATGGCCGTGTCGGGAATGCTAACAGAATGCCCCAAATCGCTTAGCTCTTGGCGCACTGCATCACTGTAACCACGTTCGACTTTCAGCGTGCCTGTGTCGCTGAATGCGCGTGGTGCATCGATGGCGCTTTGTAAGTCCATGCCGAAATCCACAATATTTGACGCGAACCGCGCATGTCCGTTGGGTTGGTACGCCCCGCCCATGACCCCGAACGGAACTGTTGGCTTACCGTTTTCGCGGATCATACCGGGAATGATCGTATGCATCGGGCGCTTCCCGCCAAGCAGTTCGTTGGGATGGCCTTTTTCCAAAGTGAAGCCTGCACCGCGGTTTTGCATCAAAATACCGAATTTGTCCGAAGCAATGCCCGACCCGAAACCGTGGAAAATGGAATAGATCAGGGATACGGCCATTCCATCGCGATCAACGACCGTAATGTAAATCGTGTCTTTGTGAACGGCTTCTGTAAGTGGCGCCGCTGCTTTGATCGCATATTTCGGATCAATCAAAGCTGCCAGTTTTGCCGCTGTTTCAGGCGACGTCATAACATCAGCCCGTGTTGTAAAATCCGCGTCGGCAACAATGCGATTGCGCGCGTCATAGGCCAGTTTCGCAGCTTCCGCTTCGATGTGAACGCGCATAGCACCGACTGGATCCATACCCGCAATGTCGAAATGTGACAGGATGTTCAGCATCAACAAGGCCGTTGTACCATGTGTGTTGGGGGGATGCTCTACCACTTCGATATCTTTGTATGGCCCAGCAACCGGTGTGGTTTGTGTGCAGGCAGCTTTGGCAAAATCGTCTTCGGTGTGCATGCCACCCATCGCGTTCAAGGTGGCGATCATGTCATCTGCAATTTCGCCGCTGTAAAAGGCATCGCGGCCATGTTTTGCAATGCGTCGCAAGACTTCGGCTTGTCCGGGGGCCGCAAACATTTGTCCGACTTGGGGGGCTTTGCCACCAAACAGATACATATCACGCGCGGAGCCTTGCAATGTTTCGGCGTCATTGGCCCAATCAAATGCGACACGCGGTGCGACGGGAACTCCGTGATCTGCATAGTGGATGGCTGGCGCCAACACCCTATCCAACCCTATGTTCCCGACGGTTTCCGACAAATGACAAAAGGCATCAATTGCGCCGGGAACCGTAACCGCATGCGCACTGCGCAAAGGGACTGTTGTTTCCCCCTGCTGCCGCAAAAGATCAGCGTCAAGGCCCGAAGGTGCGCGTCCTGAACCGTTCAAAGCGTGGATTTCATCTGTCCCCGCAGGAGAATAAAGAACAAAGCAGTCACCACCGATGCCTGTCATTTGTGGTTCGCAGATACCCAATAACACCGCCCCGGCAATCGCTGCGTCCATCGCATTTCCACCTTGTTGCAAGATGTTGATCGCTGTTTGAGCGGCTAAAGGGTGCGATGTTGCGCACATTCCATTGCTTGCGAAAACGGGGGAACGGCCAGGAAGGTGAAAGTCGCGCATGGAGAAGCCTTTGTGATTGGTTCTGGGCGAACCTAATCTTTACAGCCCGAATGTCCATGCATCCAAGCGCACACAAGATGGATGCACTGGGTCGTAAAGGTCTGCTGGGGAGGTAGTTCCTCGGCACCGCGCACTGGGTGGGGGCTATCAAACGCGGCGCCGAGGGAAGCCATATGCAGCTACATGAACAGGTATGACGTGAAAAAGGGGCGAAAATGTGAACTTGCTGTGGTGCTTTTGGGAAGTATTCCCGACGGCGTGAACTTTGCAGGCAAATTGTGCCTAAGACCGGTTTTTCAAGCGCTGCGTACGTTCAAGCGCAGACGTAAATGGTTGCTGTTGCCTTGTCGCGCGTAGTCGATGTCTTTGGCGAGATCTTTGATCAAAAACCAGCCAAAACCACCTTCGGGCATGTCTTGCATTGGAACATTCAGGTCAACCTTGGACCCAATAGGGGTTTCACCACTTGGCATTGGCAAACCTTGATCACAAATTTCAAAGTGGAGGCCGTCCCGCTTGTGGCTGCACGAAATGTCAATCGCTCCACCTTCGGACGATGGTGGATATCCATGTTCCACCACGTTGTTCAACGCTTCGGCTAGAACCAGTTCGATTGTTCCGGCTTCTTCGACGTCCAGATGCAGCGGCTCCAACTGCGTCAGTAATTTCTCCAATGCGGACCGAACAGCAAGTTGACCGCTTTGAACGGAAACTTGGAATTTAGGTAGAAAGTGGGTCACAATCATACCTCCCTCTCCTTCAGTGTTCTGTATCAAGACCGCAGGCCTTCGACGGCCCCGTCCAAAGTATCAAACAGGCTAAAAACTGAATCCATGCGTGTCAGACGGAATACTTTATCTACAGTTGGTGTCAGCCCTGCCAAAGCCAACTTTCGATCCTGGCCTAGGTTCTTCATGGATGCGACAATCGCCCCTAAACCACTGGAATCGATGAATTGTACCTTGCTAAGGTCCAAGATAACGACGGACGGGCCGTCTTCCGTTTGTGTTCGCATTGCATCTTTGAATTCAATTGCTACTGCCGCATCAATGCGTGTGTCGTTCACCGAAACAATTCGGAAAGACTCTTCTGTTTTGCTTGATAGTTCCATGAATTTTTGACCGCCGTCCTAAGAGTTGTTGTCATTGTTAGGATGAAAGTCTTACCAATCCGTAATTGCTTTCCAAAAAAGGAACCTGATGATGAAAGATGTTGTGATTGCCGGTGCAGCACGTACCGCGATGGGAGGATTCCAAGGGGCTTTCACGTCTCAAACTGCATCAGAGCTTGGCGGGTCCGCGATCAAGGCAGCTTTGCAAGGCGCAGGCGCGCCTGTTGTGGACGAAGTCCTAATG
This sequence comes from Ascidiaceihabitans sp., assembly GCF_039986515.1. NCBI lineage: Bacteria > Pseudomonadati > Pseudomonadota > Alphaproteobacteria > Rhodobacterales > Paracoccaceae > Ascidiaceihabitans > Ascidiaceihabitans sp. The sequence continues at coordinate 386,616 of NZ_JBDWQO010000015.1, read as the reverse complement.
GGGTGCGTATTGCCTGCAGGGCAAGGGCAAGCACCTGCGCGACAAGCCGGATTTCATGCCGGATTGGGCGAAGAAGTACCTGCCACCACATTGAACAAAATGTGTGGTTCCGGAATGAAAGCCGCTATGATTGCGTTTGACCAAATCGCGCTGGGACAATCTGATGTTGTCGTGGCAGGTGGTATGGAAAGCATGACCAACGCGCCTTACTTAATGGACAAAATGCGTGGTGGCGCACGGTTGGGGCATGCAAAAGTTGTGGACCACATGTTCCTGGATGGTTTGGAGGACGCTTACGATAAAGGCCGCCTCATGGGGACGTTTGCAGAGGATTGCGCCGAAACCTTCCAGTTTACACGCAGTGTGCAAGACGACTATGCGCTGACGTCCTTGTCGCGTGCGAAGGCTGCACAAGACAGTGGTGCGTTTGATACGGAAATTGCGCCGTTTGAGGTTACGACCCGTAAAGGTAGCGTTTCCATTGCAACTGACGAACAACCGGGAAACGCCCGGCCTGAAAAGATCCCTCAGTTGAAGCCTGCGTTTCGGGAAGGTGGGACCGTAACAGCTGCGAATTCGTCATCGATTTCAGATGGGGCTGCGGCACTGGTTTTGGCATCATCAGATGCGGCGAAAAGCCAAAACCTGTCTGTACGCGCCATCATCAAGGGACACGCCAGCCATGCACAAGCCCCGGGCTTGTTTACCACGGCACCTGTGCCCGCCGCGCAAAAATTACTCGCGCACCTTGGGTGGCAAAAGGAAGATGTCGACCTTTGGGAAGTGAACGAAGCATTTGCGGTTGTACCGTTGGCTTTCATGCACGAAATGGGGCTAAGCCACGACATTGTAAACGTGAATGGCGGCGCTTGCGCATTGGGTCATCCTATCGGCGCATCTGGAGCACGCATTATGGTGACACTGCTGAATGCGCTGGAAACACGCGGCCTGAAACGCGGGATTGCCGCAATTTGCATCGGAGGGGGCGAAGGCACCGCAATCGCAATCGAACGGCCCTAGCCATTCATTCTTTTCGCCAAAAATATCCCGGGGATTTGGGGGCAGAGCCCCCAATAGGAAAAACATGACTGTTGACTACGAAACATTGGCTAAAACTATTGCCGCGCTGACGGAAAACGAAACGGATGCTGTGGCGCTGATGGCGACAATTGCGTGCGAAGTGCATCACAGCGACGACAGATTTGACTGGACAGGGTTTTACCGTGTCGTTGCACCTGAGGTGATGAAAATCGGTCCCTATCAAGGGGGGCATGGGTGTTTGGTGATTCCCTTTGCGCGCGGCGTTTGCGGGGCTGCGGCGCGAACGGGACAGGTGCAGTTGGTCGCGGATGTAGACCAGTTTGAAGGCCATATTGCCTGCGCCAGCTCTACCAGATCCGAACTTGTGTTGCCTGTTTGGGGGGCAAACGACGCACTTTTGGGCGTATTTGACATCGATAGCGACCAAGCGGACGCATTTACGCAAGTTGATGCAGACGCTTTGGGCGGCATATTGAACGACTGTTTCAAAAACGCGATTTAGTGATGCCGTGAAAAAGAGGCTTGATTTTTCATTGAGTCATATGCAACGTGAAATTCGGATATAAATTTTCACGAGACCAAGTGGCATGCTTCAAACCAACCCCTCTTCTCCGGACACTTTGGGGGCAGATTTGCGGGCGTTGCGTAAATCGCGCGGGCTGACGCTTATGGATATGGCCGACGGACTGGGACGGTCCGTGGGGTGGCTCAGCCAAGTTGAACGTGATCTGTCCGAGCCTTCCATTTCAGATTTGCGCGAAATTGCAGCATTGCTGTCTGTGCCGATCTCGATGCTGTTCCGGCACGAAGCGGCGCCGGCGCACGAAGCGGGTTATGTGGTGCGGCAAGGTACGCGGCGACCAATGGGGTCGCACACTGCAGGGCTGGTAGAAGAACTGTTGTCGCCCGATCTGACCGATGACTTTGAAATGGTGCATTCCACGTTTGAGCCGCACAGCGATATCGGCGCGGCCGTAACACGCCCGACACAAGAAGTGGGATACCTGATTTCTGGCCGTCTTGATTTGGAAATCGGGGGCAAGCTTTTCCATATTCATCCCGGCGACAGCTTCCGCATCAAAGGCGAACCGTTTCGCTGGATGAACCCTTATGATGCTCCGGCCGTTGCGGTTTGGGTCATCGCGCCACCGGTGTATTGATGTCGTTTGAAGGCTGGATCATATTCGCTCTGTTTTGGGCCGTCTTTGTGACAACACCGGGGCCAAATGCGGTGAACTGCATTTCAAATGGCATGAACCTCGGGTTCAAGCGCAGCCTTGTCGGCGTCTTGGCGATCTTGACCCAAGCCTCCCTTTTCCTGGCGCTGAGTGCGGCTGGTATCACAGCATTGATAGCGGCTTCACCCACTGGCTTTTTCATTGCGAAGTTAATCGGCGCGGGGTTCTTGATCTTCCTTGGTGTGCGCGGTTGGCTGCTTGCTGCCAAACCCGCACCGACGGTGCCGCGCAAACCGGGTTCAATCTATTTAAACGCTTTGGCCATCGCCACGATCAACCCGAAATCGGTCGCTGGATACCTCGCTGCGTTCTCGCAATTTGTGCAGCCGGACGTGGCTATTGGTGCGCAAATGTGGGTGATCGTGCCCACGGCCCTGACGCTGACGGCGCTAAGCTACATCACATATACGGCGCTGGGCGCAGGCTTGGGGCGTGCGGCTTTGGGCGCCGTGTTCAATGTTTGGGTGCGCCGTGGCATGGCGGTGTGTTTTGTCATTTACGGCGTGCTTTTAGGTACCGCCACAACACCAGTGAGGGCAGGATGAGAAAGGGAAGTTGTTTGTGCGGCGGCGTGCAATATGAATTGCAAGGTGATCTGCGAAATTCCGTAGCGTGTCACTGTGTGCAATGCCGCAATACCAGCGGGCATTATGTTTCGGCCACACAAGTGGGCCCTGAACAGCTGACCACCACCAAAGACGAGACGCTTAGCTGGTATCAATCATCACCACAGGCGCAGCGCGGGTTTCGCAATCGATGCGGATCATCGCTGTTTTGGAGGCACGGGGCCGACAATGGCGCAGTGTCTGTCATGTCTGGAACGCTAAACGGCGCAACAGGAATAACAACCGAAAAACACATCTTCGTCGCGGACAAAGGTGACTACTACAAGATCGCGGACGATGTGCCGCAAAGGGAGCAATAAAAAATGAGCGATTTTCCAACAACGGCCCGTGTGGTCATCATCGGCGGTGGTGTGGTCGGTACATCCACTTTGTACCATCTGGCAAAAGCGGGCTGGAAAGATTGCGTTCTTTTGGAAAAGAACGAACTGACAGCGGGTTCCACATGGCACGCGGCAGGCAACGTGCCGAACTTTGCGGGCTCTTGGGCAATCATGAACATGCAGCGGTATTCAGCGGAACTTTACCGGACGCTTGGCAAAGACGTCGACTATCCCATGAACTATCACGTCACGGGGTCGGTGCGTTTGGCACATACAAAAGAGCGCATGCAAGAGTTTGAACGCGTGGCTGGAATGGGCCGCTACCAAGGCCTGCAAATGGACATTCTGACGCCTGACGAGTTGAAAGAATACCATCCGTTTATGGAAACCCACGCGCTGGCAGGCGGTATGTGGGACCCACTGGACGGCGACATCGATCCGGCGCAGCTGACCCAAGCCCTTGCGAAAGGCGCACGTGATGCGGGCGGTCATATCGAACGTTTCTGCCCCATCATTGGTTTGGACCGCGATGGAGACGAATGGATCGTCAAAACCGAAAAAGGCGATATCCGTTGCGAAAAAGTGGTGAACGCTGCGGGATATTATGCCCAACGTGTGGGCGAGATGTTCAAGCCATTTGGTGGGCGCACTGTCCCTATGGTGGTCATGTCGCATCAGTATTTCCTGACCGAGGAAATTGCTGAAGTGGCCGCTTGGACCAAGGAAAAAGGCCACAAATTGCCGATCATCCGTGATGTCGACGTCAGCTACTATTTGCGTCAGGATAAAAACGGGCTGAATCTGGGACCCTACGAGCGCAATTGTAAGGCCCATTGGGTGACGCCCGAAGACCCGATGCCACAGGACTTTTCCTTCCAGCTATATCCTGACGATCTTGAGCGTCTGGAATATTATATCGAAGATGCAATGGAACGTGTTCCTGCCCTTGGCACCGCTGGGATCGGTCGCAACATCAACGGTCCAATTCCCTACGCCCCCGATGGCTTGCCGATGATTGGCCCGATGCCGGGTGTGAAAAACGCCTATGAATGCCACAGCTTTACCTTTGGCATCGCCCAAGGCGGCGGCGCGGGCAAGGTGCTGTCGGAATGGATCATGCACGGTGAAACTGAATTGGACATGTGGGCTGTCGATCCGCGTCGTTACACCGATTACACCGACCACGATCACTGCCTGTCCAAGGCACTGGAAACCTATGGCCACGAATACGCCATGCACTTCCCGCACCACGATTGGCCCGCAGGGCGCGACAAGAAGCTGTCGCCGATTGATGCCAAAATCCGTGCGCAAGGCGGGCAGATGGGGGCCTTCAATGGCTGGGAACGCGCCAACTGGTTTGCAAAGGATGGCGACGACACCTCTGAGGAAAGCACGCAAACATGGGGCCGCGAAGGGCCCTGGAAAATCCGCGTGCAGCAAGAGGTCGAAGCGGTGCGCGACGGCGTTGGCGTTCTTGACCTGCCCGGATTCTCGCGTTTCAAGCTGAACGGCGAAGGCGCGGCAGAGTATTTGCGGACCAAGATCGCGGGTGCCTTGCCCAAGGCAGGTCGTATGACGCTGGGGTACTTCCCCGACAGCCGTGGCCGGATCCTGACTGAAATGTCGATCATGCGGCACGGCGAGGACGACTTTACCCTGATCACAGCCGCCATCGCGCAGTGGCACGACTTTGACGTGTTGAACAACGACCTGCCTGCGGGTCTAAGCCTGACGGATCACACAACGGAATACTCGACATTGATCGTCACGGGCCTGAAAGCGCGTGAAGCGTTCGAGGCGATGGGCACCGATGCCGATTTGGCGTCTACTTGGTTGTCCATTCAAAAGGCGACCGTCGCAGGCACCGATTGCATGTTAGCACGTGTGTCCTTTGCGGGCGAACTGGGTTGGGAAATCCACGCCCTGAACGCGGACATCCCTGCGTTGTATGACGCGGTTCTGGCGGCAGGTGCGCAGCCTTTCGGCATGTATGCGCTGAACTCGATGCGCATCGAAAAAGGCTACCGCGCGTGGAAGGGTGATTTGTCTACCGACTACAGCCTGCTCGAGGGTGGATTGGAACGCTTTATGCGCCTGAACAAGGAACAGGATTTCCCGGGCAAAGCTGCGTTGCAGGCTGAAAAGCAGGCAGGGTCCAAGAAGATGTTTGTGACGCTGACAGTGGATGCGCCATATGCGGATGCGCCCTACATGTCGACGATCTGGAATGGGGACGAGGTGGTTGGGGAAACCACGTCAGGCGATTGGGGGTTCCGGATCAACAAGTCCGTGGCCTTGGGCGTGGTCAACGCCGAACTGGCCGAACCGGGCACAGAGCTTGAGGTAGAAATCTTTGGGGCACGCTGCAAGGCAGTTGTGCAGCCTGATCAACCGCTTTGGGACCCCGAAAACGACCGCATCCGCGCATGATGGGATGGGTCCAAAAGCAAAGCATGGCTGTCAGGTTGTGCTTTGCCTTTGCCTATTGTGGTCTGTTCTACGCGTTGTTGATCCTGGTGCAGTGGGCCACGTTTATTACAGCGGTGACGTTGGTGATGCTGACGGTGTTCCCTTTCCTTTATGGTACTGCAGCCAGTTTGGTTCTGGACCCACGCAACGAAAGCGGGTTGGTGCGCATTTTGGGATTGGGGTTGATTCCTATTGCTCTACTGTGTGTGGCGTTGCTGATTGCGCAGCTTGAAACGCTCATTTGTGTGGTCATTCTGGCACCGGTGTTCATCGGATTGATGATGCTGGGGCAGTTCGTGATGCGGGCCGCTTTGCGTCGTGCGTTGGTGGCATCTGACAACGCGACGCTGCATGTGTCGGTTCTGCTGTTGCCGCTGCTGGCCGTGCCTGTTTTTGGGCAAATCACCTTCCCCGAAGCGCAGATGCAGGTGGTGACGGAAATTCAAATCGCGGCGCCTGTGGAAACGGTTTGGGCCCACACCTACGAAATCGAAGCGATCACGGACCAAGAACGCATCTGGACTTTCTCGCACAACATTCTTGGCACGCCACTGCCCATCAATGCCGTTGTGGATGGCACGATCCGGCAACTGCGTTGGTCTGGGGGCATGCGGTTTCAGGAACATCTGACCGGGATCACGCAGCACAAAAGCCTGTCATGGGATTTTGTGTTCAACGAAAAATCCACGATGTATGCTATGGATCCACATGTGGACCCGCAAGGGGACTTGGTGAATTTGCACTCAGGGTTCTACGAATTGACGGCATTGCCAAATGGCGACACGCTTTTGACGCTACAGACCAACTATTCCGTGACGACCCCGCTAAATGGCTACTTGTCCCTTTGGGGCGAAGTGTTTTTACAGGATTTCCACCGCTCTGTGCTGAGCGTGATCAAAATGCGAAGCGAGGCGGCGATATGACGATAACTGTTTTAGATGGCGGGATGGGGCAGGAACTGATCCGGCGCAGCACGGACGCACCGACGCCACTGTGGTCGACGCAGGTGATGATCGATCGGCCCGGTTTGGTGGCAGAGGTGCACCGCGATTTTGCAGATGCAGGTGCAGATATTACGACCACAAACACCTACGCAATCTTGCGTGACCGCCTTGTGGGCACGCCGCACGAGGGACAGTTTGAAGAGCTGTACAAGTTGGCCATTCAGGAGGCAAAAGACAGCGGGGCCAAACGCATCGCGGGGTCCATGGGGCCGATAGGGGCGTCATACCGCCCCGATTTGCATCCTGCCGATAATGTGGCCGCAAGCATCTACAATGAAATTGCCGATATTCTGGCGCCCGAATGTGATTTGTTGATCGGTGAAACGGTTTCGTCTGTTGCACATGCGCGCAGCATTCTGAAAGCCGCTTTGCGGACCGATGTACCAGTGTGGCTTGCGATGACGGTAGACGACAGTGATGGCACAAAGCTGCGGTCCGGTGAACCACTGGCAGATGCAATGGCGGTCGCCCAACAAGGTGCATCAGCGATTTTGGTGAATTGCTCAACCCCCGAGGTGATCCCGGCGGCAATGGACGTGCTGTCCCATGGCACATTGCCATTCGGTGCCTACGCCAATGGTTTTGAGAAAATCTCGGATGGGTTTTTGAAAACGAAGCCTACTGTCGACGCGTTGACAGCGCGGCGCGATCTTGGCCCGGAAGCCTACGCTGACCATGCCGCGATTTGGGTTGCGAAAGGGGCCACGTTGCTTGGGGGCTGCTGCGAGGTCGGACCGGCACATATCGCGGAATTGTCGAAACGTTTCAAAGGTCTTCCTGCGTGACAAAGCCCGCACCCATCGTCACCAAAGCGACGCCATGGTGCGTGGATATTATCCTTGCGGAAGGCTTTGTGCTGGTGGAGTTGTCCGGCGTTGTGGAAGTTTTGCGTATGGCAAACCGGATCAACCCGGGCGCCTTGTTCACGTGGCGATTTTTATCGCGCCACGGGGGGTACGTGGCGTCGCGGTCCGGTCTGGGTACACAAACCGGAGCGATCACACTCCGCTCTGAGGCAGAATATCTGTTTGTGATTGGCAATTCGAATGCCGATGCGCCAGAGCTGTCACTTGGGTCTGTCATAGCGGCCTACACGTACCGCAAAGCGAAGGTGGTGCTGATGTCCGAGGCCGCAAGCCGGTACATATCGGAACATCCCACGGGGTCTGCGGCACATACCACACATTGGGAAAACCGTGCGGTTCTACACGAGCGGGGCGACCCAAGTGGTGAAGGCACCTATGCTTTGGCTGTGGATGACGGACGGATCGTGACCTGTGCCGGAATGGGGGCTGCGGTGGATTTGACGTTAAGCCTGGTGGGCAACCACATGTCTGCGGCCGGTGTAATGACAGTTGCCGATATTTTATTGCACGAAAAGATACGCGATTTCAAAACGTTGCAACCGTTCGGGGGCAAACGGCTGACAATCACGGGCGACCGCGAGCTGGACCAATGCATCGAATTGATGCAGGCACATATGGAAGAACCGCTTCCTATTGCCGAATTGGTGGCACGTGTTGGATTGTCGTCGCGGTCTTTGGAGCGCCGCTTTCACCGTCGCTTGAATACGACACCAAACACCTACTACCGTGAATTGCGTTTGAACTGGGCCAATAACCTGCTGCTGAATACGACGATGACCATTCGGGAAATCGGGCTGGCTTGCGGCTTTCCGAACGGGTTCTCAAGTTTGTACCGCAGTTTCTTCGGGGTGACGCCCACAGCCATTCGCCAGAAAAAACAGGCTGCGGGCCATGTGAGATAATTACATCAAAATCGTCATAAGTGACGCTTTTGATGGGCTTGGTGCGCTGTAACTGTGCCACACGGGAAAAAAAGATACTCTTTCAAAGGTCAAAACCCATGTCTGCATCCAAATCTGAACTGCCCGAAAAAGCCCGTGTCGTCATTGTTGGCGGTGGAGTGATTGGGTGTTCCGTGGCCTACCACCTGACCAAATTGGGGTGGAACGACGTTGTGCTGTTGGAACGCAAGCAATTGACGTCTGGCACAACTTGGCATGCCGCGGGTCTTATCGCGCAGCTGCGTGCGACGGCGAACATGACCAAATTGGCAAAGTACTCTCAAGAATTGTACGGCACACTCGAAGAAGAAACGGGCGTGGCGACGGGGTTCAAACGCGTTGGGTCTATCACGGTCGCTTTGACAGACGAACGACGCGAAGAAATTTACCGCCAAGCCGGCATGGCGCGGGCCTTCGGTGTTGAGGTCGAGGAAATTTCGAACGAGCGTGTGCAAGAACTGTACCCGCATATCAATCTGGAAGGCATCAAAGGTGCGGTCTACCTGCCGCTGGACGGCCAAGGTGATCCAGCCAACATTGCGTTGGCTTTGGCCAAAGGCGCCCGTCAGCGGGGTGGGCTGGTCAAAGAACGCGTTGCTGTCACAAACATCACCAAAGAAGGCCGCCGTGCGACGGGTGTGGATTGGGAAGACAGTGACGGAAACACCGGCCATATCGCAGCCGACATGGTTGTGAACTGCGGTGGCATGTGGGGACACGAAGTGGGGCGCATGGCTGGCGTGAACGTGCCGCTGCAGGCCTGTGAACACTTCTACATCGTCACCGAAGCCATCGACGGGCTGACGCAATTGCCGGTGCTGCGGGTGCCGGATGAATGTGCCTACTACAAAGAAGACGCGGGCAAGATGTTGTTGGGCGCGTTTGAACCGAACGCTAAACCTTGGGCCGTAGACGGTATCCCGAAGGACTTTGAATTCGATCAGTTGCCTGAAGATTTTGATCACTTTGAACCGATCTTGGAAGCCGCTGTTGAGCGCATGCCAATGTTGGCCGAAGCGGGCATCCACACGTTCTTTAACGGGCCTGAAAGCTTCACACCAGATGATGCCTATCACCTTGGCCTTGCACCTGAGATGGACAACGTCTGGGTCGCGGCGGGCTTTAATTCCATCGGCATTCAATCTGCTGGCGGCGCGGGTATGGCCTTGGCTGCGTGGATGGACACAGGCGAGAAGCCCTTCGATTTGGGGGACGTTGACATCAACCGTATGCAGCCGTTTCAAGGAAACAAGCGCTACCTTGAGGCGCGATCCAAAGAAACGCTGGGTCTGCTATACGCCGACCACTTCCCGTTCCGCCAAAAGGCGACTGCGCGTGGCGTGCGGCGCACTCCGTTCCACACATATTTGCTGGACCGCGGGGCTGTCATGGGTGAACTGGCGGGCTGGGAACGCGCGAACTGGTTTGCCAACGACGGCCAAGAACCAAAATATGAATACAGCTGGCAGCGTCAAAACTTCTTTGACAACGTCGCGCAAGAACACATGGCTGTGCGCCAGAATGTGGGCATGTACGACATGTCGTCGTTTGGAAAAATCCGCGTCGAGGGACCGGACGCCTTGGCCTTTATGAACTATATTGGTGGCGGTGATTACGATGTGCCTGTGGGCAAAATCGTGTACACGCAATTCCTGAATTCCAAGGCTGGCATCGAAGCGGATGTGACTGTCACCCGCATCGAGGAAAACTGCTATCTGGTTGTCACACCAGCTGCGACGCGGCTGGCAGACCAAACCTGGATGCGCCGCAATCAGGGCAACTTCAGCGTTGTCATCACCGACGTGACGGCAGGTGAAGGGGTGCTGGCCATTATGGGGCCCCGATCGCGCGAACTGCTGCAGGCAGTTTCCCCTAACGACTTTTCAAACGATGTGAATCCCTTTGGCACAGCACAAGAGATCGAAATCGGTATGGGGCTGGCGCGTGTGCACCGCGTCACCTACGTGGGCGAATTGGGTTGGGAGATTTACGTGCCTTCCGACATGTGTGGTCATGTCTTTGAAACTTTGGCGGACGCGGGATCCGATTTCGATATGCGCCTGTGCGGTATGCATATGATGGACACATGCCGCATGGAAAAAGGGTTCCGCCATTTCGGACATGACATTACATCCGAGGATCATGTGTTGGAAGCGGGTTTGGGTTTTGCGGTGAAAACCGACAAGCCCGACTTTATCGGGCGAGACGCGGTTTTGAAAAAGCGTGAAACCGGTTTGGAACAACGTCTGGTGCAATTCAAACTGACAGATCCAGAACCGCTTTTGTATCACAACGAACCAATCCTGCGGAATGGCGAATACGTCGGATATTTGTCTTCGGGCGGATACGGGCATCATCTGGGTGCTGCTATCGGGATGGGCTATGTGCCGTGCAAAGGCGAAAGCGTGGCGCAATTGCTGGACAGCACATTCGAGATCGACATCATGGGTGTGAAGGTGAAAGCTGAGGCGCAGTTGAAGCCGTTTTACGATCCGAAATCAGAGCGCGTCAAAGTCTGACCTTCGGGCGCGACAGTAGGCAGCAATGATGTTGCTGCCTCGTTTTCGTCCGGGGTTCAGGACGTGAAGCGTGCTGCTAGTTCAGATGGACTGCTTTTGTGGTGATGGGATCATCTGTGACGGCAGTGATCAACGTATCTATATCATCATAAAGCGTTTGCAGATCGTTTGGTTTCGCCATGTAGCCTGTAAACCCCGCACCCGCACAACGTTCCGCATCACACCATGTGGCGTCACCGGTTAAGGCAACAATCGGGACACGGCGTAGTGGGTTTCCTGACATCGCGCGAATGCGTCCGGTGGCCTCGGATCCCAGCATGTCGGTCATGTGCACATCCATCAAAATAAGATCATAGTCGAACAGGTTGGATTCAATCACCTCAAGGCATTCGGGGCCATCGACACAAAACGTAAATTCGGCATCAAGTGCAAAAAGCGTTTTGATCATCATTCGTCTGAAAAAGGCGTCGTCATCAACGACAAGTATATTTTTTCTCATGCCAAACCTTCTGTAAAATCGCTAGTACCTCTTACGCGGAACCTATCAAGATTGGATGAAGTGCCCCCAAGGTAAGCAAAGGAATTGAATTTAAAATCTAAGCTAACATGAATCCATTTGTGGTCGCCTATGGACACTGCGCGTTTCGCTGGTACGGATAAGGCTTCAATGAAGGAGACTGCCGTGCCAGACGCTAAAAGACCTTCGTCCGGGGATACGCTTGTCGGATTTGGCTTTGCGTTGGGCGCCTATGTCATGTGGGGATTTTTACCTCTTTACATGAAGTTGGTGTCTCATGTGCCGCCGGCGGAAGTTGTTGCGCATCGCGTCATCTGGTCCTTGCCGATTGCAGGGGCTTTGCTTGTTCTGCTGGGCCGAACCCGCGACGTGCGTGCTGCTATTTTAAGCCCGCGTACCTTGGCCATGGGGTGTGTGTCTGCTGCGCTGATCACCGTCAATTGGGGACTTTATGTCTGGGCGATTGCAACGGATCGGGCTTTGGATGCCGCCCTTGGGTACTACATCAACCCGCTTTTTAGCGTCGCGTTGGGGGCTATATTACTGGGCGAACGTCTGACGCGGGCGCAAATCGTGGCGGTGGGGTTGGCCGCTGCCGCCGTGTCCTATCTGGCGTATCAGAACGGCGCCGTCCCTTGGGTTGCTATTGGACTGACGGTGTCATGGGGGTTTTATGCGTTGTGCAAAAAACAACTGCCCATTGGTCCAAATCAGGGCTTTCTGCTAGAGGTGCTGATCTTGATCGTGCCCGCTTTGGGATATGTCATGTGGCTGGCCACGCAAGGCAACAGCCATTTTACTTTCACAGCGATGCCTGACACGTGGTTGCTGATGGGATGTGGTGTGGTGACAGCGGTTCCGTTGCTGTTTTATGCGAACGGAGCGAAGGGTTTGCGCCTGACGACCATCGCGATCATGCAGTACATTGCCCCCACTATGATCGCGCTTTGTGCTGTTGTGGTCTTCAAGGAAGACTTTGGCACGGCACGCATGATCGCGTTTCCCATGATCTGGGCTGCCCTGCTGATTTATTCCGTGTCCATGTTTCGCCAGATGCGTCGCTGATTGGGCCGGACGGTGTGGTGGGTTGAAAACCCACCTTACATCTGAAACATCCAACACCATGCAAACTGAATATAACCCGCCCGATGGACCGTTGGTCATTCTGCACGAAGACGCTGACATCGTCGTTGTCGACAAGCCTGCGGGCCTATTGTCTGTGCCAGGTCGGGGCGCACATTTGGCGGACTGTCTGATCACACGCTTGCAGGTTGCGTTCCCCGATGCCTTGTTGGTGCATCGTTTGGACAGGGACACCTCAGGCGTTATGGTATTTGGGCTGACGCCGCATGCGCAGCGCGTTTTGTCCGTGCAGTTTCAAGACCGCAAAACAAAGAAAACCTACGTCGCACGGGTGCATGGGGTGCCGTCCGCGAAAAGCGGAACAGTTGATCTGCCATTGATTGTGGATTGGCCAAACCGGCCGTTGCAAATGGTCTGTCATGAGACCGGCAAACCGTCTGTTACCGATTGGCGTGTGCTCAAATCGGAAAATGACACCGCGCGTGTGCGATTGACGCCTTTGACGGGGCGGACCCATCAGTTGCGTGTCCATATGCTCGCCTTGGGGCATCCGATTTTAGGTGATCCGTTCTATGCTCATGGTGCCGTGCGCGACAATTATCCGCGCATGATGCTGCATGCGGAAGAGTTGCGTTTCAATCATCCTCAAACGGGGCATTCAATGAAGGTACGGGCAAATGCGCCTTTCTGACGACCGCCCTTACGCTTTGATCCGCAACCAGCCTTTGGGCAAAATGTCTGGGTTGTTCAGCTTGGGGTCGCTGAACCAGTCCTTTGGCCCCGCCACGCGTTTGTCCGGGTTGCGGTTCAACCAAGCGCCCCACCAACTGAAAGACGAATTGGCAAGAACGTTGTGTTGGCACAATGACATCAGGCGGAGGTCTTCGTAATCGGTATCGGGGCCGTTGAAATCCACGACGACCTTTTCAAAAGGCAACGGTAAGTTGTCTTTGGCCCAGTCCGGATCATCAGAAAAGACGTAAACCGTGGGCGCATCGATGCCTTTTGCGACCTTTGCCAAGGCTGCTTCGTAGTAAGCTTGGTCGCAAAGGCCATGTGCGCCGACAGTCAGATAATCCCCCCGTCGGACGTGTAGAGATATGGACGGCCCGGATGCAATTCGGGCGGCCATATCGGCGTTCTGTGGGCTCATGGCATGGCGTGGTACAAAGGCCGCGCGGATGTCGTTCGCAATAGGGGCGAAATACTGCTCTGCCTGCCAATAGCCGTGCAAATATGTGTTGTCGGGTAGGGTTTCAAAAGCGGCGTTGTACCCAAGGCTTTGTTCGCGGTAAATTTTTGGATTTTGCCCAAAGGCGCGCCACGCAAAATATGCAAGGGGGCGGACATGTTGGGCAGGGGGGAGATGCTGGGGGGTGCTCCAGTCCACATCGAACACGCGGGTCAGAACACCTTCGCCTTTGTGCTCGGCGCGGCGTGTGTCGATGGAAAATGGAACATCAAGCCGTGCAGCCAAGGCGCGGGCGGCCGCGTATTGGAACATTTGATTGCCCAAGCGGCCATGCAATCGCGCGTAGATCATCCGTCACTCCGGTGCATTAAGGTGGTGTGTCTGGGATAGGGGGTAAGGTGCACTTAAGTGCACCTTACGAGGCTGAGGATCACTCAGCGGCCCAACCGGATACGGCTTTGACCTCAAGGAAGTCTTCCAGCCCCCAAACGCCGCCTTCGCGCCCGTTGCCTGATTGCTTCATCCCGCCAAAGGGGGATCCCGCAGCACGTGATGTGCCGTTCATTTCCACCATGCCGGACCGCAATTGCGTGGCCAACCGATTGGCGCGGTTGCTGTCTTGTGTTTGCACATAGTTTGTCAGCCCGTAGGGGGTGTCGTTGGCGATTTGCACCGCTTCCTCTTCGGTGTCGAAGGGGATAATCGACAATACGGGCCCAAAGATTTCTTCGCGCGCAATCGTCATGTCGTTGTTCACGTCTGCGAATACTGTTGGACGCACGTAAAAGCCGCGGTTCATCCCGTCGGGGCGACCCGGACCACCCGCGACCAGTTTCGCGCCTTCTTCGATGCCCTTTTCGATCAACGCCTGGATCTTGCCCCATTGGACTTCGTTCACGACGGGACCGATGTGGCGCCCTTCTTCTGACGCAGGACCAACGGTGACTTTCTCTGCCACAGCGGCGGCTTCTTCAACGGCTTGATCGTAGATGCCGCGTTGCACAAGCATACGGCTGGGCGCGTTACACGACTGGCCTGTGTTGTTCATCATGTGCAAGACACCGCGCTTGACGGCTTTTTCGTCCGCGTCGTCAAAGATCAGATTTGCGCCCTTGCCGCCCAGTTCCAAGTGTACGCGTTTCAGCGTATCTGCTGCGTTCTTGGAGATGGCCGTGCCTGCGCGTGTAGAGCCGGTGAAGCTGACCATGTCGACGTCTTGGTGTCCGGATAGGGCTGTTCCCACGCCCGCGCCATCGCCTTGGATCATGTTATAAACGCCTGCAGGGAAACCGGCTTCGTGCATCATTTCTGTGAAGATGACTGCGTTCAGCGGGCTTTCTTCGGATGGTTTCAATACCATCGTGCACCCTGCAATCGCCGCAGCCCCGACTTTCAGCGTGACCTGGTTCATCGGCCAGTTCCATGGCGTGATGAGGGCGGCGACACCGACAGGTTCGTAAATGATCCGGTCGCCGGGCGCGTGGTCGCCCAAAGGACGATTGAATTCAAAGTTTTTGGCGGCTTTGATGAAATTTTGCAGATGCCATGACCCTGCGCCTGCTTGCGAGGTTTTAGACATTGAGATCGGCGCGCCCATCTCAAGGCTCATGGCTTCGCCTAGCTCTTCTGCGCGTTCTGCATAAATATCACAGAGTTTGGACACCATTGCGATCCGTTCTTCAACAGGTGTCGCCATCCACGCCGGAAAGGCAGCTTTTGCTGCCGCCACCGCAGCATCGGCATCGGCCTGCGTGCCTAAAGTGATTGTGGCGCATGGTTCTTCGGTTGAGGGGTTAATCACGTGATGATCTGTACCGCCCTGGCTTTCGACCCATTCTCCGTTGATGTAAAAGGCGCGTTTTTCCAACATTGATTGTCTCCCAAAATCTGTGTTTGCCTCGGGGTGAGGCCGCTTGGCATACACTGTCGCACCTTGCCCAAACGGGGGCAAGTCATTGCACAGGGTGTTGTGGCGTCATGGCGCTGGGTCAGGCACCTGTCTATCGTTGAAGCGTTGGCAAGGGTTTTCCTGCTTTAGGGGCTCTGCCCCCGCCCGTGCCGGGCGCCCCCGAAGTATTTGCCGCGAAAGGAAGACGTGTTTCAGGCTTCTTGCGGCTTTGATCCGACCAGCCATCGGTACCATTTCCGTTTAATTTCGCGAGACAGCTTTTGTCCCGTTATTGTTTTCTTTTGGATTGTTGAGCCGCCCAGTTCCTGCGTCAATTCCTTGACCCCGTTGGGGAAGATCGTGTGGATTTTTTGCCCGTGTACCCAGTGCATTTGCAACAACGTGTCCACAGGCCGGTCCAATTCCTCTGTTGCCTTTAACAGCGCTTTGGCTGCGTTTTTTCCAACAACCTGACACACGGTTTGCAGCCCTATTGTCTTTGGCACGAACAATCGCGCTGCGCCGTTTGTGTCGATGTTTTTGATGGGTTTATCGCGCGCTTTGGCTGGCAATCTGATAAAGCTATCCGCATTGGCATATTGCGCCACGAGCCCCATGGCTTGCTGCCAAATGGCGTGGTCGATGCTGAGGTCATCCTCGCAGATCAGCGCATATTCCACATCTTGATCTACAATCCATTGCCAGCATTTACGGTGACTTCGTGTGCATCCGATTTCCCCTTTGTTCATGGCAAAAGGGTAATTCGGCGTGTGAAGATCACCGGGCCGCGTCACACATTCTTCCCCGCTTTGCGCATCCACAACATGTGCGTCAGGCAACGTTTGGCAGAGTGTTTCTACATTTGCCTTGCGGGCATGGGCGGTGGCCATATGGATGATCAAAGACTGCATCATGCAGCAATACTGTTTTCTTCTATGCGCAGCAATTGTCTCTATTGCTTACTCAGAAGTGCACCGTAAAAATTAATGCCGTGTTTCAGGTTTTCAAGCGACAAGCGTTCATCGATGCCGTGAAACCGTGCGATGTCGTCGGATGTCACCAAAAACGGGTTGATGCGATAGGCAGCATCAGCAGTTCTTGCATAATACCTTGCATCTGTGGCTGCGATTGTGAGGCCCGGAACAGACGCAATCGGGCCGAATACGGACAGGATAGACGCTTCGATATCGCCGTAACCCGGGTTGTCGAGGCTGGCCACAGGTGATGCGGGGCTGGCCTGTGCGATGTCTGATTGAATTTCAATTTCGGCATCATTAATTGTTGATTCTACATAGTCCAAGACAGCTTCGGGCGTGTCGCGCGGGTGCAGTCGGAAGTTGATTGTGGCTGTTGCTTGGGCGGGCAGGACGTTTTCCTTGTTGGACCCGGATAGCATGGTAGGTGCAGTTGTGGTGCGTAGCATCGCGTTTGTGGAGGCCGCCCCTGAAAGCACCCCTTCCAGCACTGGCTTGAACAACCAAGTGTTGGCAAACAGCACTTTTTTCTCAACCGAAAAGTGCCGCCCCAACCCGTCGAAAAACTCTGCCGAGACACCGTCTAACCCGCCGGGCACAGGCGCCATTTGCAGGCGGTCCACGGCCCGTGCAATCCGCCCTACGGCCGTCATGCGCGGCGGCAATGCAGAATGCCCGCCGGGCGATGTCGCCACCAGCTTTACCGTCAAATAGCCCTTTTCGGCCAAATTGATGCTGGCCACAGGCACATCGAGGCCGGGGATGATATCATCAAGCACGAAGGACCCCTCATCCAGTGCCCACTCCAATTGTATGTTTTGGTCTTGCAGATGTGCTGCCACGGCTTGGGCACCTTTGCCCCCGACTTCTTCGTCTCCGCCAAAACTAAGGTATACGGTGCGTTCTGGTTGAAAGCCGGTGCCTATCAGGTGTTCGGCGGCAGACATCAAGGCGATCAACGCCCCTTTGTCGTCCAATGTACCGCGCCCCCAGACAAAGCCATCCGCAATGGTGCCTGCAAAAGGGGGGTAGGTCCAGCGGTCCAACGATCCTGTGGCCACGGGCACAACGTCGTAATGTGCGGCCAATAGAACGGGCTTTAGGTCGGGGTTAGTTCCTTCCCACTTGAACAGCGGCGTGTTGGCAAAAAGGACCTCGCGTTCAAGGGTTTGATGCACCTTGGGATAAGACGTTTCCAGAAAGCGCACGAACTGTGGAAATGCAGGAGTGAAGATGTTGGTTGATACGGTTTCGATTTTCAACGCATCGGACAGGATTTGTGCCGCAGCATCCGTGTCGGCGCCCAGATCAAAGGATGCGACGTCTTGCGGCGTATCGGGCGTGAAGCGGTAGGTGTTGAACGCAAGAACCGCGATAAGGACTACCAGCAGCACAAAACATCCACCTGCAATACGTTTGACTGTTTTCCACATCTGTCGTCTCCCCATTTGCGGGGTACTGTGCCGCGCTTTGTTATAGCGGTCTAGCGAAGACGTTACGGAAACCAGCGTTGGACGCCGTCACTTAGGTGCACGAGCAAGAGATTTCGACGTTGAAAATCTTGCGAATAAGACAACAGTTCGGTTGGTGTCTGATTTGCGCGTTTCGTGACTTTACTTGAAGGTTGCCGCAAAAGTTTGCCGTGCAAAACTTGCGGGCCTGTCGCTGAAAAACATCACTTCGTACCGATCGTTTTGGGCGGTGAAAGTTGTTCTGCCATCATTTGAAACAGAACTGCCTTTAAGTTTTCCGAACTGAGTACAGGTTATGGAAACACCCGGATTTGAGTTCAAAACGGTGCATATATTTCTGAACGATGCATCGTACACTTTCCAGCTTTTGTCCGTGAATGTGTTGGTTTCCATAGTGACAGGGGCGCTTTGTACTGTGCCGCTGCCCTTTTGGCGAAAAACCACAATTCCAGGATCGACATATCGCGTGTATCTTTGGTTTTTCGGGTGGTTTTGCAGGGTGCCGGATTTGAAAACAAAGCCGCTGTTTTGAATGCAATGTTCTATGGCTGATTTTGGAAAGCCCACTTGTTGCATTTGCCGCGTGACTTGTTTGCGGAACGAATTTTGGGCCCTTTGATCGGCATAGGATCTGTTGCTCCACCAATATGTGGAAGGGCAATATGGCTTTGTTCCGGCAATGGCGGTCTTTGCGTTTCTGCGTTTCAGAAATTCGAGGTTCAGGCGAACAAATTCAGATTTGCCTGCCATTTGGTCCAAAGTGTCTGCGTGTGCGGCAGGCGCCGTTAAAAGGCCAACTGCCACCAAAAAAGCGATAAACCGCATAATCGTTCCCTATCGTAACCAATACTAGAGAAACGTAGCCTAGGCCGCACAGGTTCACAACCAAGGAACGAAAAAAGCCCCGGCGTTTCCACCGGGGCTTTCGTTTCGAGACGCATAAAGGGACTTAGTCCTCTTTCGCTTCTTTCTTTTCTTCTTTCACTTCTTCGCCGGTTTCCTGATCGACCACTTTCATGGACAAACGGACTTTGCCGCGATCGTCGAAGCCCAGCAGTTTGACTTTCACTTCCTGACCCTCTTTGAGGACGTCGGATGGGTGGTTCAAACGGCGGTTTTCGATTTGGGACACGTGAACCAGACCATCGCGCTTGCCAAAGAAGTTCACGAATGCACCGAAGTCGACGATTTTGACGACTGTTCCGGTGTAAACCATGCCTTCTTCTGGCTCTGCCACGATCGAGTGGATCATGTCGTAGGCTTTCTTGATGCTGTCGCCGTTCGGGCTAGCGATCTTGATGATGCCTTCGTCGTTGATGTCGACTTTGGCGCCGGACACTTCAACGATTTCACGGATTACTTTGCCGCCAGACCCGATCACTTCACGGATTTTATCCGTTGGGATCTGCATGGTCTCGATGCGTGGCGCGTGCTCTGAGAATTCAGCGGCACCGGTCAAGGCTTTGTTCATCTCACCAAGGATGTGCAAACGGCCGGCGCGAGCCTGCTCAAGTGCTTTTTCCATGATCTCTGGCGTGATGCCCGCGATCTTGATGTCCATCTGCAAGGACGTGATACCGTTTTCGGTGCCCGCCACTTTGAAGTCCATGTCGCCAAGGTGATCTTCGTCGCCCAAGATGTCGGACAGGATGGCGTAGTCGCCGTTGTCTTCCATGATCAGGCCCATAGCAACGCCAGCAACCGCAGATTTCAACGGAACGCCCGCGTCCATCATGGACAAGGAACCACCGCAAACGGACGCCATGGAGGACGAACCGTTGGATTCTGTGATTTCAGACACAACACGTACTGTGTACGGGAAGTCTGTCGCCGCTGGCAGAACTGCCTGCAACGCGCGCCATGCCAGTTTACCGTGACCGATTTCACGACGACCGGGAGGGCCCACGCGACCCGCTTCACCAACCGAATAGGGAGGGAAGTTATAGTGCAGCAGGAAGTTGGATTTGAAGTTGCCGTGCAGCGCGTCGATGAATTGCTCGTCGTCGCCGGTGCCCAATGTGGTCACAACCAAACCTTGCGTTTCACCACGTGTGAACAAGGCAGAGCCGTGCGTACGGGGCAACATGCCAGTTTCGCACACGATGTCGCGGATTTCATCCGTTGCACGACCGTCGATGCGCTTGCCTGTTTTCACGATGTCACCGCGCAGGATGGAGGCCTCAAGGCCTTTCATCGCGGACCCAAGGTTCGCATCGCCTTGCTGCTCTTCTGTCAGAGCCTCAAGAATAGCGGCACGCGCTGCTGCAACAGCTGTTGTGCGTTCTTGTTTGTCGCCAATTGCGAAGGCTGCGCGCATGTCTTTTTCGCCAGCGGCCGCAACGGCTGCGGACAGCTCGGAGTAATCAGCAGGCGTGAAGTCAAACGGCTCTTTCGCGGCGGATTCGGCCAGATCAACGATCAAGTCGATCACAGGCTGGAATGAATCATGGGCAAATTTCACCGCACCCAGCATTTCTGCCTCAGAGAGCTCATATGCTTCGGATTCAACCATCATCACGGCGTCTTTTGTACCGGCAACAACCAGATCAAGGCGCTGTTCTGGCTTCAGGCGCAGGTCCTGCATGTCGTCGACTTCCGGGTTCAGGATGTATTCGCCATCCTCAAAACCAACACGTGCACAGGCGATTGGGCCCATGAACGGCGCACCGGAAATGGTCAAAGCCGCAGAGGCCGCGATCATCGCAACCATGTCAGGTTCGTTGACCAGATCGTGGGACAGAACAGTACACATCACCAGAACTTCGTTTTTGAAGCCGGGGACAAACAAAGGACGCAATGGACGGTCGATCAGACGGGCCGTCAGCGTTTCTTTTTCAGATGGACGCGCTTCGCGTTTGAAAAAGCCACCCGGCACTTTACCGGCAGCATAGTATTTCTCTTGGTAGTGCACGGTCAGAGGAAAGAAATCCTGACCCGGCTTTTGCTTTTTGGCAAAAGTGACGTTGGCCATAACGGAGGTCTCGCCCAGTGTGGCGATGACAGATCCGTCGGCCTGACGCGCGACTTTGCCTGTTTCCAGTGTCAGCGTTTCTTCGCCCCACTGGATGGATTTTGTTGTAACGTTAAACATCTAAGTTTCCTTGTTGGCCCATTGGCCTTTGCATAGGGGCCGTATTGCCCCTGACCCTTCGTATCTTGTATCTCGGGCGCTAGAGTCCGGGCGCCAGATAGCGGGCGCATACAGGAGAATCCGTGCTTTGGGAAGAGAACAGTGTTAGGGCCTGTTGTCACACAGGTAAGACAATGGGGAATGCTATGAAAATTGACTGGACAATCGCGACGACGCGTTTGGTTTTGACACCCTTTCTGCCCGCCCATGAAGATGCGCTGTTTGCTATGAATTCCGACCCGCAGGTCATGCGTTACCTTGGACCGGAACAAAGCCGTGACGACGTTCGGACGTCAATCGCGCGCCAAAAAGAACGGTGGGCGAAACACGGGTTTGGGTGGTGGAGCGTGTTTTTGAAAGACACAGATACCCAGATCGGGGCTGCCTGCTTGCAACATTTGGCCCATGATGAGGCGAACCCGCTTGAAATCGGCTGGCGTTTGATGCCGCAGTTTCATGGCAAAGGCTACGCGACAGAAGCTGGACAGGCTGCGATGGACTTTGGGTTCGGGGCGGCCGGGCAAGATTACATTTGTGCCGTTGCAGATGTTCCGAATGAAGCGTCGCAAAACGTTATGAAACGCCTTGGCATGCGCTATGCTGGGGTGCGCGAATATTATGATCAGGATTGCGCCTATTTCGAGATCGACAAACCCTAAAGCATATACATCGTGCTGAACGCGAGCGCCCACAACAGGATCGGCCAAAAGCTGACCTTGGCCACAAAGTTGTCACCCCAATGCAGCGCCCCGTTGTGTTCCAGACGTTTCAACGAAAACAGGTATCCGTTCAGCGCCACCAACAAGATCATACCGTACAGCGTCAGATAGAAGTATTCGATGTAGACAAGCCCCGATCCGGGAAACAAGGATCGCACCTGAATGTGACTAAGCAGCACCAAAAAGAACAAGCCCGAACACGTGCCTAAAACACCCGTTGTGTTGAACCCGAAACGCTCTGCCTGATCTCGATTTCCCGAAATAGTCATGAGTGTCGAAAACAAAAGCAAGCTGATCACCAAAAGCGGCACCAGATTGATGATGAATGCGTTGATGAATTTGCGTTCGGCAGACAGGTTAAAGAAAAATTCGCTGTGGACGACGTCTTTGTCTTTTTCATTAAGCCCGAAATTCGTGTCGTAGGGAATGGTTGCATAACTAAAAAATGTCCGCTCAATCGACCATTCACCCTGCACCAGATCGCCATCCAAGCCAAAGACATCGCCGCGCGTGTCAGAATAGCTGTCGAAATCGGGCACAAACTGAACCGTATCACGGTGATCGACGTTGGCCGGCCAAAGCCGCAACCAGATCGTCAAATGGTCCAACGGATAACGCACATAGTTAAAGGATTGCCGCACAGTGACGTCAAAGTATGACCCGACCAGATCATGGGACACGCCGCCTACCAAAACCTCGTCGCGGTAGCGTTCCTCGATTACGGTTTCCTCTGAAGCGACTTCTTCGGGAATGTCGAAGTTGCGGGTGAATGGAAAATCCTTTGGGAACTTCTGCCAAATATAGCCCGTTAGGTTCACATCAGTGGAAGACACGAAAGCCACAGACTGCACAAAAACTCCGGTGGGCACACGGTAGCGGGCGGCTGACGCCTGCGCACCTTTTGCCGCTGTGGCCACGTCTTTAGTGATATGGCGTTCCAGGGCGGTGGCATCGACAATGGTATGCATGTTGCCGGGCAAATTATGGGTGGTTTGGGACCACGTCCATACGATAGTCAGAACAGCCAAAACCGACAGCAGAATAGACAACGCAATCAGGCTTCGTGCGGTGGCGCGGCGCATAAGGCATCCTTGTCAAAATGAGGCGGTCTAAAATCAACTTAAAATACACCGCGCACTATGGCGCGGCTGCACATTTCAATCAAGCCTGTGCGCTGGGCGGCGTCAGGCGATGTGCAAATTGCATGCGGTGCAGGCGTAAGGCGTTGGTCAGCACAAACACAGACGACGCCCCCATAGCCGCAGAGGCCAGCATCGGCGACAGCATCACGCCGAAGACGGGAAACAAAAGCCCTGCCGCCACGGGAATAAGGGCGGCATTATATGCGAAAGCCCAAAACAGGTTCTGACGAATGTTGCGCAGAGTGGCTTTGCTGATTTGGATCGCACTCACCACCCCCATAAGATCACCCGACATCAACACCACATCCGCCGTCTCGATTGCGACATCGGTGCCGGTGCCGATGGCTATGCCCACGTCGGCATGGGCCAAGGCTGGCGCGTCGTTGATCCCGTCGCCTACAAACGCAACTTTGCCATGGGCAGATTGCAAGTGCGCGACATGGTTCAATTTGTCTTTTGGAAGGGTCTGCGCATGAACAATCGAAATACCTGTATCACGGGCCACGGCTTGGGCTGCATCGTGGCTGTCGCCTGTAATCAGCGCTGTTTTAATGCCCATCGCATGCAGGTCCGCGATAGCAGCGGGTGTGGTGGGTTTGATCTGGTCTGCGACCCCAAACACCAGCTTTGCAGTGTGATCGATGGCTGCGAAAAACACCGTGTGGCCGTTTTGGGCCATAGGCTGCCCAAGTGTTTCCAAAGCGCCCAAAGAAATACCCAGATTTTCGAAAAAGCGTGCGGTGCCGACATGGACCAAAGCCCCGTCAACTGTGCCGCGCAGGCCGTGGCCCGGTTCGGCATGAACGTCTGTGACTTGGGTGCCAGTCAAATCAAGGTTCTCTGCCGCACGCACGACCGCTTGGGCCACCGGATGTTCCGATTGTGCTTCCAACGCTGCGACAAGGCGCAAGGCATCGCCGTGACCTTCGGGCAAACAATGGACCACTTCAGGCTTGCCTTGCGTTAACGTGCCTGTCTTGTCAAAGGCCACAAGATCCACGTCTTGCAACGCCTGCAACGCATCGCCTTTGCGAAACAGAACACCCGCCGCTGCGGCCCGTCCGGTGCCCACCATAATTGAGGTTGGGGTGGCAAGACCCATGGCGCAGGGGCAAGCGATGATCAGGACCGAAACCCCCGCAACCAAAGCGTAGCTTAGGCCCGGATTAGGTCCGAAGATCAGCCAAAGCCCCACGGTCAGCGCCGCCACGATCATAACGATTGGCACAAACACGGCCGTGACTTTGTCCACGGTGGCTTGGATCGGCAGTTTTGCGCCCTGTGCATCTTCGACCATACGGATGATCTGGGCCAAAACAGTGGCGTCCCCGACGGCTGTGGCTGCAAACGTCAGTGCCCCGTTGCCGTTTACGGTGCCGCCGACAAGCGTCTGGCCATGCGATTTTTCCACCGGAATCGGTTCGCCGGTGATCATGCTTTCATCGACCCAAGATTGTCCGGTGGTGACGGTGCCGTCTACGGGGATGCGTTCGCCGGGCCTGATGTGAACTGCATCGCCTGTCACGATGTTTGCAATCTGGACTTCCCTGAGATGCCCATCACGCATCACACGCGCTGTTTTGGGCTGTAAGCTGACAAGCCTTGCGATGGCCGCGCCGGTGCGGCCTTTTGCGCGGGCCTCTAAGGTGCGACCCAAGAGGATCAGCGTTGTGATAACGGCCGCCGCCTCAAAGTAGACAACGGCCGCACCTGCCGGAAACAGCCAAGGCGCAAACAGGGCCAGTGTTGAATATAGCCATGCCGCCGATGTGCCCAAAACCACCAGCGTGTTCATGTCTGGTGCCCCGCGCAGCAGTGCAGGCACGCCTTTTTTAAAAAAGCGGGCGCCGGGCCATAAAAGTACAAGGCTGGTCAGCACGAACTGTATGACCATGTCAGTGACATGGCCGATGCTTGTCATGATGAACGTGTGAAAGGGGGGGAACATATGCCCGCCCATTGCCAGCACCACAACAGGGATGGTCAGGGCAGCAGAGACCCAGGTCATGCGTTGCAGGTTTTCCACAGCGTCCGCTTTTTGATCTTGATTGTGATCTTGGGCATCTGGCATCCGCGCGGCATACCCTGCCTGCGTGACGGCTTGCGCCAGATCGGCGCCCGTGGTCGTGCCCGAAACCAGTTCAATCGTGGCCGTTTCAGTCGCAAGATTGGCAGTTGCCGACACCACCCCGTGCTGCTGTTTTAGCGTTTTTTCGATGCGCCCCACGCAGGATGCGCAGTGCATTCCGTCCACCGAAAGCCGTACTGTTTCTTGTGCAGCAGGGTAGCCCGCACGATCCAGCGCGTTCAAGGCAGCGGGCAAAGCATCGAGGTTTTCGATCGTGGCGGTTGCTGTTTCCGTGGCAAGGTTCACAGACGCCTGTGTGACGCCTTCGGCCCCGGCCAATGCCGTTTCGGCCCGCTTCACGCAAGAGGCGCAAGACAGGCCAGTCAAAGGCAGGCGAAGGGTTTGGGGCATCGGGGCAGGGCTTTCGTTAAAGTGTTCCTTCCATAAGGGACGTCACAGGCACAAGGTCAAGAGCGCCCCGGACGCAACGTGCTGTTGCAAGGGGCGCTCAGGGTTGTGTTTACAGACCCAATTGCGTGGCGAGACCGTCAATTATGGCGGCATGCACTGCGGCCCGGTCCGCGCCTGCGGGGTCGGTGCAGACGGGATCATCGTTTTCTTCTTCAAGGATCATGGCGCCCTTTGGCTTGCACAAGGGAAGGGCCATGAAGTGGCTGGCAGGTGCCAAGGTGCGCAGCGTGGCATCCGGCAGTTGCGCCCCGAACCCGCTGCCTTCGGGCCCAAAGTCAGTTGCGAACAAGCGGTCTTCGCCTTCTCCCAACGCAATAAGTTGCACGTCGCTGACCAGCCCCGACAAATGGCTATCGCCCAGATTCCAATGTAGCGCAGGATCAATGGCGGCCACCATGCTTATGCGGGGGTCTTTGTATGAAGCATCCCAAAGGGCCTTATCTAGATCGGCAAAAGACACACCTGCATTGGCGATGTCATCACAATGCGAAGACTTGGCGCCATAGGTGGCGCAATGTGCGGCGTAGGCTGCGACATTGCCTGTAAGTCCGCCCAAAGACAGCGCTGTCCAACCGCCATAGGAAAATCCCGCGGCCATGATCGCCTGTGGATCGATCAAATCACCCATGGTGGGGTCTGCCAGCATCTGATCCAACGCGGCGCTTAGGTCTTGGGCCCGTGTCCAATGGTTCATGCCATCGCGGATGTCGAAATCCCATGTGCTGCTGGCCGGATGGTTGACCGCAACCACGATGGCGCCGCGTTCGGCCAAGCCCGCACCCAACCAAGTCAGGCTTTTGTAGTTGCCGCCCATGCCATGTGACAGCAAAACGGTAGGACGCTGGCCAGACGCGGGGGCCGCATCCTGTTGAACAGGCACGCCATAGAACACCGGGTTCTGGTTGACGACTTGGGCGGCCCCTTTGGGGGTTGCAGGGTACCAGATGGCCCCCTCGATCGGGTTATCCTGATGTGGTGTGTTATAGGTTTTCAACGCATAGCCTGCAGGGTCTGCCAAAAGGGCTGTTGCGGACAAAAGATAGGCGGTCAATGCCGATGCATAGGTCATTGTGAAGGCTCCTGTTTCACGGTTTTGATGATCCAGACATGGCGGTGCCGCAAAAATACTGCGTCCTAAAACCGGTTCGAGGACGCGCAGATCCGGTTTTAGGACTAAACCTAATCGGGTAAAGGAGACCCTATGCTGACGTTACCGATCCCCATGTTTGGCGCTTTTGTGCTGGTTGTGTTGTTTCTGAACCTTGTGTTGCGAGAAGGGCGGCATGGGTTTTTGGCCGCCTTAATCGGGGTCTGTGCCATGCAGTCGGCGGTGATTGCTCTGGCGCAGCATTACGGGGTCGGGCCGGCCCGGATGGTGCAACCTGTTGGCGCCGCCCTCATTCCCGCTTTGTCATGGGTGACATTCCAAGCGACGGCTGTGCGCCGTTTTGCGTGGCACCGTGATGGTGCCCATTTCCTGGCGCCTGCCTTTGCAGCATTTTGCCTTGTGTTTGCACCACAGGTTCTGGACGTGCTGATCCCGGCGCTGTTTGTAGGGTACGGAATTGCAATCTTGATTGTGCTGCGCAGAGGGGCCGATGCCTTGCCCCGCTTGCGGCTTGAGGCGGGTGGCGTACCATCAGTGATCTGGGCGGTCATCGGGGCATCATTGATGGCGTCGGCCCTAAGCGATGTTCTGATCGTGATCACGCAACTGGCAGGCTACGGCGCGTGGCAACCGGTGATTATCAGCATCTCTGTGACCGGCAATTTGTTGTTGGTTGGGGGCTTGAGCTTGTCGCGCAATTTACATGTGGCGCCTGAACAAAGGGACACCAATGCTGCAGCGCCTCCGGTGGATATAGAGGCAGATGCGCAGATCATGACGCGACTTGACGGGATGGTGACGCAGCAAAAGCTGTATCTTGATCCAGACCTGACGTTGGACCGGATGTCCCGCAAGCTTGGGGTGCCTGTGAAACAACTGAGCGGCGCGATCAATCGCAGCACGGGCGAAAATGTATCACGCTATATCAACGCACGTCGGGTGGCCGCGGCCTGCGATGCGCTGGCGGCGGGGGACAGTGTGACATCGGCAATGCTGACGGCAGGGTTCAACACCAAGTCCAACTTCAATCGCGAATTCTTGCGAGTGACGGGGCAAGCCCCTAGCGTTTGGGCGCAATCAGAACGCCGGGGGGACTGACCCCCGACGTCTCGGGTGTTGTTGACGCGGCTTAATCGTAGGCGGCGTCCACGATGAATTCCACCTTCAGCTCGGCGCGCGCCAGTTTGGCTTCGCCGCATGCGCGTGCGGGCGCGTGGCCTTCTGGCACCCAAGCATTCCAGACTTCGTTTAGGCCCGCAAAGTCGCTCATGTCTGCCAGCCAGATCGTGACACGCAACATGTTTTCACGCGACGACCCCGCCTGCGCCAACAAGGCATCGATTTTTTCCAGACAGATGCGGGTCTGTTCCTGAATGGTGTCGCCTTCTGCCACTTGGCCGGTCAGGTAAGCCACGCCGTTGTGTTTTACAATCTTGGATGAGCGTGTGCCGGTTTCAATGCGTTCGATCATGGGAAGGGTCCTTTTGGTAGGGCAGATGCACTGCGGATAAGGATCAATGGACTCAAGACAAGGATTAAGGCAAACACAAATATGTTGATTAGGCTTCAGGGGATCTGAAATTGGCGATCAAGCTGGAAATGTTAAAGTGTTTTACGATGGTGGCCCAACACGGCAGTTTGTCAGATGCGGCACAGGCCTTGGGGCGCACGCCATCTGCTGTGTCCATGATGTTGAAGCAATTCGAAGACCACATCGGATCGCCTTTGTTTGAAACCGCCCGCAAGTCGCGGCTGACGGCGCTGGGCGCATTGATCTATGAGGAAGCGCGCCGCGAAGTTGGCCATTTTGAAAACACTGTTACAGTCATCGAAGGCATATCACGCTCAAAGCTGGGGTATCTGCGCTTGGCTGTCACCCCATCGGTGGCCACGACACTTTTGCCGCCGGTGATCCGTGCCTTTACAACCGACCACCCGCAGGTGCAGGTGGAAATCCGTGATATGGATTCAGCGGCCATTGCAGAAGAATTGTTCCACGAACGGGCCGATATTGGCATCGGATCGTTGCCCGACACAGAAGGCATGTTGCGTCGGGCTTTGTTCAGCGACAGTTTTGGGGTGGTATGCCGCAAGGACAATCCGTTGGTGCAGGAATGGGATCGTTTGACGTGGCGCAACATGGGGGACCATGCGTTGATCGCAAACGGATTGTGCGATCTGATCACAGACCCCGATTTCGCGCCGTTTTTGGCCAAATCACGGTTGCGGGTGCCAAACAGCACGACGTTGCTAAGCCTTGTGCGCGAAGGGGTCGGCATCACGATATTGCCGCGTATGGCGGCACCCGGATTGCAGGATGATCTGGCATTTCTGCCATTGGTAGACATTGCCACACGGCGAACGGTGTCGGTCATGTCGTCGCGGTCGCATATGCTGATGCCTGCTGCGCGCGCCTTTTTGGACGCTTTGGAAAAGGCCGTGGCGGCGGATTCGTTTTCCACTGTGCCGGAAATTCAGAAATTCTGAATAAAGATACAGAATTTTCTGAGTGCCTGAATCTGAAAGCTGTCCTATGCGTGGTGCAACTTAGCGCGCTTTCAAAGGACATATCATGCAAGATCTTCGCAAAAACTACATCGCAGGTGAATGGACGGACGGGGTTTCGCACATCGAAAACCGCAACCCGTCGGATCTGACGGATGTGATTGGTATGTTCGCGCAAGCCAGTGCGGACCAGCTGGACGCCACATTGGATCAGGCCCGCCGCGCCCAAGCCGAATGGGAAGCCTACGGCATGGAACGCAAGCAGGCCGTCTTGATGGCCATCGGCACCGAAATGATGGAACGCGCCGAAGAACTGGGCACATTGCTTTGCCGCGAAGAAGGCAAGCCATTGGCCGAAGGCAAAGGCGAAGTGTTCCGCGCCGGCCAGTTCTTCACATATTACGCTGCTGAATGTCTGCGCCAATTGGGTGAAAATGCCGATTCCGTGCGCCCCGGTGTCGAAGTCGATGTGCGTCGCGAAGCCGTTGGCACTGTTGCCATCATTTCACCATGGAACTTTCCAACAGCCACGGCATCTTGGAAAATCGCGCCAGCGCTGTGCTATGGTAACGCTGTTGTTTGGAAGCCTGCCAACATGACCCCGGCCTCTGCCGTGGCGTTGACTGAAATCATCACACGTCAGGATATTCCGAAAGGATTGTTTAGTTTGGTCATGGGGTCGGGCAGCGATATCGGCCAGCGTCTTGTGGAAAGCCCCAAGATCGACGCGATTTCCTTCACGGGGTCCGTGCCTGTGGGCAAAGGCATCGCATCGGCCGCCATCCAGAACCTGACCAAAGTGCAGATGGAAATGGGATCGAAAAACGCATTGGCTGTGATGGATGATGCGGACCTTGATCTGGCAGTTACTTTGGCGCTGGGCGGTGCCTTTGGCGGAA
The DNA here is from genome assembly GCF_039986515.1 of Ascidiaceihabitans sp. Taxonomy (NCBI): domain Bacteria; kingdom Pseudomonadati; phylum Pseudomonadota; class Alphaproteobacteria; order Rhodobacterales; family Paracoccaceae; genus Ascidiaceihabitans; species Ascidiaceihabitans sp. Next base: position 356,424 of record NZ_JBDWQO010000015.1, on the reverse strand, counting down.
CGGGCCAGAAATGCACGGCGTCCTCACGCCTTGTTGTCCACGCCAGCATCCACGATGCGTTTGTCGAAAAACTGGTGGCTGGCACGCAAGCCATGAAAGTTGGCCATGCGCTGGGCGAAGGCACGCAAATGGGGCCAGTTGTCAGCCAACAGCAATTGATGGAAAATCTTGAATACGCGACCCTTGGTGTGTCCGAGGGTGCGGAACTGGCCTGTGGCGGGGCGCGTTTGGAAATGCCGCATGATGGCTTTTACATGTCACCGGGCGTCTTCTTGAACACAACCAACGATATGCGCATCAACCGCGAGGAAATGTTTGCGCCGCTGACGTCCGTGATCAAAGTCGACAGCTACGCCGAAGCCCTTGCCACAGTCAACGATACCAACTTTGGTCTCACGTCTGGCATCGTCACGCAGAACCTTGCCCGCGCCACACATTTCCGCCGCAACGCGCGCACAGGCGTGGTCACGGTGAACCTGCCGACGGCGGGCACCGATTATCACGTGCCGTTCGGGGGACGGGGCGACAGCTCTTACGGGCCGCGCGAACAAGGCAAAGCGGCTGCGGAATTCTACACCACAGTCAAAACCGCCTACATCAGCGCCGGGACGCCATTGTGATGCAACGCACCCCGCGCATCGACAACTTGCAATACGCCAACTGGTCGGAAAAGATTTTCCGCCAGATGCGCGAAGGTGGTGTGGACGCGGTGCATGTGACCATCGCCTACCACGAGAACTTCCGCGAAACGGTGCTGAATTTTGAACAGTGGAACCGCTGGTTCGAACAGTACCCTGACCTGATCGTGAAGGGGCAGTGGGCGTCGGACGTGCAGGTGGCTCAAGACACAGGACGCACGGCGATCTTCTTTGGGTTCCAGAACCCCAGCCCCATCGAAGACGACATCGGTTTGGTGGAAATCGTGCACAGCCTTGGTGCGCGCTTCATGCAGTTGACCTACAACAACCAGTCTTTGCTGGCGACGGGCTGCTATGAAGACGAAGACAGCGGCATCACACGCATGGGCAAACAGGTCATCAAGGAAATGAACCGCGTGGGCCTTGTCATCGACATGAGCCACTCAGGTGACCGGTCCACGATTGAGGCGGCGGATATTTCTGAACGCCCCATCGCGATCACCCATGCCAACCCCTATGAGTGGTGCCCTGCGCTGCGCAACAAGAAAGACGACGTGATCCGCGCGGTCACACAAAATGGCGGAATGTTAGGGTTTTCGGTCTATCCGCATCACCTGAAAGACAAGTCGGATTGCACCTTGGAAAATTTTTGCGGGATGATTGCCCGCACGGCTGAAAAATTCGGACCTGACCGTTTGGGAATCGGCACGGATCTGTGCCAGGATCATCCCGATAGCGTTGTTGAATGGATGCGCGTTGGACGGTGGAGCAAGCAAATCGACTATGGTGAAGGGTCAGCGGCGGCGCCCGGATTTCCACCCATGCCCTATTGGTTCGAAGACAACCGCGATTTTGACAACATCGAAAATGGCCTTAGGGCTGCGGGATTTTCGCCAGACGAAGCAGCAGGCATCATGGGCGGAAACTGGCACCGTTTTTATGCTGAGAACTTTGGGCCCAAATAGACGAACGCACTAAGACACACGAAAGGATCGGCCATGAAAGCTGAACAGGTTGAGCACCCGCAAATTGCATTACGTGATCCTGCGACCGTGATGCGTTTGGCCCGTATGGGGTCTTTTCACCAAAGCCGCTTGTCCTTCATGCGCACCTTGCTGCGCCGGTTGAAGACCGAAAACTGGCAATTTTCGCGGCCGGTCTTTGACATGGACGTCAAGGGTGTCGGCCACGCCGTCTATACAGCACATGGTCCCGACGCGACATATAGTTTGGTGTGTTTCGGACATGACTTGCCGCCAGAACAGCGGTCGGATCGTGTCATCGCCCACGCATGGGATTCGACATTTACCCTGTGCAAAGGTGTGCCATCCGCTGACGACATCGACCGTTTGCGCCGCAATGTCCCCAAACAAGAAGCCGGTCGGGTGACATCTTCCGAAGTGTCCTTGTCACGCGCCAACCGGTCCGTGCGCTTGTTCGAACATGTTGTGTCGCGGTTGGCAGAAGGGATGCAACCCGATCCTGCCCAGATTGCGGCCGTTGGATATTTGATGCGCACGACAGCTGTATACGGGTCCGGCAAATTCGGAGCCGCAGACCACGCCGCTGGCGCTTTGCCCTTCCAAACCGAAATGCTGGCCGTATTTTTGATCCGCGCCTATGCTCTTGATTTGGTTGAACACATGGCCAAGCTGCGGTCACCCGATACCGCCGTTGCAATGGCCCCGGAACTGCGCCGCCAATTTGGTGTGGGCAATTCGACTGGATTGGGGATGGCACCCTTCATCGTGAACCATCCTGTGTTGCTGAACAATTGGATAACCGCGCGTGAAGTGGCGTTGGCACGAGTGCGCGGCATAGGCCACGCAAACGCGTCCGAGAAAGCTGTGTTCTGCGACGTGGTGCGGCGGGCGCAATACAACGTCAAAATTTGGCAATCGACCCATCCGATCCAGGTTGATAAAATCGCGGATTTAAAGGCGGACCTAAGCCTGTTGATCGCGCATGTTGATGCGGACGTGTTGGACGGTGATGCACCTTGGGACCATCTGTATCGTTGGTCTGAGCAACACCTAAGCACAGAAGGCCAAGAGCTGTTGGTGTCGATGATGTTAGAACCCTATGGCGCATTGGTCGATGATCTGACGGGGACGATGGGCGCGGACGAAAGTGCGGTCTTTGCCATAGACGGCGCGATGTCCGTGACGCGTATGCAAGAGGTGCTGCGGGACGTGTTTGGGTGGGCGATTGATACAGATTGGCAAACGTCCGACAACGTGGCGCGGGTCTGGTACACGTCAGAAGAAAAGCTGGAACCGCGCTTGGGTGAACGCTTTGAAGAGCCGATTGAGCCCTACGAACAACCCTTGGCGCCGGGCCGTGATGCTGCGCGGTTCTACGAGGATCTGGTGGATTGGGCTTCACGTGATGCAAACCCGCCTACATTGGCCGCTTTCTTGATGAAATATCCGCAACACAGACATGTGGCGCGTCGGGCGCAGATCGTGGCGCACCACCCCTATGCAGAAATTCGCGACAACACGATCGCCGCCAAAATGCTGCCGATTGATTTGCTGCGCTGCAAGCTGTCCTTCTTTGGGGCGACCCATTTTGACCCAAGGTCAGACCGTTGGGTGCGGATCACCATGTTCCAGAACGCCCCGTTTCCGCATGAGTTGACGCAGTCAGATGATGACGACTGGTCCTATCCAAGTGCAGCAAGGGCAAACGCGTGTATTCACTAAACGAAGTCGAAACCACAGCCAAACGTGCCGCTTGGGGGGCTGGTGTGCCTTGGGGGCTGGCAGAAGATGCCGGCAAAGCAGTGCGCTGGCTTGCGGCACAAGGATTGTCGGGGCCAAAGGCATTGGCACAGCTTTTGACCGGATTTGACGACAAACCTTACCAGTTGTTTTCGCCGCAGTCGGACGCAGGTGTGTGGACCGCGTCAGCAGGTGCGCTGTGTCCGCTTGTCAGCGGGGCGGCGGTGTCGGATATGGCGGCAACACTCGCCGCAGGCCGGACCATTGACTTTGGGCCCTGCTTTGTGCCGATCTTGCTGCTGCCTTTCGCAGCTATGGCCGCAAGCCTAACGGACGGTCCGGTTTCAGTCGCGTGGGATGGGGCCGCTTTCACGGCAACGCCGAATGCGCTGTTTTTGGATGCAAGCCCCGATACCTTGAACGCGCAGTCGACACGGGCGGTGACATGGTCGGCAGAACTACAGGCCAATCGCGTCTTTCAACCGCAAGCGCGTCTACGGATTGCAACCGAAGACTGGACAGCTTTGTTGGCGTTTGGCCATCGGACGTTTGCCCCCGACACTGAAGCGTCGCGGTTGGCGGGTGCCGGGGCCGGTGAAACCGATAACGACTGAGAAACTGGATAAAACTGCGGCGACGCCTGATTAGTCGCCCAGTTTTTTGTGTACTTCTTCCAGATCAATTTCACCGATAGGCATTTTGTTTCCGGGGTTCTCAAAGTCGTATTTGAATACGTCGAAATCGCGTTTGAAAATCTCGTAGACCAGATGCATCGACATATCGTCGAAATAATCCTCGACCGGATGGGCGCGTTTGGGGCCGTGGCCTTCGCTTTCGTTAAAGCGGGGAATCGCATCCAGATCGACGGCGTGGGGCGTTTCAATCGCACCAAGCACGTCGGCCATGCCTTCGTTGAATTTTTCGGTCCACAGGATTTTATCGTAAGTGCCGCCGTTCACGATATAGGTGCTGACGTGGCCGGACATGGCGGACCAGTGGATGTCGGGATCCATGGGGCGTCGCCAGCGGATTGTATCGCGGGCAAATAGCAAAAAGCGGCGGAACGACTTGATTTGGTCAAAGTCCTGTTTGCCATCGTCGCCACCGACTTCGATGCCGTATTTTTGGATCAAAAGCGGGACAAGATTGCCACGATAGCGTTTGCCATTGCGTTGAATGCCACAAATTTTGTCGAAAAAGGATGACAGGATACGGGTGTAGGGATTGCGTACGCAGGTGAAGGCGTAGGACTTGTGGGCCTGCACATTGGCAGAGATCAACGGCTGGCTGTCGTCCAGCGCCCACTTGTGCAACCCGTTTTTGGCGTCATGAATGTCGCCATCAAAAAAGTCGCCATGGTCGGAGTAATACATGATCTGACCAATGGTCGAGCAGGCGCATTTGGGCACCACGCGGTACACTACGCTTTCGGTCTCTGTCATCCACGTTCCGGGAAATCCCATATCACTCGTCCTTGTGCTCGGATGGCCTGTTTTATCTGCAACAGTTTGCCTGTCCCTTAAAAAAGCAAAAAAATCCTGTTTATTCAATCTGTGTTCACCATTAACTAGGTAAACAATCAGGCGTAAAGGGGTTGTTCGTTTCTATTATGGCAAAAATCGCCTACATATTGCTATGCCACAAGGATCCGGAAGCGATCATTAAGCAGGCTCAACGCCTGACGGCTGTTGGCGACTATATGTCGATTCACTTTGACGCCAGCGCGAACCCCGCCCACTACGCCCAAATCAAAGACGCTTTGAAAGACAACGACCACGTCACATATGCCCACAAACGCATCAAATGCGGGTGGGGGGAATGGTCGCTGGTGCAGGCCACTTTGTACGCGGTGGAATCTGCCGTTGATGCCTTTCCCAAGGCCACACATTTTTACATGCTATCGGGCGATTGCATGGCGGTAAAATCGGCGGAATACACGCATCAGTTTCTGGACGACAACGACGCCGACTTTATCGAAAGCTTCGATTATTTCGAAAGTGACTGGATCAAGACCGGCATGAAAGAAGAACGGCTGATCTATCGCCACTTCTTCAACGAACGGACACAGAAATGGCGGTTCTACACGTCATTCAATATGCAACGTAAATTCGGCATCACGCGGGATATTCCAGACGACATACAGGTTATGATCGGCAGCCAATGGTGGTGTTTGCGCCGTCGCACGGTGGAATGGGTTCTGGATTTCACACGCCAACGCAAAGACGTTATGCGGTTTTTCCGCACCACCTGGATTCCAGATGAAACCTTCTTTCAGACCATTGTGCGCCATGTTGTGCCAAACGAAGAAATTCGAACGCGCACGCTGACGTTTTTGATGTTCACGGATTACGGGATGCCGGTGACGTTCTATGACGATCACTATGATCTATTGCTAAGCCAGGATTTCCTGTTTGCCCGAAAGATCAGCCCGGAGGCCAAAGACCTGAAACGCAGGTTGGGATTGCTGTATGCGGCGGTCGGGGTGCAATTCAAAATCTCGAACGAAGGGACCAGCCTGTTCAAATTCTTGACCGGGCGCGGGCGCATCGGGCGACGTTTTGGGATGCGGTTCTGGGAAACCGAAAGTACGCTGGGGCGCGAACGCGAATTGATGATCGTGATTTGCAAAAAGTGGCACGTGGCCAAACGCGTTTTGGAGCGGATCCGGCAGGTCACAAATGTCCCGGCTTTGGAATACATCTTCAACGAAGAAGACACGCCTTTGCCTGATCTTGGAGGTATCCAAAAGACTTTGGGCAAACGGACGCGGCACCGCAGGGCATTGATGCGGATGCTGTTTGACTACTATGAGACAGACAAATTGATCGTTTGCATGGACCCCGAAAATGTCGATTTGTTGCAGGACTTTGCAGGCGACAGATCCGTAACGCGGATGTTGGAAATTGATTGCGGGTTTTCTGATGATTACCTGATCGGCCATGCGATGCGTGTGGGACTGGCGGGGGACCAGACCTCTACTGACACGCTGGAACGGTTGTTGCCGACCATCCGCAACGACATGATTTTCGAAAGTGATCGCATCCGCGATGCGGGTTTTGAAAATCTGGAAAAAATGCGTGAAGGGGCGGAGACCGAAGAAAACGCAAAAGCATTGGCTTCGTTTTTGCGGATCAGCCCGGAAAAAGCGTTTGAGATTGCGCAGGCAGATTACCTTTTCTCGGATTGAGTTCGCGTTTTCTTTCCCTATATCCGCTGCTAGTCTGACGCTTTAGACGATTCCGAACAGGAGGCGCGGAATGAACGATCCAAAGCCAAAACGCGCCCTGACGGTGATCGGATGGCAAGAGGCTGTTGATCTGCCCGATCTGGGCCTGACCAATTTGATTGCAAAGATCGACACTGGTGCGCGAACATCTGCGCTGCATGCCGAACAAATTTCGCGTTTTGAAAAAGATGGTGCACAGTGGGTCCGGTTTCATACAAAGTTTGATGATGAAGCCCGCGATGTCTGGATCGAATGTCCGATCCATGACCTGCGTGAAATCAGGAACACATCCGGGCAACCGGAAGAGCGCATTGTGATCCGCACCAAATTCCGCATCGCGCGGCGGGCTTGGACGATTGACGTGTCTTTGGCTGAACGTGGCGAAATGCAGTTTAGGATGATTGTGGGCCGTTCTGCCCTGAGCAAACATGCCATCGCCGTGCACACCCGTGCCCGGTTTTTAACACAAGATCCGGCCAAAGCGTTGGACATCACGGGGAAGGCGAAAACATGAAAATTGCAATGATGGCGCGCAACGCAGAGCTATATACACACCGGCGCCTGCAACAAGCGGCAGAGGCCCGCGGACACCAGCTGGATATCATCAACACCTTGCGGTGCTACATGAATATCGCGTCGCGGCGTCCTGAAATTTACTACAACGGGGACAAGTTGGAAGGCTATGATGCGGTCATTCCGCGTATCGGGGCGTCGATCACATTCTATGGCCTTGCCGTGTTGCGACAGTTCGAAATGATGGGTGTTTATCCGTTAAACGAAAGTGTCGCTATCGGGCGATCACGCGACAAACTGCGATCCATGCAGCTGTTGGCACGTGATGGCATTGGCCTGCCAGTCACGACTTTTGCCCATGACCCCAAGCAGACCGAAGAGGTGCTGAAACTGGCTGGCGGTGCACCCATTGTGATCAAGCTGCTGGAAGGCACACAGGGTTTGGGCGTTGTTTTGGCTGACACCGACCGGTCCGCTAAATCTGTTGTCGAAGCGTTCCGTGCTGCAAATACAAACATTTTGCTGCAGGAATTCATCAAAGAAGCAGGCGGTACGGATATTCGCGCCATTGTGGTTGGGGGAAAGGTCATTGCCGCCATGAAACGCACCGGCGCTGAAGGCGATTTTCGCTCGAACCTGCATCGCGGCGGGTCGGCCCAAGTTATCAAACTGTCGCCTGAAGAACGCGCCACTGCAGTGCGCGCTGCCAAGTCCATGGGGTTGAATGTATGCGGGGTTGATATGCTACGCGCCAATCATGGCCCCGTCGTCATGGAAGTGAATTCGTCCCCGGGCCTTGAGGGCGTCGAGAAGGCAACGGGCCTCGACATTGCAGGAAAGATCATCGAATACATGGAAAAACACGCCAAACCGGGTGCCACCAAGACCAAAGGCAAAGGATAACAATGCCCAAACGCGAAGGGTTTCAGATTGGCTCTGAAACAGTTGCTTCAGGCACGCGCCGGACAGTGAACTTGCCCGTCAGTTACTTGTCGGATCACACACCCGTCACCATGTCAGCGCATGTGTTGCATGGCCGCCTGAACGGTCCTGTCGTCTTTATTAGCGCGGGGATTCATGGCGATGAGGTGATCGGCATAGAAATTGTGCGTCGATTGCTAAAGACGCCGAACCTGAAGTCGTTGAAGGGTACGTTGATCGTTGTGCCCATCGTCAACGCGTTCGGGTTTATCAACCGGTCCCGCTATTTGCCGGACCGCCGCGATTTGAACCGGTCTTTTCCAGGCAGTGAAACAGGGTCTTTGGCATCCCGCCTTGCCGACCTGTTTGTGCGTGAAATCGTTGAACGGTCCGACCTGGGAATTGACCTGCATTCCGCAGCAATTCATCGCACCAACTATCCGCAAATTCGGGTGTCTCCGGATGACGAAGATGCCCGTACCCTTGCGGACACTTTTTGCGCACCTGTTATCATGGAAAGCAATTTACGTGAAGGATCGTTGCGTGAAACAGCCCATCGCTTGGGTAAAAAAGTGATGCTTTACGAGGCGGGTGAAGGTTTGCGGTTTGATGAATTTTCCGTACGCGCAGGTGTCGCGGGCATCATGCGGGTCTTGCATCACATGGGGATGATCGGATCCAAAGGTGTGTCGCGCCCGAAGGCGAAGCCACAGTTTTGCCCGTCATCCAAATGGTTGCGCGCCCCGATGGGCGGCCTGTTGCGCACGTTCAAGTCAGATGGTGATCTGGTCCATGAAGGCGACGTTATGGGGTCTGTATCTGATCCGTTTGGGGAGCAGGAAAAGGATATCATCGCCCCGTTTGACGGCATCATCGTCGGCCGCGCCGTTTTGCCTGTCGTGAACGAAGGGGATGCGGTGTTTCATCTGGCCCGTGTTGCTTCAATGAAGTGGGCTGAAAGCACCGTTGAGGGTCACAGCCTGCATTTGCAAGACGATCCGATGTTTGATGAGGATGAAATCATCTAGGGGGCTTTGCCCCCACGCCTTTCGGCGCCCCCCAAGGTTTATCAGGCGAGATGAAGGGCGGATCGGTCTTTTACTTGGCCTTCCAAGTCCCCAGCCAGCGGCGAATACGCCCGCGCTTTTCATCAACGGCGTCTCCGGCTGCGTCCCAATTGTCTTGAATCTCCTCAAGCGTCGGATCAATTCGCGCGATGCGGAAGCGGCGCCAACGCACCCATATGAAATAGGTGACCATCGCAAACAGTGTCAGCACGATGATATTGATCCATGGGATGCCTTTGGACGCATTTGGTCCGTCGACGATTTTCACGTCCAGTGCATTGGGGAAAATCGACATAAATTCATTGCGCCAGCCGTAGTGCCGGATGATCGCGTATTGCGGATCTGCCGCTGTTGATTTGGCATCGGCAGCCTCTGCCTGAAGGTTTGACGTGTCGAATTTCAGGTAGGGCGGCCAACCCCAGCCGGTGTCTTCGTTGCGGTAGACCATGACGCCATCGCTGCCCGCAAGCCGCGTCTGGATAAAGAACACATCGCGGTTCACCGCGGTGCCATCTGTGCCCGTGTCTGCGCTGGCCCAAAAGATCGAGTTTTCCCCAAAATCCACCCGTTTTTCGTAGGTGTCGGTGATCCGCACGATGTCTTTTTGCGGCAGCGTATAGTGAAAGAACGCAGCCACGAAGACCCAGAAGCTGATGATGAAGAACCACTTGATATAGGTCACGAAAAACCCCTCCGGTCAGGCGAAATTGGTCAGATAGATGATGACACACATAAGGGTGAACGGCACAATATACACCCCCAAGATCAGTTTGCGCCGCAATGACCCATCATAGTCGGCAAGCCCCTGATCCACATAGCTGTCGATGTCCGTGGTTTGGGGGCCATCGTACCATTCAGCCTTCAGCTTTCCGCGCCGCACCGCGCGTGAATAAAACGACAGGCTCACGTAAACCACTGTTAGAACAATGAACCCCATGAACAACAACCGTGCCAATGCAAACATCTTAACGCCTCCTCACCGCGCCCCAAGGGCCCACGCGATCAATCATATCGTTGCGATCCCAGGGGCCGGGGGTGGCGTCCATCGCCGCCTCATGCCCAAACAAGGCCGCCCGCGCCCCCGCTTTATCCACTTGGTACTCGCGCTCCAGATAGTCCGCAACATAGTCTTTCTTGCTGTCGGACCACCCTGCATAGGTCGCATAAAACAGCTCTTTATGGCAAATAAAGAGCTGGCGAATGTCTTGCGGGCACAGTTCAGCGAGCAGCATGTTCACAAGGTCTTTGTCTGCCGTATCTGCGGCGCGGAGGGTATAAAAATATGCGGGGTGTTCGCTGTCAATCTTGGGCCACGACCCGCCGTGTTCCGCCCAATTCACCAACTGCCCGATGGCTTTGTACGCCTCTGGCACAAGGTTTGAATGTTCACGCGCAAGGCGGCGCATATCGCGGCGGGTTGTGTTTGAAAGGTCCACGCCTGTGCCCGCCACCGCATCAATCAGGATGAAATCCATCTTTTGCCGCAAGATGGCGGCCGCATCGACGCCGCGCGCCTTCACGATGGGTTCGACCAGATTGCAGTCGTCAAGGAACTGCGCAATGCGGTTGCGTTCGTCGATGCCGTAGGTGCGCGTCACGGGCAAGTCGCCCAATGGCCCCTTTGGCGCAGAGGTGATCGCCGCCTGCCGCGCGGTCCCTTGGAAGATGTAAAGCCCGCCAAAATGCGCCGTCCAAAAATTCTCCTGCGCGAACTCCATATGGTTCAACCGCACAGGATTGCGCCGCACGTCACCCGTTTCCCCCGCCAGTGTGATCATCTCTGCGATCAACACATCATCAAACCACGCGTCGTCCTCTTGCAGGAAACGGTCCACTTTCGTCGCCAGCGTGTTGGCCGATTGCACCGTGCCTTTGGTCGTGTCCGCCTCTATTTGCACCGACCTGATGTCGAACAGGCGCTGCGGGTCCGAGATGTCATAGACGCTGTTGACCAGCTCCCCCGCAACCGCGTCGCGGGCCGTTAGGGCGAATAGTTGCGCTTCGTTCGTGTCGAAGAATTCGCGCAAGATCGTGTAGCTGGTCGAGAATTTCGCGTTCAACAGAGGGCAGCGTTTTTGTTCGGTGCTCAGCAAAATGAACTGCCGGTTCACGCCTGCGTGGTTAAGGTAGAGATCGTCGTTCAGTTCGGCCCCGACCTCTGGTGCATAGCCGGAAATGTCGATGTGGAAATCGGTGAGTTCTGTGGTCTTGCCCGTGAGGTGTTTCAGCGCACGGTTGTAGCGCTCGACCAATGCGGGCGAGGAGACATGGAAGAGGTTGCCGAACATAAGGCCGCGTTGGATGAGGCGTTTCATGGGGTTGCCCTTGCCATACGAAAGATCAATGGAACCGAAAGTGCAAGCAGTGGCACTGCAAAGGCGCGGTAGGTGATTTGCAGGTTGAAGCCGACATAGGCGAGGTAAGAATCGTTGAAGAGAAGTAAGCTTTCCGAAATCGGGACGCCCTCGAAGCCCATGGCAGTGTTGATGCCAGCTTGAGCCACAAACAGCAAAACCGCCCCGCCAAGAAAGCCAAAAACGCCCCAGCGCAAAGGCAAGACGAGACCGAGGATGACGGCCAGTACGGTGATAGCGATAAGGAGGATCATGGGGTGGCTCCGGATGAGGCGTGGTCAGGAGTGTGGAAGAGGGTGCCAAACATGAGGCCGCGTTGGATGAGGCGTTTCATATTAAAGTTACCTTACGCCAGATAGAATATGTTACAACGATCAGATAAAATACGGACCCAAGCATTATTAAAGTTGTGACAGTGGTATCCGTCCATTCTGTACAGAAGTGTTTTGATTTTGGTCCGCTTTGCAACATAACAAATGGAATGACCAGAGAAAGTGATGCCATGCAAACACCATAGGAAACTGCAAGAGCAGCGACAGTCTTGATAACACCGAATGGGATCAAGAATTGACCAACGAATTTTCCAACAAAGAAGAACACTGAATACTCAACTAAAAGTACGACGGCCGAAATTGCGAGGAAGGAGACACAACTCACCCTTCCCCTCCCAAAAACCGCTTCTTCGCCTCAACCTGACGCCCCATATCCCGCACCATCCCCTCAATCGCCACCTCATCCGACTTATCAGCATAGCGGAACTCGGAATCCGCGTACCGGTTGATCTCTTGCACCACCATCTCCACCGTAATCGGTTGGCGCAGCTCTGAAATCATCCCCTTCTTTGTGTCGTAATCCTTGAACAGAAACAGGTCCGGTTCCTCCATCCATTCATCGGGCAATTCAAAGTCCATCGCCCGCACTTTCACAGCATCCGTGATATTCTTGATCGCGCGGCCTGTGAAACGCGGGTCGGCCTCTTGGATACCCTTCAAATACGTCCCAAGCTTTGCAATCGTGTCAAAACCGCCGATTTCTTCGGCCACGCGGTCAAACACTTTGACCAACCCTTCCTCATGCGGACGGGCGTGGCTTTCAAACGATGCGGCCACAGCCGATTTGATTTCCTGCGCGCTAAATACCTCATGGGCCCCCGTCGGAATGTCGTGGTTCTTGCCCATCAACAGATACAAAATGTCGATGTAGTCCTCGCGCGTTTGCGGCCCATCGACCAGAAACCGCGCCCCGGCCCGTTGACGCAACGCATCGTCCACATTCTCAGGATAGTTCGAAAACATCCCAAACGTGCAATTCCCGCGCACCACCGTATTGGCGCCCGCAAAGCTTTCCATCAGCACGGCGGTGATCTCTAACTGCCCCGCTGACGACTGCCTGTCGCCACGTTTTCCCGCCAGCTGGTCAATGTCATCAATCGTGCCAAAGCCAATCACAGAAGGGTCCAACACATTGTTGATAAACGCTTTTGCATTCTGGCCCGACTTGCCCTGATAGCTGTCGATGTTGTCTGTGGATAGGTTTTGGTAGCGAAACGGATAGCCCGCGATCCCGCAATAATCATTCACCATCCCCGCCATCATCTGAATCAGCGTCGTCTTGCCCGTCCCCGGCTTGCCGTCACCCATGAAGGTAAAGATGAAACCGCCAAGCTCCGCGAACGGGTTCAAGCGGCGGTCAAAATCATAGGCCATCAGCATCTTGGACAGCTTCATCGCCTGATATTTGGCGATGTGGTTGCCCACGACCTCGTTTGGCTTTTTGAAGGACATGGTCAGGGTTGTGGACTTTGCTTTGGAGGCAGGCGAGAACCCCGAAACCGTGAAATCATCGGCCTCCACACGCCACGTTGCCCCCGAAAACGCCTCTAGCCGCGGTGCCGATCCGGCACGCAACGCGACCTTTTCCATCAACGCCTCGGCAAACCCCGTCACCGTCGCAACCATCCGCGCATCATCCGTGCCAAGCGCGGCAATGTCCTGATCCAATTCCCAAAGCGCGCCATGCAAAGCGGTCTGGCCATTGTCGGTCAAAACCTCCTCAACGTCACCCAGTTCCACGGTCACCTCAGACCCATGGGCCGACAGGAGATAGGCGGTGGCATTGCCAAAGACATAAAGCGTGATCAACGCCTCTGCCGCCAGTAACTCCGAAAACTCAGATTTCCGCGTCGTAGGCAAAGAGCCTTCCAAATTCGCCCGTTTCAGATCACCAAGTCCCGAACTTTCCGCGTATTCCTCTCCCACTGCCAAGGCGATCGACACAGACCGTCGCAACGCATTCATCACCGTCGCCTGCAACGGCGTGACCAAGTCATCATCCTCAATCCGCGTCATCACCTGAACAGCACCAGACACCGCCGTGCGGCGCGTCATCAACCCCGGGGTGGTCGACCGAAAACGACGGCGTGTCCCAATGCCCGAAGACCGCTCAGGCGCGTCATCAACCACAGCTTTGCCAATGCGCGGCGCGTGATCAAAGCCCTGCAACATGGCCAGGGCCATATCATAATGCTTCACAATATCGCTCTCGCGCAGTTCCATCTGGTCAGATGTTTGGCTCATTTCAAATCCCTCTTCAAATCACACTGGCCTGAAATGAAAACAGATCCCTCCGCTTCATCTCGCCAAATAAACCTCCCCCGGAGGGTCCCGTCAGTACCGCAGAACACGCCCCTGTGGGCTCACGACAAACTTACGAACAGACCCAAACCCCGGTGGGTTCAACTCTTCCAACACCTGATAAGGGCGCTGCGGCACAACAATCGACCGCTCCATGCGTGTGGCCCCCGTATCGGCACCGCGTCCGGCAAAGGGATCAAGCGCAAACACCTCACGCTCTACCGTTGAAAACCAGCCTTGACGTTCTTCCACAACGCGTTCGCTTTCCAATTCTTCTTCGGTCCACACAAGCGCCCAATCCTGCCCGGCAGGGGCTTTGGCTTGCGCCAGAACCTGCGCCATCGGACCCGACTGGCGCGTAAACGCATCCGAATACATCGGCCCCACATGAAAGCGGCGCATGCGTTTGGGGTGCAGATCGTCAAAATCTTCGTCAAAGCCTTTGGCGATGGTCATCAGCTTCAGCCCCGCCATGGCTTGCGCCATCAGATGCGCTTGCACCTCGGGCCAACGACGCTGGTCTTTGGGTAGGGCCACTTTGCCGCTGTCTTCAAGCTCCATCATATAGATCACAGGCAGGTTGACCTGACTGTCATAGACCGCCCAATGCAGCATAAACCGCCGCCGACCGGGGCCAGCATCCCCCAACCATTGCACCTCAGGATCATTACGGGCCCAGAATAAGTCGCCGCGCGACAGCTCCTGATAATAAAGGCGTTGTGACAAAGCGAATTGCAACTTTGTGGGAATTTCACGTTCGCCCAAAATCACGCCAACCATCTGCGACTTTAATTCGTCCTCGGATGGCATTTCACGCAAGTGGCGTTCGGCCTGCTGCGCGTCATTGGCCATTGTCAGGATCTCCTCCGAGGCCGGAAAACCGCTTTCTTTGGTGTCAATTTCAAGCGATCCAAAGAACCGCCCCGTATCACGCCCGACCAGTAGATATTTGTAGCTGAGGGCCTGAAACGTGAAATGCAACGCACTGGCATACCGCGTGAGGATATTCACCTCTGCTCGGTTCAACCGCCCTTCGGCTTCCATCACCCCCGCCACACGGGTCATGTGTTGCAGGATGCCTGCAAATTTTCGGAAATAACGGCGCGATGCGAACAGGTCGGTCAGACCTTTTGTCTCAGTGTTTTGGCCTTCCATCACCACAACTGTGTCTCCAGAAATACACGTAGAACAAGCCAGACCGCAAAACCCACGAGTGCGCCGATCACGATGCCCTTGATCAAAGGAATCGCAAACGCCATCCCAATCACTTCACTGAACTGGAAGGCCGCAACACCACCCAAGATCGCGCCAGCAGCAATGAAAATCCGCATCATATGGAAAAATCCTTGGTCAAAGGATCACCCGTACTGATTGCTGTCATGCTTTTCGACAATCTGCTGGAACCGCCGCGCAAAGCGTTCATCCGCTTTCGCCTTTTGCTCCAGAACATCCCGCGCAAAGACCATGTGATCTTCGTGCGCTTCCATCATTTCGGCCATCCGCTTGTTGGTCGCGGCCCCAATGCCTGCCATCGCGGATTGTGCTTCTTGGTCGGTCTGCACGCCAATCTCGTTGATGCGGTGCGCCACGTCCTGTTGTTGCGCGGTCTTCAAGGATTTGGTCAAAGCGTCATAGAGAACAACACGTTGCTTGGTGTCTGTTTGCAGCTTGTTGATCAGAACCATCTGTGTGGCCGCTTGGTTCTGCAAGGAATCGACCCAAGTTTTGCCTTTCTCGATATAACGCTCAAGTGTCTGAGACTTTGCCAGCTTCACTTGTTCTTCCTGCACCATTTCGTTGTAGGCGCTGTTCAACTCGGCCAGTTCGGTCTCAAGGGCGGTGCGTTTGGCGGCGTCTTGTTCCGATGCAATGGCGTTTTCAACAGTGATGATTTTGGGGTCCATTGCCTGAATGTCGGCTTGCAAAGTCGACAATTCGCCCACTGTCATTTCGCGTTCGTCCAACGTCTCGCTCAGGTTGGCCTCAACCTTCACCTTTTGCTCTTCCAGCATCGACAACTGGCCTTCCAGCAGCTTCACAATGACATCGGATTTGCCGATCAAATCCTGCAACTTGTCGTCAATTGAGGCCGTGCGCACACGTTCTTGGCGCATGCTGTCGGATTTGGCTTTGGCAAAGATGCCCACAAAGCTTTCCCAACCCGTTTTGTTGCGCATCTCGTCAAAGTCTTGCGAAAAGGCGGATGTCACATCGTCCAGCCCCATGATCAGTTCCGCGATGTTGGCGTTCATCACGTCCGTGTGGGCATGCACATCTTCGAGTGACGCGTTTTCGATATCCATCATCGCCTCGTCGCCCGACTTCATCTTGGTGCGCGCGGCTTCAATGCGGCTCGATAGCTCTGCGATCTTGGATTGTGCCTCGGCTACCTGCGATTGGGATTCCCGAACCTGCGCGTCAAAATCAGCCATAAATAACTCCCGTGTTCAATTGCTTAGGGCCTATATAGTCAATGTAAACATGATTTACATCAGCCCACTCAGTGATTTAGACAAAGTGTTGCAAATGAAAGCGGCAAAGGAAAGGCAGATAGCGGGAAATGAAGGGTCAGGAAAACCCGACCCTCCGATGTTTTAGGCCGCCACGTTAAAGTCTGGCCCATAGGGATAGCCTGTGATGTTTTCGGCCCCGTCTTCGGTGATGATCAGAATGTCATGTTCGCGGTAGCCGCCTGCGCCCGGTGTGCCATCCGGGATCGTCAGCATCGGCTCCATTGAAATTACCATACCCGGTTCCAGCACTGTGTCGATGTCTTCGCGCAACTCTAACCCCGCTTCGCGTCCGTAGTAGTGGGACAGCACACCAAAGGAATGGCCGTACCCAAATGTGCGGTGCTGTAGAAGGTCGCGTTCTGCAAAAAATGTGTTCACGCCAGCGGTGACTTCGGCACAGGACGCGCCGGGTTTCAGCAAGGACATGCCCAGTTCATGCGCACCGATGTTGGCTTTCCAATACCCGAGGCTCGCATCGTCCACGGTTTCCACAAACATGGTCCGCTCCAACGCGGTGTAGTAGCCCGAGATCATCGGGAAGGTGTTCAGCGATAGGATGTCACCGCGTTCTAATATGCGGGCGGTGACGGGGTTGTGGGCGCCGTCCGTGTTCAGGCCCGACTGGAACCAGATCCATGTGTCGCGGTATTCGGCGTCGGGAAATCTGCGGGCAATTTCCAGCTCCATCGCGTCGCGGCCTGCCATGGCCACGTCAATTTCGCGCACGCCTGCTTTGACGGCATCGCGCACGGCGTATCCGCCTACGTCTGCAACGGCTGCGCCTGCGCGGATCAATTCGATTTCAGCGGCAGATTTGTGCATCCGTTGCACCATTGTGGTCTCGTAGAGGTCCACGGTTTTGGAAGGGGACAAGAACCCGCGTAGTTTTTCCATTTGCAACAGGCTCAGGTGATCGGATTCGTACCCAACGACTTTGCCTGATCCCGCCACAGACAAGGCGGCCCGCCAAAAGTTGTCGCGTTGCCAGTCGGTGTAGGTGATGTTGTCGCACCAGGACCGGCGCCAGGGCTGGCCCGCGTCAATGCCCGCGCTGAGGGTGACGCATTCGTTGGGCGTTACAACAACAGCATAAGGGCGGCCAAAGGCGCAGTACGTGAAGCCGGAATAGTAAGACACATTGTGCATAGATGTCAGCACAGCTGCATCGACGCCTAACGCAACCATATGCTTGCGTAGGTTTGCGAGCCGTGCCTCGTATTCGGCAACGGCGAATTGCAATGGCGCTTTTGTGCCATTGTGGAAACGGTGAAAATCAGGACGTGTGGTCATGTCAGACCCTCCTTTGCAGAAAGGTCCCGGCGTTCAGGACAAATTGTATAAAAAGCCACCCGCGACGCCATCGTCGGGCAGGTTTTCTTTAAGACGATTAGGTGTTTCCGGTCAAGCGTTTGATCATGTCGCTGTGCGGGTCTGCCAGCGCGTCGATCACGTTGAAGTGGTGCATGCCCTCTGCAACGACTTCATCGCAGCCCCAAGCGTCCGCCAGCCACATGGATTGATCCAGAAAGGCGGGGCGCTCGGACCCGCCGACCCAGACTGTGACAGGCGTGTTTGGTTTGGGTTGTGCCATCGGGCTTTCGGCTTGCGCCATGCCTGCGTCCATTTGGAAGTCTTTGTTCATCGACGTCTGCAGCAGGGGCTCCAGATCGCTTAGTGGTGAAATTGGCATGACGTGGTAAATCCGCGACATGACATCCGATGGCAGCATCCCGGGCGCGCACATACGCGCCACAAGATGCCCCCCCGCCGAGTGTCCAGCCAGGCTGATGGGCCCCGGGACGCGGTGGGCGATGACCTGTACGGCTTGGGCAATCTGCTGCGTGATGCCTGCGATGCGAACATCAGGGCATAGATCATAGGATGGCATGGCCACGGCCCAACCCTGCGCCAAAGCGCCCTTTGCAAAATACGACCAAGTGGACCGGTCAAACCGCAGCCAGTAGCCACCGTGCACAAAGATCAGCAAGCCATTGGGTTCGCCTTCGGGGTGAAACAGGTCAAAGACCTGACGCTTGGACGGGCCATAAGGCACCCCAATTTCGGCACGTGCGCCAAGCGAAGTGCGAAAGCTTTGTGCGGCTTCATCCCACCGCGCGGGGTAGTCTGATGCGCCTTCGATATAGGCTGCATTCGCATAAGCATCGTCCATACCCGACATCACATTACCCTCTTTGAACTAGACAACAGGCACATTACTTGGTTTGGCTGCATGCGCAATCGCCAGAGGACGCATTATGCTAGATACAGCCACAACCCTTTCATCCATGCTTAACGATCCAAGCCTTTTGGAAACCCGCGCCTATGTGGGAGGCAGTTGGCTTGACGGTGATAAAGGCACGTTTGAAGTCAGCAATCCTGCCCGTGGCGACGTTGTGGCCGAAGTGGCGGATCTAAGCCGCGCACAGGTGGCGGGTGCGATCGCTCAGGCTGAGGTGGCCCAAAAAGACTGGGCCAAGTGGACGGGCAAAGAACGCGGTGCTGTTTTGCGCAAATGGTTTGACCTTATGATAGCAAACCAAGACGATCTTGGTGCGATCCTAACGGCCGAACAAGGCAAGCCGCTGGCAGAGGCCAAAGGTGAAATCGTCTATGGTGCGTCTTTTGTGGAATTCTTCGCCGAAGAAGCCAAGCGGATCTATGGGGAAACCATCCCCGGTCACCAACGGGACAAACGCATCACGGTTGTGAAGCAGCCTATTGGCGTTGCAGCGTCGATCACGCCATGGAACTTCCCCAACGCGATGATCACGCGCAAGGCAGCCCCTGCTTTGGCGGCGGGCTGTGCCTTTGTTGCGCGTCCCGCAGAATTGACGCCACTGTCTGCCATCGCCATGGGCGTGTTGGCAGAGCGCGCTGGTATTCCGGCGGGTGTGTTTCAGGTCGTTACGACGTCCGACGCATCTGAGACCGGCAAAGAGTTCTGCGAAAACCACGCGGTACGGAAGTTGACGTTCACAGGATCAACGCAGGTAGGGCGCATTTTGCTGCGCCAAGCGGCGGATCAGGTGATGAAATGTTCGATGGAACTGGGCGGCAACGCGCCTTTCATCGTGTTTGACGATGCGGATCTGGATGCTGCCGTGGAAGGTGCGATGATGAGCAAATTCCGCAACGCCGGGCAAACCTGCGTTTGTGCGAACCGTATTTACGTGCAGTCGGGCGTTTACGACGCATTCGCGGAAAAGCTGAAAGCCGCCGTCGAGGCCTTGAAAGTCGGCGACGGATTTGAAGACGGCGTCACCACAGGGCCGCTGATCTCTGATGCGGCTGTGGTAAAAGTGCAAAACCATCTGGAAGACATCACCGCCAACGGCGGCGCGGTTCTGACCGGGGGCGCACCATCCGATCTGGGTGGATTTTTCATGCAGCCAACAATCGTGACAGGCGTGACGCAGGACATGAAAGTCGCCCATGAAGAAACCTTTGGCCCCCTAGCGCCATTGTTCAAGTTCGACGATGTGGACGATGTGATCGCCATGGCCAATGACACGATCTTTGGGCTCGCGGCCTATTTCTACGCCAAGGACCTCAGCCGCGTTTACAAGGTGTCGGAAGAACTCGAATACGGCATTGTCGGCGTGAACACTGGAATTATCTCGACCGAAGTCGCACCCTTTGGCGGCATCAAACAATCCGGTTTGGGCCGCGAAGGCAGCCATCACGGAATCGAGGAATTTTTGGAAATGAAATACGTCTGCATGTCCGTCTGAGATGTCTCTAAGCTCTGCCATACCGACGCTCAAAACCTTGGGTGTCGGTGTGGGCGGGGCCTGTCTTGCCCGTCTTTTGCACATGCCATTGCCGGATCTTACAGGGCCCGCCCTTTGCGTCAGCGCGGCAGGCCTTGCAGGGCTGCAATTGGGACTGGACGATAAGGTCCGCAACATCGCATTTGTCATTCTTGGTATGTCCGTTGGTGCGGGAATGACGGCGCAGGCCACGCAAATGCTGGTGCAGCTGCCTTTGGCGTTTGTGGCATTGATGCTGTCGACGATCTTCGGACTTGGTGCTTGTTGGTGGGCCTTGGTGCGTTTTTTCAAGTTCGACGTGCAAAGCGGCCTGCTTGCGGCGTCGCCCGGGCATCTGAGCTTTGTTCTGAGCATTGGCGCACAATACGATCTTGATCTGGCACGGATCACAATTGTGCAATCCATTCGATTGCTTGCCCTAACGTTGATCACCCCTGTGGCTGCTCTTGTTCTTGGGGTGCCTTCGCCCGCGGCCATGGTCGGGGCAGGGGCGTCCATGACGGTGTGGACGATCTTGATCTTGGCTGTATTGGGATATGCCGCCAGCCTGGTTTTGTCGCGGATCAACACGCCAGCCCCTTTGTTGATTGGGGCGATGCTGGTGTCGATGTTGGGCCATGGCAGCGGGGTGACACCGGGCCAAATGCCCTTGTGGCTTGCGGTGCCGGCCTTTGTGGTGCTGGGAACGCTTATCGGGACGCGGTTTGGGGGCGTGAGTGTTAATGCGCTCAGGGCGGCCGCCATTGCTGGGTTGATGGCGACGCTGATCACGACGGCAACGGCGGCTGGATTCGCGGTTCTGACAGCCGCGCTTATGGGCATGGACATCGAGGCACTGCTGATTGCCTTCGCGCCGGGTGGGCTTGAAACCATGGTCGCTATGAGCATCGCGTTAGGCATCGCGCCGGGCTTTGTCGCCGCCTGCCATTTGGCACGTCTTCTGGTCCTTTCAGTGGCGGTGCCTTTGCTGTTTGCCAGAACGCAGAATGGCGTGGGGCGGTGAATTTTTTTTGGAAAAAAATTCCGTTGCGCCAAGGATCGGGGGAGGGGACACGTCCAACCCCTGAGATGCGTAAAAAAACCGATGATATTGGCCTTGCTTTGGCTGCTGCGGGCGGGGATGCAGATGCTTTTTCAGTTTTGCTGACACGGCGGTACGACGGGCTGTTTGCCCTGTGTTTTCGCCTGACCGGATCGAAAGCCGACGCCGAAGACCTGACCCAAGACATTTGTGCGATGCTGCCGTCCAAGCTGCGCAGTTACAAAGGCAACGCAGCCTTTACGACATGGCTTTACCGCATTGCAGTGAATGCCAGCCACGATCACAGGCGCAAACAGGCGACACACACCCGCGCAGCCGTGGGGTGGGGTGGTTGGGAAATGAACCGGCAGGCTGAACTCGCTGAAGGTCAGCAGCAGGCCGATTGGTTGGCTGTGGCGATGTGCCAATTATCGCAAGATTTGCGGGATACGCTTGCGCTTGTGTTGGACGACCTGACGCATGCCGCCGCCGCCGATGTTCTAGGGGTGTCCGAGGGCACAATCAGCTGGCGGATATCGCAAGCCAAGAAACAACTAAGCGCATTGCGCGACATCGAGGATCAGACATGAGCGACGATCTGAACGACATCAAAGCCATGATGCAAGCCGCAACGCCTGACCCCGACGCGGATAAAAAAGCGGCTGATCTGGCTTTGGCACAAAAAAACTTTGCAGCCCTCCAAGGATCGGCTGACGGCACGCGTCTTACTGTTGATCGGCCCACAACGGGCCTTTGGACAGGAGCGAAAAATATGATTGCCAAACTTACCACACCCGCCGGGTTGACGGCCTCGACCGCTTTGATTGCGGTTGCAATGATTGCCGCTTTGCCGATGGATTTTAGCAGCACACGCCCGACAGGGGTTTCCCAAAACGAAGCGCAGTTGGCACCTGAGCCTGCTGTGGCACCGGTATCCAAAGATGTCCCCGAACCCGCTCCCGCGCCGCGTACCGCAGCCAAGCGCGACACCGCAGCACCCGAGCGTTTGATGGCGGCCGATGACAGCCTTGCGAACGGGGCAGCAAACGGGGCTGCCGACATGCAGGTGACAGGTGCTATCGCAGAATCCGCCCCTGCACAGATCATACGCCAACGCGAACCTGTGCTACAGGATCGGGGCAACATCGAAGACTTCGCCAACGCCCCGACAAATCCGGTTCAAGTGACGTCTGAAACCCCGGTTTCGACATTTTCCATCGACGTCGATACCGCAAGCTATGCCGTAGTCCGCAACAGCCTGACCCATGGGCAAATGCCGCCCAAAGACGCTGTGCGGATCGAAGAAATGGTGAACTATTTTCCCTATGCGTACCCGACGCCGGAAGGTCAGCCATTTCAGCCAACGGTATCGGTTGGCCAAACCCCTTGGAACCCGGACACCCAGCTTGTGCATATCGGCATCCAAGGCATGTTGCCTGCGCTGGAAGACCGCCCTCCGCTGAATTTGGTGTTCCTGATCGACACGTCAGGATCGATGAACCAAGCCAACAAACTGCCCCTTCTCAAGCAATCCTTCCGGTTGATGCTTAGCCAATTGCGTCCCGATGACGAAGTGGCGATTGTGGCGTATGCGGGCAGCGCGGGGCAAGTGCTGGCACCGACCAAAGCGGCTGATCGCACGACGATTCTGAATGCGCTGAATGCGTTGCAATCGGGGGGGGGCACGGCAGGACAAGCGGGTTTGCAACAAGCCTATTCGGTCGCGGAGCAAATGACACAGGACGGCGACGTCAGCCGCGTTATTCTGGCCACGGATGGTGATTTTAATGTCGGCCTTAACGATCCTGAGCAGTTGAAAACCTTTATTGCAGACAAGCGTGACAGCGGGACTTACCTAAGCGTTCTGGGCTTTGGACGTGGCAATCTGGACGATGCGACAATGCAGGCCTTGGCACAAAACGGCAACGGAACAGCTGCCTATATCGACACGTTGTCTGAGGCGCAAAAAGTGCTGGTTGATCAATTGTCAGGGGCGCTGTTCCCCATCGCCAACGACGTAAAAATCCAGGTTGAATTCAATCCCGCGACAATTGCCGAATATCGCTTGATCGGATACGAAACCCGCGCTTTGAAGCGTGAGGATTTCAACAACGACAAGGTAGATGCAGGTGATATCGGGGCGGGGCACAGTGTGACGGCCTTGTATGAGGTCACGCCAACGGGATCTGCTGCGGTCTTGAATGACCCGTTGCGCTACGGCGCATCCGAAACCCCACGCACCAGTGATGAACTTGGCTTTTTGCGACTGCGTTATAAGACGCCGGGCGATGCAAACAGCCAGCTTGTTGAGACGGCGATAACGCCGGACCTTGGCCCGTTAAGCGACGCAGGTTTTGCCAGCGCCATCGCAGGCTTTGGACAGCTGTTGCGCGGGTCGGATTATCTGGGGGACTGGGGGTATGCCGACGCAATTGCTTTGGCAACCCAGACCAAGGGTGATGATCCCTTCGGTTACCGCGCAGAGGCAATCCAACTTATGCGTTTGGCGCAAAGCCTCAGCGAATAGGCCTGGGGTCAGGGCCCTAGTTTGCAGCGAGCAGAGTAAAGCTCATCGGCATCTGCGCGGCGCGGTCTGCGTAGATGTCGAAATCCACTTCGCGGTTGGAATGGGGGTGCTCTGTAAGGTTTTCGATGCAAAGCCCCGCCGCGATGCATCCGTTCAGAATTGCGCCCATTGTGTGGGAAAACCAGTATCCTGTAGGCGCGTCGCCCCCGTCACTGCCATCATAGGTGATGCCCCCTTCGTGAATGTCGGGCGCGGTTTCAAAGTAGTTGTGAACAGGTTCAAACGGGGTTGGACCGCCCGGTTCAAACATCTCCAGCATGGGGTGTGTTTCATAGATCACCAGCTTTGCGCCGGGTGCCATCAACCCTGCAATAACCAGGAAAAACGCAGGCAGGTCGGGCATCCAGTTCAACACGCCGATGGTGATCAGAACCAAATCAAACTGGCCGAGATCATCGGGCAGATCGTAGATGTTGGCCTCTAGCAATCGGGGCGTTAGCCCTGCGGCCTGCGCCAGCTGTGTGCCTTGCGCCAGAAATGCGGCCGATTGATCTATGCCGAGGGCGGGCACCGCACCAAAGGACGCCAAAGATAGCAATTCGCGGGCATTGTTGCACCCCACTTGCACGGCGCGCTTCCCCTTTAGGTCCAAGTGTTCAAGGGTCTGCGTGATGCAATCGTCAAACACTGAAAACGCAGGTTGGGCGGCTTGGGCCAGCAGTGTTTCCCATGCTGGACCGGTGCCGTGCAAATGGGCAGAGGCGTCCCATGTTTGCTTGTTTGCGGCTGCATAGGCTGCCGTATCACTGCGGTCTGTTGTCATGTGATAAACACCCCCTTTTGAAGAACGCTACTGCAAATGCAGGTGGACGCCAACTGCGGCGCCGCAAACGCGATGCAAACAAGGGGCGCATGCAAAAAGGCCCAAGGTGTCCCCCGGGCCTTGCACCTGTTTGCTGTGCGCGATTGGCGTGTTCAGTTCACGGCTTTCGCGTCGACGACATCTGTTTCCACCGCTTTTTGCGATGAGATTTCGATGCGACGCGGTTTCAGTGCCTCGGGCACTTCGCGTGCAAGATCGATATGCAGCATGCCGTCTGCATGGCTTGCACCTGTCACCCGCACGTGATCAGCCAAATGGAACCGGCGTTCAAAGGCGCGGGTTGCGATGCCGCGATGCAGGTACTTGCGCACGCCTTCGTCTTCGACCTTTTTGGCTGTGACGATCAGGGCATTTTCGCGGACTTCGACGTTCAGTTCAGCGTCGGAAAAACCGGCGACTGCGATGGAAATGCGATATGCATCGTCATCTGTTTTTTCGATGTTGTAAGGGGGGTAGCTGTTTTGCGTGGGCTCACTGCTCATCACGCGATCCATCAAATCGGCGATCTGATCAAAGCCGACAGTGGCACGGTGCAGCGGTGCAAAATCAAGTGTTCGCATAGGTATAATCCTCAGTTCAAGAGCGATTTATTGGTCAGGTTCTCCGACATCGGACGAACCCAGATTAGTACCGGAACCCAACATTAGGCATTCCAGTACTGAGAATTTGGGCATGATTTTTGACGGTTCAAGACCCAAACGGCGAAATTACGGTTTGACGAATTTTGCGCCGATGCTTTTGCGCGATTTGCCGTTCAGGGCCGTGCCGCTTGAGCCGACGCGCAAGCGCTTGATGCGGGCGGCCGGCGCAGGGGCGATGGCCAACCGTCCGGATCGCAACTGCTGCTTTAGGTCCGGCACAACGGCTTGAACATCCACACCCAATGCCACCTTACGCCCATCCCAAACGGACATGGCTGACACCACAGCCATAATCTTGGCGCGTCCGTTCATTTGCGTGAACACAGGTGCGCCTGACGATCCATAGGTGACATCGCAATCAAAAACCAAGACCGCGCCTTGGCGTTCTTTCATCTGGCATTCGTTTTGTCGCGATTGGGCTTCGGATCGGTTGCGGCCGTAAGACACAATGCTGACAGGGCCACGGACCACACGATCTTGATGCAATGCAAAAGGGTTCAATTGATAGACTTGCACAGGTTTTTCCAGCCGCAACAAAGCTGCGTCGTGCGATATATTGGCATAGCTGGACGCCGCGCGTGGATTGAATTTGGGGTGGGCCGCAACCTTGGCCACGCGCACATGGGCCGCAGCCTTTCCGTCGCGCAACCCGGCCCTGAAGGTCATGTTTTCGGGTGCATGGGCCTGTCCTGTGTCCATGTTGTAGACGCAATGGGCGGCTGTCACGACAAGATCATCTTCGATCAAAGTGGCAGAACAGAACCCGCCACCCGCAATGTCCAAACGCCCAACAGCCTGCCAGGCTTGCGCGTTCAGTTCGCTGTCCAGTTTGCGCAACTTCGTGGTTTGTGCGCAGGCACCCGTTGCGGCGATGACCAAGGCCGCGATCCATCCAGTCAAGCGCATCATGGTTTGATAAACTTTGCGCCAGTGTCGTGGCGCACGCCGCCAACACGTACACGCCCTGCGTCCGCGGTGGCGATCATTTCGGCTTGTAACCGTGCCAATGGGGCACCCAAAGCTGTGCCCAAAGACACTTTGTCACCTTTGACTTCTGCTTTGGCGGAAACGACGGACACGATATGCGCAGCACCATTTTCAAAGGTGAAAATTGGGGCTCCGGAAGACCCGAAATCAACAGAACATGACGTCACAAGAACACCTTCCTGTCGGGCCAGAACGGTGCAGACCTCTTGCAATGACGGCACTTCTGCACGGTCTTTAGCATAGCTGACGACGCCAACCTTATCACCCTTGCGGGGGCGCGCAGCGGTGCCAAACGGGACAATCTTTGAATTTCGAATGGGGCGGGCCAATTGCAAAAGGGCCAGATCATTGCGCACACGTTCGGATGATACATCGCCTTCAAACGCATACTCGGGATGCACAACGGCCCGCCGCACATCGCGGTACGCCGACGCGCGACCATTGCGCCATCCTGCTAGGAATTTGATGGTTTGCGGATCGATAGGGGCCCCTGACGCTTTGTCAAACAAGCAGTGGCCTGCCGTCAGAACAAGGTCCGGCGCAATCAATGCGCCAGTGCAAAACCCTGTGCCACCAATGTCCAATCGCCCGACAGCTTCCCAGGTTTTGCCTGCATCGGATGTATCGAGACGGCGCAGCCGTGCATCCTGTGCGAAAGCCGCAGAGGTGATCACCAGAACCATGATGGAAAGAGACATCCAGCGCCGCAAAACCGCTATCCTTTGTTCGTGCTGGCACTGGCTAGCGTCAACTTAAGGCGAAATTAGGGCAAAGTGGTCGGGAACGGCGTGAATAAAGTAAAAAGCGAGGTCACGTCAGGCCACGCTTGGCACTATCTGAGCATCGGAATCTCTGGCGCTGCATTTGGGCCACGGTCCAGACCTGCCGGACGCGGCCCTCCTGTCGCCCAATCCAGCAATTCAACGGTATGCACCACGGGCACGCCCGCTGCCGACCCGATCTGCATCATGCAACCAATGTTGCCGGCAGCGATCACATCGGGGTTCTTGGCTTCAAGCGTGCGCACTTTGCGTTCTTTCAACTGCTTGGAAATCTCGGGCTGCATCAGGTTATAGGTGCCAGCCGACCCGCAACACAGATGCGGATCAGAGGGTTCGACGATGGTGAACCCTGCCTTTTTCAGCAGCGTCTTCGGGTGGGTTTTGATCTGTTGACCGTGTTGCAAGGAACAGGCCGAATGATAGGCCACAACCATGTCCTTATCGGCGCCTGCCTCGATGTCTAAATCCATCAAGACCTCGGACACATCCTTGGCGATGCCCGCAACCCGCGCGGCATCTGCGGCCAAAGGATCATTGCGGAACATGTGGCCGTAGTCCTTGACCGTCGTACCACAGCCCGATGTGTTGATGACGATGGCGTCCAAGCCGCCGTTGTCCATCTCGGACGCCCATGCCTTGATATTTTTGGCGGCTGTCGCGTGGCTTTGGCTGGCTTTGCCCATGTGATGGGTCAGCGCACCACAGCATCCTGCACCCTCGGCCACCACAACCTCGCACCCCATGCGGGTCAGCAAGCGGATGGTGGCGTCGTTGATGTCGGTGTTCAGCGCCTTTTGGGCACAGCCCGTCATCAGGGCGACCCGCTTTTTACGTGGGGCCTGCGCCACAAAGGTCTGCGGATCGTCGTTGCGCGACACGGGCGGGATGTGTTTCGGGGCCATTTCCAGCATGGCTTTCAAACGCGGGTCGGGCATAAACCGGGCAAAAGGGCGCCCGATCTTTGCCCCCAGCAATGCCACGCGAAAGCGCATCGGATAGGGCAGGATTTGGGCCAGTATCCAACGCAAAACGCGGTCACTTAAGGGGCGTTTGTAGTTGTCCTCAATGTACTCTCGCGCATGATCGACCAGATGCATGTAATGCACGCCTGAGGGGCAGGTGGACATGCAGGCCAAACAGCTGAGGCAACGGTCGATGTGTTTGACGGTTTTCTCATCCGGCACACGCTCGTTTTCCAGCATGTCTTTGATCAGGTAGATGCGGCCGCGCGGGCTGTCCAGCTCGTCGCCCAAAACCTGATATGTGGGGCAGGTTGCCGTGCAAAATCCGCAATGCACACAGGTGCGCAAAATCTTGTTGGAATGTTCAATCGCAGGGTCTTTCAACTGCTCTGGTGTAAACATCGTTTGCATGAATATGCGTCCTTAGCCTGTCATAAAATGGGCTGATGCCAGCCCAAACCACGGCACAGCAGTGCCAAAAGCGCCCAAAACAGCGGTCCAGTTGCGCATTCGCACACTTGGATCCGCCATGCGCAGGCGCTGCACGCCAAGCGCCAAAATTCCCACCCACGCAATCCAGATCAAACCGACGGTGATCCAGGTCAAAGACGGATCGCTGCCCCAGCGTCCCAAAAAGCCAAAGCGCAAAGCAAGGCTGACCAGCAAGGTGCTAAACGAGATGCCCGCCAACAGGCGAAATTGCGCCAACGACGGTGCAGGGCGCACCAACCGAAAGAAAATCAACGGGCCCGCGACGAAAACCATCAGAAATATGACGACAAGAGAGTTCACGCGGCCATCAAGCCCGGATTCAAGATGCCTTTGGGGTCAAAGCGTTGACGCAACCCTTTGGTCAACATCGCAACGCCAGCCCCTTCGGGATGAAAACGCGGAAATCCGGACCCGCGCACCAAGGTCACATGGCCCTTAAAGCCACGCAGACGGGTCCGCAGGTCTGTGCCTGGCGCCATGCGCAACCAAACAAGGCCACCAGCCCAATCCATAGTCGCCTGTTCTGCCCCCGCAGCGGCGATAACTTGTGCGCCATCAGAAGGTGCGACTGAAACACGCCAAATGTCACCGTCTTTTTGATGAAAGCAGACTTGGGCATTTACGTCTTGCCAGATTGCGGAACTGTCTGTGGTGGCGCAGGTGATGTCAGCCCCAAACTGCGCCAGCTGTTTTGTCAATTGCGCGACACGGTATGTCACGGACGCTTCAAACCCCTCTACTCGGATCAAAGTGACCGGGGCTGCGGGGTCTTCGGAATGGGCTGCACCCGACACATCGTAAGGAGAGCCCAACGCCGATGCCATCGCTTCAACGGCCATTGCATTGCTGAGGCCGTGGATCATAACGGTGGCCTCGGTTTCAGGGGCCGGCAGGACCTTCAAGGCAACTTCTGTCAGAACACCCAAAGTGCCCCAACTGCCTGACATCAACTTGACCAGATCATAACCGGTCACGTTTTTCATCACCCGTCCACCGTTCTTCACGATTTGCCCCATGCCATCCACATAACGCACACCCAAGGCAAAATCGCGGGCAGCACCCACTTGGATACGGCGTGCGCCAGAATTGTTGGTGGCAATAACGCCGCCAATCGTGGGGGTGCCCATGACGCCGGTCAGGCCGCGGTAGTCAATCGGTTCAAAAGGCAGGCGCTGGTTTTCAGCGGCCAATGCGGTTTCGACGTCGGTAACGGGTGTTCCCGCCTTCACAACAATGGTGAGCGCGCCGGGTTCATACAGCTCGATGCCACTCATGCTGGCAGTGCTTAATGCCACACCTTCCCCTTCAAGCCCGCGGGTGCCACCGCCTTGCACCCAAATGGGGGCATCGGCAGAGGCCACATAAGCGGCCAGTTCATCTTCGGTCTTTGGTGTCATCATTGTCTTTTTCCCAAAAAATCCCGGAGGAGGTGCACAGCAGCGGGGGCAGCGCCCCCTTCAGTGCCGCTATCAAAGGTCACTCGGCTGCAATCTGCAGTGCTCTGCGGTCTTCCGTGACATTCAAAGGAAACACCTTGGCGGCGTTCAGCAACCACTGCGGGTCAAAGACGTCTTTGATCGCCATTTGGGCTTCCAAATCGGCAGGGGCATACTGATAGCCCATCAAGTCGCGCTTTTCGATGCCGACGCCGTGTTCACCCGTCAGGCATCCCCCTGCATCGACGCAAAGTTTCAAAATCTCAGCACCCATCTGTTCACACAGCTCAAGGTCGCCTTCTTTGTTGGCGTCGAACAATATCAGGGGATGCATATTGCCGTCGCCGGCGTGAAAGACGTTGCCGACTTGCAAGCCGAATGCGTCGGACAACTCGCCGATGCGACGCAAAACCATCGGCAAAGATGACACCGGGATTGTGCCGTCCAGACACATGTAATCACTGATTTGTCCAATGGCGCCAAAGGCTGATTTGCGGCCAAGCCAGATTTTGGCGCTTTCTTCGGGGGATTTGCTTTCACGCACTTCCACAGGATCATGACGGTTCGCAATATCGACAATAAGGGCCAACTGGTGGTCGATTTCTTGTTCTGACCCTTCGACTTCGATAATCAGCAAAGCGTTGCAATCAGGATAACCGGCTTGGGCAAAGTTTTCGGTGGTCTCGATGCACAAGCGGTCCATGAATTCGATGGCCACGGGCAAGACACCGGCTTTGATGATGTCCGAGACACATGCGCCTGCGACTTCGTTGTCGTTGAACCCGACCAACACAGGGCGCGCCCCTTCGGGCTTGTGCAAGATGCGCAAGGTGGCTTCGGTCACAACGCCCAACTGGCCTTCGGAACCGCAGACAAGGCCCAGCAAATCCAGACCGGCGGCGTCCAGATGCGCCCCTCCGATTTCCGTCACTGTGCCATCCATCAAAACCATGGTGACACCCATCAGGTTGTTTGTGGTGACGCCATATTTCAAGCAATGTGCACCGCCAGAATTCATCGCGATGTTGCCTGCAATGGCGCAGGCCAATTGGCTGGAAGGATCAGGGGCGTAAAAGAACCCGTCCTCTTCGACAGCGCCGGTCACGGACAAATTGGTGCGGCCTGTTTGCACGCGCACGTACCGGTCCGCATAGTTGGTTTCCAGGACATCGTTCATACGTGCCACCCCCAGAATAACGCAGTCTGCGGTGGGCAGGGCACCGCCAGCCAAAGACGTGCCTGATCCACGGGGGACCACGGGGACGCCTTCCTCATGACAAATGCGCAATATATCGGACACCTCTTGTGTGGTTGTGGGCAACACAGCGGCCATAGGCGGGCAGCGATATGCCGTCAGGGCGTCACATTCGTAGGCGCGGGTTTCCATAGGATCGTGGATGACCGCATCTTGGGGCAGCACGGATTGCAAACGCTCCACCACACGGGCTTTGCGGGACAATACAGATGCGGACGGAATTGGCATTTCCATGTGGGAATCCTCCAGTTGGTAAAATAATATTACCAATTTTGCGGGATGGCAAGTTTTAAGACGGCGCTGTACACCGCAACCATGACCTGGATTGATCGTATCGCCTTTTTCTCGACATTGGACGTCATCGCTGTCGGATTTCTTTTCAGCGCATGGTTTTTTATCGGAGTGTGGATCGACAATCCGACCAAAGCCACCCCGTCCGTTAGCACACTTATGGCCGGATACAGACGCGAATGGATGCGGCAGATGGTGACACGCGATCCGCGCATCTTTGACGCGCAGATCCTTGCCAGTCTGCGCCAAGGCACTGCCTTTTTCGCGTCGACCTCGATGCTTGCTATTGGCGGGACCCTGGCTTTGATCGGCAACGGGGAACGCGTCAGCGGGCTTGCACGCGAATTGATCCTTGTGTCCGATCCTGCGTTTGTCTGGGAAATCAAACTGTTGGTGATTGTGTTCTTTCTAAGCAACGCCTTCCTAAAGTTTGTCTGGTCGAACCGGCTGTTTGGCTACACGGCTGTTTTGGTGGCGTCGGTGCCCAATGATGCAGAAGATTCCCGGGCCATGCCACGCGCGATGCAAGCCGCCGAGATCAGCATAACAGCCGCACGGGGGTTCAACCGTGGCCTCCGCGCCGTCTATTTTGGGATGGCGACAGTGGCTTGGCTGGCGGGCCCGATCACTTTGATTGTGGCCACAACATTCACGTTGGGGGTCATCTACCGCCGTGAATTCGCATCGGCCTCTCGAAAAA
Organism: Ascidiaceihabitans sp.; assembly: GCF_039986515.1. Lineage (NCBI taxonomy): Bacteria > Pseudomonadati > Pseudomonadota > Alphaproteobacteria > Rhodobacterales > Paracoccaceae > Ascidiaceihabitans > Ascidiaceihabitans sp. The sequence continues at coordinate 324,089 of NZ_JBDWQO010000015.1, read as the reverse complement.
TTCTGTTGAACACACAAGCGTGACTTTGTCGGGCACTCAATTCTGTTAGGAATATACCATGAAATACATCCTTGCCGTTCTGGCCCTGACCACAGCCGCTGCAGCAGAGCCGCCAAAAATCACCAAAGTGACAGCCATCGAACTGGGCGGCACGTGGCGGTTTGACGTGACAGTCGCGCATCCCGACACTGGATGGGACCATTATGCGGACGGGTGGCGCGTTCTGGACATGAACGGCAAAGAACTGGGTATGCGGGTTTTGGGCCACCCCCACGTCAATGAACAACCCTTCACCAGATCATTGTCGGGGGTGGCTGTTCCCGAAGGGGCAAAGCAGGTGCAAATTCAGGCTCGTGATTTACCCGGCGGATGGAATAAAACCACCACGATCGTGGACCTCAACTAAACGACTAGGCTCAGGACCCATAAATCTTAATGGGTCCTGAGCCTAAGTAGCGCTTATTCGCCGTAGGGTATCCAGATATTTTTGACTTCTGTTGCAGCCTCCAAAAAGGCTTTTCCGGCACCGGCAGAGCCAAACCAATCGCGACCCATGCCGTGATTGACCCACGTCCGTTTCAGGTTGGTTGCAGCACCTGTTTCTATTTCTGTGGACAGATCAGAACCGGAAAATGACCACACGGCATCAACACCCATATGGGTGGCCAATGCCCCGGCCATATCGCCGTGTGGACCTGTCAGAATGTTCACGACACCCGCAGGCACATCGGATGTGTCCAGCAATTGGTAAAAGTCTGTCGCAGTCAGGGGATAGGGTTCTGACGCTGCCAAGATCACGCGGTTGCCCATCGCAATCGCCGGCGCCATGCACGACACCAGCCCCAACAAGGGCGGCGCGTCGGGGCAAAGTGCTCCTATAATGCCTACAGGTTCTTTCATTGCCAAAGCGACGCCCCGAATAGGGACGCCATGCGCTTGCCCGTCAAATTTATCTGCCCAAGCGGCATAGGTGAACAGGCACGAAATCGCTGCATCGACTTCCTTGGTGCCGCCTTTGCCACCTTGTGCGGCATTTAAGGCGTCGGCAAAACCGTCGCGCCGCGCAGATAGGTTTTCGGCCAGATAATACAGGATTTGGGCGCGTAAATGTCCCGTGGTTTTTGCCCAACCCTTGGCCGCGATGGCCGCTTCGACTGCATTGCGCACGTCCTTGCGGTTGGCTTGCGGGACATGTCCGGTCAGGGTGCCATTCTTGGCGCAGCTGGGGGCAGAGTATCCGCTGTCGGGACGCGTTTGTTTGCCGCCAATATACAGCTTGGCCGTGCGGTCCAGACCTTCGGGGCCGCCCTTGCCTGTGTTCGGGGATACGGGCTTGAGCGGTTTTTGGAGGGACACGTCTTTTGTGTAGGCTCCCAAGCCCTCCCAACCGCCTTCGCGGCCAAATCCGCTGTCGCGCACACCGCCGAACCCGGCGGCCGCGTCAAACATATTGGTGCCATTCACCCACACCACGCCCGCGGCCAGTTTCGGGGCCACGTCCAATGCCAGATTGATATTTTCCGACCAAACAGAGGCCGCAAGACCGTAACGTGTGTTATTGGCGACCTCGACAGCTTCGGCGGGGGTGCGGAAGGTTGTGGCGACCAGAACCGGACCAAAAATTTCCTCCTGCATGAGGGTGTCTGCGGGATGTAGGCCCGTGATCAACGTGGGCGGAAAGAAACACCCGTCGGTGGGCATATCAACGGCGGCCTGATGCATGTGACCGGCAGAGTTGGCGTCGACCATCGCGGTTATGGCGTCCAGCTGCACCGGATCAACAATGGCGCCAACGTCGATGGATTTGTCCAAAGGGTTGCCGATACGCAGCTTGTCCATGCGGGTGCGCAGTTTGGTGTAGAAGGCGTCAGCCACGGGCTCTTGCACCAAAAGGCGTGACCCCGCGCAACACACTTGGCCCTGATTGAACCAAATCGCGTCCACCAGACCTTCGACGGCGGAATCAAGATCGGCGTCATCAAAGACGATGTAAGGGGATTTGCCGCCCAACTCCAATGTCAGGGATTTTCCGGTGCCTGCAGTGGCCTGACGGATGCGGCGGCCCACGGCGGTTGATCCTGTGAATGCGATCTTGTCGACGTCTGCGTTGACGATCATTTCGCCGACGGCGCCGTCGCCGGTCACGATGTTTACGACACCTTTAGGCACACCAGCTTGGATGCAAATATCGGCAAACAACAGCGCGGTCAGTGATGTGTATTCCGCAGGCTTCAAAACCACGGTGTTGCCCATTGCCAAAGCGGGGGCGATTTTCCAAGCCAGCATCAAAAGCGGAAAGTTCCAAGGCACAATCTGGCCGCAAACGCCCAAAGCTGCGCGATCCGGCAATTCGCTATCCATCAATTGGGCCATGCCCGCGTGGTAATAGAAGTGGCGCTGGGCCAAAGGCACGTCGATGTCGCGGCTTTCGCGGATCGGCTTGCCATTGTCCAGCGTTTCAAGAACAGCAAACAAGCGGCTGTGTTTTTGCAAAAGGCGGGCGATGGCATACAGGACACGTGCGCGGCCATGGCCGCCCAAAGCGGCCCATTTGGGCTGGGCTTTTCGGGCCGCCGCCACGGCGCGTGTGACGTCTGCGTCGGTTGCTTGGGTCAGGGTTGCAAGCACGTCGTCCGTGGCCGGGTTTTTGCTGTCGAACCCTGCGCCGGGATCTGTGAACGCGCCATCAATGAAATGACCGAATTGTCCGCCCTGATCTACGATCCAAGCCAAAGCTTCAGAAGCGTTTTCAGGGGCAGTGCCGTAATCCATGGTTTCAAAAATCTCTTTGACGCTCATTTTCTTAGGTCTTTCGTGTGGTTGGCTGGCGGTTTCTTTGAAAGAAACCGAACCGGAAAAATGCAATTTTTCCGCAGCCTAGCCCATGGGGTTTCGGTATCCGGCAGCATAGGCGCCAGTCAGGTGGTGGTCCAGTTGCCGTTCTATGTCGCCCAACAAAGACGATGCACCGAACCGGAACAGATCGGGTTGAAGCCAGCGGTCGCCAAGTTCTTCCTTGATCAGGGCAAGATACGTGATCGCGTCCTTGGCCTTTGAAATGCCACCTGCGGGTTTATAGCCCACACGGTATCCTGTGCGATCAAAGTAGTCGCGGATTGCACGCAGCATCACCAGCGTGACCGGCAAAGTTGCATTGACATTTTCCTTACCCGTGGACGTCTTGATGAAATCGGCCCCCGCCATCATGCACACAAGTGACGCACGCGCCACATTGCGCAAGCTGCCAAGCTCACCCGTTGCCAAGATGGCTTTTACATGCGCATCACCGCAAGCGTCCCGCATTTGCTTCATTTCATCATAAAGCGCGTGCCAGTTGCCTGTCAGCACATGTCTGCGCGAAATGACAATGTCGATTTCATGGGCACCGGCTGCCACGCTTTCCTTGATCTCTTGCAGGCGCAGATGAAACGGGGAAAGCCCTGCTGGAAAGCCTGTCGATACGGCAGCAACCGGAATGCCCGTGCCTTGCAACGCCTGCACCGCGGCGGGGATCATCTCGTGATAGACACAAACCGCGCCAGTCGTTAGCCCGTCCATTCCCAAGGCTTGCAGAACTTCGGCCCGCACAGGGTGTTTTGCTTTTGCGCACAAACGCCCCACACGCATTTCAGTGTCGTCGCCCGACAAGGTTGTCAGGTCGATGCAACTGACAGCTTTCAGCAACCAAGCGGCCTGATGTGTTTTTTTCACGGACCGTCGCGCGGGCAATGCCGCACAGCGCCGTTCAATCGCAGAGGTGTTGGCTTGCACCCGTGCCACCCAATCCAGATCCAGCGCCATCCCCGGATTGCGCGGTTCTGTCACTTGCGGCAATTGCGCGGTGTGGGTTTGCGTCTGGGCGTGTTCTGATGTGGTCAAAGCCATGGATGGCACCTTTTCCCTTCAGGGTTTGCGGGCGAAACGATCTCTCTCAGGTGGCATGCGTCACCTTCAAGTGCAAGGCGTTGCATAAAAACGCAGCGCGACGTCAGCGGATTTACCCGAAAAGCGCCGCCTGCACAAAATTTGCACAACTGCCCCCCAAACCTTACGCAACCCGCCTGTCATGTCATCCCTCAAAGACGGATCAAAATAGGACAGGGACATGAAATCATTCGCCATAAGAGGTGTGCCACATACCATGCAACAAGACGGTTGGTGGTTGTCGAGCGGCCCAAAGGAACAAAAAACCGACGGCGCGATCATAAACAATGCAAAATTCGGGGGGTGGTCGCGTCTGTTGCTGCTTTTGGTGCTGATCGCCCTTGGAGACATGCTGTTTTGGAAGGTCACGCCCGGGGTGTCGCTGGCAGCCTTTGCCGTAATTCTGGTTCTGGCCGCGCTGTCCCTGATCCAGCCCGCTTTGTCAAAACGTCGGTTGGCGATCATTGGCATGGGCACTGTGTTGGCTGTTTTGCCAGTCATTGAGCTGGTTCAACCCTTGTCGGTGTTGATCCTGGTTGTTGGTGTGTCAGCTGTTCTCAGCATCGCAGCCGGGGTGCCATGGCACCGCGTGCAGACCGCCACACTGCGGTTTTGGGTTGTGGGCTTCGGACAAACGACACGGGATGTATCGCGTGGCGCCGCACGTGTCAGCGCCCCGAAATGGAGCACGACCCGTGCCCGGGCCTTTGCGATTGGATGGGCGCTGCCTATCGGCTTTGGTTTGTTGTTTTTGGTTCTGTTTGCACGGGCCAATCCGCTTTTGTCCGACGTGATTGAGGCGCTTGTACCAAACAGACTGCCGGATCTTGATGTGTGGCGCTGGGCGCTTTGGCTGACTGTGGCGGGGATTGCATGGCCTTGCCTGATCCTGTGGCGGCTGAAGGAACAACTGCGCCGCGATGGGGCTGCAAATATTGCACTGCCAACGTCGAAATTGATCAACGGCCAAGCCGTTTTGCGGTCCTTGTTGATCTTTAATCTGATGTTTGCGGTTCAGACCGTCACCGATGTCGTGGTTCTGGCCGGGGGCGCTTTGCCCGAAGGCATGAGCTATGCGACCTATGCGCACCGCGGCGCCTACCCTTTGCTGATCACGGCGCTTCTTGCAGGCATCTTCACTATGATCGCCCGACCCTTTGCGAAAGACATTCCGCTGGTGCGTGTGCTTTTGTTGGTGTGGACGCTGCAAACGCTGGCTTTGGTTCTGGGATCGGCAGTGCGTCTGGACGCATATGTCGACGTTTATGGATTGACCCGTTTGCGATTGGCCGCCGCCGTCTGGATGGCGCTTGTCGCTGCAGGCCTATGCGTCGTGTGGGTGCAGGTGTGGCGGGACGAGGTCGCGGCATGGATGTTGGTGCGGGTTGGTGTTCTGGGAATTTGCGTGTTGTACGGCGCATCATTGATAAGCTTTGATCGGGTCATTGCGACCCACAACATGATCCACGATGTCAAATTGGACGACTTCTATTTGTGCACTTTGAGTGAGGCCGCCGCCCCCGTTATTGCACGGTACGTGTTGCGTCAAAGAATGGACCCATGCCCGGACATAGTCATGTCTGCGATGCGTGTGGCGCAGCCCCGCGACATTCGGGAATGGGGCTTTCGGAATTGGCGGGTGCGCCGTAGTCTGGCCGCGAATGCACCTGAAGGCCTGTTACAATGACCCATTCCATTCTGATCGTGGATGATGATCCGGAAATCCGCCAAGTGGTGCGCATCGGCCTGACCCAAGCGGGCCACACCGTAGAAGAGGCCGGCGACGGGGCCGAAGGGCTGGCCAAAGCGCAATCTGGTCGCTTTGATCTTGTGGTGCTGGATATTGGGCTGCCGCGCATGGACGGCCTTGAGGTCTGCCGCACCCTGCGTCAAACCCGCACCACGCCGATCCTGTTTCTAACGGCGCGAAACGATGAAATTGACCGGGTTCTGGGGTTCGAGCTGGGCGGCGACGACTATGTTGTCAAACCGTTTTCGCCACGCGAATTGTCGGCACGCGTGAAAGCCATACTGAAACGCAGTGGCGCGGTTGCTTCTGTGACCGAAGTGCCAAAAGGGGTGCAGCGCGGTTGCTTGACGCTGGATGCGGATCGGCACTTGTGTGCGGTCGCGGGTGTGCCTGTCGCGTTGACGGCGCGGGAAATGGCGCTGCTGGCCCATCTTATGGCCCATCCTGACCATGTGTCGGCACGGCCTGCTTTGACGGATGCGATGTATGGCGTGAACATCCATGTCAGTGACCGTACAGTTGACAGCCACTTGCGCAATCTGAGGGCCAAATTGTCCGCAGCCGGATGTGCGGATGCAATTGAAACGGTACATGGCGTTGGCGTGCGGATGGGTCCATGCAGCGAATAACACGCAAATGGCGCCCCCCTTTGGCACTGGTGATTGGTGGCGGCCTTGCGGGGGTGCTGATGACCCCTTTGGTCGCAATCGTGTACTACCGTGTTTTTGGCAATATCATGAGCGCCAAGGAAGTGGCCCTTTTGGTGACGCTTATTGCGGTGGTGGCGACAAGTATTCTGGGCTTTTTGCTGTGGCGTTTGGTGCTGCGCCCTGTTTATGCGCTGACACGGCACGCCGGCGCGTTAAAAACCGGACGACGCGACAGCGCTGTCCCCGAACATTTCGGCACGCCTGAATTTCACGCTTTGGGAAAAAGCATCATGGATATGGGCGAAACCCTCCACAATCGTGCGGAATCCATGCGTGCGTATGCCGACCACGTGACACATGAATTGAAATCGCCACTGACCAGCATCCAAGGGGCTGCCGAGCTTTTGGATGACGCATCGTTGCCTGAACCAGACCGCGCGGCTTTGACGGCGACTTTGATCACATCCAGCAAACGCATGGCGGCTTTGCTGGATGATTTGCGGCACCATGCCAAAGCGAGCCAGCAGGCCGGCCCCGGAGAGGCCGTTTTGCAAGATGTGTTGCCGGTGATACCGGGTTTGGACATTCGCATAGAAGGGGCTGATCCGGTGCCGATGCCTTTGGATGATCTCAGTGCGGTTCTGGTGCAGCTGGCGCAAAACGCGGCGGCGCATGGAGCAGATACGCTGGATATCTTGTGGGAAGGCGGACATATGGTCTTGGCGGACAATGGCCGCGGCATTGCGCAAGGCGACCGCGCCCGCGTGTTTGATCCGTTCTTCACAACACGGCGGCCTGATGGGGGCACAGGCATGGGGCTGAGTATCGTGCGCAGTTTGATCGGGGCGCATGGTGGGCGTATTGAAGTTTTGTCGCCAGAAAACGGTGCCTCTTTTTTAATCACATTTGACTGACCTTTCGGGCGCACACCGCAGTGTGAATGAGAATCGTTCGCAAAAACTTGACAATTTGCAAATGACTCGCATATTCATTCCAAGTAGCCTTGGAGGTCACATGCACACCCGTCGCCAGTTTCTAGCCGCATCAACTGCAGCAATCACTGCCTTCTCAACCACGTCTGCCTATGCTGCAGGGCCGTTGTCAGTTGTTGCGACGACAGGAATGATTGCGGATGCTGTGCGTCGGATCGGGGGGGATGCAGTGACTGTGAAAGCCCTGATGGGCCCCGGCGTTGACCCACATGCGTATCGTCAGACACGCAGCGATATTGCGGCCATGGCGCGGGCCGACTTGGTGTTGTGGCACGGGTTATACCTTGAAGCGCAAATGGAAGATTTCTTTGGTGATCTGGGTCGCAAGCGCATGGTGGTGCCGGTCGCAGAAGGTTTGCCAAAAGATCAATTGCTGGGCCACGACGATTACGAAAACCGTTTTGACCCCCACGTGTGGATGGACCCGTCCATGTGGATTGGCGTTGTTCAAGCTGTTGGCGAAGCTTTGGGGGAAGCCCGCCCTGATCTGGCGGGAACATTTAGTGCCAACGCAAACGGCTACATGGAAGAGCTAGAGATTCTAGCAGCTTATGGCACCGAAACTCTGGCTTTGGTGCCTGCAGAAAAACGTGTTTTGCTGAGCGCCCACGACGCCTTTGGCTATTTCGGGCGGGTCTACGGGTTTGAAGTGATCGGAATTCAGGGGATTTCCACGGAATCCGAAGCTGGTTTGAACCGCATCAGTGCGTTGGTTGATATGTTGGTGACGCGCAAACTGCCTGCCGCTTTTGTCGAAACGTCTGTGTCGGATCGCAATATTCGCGCGTTGATCGAAGGGGCGGCTGCGCAAGGCCATACCGTCAAAATCGGTGGCGAACTTTACAGCGATGCCATGGGGCCTGACGGGTCTTATGAAGGCACATACATTGGCATGATCGACCATAACGTGACGACGATCGCGGGCGCTTTGGGGGCCACGGTCGATCCCGGTGGGATGTCGGGAAAACTGGGACTGGAAAGCTGATATGAGCGTGGAACTTGCCACTTTGAACGGTCAACAAGCCGACCGCACCGCCCGCAACGACAGCCCTTTGGCTGTGCGGGGGCTGACGGTATCCTATGGTCAGAAACCTGCGGTTTTTTCGGTTGATATGACTGTACGCGCCGGTGCTATGACGGCGATTATCGGACCAAACGGTGCGGGCAAGTCGACGTTGCTAAAGGCTGCTTTGGGTATTTTGCAGCCCCTTGCCGGCACCGTCAGTGTTATGGGCAAAACGGTTGCCGATATGCGTGACAGCATCGCGTATGTCCCGCAGCGTGCCAGCGTTGATTGGGATTTCCCCACGCGCGTGATCGATGTGGTCATGATGGGGCTTTACGCCCAGTTGGGACTTTTGGGACGTGTGCGTCAAAAGCACCGCGATCAGGCGATGGCGTGTTTGACCCGCGTGGGCATGGCTGATTTCGCAAAGCGCCAGATCGGGCAATTGTCGGGCGGGCAACAACAAAGGGTCTTTCTGGCGCGTGCCCTTGTGCAAGATGCAGACTTGTACTTGTTGGATGAACCTTTCGCAGGGGTCGATGCTGCGACGGAAAAAGCCATCATTGATGTGCTGAAAAGCCTGCGCGACGCGGGTAAAACCGTTGTCGTTGTGCACCATGACCTGTCAACAGTAACCGATTACTTTGACGACGTGTTCCTGATCAACACCAAAGCGATTGCGCATGGGGCGGTCGAGACAACGTTTACACAAGAAAACCTGCAAACGACGTATGGTGGGCGTTTGGGCGGTGCACAAATGGACGCTTTGTCTGGCACTTTAGGGTAGTCATGATTTCGGACGCATTGTTATTGGGGCTTGGCTATAACGCCACGCTTGTGACGCTGGGCGCCATGCTGTTGGGTATGGCGGCTGGCGGCGGCGGCACGTTCTTGTTCTTGCGCAAACGCGCCCTTGTCAGTGATGCCGTGTCACACGCGACGCTGCCCGGTGTAGGGCTTGCGTTTATTATCATGGTGGCGCTTGGCGGTGACGGGCGGTCCTTGGTCGGGTTGCTATTGGGCGGTGCGGTGTCTGCGGGCATCGGTTTGTTGTGTGTCAGTTGGTTGTCCACACGCACGCGACTGGCCGAAGACGCGGCCATTGGGGCTGTATTGTCGGTGTTTTTCGGATTTGGCATCGTTATTTTGACCGTAATCCAATCCATGAGCGCGGGACGGCAAGCTGGTTTGGAAGGCTTCCTTTTGGGATCAACGGCGGGAATGTTGCGCACCGACGCGATTGTTCTGGCGGGATCGGCAGCGCTGACGTTGTTGTTGGTCTTGTTGCTGCGCAGGCCTTTGACGTTGGCGGCGTTTGATCCTGAGTACGCCAGCGCATCGGGCCGCAATGTGACCCGGATTGATTTGGCTATGATGGGCATCGTTTTGGCGGTGACTGTTGTGGGTTTGAAAATTGTGGGTCTGATCCTGATTGTGGCTTTGCTGATTATTCCGCCTGTCACAGCACGGTTCTGGACGGAACGCACCGATCATGTGGTGATGATTGCGGGGCTTGCAGGCGGAGCGTCCGGGTATGTTGGTGCCGCAACCTCTGCCGCGCTGCCGAATGTGCCGACGGGCCCTATCATAGTTCTGGCCAGCTTTGCGTTGTTTGCCTTGTCGCTTCTGTTTGCGCCTGGTCGCGGTGTTTTGTCTTCGTTTCTACGCCACCGGACGTTCCAGAAACGGGTGCATTTGCGGCAAGGATTGCTTGCGCTGGCCCAAAACCAACCCATTTACGAAGGGCTGACGATGCGTTTGTTGAAACGGGCCGGTCTGGTTTTGGCAGATGGCGTGCCCACGGACGCAGGTCAGGCGCGGGCGGCCAAGGCCATGCTGGACGAAGCGCGGTGGACGATTGTGCGCGGGGATCACAGCTATGAGGCCGCGGCGGTTTTGTATGATGGGCTGACAGATTTGGAAACGCTTTTGACCACGGATCAATTGCGCGACGTGGATGCGCAACTGGCGCGCCCGCAAGGGGTCGGGGCATGAGCGGCGCAGAGTTTGTCCCCCTGTCTCTGACCCCGATGCTGATCGGTATTTTTGTGGCCATGGCCTGTGCGCTACCGGGCAATTTCTTGTTGTTGCGCAGGCAGGCTTTGATCGGTGACGCGATCAGCCATGTGGTGTTGCCCGGGATCGTCGTCGCCTTCTTGCTGAGCGGTATGGTTGCGGCCCTTCCCATGTTGTTGGGTGCCGCGGCAGCGGCGATCATCTCGGTTGCCGCGATCGAAGCGATCCAACGGTTGGGCAAGATCGAACCAGGGGCCGCCATGGGGGTTGTGTTCACCACCATGTTCGCAGGCGGGGTGTTGCTTTTGGAACAGTCCGACACCAGCAGCGTGCATCTGGACGTGGAGCATGCCCTGTTTGGCAACTTGGAAAGTCTGATCTGGCTGGATGCTTTGGGATGGTCGTCGCTGCTGGATCTGGACGCACTTTCCGGGCTGCCGGTTGAGCTGCCGCGTATGGCAGGCACGCTTGTTCTGGTGGGGCTGTTTATCGGCGTATTCTGGCGGCCGCTGAAAATCTCGACCTTTGATGAAGGGTTCGCCCAGACCATTGGTATGCGCACACGGCCTTTGGGGTTGGCTTTGGTGGTGGTGTCCGCCATCGCTGCGGTGGCTGCATTTGATGCGGTAGGATCGATTATCGTGATTGCGATGTTCATATGCCCCCCCGCCGCGGCACGTATGATGACAAACCGGTTGGAAACCCAGGTGGCGTGGTCGATGTTGTTTGCGCTTTTGGCCGCGGTTTCGGGATATATTCTGGCAGGGTATGGGCCGCTTTGGCTGGGGTTTGATGCGTCGGTCAGTGCCGCAGGAATGATTGCGACAATGTCCGGTGTGCTTTTGGCGCTGGCCGCAATTTTGGGGCCGCATCGCAAACGCACGTGATGATCATGTCTTGCCAATAGACCGCTTTTCTGGCCCTGTTTGCTGAACCCAGATAGGAGAGCCTGCAATGAAAGACGACAATTTCCTTCGCGCCAACAACGCGCAACATTTGTGGCATCCGATGGGGCACCCCGGTGAAGCGAAAGCCAACGCTCCGACGATCATTGCGGGCGCAGACGGATCTGTCATCAAAGACATCGACGGACATGAAACTGTGGATGCGGTGGGCGGGCTGTGGTGCGTCAATCTTGGGTATTCAAACGATGTTGTGAAAGACGCCATTGCAAAACAGCTTTATGATTTGCCGTATTATTCAGCATTTGCAGGCACATCCAACCCAACTGCGATCGAAGCCTCTTATGCTGTGCGCGAATTCTTTGAAGCAGACGGCATGGGCCGCGTGTTTTTTACCTCTGGTGGGTCGGATTCGGTTGAAACGTGTCTGCGGTTGTCGCGCCAATATCACCGGATCAAAGGCGAACCGAACCGGACCAAATTCCTGTCCTTGAAAAAGGGGTATCACGGGACCCATTTTGGCGGCGCTTCGGTGAATGGAAACAACCGGTTCCGCATCAACTATGAACCGTTGATGCCGGGATGTTTTCACATGCCCAGCCCGTACACCTATCGCAATCCGTACAATGAAACGGATCCCGATGTGTTGGCCCAAAACATTGCAGCTGCCATGGAAGATGAAATTGCGTTTCAGGGCGCAGGCAGCATCGCCGCATTCATCATGGAGCCTATTCAGGGCGCGGGTGGTGTGATTGTTCCGGGGCAGCATTTCATGAAGCTGATGCGCGAAATTTGCGACCGCCACGGGATTTTGATGATTGCGGACGAAGTAATTACAGGCTTTGGACGGTCTGGCGATTGGTCCGGCAGCACCCACTTTGGCGTGCAGCCTGATATGATGTGTTGCGCAAAAGGGATCACTTCGGGGTACTTCCCGGTTGGCGCGGCCTTGATGTCGGAGGCTGTGGCAGAGGTGTTTGAAACATCTGGCGAAGACGGGGCGATTTTCCACGGCTACACCTATTCCGCGCATCCGGTTGGGGCAGCGGCTGTGACGGCCTGTCTGTCTGAAACCTTGCGTTTGGACACAAAGACAAATGCCGGTTTGCGGGGCACACAACTGTATGACGGGTGTGTCAAATTGATGGAGAAATACGATATCATCGGGGACGTCCGCGGCGGGCATGGGTTGATGACAGGGCTTGAACTGGTGTCGGACCGCGGTGCCAAAACCCCCATGGACATGGCCACGATGAAGCGCATTCATGCAGCGGCGTATGATGCGGGCGTTATGGTGCGTTTGGGCGGCAACAACATCCTGATGTCGCCGCCTTTGATCATTACCGAAGATGAAGTGAACCGTGTTCTGACAGGGTTGGATGCGGGCTTTGCGGCGGCGTAATCAGGTGCGGCAAGCCACACCTTACGACGTCTTTGCAGCCTTTTCAGCGCGTTAACCAAAACACCAGAAAGGCGGGCTAAACCCCGCCTTACCTTGCTGGTCGAATCGCGTCTTTGCATGCTACATATCGGGGCATGGCCGCAATTGACCCCAACATCAGCGAAAACCGCCCCGTTATCCGCCAGCTTGACGATGCTGCGATTAATCGCATCGCTGCAGGCGAAGTGGTCGAACGCCCTGCGTCGGCTGTTAAGGAATTGGTGGAAAACGCGATAGATGCCGGTGCAATGCGCATCACCATCGACGTGGCGGACGGTGGCAAAACCTTGATCCGCGTCACGGACGACGGCTGCGGCATTGCTGGTGATGATTTGCCCTTGGCATTGTCACGCCATGCGACCTCAAAGATCGATGGCTCTGACCTGTTGAACATCCACACTTTTGGCTTTCGGGGCGAAGCCTTGCCATCTTTGGGCGCTGTCGGGCGTTTGAATATCACCTCGCGTGTGCCCGGGGCCGCCGCCTACGAGATCAATGTCGAAGGTGGACATGTCGGCGACGTGCGACCTGCTGCCTTAAATGGCGGAACCGTGATCACCTTGCGGGATTTGTTTTATGCCACGCCTGCGCGGTTGAAGTTCCTGCGCACCGACCGCGCCGAATCCCAAGCCATCGGGGATGTGATCAAACGCCTTGCGATGGCCGAGCCATTTGTGCGCTTTGAGCTTCGCGATGTCAGCGGCGACGCCCCCCGCACGACCTTTCGCGCCGAAGCGGAAACAGGGGATATGTTCGACGCGCTGCATGGACGACTGGCCACGGTTTTGGGCCGCGAATTTGCAGACAACAGCCTGAAAATAGACGCAGAGCGTGAGGGGCTGCATCTGACAGGATACGCTGCGTTGCCGACCTATTCGCGTGGTTCAGCCGTGGCGCAGTACCTGTTCGTCAACGGTCGCCCGGTGCGTGACAAGTTGCTGGTGGGAGCGTTGCGCGGGGCCTATTTCGATTTTCTAAGCCGTGATCGTCACCCGGCGGCGGCCCTGTTTCTGGATTGCGATCCGACGCTTGTGGATGTGAATGTGCACCCGGCCAAATCCGAGGTCCGCTTTCGTGATCCGGGACTGGCGCGTGGATTGATCGTGTCCGCGCTGCGGCATGCGCTGGCAGATGCTGGGCATCGCGCGTCGACCACTGTTGCGGGTGCCACTTTGGGGGCCATGACACCAGAGACCACGGCCGGGCGCGTGTATCAGATGGACCGTCCCCACGTTGGGTCGCGTGTCACTCCCCGCGAGACGCAAGCGCCCGGTTTTGCAGAGATGCGACAAGATTACAGCGGTCAGGTTATGGCCCCTGAACCTGTGCCAGATGAGGCGCCCCAAGACCTGCCGTTGGGCACGGCACGTGGGCAAGTCCACGAAAACTATATTATCGCCCAAACCGCACATGGCATGGTTATCGTCGATCAACATGCGGCGCATGAGCGGTTGGTTTATGAAAAACTGAAACACCAGATGGCGGAAAACGGTGTTGCAACCCAAGGGCTTTTGATCCCTGAAATCGTTGAGCTGTCCGAAGGCGACTGCGCCCGATTGCTGGACGTTGCTGATGATTTGGCGCGCTTTGGATTGGGGATTGAACCCTTCGGTGGCGGCGCGATTGCCGTACGCGAAACGCCTGCAATATTGGGCGAGGTCAACGCGCGGGCGATGATTTTGGATATTCTCGATGAATTGGCGGATCAAGGCAGCTCAAACATGGTGCAGGCTAAGGTCGAAGCGATCCTAAGCCGGGTGGCCTGCCATGGGTCGATCCGGTCTGGCCGCTGGATGCGGGCCGAGGAAATGAATGCGTTGTTACGTGAAATGGAAGCCACCCCGCATTCCGGTCAATGCAACCACGGACGCCCCACCTATGTGGAGCTGAAATTGGCAGACATCGAACGGCTATTCGGGCGCACATGATTGAAATTGCGGGATACGCTATCAGCCTTTCTGACGGTGTGATCTGGGCTGTGTTGGCCATTCCAGTCCTTATTGTGGTTTTGCTTGTTATGGCGGTGGCCGCGGCAAGACGCTCTGCCCGGGCGGCAGAGCCTTTGGCACAGCAGTTGGGCTATCTGGGGCAACATGTGCAGCAGTTGTCTATGGGGCAAGCCCAGTTGCAAGGGGGCTTGCAAACGGTGTCTGACACCCAAGCCAACGCGCAGACGCAAGTGATCCAAACCATGGAAGCGCGCTTGGCTACGGTTCAGCAGCAGATGACGGACCGTCTGGCGGAAAATGCACTGAAATCGGCAAATTCCTTGGCCGAGATGCAAGAACGGATGAACGAAACCCTGCATGGGTCGTCAAAGCAAACGACCACCAGCCTGACGCAGTTGCAAGAACGGTTGGCCGCGATCGACAAGGCACAAGACAACATCACCAAATTGTCCGGGGATGTTCTGAGCCTGCAAGACATCCTAAGCAACAAACAAACACGTGGTGCTTTTGGGGAAATTCAACTGAACGATATTGTCGGCAAGGCGCTGCCCAGCGACAGCTATTCGTTGCAAACGACGCTCAGCAACGGAAAGCGGGCGGATTGCTTGATCAAGCTGCCGAACCCGCCGGGGCCCATCGTGATCGACAGCAAATTCCCTCTCGATGCTTACGAGGCCATGCGCAAAGCAAAGACTGACTTTGATCTTAAACAAGCGGTCGTGCGGTTCAAAACCGATGTCAGAAAACACATTTCGGACATTTCCGAGAAATACATCATCGATGGCGAAACAGCGGATGGGGCATTGATGTTTTTGCCTTCGGAAGCCGTTTATGCAGAGCTGCACGCGAATTTCCCTGATCTGGTGCGGGCCGGATTTGACGCGCGGGTCTGGATCGTGTCGCCCACGACATGCATGGCCACGCTGAACACGATGCGTGCGATCTTGAAAGATGCCCGCATGAAAGAACAGGCAGGCGCCATTCGCACAACTTTGAAACACCTGCACCGTGACGTAGAAATTGTGGTGGAACGTGTGAACAAGCTGAACACACATTTCGGTCAGGCGCGTGCTGATCTGGACGGGATTTCCACGGCGGCGGAACGGGCGGGTAAACGGGCCGCCAAACTTGATAACTTTGATTTCGAAGAGCTTGAAACCGCGCCTGCAAATGTGGTTTCATTGACGCAAGGCGACGCGTAACACGGGTAAGGAGACGGGCATGGACCAGATGGAAATGATGGGAAAATACTGGGCTGATCCCGATGTTTTGATTGTGCCAGCTGGCGAAACCGACCAAATTATTGAATGGCTCAAGGGGCAAACACCGGACACATGGCACCAAGTCGTCATGAGGTGGAATTACGATTACGGCGACAAGGTGCTGGCGTGGATACTGGATCAGGACGCGTGTGATCGCGGAACTGCGGCGCGTGTCTTTTTGGTCGAAGGGTGCGGACATTGGTTGTGGGAAGCCCTAAGCGAAAAAGGCGCCCAGCCCGATCCGTCCCATGTGTGCCGTGTCGTGTTGCGCAACTGGCACCGCTACAAGACAGGCGAATTTAGCGGCCACTACGACGATGGTGTGCCCGAAGCCCTGCTAGACCTTGCCGCCAAGAATGGTGAAAGCAGCGAATGCGCGGGCACCCCCTACAAAGAGATTTTGGCCTATGAAGGCCGCCGCGCACCCAATTCCAAATACGAATCCGAAGACGGGAAAATCGTCATTTCCATGGATTATTGGATGAAAGAAAAAGGCTACTCTTAACGCGTCACCCAAGATCGGGGCCCATCGCTTTGGCCTGTTCCGTCAACGCCTGCATTGCTTGAATATAGGGGGCGGGACCATGGCTGATGCGGGCCACACCAAGTGCTGCAAGCGTTGCGATTGAATGGGTGTCGTCGCCGCGCATGACATTGACAGGCAGGGGGCTGGCGGCACAAATCTTTTCAATCAGGGCAGGGTCCGTGACGCCTGGCACAAAGAACCCGTCAGCCCCTGCATCGGCATAGGCCTGTGCGCGGTCGATCAGGTCTGGCAAGCGCGCCATCTGAGTTTCAAGATTACTGCCATCAAACATCAAATCGCAGCGCGCGTTGATAAACAGGTTTTGTTCCACGCCGCGCAATCCTTTGATTTTGGACGCTTGAGCCTCGCGTGTTTGAAGCGTTTTGTCACCGATGATGCGGTCTTCGAAATTGATGCCAATCGCGCCGGCCGCAACCAATCTTTGCAGGTTTTCAAACAGCCCTTTGTCTGTTTGCGCGAAACCGGCTTCAAAATCGACAGTCAGCGGCAAGCTGATGGCGTCACTGATTTGAATGACAGTATCAAGGAATCGCGCAAACGGCATGTTTTGCCCGTCTTCATATCCTTGGGCCTTGGCCACGGCCCAACTGCCTGTTGCGATGGCCAGCGGGTTAGCCTTGGCCACGGCCACTGCGCTGCCTGCGTCCCAAATATTGCAAAGAACCAAGGGCCGTCCCGGAACGTGCATGGCTTTGAAATCAGTCATAGATATTGCCTTTCAAGGTCGATGAGTTTTCGTTTCCGCCACACGCCGCCACCATATCCGGTCAGCGCCCCGTCAGTGCCAATCACACGGTGGCAGGGGATTAAAATTGCGATCTGATTTGCGCCGTTGGCCCGTGCCACAGCCCGCGTCGCGGTGGGGCGCTGTATGGTTTCAGCCAAAGCGGCATAGCTTCGGGTGTGCCCCGCCGGAATGGTTTGCAGCGCCTGCCAGACGTCTTTGGTGAAGGGGGTGCCGTGAAGCGCCAAGGGTGTTGTGAATGTAGCGTTTTGCCCGTCAAAGTAAGATTGCAACTCTTGTTTGACCTGTTCCAAGGGCGGGGTGCTGCCGATCGCGACACCGGATTTTGTGGATGTCACAAGACGCTTAAGCTCGGCCGGTAGTGCCTTGCGATCGGCAAATTCCAACAGATGCAAATGCGTGTTGTCCGCGACGCCAATCATGGGGCCGAGTACTGTTTGAAACCAATCGGCTTTCAGCAGCGCCGATTTTTGAAACCCGCCGGGGGGCAGGCCGATCATCGCGGCGAAGGCTTTGCGAAAAGCAGACGGGCTGTCAAAGCCCGCTTCCAATTGGGCGTCGATGACGCGGCCACCGTCCGCCAATGTGGTGAAGCCTGCCTGCAGTCGACGTGCGCGGGCAAGATCAAGAAAAGTCGTGCCAAAATGCCGCTTAAAGGCGCGCCGAATGGTGGAAGGATCATGCCCAAGTGCCTTCACATCAGCCTCGGACCAACGCCGCGTGGGGGCAGTGTCCAATCGTGTCAGCAAATCTTGCACTGCCGGATCGTCTGGCACCAAAGCGTGCATGGGATGGCACCGCTTACAGGGACGAAAGCCCGCGTCGATGCAGGCGGTCGGGCTGTCGTGGAAACTGCAGTTTTCGGCTTTGGGTTTGCGGGCAGGGCACGTCAGGCGGCAAAATACGCCAGTTGATCGCACGCCGACAAATGCCCGCCCGTCATAGGCGGGATCACGGGCAATCAATGCGTCATACAGAATGGCGTCTGAGGGAAGTGTAAACAGCATGAAAGAAGCCTAGACCAAGGGCCCAGGCTTCGCCGCCCCAAATCGGGCGTTTATTCACATTTTCTCAAACACGTTAGATGCGCAGGAACCTTTGGGCGATTTTCGGCAGCAAACCTTTGAATTCCAGCGGCGCATCTGTCACGGCCAGACAGATACAGTCTTCGTGAATGTCGGCCACAGGCGTGTGGAAGTGATCGCTGTCTGCCGTTTCGACATCACCGCGTGCAAAGTAATCATCATAGTCCTGAAAAGCCCCCTGCAGGACCATGGTCATTTCGGTGCCCTTATGCCCGTGGTCCGGCATCGCAGCCCCCGCGGGAATGAACAAAAGCCGCGCAGAGGCGTCTTTGGAGGTCGGCAGAATAGCCTGCTTGACGCCAAGGCCAACCGGTTTCCAACGGATCTGATCCAAATCACCGCCGACGTAATCCTGTAGCGGTGCTGGCAACGTGCCTTTGGGGCGTGTGACTTTGATTTCGTCTGTGGGACCACCGGCGATCAGCGCCATGGTGGCGGCGAATGATGCCGTATCCATGGCGATGTCGGCATCTGGCGTGTCCAGGACTTCGCCGCCGACGGCGTCGAAGCTTGCCAGATGCGCATGGCAGGTATCACACAAAGACAGATGCGTGGCGACCATCAGGTTGAAGGCCTCTGGAAGGGTGCCTGCGGAATAAGCCATCAGGATGTCGTCGGTCAGGTGGTGTTTGATGTCACTCATCGTTTTAACCATTCATTTCAGTACGTGGCGCAAGCGTTCCAGCGCCAACCTAATTCGCGATTTGATCGTGCCAAGGGGCAGACCGGTT
Organism: Ascidiaceihabitans sp.; assembly: GCF_039986515.1. Taxonomy (NCBI): domain Bacteria; kingdom Pseudomonadati; phylum Pseudomonadota; class Alphaproteobacteria; order Rhodobacterales; family Paracoccaceae; genus Ascidiaceihabitans; species Ascidiaceihabitans sp. Next base: position 305,089 of record NZ_JBDWQO010000015.1, on the reverse strand, counting down.
TCAGCGGCGATTTCACTGTGGGATAAATCCCCGAAATACGCCTTTTGTATTAAGTCCCGCTGTGCTGCGGGCAGGTCGGCCAAGGCGCGACCCAGTAATTCGCTTTCTTGCTGCAACGCCAAAACGTCGGCCTGATCAGGTTCCTCTTCGGGACCCCATGTCAATTCCTCAGGCTCTGGTCGGCGCTGTTTGCGCAGCACGTCGATCTTGCGGTTCCGGGCAATGGTGAAAATCCATGTTGCCACGGACGCCCGGCTTGGGTCGAACATATGCGCTTTGTGCCAACAGGTCGCCATGACCTCTTGGGCGCATTCTTCAGCCAACGATGCGTCTGCCCCCGACTTGATCAGGAACCCTTTCACGCGGGGCGCAAAATGGGCGTAAAGCTCGGCAAAAGCCGCCTTGTCCTGATTGTCGCGGATGCGGGTCAAGTGTGAGACCCACAACAAACGCTTTTTTGTTTTGTCTTCGTTGTTCACACGCACTTCGCCTGTCACAGCCCCACGGGCCATTGGTCGATAGGATGACGGTGTAGGTTCCGCCATCAATGAAGTTTGTAAACCCGCTAACATGACAAGGATACGAGGCCCACAGTCAATTGGATCACATATAGATCTTTGCGTTTTTTTGCATCCATTCGTGGCGCTGATGCGTACATCTATGTAAATCTGAATAGACACATTGCCCCAGCGCGGAAGAAAGACCAACTGAATGCCCTTTGAAAATGCCCCGATCGCCCCTAAGCCGCACCGCCGCAAAGTTGCTGTTGTAGGCGCTGGTATTTCCGGCATGGGCGCGGCTTATATGCTAAGCGAAACGGCAGACGTGACGCTGTTCGAGGCCGAAGATCGCATAGGTGGACATGCCCGCACTCGCATGGCGGGGCCGAATATGGACCAACCCGTCGATACCGGCTTCATCGTTTTCAACTATGCCAACTATCCGCACATGGCGCAGCTTTTTGATGAACTTGGTGTGCCGGTTGTGAAAAGCAACATGAGCTTTGGGGCGTCTATCGGAGGCGGTCGGTTCGAATACGCATTGGCCAGTCTGAACGGTCTGTTTGCGCAACGCAAAAATGCGCTGAATCCAAAGTTTCTGGGGATGATCCGCGACATTTTCAAGTTTAACAAAAATGCTTTGCGCGTCGCACAAGACCGTAGCCTAAGCGTCGGAGACTTTCTGAAAGTCTTGGGCACAGGCGATTACTTTCGCGACTATTACCTGCTGCCGCTGTCTGGCGCCATCTGGTCGACACCGACCCAGAAGATTATGGACTTTCCTGCGCACGCGATGATCCAGTTCTTTGAAAACCACGCATTGCTGGGCGCCACGGGGCAACATCAGTGGTACACTGTTGAAGGTGGCTCCATCGAATATGTGCGCCGCCTTGAAGCCGCTATGTTGGGTCGCGGTGTCGACATTCAACTGTCTGCCCCCATTCAATCTGTGCAGCGCACCGAAGCCGGTGTGCGCATCAAAGCGCAGGGCGTCGACTGGGCTGAGTTCGACGATGTGGTGTTTGCCACCCATTCCGACGATACATTGGCAATACTAGGTGATGACGCAGGTGCAGGCGAACGTGCGGCGCTGGGTGCAATCAAATACCAGCCAAACGACATCGTTTTGCATTCCGACGAAAGCATCATGCCACACCGCCGGGCCACTTGGTCGTCTTGGGTCTACACCGAAGACGCGACTGTGCAGGACGATACCATTGATCTGACATACTGGATGAATTCGCTACAACCCATCAAGCTGGATCAGAACTTTTTTGTGACGCTCAACACCAAACGGCACATCGATCCCGATTTGATCTATGACCAAGTGACCTTGCGCCATCCGGTTTACGATGCAGCGGCATTGGCAGCGCAAGACGCTGTGCGTACCATGAACGGTGACAACAACACATGGTTTTGTGGGGCTTGGATGCGGCATGGATTTCACGAAGACGGCTTGGACAGCGCGGTGAACGTGGTCCGTGCCATACAAGCCCGCGATACGTTGGCTTTGGCGGCCGAGTGATCCGCGGCATCGATCATATTTCCGGCCAGACGTTTCATGGCCGCAAAGGGGGCGTGGACAACGCGTTTCGCTATTCCATTGACTATGTGTTGCTGGATGCAGAGGCGGCGGTGGATACGCCATCCTTGTTCAAGCGCAACGCGCGTGGCGTTGCAGGTCTTCATGACAGCGATCATGGCGGCTCACCCAAACAGGGGCGTGGGGCGTTGTGGGTGCGTGATGTGCTGGAAGCGCACCAGATCAGTGGTGTCGCCCGTATCGAGCTTTTGACCCAGCCCCGTTTCCTTGGGCACGTGTTCAATCCGGTAAGCTTCTGGCTGTGTCGTCGTGGGCAAGACGACGCGCTGATTGCGGTGATCGCGGAAGTGACCAACACCTTTGGCGTGCGTCATTCTTATTTGGTGCATCACCCTGATATGCGTCCGATTGCCCCTGAAGACCGGCTGGGGGCTGTTAAAACCCTGCATGTGTCGCCCTTTCAGCCTGTTGAAGGCGGGTATGAATTCCGCTTCGATATCACAGATGATCGCATCGGCATTTGGATCGACTATTCGCGTGCGGGCGGCGGTTTGATTGCCACGCTGACAGGCAAACGCCGCCCCATGTCCAACGCCAGCATTTTGCGTGCTGTGCTGCGTCGTCCCTTTGGGTCGCGCCGTGTTCTGGCGCTGATCCATTGGCAAGCCATCAAGCTTTGGGTGAAAAAAGCAACCTTCAGGCGGTCTCCGGAACCACCGAAACAAGAGGTGTCGCGGGGATGACCTCAACCTCTGATCATGTCACGGAACGCAGCCCGCTGCGCTTGCCGTCTTACGCTGTGTTTGCGGCGCTTTTGGCGGCGGCGGGATTGCCGATTTATATCCATGCGCCGAAGTTCTATGTCGATGAATATGGCGTGTCTTTGGCCGCTTTGGGGGCCGTTCTGTTCGGCCTGCGCTTGCTGGATGTTGTGCAAGACCCGCTGTTCGGGCGGTTGTCAGAAAAACTGCGTGACCGGCGCGACCTGGCCGTTGGGATTGGCTGCGCGGTGATGGGTGGTGCGATGGTTGGACTGTTCGCGGTCACGCCGCCGATTGCGCCGCTGATCTGGTTCGGTTTGATGCTGACGCTGGTGTTTTCGGGGTTCTCCTTTCTGACCATAAATTTCTATGCGCAAGGCGTCATTAAAGCCGGCCAACTGGGGGGCAACGGACACTTACGTTTGGCGCGGTGGCGCGAAACCGGTGCTTTGCTGGGGGTGTGTGCCGCCGCGATTGCCCCTGTTGTGTTGGGTGGCGTGATTGGCGCCCCCTTCGCGGGATTTGCAGTGGGATTTGCGGTTTGGGCGGTGTTGTCTGTGGTGATGATGCAGCACGAATGGGATTCCGGCACCGCCGCGCGATCATCGGGATTTCGTGTGGTGTTGCAAGACACTGTGGCACGGCGGTTGTTGCTGATCGCAATGGTGAATGCCGCACCTGTCGCTGTCAGTTCCACGCTATTTTTGTTCTTTGTGGAAAGCCGGTTGAATGCGCCGGGGCTGGAAGGGCCTTTGTTGCTGTTGTTTTTCCTGTCGGCCGCACTGGCATCCCCGATCTGGAGTTTTCTGGCGGAACGGATCGGGGCAAAGCAGGCGTTGCTGTTTTCGATGGTCGTGTCGATCGTGTCGCTGGGATGTGCGATGTTTCTGGGCGCGGGTGATTGGCCTTATTTTGCAGTGATTTGCGTTGTGTCGGGGGCAGCCCTTGGGGCAGATTTGACGCTTTTGCCTGCGATCTTTTCCAAACGAATGGCCAAGATTTCGCCCTCTGCCGCCGAAGGCTTCGGGCTTTGGGCGTTTGTATCAAAATTCACCTTGGCCTTCGCCGCTGTCACCCTTTTGCCAGCGCTTGACGCGGTGGGGTTTCAAAGCGGTACGACGGACAATTCAACGCAAGCCCTTGGTTTGCTTTCCCTTCTTTATGCGGCTGTGCCCTGTGCGCTTAAGGCTGTCGCAGTGCTGCTTTTGGCAGCCACCAACCTTGAGGAGACCTGACAGATGGACGGTATTTTCTACGTGATTGCAGGGGTGGCTATTGTGCTGCTTTTGAACTGGGTGCGTCAGCGCTATGCAAGTTTTGTGGCGCAAAGCCCCGATGATTATGCGCAAGATGATACGCAATTTGATGTGCGCCGACACCTGAATGGCCCGATCGTGTGCGAAGGGGTCATCTACGGCCCGCTTGGCCGCGTCACCAGCCGGTTTGTCGGCGAATTTGATTGCGAATGGACCGGAAATTCAGGGGTGATGCGTGAACATTTCCGCTATCACGACGGATCGACGCAAGACCGTCAGTGGAACCTGTCGTTGGGCAACGACGGGCGCATCAAAGCCACGGCGTCTGATGTGGTGGGCGAAGGCATGGGGGTGCAGCTGGGAGCTTCGGTTCAGTTGAAATACCGCTTCCAATTGCCAGACAGCGCGGGGGGCCATGTTTTGGACACCGTAGATTGGATGTATCTGGCGCCGAATGGAACCATCGTGAACCGGTCACAGTTCCGTAAGTTCGGGATCAAGGTGGCAGAGCTGGTGGCCACGATGCGTCCCGCGGAACAAACCATCAAGGAGGCGGCATGACATCCGAGTGGCAAGGCAAACGATATTGGTTGGTGGGTGCAAGCGACGGGCTGGGCGAAGCTTTGGCGCGCCTTCTCAGTAGGTCCGGCGCAGAGGTCGTGCTATCTGCGCGTTCTGAAGACAAACTGGCAGCGATTGTTGCAGATTTGCCGGGCAAAGCGTCTGTTCAGGTCATGGACATTTCAGACAATGACAGTGTCAAATCGGCCGCTGAGGCTGTGGGCGACGTGGACGGCGTTGTTCTTTTGGCCGGCGTGTACTGGCCGTTTGGTGCAAAAGACTGGAACGCCGACCAAGCCACTGCAATGGCAGACATTAACTTTACAGGCTTTGTGCGTGTCCTGGGGCAGGTTGTGCCACAGATGGTTGCCAAAAATGCAGGGCACATCGTCATCACCTCAAGCCTGACGGGGTTCCGCGGTTTGCCCGGCAGCATTGGCTACACCGCGTCAAAAGCGGCGACGATGTCTTTGGCGGAATGTATGTACGCCGATTTGCGCAAAACGGGTGTGCGCGTTCAGGTCTGCAATCCGGGCTTTATCAAAACGCAACTGACCGACAAGAACGATTTCAACATGCCCTTCATCATGGAAACCGACATGGCGGCGCGCGAGATGTTTGAACACATGAACGACACTGCGTTCAAGAAAAGCTTTCCAAGGCTCTTTTCGCTGGTGTTTCGGGGCGCGAACTTCTTGCCGGACTGGCTATATTACCGCATCTTTTCCTGAAAATCGCAAAGCATCGCAATCAGAAATCGACAGCGATGCCTTTGCGTTCCCAATCTCCAAATCGTACCGGTTCCGGCCCGTCACGCCCACCCAGTTCAGTGGGCAAATCAAGACCTGCGTCGGCTTTGCGGCGGGCTTCGGCCTCTGCAAGGGCGCGTTTGGCGGCGTCTGGCAGTGCCTTTTGGGTTTTGCTGTCTTCGCTCATGGGGTGGGTTCCTTTGCGGCTGTCCCCTTGATATACGCCGGGTCTTGGCGGGGGCAACCCGTGACACATGACATATAAGGGTTGAGAAATGTCTGACACAGGTGTGCAAGCGCGGCGGGCGGCAGTTTACGTGTTGGACCAGGTCTTGGGCGAAGGACGATTGATGTCCGAGGTGCTTGGCGCAGGTACATTGGACAAGCTGGACCCAAGCGATCGCGCCCGGGCGCAACGCCTTGCAACCCAAACGCTGCGCGGGCTGGAACGTGCGGACCGTGTTTTACAAAAACACCTGCAACGCACGCCACCCTTGATGGTGCACAATGCCCTGCGCGTCGGTGCGGTTGAACTGTGTCAGGGCGAAGCCGCACACGGCGTTGTCAATGCGATGGTTGAACTGGTGTCCAAACACAAGCGCTACGGCAAGATGAAAGGTCTGACCAATGCGGTGCTACGCAAGGTCGCGGCCAAAGGGCCAGAGGAGTGGGGCAAACTGCGCGCCCCGCGCTTGCCCAAATGGCTGCGTGGTCCACTTGCAGACGCTTGGGGGGCAGAGATAATGGGGCACATCGAACAAGCCCATTTTGCAGGGGCGCCCTTGGATGTGACTGTGAATGGCGACGCACAGGCATGGGCTGAAAAATTGGGCGGCTCAGTTTTACCCACGGGCTCCGTGCGCGTTACAGATGCGCGCCAGGTTTCTGCAATGGAAGGCTACGACGCGGGAACATGGTGGGTGCAAGACGCAGCCGCCGCAATCCCCGCGCAGGTGCTTGCGCCGCAGTCGGGGATGCGGGCGCTGGATCTATGTGCGGCCCCGGGTGGCAAAACCATGCAGATGGCCGCCATGGGTGCAGAGGTGACATGTGTAGATATTTCCAAAGGCCGCATGGCGCGGGTGCAGGAAAACCTGAACCGCACCGGCCTGAAAGCCAACGTCGTTGTGCAGGATGCTTTGACGCTGGACGGGTATTATGATGCGATTTTGCTGGATGCGCCGTGTTCGGCCACAGGCACAATCCGTCGTCATCCGGACTTGCCACATGCCAAGGACGGATCGGAATTCGGGGCTTTGATTGATCTGCAAGCACAGCTTTTGGACCATGCCGTAACACTTCTGAAGCCGGGCGGGCGACTGGTCTTTTGCACCTGTTCCTTGCTGCCGGACGAAGGCGAAGTGCAAATCGAAGAGGCGCTTGAACGTCATGCCGACCTGTCCATTGATCGTGACGCATTGAAGGTGGATGGTGTCGATCCAAGCTGGATCACCCAAGAAGGCGGGTTGCGGTTACGTCCCGATTTCTGGGCAGATCACGGTGGCATGGACGGGTTCTACATCGCGGCGCTTCGCAAGGCGTGATCCAATCCCTGCCGATGTAAAAATCAAGCACACAAAAATCAGTGACTTAAATTTGATCGCCAGCTAAAGTGCAGCCAAACGCCATCAGAGCGTGAAAAGGCAGAGCACTATGTCCAACCCAAACGGTTTCAAGGCCGGCAAGGCCCGTTTGCTCAATCGCGTTCATGCGCGGTTGGCGTCGCGTGCAGTGGCGGCCAAAGGTTTTACATCATCGCCCGAACCCCGCACCATTGGCAGCTTTGCCCGTGGGCGACAGCTGATTGCTGGTAATTACCTGTTTGCGGGATATCTGATCGAAGCCCCCGACGCGTCGCTTTGGCAGTTGAATACCCCTGATCCGGCCTATGATGCAGAGATGCACGGGTTTGCATGGATGGATGATCTGGCCGCTGTTGGGAACGCAAAGGCGCGCAGCAAGGCACAAGCATGGATCTGGGACTGGATACAGCGCTATGGGCGTGGCTCTGGCCCCGGATGGACGCCTGATCTGACGGGGCGGCGTTTGATCCGATGGATCAACCATGCGCTCTTTTTGTTAAGCGGTCAGGATGGGCAGGCGTCTGAGGCGTTTTATCGGTCTTTGGCACAGCAAACGCAGTTTTTGTCCAAGCGCTGGCACAGCGCCAGCCCCGGCTTGCCCCGTTTTGAGGCGCTGACAGGATTGATCCATGCAGGGTTGTCTTTGCAGGGCAAAGAAGCGTTGGCAGCCCCCGCCATCAAGGCTTTGGCCCGCGAATGTCGCAACCAGATCGATGATCAAGGCGGACTGCCCACCCGCAACCCCGAAGAATTGCTGGACGTGTTCATGTTGCTGACATGGGCTGCGGCGGTGGTGTTGGAATCAGGGCAAGACGTGCCCGAAGCCCATACCGCAGCCATCGCGCGGATCGCGCCCACGTTGCGGACCCTGCGCCATGCCGACGGTGGTTTGGCACGGTTCCATGGCGGTGGGCGCGGCATGGAAGGGTGGCTGGATCACGCTTTGGCATCCGCAGGGGTGAAAGCGGTGCAAGTGGACGGGCTTGCGATGGGGTTTGCGCGATTGTCGGCGGGGCGCACGTCGGTGATTGTGGATGCAAGCCTGCCGCCCAAAGGCAAAGCGTCCCATGACGGACATGCGTCCACGCTGTCGTTTGAATTGACCTCTGGGCGCAGGCCATTAATCGTGAACTGTGGATCGGGGGAAACCTTTGGCGCGGAATGGCGCCGCGCCGGCCGCGCGACCCCGTCCCATTCGACGTTGTGTTTGGATGGCTATTCCAGCGCACGGTTGGGGGATGCGGACCGCAGCAGCGCACATGAAGAACTGGTGGACGGGCCAAAACATGTGCCCATCGAAATGAGTCAGGCCCCCGACGGGTTGCGCTTTCAAGGGGGGCATGACGGCTTTGCGCCCGTTCATGGCCTGACCCATGCACGCACATTGGAAATGACGTTCGATGGCCGCGCCATGGCAGGTGAAGACATGCTGCTGGCCATGGAAGACGGCCCAAAACGCAAATTCGACGCCTCAATGGACGCCGCGCGACTGGCGGGCATCCCCTACGAGATACGCTTTCATCTGCATCCCGAAGTGGACGCGACGCTGGATTTGGGCGGTTCTGCCGTGTCTATGGCGCTCAAAAGCGGGGAGATCTGGGTTTTCCGCCATGAAGGCAAAGATAATTTATCCCTTGATCCAAGTGTTTATCTAGAAAAAGGCCGATTAAAGCCACGTGCGTCACAACAGATCGTTCTATCTGGTCGTGCGATAGAGTATGCCACGCGCATCCGCTGGTCCTTGTCCAAGGCGCAGGAAACTGCCATTGGCATTCGCGATCTTAGCCGGGATGAACCTGACTACTCTGAATAACCTCCAAAGGACGCCTTTTTCATGACCGATCTGTACCCCATTCGCCGCGCATTGCTTTCAGTCTCCGACAAAACCGGATTGGTTGATTTTGGCAAGGCGTTGGCCGCACGCGGGGTGGAATTGCTGTCGACGGGGGGCACGGCCAAAGCGTTGCGCGACGCGGGGCTGGACGTCAAAGATGTATCCGAGGTCACGGGCTTTCCTGAAATGATGGATGGACGCGTCAAGACGCTGCACCCTGTTGTGCATGGCGGCTTGTTGGCGCTGCGTGACAACGATGCCCACGTGGCTGCGATGGACGCGCATGACATCGGGGCCATCGATCTGGTTGTCGTCAATCTTTACCCCTTCGAGGAAACGTTGAAGCGTGGCGCAGAATACGCCGAGATGATCGAAAACATCGACATTGGCGGTCCGGCGATGATCCGTTCCGCTGCCAAGAACCACGGCTTTGTGAATGTGGTTGTTGATGTGGAAGACTACGATGTGGTTCTGGCCGATATGGCCGCCAACGACGGGCAAACAACCTATGGCCTGCGCCAGCGCTTGGCCCAAACAGCGTATGCGCGCACCGCGGCCTATGACACAGCGGTCAGCACATGGATGGCCAGCCAAATCGGCGACACGCCACGCCGCCGCACCGTGGGTGGTACATTGGCGCAGACTTTGCGCTACGGCGAAAACCCGCATCAGGCGGCTGCGTTCTACACAGACGGATCAGAGCGCCCGGGCGTGGCAACAGCTGCACAACATCAGGGCAAAGAGCTGTCCTATAACAACATCAATGACACCGATGCAGCGTTTGAACTGGTGTCTGAATTTGACCCCGCCAATGGCCCGGCAGTGGCCATCATCAAACACGCAAACCCGTGTGGCGTTGCAACCGGTGATACGCTGGCGCAGGCATATTCCCGTGCGTTTGATTGTGACCGCACGTCGGCTTTCGGTGGCATTATCGCGCTGAACCAACCGTTGGACGGCCCCACAGCGGAAGAGATTTCGGCCATTTTCACAGAAGTTGTGATTGCACCTGGTGCGGATGATGCGGCCCGTGCCGTGTTTGCCAAGAAAAAGAACCTGCGCTTGTTGACGACGGACGGTTTGGCGGATGCAAAAGCCGCTGGACAAACCATCCGTCAGGTGTCGGGTGGCTATCTGGTGCAGGACAAAGACACCGGTTTCATCACGCGTGATGATCTAAAGGTCATGACCAAGCGCCAGCCGACGGAACAGGAACTGTCTGACCTTCTGTTTGCGTGGACCGTGGCCAAACATGTGAAATCCAACGCCATCATTTACGTCAAGGACGGCGCCACCGTGGGTGTGGGCGCGGGCCAAATGAGCCGCGTAGACAGCACGCGCATCGCCGCCCGCAAGGCCGAAGACATGGCCGAAGCAATGGGGCTTCCTGCGCCATTGACCCAAGGGTCCGTCGTGGCGTCTGATGCATTCTTTCCGTTTGCGGACGGATTGATCACTGCCGCAGAGGCAGGGGCCACGGCCCTGATCCAGCCGGGGGGGTCCATGCGCGACGATGAGGTGATTGCTGCCGCAGACGAAGCTGGCCTTGCCATGGTCTTTACCGGCATGCGTCACTTCCGCCACTAAGGACAAAACCCGATGCGCTTGATGTTTCTCTTTTCCATGATCGCCTTTCTGGCGGACCAAGCCAGCAAATACTGGGTGGTCCATGTTATAGAAATCTGGAAACGTCCTGACATGTTGCCGGTGATCCCACCGGTGTTGAACTTCAGCTATGGCGAAAACCGCGGTATCAATTTCGGGCTGTTTGCCAGCGATAACGACATGATGCGTTGGGTGTTGATCGGGTTGGCCGTGGCTATTTGTGTGGCCGTGGTTTTTTGGATGCGCAAACGGGAACAGCCTTTGATCGTTCATGCAAGCGCAGGATTTTTGATCGGCGGTGCGCTGGGCAATGTCGTGGACCGCGTGTGGTATGGATATGTTTTGGATTTTCTGAACACATCGTGTTGCGGATGGGTGAACCCCACGGTCTACAATGTGGCGGATGTGTTTATAGTTCTAGGCGCTTTGGGTATGATCTTTTTCGCCAACGAGGGAAAAGACGACCCGAAGAAGGGGCGCAAAAAGGGGGCGTGACATATGTGCCCGGACTGCGATATTGAGAAGCGACAGGGAAGTGGAAGGTAACGGGATGCGTTTTGTAGTGACTGCTGTGCTGATGCTGGCCATCACGGGGTGTGCCAACACGGGCCTGCGTGATTTGCGTGGCTCTGGCGATGGGCCGGATGAATTCATTATCAACCCTGCAAAGCCGTTGGAAACACCCGAAAGCTATGCCGCGTTGCCAGCACCCACGCCGGGCGCGAACAACATTACCGATCCGACACCCTTGCAAGACGGGGCCATTGTCGTCGGTGGGCGCAGGACCTCTGCCGCGGCGGCTGTGCCTGCACGCGACGGCGCAGTTGTCAGCCACGCCAGTCGTTTTGGTGTCACGCGTGGCATCCGTTCCCAATTGGCCAGCGAAGACGAAGATTTCCGCAAACGTCGCGGTCGGTTGACGCAATACAGGATCGTTCCAGTGGACCGCTACAATCAGGTCTACAAGCGTCAGGCCATTGATCCCGATCGTGTCGCAACACAGTACCGCCGCGCCGGTGTGCCAACCCCTACGGCCCCCCCTTCAAATTAATTGTGCCTGTTGTCTGGCATTTGGACCTCACATTTTTGACAGTGCGCTTGAAGCATGCCCCACAAGACGTATCTTGTGATCCATGACGCACACCCATTCTAAAGGATCGCCTATGACCCTATTGCGCGCTGCCCTGACTTCGCTGGCATTGTTGACGCCTGTGGCCGCCACCTCAGCCGAAGACCAAGTCACAACGTTCACCTTGGACAATGGCATGCAGGTCGTTGTGGTTGAAGATCACCGCGCCCCTGTCGTGCAACATATGCTGTGGTACCGTGCAGGGTCTGCTGACGAGCCTAAAGGATCGTCTGGCGTCGCGCATTTTCTGGAACACCTTCTGTTCAAGGCCACCGATAAAATGGAAGCCGGTGAATTTTCGTCCGTGGTTGCGGCCAATGGGGGGCGCGACAATGCGTTCACCAGCTACGATTACACCGCCTACTACCAGCGTGTCGCAGCGGACCGCTTAGAATTGATGATGTCCATGGAAGCCGACCGGATGCGCAACATCCGTTTGACGGAAAAGAACATTGAAACAGAACGCGATGTGATCATTGAAGAACGCAACCAACGCACTGAAAACAGCCCCCGGGCGCTGTTTTCCGAACAAATGAATGCAGTGCAATATCACAACCATCGCTACGGTGTGCCTATCATCGGCTGGATGCACGAGATGGAAACACTGGATATGGACGACGCACTGTCGTTCTATGAAATCTACTATTCTCCGAACAATACGATCCTTGTTGTGTCGGGGGACGTTGAACCAGAAGACGTACGCACGCTGGCTGAAAAACACTATGGCGTCATCCCCGCGAACCCCGATTTGCCGACGCGCCTGCGCACGGAAGAACCGCCGCAAACCGCAGAACGCCGGTTGATGTTTCGTGATCCGCGTGTGTCACAAGAATATGTGGCGCGTAGTTATTTGGCGCAAGAACGTGATGCCGGGGCGCAACAAGAGGCGGCGGCCCTTACATTTTTGTCCGAAATTTTGGGCGGCGGCACCACATCGTACCTGACTGAAAAGTTGCAGTTCGACACGCAAACGGTGGTGTTTTCGGGGGCATTCTATCGCGGCACATCACTGGATGATACGACCTTTGACGTGATTGTGGTGCCATCACCCGGCGTCAGCTTGCAAGAAGCCGAAGACGCAATGGACGCAGCCCTTGACCAATTCATGATTGATGGTGTGGACCCCGAACAGCTTGAGCGGTTGAAAATGCAGCTGCGCGCTGAACAGATCTATGCCCGCGACAATGTCGACGGGATCGCGCAGCGCTATGGCTCGGGACTGACATCGGGGCTGACGGTTGAGGACATTCAGGCGTGGCCTGATGTTCTGGACGCTGTGACAGGCGAAGATATCATGGCCGCGGCCAAGCGGGTGTTCAACCGCGAGGCCTCTGTCACCGGGTGGCTTATGAAGGAAGAGGGAGCAAACCAATGAGGGTCCTAAGCATTCTGGTTGCAGCCATGTTGTTGGCGTTGCCTGCACGCGCCGAAGTCAAAATTGAAGAAGTTGTGTCGCCGGGCGGGATCACCGCATGGCTTGTCCAGGAACCTTCAATCCCGTTCATGGCGCTTGAAGTGCGCTTTCGGGGGGGTGCGTCACTGGACCGCGATGGAAAACGGGGCGCCATCAACCTGATGACGGGGCTTTTGGAAGAAGGGGCCGGCGATCTGGACAGCCGCGGTTTTTCCAAGGCCGTGGAAGGCTTGGCTGCAAGCTTCGGATACTCTGTGGGGCCAGACAGGCTGTCTGTTTCAGGACGGTTTCTGACCGAAAACCGAGACGAGGCAATTGCGCTGCTTCGGGCATCTCTGATTGAACCCCGGTTCGAACAAGCCGATATTGACCGCGTGCGGGAACAAGTGCTGACTGGCATCCGGTCGGGGCTCAAAGATCCGGACACGATTGCCGACGCGGCGTTTGCAGAACTGTCTTACGGCGATCACCCTTACGGCAGCAATCTGGACGGCACACTGGACAGCGTTGCGGCCTTGACGCGCGATGACATCGTGAATGCGCATGGGGACGTGTTGAACAAGGAACGCATTTATGTGGGCGCGGTGGGCGACATCACACCAGAAGAACTCGGGACGCTGCTGGATACGCTTTTGGGGGATCTGCCGCAAAAGGGTGGAACGATGCCGGGGCGGACAGATATGATGGCGCCGGGCGGTGTGACGGTGATTGATTTCAACACACCTCAATCTGTGGCTGTGTTCGGGCAAAAAGGGATCAAACAAAGTGATCCGGACTTTTTCGCCGCAACACTTCTGAACCAGATCCTTGGAGGCGGGTCGTTCGAATCGCGGCTGATGGAAGAGGTGCGTGAAAAACGGGGGCTGACCTATGGGGTCTACTCCGCGCTTGCACCACGTGATTTGGCCGAATCCTACGTGGGACGGGTTGCTTCCGCAAACGAACGAATTGGTGAAGCAATTGACGTGATCCGTGATGAATGGGTGAAAGCGGCTGAAAACGGCGTAACCGCGGAAGAGCTGAAAAACGCGAAGACCTATATGACGGGGGCGTACCCGCTGCGGTTTGACGGGAACGGACCTATCGCAAAAATCATGGTGGGAATGCAGATGATCGGACTTCCGATCGACTACATCGCGACACGCAACGACAAGGTGGAAGCCGTAACATTGAAAGATGTAAAACGGGTCGCGGCAGAGCTTTTAAAACCTGAAAGCCTTCATTTTGTTGTGGTGGGAAAACCGGTCGGTGTGGAAAACACGACAGACAACTAAGCTTCCTTTCGCGGCAAATACTTTGGGGAGCGCGAGGGGCAACGCCCCTCGTCCAAAGGGATTACGTCGCGCGACAGCGCGGCCGTTTGATCAAACGCGGTGATAGGGCAGGCCCGCCAGTATGGAAGCGGACCGGTATAGCTGTTCGGCCAACATGACGCGCACCATCATATGGGGCCAAACCATTGCGCCAAATGACAACAGATGATCCGCGTCGTTGCGCAGATTTTTATCAATGCCATCGGCGCCACCGATGATCAAAGCCAGATCAGACCGGCCCGTGTCGCGCCATGCCCCTAAACGCTTGGCGAACGCGGGTGAGGTTTCGATTTTCCCACGTTCATCAAGACAACAGATGACGGCACCTTTTGGCACGGCACGACGCAAAAGTTCTGCCTCTGCGCTCATGCCTGCATTTTTGCGATCTTCAACTTCAATGACACGCGCAGGGCCAAGGCCAAGGCCACGGCCTGTGCGATCAAAACGTTTGATGTAGTCGGAAATCAGGTCCGCTTCTGGGCCGCCACGCAAGCGGCCCACAGCGCATATATGAACACGCATCTATTTGCGGTCAGTGCGTGGTTTCGACCCCGGTGCCCGGCATCCACATCTTTTCAAGCTGGTAGAATTCGCGCACTTCGGGGCGGAACACATGAACGATAACATCGCCTGTGTCGATCAAAACCCAGTCGCCGGTTTCTTTGCCTTCCATACGTGATGTGCGGCCAAACTCGGCTTTCAGATGCTCCACCAGTTTCTCGGAAATGGCGGCCACCTGACGGGACGACCGGCCAGAGCACACGACCATGTAATCGCCGATTGCCGTCTTGCCACGCAGATCAATCTGCACAACATCTTCGGCTTTATCGTCGTCTAAAGATTTTAAAATCGCAGCCAGTAGCAAATCACTTGTGGCCGTTTTGTAGCCTGCCGTCATTGCGGCAGCCTGCGCGTCAGTGGCCGATGCCACCTCGGATTGGATTGACAGGACATTGTCCTCCTAAGAGCCGCGCCGTCAGAGCCCCGGCGCTGGGATAGGGAATCATACCAAGAAGAACCTTAAGGTTCAATGACAGTGACCTAAGCTGCGGCACACATATGCGTTTTTGCACCATATGCCGCACGCCACATCGCGTGCAGATGCAAAAGAGGCGCGCGTGAAAACCTATGGGCTTCTTCCCAAACCCGCCCGTTTTGCACAAAATACCCAAGTTTGGCTTCGGCTGCCAACGCCTTTCCGTAGGCTGAAGGGTTCGGCAAGCATGCAGCAGGCAAATGCGTTAAATCGGCAGGCGTGGCCCGTTCAAACAGCAAAGCGCTGTCGTCTTGGGACAGATTCACACAGCGCGTGCCTTCTGCGGCGGCCATCAGGGCCAGCCTCGCAGAGCTTGCACCAAGGTCCATCAAGCTGATGTCGTCGCGCAAAGGGTCCGGCGCACCCGTGCCATAAAAATGGGTGGGGCCGGTTTTGGCATAGACCATATCGCATCCGATAAAGGCCATCACCCGTGGACGCAAAGCGTGCAGCGCCCAGTAACCGGCTGTGAATGCCATGGTCGCCCCCGCATAGACAAACCCGCCGTAAGCATTTTGGGCCGGCACGAACTGGTCGGCCTCGATACGTCGTTGGGAGGGCTGCAAGGTCGGGGGATGCCGGTCTTTCGGGAAATCCTCAGGATAGATCAGCGCATTCCAATCGGGCCTGATCCGCCACGCGTTGTTGATGGCAATGATCTGGTCAAAGCCGGACCATTGGGTGCAATCCACCGCATTGGGTCCGCTGCCCACAATGAGGACAGTGTCGTTTTTGAATTGGGGCATTTGAAGCCTTCCGCGCAATTCATGGGACCACACGAGATAGGCCTGATAAGCGCCCAAGCAAGTTAATCGTTTGCACAGAACGGGACGTATGGCGGATTCTGGCGCAGATACAAAATGCTGTTGCGCTTGGCGGTCTGCAAATCCTGCTCTGAGACAATGGCTTCGACCCCGCCCACCAACGGATCATCCAGTGAAATTTCGGTGGCACATATCCGTGCCAAAACAAGGTCTTCGGTGTGATATTTGGACAGGTCCACATCCAGCCCCAATCCGATGATCCGCAGTGCTTCGGCATTGGGGGTTTCCACCAGAACGTCTGCGCCCGGTCCCGCGACAATGGAAAGCGATCCGCGTTTGCCTTTGCCGCCAAAACTGGAAATAGTCTTGGCGTCGACCTCAAATTTGGCACGGTATCCGCGCTTGGCGTCGACATCCAACCACGTCAGATCAAACCGCAACCGCGTTGAAAAGGGCCCATCAAACAGCATTGACCTTGAATGGCCCCGCCCCATTACGGAGGTTTCCAGGGCAATCACATCATTGTGGATCAACGTCATTATGGCCGGAGTTGAAGGATGCGACCGCACGTTCAATCGCATCTCTTTCATACGCAGACTGTCAGCCACCCAAGCGGTTGCCCCCAACCCCGCCAAAACCAGTGCCGCCAAACATGCCCAAACCTTGATTTGTTCAGTCGATGGCGTCGGCACTGTCTTTCAACACCTTCACTTCGCGCTGCGGGAACGGAATGGAAATGCCGTGGTCCTTAAACGCATCCCAAAGCGCCAGATATACGCCGCCCCGGATGTTGGTAAGACCGCCCGTGGGGTCTTTGATCCAGAAGCGCAGGATGTAATCCACCGAACTGTCGCCAAAGCCTACGATATGGCATACGGGGCGTTTGGGATAATCCAGCACGCGGTCCACGGTGGTCGCGGCCTCGATCGCGAGTTCGCGGACCTGATGGGGGTCGTCGTCGTAAGCGGTGCCAAAGAAAATATCGAGCCGCACATAATCGTTGGAATGGGACCAGTTCACCACTTGGTTGGTGATCAGGTCCTCGTTCGGGATCAGGTATTCCTTGCCGTCCCGCGTGACGACGGATGCGTAACGCGCACCCAGTGTTTGTATCCATCCAAAGGTCTCGCCCAGTGAAATCACATCGCCGGGTTTGATCGATTTATCGAGCAAAATGATCACCCCCGACACAAGGTTCGAAATGACCTTTTGCAAGCCAAAGCCAAGGCCCACACCAATGGCCCCGGTCAGAATTGCAAGGCCTGACAGGTCGATGCCGACCGAATTGATGCCTACAAAGAACGCAATGCCATAGAGCAGGATTTGCACAGCCTTGACGGCCAGAACCTGCATCGATGGGCTGATGTCTTCGTTGCGCCGGATTGTGGTTGCGGTGGTGTTGGACACCAACCGCGCCCCTGTGAACAGGATGCCGATAAGAACGATCGCCGACAAAAGCGTCAGCACAGAAATGCGGAAATCCCCGAAACTGATGTCGAAACTGTCGAGGAATTGTTTGAAATCGTCAGATAGGTTCAAATAGTAAAGGGTGACGTAAATCCACAAACACCACGTCACAAGGCGGCGCAAAAAGCGGTTGCGCACAAATCGTGTGGCAAAGCCAATGACCAGCCACGCGATCGCTAAAGTGCCAGCAAGCCCGATCAGATAGGACCGCGAGGGCCACGTGACGGCCTGCATGACGGCCCAAATGCCCCATGCGAAAAAGCAAAACCAGATCAGCCCGAAACGTCTGCGGATCTGTACGATCATGCGCAATTGCCATGTTTTCCAACCGTCACGGTTGCGCACAAAGTTTTGCAGCCAGATGTCGGAGACCTTGTGCAAGCCATAGGCCAGCACCATCAACCCCAAAACGATCAGCACTTGATACAACCGCCATCCGGGCACCAGCAAGCTTTGGGCGAAGTTGCCGGCGGAGATAAGCAAAGAGCTGAACTGCGCCATGAAGTCGATTGTTGCGGTCTCGTCGTTGCCCATATGCACCCCTTACTTTGTCAAACTTTGCATGAATGGCGGATGTGGTGCAATCCACACCCTTGCGAGACTCAGCCAGTCGCTGTATCCCATCCCCATGACACAGCTTTTCGATATCTGTGATCGCGCCCGTTTGCGCGAACGGTTTTACGGCGTCACCCATACGGTGTTGGCGCGGCTATAGTGGTGTGCCACAGGCACACCTTACCCCACCCCACGACTGTTTACCTATAAAAGGGAGAGGACCACATGTCCCCCAAAACGCTTTATGATAAAATCTGGGATGCGCATCTGGCGCATGAAGCCGACGACGGCACCTGCTTGTTGTATATTGACCGCCACCTGGTCCACGAAGTGACAAGCCCACAGGCCTTTGAGGGTTTGCGCATGACAAACCGTAAGGTCCGCGCACCCGAAAAGACCATCGCTGTTCCGGACCACAACGTCCCCACCACGCTGGACCGTGCCAACGCAGCCACCATGACCGAAGACAGTCGCATTCAGGTTGAGGCGCTGGACAAGAACGCCAAGGACTTCGGCATCCACTACTACCCTGTGTCCGACGTGCGCCAAGGCATCGTGCACATCGTCGGCCCGGAACAGGGATGGACACTGCCCGGCATGACCGTGGTGTGCGGTGACAGCCACACAGCCACCCACGGCGCGTTTGGCGCTTTGGCCCACGGCATCGGCACATCCGAGGTCGAACATGTTCTGGCCACCCAAACGCTGATCCAGAAGAAATCCAAAAACATGAAGGTCGAAATCACCGGCAAGCTGAAGCCTGGTGTGTCCGCCAAAGACATCACCATGGCGGTCATCGGCAAGACCGGCACAGCGGGCGGCACTGGCTTTGTTATCGAATATTGCGGTGAAGCGATCCGTGACTTGTCCATGGAAGGGCGCATGACCGTCTGCAACATGGCGATTGAGGGTGGTGCACGCGCGGGTCTGATCGCACCGGACCAAACCACATATGATTATTGCATGGGTCGCCCCCACGCCCCGAAAGGTGCGCAGTGGGAAGCGGCGCTTGACTGGTGGAAGACGTTGTATTCCGACGACGATGCGGCATGGGATGAAATCATCACCATCAAAGGCGAAGACATCGCACCGCTTGTCACTTGGGGTACATCGCCCGAAGACGTTTTGCCGATCACGGCCACTGTGCCAGCAGCGACCGACTTTGATGGTGGCAAGGCAGATGCGGCGCAGCGGTCTTTGGACTACATGGGCCTGACGGCTGGATCACCCTTGTCAGAGGTCGAGATTGACACGGTCTTTATCGGATCCTGCACCAACGGGCGGATCGAAGATTTGCGCGCCGCGGCTGAAATCCTCAAAGGCAAAAAGAAAAAAGACGGTATCCGCGCGATGGTCGTGCCTGGCTCCGGCCTTGTGCGGGCGCAGGCCGAAGAAGAAGGGCTGGCGCAGATTTTCATCGACGCGGGTTTCGAATGGCGGCTTGCGGGCTGTTCTATGTGCCTTGCGATGAACCCAGACCAGCTGAAGCCGGGTGAGCGTTGTGCCGCCACATCAAACCGCAACTTTGAGGGACGTCAGGGCCGGGGCGGCCGGACGCATCTGATGTCACCGGGCATGGCGGCAGCAGCGGCGATCACGGGCCGTCTGACAGATGTGCGGGAGTTGATGTGATGTTTGCAAAACATGGTATCGCCATTCTCGGCATCGCCGCGTTGTCCTGTAGTGTTTTTGCAAACACGGCCTCCGCTTTGACCATGACCTATAAAGACGGCGTCATTCAGGGCAGCTATAATCCTTCCGAGGACAGGCGCAAATCCGTGCAACGCAAAGCGAAGAAGCAATGCCCCAGCAAGAAATCCAGTTTCTTCGGCGAGAAGAAACAAGCGGATGGCACTGTAAAATTTGAAATGCGTTGCCAGTAGGCGCGAAGGAGAAATTCCAATGGATAAATTCGAAACACTTACCGGAATCGCGGCCCCTATGCCGCTGATCAACATCGACACCGATATGATCATTCCCAAACAGTTCCTTAAAACGATCAAACGCTCGGGCCTTGGGGTGAACCTGTTTGACGAGATGCGCTATGATGAAGACCGCAACGAAATCGCAGATTTTGTACTGAACAAAGACGCCTACCGCGATGCAGAGATCATCGTGGCAGGGGACAACTTTGGCTGCGGGTCTTCGCGGGAACACGCGCCTTGGGCCATCAAGGACTTTGGCATCCGTTGCGTTATCTCCACCAGCTTTGCGGACATCTTTTACAACAACTGTTTCAAAAACGGCATCTTGCCCATCGCATTGCCAGTCGAAGCTGTGAATGTTTTGATGAAAGATGCAGAAAAAGGGGCGAATGCCCGTGTGTCCGTAGATCTCGAAGCGCAGACTGTGACCACATCAGATGGCGAAGTGTTCAACTTTGACGTCGACGCGTTCAAAAAGCGTTGCTTGATGGAAGGCTTGGACGACATTGGTTTGACCATGGAAAAAGCTGCGTCCATTGATGCTTTTGAAGCAACGGCGTCACAAGCACGCCCTTGGGTCTAAAACGATCCGACGCGTTGGCGCGTGACATCTCGAAACGTGAAAAGGGCTGCGAAACATCGCAGCCCTTTTTGGGTTTCACGCCCGGGAGAAGATAAATGGCGTGGCCCGAAAGCAGGCTTTAGAAGGCCAGGTTGCCATCATTGTTGCCCAAGTCCTCGATCTCGATGGATGTGGATTGGCTGTTGCCATTTTCATCACGGCACAAGGCGGTCAAAAACACGCCAGCTGTACCTGTGATCTGGACGTCGATGTTGCCGCAGCTTTTTTGAAAGCTGCTTGCCCCGCCGCTCTGTGTCAAAGTGCCGTTTTCGTTGCTGATGCCCGGAACGACAATGGATGTCTGGTTGGGAGCACCGGCAGCTGTCAAGCAGGTGGCGACGACACCGGCATCGGAACCCAGATAGGCGAATTCGATGTTGGAACAGGTTTGTTGGAAGGTGCTTGGCGCGGCATAGGCTCCGCCTGCGGCACAGACAAAAGCAGCGGTCAAAAAGAAGTTTTTCATAATTAAAATCCTGAATGTTGCAAAAATAGTTGTTCGAATAATGCAAAGAAAATGCTTTGCATGGCTCACGCTACGGTGGAAATCGCAACACGTATAGAGTGTGCGGATAGATTTTCAGGAAATTTCGTAAATCCCAGTGAAAGAGTGGTGCATTCGGATGTTAACCCTGCAGGGCCGATTTTGAAGCCGCTGTTGTGGCAGATGCGGCGCAGTCCACAACATCTAGAGGCAGTCCAAAAAGCGCCGCAAAGTTGATGTAATATCGCACCACCCCTTCCCAGAAAATGCCCAACCTCTGAGTAGAAATTAACCAATCAGCTTGAGCCGCCAGCCGATACAAGGCACAAATGAGGCAAGAATGAGGCAGCCTGCCCTTATCGGCGCGGGATCAAGTTGGAACAAGATTGCGGCACGTATCGCATCTGGCCAAGTTGAAGGGATCGAAAAGTGATAGCTCGAACATCAGGCGCTTTTGCGCGTGGATTCTTAGTTGCAGTGCTGATTGCATTGCCCGCGTTGGTGTTGCCCAACGTGCAGGCAGACAGCTCACAGATTGTGTTGCTGACAGCGATGCTGGCTGGGTTCCTGACCTTTGCGGAATACAATTCCAAATCTCCGTCGATCGTAGAATTTCGCGATGCGGCCCCGTTCAACAGGTTGCGTTTCACAGCGTTGTTTGTGACCGTTCTGGTCCTGTCCTTAATCATCAAAGGACAGGCTTTGCCGTCCGGTTTGACCAGTGCATTGACGTCCATCGGGCTGATCATCGGCAATGCGATCGACTTTCCGTTTTCTCCGGTGCATCTTGTCGTGCTGATGTTGTCCAACGATGTTTCTGAACAAACCGTCAGCAATGTCCGTACGGCTGCGGGCCTGTCTTATCTGGTCTCGCTGTGCGCCATGACGTGCTTTCTTGTGATGGTTCGTGTCTTGGGATGGCCATCACGCAAGGGCGCGTTTAACGTGTGGATCAATCTGCCAATGTTTGATCCCACGGCGGGTGGCGACGTGGTGACACGGTTGCGCCGTGACGCACGGTTCAACATTGCTGTGGGGTTCTTGTTGCCCTTCTTTATTCCCGCGGTGGTCAAAGCGGCCTCTGATCTGATAAGCCCTATCACATTGGAAAACCCGCAAACCCTGATCTGGACAATGAGCGCATGGGCCTTTCTTCCTGCCAGTATGATCATGCGTGGTATCGCCATGGGCAAAATTGCGGATATGATTCAGGAAAAGCGTCGCCGCACTTACGCCCAAGAACACGCCGATGGATTGCAGCCTGCCTGATTGTTGCATGGCCGTTTGCGGCCCTTGCGGACGGCCCGTTGCGCGTTGCCACCTACAACACTGAACTTGAACGCAAAGGTCCGGGCCTGTTGTTGCGTGACATCGCCAAAGGTGATGATCCACAGGTCAAGGCCGTCATCGAGGTTATCAAAGCCGCCGACGCCGACATTCTGGTCCTGCAAAACATCGATTATGATTTGACGGGCGCCGCGCTTGAACAGCTTGTCAGGCGGCTGGACGACTACCCCTACAGCTTTGCCCGCCTTCCCAACACAGGTATGGGCACGGGCCTTGATATGGATGGCGACGGACGGCTGGGCGGACCGCGCGACGCCCAAGGCTATGGCCGGTTTTCAGGGCAGGGCGGTATGGCCATCTTGTCGCGCTACCCCATCGTTGAAGCCAAGGTGCAGGATTTTTCGGAGCTACTTTGGACGGATATTCCCGGTGCATTGCTTCCCGAGGTGGACGGTGCGCCGTTTCCAAGCGCCGAAGCCGTTGCCGCACAACGCTTATCTTCAACCGCGCATTGGGTGGTGCCGATAGAGACGCCGTTGGGTGTTGTGCATCTGTTGACCTTTCACGCCACACCTCCGGTCTTTGACGGCCCCGAAGACCGCAACGGGCGGCGCAACCACGATGAAATTATCTTTTGGCAGCAATACCTTGATGGCGCATACGGGGATGCCCCGACCGATCGTTTTATCGTCATCGGTGACGCCAATCTGGATCCCTTGGACGGCGATGGGCTAAAACCCGCAATCCGAAGCCTTCTGCGCGACCCGCGCCTGCAAGACCCGTCGCCCACAGGGGCCGCAGGCACCGACACAGCCGACTGGAGTGATCCAAGTCCCGGAAACCTGCGCGTCGGCTACATCCTGCCCTCAGCCGACTGGAAGGTCGTGGACCGCAGCGTTATGTGGCCATGGCCTGACGACGCGTTTTGGGAGGTCGTGCAAGAGGCCAGCCGGCACAGGTTGGTTTGGGTAGACTTGAACAAGGGCTAAACTACTTCGTGCAGTTTTTCCAAGCAAGCAAGCAAGCAAGCTAGGTGGTTGGTGTCGGTAGTATGACCTCAATCAGGGTACTTTGGACCACCGCAGAAAATGCACTTCTTAAAGCCAAGCTCTTTCAGCTTTTCAACGTGGGCATCGTAATTTGTCTTCCCGCCGGGTCCAATTTTGATGAACCCTGGTTCCCACTTTTCTTCCAATGGGTTGTACATGGCCTGAAAGCAACCTAGGTCGTTACAGTGCAATTTGTTTTTTTGATCGCCTTTTTTGAAAGCGCCTGAACCAGCGGTAGACATGGTCGCGGAACAGACAACAAGAATTGCCGTCAGCAGAGTACTTGAATATACTTTCTTCATCTATTTCCCTTTATCCATTGGATGCTTTTTGCAAAAAAGACAGCTGTTACACTGCATTTTGCAAGTTTTAAGTTCAAAAAAGCAAGCTGATCGTTTCGGAGTGTAAACAAAGCGGAGAGGTGGACTGGAACCACGACCCAAAACTTGACCCCACCCCCCCCACGCGCTACCCCGCCTCAAACCTTTTCAAACCGGAGTAGCCCGCATGTCCAACCCTTCGCTTCTTATCCTGCCCGGTGATGGCATTGGCCCCGAAGTCATGACCCAAGTGAAACGCATCATCGATTGGTTCGGGGCGAACCGTGATCTTGGGTTTGATGTCAGCGAAGACCTTGTGGGCGGCGCGGCCTACGACAAACACGGCACGCCTTTGCACGACGACACGATGGCGAAAGCGCTTGAAGTGGATGCGGTTCTTTTGGGCGCCGTGGGCGGTCCGAAATACGACGATCTGGATTTCTCTGTTAAACCCGAACGCGGCTTACTGCGTCTGCGCAAAGAGATGGATTTGTTTTCCAACCTGCGCCCCGCACAGTGCTTTGACGCATTGGCGGATTTCTCGTCTCTGAAAAAAGACATCGTGGCGGGTCTGGACATCATGATCGTGCGCGAACTGACATCGGGTGTGTATTTCGGTGAGCCGCGCGGCATCATCGAAGAAGGCAACGAACGCGTCGGGATCAACACACAACGCTACACCGAATCCGAGATTGCCCGCGTGGCACGGTCCGCCTTTGAATTGGCGCGCCGTCGCGGCAACAAAGTCTGTTCCATGGAAAAAGCCAACGTCATGGAAAGCGGTATTCTGTGGCGCGATGTGGTCACGGAAATCCACCACGCGGAATACGCGGACGTGGAATTGTCCCACATGTATGCCGACAACGGCGCCATGCAGCTGGTCCGCGCCCCCAAGCAATTCGACGTGATCCTGACAGACAACCTGTTTGGTGACATCTTGTCCGACTGTGCTGCGATGTTGACCGGATCGCTTGGCATGTTGCCATCGGCCAGCCTTGGGGCCCCTGCGGCGAACGGGCGTCCAAAGGCGCTTTATGAACCCGTACACGGCTCTGCCCCCGACATCACAGGCCAAGGCAAAGCGAACCCAATCGCGTGCACCCTTAGCTTTGCGATGGCGTTGCGGTATTCCTTTGATCAAGGCGATGAAGCCACACGCCTGGAGCAAGCAGTAGAAAAAGTGTTGGCAGATGGCGTGCGTACCGCCGACCTTATGGGCCCGGAAGATGGCACGCCAGTTTCCACCACGGGCATGGGCGATGCGATTTTGGCGGCGCTGGATGCAAGCCTGTAATCACACATCAAAGATGTGACAAAAGCGGCGGGATCTCTCCTGCCGCTTTTTGTTTGTGAAAAAGCTCTAGGTGGAATTGCCCGCTGCAAGCTATCCAGAGGAAACTTTGCGCCGAGGACGAATTGACATGAGTGATTTGCTGACCCCACGGCCCGCTGGCTGGCATCCTCCAGCCCTTGCCCCCGACTACAAGTCGTCGCGGCTGCGGTCCCCTCAGAACAAGCCCTTGCGTATGCCAACAGGCCCAGCAGAGCTGGCGGGGCCGACGTTTGGCCATGATTTGATCGGCCCGAACGATCACAACATGATCATAAATTATACGGGCGAGATGGCCATCGGGTCACGGTTGATCGTTCACGGCCGCGTTCAAGACGAAGACGGCCAACCGGTGACAGGTGCTTTGATCGAGGCATGGCAAGCCAATGCAGGCGGGCGTTATCGTCACAAAAACGAAGGCTACCTCGCGCCGCTGGACCCGAACTTTGGCGGATGCGGGCGCACCATCACCGACGATCAAGGTCATTACCGCTTCCTGACGATCCAGCCGGGCGCCTACCCCTGGCCCAACGGCCCCAACAGCTGGCGGCCCGCGCATATCCACTTTTCGCTCTTTGGTCACAGCTTTGCGCAACGCCTGATCACCCAGATGTATTTTGAAGGCGATCCGTTGATTTCATTGTGCCCCATCGTGCAGGCAATCCCGTCCGAACAGGCCGTGAAGACGTTGGTGGCACGCCTTGATATGGACACCAACACGCCCATGGACAGCATCGCCTACCGGTTTGATATGACGCTGCGCGGCCGCGACCAGACGCATTTCGAAACCAAGCCGGAGGGCAGCTGATGACGCGCGAATCCCCATCCCAAACGGCAGGACCCTATGTGCATATCGGGCTGACCCCGAATTATGCTGAAGTGCATGGCGTCTTTGAAGCTGACCTTGGGTCGCAAATGATAAGCGACGACACGCAGGGCCACCGGATCAAGATCACCGGAACTGTGTTTGACGGTGCAGGCGACGCCTTGCGTGACGCGCTGGTCGAGATCTGGCAGCCGGGATCAAACGGTAAATTCGCAGGAGATCCCAAAGCGGACCCGCATTTCTCTGGGTTTGGACGCTGTGCCGCGGATTTGGAAACCGGCTTGTTCAGTTTTGACACAATCATGCCCGGTGCACTTCGGGGGAATGCTCCGTTCATAACGGTTTGGATTGTGGCGCGCGGTATTAACCTTGGTTTGCACACCCGGCTTTATTTTCCGCATCAGTTCGCAAATGCCAATGATCCTGTCTTGAGCCAGCTGGATGAAGATCGCCGCGCCACGCTTATTGCGACCCCGACCGACGACGGTTTCAACTTTGACATTCACCTGCAAGGGGTCGGGGAAACGGTGTTTTTCGACATCTGAACCGGATCGGACGGATCACGGTCGCAAGCTGTGTTCACAGGACACTGATCAAACGTGATTGGTACGTGTGGTGCTTTTTGCCGACTGTATTGCAACGCAGTCGCCGCGAAAGGAATGCCAATGTTGTTCAAATGCCGTTTTCTGGCCCGTCTCACCGTTTTGGCGTTGATGACGGGTTTACCGTGGACGCACATGGCCTTTGCGCAGTCTTCGACTGTGCCCGACTACATCATTGCGGAATTCGGCCACCCCCCCGCCGTGCCAACAGGCCCTTTGTCGCGCGACGTGAAGTTTGCCGTCAAAGTCGCCTTTGTGGACAGCGTCAAACAATCCTACTGGGGGCGCGATCAAGATCTTGCTTTGGCCACCGTGGCGGCATCCAAAGACCCGCGCCTTGCGTGGATTGTGGCCGATCTGATGCGGTTTTCGTCGGGTCGCCAATTGACAGAGGCGCTGACGCAAACTGCGGCTGCTTTGTTGGAGATCGACCCGCCACGGCGAAACGAGTGGGGCGTCGTAACTGACAAGTTGATCGCGTGGGATATTCCAGCGCCGCCCAATTACCTCAAAACGAAACGCGCGATCTTCACCAGTTTTGTGCCGGGGTGGAAAAAGATTTTCACCAAGGGCGATATTGACTGGCGGCATGTTTCGTGGGGCGGGGTGCCTATTGATGCGCGGGCCTATGACACCACAGACGAGGCTTGCAATTGCATTCCCGCCGCAGACAACCCCCAAGTCAGCAGCGCGGAAGATGCCACATGGTTGAAAGACAAAGACATTGTATTCGGCATCGAAGTGAATGGCGAAACCCGCGCCTATCCACGGCGCATCATGGAAGTCCGCGAAATGGTGAATGACACGCTGGGTGGACGTGATCTGGGCATTCCCTACTGCACGTTGTGCGGTGCGGCGCAGGCCTATTTCACGGATGAATTGCCCCTTGGGGTGAAACGGCCCGTGTTGCGGACAACGGGGCTGTTGATCAGGTCCAACAAGGTGATGTACGATATCACTTCGAATTCGGTGTTCGACACGTTTTTGGGCAAGGCTGTGACGGGGCCGTTGGCGCGAAAGAACATTGAACTGGAACAGGTCAGTGTCATCACAACCGATTGGGGTACCTGGAAAAAAGAGCATCCCGAAACGACTGTACTGGTCGAAGCCTTGGCGCTTGGGCGGGATTTTGATTTTCGTAACACACGCGATGCAGACGGGCCTATCTTTCCGGTGGGCGATGTTGATCCGCGCCTTGGTGTGCACGAAGACATCATCGGCGTTGTGACAGCATCCGGCAAACCCGTGGCCTTTCAACGCAGCAAAGCCTTTGTCGCGCTGAAGCGCGGGCAGGCAGTTACTTTCGAAAATGTGCGCCTTACTTTGGATGGCGGCGGCATTCGCGCAGTAGATGCAAATGGTGCCGATCTTGGCAGCCACCAGGCATTTTGGTTTGCATGGTCGCAGTTCCATCCCCGCACGCATCTTTGGGCGGGGTAGGGCGCGCATCGCCCGCCTTGCATAGATGGCCCCCACGCCTTACATGGCAATCCCATGAACACAGGCACAAAATCTGACCCCAACTACAAAGTGATCGCCGAAAACCGGCGGGCGCGGTACGACTATGCCATCGATGATGACATCGAATGCGGCATCATCCTTGAGGGGTCCGAGGTCAAATCCATGCGCGTGGGCGGCACCAACATCGCCGAAAGCTATGCGGCGGTTGAGGATCATGAGCTGTGGTTGGTCAACAGCTATGTCGCACCTTACGCGGGGGCCAAGACATTCAAACACGAAGAACGTCGGCGGCGCAAATTGCTGGTGTCGAAAAAGCAGATGTCGGATTTGTGGAATGCCACACAACGCAAAGGCATGACGCTGGTGCCGCTGGTGATGTACTTCAACCATCGCGGGTTGGTGAAAATCAAGCTGGGCATCGCCAAGGGCAAGCAAAACCACGACAAACGCGCATCCGAGGCAAAGCGTGACTGGTCGCGTCAGAAATCGCGGCTTATGAAAGATCACGGCTAAGGTGGCGCGTTCAGGCCCGCGGACATGAGCGATGCGCGGATGAAAATGGTGCTGGTCACCCCCGAAATCCCCTACAATACGGGCGCGATCGGACGCACATGTGTGGCGCTGAACCTTGAGCTGATCCTGATCAAGCCCTACGGGTTTTCGCTGGACGAAAAGTCGGTGCGACGTGCAGGTACCGATTATTGGAAATATGTCACGCTAAGCGAATACGACGATTGGCAAAGCTTTCTGACAGCGCGACAGCCTGCCCGCGATCAGCTATATTTCTTTGAAGAACACGGCGCACAAACCATCTATGCCCCGACTTATGCCGAAGACGCTTATTTGGTGTTTGGATGTGAATCCGCCGGACTGCCGCGCAGTATTCTGGATGATATGGACGACCGGGTCTTTAGCCTGCCGATGCTGGACACGCGGGTGCGGTCGTTGAACTTGGCGAATGTGGCCACGGCCGTGATCTATCAGGCGATGCGCCCGCAATTGGGCGGCTAAGGCAGCAATATTGCATAATACTGCAAATATTTCCCCATGACGCCTGTGCGGTGCATAGGCGATACCCGCACAGCACTTTGACTTGGGGGACGTGGGGTGCGCCTAAATGAATACCCCCAAAAGGGAACAAAAGTATGGAACTTATCATTGGTCTTTTGTCAGGTGCCGTTGGTGGCAACGTGGCTGGCAAATTGTTGGGCAGCCTGAACCAAGGCACCTTGATCAATTCAATCGCGGGTGTTGTGGGCGGCGGGCTTGGCGGCACATTGCTTGGCATGATCGGCGCACCTGATCTGGCGGGCGCTGCAGGCGGCGCGGGCGGTCTGGATTTCGGGGCCATCATCGGTCAAATCGCAGGCGGTGGTGTCGGCGGTGGTGTCGTGTTGGCGATCGTCGGCTTTGTTCGTAAAGCGATGGCGAAGTAAGCACCATCAATCAAAGCGCTGACCCATCTTTGCGGGTTGGGTCAGTGGCGCCGAAGAAATATTGAAATTAGATGCCCAACATGCTTGCTTGATCCCATTGAAAGAGGGGATTTGTGCATGCACCGTTTAATTCTTCGTTGTTTGATCGCTTCTGTGTTGTGTTTGGGATTAGGATTGGCCAATGCGGCCCACGCCCTTGATGCGCAGTTCCGTTTTGAGACAAAATATAAAGGTAAGGCCCAGATTGTTTTGCTTGGGGTGCCGACCTCTCAAATCAGCGCGGCGCTGGAAACGCGCAACGGGCGACGGATGATCCCCGAATACATGAGCACCTACGTCGATTACAAAAACCAGACCTTCATGAATTTGGTGCTTTTGGAAGATGACAATCGCGGGTGGGGCTTTGAGTGGGGCAATACAAAGTCACAGCTTAAGGCCTATTTCATCAAAAAGCGCGACGAAGGATATTGCGCCACCAATTTGGGCGTTTACCCGAAGAATGGCGAAATTCTTTATGCGATGGTGCTGAAAACTCAAGAAAACTGTAAACGGCAATCTTTGCATTGGCTGCGTGGACCGGATGCTTTGAGTAAGGCTGTGGATACGGATTTTCAAAGTGACTACCGCATGGTCACGGTGTCTGCATTTGCGGAAAAGAACGCACTTTATGGCGCGGCGATTACACAAGTCCCCAAGGTGGCAACCAGCTATGACCTTTGGGATGATCTAACCCGCTTGCGGGTGCGCCACGCCTCTGTGTCAAAACCGGAAAACGGCTACACGCGGCTGCTTAAAGATCTTTCCATTGTGCATAACGGCCACAAGTGGCTTTACCTTGCAAGCTGGCAAGACAGGCGCGGAACCGGGTTCGGGGCGCAGTTGTGGGATGCGACAAAGGCCAGCTACACAAATCGCCAATTGCGTGATCTGGTGGCCAAGAACGGCCTAAAGATCATGTCCGTTGCGGGATATGTTGCAGACGGCGAAGTCCATTCGTTTCGGATCATGTCGATCAAATAGCGACGAAACCCGCCTTCAACCTTGCCTCAGGCGGGGCGCGGCGTTAGTCAGAGGCGCATTTCTTCAGCGGGAGAGAATCCATGGCAGACGATCCTAAAACGCTTGTGTCCACCGAATGGCTGGCACAACATATGAAGGACCCGGATTTGCGAATTCTGGATGCGTCTTTGTACATGCCCGACATGAAACGCGACGCCAAAGCTGAATATAACGCCAAACACATCCCCGGGGCGCGGTTTTTTGATATTGATGATGTCAGTGACGGGCGTTCTGATCTACCCCACATGGCGCCACCCGTAGAAAAGTTCATGTCGCGCATGCGTGCGATGGGGGTGGGTGACGGACATCAGGTTGTGGTTTACGACGGGGCTGGCATTTATTCTGCGGCGCGTGTCTGGTGGCTGTTTCGCCTGATGGGGCAAATGAACATCGCTGTGCTGGATGGCGGTTTGCCCAAATGGGAAGCCGAGGGGCGCGAAATCGAAGATATGCCGCCTGTGATCCGCGACCGCCACATGACGGTGCGCTTTCAAAACCACCTTGTGCGTGATGTAACACAGGTGTCGCAGGCGTCAAAACTGGGGTCGATCCAGATTGTGGACGCACGGGCGGCCGGACGGTTCCGCGGCGAGGCACCTGAACCCCGCGAAGGGCTTCGTGCAGGGCATATCCCCGGATCGCGCAGTGTTCCCTTCACCACGCTTTTGAACGTCGATGCCACGATGAAAACACCCGACCAGACACGCACGATTTTCGAGGCTGCTGGCGTCGATCTGGACAAACCTATTATCACCAGCTGCGGCTCGGGCGTGACTGCCTGCGTGCTTGCGCTGGCACTGGAACGCATGGGCCACGATCAGTGGTCCTTGTATGATGGATCTTGGGTCGAATGGGGAATGTTCCCCACAGTACCCGTCGCAACCGGAGACGCATAAGCGATGTTCGAAACCCTTCAGGCGCAACCCGCTGACAAAATTCTAGCCCTCATGGCGCAGTACCGCGCCGACCCGCGCGAGACAAAAATCGACCTTGGGGTCGGTGTCTACAAAGACGCCACGGGGCTGACGCCTGTGATGAAAGCGGTCAAGGCAGCAGAACACAAACTGTGGGAAGAGCAAGACAGCAAATCCTATGTGGGCCTTGCGGGCGATCCTGCCTTTGGGGACGCGATGGTGGAACTGGTTCTTGGGGACAGCGTGCCCCGCGAAACGGTTGCGGCGGCTGCGACACCGGGCGGCACAGGTGCCATTCGCCAAGCGTTCGAACTGATCCAGATGGCGCGTCCCGATGCACGGGTGTTTCTGTCCAACCCGACATGGCCAAACCACCCGTCGATCCTGAAGTATCTCGGGATGGAAATCGTCGATTACCGCTATTTCGACGACGAAACCCGTGGCGTCGATTTTGATGGCATGATCGCCGACCTGAAAACGGCCCGCAAAGGTGATGTGGTTTTGTTGCATGGCTGCTGCCACAACCCGACAGGGGCCAACCTGAACGCGGTGCAATGGCAAGAGGTCATCAAGGTTCTGCTTGAAACCGGCGCGACGCCTATGGTCGACATCGCGTACCAAGGATTTGGCGACGGTCTGGAAGAAGACGCCGCCGCCACGCGCGCTGTGGTCGCCGCTGTGCCTGAAGCCATTGTGGCTGCCAGCTGTTCCAAAAACTTTGGCATTTACCGCGAACGCACCGGCATCTTGATGGCTGTGTCCAAGGACATGTCAGCCAAGGGCCTGAACCAGCAAACGCTTGCATTCCTCAATCGCCAGAACTTTAGCTTTCCGCCGGACCATGGTGCGCGTGTTGTGACGATGATCCTGAATGACCCCACGCTGAAAGCCCAATGGATCGAAGAACTGGAATCCGTGCGCGTCGCTATGTTGGGACTGCGTACGCAGTTGGCAGGGGAATTGCAGCGCCTGTCCGGTTCAGACCGTTTTGGCTTTTTAGCGGACCATCGCGGCATGTTCTCGCGGCTTGGGACAACACCCGAGATGGTTGAAAAACTGCGTGTGGATGCGGGCATTTACATGGTGGGTGACAGCCGCATGAACATTGCGGGTTTGAACGCGGAAACTGTGCCTGTTCTGGCCAAGGCCATCGTGGACGCGGGCATCTAGCGGTAGGCGCGCGACCGGGAACACGCGAACTCAAAAAAACCCATCCCGCCCAGTGCAGATTATTGCTGGGCGGGTTTGCGGTTTTCTTGGGTGGGGCGGAGCACGTCGGATGTCCACTCCGAGCCCGAAACGACGAAATTCTGCGAAATAGCTAACGTCTGCTATCAAGGTAGCGTCAAAACCCTTCAAGAACTGCTCCGTTTGGAACGGGGTTGACGATCACCCAAACCACATGATGTGTGGCAATTGTATTATACTACTGACAGTTTCAGGTTGCACACTGGTCGAAATACTATTTTCATGTTAAGTCTGGCTCCAATGAGAACGTGCGACAAGACACATTCCTTTAAGGCAGGCAGCAATGCCCACAATATTTTTAGATCAGCTTGGGCTGGTCGACCCTTTCAGTCCGCGACCTGCGAGGACCACTTTTCGTGAGTCCCTTGCTGATGGCGTCTGCAAAAAAGTGCCGTCGATTGATGGTATTCAGGCGAGTGTCGCCAATGGCGGTGTCTGGTAATGCCACAGTACACAGTTACAGCATTCAGGTGGACGGGAACGTTTTATAACGCTCTCTACAATACCTCCTATTCTGCAACGATCGACGACGATGACGCCTTTCTAAACGGTGCCAGTGATACCAATGAGACCGTCAGTATCAATGGCGGCGCGTTTGGCGCGACCGCAGGTCCACCATATGACATCAACGTGTCATTTACGGACACCAATGGTGATCCACATGTTGAGACGTTTTACTTTTTCAACACTGGTGGGAATTGGTATTTTATTCCTGGGCCAGGGTCGGTGTTTACTGTCGGCGCTACTTTGGGAAGTTACCAAAGCCACACAACGACTCCGACGACCTATAGTACAATCACTTGCTTTGTTGGCGGCACGTTGATCGAAACCGAACATGGATCAATTCCTGTAGAAGGATTGCGCGCAGGGATTAACGTGTTGAACATAGATGGCGACTTTAAAACCCTGCGCATCCCAATGAGCCGAAAACTCAGTTGGCAAGAGGTGCAAGCCAACCCCATACTTCGCCCCATTCGTATCATGGCCGGGTCTTTGGGTATTGGGCTGCCAGAACGCGACTTATTGGTGTCCTGCCAGCATAGGATGCTGGTGCAATCCAAGATTGCCGAACGCATGTTCGGGGAATCAGAAGTGCTCGTTCCGGCAATAAAACTCACAGAATTGCCCGGGATCTTTGTCGACAAAACCGTGAAAGAGGTTGAGTATTTTCATCTCCTGTTTGACCAGCATGAGGTCATCTACGCAGAAGGGGCACCAACCGAAAGCCTGTATACTGGTCCTGAAGCACTGAAGGCACTTAGCCCTGAAGCCCGTGAAGAAATCCTTACCATACTTCCCGAAACGGCAAGCCAAGACTATGCACCAGAACCCGCTCGAATTATCCCTTCTGGAAAACTTCAGAAGAAGCTAATCCAGCGTCATCAAAAAAATTCCAAACCTCTTCTGGGATGATTAAATTTAACGTTTACAAACGACAAAAAGACAATGTTCATTGCGCGGTTCGCAAAACCGGACATTGATGCACGTGCAGCGAAATGTCGCTTCGTCCGCGAAGCTGACCTTAACTGCACCGAACCGCTGATTTTTAGGTGCCGCACTGCCGCAAGTCCGGTTTGAGCCCAGAGTCGCAGATGCTGCAGCACGCACCAATGGCCGATTACCTAGAAATCAGTAAACAATCCATAAGCCTGATCCCACCGGTTGGCGATCAGGTCAGCTTCGGAAATCCAGAACGTCAGTGATGGATTGTGGTGCCCGTCCCAGTCCAAGCCATGGCTCTCATCGCACACGAGGCGCAACAGCAGAATGTGGTCAACCACCTTCGGGCCTCTACTCAGCGGCCCTCCCCCCATATCGGGCGGGAGCTTCCCGAGAGCTTGGTGCCAAAAGTTCCACGGCCCGATGCGGTTAGACTGGAAGTCTGATAAGTCGTTTCCGCGGCGCGTGGCAACGCCTTGTATCGCCCGGTCGGGCGTTGTCTCGATTGCCTGAAATTCGAGACTGGTTTGCGGCAGTTGGCGAGGCAGTTCAACTTCAGACTTTGCCTTGCCGAACATATACGACCACATCTCTCCGCCAACGGTTTTGAGGCGTTTGGGTGATGGAAGTGTTTCCTTCGGTTCCGGACTGCTTTGCCAAACTACGCGGCATGTGGGTCTGTCCTCAGAGTCGACGAAATTTTCCGTATCAAAAAAGAACTGGAGCACCCCATGATTTGGGAGAGGGCTAGACGGGACGGTGCGAAGAATGTCTTCGCAGCTCAATTGCACGATCAAATGCAACGGGTCATCTGGCTTCTCTGGATTGAGTGGCCAAGAATTCTCACCTTTTGTAGGAGCTCCGCCGATGAAGCTTAAAGTCGTATCCTGCAGTTGCTTGTTCGGTACGAGAATTGCAGCAGCATAGCCATCCATATTTCGAACTGCCTTTAATTGATCGCCGCGACAACGATTGGTTTTCGACGCCAGATTTCCAACCAAAGCCAAAGGTTGTCAATGTAGTCTGGAATGTCTGATGCGGACATTCAGTCGATTCGATCCAAAGGTAGCAAAGTCCGCATAGCAGACCTTGCCAAGACCACAGCGTAGGCTGCGGATTGCGGGGAGAAGCGGCCTTTGTCACAGGCGTTTACCTGAGCTGTTCCCGTCATGTCCCTAAATGCAGGCTTAACGTCGCACAAATATTGTGCGGAAATTTCAAATTAACCATGCTGCGGCGAGGTGTGCTGGAAAGTGTACGGTTAGGGTCTGAAATTGTACAAACCCCTGAATGGCGCCCGAAATGGGCCTCAGACTATCCGCAAAATTCGTACAATTTCCCGTCGAAAATGTACGTTTTATCCCGATTTCTTCTCTGTCCGTGCGCTCCGTTTTGCACCGTTAACCCAGCGCACGGCCTGTTAGACACGAAAAAGCCCGGGCGCGTGATACGCCCGGGCAGGTGTTTCTTTAGTCGTGTCCGAGAGGAAGGAGCTTCAGCCTTTCGAGAATTCCGGATAGGCTTCCATACCCAGTTCGGTTGTATCCAGCCCCATGATCTCTTCCTCTTCGCCGACACGGATGCCCATGGTGGCTTTAAGGACCATCCAGACAATGCCGGATGCAACCACGGTGAAGATGCCGACAACCAGGATGGAATAAAGTTGAACCATCAAAGACGCGTCGCCGTTTGTGATGACTACGGCAATGGTGCCCCAGATGCCTGCAAACAAGTGCACAGGGATCGCACCGACAACATCGTCAATCTTCAGCTTATCAAGGAAGGGAACCGCAAAGACCACGATCACACCGCCCACGCCGCCGATCAGGGTCGCCATGCCCAGCGAAGGCGTTAAAGGTTCAGCTGTGATAGACACCAGACCGGCCAACGCGCCGTTCAGGATCATCGTCAGGTCAGGCTTTTTGTACAGCAC
The DNA here is from genome assembly GCF_039986515.1 of Ascidiaceihabitans sp. Lineage (NCBI taxonomy): Bacteria > Pseudomonadati > Pseudomonadota > Alphaproteobacteria > Rhodobacterales > Paracoccaceae > Ascidiaceihabitans > Ascidiaceihabitans sp. The sequence goes on along the minus strand of NZ_JBDWQO010000015.1, from coordinate 269,083 downwards.
TTGCGTCAGGATCAGCGCGACCAATGCACCGCCCGCAGCAGCGGCATTTGTGTTGGCAAAGATGCGGCTGACGTCAGCGACATCGCCCACAGTGCCCATCGCTAATTGCGATCCACCGTTGAAGCCGAACCAACCCATCCACAGGATGAATGTCCCCAAAGTGGCAAGCGTCAGGTTGGACCCCGGCATTGGAATGGTTTTGCCGTCTTTGTATTTGCCGATGCGTGGTCCAAGGATCAACGCGCCAACCAAAGCGGCCCAGCCCCCGACAGAGTGCACAACAGTAGATCCCGCGAAATCAAGAAAGCCCATGCCATCAAGGAAACCGCCGCCCCATTTCCAAGACGCTTGGATCGGGTAAATGATGGACGTCAGCACGATGGTGAAAATCAGGAAAGGCCACAGTTTGATCCGTTCCGCCAAAGCGCCGGATACGATGGATGCGGTGGCAGCACAGAACATCAACTGAAAGAAGAAATCAGACCCTGTGGACGCATAGCTGTAATCGTCTGCCGCGTCGGATGTTACGCCAACCGCTTCCAGAACGCCGGGGCCGAATACGCCCGACAGCACGCCCTCCACAGACCATGTGCCAAGTGGGTACATCAGGTTGTAGCCGATCAGGTAGTAGAACACCGTGGCCAGTGAAAAGAGGCCCATGTTCTTGGTCAGCTGCATCGTGACGTTCTTGCCGCGCACAAGGCCCGCTTCAAGCATGGCAAAGCCCGCCGCCATAAAGAACACCAAAAAGCCGCCCACAAGGAACAACAGTGAATTCAGAATAAAGACGGTGTCGGTGGATGCATTCACGCCCGGTGTCGGACCATCCTGGGCCAAAGTCAGTGTGGGCAGTGCGACAAGCACAGCTGCACCCACAAGAGGTTTAAGTAGTTTCATTTTCGTATCCCTTTCACGCGGCGCTTAAAGCGCGTCTTCGTTGGTTTCGCCGGTGCGCACGCGCACGGCCTGGCTCACATCAAGGACGAAAATCTTGCCATCGCCGATTTTGCCTGTGTGGGCTGTTTTGGTGATTGTTTCGACGATGCCGTCCACGTCGTCTGCCGCCACAACGATTTCCAGCTTCACCTTGGGCACGAAATTCACGGCGTATTCCGCGCCACGGTAGATTTCGGTATGGCCCGATTGTGATCCAAAGCCTTTGATTTCGGTGACCATCATGCCGCGCACACCAGCTTCGGTCAGCGCCTCGCGCACCTCTTCCAGTTTGAATGGTTTGATTGTTGCTATGATCAGTTTCACGAACTGTCCCCTTTTTACGCCAATTTGCGATTTGGTTTTGATAACGACAGTTGTGCGGCACGAAGGGGGTTAGGGAATGCAATATGGGTAAAAGCGGATCAAGAATTCCGATTTTCTGCACAAAAAATAAACAAACTGCAATTTGAGCCTAAAAAATATGCAAAAATATGACGAAGATCTGCGAAAATCCGCCTCTGTCTTTCTGCGATGCAACACGATAGTGTGACCAAAACACGTATAATGTGGGGGCCGGGCAGGTCTGAATATGAGTGATTCACGTAAACCAAAGAAGCCTTTGGTGGCTGATAGACGCTATTCGAAAGCGCCGAAAAAAGCCGCGCCGAAAAAGCCCGCACCACGCAAAACCACAAAACGACGCAAGGCTGCGCCCAAACGTACAGGCGTGTCCGGTTTGATCGTAGGTCTGTTTCGCTGGGTCTTGCGCCTGATTTGGCTGATCACGTCCCGTACCACAATCGTGGGTCTGATCATTCTGGCTTTGGCCGTGGGCTATGTTTTTGCCACGCTGCCCAATGTGAACGCGTTGTTGGATGGGCGTGCCCGTGGGTCCGTAACTTTGCTTGACCGCGATGGTAAGGTCTTTGCGTGGCGCGGTGACCAGTTCGGCGGCGTCGTGACGGCCCAATCGGTGTCGCCGCATTTGCACAACGCGATTGTGGCGACGGAAGACAAACGCTTTTATCGCCACATCGGGCTGTCGCCGCGCGGTATCGCCAGCGCTGTGCGCATCAACCTTGCCGCTGGTCGTGGGCCTTTGTCGGGCAACGGCGGCTCCACGATCACGCAGCAGGTGGCGAAATTGCTGTGTTTGGGTGAACCCTACGATCCGTCCTCGGGTCAGACCGAAAAGCAGTATGAAGCCGAATGCCGTCGTGGCACGCTACAACGCAAGGCTTACGAGGCGATCTATGCTTTGGCGATGGAAGCCAAGTATTCAAAAGCCGAAATTCTGACGATCTATATGAACCGCGCGTTTCTGGGTGCGGGGGCGCGGGGATTTGAAGCTGCAAGCCAGCGTTACTTTGGGAAATCCGCCGCCAACGTAGACCCGTCCGAAGCTGCGATGCTGGCGGGATTGTTGAAAGCCCCCACGCGCTATGCGCCCACGAACGATCTGGAACGCTCGCAGAACCGTGCCGCCACAATTTTGCGCCTCATGAACGAACAAGGCTATCTGACCAACGCGGAACGGGCCGTGGCGGATGCCAATCCCGCCAAGCTAAGCGCGGCGGCAGAAGCCCGTGCCGGTGGGTATTTTGCAGATTGGGTGATGGATTCCGGCCCTGAGTTTTTCACACGCAACACCACCGAAGATGTCATTATCAGAACAACCTTTGACCAACGGATGCAAAAGGCGGCTGAAGACGGGTTGAAATGGATTTTCGACAACAAAGTGCGCAAAGGGTCACAAGCCCAAGCCGCCATCGTCGTCATGAGCGCGGATGGCGCTGTGAGGGCCATGGTGGGGGGGCGCCAAACCAAAGTCGTGGGCGCTTTCAACCGTGCCACAACGGCGCTGCGCCAAACAGGGTCGGCCTTTAAACCCTTCGTGTTCGGGGCGGCGTTGGATCTGGGTTATTCGCCAATGGATCTGGTGGATGACGCGCCTTTGACCTTGGATATTCCCGGGTCTGGCCCATGGTCGCCATCCAACTACGACCGCAAGTTTCGCGGTCAGGTGACGTTGACCGAAGCATTAAAGCAATCGTTGAACATTCCGGCGGTCAAAATATCCGAAAGCGTCGGGCGTGATCTGGTGCGTCGGGTTGCTGTTGATTTCGGGATCGGCGACGAGAATTTGGCGCAAGGACCTGCTTTGGCACTGGGCGCTTCGGAAAGCACATTGATTGACATGACAGGCGCCTATGCGGGCATCCTGAACGGCGGGTCGGCGGTGACACCTTACGGCTTGGTCGATCTGCGGCTGTTGGGTGACGATGCGCCGCTTATGGACATTGCAGGCGGCATCGAAGAGCGGGTCATTCAAGTGGATTCAGCGCAACAATTAATCTGGATGATGGAAAAAGTGGTCAGCGAAGGCACAGGCCAACGGGCCCGTTTCGGTGATCGCCAGATTGCAGGCAAAACCGGCACGACCCAAGCCGCGCGCGATGCGTGGTTTATCGGGTTTACCGGGGATTACGTGGCTGGTGTCTGGATGGGCTACGACAACAATAAACCACTGACGGGTGTAACGGGTGGCGGCCTGCCTGCGGACATCTGGCGCGAAGTGATGCAACGTGTGCATGAAGGGGTGCCGCCCACTGCACTGCCGATGCAAGCGCCCGCTGCTGCGACACGGCCCATAGATCCCACGCCACAACGCCCTCGTTCAACCGAGGGGATCATCAACAATCTGCTTCGGGATATTTTGGGCGGACGGGCCACGGGGTCTGGTAGCTCGGCCCCATCGCCCAACGCCGGAGATCGCTAACAAAAACGGCGCACCCAAGGGCGCGCCGCGTTGTTTCGGTGTTGGTCCGATTGCTTCGGTTTAGACCTTAGCTCAATTTTTTCAGATCACTGATCATTTTGTCGATGTCGCCGCCGTTGCGGTCAATCAAGGCGCCAATTTCAGTACGTTCCGTCAGCAACAGGTTCACGCCTTCGATGAACATGTTAAAGAACAGGTCCTTGCCAGAACGGTCAGACACCTGAAACGTCACCTCAAAGGGGGATTGGCCTCGCAGTTTTGCGGTGGTTGAAACTTCGTACCAGGATTTGACGCGACGCACGCCTTTGACTTGCAGCTGGCCCCCGATGAATTCACGGAAGCGGCTGCCGTATTTGTTGGCGACATAGGATTGAAACGCTTTGGAAAATGCGCGTTTCTGGCCCGAAGACGCCCGACGGCCATCAACGCCCATGGCGTAGGCAGAAATGTAGGACGTGTCGGAATACCGCGCAAAAATGCGCTCAAAGTCGCGGATCATGCTGCTTTCGGATTTACCGGACGCGATGACTTTGTTGATGTCGGCGACCAACGTGTCGACCAGCACTTTGGCGCGGGCTTCTGTCAGTGCGAATGCAGCAGTCGGCGCAAAAGGGGCCAACGCGAAGGTTGCCACGACAGCGGCGGTGAAAGAACGACGGTTCATGTTTAAAACCCTTCAGTGTCCAGTTCAAATGGGTCGATTTCAGAGCTGGCATCTTCTTGGCCCAGCTCGAACCGACGGTTCTGCAAATAGATCAACCGTGCCTGCGCATAGCTGTCTGCGCTTTCATATAGGATGGAATCGACCGTATCGGAATAGCGGCCCCTATCGCTTAAGCGTGATGCCACCGATGCACCGGTGCCATAGTATTTTTCGGGGCTGTCCACTGTGTAGCTTAGAGGGTTTGTAAACAGGTCGACGACTTTGCCGACGGTGTCGCGTTGTGTTGACGGGCCAAGTCCGGGCAATTCGACATATGCGCCTTCGCCAACGCCCCATGTGTGCAACGTTGCGCCAAAGTCGGTGTCGTGGTCCGGCATGTTCAATTCATCTGCCGCGTTGATCAGGCCGCCGACACCCACGACGGTATTCACCAAAAAGCGCGCCGTTGAAACGCCAGCGCCTTTCAAATCACCCTGAAGCAGCGAATTCACAACAACACTTGGTTGGCCAAGGTTCGTCGCGAAATCGCCCACGCTGTCTTCGATTTCATCCGGCAAAATCGTCGAATACCCACGTGCTGCCGGGCGTACCAACGCGCGGTCCAATGACCGGTTGAAGGCATGCACTTTGCGGTTGGCTTGTTCATGCGGGTCATTGATGCCGTCAGCGCCGACGCCACCGGGTTGCGATGTGGCGCATGCAGACATAACCAACACGGCACACAAAGCCAGTGCTTTGCGCATGTAGTCGGGGGACAAAACTGTTTTTGGCATAGAAACTCGCATCAATTTCACTCTCCACACAGGGGATTATCGCCTACGTAATGTTTTTGGGCTTAATTCCCAGATGCCTCTTCGGCTAAATATGTTTATGTGGCACTTGCGTGACAGGGTGTACACAAGGCACATTGCCATAAAACGCATAAATGCACACTAATTACAGGCGAAAAAGTGCCGATGCAGAGCAAAGTTATTCAACAGGGCCGCGCGGAATTGCGCGATGCCCGCAAGCAAAGTCGCAGATTGTATTGGACCGTTGGCATTTTCAGCATGTTTGCGAATCTGCTTATGCTGACAGGTCCCATGTATATGCTGCAGGTTTATGACCGCGTTTTGGGCAGCAAATCCGAAGAAACTTTGATCGCTTTGTCGCTGTTGGTGGTCTTTTTGTACGGGATCATGGGTATTCTCGATTTTACCCGGGCGCGGATAATGGCGCGGGTCGGCGCCAAATTTCAGGCAATTTTGGATCGCCGGGTGTTTGATGCAGTTGTGCGCAAATCGGCCGTCGCGCCAGACATGCAAACGCAATCCGGACTTGCGGATCTTGAGGCGGTGCAACGTTTGCTGACGTCGCCGGTTCTGATGGCCTTTTTCGATTTGCCGTGGACGCCGATCTTTATCGCGGGGATTTTCCTGTTTCATCCGATGCTGGGCTGGATGGCGTTGGGCGGGGCCGCCGTTTTGATCCTGATCGCTTTGGCCAACCAATTGCTGTCGCGCAGGCCACAAATGAATGCAGGGATCGCGGGACAACAAGCGTCAAGCATGTCTGACCAGATCCGCATCGAAGCCGAAATGGTGCAAGCCATGGGCATGCGTGATGCTGCGTTTTCGCGCTGGCAGATTGCACGCAACAAAGCGTTGACGGGGCAGATCAAAGCAACCGACGTCAGCGGCGGCTTTTCGTCACTGACCAAGACGCTGCGGCTGTTTTTGCAGTCGGCGATGCTGGGGCTTGGGGCTTATCTGGTTTTGCAGGACCTTATGACACCGGGCGCTATGATCGCAGGTTCGATCTTGCTGGGACGTGCGCTGGCCCCTGTCGAAATGATGTTGAACCAATGGCCTGTTGTGCAGCGTGCGTCAAAAGGCTGGGACACTATGGCAGAGCTGTTGGGCACAGTGCCGCCGGAAAGCCAACGCACGCCATTGCCCAATCCCAAAGCGCGTTTGGTGGCCAAGGCGCTGACCATCGTCGCACCTGGTCAAAAGCAAGCGTCGCTGCGGGGGCTGAACTTTGAACTGCCGCCCGGCAAGGCGCTGGGTGTGATTGGGCCATCAGGGGCGGGTAAATCGACCTTGGCCAAGGCCGTCACGGGCGTGTGGCGTCCTGCGGGTGGCTCTATCCGTTTGGACAACGCTGCCCTTGAACATTATGCACCGGACGTTTTGGGCCAGCACATCGGTTACTTGCCACAGCGCGTGCAATTGTTCGACGGAACCATCGCCGACAATATTGCACGGTTGGCAATGAAACCGGATGCCGGAAAAGTCGTGGAAGCCGCAAAAAATGCCGCCGCCCATGAAATGATCTTGGAGCTGCCTGATGGCTACGACACCCGCCTTAGCACCGCGCAACAACGCTTGTCGGGCGGGCAAATGCAGCGCATCGGCCTTGCGCGTGCCATGTATGGCGATCCGGCAATTCTGGTGTTGGACGAGCCGAATTCGAACTTGGACAATGTCGGCAATGAGGCCCTGAACCAAGCCATTCGCGCCATCAAGGCGCGCGGTGGGTCGGTGATGATTATGGCGCACCGCCCTGCGGCCATTCAGGAATGTGACCTGCTTTTGGTCATCGACAACGGTATGCGTACGGCGTTTGGTCCGAAAGATGATGTGTTGAAATCTATGGTGAAAAACCATCAGCAGATCCAAAAAGCACCCGCCGGTGCAGGAGGTGTCACATGACCGAGCAAAAAAACCCATGGTCTGCGGTCGTTCCGGCCTCTGTCGGGCTGTTTGCATTGGTTGGGTTGTTTGGCGGGTTTGTGTTGTGGGCCACCTACACGCAAATCGCCGGTGCAATAATTTCGCCCGGCCGCATCGAAGTTGACCAAAACCGGCAAGTTGTGCAGCACCAGATTGGCGGGATCGTTGCTGAAATTCCCGTAACCGAAGGCGATACCGTCCAAGCGGGCGATGTTTTGCTGCGTCTGGATGACCAGCAGGCGCGGTCACGTTTGGCGATTCTGGAGGGACAGCTTTACGAATTGCAGTCCCGACGTGCCCGCCTTGAAGCGGAACGCGACGGCGCAGAGGTCATCGACTTTGACGCGGAACTGTTGGCCATTGGCGCAGGCAATGGTGAAATTCAGGAACTGATCGATGGGCAAAGCAATCTGTTTTATGCACGCAAGGATTCTGTTGCGGGTGAAATCTCTCAGTTGGAAAAGCGCAGATCGCAGATCGGCAATCAAATCGACGGGATCGAAGCCCAAGAAGTGTCGCTGTCCAAGCAACTTGACTTGATCACGCAAGAGCTGGCCAGCCAGCAATCCCTTCTGGACAAAGGCTTGGCGCAGGCTGGCACAGTTTTGAACCTGCAACGCCAATCCGCCAGCCTTGATGGTCAAATCGGTGAATTGATTGCCAACCGTGCGCAATCCGAAGGTCGCATGACCGAAATTGACATCGAAGTTTTGAAGCTTGGCACCACCCAACGCGAACAAGCCATCACGCAATTGCGTGATCTGCGGTACCGCGAACTTGAACTGATCGAACAACGCGCCTCTACGTTGTTGGAAATCGAACAGCTTGATATCCGCGCACCCGTGTCTGGCATCGTTTATGGCATGCGTGTTCAAACACCGCGGTCCGTTATTCGGGCGGCAGATCCGGTGTTGTTTCTGATCCCGCAAGACCGCCCGTTGTTGATCGTTTCGCGTGTTGATCCATTGCATATTGATCAGATCACTGTGGGTCAGCAGGTGAATTTACGCTTTTCTGCGCTGGACCAACGCACCACGCCCGAGCTTGTTGGACAGGTCACGCTGATCTCGGCGGATGCCTTCGACGACGAGGCGCTTGGGATCGCATACTACCGAGCGGAGATCACGTTGAACGTGGGAGAACTGGCGAAGCTGAACGAAGGGGACGTGTTGATCCCCGGCATGCCTGTCGAGGCGTTCATTCGCACCGCAGACCGGTCACCGCTTGCGTATTTGGTGAAACCGATGGCGGATTACTTCAATCGCGCCTTTCGGGAATCCTGATTGCAAATCGGCCTTTCCGTTTGCGCAATGGCGCGGTAGCGTCCGCCGCAAAACCACAGCCCCAAACAAGGAATCCCTTTATGTCTATCGAAGCACGTCTGAATGAACTTGGTGTTACTTTGCCCGAAGCCGCCGTGCCCGCTGGCAATTACGTTCCCTACGTCGTGGTGGGCGATATGGTCTATATCTCGGGGCAAATCTCGGTGGATGGCAGCGGTTTGATCAAAGGCAAGCTAGGGGACACTATGGAAACCGGCGCCGGTGCTGCCGCTGCAAAAGTGTGTGCGTTGAACCTGATCGCGCAATTGAAGGCGGCCTGTGGCGGTGATCTGGACCGGGTTGTGAAGGTTGTGAAACTGGGTGGTTTTGTAAACTCTACCCCCGACTTCACCGAGCAGCCGCAGGTGATCAACGGCGCGTCCGACTTCTTTGTGGAGGTTTTCGGGGATGCGGGCCGTCACGCGCGCGCCGCTGTGTCTGCCCCGTCTTTGCCTTTGGGCGTTGCTGTTGAAATTGAAGGCACGTTCCAGATCAAATGACACCACGGTTGCATCCCGAATTCCTGTCGCGCCCATTGGCGCACAGGGCTTTGCACGATGTTGGCAAGGGACGTCCGGAAAACAGTCGTGCCGCCATCGTGGCGGCCATGGATGCGGGCTATGGCATCGAAATTGACCTACAGCTAAGCGCCGACGGGCAGGCCATGGTGTTCCATGACGATGCTTTGGACCGTTTGGCCGATGCCACCGGACCTGTGCGCGCCCGCAGTGCCGCAGAACTGGCCGAAACGATTTTGAGTGGCAGCGCAGAAGGCGTGCCAACCTTGCAAGAGGTGCTGGCGCTTGTTGGGGGCCGTGTGCCTGTTTTGATCGAATTGAAAGATCAGGACGGTGCCATGGGGACAGACATCGGTGCCCTTGAACGTGCCACAACGCAGTGTCTGGCAGATTATACGGGACCTGTGGGGGTCATGTCGTTCAACCCCAACAGCATGGCCTGCATGGCCGAACTGCTTCCTTCAGTGCCGCGCGGTATTGTCACCAGCGCTTATGACGTGACGGATTGGGCGCCTTTGCCTGCATCCGTGTGTGATGCGCTGCGTCTGATCCCCGATTTTGACCGGGTGGCTGCGTCCTTTATCAGCCACGAAGTCTCAGATTTGGACCGCCCGCGCGTTGCCGAAATAAAAGCGCAAGGGGCGGATGTCTTGTGTTGGACCGTAAAATCGCGGGATCAGGAAAAATTGGCCCGCCGTGTCGCGCAAAATATCACCTTCGAGGGCTATCTGGCGGCGACCGCGTGTTGATCCGCCGCCGCATTGCCACACATAAGACGATATGAACACGCAGCCTTCAGACAATGGCCAACACGAGGTGGAAATCTCGGTTGTGCCCAAAATATCCGACATCGGCCCGCGCGATTGGGACGCATGTGCCTGCCCGGAAGAGGCAGATGGCGGGCGGCCGCATGATCCTTTCACCACATACCGCTTCCTGAGCGCTTTGGAATTAAGCGGATCCGTCGGCGCAGGCACAGGTTGGCAACCCCAATATCTGGTTGCGCGGATGGCCGGTCAGGTGATCGGGGTCGCCCCGCTGTATGCCAAATCCCATTCGCAGGGCGAATATATCTTCGACCACAATTGGGCCCATGCCTATGAACGGGCTGGCGGGCGATACTATCCCAAACTTCAGGTCGCTGTGCCGCATACCCCCGCCACAGGACGACGGTTTCTGGTGCATCCTGATTTTGCCGAAGCCGGGTTTTCAGCGCTTGTCCAAGGGGCGGTGCAACTGGCGCAGAACAACCGTATCTCATCTGTGCATGTGACGTTTTGCACGGCTGATGAAGCAAAATTTGGCGAAAACATGGGGCTGATGCCGCGCGTCACACAGCAGTTTCATTGGCTGAACGACGCATACGCTGGCTTTGACGGTTTTCTGGCATCGCTTAGTTCACGCAAACGCAAAAATATCCGAAAAGAACGCACGCAGGCCCAGGGCTTTGGCGGCGAGATCGTGCGGTTGACTGGCGACCAGATCCAGCCGGAACATTGGGATGCCTTTTGGGTCTTTTACCAAGATACGGGTGCGCGCAAATGGGGCACGCCTTATCTGACACGGGCGTTTTTTGACCTCGCCCAAGAGACACTTCGTGATGATATGGTTCTGGTGCTGGCGAAACGCGACGGTCAATGGGTGGCGGGTGCGCTGAACTTTATGGGGCGCGACGTGCTGTATGGTCGCTATTGGGGCTGTATCGAACACCATCCCTGCCTGCATTTTGAACTGTGCTATTATCAGGCCATCGATGCCGCGATTGACTATGGGTTGGGACGCGTCGAAGCGGGGGCGCAGGGTCAACATAAATTGGCGCGCGGGTATTTGCCGACACAAACCCACAGTTTGCATTGGGTGGCTGACGAAGGTTTTGCAAATGCTATTGGTGACTACTTGGTGGCCGAACGCGAAGCCATCGAGGAAGAAATCGAGGTTTTGACGGACTATGGGCCGTTCAAAAAGGTCCAGATTGAGGAGCAGGAATAATGGAACGACTTAGCGAAGAAACACGCGGCACGCTTTTGTCACCCTTGATCGACGCGGGTTGGTCGGTGCAACCGGATCGGGACGCCATCGAAAAAACGTATAAGTTTGCTGATTTTGCTGATGCCTTTGGGTGGATGACCAAAGCGGCGATCTGGGCGGAAAAGTGGGATCACCACCCCGAATGGTTCAATGTGTACGGTAAAGTCAAAGTGGTTCTGACGACCCATGATGTGGATGGGTTAAGCACCTTAGACATAAAGCTGGCCAGAAAGATGGATGGTTTGGCGGAATAATAGCCATCGGGGTCTATCGTCGTGATCTTCAACTTGGAAAAATCCGTTTCATTTCGCGGTCAAAGTAGGCCCATGTCATAGATGCTTTGTTCCCTGCATAGCCGTGATAATGGGATTTGCCGCTTGAGTTGGGCAAGCCCGCCCAGATTTTCGCCAGATTGTTCATGAATGTGTGCCGCTTCATCTGGCCTTTGCTGACTTCAATCAAACCCGCTTCGACCAAAAGCACATCGGCAAGCTTGTCCTGAACATCAGGCGTAAACCGCACATCGGGTGTTAACCCCAATCTTCTGGCAAGGCTTTTCAAAGTTGGTGGAATGAATTGATAGCGTCCGATGGCGTGTGGTTGCCCGGGGGTGTCGTTTATCCATTTGTAGATTTCGCCCAATGTCATTTGGGTCGGTTGTTTTGAAGGTTTAATTTTTGCCCCGTATTGCACGGCATCATATTGCTTTGATCCGGCTTCGGCCTTTGCAATCAGGTGACGGACACGGTCGACTTGGGTGCCATTGCGCGACAAGTGTATGGTGTCGGACCGCAGCGATTGTCGTTTCGGGAAAGGGGCAAAGAAACTGGCGCCTTCTTGGCCGATGAAGAGGGACGCGGTTTGAATACGATCTTTCGCGGCATCATCACTTGGCAAAAGCGCACGTCGTTGAGCCCCCACCGCGTCCATAGGCATCAGCGAAAAAGTATCAGCGGCCCCCAAATTTGGAAAAACCGCAGCACTTAGTCCCAACATTAGCGTCAATGCTATACGCTGTATCATGCACACCTCATTCTGACAGGGCATTTGTTCCCTTTATGTGCTTTGATTATTGATATTTCGTTGCCTGACGCCGCGTTTAGCGTGACACGAGGCATCCATTCGGGTGAATGAAAGATCAACACAGCAACCAACGAGGCCGCCATGTCTGCTTATCCACATCTTCTTGCCCCTCTGGATCTGGGCTTTACGACACTCAAAAACCGCGTGTTGATGGGATCTATGCACACAGGGCTTGAAGAAACCAAAGACTGGAACCGTGTCGCCGAGTTTTATGCCGAACGCGCACGCGGCGACGTCGGGTTGATGGTGACGGGGGGGATCGGCCCAAACCTTGAAGGGTCGGTCTTGCCGGGTGCCGCGATGATGACGACACAAGATGACATCGACAACCATTCCATCGTGACCAAACGCGTCCACGACGCAGGCGGCAAGATCGCCATGCAAATCTTGCATGCAGGCCGCTATGCTTACGGTCCGAAATGCGTGGCGCCTTCTGCCATCAAATCGCCAATCTCTCCGTTCCCGCCGACGGAACTGGACGAAGAGGGCATTGAAAAGCAAATTCAGGACATCGCCGACACCGCCAAACGCGCACGGGAAGCGGGCTATGACGGGGTCGAGATCATGGGATCGGAAGGCTACTTCCTGAACCAGTTTCTGGTGACCCACACCAACAAACGCGAAGACCGTTGGGGTGGATCATACGAGAACCGCATGCGTCTGCCCATCGAGGTTGTGCGCCGCACACGTGAAGCTGTAGGTGACGATTTTATCATCATTTACCGTCTGTCTATGATCGATCTGGTGCCCAACGGGTCTACCCACGACGAGGTCGTGCAACTGGCCAAAGAGGTCGAAAAAGCAGGTGCCACCATCATCAACACAGGCATCGGTTGGCACGAAGCCCGCATTCCCACGATTGCCACCTCCGTGCCCCGTGCGGCCTTTGCATGGGTCACGAAAAAGCTGATGGGGCAGGTGAATATTCCTGTCATCACATCCAACCGGATCAACACCCCCGAGGTTGGCGAAGAGGTTCTGTCGACAGGCTGCGCAGACATGGTATCGATGGCGCGTCCGATGCTGGCGGATGCACATTTCGTGGCCAAAGCGGCCGCCGGAAAAGGCGCACAAATCGCGCCTTGCATCGGCTGCAACCAAGCCTGTTTGGATCACACATTCGGCGGCAAAATCTCGTCTTGTTTGGTGAACCCGCGTGCGTGCTATGAGACAGAGTTGGTTTTGAACGCGACCGATGTCAAAAAGACCGTTGCCATTGTGGGGGCGGGGCCTGCTGGTCTGTCAACAGCAATGGCCGCGGCCGAGCGTGGCCACACGGTTACTGTGTTCGACAAATCGGACGAGATTGGCGGCCAGTTAAACATGGCCAAACAGGTCCCCGGCAAAGAGGAATTCTGGGGGCTGGTCGATTGGTACCGCACCATGATGGACGAGATGGGCATTACCGTGGAATTGGGCCGCGAAGTCGGTGCGGATGATTTGACAGGCTTCGATGAGGTCGTGATCGCAACAGGCGTTATGCCCCGCGATCCGGGAATTCCGGGTCAGGACGGTGACAATGTACTAAGCTACATCGATGTGCTGCGGGCCAAAGCGCCAGTGGGCAAAAAGGTGGCAGTGATCGGTGCCGGTGGCATCGGTTTTGACGTGTCTGAATATCTGGCCCACGAAGGCGAAAGCACGACAGTGAACCTGCCTGCGTGGATGACCGAATGGGGCGTTACAGATCCAGCAGAACACCGTGGTGGTTTGGCGCCAGAAGGGCCGCAACCGCATGCGCCTGCACGGCAAATCACACTATTGCAGCGCAAAGCGCAAAAGCACGGCAAGAACTTGGGCAAAACCACGGGCTGGATTCACCGCGCCGCGCTTAAGATGAAGGACGTGGAATTTGTGGGTGGCGTGAATTATGAAAAGATCGACGACAAGGGGCTGCATGTGTCCTTTGGCGAAGCGCGTGAAAACCCGACCCTGATCGAAGCCGATACAATCGTAATGTGTGCCGGACAATTGCCCGAACGGTCGCTGGCCGATGCGCTTGAGGCCAAAGGGATCAACGCCCACGTGATTGGCGGCGCGGATGTCGCAGCTGAACTGGACGCCAAGCGCGCGATCGATCAAGGCACGCGGCTGGCTGCGACGCTGTAAGCGATCCCACATTCGGGCAAGGTGGCGTAAAACAGAACGCGCCTATGCCTATTTGTGCTTTTGACATTTCATCTGACGGGGTTGCCCGTCCGGTGATGGACATTGACGACCGCGCCGCAGTGCCTGCGCAGGGCTACCGCTGGGTGCATTTTGATCGTGCGGATTCTGATCTGGAACACTGGATTGCCGACAATGTTCCCGAATTGCCCGGTCAAGCTTTGTTGCACAGGTTGATGGACGCGGTCGGGGATGTGTTCGCCGCGACCGCGCATCAACAGGCCATCAACGCGAAGTCAGCAATCAAACCACTTTGCTTTTAGAAGAACTGGAAGCCCTGAAGGGACGGTTGGCGGCTGTACAGGATCAACATGACAGCGCGCACAACGCTGTGCAAAATGGTCATGCCTATGTCTTGTCAATTGTCGCGGCGGTGTTTTTACCGTTGGGTTTTTTTGACGAGGCTGTTCGGGGTAAATGTGGGTAGGATGCCCGGTTTGGACAATCCGCTGGCGTTTCTTTGGTTGTGTTTTGTGATGGTGGGGGCGACTTTGCTTGCTGTTGTGATTTTACGTCTCAATAAATGGATTTGAAACATTTGCTCATGACTGTTTTTCTTTTCCGGGTTCTGTTTCTATGGTTGGACTGATGCAAAGGGACATTTAATATCGCGGTTTCTCCACATACCGAAGTGCAAGACGGCATGAACGCGGTTTTCCCGCGCCTGTGGCGGTATTGCATGTCGTTGACGGGACAGCGCGATTGGGCGGATGATCTGGCCCAAGTGACGTGTTTGCGTGCGATTGAACAGGCAAGCAAGTTTCAACCAGGGACACATCTGGACCGATGGATGTTTCGCATGGCCCAGCGTGTGTGGCTGAACGAGCTGCGGTCGCGCAAAGTGCGTATGGGCGCAGGGCAGGTTCCTGTCGAAGATGTAGACCTTATCGACACAAAACCGGATTCCGAGACGAATATTTTTGCGCGTGACGTGTTATCTCAGGTGATGGGGTTGCCCGAAGCGCAGCGACAATCGGTCTTGTTGGTCTATGTGGAAGGCTACAGCTATAAAGATGCCGCCGAGATTATGGAGATCCCGATTGGCACAGTCATGAGCCGCCTTGCAGCCGCGCGACGTGTGATTACATCTTCTATGCCTACTGAGGTTTCGGCGGGCGCAACAGTCGGTGAAGGAACCGGGACATGACGTTGAACGCACAGTTCACGGATGAACAACTGACGTCTTACCTTGACGGGGAAGCCGCGGATGACCTGTGCGCGGCTATTGATGTAGCTTTGGAAACGGACGAAACACTTGGCGATCGTTTGGTTGGTTTGGATATTCCGATGGCCGAACTGGACGCGGCGTTTGCCGGTTTGTTGGCAGATGCCCCTGCGATGCCGCCTTTGGACGTGCCAAACCAGACGCCCAATGTGCCGGAACCTGCCAACCTGAACCGTGGTATAGGTTGGTTGGGCGGTATGGGAGTGTTCGGCACTGGCATTGCCGCGGGCGTTGCGATGATGTTGTTTGTGGGCACAAGCACATTTACAGGAACGGGCACCACGCCAGAGCCTGCGGCTCCGGGCTGGAAGGCCGTCGTTGCCAGCTATCAGTCACTGTATACGCAGCAGACCGTTGCAGGTTGGACCCCCACGCCGGAACAGACACAGACGCAGCTTGCCAACGTGTCGCAGTTGGTTGGCGCGGATTTGACAGGATTGCCTGCGATCGAAGGCCTTACGTTCAAACGTGCCCAAATTCTTGGCTTTAATGGCAAACCTTTGGTGCAGATCGCCTTTGCCCGTGCCGATGGTACACCGGTGGCCCTGTGCATCATCGCGGCCAAATCCAAAGAAGCCAAAGCCATGCAAGCTGAAATATTGGGCGGCATGGCTGCGGCCAGTTGGAATTTGGAGGGCCGCGCGTATCTGTTGATAGGGGGTGACGCACAGGCCGCCACCCAAAGCGAAGCGGACGCCTTTGAAGCCTGGGCAGCCACTGTGGCGGATATTTAGCTTAATGCAGTTTCTGTCGCGGTTTGTGAGCGCGGCCACATTGATCCCGAGAGGTATCTACGTCGCGTATCTGTTCTTATGGGCGTTTGCCGCGCTTATTTTCTTTGGAGGGCCGAGCGAGTACATTTCCGGAAGAGTTGTTTTTCGGAGCGGTGTGGTGGTCTTTGGCGCTATCCCATTCATCGTTTTTATTATTGTGCTGGTGATGCGTGAATTCAAAAACTCAGACAAATTTTGATCGGATCGGGTCCGCATTGTTCAACAACGCGATCAAGAAACACACTGTTCCGCTGTTTCCCCGCCATGAACGATCCCTGTAAATACCCCCGTATTATCCCACCATTGCCCTGATCCTGCCCAGATTGACCCCGATACATATCCTCAAGAAACGAGCAGATAATGAATTCGGAAGGACAGGCCAAATGGACCGTCTCACAGAAATGGAAGCCTTTGCCACAGTCGTGGATCAAGGTGGATTTACAGATGCCGCCAAGAAAATGGGGATTTCCAAATCCGCAGTTTCCAAACACGTATCTAGCCTTGAAGCCCGCCTTGGTGCGAGGCTTTTGAACCGCACGACACGCCGCGTGTCGCCCACTGAAATTGGCCTTGCCTATTACGACCGTGCCCGCCGCGTTCTGAACGATGCAGGCGAAGCGGATGCTTTGGTGACATCGATGCAATCTGCGCCTTCGGGCTTGTTGCGCATATCGGTGGCCACAGATTTCGGAGTCAATCACCTGTCCCCGGCGTTGTCAGAGTTCCTTGAGGACTTCCCGGACATCACCGTCAACATGGTGTTGAACAACCGCTACGTTGAGCTGATTTCCGAAGGCTTCGATATGGCCGTGCGCATCGGTGAGCTGGAAGACAGCACCCTGCGTGCCCGCAAGCTTACAGAAACCACCAAGCGCATGATCGCCTCACCGGCCTATTTTGAAAAATACGGTCGCCCCGAAAAGATCGATGACTTGAACGATCACAAGCTGTTGCACTATTCAAACCAGTCTTCAGGAAACATGTGGAAACTGACAGCCCCGTCAGGTGAAAAACGCCAAGTGCGCACGGCTGGCTGGTTGTCGGTGAACGACGGACAATCCTTGTTGAATGCGGCGATTTCTGGCCTCGGCATCGCGTATTTGCCAAGCTATCTTTATGCCGATGCGATGGCGCAGGGATTGGTGGAAGACGCCATTCCGGAGCTTCCGATGGAAACCCAAGGTATTTATGCAGTGTACCCTCCGGGTCGCTTCACACAGCCTAAGGTCCGCGCATTCATCGATTTTCTGGTCCATGCGTTTGCCGAAAAAGGCCCGTCGCAGTGGTAATTTGAACAACGAGACTTCTTTTCCGTCCTCCCCAAGGAAAAGAACAAACTGGCCCCGGTGTTGCAGCACCGGGGTTTTTTCATGTCTCGCATGCCAAAAGGTTAGCAGCCGCAAACGTCATCCGGCTGGCAGAACAATCGCTTCGACCCGCCGGTTCGTTTCGCGGCCTTCCTTGGTCAGGTGGGTGGCGGCAGGCGCCAGATATCCCATGCCTTCTGCATCCAGCCGCGCGGGATCCACGCCATGTGCATCAATCAGTCGTTGCCGCACGGATTGGGCGCGTTTTTTGGACAGCGCGATGTTTCCGGTCAGGCCGCCTACGGAATCTGTGTGCCCGACAAGGGCCATCCGAATATCGCTGCGCTGCGCCAGTAAACCTGCCAGATCCGCAAGGATTGGAAAGGGACCTGCCCCAAGATCAGATGTGCCTGTGGCAAAATCCAGCTCTGTCAGGACAAGCGATCCTTTTGCCACCAGACTGTCGATCCCTTCCGGGGCGGGTAGCGGGGTGTTCAAAGCAGGTTCTGGAATTTGCCCTGTGGCTTGCACCGATGTTTTGCTTACGATGTCACCCGCCTGAATGACCTGTACATGAGCCACGGTTTCAGATGTGCTGACAAACAGCCCCACCACTTTTGTTGGCGCACTGACCGGGCCAAGATGCGCTGCCAAGAAGCGGTAGGCGCGGATATTCACATACATGTTGGGGGCGGGTAAAACTTCGGTGGCAAACCGGAAATCGAACCCTCCGCAGGTGTTTTGTGTGCAATCTAGCGCGATGTCATAGCCCGCATCGATCAATTGTTCGCGCAAGGGCGCCAGCACTTGCAACGGTGTCAGCCCCGGTGAGGAAATGCGCCATGCGGCGCGGCGCACTTCGCCCTCAACCGTGACAGACGGGATGCCCGCAATGCCGAATGGCGCCAAAGGTAACGTGTAGCCATCCAGCTTGGAATTGCGTTCCGCCGTGAGCCTGGCGTTTGCAGGCAGGTTCAGGTCCAGCGCAAATGCCGCCGGGGCCGGGGCGCAAAGCAACGCCAGAAGGGTGAGCGCACGGATCATCTATGCTGGCTGTGATATGGGTCGTTGGGGCGCATGTCGGTGGCACTGGCCACGCGATTGGTCATGTTGAAGAACCCAACGACGGAGGCGATGTCGAAGATGTCACGATCCGAAAACCCCTGATCGCGCAATCCTTGTCGGTCGCTTTCGGATGTTTTGTAGCTGGCCACTGTCAAGTTTTCCGCAAAGGTCAAAACAGCCACCATACGCGGTTCCAGGTCAGCGACACGCCAGTTCATCACCAATTGTTCGCCCAGCATCGGATTGCCCGACAACTGCCGCACGGCGGCACCATGTGCTGTCAGGCAATAGTAACATTTATTGATGGATGACACGACCACGGCGATCATTTCGCGTTCCAGCTTGGTCAACCCGCTGTCGCCCAACATCAAGTCGTTGTACATGGCCGTGAACGCATCGAATTTGGTCATGTTGAAGGTGTATGCCTGAAGGACATTCGGCACCATTCCAAGTTTTTCCTGACAGATGTCAAAGTACTTTTGCTTGTCTGCGGGCATCGGATCAACCGGCGGCAGATCAAGGGCAGTGGGTTGTGTTTTGGTCATTTTATTGCTCCATCTTTGCCCTGTAGTGATAACCACCTGCAGGTCCAAAACCTAAATTCCGGTAGAGGGCATTGGCCCCTGTGTTGTCTTTAGTGGTCAACAAAGCCAGCGTATCAGCCCCGTGCAATTGACCCCAAAACGCGGCCTGGCGCATGATCCATTGGGCCACGCCTTGGCGGCGCTGATGGGGCAGAACTTCGACGGCATGCACCATAGCTATGTGTTCGTGCAGTCCAACAAAACCCGCGCCCGCCGGTTTTTCGTTCCAGCGCGCCAGGATCGCTGTTTTTTGCGCAGCGCGGCCCATGACGGCCAAGCGTTCGGGGCCGATGCCGCCTTTGGCCCAGATCTCGGCCATGATGGCTAGCGGTTCCCAAATGCAAAAGGTCGTGACACGTGGGATGGGTATTTGCGTCAATCGCGTGATGGGCATGGTATAAAGCACCGTTGGGTCGTGCATCACGTAGCCGCGTTGCGCCAGTTGGGCGTCCAGCGCGTCTTCGTGAGGGCGCAGCATGAAACGCGGGGTCTGGCCGATGTCGCGCATCGCCTGTTCTGCTGCATCCAACGCCGCATCATCCAAAGCGGCGTTTGCCGTGGCCGCCGACACACGGCTGCCCCCGCCCAGCCCCTCACGTACAGTGACGCCCCCCACATCAAAGCGGCGTGCCGCAGGCCATGTGGCGTCCAGTGCCGCGAAATGGGGGGCCGCGAAATAGGGGGCCGTATCGGTCATTCGGGAAAGGCCGCCGCCAGCTTTTCCATCGCTTCGGACAGCATTGCCATGTCGGTGCCACGCATCACGATATTGGCGCCATATTTGCCGTCTTTCTGGTAGGGGTAGCTTCCCATGCTCAGCGCCGGATAGGCATTGGCCAGTTCGCCCAAAGGACCAGCAATATCGCCTTCGCCCCGTTCAATACGTAGTGTTTTGGAAATCAGCGGATCACCGCCCGTCAATGTTGGCAAAACACTGGCAACCATAGCTTGAAACACCGCAGGCACACCCGCCATCACGTGCACGTTTTGAATTGAAAAGCCCGGCGCCACGGACACAGGATTGTCGATCAACGTGGCGCTGTCGGGGATGCGTGCCATGCGCAAGCGGGCGGCGTTCAGGTCGGTGCCTTGCTTGTCGTAGTGGGCTTGCAACAAAGCCCGCGCATCGGCGCGAATGTCGATGGGATCATTAAAGGCGGCTGCGATACAGTCAGCGGTGATGTCGTCATGGGTCGGGCCGATGCCGCCTGACGTGAACACCGTGTCATAGGCGTCTGACAAGGCTTTGACTGCCGCGACGATGGCGTCCGGATCATCGGAGACCACCCGCACTTCGCGCAGATCAATGCCGCTTTCGGTCAATTGCCCGGCAAGATGGTGCATATTGGCGTCGCGGGTACGACCGGACAGGATTTCGTCGCCGATCACCAACATGGCGGCAGTGGGGTTTGGCATGCAAAGCGCTCCTTGAAGGGGTCTGACCTTGGGTATAGTCCTGCGGCCATGCGCTTTCAAACCGAACTTGTCCCCGCCCGCCTTATTCGCCGCTACAAACGGTTTCTTGCGGATTGCGTATTGGACGATGGCCGCGAAGTTGTGGCCCATTGTGCTAACCCCGGATCAATGATGGGGCTGGCGGAAGAAGGCATGAAAATCTGGCTGGAACCCAATGATGATCCCAAAAAGAAGTTGAAATTCGGGTGGCGGTTGGTCGATCACGAAAACGGGCATTTCACAGGGGTGGACACGTCGGTGCCCAACCGCGCCTTGAAAATGGCATTGGAAAACGGTGTGGTCGAAGCGCTCAGTGCCTATAAAACCGTGCGCCCCGAGGTCAAATACGGTGAAAAATCCCGTATCGATTTTTTGCTGCAACAAAACGGACTGCCCGACGTTTATGTCGAAGTGAAATCCGTGACCCTGTCGCGCACAATTGGCCAAGCTGAATTCCCCGACAGCGTGACGGCGCGCGGGGCAAAGCATTTGGCTGAATTGACGCAAATGGTGCGTGATGGCCACCGCGCTGTGATGCTGTATCTGGTGCAGCGCACGGATTGCACCACATTCACACTCGCAAATGATATCGACCCCAAATATCACGCTGCCTATCTGTTGGCCCGCGACGCAGGTGTTGAAACGCTTTGCATCGGCACCAATATCACCCCCGACAGCATTACTTTGGGCAGTCCGCTATCCATTGGCATCTAGGCCCACCCGCGTTAAACACACCAAAAGACATCACCCGGAGCACCGCGATGAACACCGCAGACCGTGGCCGCCTGACAAAAGACGGCATCCGCATTTATGACCCTTCCGATTCCGCAGGCATGTATGCTGCCGGGGCATTGGCCGCGAAAATTCTGGACGACATTGCCGCACATGTATTTGTCGGCCAAACAACAGGCGCCATCGACAAAGCCATCGAAGATATGGTGGATGCGGCGGGGGCGACCTCAGCCACGATCGGGTACAAGGGTTACAAACACGCATCGTGCATTTCGATCAACCACGTGGTGTGCCACGGCATCCCCGGCGACAAACGTCTGAAAGACGGAGACATCGTCAACATCGACGTGACCGTGATTGTCGATGGCTGGTTTGGCGACACTTCGCGGATGTATGTTGCCGGCAAACTGCCGCGCAAAGCCGAACGGCTGATCCAAGTCACGCATGACGCATTGATGCTGGGCATTGAGGCTGTGAAACCGGGCAACACCTTTGGCGACATCGGCTTTGCAATCCAAAGTTTTGTGGAAAGCCACCGCATGTCTGTGGTGCGTGATTTTTGCGGGCATGGTTTGGGCCGTGTTTTTCATGCGCCGCCCAATGTGTTGCACTACGGCAAGCCGGGCAACGGTGCCGTGCTGGAACCGGGTATGTTTTTTACCATTGAACCTATGGTCAATCTTGGGCGTCCGGAAACCAAAACACTTGCAGATGACTGGACTGCCGTGACACGCGATAAATCGCTGTCGGCACAGTTTGAACATTCGGTTGGCGTGACCGAAGACGGGGTCGAGATTTTCACGCAATCTGCGGCAGGCACGTTCCACCCGACCTATGGCCAAAGCTGACGCAATTGAACAGGCCGCCGCATTGTTTGACGGCGGCGCATTTGAAACGGCGCTGGGCGCGTTGGTGGGCTATGCCACCGAAAGCCAGGCCGCAGGAAATCATGCAGCGCTGGATGCTTATCTGGACGATGCGATCACCCCGCGTCTTTTGGCGCTTGGCTTCGACGTTGAAAGACACGCGGGTCATTTCCTGATCGGGCAACGCATCGAAGACCCCGATCTGACCACTGTGCTGATCTATGGCCACGGCGATGTGACCCATGGTCAAAAAGGGGCATGGGCGGGTGACATGGACCCGTTTGTTTTGACGGATGCAGGCGACAGATGGTTCGGTCGGGGAACAGCCGACAACAAAGCTCAACACCTGATCAACCTTATGGCCCTCGAAGCGGTTTTGGGTGCGCAAGGCAGCCTTGGGTTCAATGTCAAAATCTTGATGGAAATGGCGGAAGAAGTCGGATCACCGGGTCTTGAGACATTTTGCGCGACACACAGCACCACTTTGCAAGCGGATGTATTGATCGCGTCGGACGGGCCGCGTTTGCAGGCGGACACGCCCACGCTTTTCATGGGGTCGCGCGGGGCAATTGACTTTGATCTAAGCGTCCACCTGCGCGAGGGTGCGCATCATTCAGGCAATTGGGGCGGGTTGTTGGCAGACCCCGCGATGATTTTGGCGCAGGCCCTGGCGGTGATCACGGATGCCCGTGGCCAGTTGCTGGTCGAGGCATGGAAACCTGACAGCTTGACACCAGCGGTTCGCGCGGCGCTGGACGGTTTGCCGATCGAGATGGCGGATGGTCCGGATGTTGATCTGAGTTGGGGTGCCGCCGATTTAACGCCTGCGGAACGGGCGTATGGGTGGAACAGCTTTGCGGTTCTTGCGATGCAAAGCGGTGTACCGGATGCGCCCCAGAATGCCATCAGCGGCAAGGCGTCCGCTCGATGTCAGTTGCGCTTTGTTGTGGGCACGGACGTCGATCAAATCCTTCCCAGCCTGCGCAGCCATCTTGCAGCGCAGGGGCTCCAAAGCGTCACGGTCACGCCCGGTGACGGATATTTTCCTGCCACACGTCTTGATCCTGATGACCCTTGGGTCACGCGGGTTGCAACGTCCATCACAGATACAACAGGGCAGGCGCCGCATATTTTGCCGAACCTTGCCGGATCGCTGCCCAACCATTGCTTTGCGGATGTATTGCAGCTGCCCACAATTTGGGTGCCGCACAGCTATCGGGGATGCAACCAACATGCGCCAAATGAACATGTGCTGAAATCGACGTGTCGGGATGCCTTGATCCTGATGGCAGGATTGTGGAGCGATCTGGCAGCCTAAAGCAGTTCCAAAAGGGTCACATGGGTGTCACCGTATTTGCGCTGGTCCAGCAAGGTGAACCCTTCAGGGGCCAACATCGGCGCACTTTCTTCCCAAACGAGTGTGGCATTCGCCGCCAGCCAACCGCCTTCTTTCGCGGCCAACAAAGCGCGTTGCCCCATACCTTTGCCGTAGGGCGGATCCAGAAACACCAGATCAAATGGGGCTTCGGGACAGGGCCCTAGTTTTGTGGCGTCCATGCGCATGACGTGCGTTTGATCGGCGCAGCGCAGCTTGGCGATGTTTTCGGCAATCAGACGCTGGCCGACGCGCCCGTTTTCCACAAAGGTGACGGATGTGGCGCCGCGCGAAAGGGCCTCAAGGCCCAAGGCGCCGGTACCTGCAAACAGATCCAAAACCCGTGCCGCGTCAATCACATCGCGGCTGGTCAGCGCCGAAAACAGGCTTTCGCGCACGCGGTCGGACGTGGGGCGCAGATGGGCGCCCTTATCGCCCTTGCCCAGATGGGCCAGCGCGGTGCTGCGCCATGTGCCTGCAATGATCCTCAAGACTTGAGCAAGGCCTTCATGTCGGTGTCGGAGTCAGCGATGGTTTGGGGGGCGGGGGATTTGCCCGCCTCGATCAGGCGTTTGCCGATCATATATCCCCGCGGGTCATTGGCCGCGTCCACCGCCAGCAATGTGTCGCCTTGATAGTACCAAAAGGACGTTGCCCCATCCAAGCTGCGGGTCACGACGGTGTCGTAGCCGGTGTTTAACCCCGCGATTTGCAATTTCACATCGTATTGATCCGACCAGAACCATGGTTTGGCTGTATAGGCCGTATCTGCCCCCATTATATTTGTGGCCACACATTCGGCTTGATCGATGGCGTTTGGCACACTTTCCAAACGAATGCGCCCGTCGCGGTATGGAAAGGACGCGCAATCGCCTGCGGCCCAGATATGCGGGTTGCTGGTGCGGCCATGACTGTCTGTTTTGATCCCGTTTTCGACGGTGACGCCTGCCATATCCGCCAATGCCGTTGCAGGCTGGATACCGACACCCACGATGACAAAGTTCACGTCCAATGCCGTGCCATCGGTCAACAACGCACCGGTTACAGCACCTTCGCCAGTCAAGCGTTCCAAGCCCACGCCTTCGCGGATGGTGACGCCGTGGCGTGTGTGCAAATCGCGAAAGAAGTCAGAGGTTTCGGGGGCCGCAACACGTTGCAAAATGCGGTCTGCCATTTCGACAAGCGTCACCTGCAACCCCAGCTTGGACGCGACGGCTGCGGCCTCTAGCCCGATATAGCCGCCGCCCACGATCAGAACTTTTGCGCCTTTGGTAAACCGCGGCGCCATCGTGTCTACATCCGCCAGATCACGCACCACAAACACGCCGTTTAATGCGCCGCCGATGCTGGCAGGCAAGCGGTTGGGAACAGATCCTGTGGCCAGAACCAGATCGTCATAGTCCAGAACATCGGGCCCGGCGGTGACCGTTTTGGCCGCCGCATCAATGGCCGTGACGCGGGTGTTCATGCGCAGATCAATATCGTTTTCCGCATAAAAACTTTCGGGGCGCAAGAACATGCGTTCCAGCGCCATATCGCCCATCAAATAGGCCTTGGAAAGAGGGGGGCGTTGGTAGGGGGGCACAGGTTCTTCGCCAATCAACGTGACCGCGCCCTCAAAACCGCTATTGCGCAGTTTCGCGACACAAGATGCTCCGGCTTGACCGGCTCCAATAACAACGATTTTTCGCATTTCGATCCCCTTCATGCCAATTCTGCTGGCAGCCTTATGTCCCTGACTCTATATCTGCACCACAGACAAATTCAATTCCCTAGAAAGGTTCTACCCATGGCGATCAAGCAAGGCGACACGCTTCCCGACACAACATTGGTCGAAATGACCGCCGATGGGCCTGCGCCCGTGAAATTGTCCGACAAAACCAAAGGCCGCAAAGTTGTGATTTTTGCTGTGCCGGGCGCCTTTACCCCCACATGTCATTCAGCGCATGTGCCAAGCTTTATCCGCACCAAGGACCAGTTTGACGCCAAGGGCGTGGATGAAATCATCTGTGTGTCAGTGAATGATCCCTTCGTGATGAACGCATGGGGCGAAGCAACGGGCGCTACAGCGGCGGGCATCACAATGCTGGGCGACGCGGAAAGCGCGTTCACAAGTGGAATTGGCATGGACTTTAGTGCACCACCTGCAGGTTTGATGGCGCGGTCCAAGCGGTATGCGATGCTGGTGGACGACGGCGTGGTGTCGCTGCTTCAGGAAGAAGAAAACCCCGGCATGTGTGAAGTATCAGCCGGTGAGGGCCTGCTTGCATCTATGTAAGCTTGCACCCTGATCAATGACACAGGCCCGTCCCGTAGGGGATGGGCCTTTTTTCATGGTGGCTCCCCTGATAAGTCTGCACAAAAGGAACATGATATGACGCCCGAAGACATCGCAAAACTGCCCTACCGCCAAAATGTCGGCGTCATGGTATTGAACGCCCAAGGTCAGGTTTTTGTGGGGCAGCGCAAAGACAACGCTGTTGCGGCTTGGCAAATGCCGCAAGGCGGGATCGACAAGGGCGAGGATGCACGCACAGCCGCCTTGCGCGAACTGGAAGAAGAAACCGGGATTGCGCCCGCTTTGGTGACGATCGTGGCGCAAAGCGAAGACTGGATCCCTTACGATTTGCCCCATGCCCTTGTGCCTAAATTGTGGAAAGGGCGGTACCGCGGTCAGGAACAGAAATGGTTTCTGATGCAGTTTTCGGGCACCGACGCAGATGTGAACATCCAGACAGAACATCCAGAGTTTTCGGCATGGCGCTGGCTGGATTCTGCCGATCTGGTGAACAACATTGTACCGTTCAAACGCGATGTTTACGTTAAGGTAGTCGAAGCTTTCAAAGAGTATCTGTGATGCGGTTCATTGCCTTTTTGATTTGTCTGGTGGCGCCGTTGCCTGCGATGGCCTTGTCTTGTGCACGGCCTTCCGTGGAACGCAGCTATGGGCAAGCCGCCAAGGCAGATGAAAGCTATGTGGTGGTCAAAGGCCGACTGACCTTTGATGAAAGCAAGTTGCCCAAGGCAAACACGCAAACCCAAACCGCGCCAAAACGGACTGTGATCAAAGCCCGCTTTCAGGGTCATGCGCTAAGTGGTGCGGATTTTTCGACCAGTTTTAATGCCGCACTAAACTACGAAGTGCGGTGTTTGGTTGTGTGGTGTGGCGGTGGGCAAAGCGGCGAAGAAATCATTGCGTTTGTTCAGAAAACACCGTCCGGTTACACCCTTGAAATGGGGCCATGTGGCGGGTGGGCTTTTCCAGCCACGCGCAAAAATACCATGGCTGTTTTGTCTTGCGCACGCGGGTCGACTTGCACGCGCTGAACGCTAGTCAAAGATAGGGACATGGGGCGCGTGGTTGCGCGTAAACCCTGCAGTACCTTTGATTCGGTTGTCGGGGGCAATTTCGATCTGTTGGCGCATGGGCGTGAACCCGGAGCGCCGATAAAATGACAGCGCTTGCGGGCTGTCCAAAGTGCACGTGTGCACATAAAATAACGTGATCGGCGCGGCCCAGGCCACATCAATCGCGTGGGTCATGAATGACCGCCCGACCCCTTTGCCGATCAGGGCATCGGTCAGCCCGAAAAAGGCCAGCTCACAGGTGCCGTCTTGGCGGAAATCCAGTTCAAGCAGGGCTTCGTCCTGTCCGTCTACGGACAAGGTAAAGATGCGCACTTTGGGGTCGTGTATAATCGCTGCCAGGTCCGCATCCGACAGCTCAAGTCGTGAAAACCACAGCCAGTCCGCGCCGACGCGGCGATAGATGTCGCGGTACCAGTCCAGTGTCGGGGATGGCACTGTGCGCAATGTGATCCCGTCTGGCAGGCACACCTGTGTTATTGCGGGTTTGGCGTGCATTTCCAGATGGGTGACGACCATCGCAAGGCGCCCTGCAGGCACATCATGATAGCCGTCTGTCAGCATCAAACCAGACCTTCAGCCTTGAAGACATCCATCATGTCGCGTTCGGGACGCGGCCCGACGTGGCTTATCACCTCGAATGCGCAGACATTGCCCATGCGCCCGCATGTGTTCAGATCGCGTCCTGTGGCCAGCCCGAACAGGAAGCCTGCAGCGAATTGGTCGCCTGCACCTGTGGCGTCAACGGGAACAATCGTTTGCACAGGCACGTCTACGCGTTCGTCGCCACGCACAATTGTGACGCCTTGGCCAGATCGGGTGCAAACCACCAGCGGACACATCGCGGCTGTTTTGGCCAGCGCTTCTTCGACGTCGTCGGTTTCAAACAACGACTTCATTTCAGCTTCGTTGCCAATGACAAAATCCAGTTCTTCCCCGATCATGCGCAAAAAGTCGGGGCGGTGACGGTTGACGCAGAAAGGGTCAGAGATTGCGATGCCAGCCATACCGCCGGCTTGGCGTGTCAAACGGGAGGCTTGCAAAAATGCTTCTTTGCCTGCGTCTTTGTCGAACAAATATCCCTCAAGGAACATGATTGCGGTGTCGGATGCCACATCCTCTGGTACGTCGTCGGGGCCGAGCTCTGTTGAGATGCCAAGATACGTGTTCATCGACCGCTCCCCGTCTGGGGATACAAAAATCATGCTGCGCGATGTGGGAAGATCATCGTCTTCGACAGGCGTGTTTATGAAATCTGTGCCATCTTCGATCATGGATTCAGCGTAGAAGGTGCCCAAGATGTCGTTGCGGACCCGACCGATGAAGGCGGTGGGCAACCCAAGCGACCCTATGCCTGCAATCGTGTTGGCAACCGATCCACCGGGCGTTTGCACACGGCTGGCTGGCATCGTTGAAAAAAGTGCGGCAGAGCGGTCTTTTTCGACCAGCTGCATGATGCCTTTTTCGATGTCGTTTTCTTTCAGGAAGCCTTCGGAACATTGGGCGATTACGTCAACAACGGCGTTGCCTATGCCAACCACTTGATACTTCGTCATTCAGTTTTGTCCTCAAATACGCAGAGATCGCGGATGATGCAGGTGCGGCACATGGGTTTGCGTGCCTTGCAGTGATAACGCCCGTGCAGGATCAACCAGTGATGGGCATGAAGCTGAAAATCAGCAGGAATATTGTCTTCGATGGCACGTTCTACCGCATCAACGGTTTTGCCGGGCGCAATCTTGGTGCGGTTGCCGACGCGAAAGATATGGGTGTCCACGGCTTGGGCGGGCTGGCGCCACCACATGTTCAGCACAACATTGGCGGTCTTGCGTCCCACACCGGGCAGCGATTGCAGCGCTGCGCGGGAATTGGGCACAACACCGTCATAGTCATCCACCAAAATCTGGCTAAGTTTCATCACGTTTTTCGCCTTTTGGCGAAACAGACCGATGGTTTTGATGTGCTCGGTCAGCCCTTCAAGCCCCAAATTCAGCATCTTTTGCGGTGTATCTGCGATCTGGAACAATGCGCGCGTGGCTTTGTTCACACCCACATCTGTAGATTGGGCTGACAGCGCAACGGCAACGACAAGTGTATAGACGTTGACATGCTCCAGCTCCCCTTCGGGTTCCGGGTCAGCGTCCTGAAAACGCTCAAAGATCGCGCGGATCGTGTGGTAGTCCAACTGCTTTACCATGTTTGTCCTATGCCTGTTTGGCGGGTGTGCTGCAAGCGTTTGGGACAATTGCGCATATTTCGGGTCGCCGGGTGTGTGCCCTTTGCCTAAGTTGGGGGCATGACACAGATTGATGAACAAACGTCCGGATACCATTACGGCGTGATGCGCCGCGCCATCGAGGTAATCGACAATGCCGAAGAGGGCCTTGGCCTTGATGCGCTTGCCACCCAAATGGGCATGAGCCCCGCCCATTTCCAGCGCGTGTTCAGCCGTTGGGTGGGCGTCTCGCCCAAACGCTATCAACAGTATCTGACGCTTGGGCATGCCAAAACACTGCTGCGGGACCGGTCATCGACAATGGATGCAGCACAGGGCAGCGGATTGTCGGGCACAGGGCGTCTGCATGACCTTTTTCTACGTTGGGAAGCCATGAGCCCCGGGGACTACGCGAAAGGCGCTGTTGGGCTGACGATCTATTGGGGGTGGTTTGAAAGCCCCTTTGGCCCAGCCGTTGTCATGGGAACAGACCGTGGCATTTGCGGGTTGGGTTTGGCGGCTGAGTTGGGCGAAGAAGAAGCGATGCAGGATCTGATGCGGCGCTGGCCAAACGCCACATTTGTTGAAGATCCCATGCGGTTGCGCCCTTGGGTGCTGGCAGCCTTTGGCGCAAAGGATGCGACTTTGGAAAAGGCCCCGTTGTTTTTGATTGGGGCCCCTTTCCAGATAAAGGTTTGGGAAGCGCTTTTGACCATTCCGTCAGGCCATGTCACCACCTATGGTGACATCGCCGAGCGCATCGGCAACCCCCGCGCCGTGCGGGCAGTTGGCACCGCGGTGGGCCGCAATCCGGTCAGTTGGTTGATCCCCTGCCACCGGGCTTTGCGCAAATCGGGGGGCTTGGGGGGATACCATTGGGGGCTGCCGATGAAACGGGCTATGCTTGCCTTTGAAAGTGCGCAGGCAGAAGCCTGATACAAGATGCGTTTTATGCAGCCCCACAGGCCATCGCTTGTGCGGCGGCCTGCGGGGCTGAGGTCTATCTAGTAACACCGCCTTTGCGCATATGCCGCGTTCAGTTTCGACAATTGGGTGCGTGCATCCTGCGCCGTCAGATCGCCTGCCAGACTTTCAAGCCCGCCTTCCAGCCGCTCCGAGGAGCTGTCGCCCGCAAGGGAGTCAATCGTCCCCAAAAAGCTGTCGAGCGTGGCGTCTTTTTCAACCTGCGTGAAGTGCCCGATTTCGCGGGCCAGCTCTGTGCAGCTCATGCTTTCGATGGGTTTGTGGTAGGTGGGTTCGTCACAGGCGCCTAAGGCCAAAGCCGCAGCCATCGCGGCTGTCAGTATCAAAGCACGTTTCATAGTCGATTGCCCTTACTCAGAGTATTCGTGGCGATGCGCCACATAATCACAGGCAGTCTCACTGCTGTCTGCTTGTCCTTGCGGGGTGTCCGGAACCAACCCGGGTTGCTGGCGTAGCCCCCACAGCGTGATCGCCAAAAAGACAGCCAGCCCCAACACGGTAAAAAACGCGGTTGGCAGCGCATTTGGCCACAAGCCCAGAACTGTGTTGAGGTCCAGAATTTGCGCGACCCAGAACAACAAAGCCAAAGTGCCGATCACAAAATCCAGTTCAATTCGGTCTGTTCAGTGCTGGCATAGACGTCTTTCAAGCGCTGCCGGTACTGGATAAGCCGCCGGATGATCCAGAACAGGTACACCGCAATCTGCACATGGATCGCAAGCTCCAGAAGGCCGATCACCACGATAAACACAACTGGCCACCCAAGGGACAGAATAAGATCATCGTCAAAGACACCGGCTTGAAGATCAGAGGGCAACCATGCCACGGCCAGTCCGGCAATCACCGCCAGCAGCGGCAACAGCATGTGCACAAACAACCGGTTTGGCCGACTTTGGGATGTCGATGTCAGGGTGAAAACATAGAACCACAAAAAGGGGGTAAAACACAGCGCGCTGGCCAGGTTGAGAACAACCAGCAACATGTGTGTTTTGGGCAAGATGCCGCCGATTTGATTTTCCCCTTATTCAGTCAGCGTTAAGTTGCCATATATAATGACATGACAACGACGCCCCGCCCGAACGGGGCTGCATCACATGAAGGCAGTACGATATGATTTCTATGAAAATTCCCGCAATCGCCATGCTTTGTAGCGCTTTGGCTTTGACCGCTTGTACCGACCCCGCGACATTGGGCGTGGACCCGAATGACCCTAATCGCCAAACCAAACAAGGGGCCGCAGTGGGTGCTGCAGCCGGTGCGCTTTTGGGCGCGATTGTCAGTGGCGATGGGGACCGCACCAAAGGCGCGATCACAGGGGCTGTTGTTGGCGGCGCTGTCGGAGCGGGCGTCGGCTATAGCCTTGATAAGCAAGAAGCCGATTTGCGCCGTGATCTGGGCAACGACAATGTCACCATCAACAACACGGGCGACCGTTTGATCGTGACGCTGCCCCAGGATATTCTGTTCGCGTCGGGTAGCTTCAATGTGCGATCCGACTTGCGGCGTGATCTTAATTCGGTTGCGGGCAACTTGCAGGCCTATCCGAATTCCACGATCCAGATTGTGGGACACACAGACAGTGACGGCGATGCTGCATCCAACCAGCAGCTGTCGGAACGGCGCGCCAACGCTGTGGCAGACGTGCTGTTAGACGCAGGTGTACCTTTGTCGCGCATCCAGACCTTTGGGCG
Organism: Ascidiaceihabitans sp.; assembly: GCF_039986515.1. Classification (NCBI taxonomy): domain Bacteria; kingdom Pseudomonadati; phylum Pseudomonadota; class Alphaproteobacteria; order Rhodobacterales; family Paracoccaceae; genus Ascidiaceihabitans; species Ascidiaceihabitans sp. The sequence continues at coordinate 237,235 of NZ_JBDWQO010000015.1, read as the reverse complement.
CGGCGAAAACCAGCCTGTCGCCAGCAATTTGGACGCCATCGGCAAATCGAAAAACCGCCGCGTCGAGATCGTGATCCTGCCAAACGCAGTTTAATCGCGTGACACGCACAGGCAGTGTGCGGCGGTTGCCGCGCATTGCCCCTTGAATTGCCCCTCGTATCCTTCATCTTGCACATCAAATGCTTGTGAAAGGACATGTTTATGGCAACCGTTAAACTTCTTGGAATCTCCGGCTCTTTACGCAAAGACGCCACCAACTCGATGCTGTTGCGCGAAGCTGCACGACTGTTCGGGGACTGCAGCTACACGCAGGCAGACATCAACTGGCCCCTGTATGATGGCGACGATGAAGCCGCGTCCGGTGTGCCTGCCGCAGTTGAAGCCGTGGCCAAGCAGATTGCCGACGCCGATGCCGTGTTGATTTCGACACCCGAATACAACAAAGGCCCATCTGGCGCGTTGAAAAATGCATTGGACTGGATCAGCCGCGCTTCTGTCAAACCTTGGGGCGACAAACCCGTAGCCGTTATGTCCGCTGCCGCAGGCCGCTCAGGCGGAGAGCGTGCGCAGATGGTGCTGCGCGGGTTCATGTTGCCGTTTCGTCCACGCATTTTGCAAGGTCCGGAAATTCATTTGGCCGGCAGTTCCAACGCCTTTGACAACAACGGCCATCTTACAGGCGAGATGTACATCAAGGATCTGACTGCCTTGATGGAAGGTTTGCGGGTAGAGATCGCGCGTTGAGCCCGGATTTCGATCCCGAAGCCATTGAACGCGTGTCTGACGTCATGGACGTGGCGCGGGCCAACGCGCTGCATGCCACTTTGGGACATGATGTGAAGGTTGAAGACGGGGGCATTTTGCCTCCGTTTTTTCATCAGGCGTATTTTTGGCAACCTGAACCGCCTGCAACATTGGGACGCGACGGTCATCCTAAGGTCGGCGGCATCATTCCTGATTTGGGGTTGCCGCGCCGCATGTGGGCAGGGGGGCGCCTGACGTTTCACGCGCCTTTGGTCGCGGGGGTAAAGGCCACCAAGGTGACACGCTGCGAAACGGCGCGCCAGACCACCGGCCGCACGGGCGCTTTGGCGTTTGTCACCCTGCGCCACGAGGTCTGGCAAGGTGATGAGTTGTGCGTGGTGGAATGGCAGGATTTGGTCTATCGTGCCGACCCAAGCCCCGATGCAGTGCGCCCGCAAGCGCCTGTCGCGCGAACGGATGCGCAAAGCGCCGAGGGTGTCCAATTCGACGCCACGCAGTTGTTTCGCTATTCCGCATTGACCTTTAACGGGCATCGTATTCACTACGATTTGCCTTATGCCCGCGATATTGAAGGCTATGAGGGGCTTGTCGTGCATGGCCCGCTGCTGGCCCAATTGCTGATGTTGAAAGCCCAACGCGCGCTGGGTGACTTGGCGACCTTTTCCTTTCGGGCGACGGCACCTTTGATGGATTTCGAGCACGCAGAGCTGTGCCGGTCTGGCACTGATTTTTGGGTATCTGGACCTGATGACCGCCAATGTATGGTCGCAAGTGCGACAGTAGCATCTTAGATTTTGGGCCTCCGGCGGGGATATTTTTAGCGAAAAGAAGCCTCTAAAAAGATGCTGCTGCGTGAAATCCTTCCGGAATCGTATCTTTGTTTTCCAACATGAGATCGGCCATCACGTCGCCCACCTTGGGCGCCACCCCGAAGCCAATTTTGAACCCGCCATTTGCAATGAAATGTCCTTTTCGGTTTGGCCAGTGCCCAAGCATGGGGGCGCGGCTTCTGGCTTTAGGTCGCACGCCGGCCCAGCGTTCCAGAACGGGGGCGTTTTTCAACACGGGAAGCGCGTGTCGCACCCGCGCTATGATATCGTCAAGTTGCGTGTCCGTTTGGGTTGCGCTGTCGTAATCGCGCTCGGATGTTGATCCGATGCCCACTGTGCCGTTTGCGTGTGGGATAATGTGCAATGTGTCGACAAACAGCTGCGGCGCGTCTTTCGCATCAAATTCCAGCAAAGCGGCCTGTCCTTTGACCCCGTTGCCAACCGGTCTGGTGTTGGATTTGCTTATGTCGTTCAAACCGTCCGCACCGGTGGCCCATACGGTTTGCCCGTGATCGTCGCCGTCGCTTTGAATGGTGATCCCTTGCGTGTGCAAAGCGGCCACCAGGGCGGCACAGGCCTTTTGGGGATGGATGCGTGCGCTAAGGCTGTCGAAAATCAACTGCCCCGTCGGACTTGTCGGGGCCCATGGCCCGCCCGCCGGGATGATCGTCCACTGTGCTTTGCCTTGCCACAAAGCCTGCGCCGTATGTGCGCGGTTTTGGGCAAGGTGCAAGGTGTGTTCATCTGCGATCGGTTGCAAGCGCCCTGTGCGACCATACCCTGCGCTGCGTCCGCATGCATTTTCGACCTCTGCCCAGAAGTGTTCCGCCATCAGCAGGCTTTCCAGTTGGAATTGCTTCTTGGGGTTCCAGTTTTCCGGCACATGCGGGGCCAATGCACCAACCACCCCTCCGCTGCTGCCGGATCCAGCGCCATTGGGGTCGATCACTTGAACTTTTGCGCCACGCTGAACGCAGGCCCATGCCACAGACAATCCGAAAATGCCCGCGCCCCGAATGGTGATGTCTGGCGTTGCCAAAGCAGGCTCCTTTGCTGCAGTGTCGCGGTGATTTGGGGCGGACCATACAGAGGCGCGTGATGCAGGACCATAGGGCAGAACTGGAATGGCGTGACGGCGGTGTGCCCGTGTCGAAGCACTTTGATGATCCGTATTTCAGTCTCGACAACGGGCTGGCCGAAACGCGCCATGTTTTTCTGGAAGGAAACGGTATTCCCGCGCGTTTATGTGACGGGCTGCATATTGCTGAACTGGGATTTGGAACCGGTTTGAACCTGTTGACCACAGTTTTGGCGTGGCAGGTGTCGGGCGCGGGCAAGCCATTGCATTTCACCAGCTTTGAGGCGTTTCCGATGGCACAGGACGATATCGCCAAGGCATTGTCCTCATTTCCCGAGCTGCATGCCATCGCCCCGCAGTTTGTCAAAGTCTTGCAATGGGACGCCCCGTTTGAGGTCGTGCCGGGGGTGACGGCCCATGTGATTGTGGGTGATGCGCGACAGACGCTGCCTGCCTGGCGGGGCCGGGCCGATGCGTGGTATCTGGACGGGTTTTCGCCAGCCAAAAACCCCGAATTGTGGTCGCCCGAGTTGATGAGCGAGGTCGGCCGCCACACCGCATCGAACGGCACAGTTGCCACTTACACGGCGGCAGGCTTCGTCCGCCGTGGTCTGGAAGACGCTGGTTTCGATGTGATGCGGATCAAGGGATTTGGCCGCAAACGTCACATGACAGTCGGGACATTGGTAAAATGAGCACCCAAAGCAACACGGCAGCGGGCATCGGCCTGATGGTGGCGTCGACTTTTGTGCTGGCAATGCAGGACGGTGTTTCGCGTCATTTGGCCAGTGAATACAATGTGCTGATGATCATCATGATCCGCTACTGGTTCTTTGCAGCCTTTGTCGTCACCATTGCGGCCCGTGCGGCTGGCGGCATCAAGCGCGCAGCGCGCACCACACAACCCGTTTTGCAAATAGGGCGCGGGGTCCTATTGGCGGCAGAGGTTTGCGTTGGTGTCTTGGCCTTCACCTATCTTGGTTTGGTCGAAACACTGGCAATATTCATCTGCTATCCTTTGATTGTCGCGGCGTTATCTGGACCGGTGTTGGGCGAACAGGTGGGGTGGCGCAGGTGGACCGCTATTGGCGTCGGGTTCATCGGGGTGATGGTGATTTTGCGTCCCGGCTTTGGTGTCTTTGAATTGGCGGCGATCCTGCCTTTGGGATCGGCTGTGATGTTTGCAGTGTATGCGTTGGCCACACGCTTTGCGGCCCGCAACGACAGCACCGAAACCAGTTTCTTTTGGACCGGCACAGTGGGCGCGGTCTTTATGACGGCCGTTGGGCTATGGGCGTGGGAGCCGATGACAGCGCAGGATTGGTTCTGGATGGGGTGTTTGTGTGTGTCGGGGGCTATCGGTCATTGGCTGTTGATCAAGTGCTACGAGATGGCCGAAGCCAGCGCTGTGCAACCCTTTGCATATTTTCATTTGGTGTTCGGGTCGCTGGTTGGTGTGATCGTCTTCCACGAAGTTATCGCGTGGAACGTGGCACTGGGTGCGGGTATCGTGGTCGCGGCAGGGCTATTCACTTTTTGGCGCGAACGGCAGCAAAGTTGATCCAATCAGCTCTTGCGTGAAGCTTTGCGGCAGTGGCGCTTGCCCCAGCCTTGCGCGGTAGATGGGCAGGCTTTCGGTGACACGCATCACATAGTTGCGGGTTTCGCGAAACGGGATGTGTTCGATCCAATCCACGACATCGAAGCCTTCTGCGTTGGCACGTGGATCGCCATACAGGCCAATCCAGCGCGTTGGCCGGCTTGGGCCTGCGTTGTAGGCGGCAGACATCAGAACCACATTTCCATCAAAACGCCCCGCCAGCGTTGACAGAAAAGCGGCCCCCAAATCAGCATTATAATTGGGGTCACTTATCAAACGGTCGGTGGAATGTTCCGCGCTGCGCCCCAGTTTTCCTGCCACTTCCTTGGCGGTGGCCGGCATGATCTGCATCAGACCGCGTGCACCAACGCCGCTTTGAACGGATGGGTCGAATTCGCTTTCGCGCCGTGCGATGGCCAAATTCATCTCGGGCGCCATCGGAAGGTCGCGCTGCGCCAAGGGATGCAACGCGTAATAGGGAGCAGGCAGGATGATGCCCCGCTGCGCCACACGCTTCCCGATCATCACGGCAATATGCGGCTGATCCATGTCTATGGCGGCTTGGCCCAATTGCGCGGCTTGGGGACGGGTCAGGTCCTCGGCGTAATGCGTCCAGAAGCGTTCGGCCACATCTAGCTCTCCCGACGCTTGCAGCAACATGCCTGCCTCGAACAGGGGATGCCTGACCAGATCAGACGTGCGCCAATCGGGAAAGACTTCGGTCCCTCCAAGGGAGGTGTCAAATGGCAGTTTGCCACGCTCAGCGGCCAGCAGCCCATAAAAGGATGATTGATACAGCGCCGCATTGGCATAGGCGGCGGCGGCCTTTTCGCTTGCGCCCATCGCTTCAAAGGCGCGTCCGCGCCAATAGCCCGCGCGGCCTTTGGAAATGGGGGATGCGATGGCCGTTTCAAACCGGTCGAAATGTGTCAGTGCCGTTTCGGGATCGTTCAGACGACGCAAGGCGATGTAGCCTGCAAGCCATTCCAGATCTGCGAATGCAGAGCCGGTTGTCAGCTGGTGTTGTGCAGCCATCCGGTAGGCAAGTGCTGGGTTGCCGTCACGCATTTCTTCGCGGGCCAAAGACCGGCGGCGGTTTGACCATTCTTGTGGGTTGCCTAGTGTTTTGAGGCTTTTGGATTGCGCCAATAACAAGCTGCGGGCGCTGTCGCGCAGACCGGACCGGGCCCGCCAGACAAATCGGTCATAGGCAAGGCCTGGGTCAGAGGTGACGCTGTCAGGCAATGCCTGCACAAGATCGCTGGCGTCCTCGGTGCGGTTTTTCAGGGCCAACCGGGCGCGGGCCAACTGGGCTTGATCGTCTGTTACCAAATCCAGCATACGCCGCGCATCTGATCCAGCCCCATCCCAAAGCATCGCATCCAGTCGCGTCCAGTGATGCGGTTTCAGCACTGCGCCATGGGTTGCCAAAAACAAAGCCTGGCTGTCGGCGTTCATGCGCAGGCGGGTCCATGCGGACACAAGCAACGTATCGGCGCTTTCGTTCTGTCCGCGCAGTTTCAAGCTTTGTGCATAGGCCAACACTCCGCGCGGTGTTTGCGGGGTGTGGTCTGCAAAAAATGCAGCGACAGCTTGCGGGCCTTCTTGCAAAACCGCAGGTTCTGAGCGGCGCAGCAAAAAGGCTTCACCGGGCCAGTCCGGGCGACGATCGAGAAAATCGGCAAGCTGCGCGTAGGTTCCGCGGCCTGCGCGCAAGCGGTGCCACATGATGACGTCGGATGCGACTTGACCGTCACGGGCCGCAATCTTCGCGGCCTGATCCCAATTGCCGCTGCGCATTGCATCCATAGCCCAGCCCAACGGGCGCGGACGCTCTGCCAAAGCGGGCAGGGTCAGCGTGAATATCATCGTCAGACACAGGATAACGCGCGGGATCACTTGCAATTTTCATCCATGCAGGGCAACAGGCTGTCACTAACCTGTTTATGTGTTTTCGATCTGTCCAAGTTCAAGGGCATGAACAGCTCACCAGGCCAATTGCCGGCCATTTTAGAAAAAAGGAGCGTGAATATGCTTACAGGTTCTATGCCTGCCCTCATCACGCCGTTTCGAAACGGCGAGCTGGATCTGGAAACCTTGAAGAAACTCGTGGAGTGGCACATCGGGGAAGGCACCAACGGCTTTGTGCCTGTGGGCACCACCGGTGAAAGCCCGACACTGACACATGCCGAACATGAGACAGTGATCGAAACGGTTGTCAAAGCGACGGCAGGCCGCGTGCCGGTTATTGCGGGGGCTGGGTCCAACAACACAGTTGAAGCCATCCGTTTTGTGCAATTTGCAGAAAAAGTAGGTGCGGATGCCGCGTTGGTCGTCACCCCTTACTACAACAAGCCCACCCAGCGCGGCATGATTGCGCATTTCACGGCCTTGCACGACTGTGCGGACATTCCGATCGTCATCTACAATATTCCAAGCCGTTCAGTCGTCGATATGACGCCTGAGACAATGGCCGAACTGGCAAAATTGCCCCGTATTGTCGGCGTGAAAGATGCGACAGGCGATCTGGCGCGGGTCTGTGACACGCGGCTTGCTTGTGGTCCTGACTTTGTGCAGATGTCTGGTGAAGACGCCACAGCGCATGGGTTTAATGCCCAAGGCGGGGTTGGTTGCATCTCGGTCACGGCGAATGTCGCACCAGGGCTGTTGGCGAAAATGCAGGCGGCGACGCGGGCGGGTGACTACGCAGCGGCCTTGGAAATCCAAGACAAGCTGATGCCATTGCATAAAGCGATATTCACCGAACCGGGTTTGATCGGCGCGAAATATGCAATGTCCAAACTGGGACTGTGCAGCGATGAAGTGCGCCTGCCGCATATGGCGCTGACCGACGAAACCAAAGCTTTGGTGGATGCAGGTTTGGCACACGCCGGACTGTTGTAAATTTGGAAACAATTGACGGAAAAGGCGGGCATTGTCCCGCCTTTTTTGCGTTTATGGGGCTTCCTCCCCCAAAATAGATGTCTACACTTATCGTTAAAGTTGAAGTGTTTTGGGGAACGATAAAGATGTTGTATTTGCTAACGATGATGGGTTTGGCGGTTGGGTCTGCGTTTGTGGGGTCAGACGGGGATGACGAAATTATCGGGACAGAGGACGGTGACCGTATTGACGGCGGAAGTGGCAATGACACCATTTCTGGCAAAGGCGGTGACGACACCCTTTCGGGGCGCAGCGGAGATGATTCCTTATTTGGCGGTCCCGGTGATGATGACATATTTGGCGGACCGGGCGACGATACCGTTTTTGCGGGCTCGGGCGATGATTTAACGCGCGGAGGGTCAGGTGACGATTCGATCAAGGCTTTCGGTGGCGATGACACCATTTTTGGCGGCTCGGGAAATGACTTTATCAACGGCAATTCCGACGACGATGAACTCTACGGCAACCTCGGCAAAGACACTCTGAACGGGGGATCAGGTGATGACACGCTGTCTGGTGGGGGCTGGCGTGACCAATTGAGCGGAGGCGACGGTGACGATGAGCTGTTTGGCGGCTCCGGGCACGATACGCTTTCGGGTGGCACAGGAAACGACCAATTGCACGGTGGTGGCGGTGACGACCTCCTGAACGGTAATGACGGTTTTGACGGCCTGTATGGTGACGCAGGCGATGACACTCTTGTTGGTGGTGACGGTGATGTGCTGAGCGGCGGAACCGGCAACGACATGCTGGTTGTAGACGAAGGGGCGTCGGGCAACGGGGATGACGGCAACGACACGTTAATTTCAAATGGGTCCGACGAAGTGGCTGGCGGCGCAGGTGATGATGTAATCAGCGGCAAAGGCGATTTGGCTTTGGGCGGTGATGGAAATGACCTTATCGAAGGCGGTAGCGGTTTTGACGTCATGGACGGTGGCGCGGGTAATGACACGATCCACATCGCAGACAATGCCGAAATTAGCGGTGGTACAGGTGCTGATGACTTCGTAGCCGACTTGACGATGCAGTCTTCATACTTTGAAGCGAACATTACCGACTTCAACCGCTTGGAAGATCAGCTTGTGATTGTCAGCGACCAAGATCTGAGTTTTGAGGATTTGTCCTTTTACTTTGATGGCAATGGCGAAACCGAAGTGTGGGTCGGTGAGGTTGATCGCGGCCAACAAGTCGCCACCTTGGAGAATATTCGTGACCCATCGAGCGGCATGTTTGCCTTTGTTAAGGCCTAACGCAGCATCAGGTTGACCCACAGCGTGCGTCCGGCCATTGTTCTGGCTTCCCAGACGTAAAAGGACGCGCCCCGTGAACATCCTGCCCACCATTGATGCCGCCAAAGACGAACTTGTCGCGATTTTTGAAGACCTGCATGCCCATCCCGAAATCGGGTTCACGGAAACGCGCACCAGTGCCATCGTCGCGGATAAGCTGAAAAGCTACGGTGTGGACGAGGTGCATACAGGGCTTGGCGGTACTGGCGTTGTGGGTTTGGTGCATGGCAAAGGCGGCGGCACGCGTCGGATCGGATTGCGCGCTGATATGGATGCGTTGCCGATTGATGAGACGTCCAACCTTGTCTATTCTTCAAAAAACGAAGGCGTCATGCACGCCTGTGGCCATGACGGGCACACCACGATGCTGTTGGGTGCGGCCAAACATCTATGTGAAACACGCGACTTTGATGGCACGGCCGTTCTGATCTTTCAGCCCGCCGAAGAAGGCTTGGGTGGCGCACGGCGCATGCTGGAGGAAGGGCTGTTTGAACAGTTCCCCTGTGACGAAATTTACGGGATGCACAATTGGCCCAGCGGGCAACCCCATACAGTCGGCGTGTGTAAAGGCGAAGCGATGGCGGGTGCTGCGTTCTTTGACATTCACGTCCAGGGCAAAGGCAGTCATGCGGCACGGCCTAGCGATTCAAAAGACGCGCTTATGATTGCTGCCAGCTTGGCAACCGAAATGAACACTATCCTTGCACGCAACATTCCTGCGCAAGAGGTATGTGTGCTGTCCGTCACGCAATTGCATGCAGGGGCGGCTTATAACGTGGTGCCGGATACCGCGACGCTTGCGGGTACAATCCGTTATTTCAAGGACGATATCTACGCATTGGCGGCAGAGCGCATGCAGCGCCTGTGTGATGGCTTTGCCGTGGCCCATGACGTGGAAATCCAGCTGGACCTGCGCAACGTCTTTGATGTGCTACGCAATGATGCGGCTCTGTCCGATGCGTATATTGAGGCTGCGACGGACATCGTGGGGCATGACAACATTATACAGGATTTGCAGCCTGTTACAGGATCGGAAGATTTCTCGGATATGCTCAAAGTGGTGCCGGGGGCCTACTGCGTTGTTGGCCATGCGGGAACGACGGCGTTGCACAATCCGGGTTTCGTTTTGGACAAAGCGATCCTGCCAGTGGGGGCTTCGATAATGGCCAGAGTCGTGGAACGACGTCTCGCGCTGGGGTAGAATTCAGTGACTTAAGATGTAAGTGATTGTTTCCAAATCAGAAATAATGGTAAATAATTGTTTAACAGATTGAGAAAACTCACAAAGCTGTGTAGTGTGCCCCCACATTTAGGGGGACTACATGCTATATTTATTGGCTTTACTTGGTGCTGCTGCAGGCACCGCTTTTGTCGGTTCAGATGACGATGACCGGATTGTAGGCACAGACGACAACGACGATGTTTCGGGCGCAGGCGGGGATGACATCATTCGCGGTGGTCGCGGGTTTGATTTGCTTGATGGTGCTGAAGGCAATGACACGGTGATCGGACAGATCGGTCAAGACACGCTGATCGGTGGTGACGGTGATGATGAACTGTTTGGCAATGTCGGCGACGATGTGTTGCAAGGCGACAGTGGCGAAGATCTGCTGGACGGTGGCAAAGGAGAAGACACACTGCGGGGCGGCGACAACAGCGATACGCTGATGGGTTTCAACGACGACGATAATCTGCGCGGTGACAACGGCAATGACAGGCTGTTTGGCAATGATGGCGATGACCGTATTGCTGGTGGTGTCGGTATCGACAAAGCCTTTGGCGGTGACGGCAACGACACAGTAATCGGGGACGATGGCGCAGACTTCTTGCGTGGTGGTGCCGATGACGACAGTGTGTTCGGCGGTGCAGGGGCTGACGTCATTTATGGCGATGGTGGCAATGATGCGGTGTTTGGCGGAAAAGCCGATGATCTTGTCGATGGCGGCTTTGGCAACGACGTCGTCAACGGTGGTTTTGGGGACGATACTGTCAACGGCGGACGCGACAACGATGTTGTCATGGGTGGCGCGGGCAGTGACTTTGTTCTGGGTGGTGACGGTGAAGATGTGCTGTATGGCGGTCTCGCGAATGGCACCGACACAGACGCGTCAGATGTCCTGGACGGTGAAAATGGCAATGACACGATCTTTGCAGGCGCGTTTGATCAGGCCTTTGGCGGCTTTGGCGACGACGAAATCACCGCAGACCGTTCAGAAGCTGTCGAAGGTGGCGCCGGCGACGACCTGATCATGGGGACCGCATCAAATGTGCTGGGGGGAGAAGGCAACGACACCATCACTTTAAGCGGCGGCGATGAAAGCTTTGTGGACGGGGGCGCCGGTGACGACGTGCTGACGCTAAGCGGTTTGGTGACGGCAATTGGCGGCGAGGGGATGGATACATTCATCGTCAACGACCAGTTTGAATCTGAGCCCACCAACATCATTTCCGACTTCTCGGTTGAAGAGGACTTGCTGGTGATTGAATCAGAAGAACTGAGCAATGGTGCCGATTTGAGCTTTGAGTATGACGAAGACGCTGGGGCTATGAATGTCGTGGTGATCTCGGCGGCCGAAGGGTCTTCGGTTGTGGCGCAACTGACAGGTGTTACGGCGGATCAGATCGAGGACATCAACTTTACTTTCGCTATCGCGTAACCAGCAAAAGCTTTGACATTGCAAAAGGCGCCGGGGTTTCCCTCCGGCGCCTTTTTGTTTCGGGGATGTGGGCGCCTTAGCGTTTCCCGTAGTAAAGCCCCACGACATGTTCCGCTTCTGCAAAGAACAACCAGCGCGACGCCAGCACGCCTGCTACGTGGCTTACCACGGCGACCAGCGCCAGCCAGTGTGTGAAGGTGGCGCTCATGATGGCCAGCAGGATCACCGGAACCACAACAGCCAGCACAAACGAGATAACACGCAGTTTCATGCTGTGTTTGCGCCCCACCACATGCACAAACTCGCGCAGCAAGTAGTTGGTGCCGGTATGGGGTGGCTCAAACGCTTGTACCGTGCCGATGTTGCTAAGCCCCGTGGCCGTGGCGATGGTTGTTCCCGAATTGGCAAAGGCTTTGTCGCCTTCGATCCATGTGAAAACAAGAACAAGGCCAGCAACAACCAGCAATACGATGGCCCAAATGATTTGGCCCTTTAACAATGCGCCGCCAGCAAGAGACAGCGACAGGTACATTGCAGGCGTCAAATGGCTGTTCCAGCGCGGGATTGTTTTCATCTGTGCGTAGATCATGGACGTCGTGTAGACCGTGGCCAAAGCCCCAATAGCGCCTAACCATCCAAGGGGTTGCCAAACGGCGCCAAAGAACACCAAGCCAAGTCCGTAAAGCCCCATCAACACAAGCGTCGCAACGGCGGCAATACCTTCGCGGCTAAGCCAGCTGGACCGCCATTGGGTGAAAGCTTTGAGGAACCTTTCAGGATGACCAAGGTGGAAGGTTGAAGACAGCAACCCGCCAACGGCCATGACATAGGCGATGAGCCAAAAGGCGAATGCCGTCCAACCTGTCGGCGGTGTTGCGTCTAGGCCAAGCCAGAACAACAAGCCAAAGCCCATACCGGAAAAGACGGTGAAGATGATAACGGAGGGTGCTGGATGCATCAGAGTTTCTCCAGAGTTTTGTCAAGCCAGCCCAAAAAGCCCTTTGGGTCTTCAGAGACAGGTTCAAGATAGGGCGCCAACACATCAAATTCTGGCAACGCGTCTTTAGGGCGCGGTGGCAGGTATTGGTTGACGGGTTTGGTGCCTTGTTCGGGCATCAGGTCCATGCCGCCGCGTTCGGCCACTAGGATCGACACGTCCGAGTTCGGATCCCCAAGGTCGCCAAAGTGGCGTGCATTCGACGGGCAGGTTCGAACGCACGACGGAACGCGGTCCACTTCTGGCAGGTTGTCGTTGTAAATGCGATCGACACAAAGGGTGCATTTTTTCATGACCCCTTCTTCCTGATCCATTTCACGTGCGCCATACGGGCACGCCCATGCACAAAGCCCGCAGCCGATGCAGTCCTGTTCATTGACCAGAACGATCCCGTCTTCGACCCGCTTGTAGCTGGCCCCTGTGGGGCAAACAGTGACGCAAGGCGCGTCTTCGCAGTGCAGGCAGGATTTGGGAAAGTGGATGGTTTGTGCCGCCGGCTGTACCTTGTCTGATGTCGCCAAAGGTTGCACCGAATAGCTGTGTACGCGGTTCAGGAACGTGCCGGAGACGTCTTTGCCGTAGGCGTTCTGGTCCGACAACGGTGCACCGTAGTTTTCGGTGTTCCAGCCTTTGCACGAGATCACGCAAGCATGGCAGCCCACACAAGTGTCGAGATCGATCACAAGCCCAAGTTTCTTTTGCGTTTGTGTAGGGAGCGTGGTCATTTGATTTGGCCTTCCGCTTTGTGTTTGTGTCGGACCGGGGCGCTGCCCCGGACCCCGAGGTTTATTTGGCGAGATGAACGGGGGATCATTTGCCCACCTTCCATGCGAGGTTTTTGGGGCCTGTGCCGACGGGGGATTTGATGGGCGGCAGGCTGGGTTGCGATTCTGCAGGGGCGTCCGCTTTTTCGATGCGCACCTTCAAGTCGAACCATGCGGCTTGCCCGGTGATCGGGTCGGAGTTGGCCCATCGCAGCCCGTCGCCTTTGGGTGGCAGCAGTTCGTGGATCAGGTGGTTCAGAAGGAACCCTTTGGTGACTTCTGGCGCGTCCTCTTCCAGTGCCCAGGCCCCTTTGCGTTTGCCGATGGCGTTCCATGTCCAGATCGTGTTTTCGTTGAGTGCGGCCATTTCGAGTACTGGCACCGTGATCTCACCGTGTGGCGATGTCACTTTCACCCAGTCTTCGTCTTTTAGCCCGTGTTCACGCATCAGTTTGGTCGGGATGTAAAGTGGGTTGTGCCCATGCAACTGCCGCAGCCACGCGTTCTGGCTGCCCCAAGAGTGGTACATCGCCATAGGCCGCTGTGTCAGCGCCGTGATCGGGTATTCGTCGGCTTTGTTGTCATCTTCATTGGAGTACCAGATTGGCAGCGGGTCCATTGTGGCTTTGATCCGTTCGCGCAGGTGGTCGGGTGGTTGGTGATCGCCATGCCCTTCCGCCGCCAGTTGGAATTTGCGCATGGGTTCCACGTAAAGCGAGAACAGATAGGGTTGCGGGCTGTCGTAGATGCCCATCTTGACCGCCCAATCCTGATAGGCCGTGTTCCATGGTTTGTAGTAGTTGGAGCCTTCGGGGATGTGTTCCACAAAGAACCCACCGTTTTCGATGTAATTGTCGAGTTGCCCTGCGTTGACGCCACCGCGCCCCGATTGCAGCCCGTTTTCGCCCATACGCCACCCTGCAAGCGGCCCAATGCCGGGGCGGCGTTCGTGGTTGACGATGTAGTCGGCGTAATCTTCGTATTTCGCGGTGCCGTCGTCGTTGGTGAAGCCGGGCAGGCCCATTTTTGCGCCCAACTGGCAGAGCACCGTCTGGAACCCACGCACATCGCGGTCCGGTTCGATGACAGGCCAGCGGATCGCGTCTGCGGCCCCGTCGGCCTCGCAAATCGGACGGTCCAGCAAAGAGATACAGTCGTGGCGCTCAAGGTAGGTGGCATCGGGGAAGATCAGGTCGGAATAGGCCACCATTTCCGAGGAATAGGCGTCGGAATAGATGATGCGCGGGATCACGTATTCGCCGGTTTCTTCGTTCTTGTCCGTCAGCATTTCAATAACGCCGCGTGTGTTCATCGATGAGTTCCACGACATGTTCGCCATATACATAAACAGCGTGTCGATCTTGTAGGGATCGCCTGCGTAGGCGTTGGAAATCACCATGTGCATCAAGCCGTGGCTCGACATGGGGTTTTCCCATGTGAAGGCTTTGTCGATGCGCGCAGGGGTGACGCCGTCCTCGCGATAGGCGAGATCCTCTGGGCCCTGTACAAACCCCAAATGCGGCCCGTTCAGGGGCTGGCCGGGGTTCATGCCGGTGTGTGGCTTGGGGTGCGCTTTAGCTGGCTTCGGGTAAGGGGGTTTAAAGCGGAAGCCGCCTGGAACCTCGACTGTGCCGAGCAAGATTTGCAATGTGTGCAAGGCGCGGCAGGTCTGGAAGCCGTTGGCGTGTGCCGAAATCCCGCGCATGGAGTGGAAGGACACCGGACGGCCTGTCATGGTCTTGTGGGTCTCGCCGCGGAAGTCGGTCCATTCGATTGGCAGCTCGAATTCTTCTTCAAAGGCGACGCGCGCGATTTCGGCGGCTATGGCGCGAATACGCTCAGCCGGGATACCGCAGCGATCTGCCACGGCTTCGGGTGCGTATTCATCGCTGAGGTAACGGTCGGCCATCTTGTGGAAAACGGGGCGGTGTGTGACGCCTGCGACGCGGTGTGTGGCCGATAGGTCAGGTTTGACGCCGGGCTTGTCGAAGGCCGTTGGCTTGCCTGTAACGCGGTCAATGACCAGTTCCTTGCCGTCTTCGTCACGCATCAAAAGGCCAAACTCGGGTGAGCCTTCGTCGCAGTTCACAAGCACTGGCGCGTCTGTGTATTGCGCAAGATAATTCAGGTCGATTTTGCCCGCTTTCATCAGGCAGTGGACCATGGCGAGGATGAACAAACCGTCGGTGCCGGGGGTGATGCCGACCCAATCGTCCGCCACTGCGTTGTAGCCTGTGCGGATCGGGTTCACACCGATCACACGGGCGCCGCGTTTCTTGATTTTGCCGATGCCCATTTTGATGGGGTTGGAATCGTGGTCTTCAGCAACGCCAAACAGCATAAACAGCTTGGTATGGTCCCAGTCGGGTTGCCCAAATTCCCAGAACGCGCCGCCCATTGTGTAGATGCCAGCCGCCGCCATGTTGACCGAACAGAAACCACCATGGGCTGCGTAGTTGGGGGTGCCGAAGTTTTGCGCCCAGAAGGACGTGAAGCTTTGCGATTGATCGCGGCCTGTGAAGAACGCCAGCTTTGACGGGTCGTCTTTGCGGATCGGCTCAAGCCAATCGGTCGCGATTTGCAGGGCTTCGTCCCAGCTGATTTCCTCAAACTCGCCGGACCCACGCGGGCCAACACGCTTCATGGGCGCGCGAAGGCGCGATGGTGCGTTGACCTGCATGATGCCAGCGGAACCCTTGGCGCATAGCACACCCTGGTTCACTGGGTGGTCGCGGTTGCCTTCGATGTAGGCCACCTTCAGATCCCCAAGCGGGTCCTTTTTCATGTGCACGTTGATGCCGCAGCGGCAAGCACACATGTAGCATGTGGTTTTGCGGATCTCGTCCGAAACCTTTGGCGATAGGTCAATTTTCGGCTGGTTCATGGATGGATCCTTTCGATCAAAAAACGCTGCGTACAAGCGACGTGGCGCCCAAGCCAATCAACAATGTGAGGCAGGCGGGCCGGTAGTACGGTTGAAAACGGGGGGTGAACAGGCGTTGGCCAATCAGCACACCCAAGATGCAGGGCAGAACAAATGCAAGTCCACGCAAACTGGAGGTGGCGTTCATTGTGCCAAACCAAAGATGCGTGAAAAGGGAGGTGGCCGAGCCAAGAAAAAGGTAAGCGACAAGCGTGGCGCGCATCTTGGCAGGCGCGTCGTTTCGGGCCAGCACATAGAGGGCCACCACCATGCCACCGACGCCTGCAAGGCCCGTTGCGATGCCTGCGATCAAGCCAGTCGTGACAGTGCCGGGTCGGCTTGCCAGATGTGGGATGCGTATTTTCGCCAGTTGCAGCAACGCAAGCCCGATCAGTACAACCAGCGCGATTTGCTGGGATGCCGCGGGATCAAGGGTTGTGGTCATGCTTAGGCCAACGATCAGCCCAAGGGCAGAGCCAACCACAAGTGTGATGGCAGCTTTCATATCCGCACCACCCCAACCGTGGCGCAGCATCACAAGGGATGCGGCCATTTCGAGCCACCACATGACGGGGATCAATTCAACGGGCGGCAGGATCAGGACGGCCAATGCCAACCCGAAAGCAGACAGTGCAAATCCAGTAAACCCACGCACCAAACCCGCCACAAAGCAAATCGCCGCGAGGGCGAGTGCGTCTGACGGGGTCAGCGAGAGAGAGAACCAGATGTCACCCATGGGCAGCTTGCAAGGCTGTCACAGCGATCATGTGCAGCACGTCTTCGGCGACACACCCGCGGGACAGATCGTTGGCAGGTTTGGCCAGACCTTGCAGGACCGGGCCGATTGCTGTGGCCCCACCGATGCGTTGCGTGATCTTGTAGCCGATGTTGCCAGCGTCAAGGTTCGGGAAAATCATGACGTTGGCGTGGCCTGCAACGTCCGATCCGGGCGCTTTGCTTTCCCCGACCGATGGCACAAAGGCTGCATCAAATTGCAATTCGCCATCGATGTTCAGATCTGGTGCTTGTTCTTTCACCAGTGCTGTCGCTTCGGTGACTTTGTCCACCTTGGCATGGCGGGCAGAGCCTTTGGTCGAGAAGGACAACATCGCAACCTTCGGAGCTTCATCCATCAAAGCGCGGCAAGAGGCGGCGGATTGTTGGGCGATGGCAGCGAGTTCTTCAGCGGATGGATCAATGACCAAACCGCAATCGGAATAGATCATGCCGCCGCGCCCCGATGGGTGGCCTTCGGGCAGGACCATCAAGAAAAAAGACGACACCAGCGGCGCTGTCTTGGCCTTGCCAATGACCTGCAACGCGGCGCGTACGGTGTCGGACGTGGTGGCGACCGCGCCGCCAACTGTGCCGTCGGCATGGTTGTTGCGCACCAGCATGGCGGCGAACACCAGCGGGTCTTGTGCTTGCTTTTCGGCAACGTCCATTGTGACGCCTTTGTGTTGGCGCAACTCGAAATAGGACGCGGCGACCTCGGAGGTCAGCGTGGATGTGGCGGGATCTTCGATGCGGATGGCGTCGCTTGGGGCGGATCCTGCATCAGACAGTTGTTTTGTGATCTCGTCCGTGGGTCCGACAAGAATAATCGTTGCGATGCCAGCGTCCACGGCTGAAACGGCGGCAGCCACGATCCGGGGATCGTGGCCTTCGCTTAGAACGATGCGGGCAGGGGTCGCAGCCGCGCGTGTTTGTAAATTGGTCAACACGCTCATGGTCGCATCCCCTTTCCTTTATTTTTAGAACCAGTCACTTAGACCACTTGGGCTTTCATGTCGTCGGCGCTGATGCCTGCGACTTCAACAGGCTTCTTCATGGCGTCGCGACGGAACGGGTCACCCAGTTCTTGGTTGATCATCGCTTCGATCAATGTGGTGATGCCGTTTTCCATTTGATCTTTGATCGCTTGGGCCAAGGCCGCTGTCAGCTCGTCCTGCGTGCGTGCGACGACGCCTTTCAGGCCACATGCGTTGGCGATGCCTGCGTAGGACACTTGCTCGTCCAGCTCTGTGCCGACGAAGTTGTCATCGAACCACAGTGTGGAGTTCCGCTTTTCAGCACCCCATTGGTAGTTGCGGAACACGATCTGTGTGATCGCAGGCCAGTCGCCGCGGCCAATCGCTGTCAGTTCGTTGACAGAAATCCCGAACGCGCCGTCGCCAGCGAAACCAACAACCGGTACATCAGGTTGACCGATTTTCGCACCAACGATGGACGGCAGACCGTAGCCACATGGACCAAACAGGCCTGGGGCCAGATACTTGCGGCTGTCGTTGAAGGATGGATAGGCGTTGCCGATGGCGCAGTTGTTGCCGATGTCGGAAGAGATGATCGCCTCAACAGGCAAAGCCGCCTGAATTGCGCGCCATGCCATGCGTGGGGCCATCCAGTCTGGTTTCGCAGCACGTGCGCGGACGTTCCAGTCTGTGCCGGGATCGTCTTGCTCTTCTGTCATGGAGGTCAGTTCCTGAGCCCATGCAGATTTGGTCGTCGCGATGGTGTCTTTACGCGCTTGACGGTCTGTGTCGCCTGCTGTGTCCGCCAGTTTGGCAGAGATGGACGATGCCACTTTGGCTGCGTCACCCACGATGCCGACTGTGACCTTTTTGGTCAGGCCGATGCGGTCGGGGTTCAGGTCGACTTGGATGATTTTGGCGTCAGTTGGCCAGTAATCAATGCCGTAGCCGGGCAGGGTCGAGAACGGGTTCAAACGTGTGCCAAGGCACAGAACAACGTCGGCTTTGGAAATCAATTCCATGCCCGCTTTGGAACCGTTGTAGCCCAATGGGCCTGCGAACAACGGGTGGTTGCCCGGGAATGCGTCGTTGTGCTGGTACCCAACGCAAACCGGTGCGTCGAGTGTTTCAGCCAAAACGCGGGAAGCTTCGATGCCACCTTTGGACAGGATCGCGCCTGCGCCGTTCAGGATCACCGGGAACTTGGCGTTGGACAACAGGTCCGCTGCGTCTTGTACCGCGGTTTCGCCGCCCTGTGGCAGTTCAAAGTCAACGATGACCGGCAGGTCGATGTCGATGACTTGTGTCCAGAAGTCGCGTGGGATGTTGATTTGTGCAGGTGCGGATGCACGCTTGGCCTGCATGATCACGCGGTTCAGCGTTTCGGCGATGCGTGTGGGGTCACGGACTTCTTCTTGGTATGCCACGCAGTCAGCGAACAGGTTCATCTGTTCCATTTCCTGGAAGCCACCTTGACCGATTGTCTTGTTCGCAGCCTGTGGTGTGACGAGCAGAACAGGCGTGTGGTTCCAGTAAGCTGTCTTAACGGCTGTTACGAAGTTTGTGATGCCGGGGCCGTTCTGCGCGATCATCATGGACATTTTGCCCGTGGCGCGGGTGAAACCGTCTGCCATCATGCCGCCGGATGTTTCGTGGGCGCAGTCCCAGAATTTGATGCCCGCATCAGGGAAGATGTCGGAAATTGGCATCATGGCAGAGCCGATAATCCCGAATGCGTTGTCGATGCCGTGCATTTGCAACGTTTTTACAAATGCTTCTTCTGTGGTCATTTTCATGAGAAAGACTCCGGTCGGTGGTTTGCAGGTGATTCACGAATTTTGGCGACAATACGGATTCGCATTGTGCAGGGTTAGGGCCAGTTTTCAAATCGGGTAGGTCCAAAGTGTCAACTGGACTTAATCTCTGATGCGACCAGCTTGATCCCTTCAGCGATACGTCCCGCGGGGATGGAAGAATATGCCAGTCGGTAGAAATGTTGTGGTTTGCCGTCCCCGCCGAAAAACGATTCTCCGGGTTCAATCAAAACGCCTTTGGCTTGCAGTGATTGTGCAAGGTGGCGGGTGTTGACGTGTTCGGGTGCGCGCATCCAATAAGACGATCCGCCATACGCCCCCTGACCGGCAATTTGCAGGCCGTTTTCTTCAATGGCAGCTTGCATGATCTCACGCCGTTCGTGCAGGGCAGTTCCCATGCGTCTGATTAATGCATCGTAATGTCCAAGGGACAGAAAATAGGCGGCTGTGCGTTGAATATGCCCGGGCGGGTGGCGCAAAACAGATGCCCGCAAGGCGCGTGCTTCGCGAATAAACGGCTCTGATCCGACAAGGTAGCCAAGGCGCAAACCGGGGAACAACGATTTGGAAAAGCTGCCCACGTAAATGACACGCCCATCTGTATCAAGCGATTTTAGCGCAGGTGACGGGGGCTTCAGGAACGACATTTCGAACTCGTAGTCGTCTTCGACAATCAACGTATCCATTTCGCGGCACCGTTCCAAAAGGGCGCGGCGCCGGTCCATGGGCATTGTCCCGTTCGTGGGGCATTGGTGGCTGGGGGTGGTGAACACGACATCGGTGTCTGGTGGAATCGCTTCGGGGGGCAAGCCGGCCTGATCGACCCGCACAGGGGCCAAATGACATCTTGATTGAGACAAAATGTCTCGCAATGCGTGATAACAGGGGTCTTCAAACGCAGCCTTGCGGCGCTGAGTCAGCAAGACTTGGGCAGTCAACCATAGCGCATTTTGCGCACCAAGCGTGATCAGGATTTGTTCCGGCCGGGCGGAGATGCCGCGCCGGGGCAGTGTGTGGCGGGCAATAAACTCGATCAGCTGCGGATCATCCTGATCGTAGTAATCCGTGGTCAGCGGTGTGAAATCGCGTTGGCCCAAGGCCTGCAAAGCGCAAAGCCGCCAGTTGGCGTGGTCAAACAAGGTTGGGTCAGCTTGGCCGTAGATAAAGGGATAGCGGTATTTGGCCCAATCCTGAGGTTTGCTTGGGGTCTGGCCGCCAGAGAAACGCTGGCCGATGGCTTTGTTCCAATCCACAGCGTCAGGGCCGTTCGGCGTCGGTGTGAAAGACGGTGGGGCAGGCGCGTTGCGCGACACATAGTAGCCGGACCGCCCGCGCGATGTCAGATAGTCGTTCGACAGCAATTCGGTATAGGCCAACGTAACTGTGATCCGGCTGACGCTAAGGTGCGTGGCGAGTTTGCGGGTGGATGGCAGCTTTTCCCCTGGCTGAAACCGACCCGACAGAATGCCTTGTGCGATCATCTGTTGGATCTGCGATTGCAGGGTGCCCTGATGGTCAGGGTTCAGGAAAAATGTTTCGACAGGTAAGGTCATATGAGGTGCATATACTGGATATAAGTGCAGATCAATCTGGACTTAAAATCTAATGAAAAGATTATTTGGGTTATCTTTATTAGCATTGCATAACACACATTAATTGAGACTGCATGTCTCAATTTTATAAAAAGCCTAATTACCTCCTGATTCAGAGCTTCAATGTTGTTCCGCTTTGGAAAGGTGTGTTCAAGGAATCGCACTTGGCGGGGAAAATGCGCATCTAGTCGTGAGATTGCTGGCGCCCTTGCAGTCACGTATCTGTTTATTGTTTTGCATTGCGCGCACTCTATTTTGTGTAGTGTCGCAACACAAAGAGGATCTGAACCATGGATATTTCACGTCGCCAAGCTTTGCTGGCAGGGGCCGCGTTGCCTTTGGCCGCCGCTCCGACCCTTACTTTGGCGGATGGGCATTCTGCCACCTCCATGCCCACGCACCGCGATTTTTCGCTGGGCGACTTCAAGGTCACGACACTGCTGGTCGGAAGTCGCAGTGTCGAAAACCCGCAGAATATCTTTGGTATGAACGTTGACGCAGACACCTTTAACGAAGTCAGCGCGGCGAACTTCCTTGGTACCGACGCGGCGCAATTCTTCTTTACACCGACGGTTGTGAACACCGGGTCTGAAGTGATCCTGTTCGACACGGGTTTGAATGCCGCTGGCACAACGAAAGCTTTAAACGCTGCAGGATATGATGCATCGGACATCAGCCATGTTGTGCTGACCCACATGCACGGCGATCACATCGGCGGTTTGACGGATGCGGATGGCGGTGAAACTTTCGCAGGTGCGGCCTATGTGACCGGTCAGGTGGAATACGATGCTTGGGCCAAGGCGGAAAACGAAGGTTTTGATGCCAAGGTAAAGCCGCTTGCAGAAAAGATGAGCTTTATCAAAGGAGGTGACGCGGTGCGATCTGGCATTACAGCGGTCGAAGCCTTTGGTCATACGCCTGGTCACATGACATACATGCTGGAAAGTGGCGGCAAGCAGTTGCTGCTGATGGCGGATGCCGCGAACCACTATGTTTGGTCGCTGGCTTATCCCGATTGGGAGGTCAAGTTTGACATGGATAAAGCCGCAGCGGCGCAAACGCGCAAAACGCTGATGGATATGGCGTCGGCGGATCGCTTCCCGTTGATTGGTTATCACATGCCATTCCCGGGTCTCGGATACGTGGAAACGCGCGGCGAGGGTGGCTATCGCTATGTGCCGCACAGCTATCAGTTGATCTGATCCGGTGTTTTGAATGTGAAAAAGGCGGACCATTTCGGATCCGCCTTTTTTTGCGTACTTATGGTGTGCGCTTAGCCGAACACGCGCCCCAAGGCACCGTCCACCGCGCCGAGGATCTGGTCGATGTCATCTTTGGTGGCGATCAACGCAGGCGAGAAGCATAGCGTGTTGTTTTTGCCCGGAAGCGAACGGTTTGTCGCACCGATGATTACGGCTTGTGACATGCAGTCTTTCACAACCGCTTGCACCATGGCCTCGGCTGCGGGTTCACGTGTGCCGCGATCCGCTACCAATTCCGCACCAACAAACAACCCTTTGCCTCGCACGTCACCGATGATTTCGTGCTTGTCTTGCAGGGCCTTAAGTTGATCGACCATGTAGTGGCCCATATCAACCGTGTTCTGCAGCAGGTTTTCGTCTTCGATGATTCGCATGTTTTCGATCGCCGCCGCTGGACCGGCTGTGCAGCCGCCAAAGGTGGAAATGTCGCGGAAATAGCTGAGGTGATCTGACGTGTCTTCTTTGAACAGGTCGAACACTTCTTCTGTGGTCACAAGGCAAGAGATCGCCGCGTAGCCCGACGCCACACCTTTGGCCATCGATACCATGTCGGGTTGGATGCCGTAGTGCTGGTAGCCGAACCATTCACCTGTCCGGCCTACGCCACACACGACTTCGTCGATGTGCAAAAGGATGTCGTATTTTTTGCAAATCTCAGCAACACGCGGCCAGTAGCCTTCGGGGGCTTCAATGACGCCGCCGCCTGCTGTGACGGGTTCAAGGCAAAGTGCACCAACTGTGTCGGGGCCTTCGCGCAGGATGATCTCTTCGATCTGGTTGGCGGCCCATTCGCCGTAGTTTTCCACCGGTGCGCCGTCCTGTTCGTGCTTGCGGTACTCAAGGCAGTGCGGCACGCGGATGAAACCGGGTGTGAAAGGGCCGTATTGTGCGTTGCGTTCGTCTTGGCCACCGGCGGACAGGCAGGCGATTGTTGTGCCGTGATAGTCGCGGTCGCGGTACAGAATCTTGTGCTTTTTGCCGCCATAGCGGGCATGTGCGATCTGGCGCACCATTTTGAAGGCTTTTTCGTTCGCCTCGGAGCCGGAGTTCGCATAATACACGCGGCTCATGCCGGGCATTTTGCTGATCAGCTTTTCGGCAAACAATGCGCCCGGAATGGAACCTACTGTGCCGCCAAAGAAGTTCATTTTCACAATCGCGTCGCGTACCGCATCGCCCATTGTTTCGCGGCCATAGCCCACGTTGACGGTCCAAACACCGCCGGATACCGCATCAATGTGTTCAATACCCTTTTGGTCCCAAACACGCAGGCCTTTGCCTTCGACGATAATTTTAGGATCAGCACCTGTGAAGAACGGTTGGTGCTGGGTCAAATGATGCCAAACATTTGCGCGATCGGCTTCGACAACGCGGCTGATATCGTTTTCGTTAAATGTACCGTCCATGATGGCGTGCTCCAAATTGTAGGGTGGTAGGCGAATTGAGCGCACACTGCGCCTGTCTACTCACTTAAAAACAGCGATTCCAATATGATCAGTAGGGCCAGAATTGCAATCCCTGTATATCCAGACCGTGGGCAATAACTGGACAGGTCGGGGTCAAAACGTCCAAAAATCAAGCGATTCCAAGGTAATTCAAGGATCAACCACCGGATGGAAAGATGAATGTAGTGCGTTCGTTTTGTGAAATGTGACACGAAAAGCGTTGAAACCAAGCGGATAATCGGTTGGGATCATTCCAGCGCTGGGATGGCTGCACAAAGCTTTTTTAGCTCGACGTGTCAAAAGATCGGCACGTAATGACAAGAGTGTCGCAAAACGCGTCACCAAACGGGAGACTACTATGACTTTTAAAACAACTCTGAAAAGCGCAGTCGCGGGTCTGGCACTTGTTGCTGGCGCACAGGCAGCGTTCGCAGACGGCCACGGCGAAATCACCGTTGGCTATTTCCTCGAGTGGCCAATGCCATTCCAGTTTGCCAAAGAAACCGGCATGTATGACGAAGCCCTTGGCGTTAAAGTGAACTGGGTCAGCTTTGACACAGGCACAGCAATGTCCGCTGCAATGGCGTCCGGCGACGTGCAAATGTCCGTCAGCCAAGGCATCCCACCTTTCGTTGTGGCAACATCCGCGGGTCAAGATCTTCAGGTTCTGGACGTTGCTGTTTCCTATGCTGACAACGACAACTGCGTTGTTGCTGCCGCTTTGGAAATCGACAAGGATTCTGCTGGCGAACTGGCTGGCAAAAAAGTTGCCGTTCCTTTGGGCACAGCCGCACACTACGGCTTCCTGAAGCAAATGGAGCACTTCGGTGTATCTTTGGACAGCCTGGAAGTTGTCGACATGGCACCAGCCGAAGGCGAAGCCGCCCTGAGCCAAGGTGCCGTTGACATGGCTTGCGGTTGGGGTGGTGCATTGCGCCGCATGACCAACTCAGGCAACGTTCTGCTGACAGGTGCGGAAAAAACAGCATTGGGCATTCTGGTATTTGACGCAACAACAGGGCCAACGTCCTATGTTGCCGAAAACGCCGATCAGGTTGCCGCGTTCTTGAGCGTGACAGCAGCAGCCAACGCAATGTGGGCTGATGAAGCCAACCAAGCGAAAATGTTGCCAGTGATCGCAAAAGACGCCGGTATGACCGAAGATGACGCGGCCTCCACGCTGTCAACATTCGTCTTTCCAACAGTTGAAGAGCAGCTGTCTGGGGCATGGTTGGGCGGCAACGCAGCAACATTCATGAAAGGCGTTGCAGACGTCTTCGTTGCAGCTAAGTCCATCGACGCGGCAAAAGCGTCATATGAAGACAACGTAAACGCAGGCCCATTGGGTCAGTAAGCTTACGTCCTTCGGGGCGGGCACCTGTCATGGGTGCCCGCCCTTCTACGCCCGAGGTTGCGGGCAATCATCCTGGCAAGAGGGGGACACCTGTGACCGGGCTTCTCATGGAAAATATTTCAATGCGTTTTGACTTGCCCAACGGCGGGCATGTGCAAGCGCTTAAAAATGTCTCATTGGACATCAAATCCGGCGAACTGATGAGCGTGCTTGGCCCATCGGGCTGCGGCAAAACTACACTTTTGAACATCGTTGCGGGCTTTTTGGCCCCGACCGAAGGCAAAATCATTTTGAATGGCAACACTGTGACAGGCCCAAGCCCGGAACGTGGCATGGTCTTTCAACAAGGCGCTTTGTTCGAATGGATGACGGTACGTGAAAACGTGTCTTTCGGTCCCGACATGAAGGGCGTCAGCCGCGCGGAAAGCAAAGAGAATGTAGAACACCTTCTTGAAGTGGTCGGTTTGCAAGACTTCAAGGAAAAGGCGATTTACGAACTGTCCGGCGGGATGCAGCAACGTGTGGCTTTGGCCCGTTGCCTTGCCAACGATCCTGATGTGATTTTGATGGACGAACCCTTGGGGGCTTTGGATGCTTTGACTCGTGAAAAGATGCAAAGCCTTGTGTTGGACCTGTGGAAAGACACCGGCAAGACCATCATCTTGATCACGCACTCCGTTGAAGAGGCATTGCTGCTGGGTGAACGCCTGTTGGTGATGGCCCCGCGCCCCGGCCGTGTGCACAAAGAATATCGCTTGCCGTTTGCCGGACTTGGTGTCGGAAACGATCTGCGTGAAGTCAAAAAACACAAGGATTACGCCAGCACGCGTGAGGAAATCCTGGAAATGATCTGGAGCATGGAAGAAGAAATCATGGGCCGGACGGAGGAAAGCGCATGACTGGTTTACTCGTACTTGCCCTTTATATCGGGGCGTTCTTTGGCTCTTTCTTGCTGGCCAAGAAAATTTTTGCCAGCGCCTTTGAAAAGAAAGGCTTCAATCGCCTAAAAACCGTTACTTTTGGCGATGAAAGCGCGATCACTGCAAACCGTGTTGCATCTATCGTGTCCGTGATCACTGTGTTTTGGCTTTGGGTGGCGTTTACCAACTCTGTCATTCCATTGCCAAAGTTTCCGGGTCCGTATTCCGGTGATATGACATTCACATACACCGCGCAGCTTGAGGACGGATCGACCGACGATGCAACCGTGACCATGCGCGTCTATCGTGAAGACATTCAGCAAACGGTGGATGCCGAAGGCAACCCGGGGCGCGAACCATCCGCCGCCGAAGTCGAACCGGGCGACGGTTTTGCCAAGAACGACACTTTGACCGTGGCACGTTACGGTTTCAAGGTGGTCAATGTCTGGGGCAACGATGAGGTTTCAAAGAAAGAGGGGTCCAAGATTGTCGCCCTGAATGGTGAACCCATCGCGCCGGGTGAAAAAGTATCCGTACCCGAAGGCACCATTGGTCTGACAGACAAGGGCACTCCAACCTTTGCCCCTGCCACCGGTTTGCGTATGGCGCGTCTTTACCTGCCTGCGCCAGAACTGGTGTTCGCCCGCTTTATCAAGCTGAATGTGGAAGGCTATCAGGGATACAAGCTGTGGGAACACACCGGCTATTCGCTGTTCCGCGTTTTGGTCGGCTTTTTGCTGGGTGCTTTGGTCGGTGTTCCTATTGGCTACGCTATGGGTCTGACGGGTTGGGCGCGTGGGTGGTTTGACCCTATCGTCGAATTCATGCGGCCTATCCCGCCATTGGCTTTGATTCCGCTGATCATCATCTGGTTCGGGATCGGAGAAAACGGTAAGATCGTTCTGCTGTTCCTGGCTTCTTTGTGGATCATGATCATTGCTGCGCGTTCTGGCGTGTCGGGGGTGGCCATTGCCAAGGTCCACGCCGCCTATTCACTGGGTGCATCCAAGTCGCAAATCCTGACTAAGGTCATTGTCCCCAATTCCCTGCCTGACATCTTTACAGGTGCACGTGTTGCGATGGGGGTTTGTTGGGGTACGGTGGTTGCTGCTGAACTTGTTGCTGCGAACGTAGGTCTTGGTAAGATGATTGTTACAGCGTCCAAGTTCCAGCTGACCGACATCATCATTGTCGGGATCGTTGTGATCGGTCTTATCGGCTTTGCGATTGAGGTCGGCATGCGCAAACTGGAAGGCTGGCTGATCCCATGGAGAGGCAAGGTCTAACCTGCTCCGCATTTCCAAAGAATAAAGCCGTGCCTTAGGGCGCGGCTTTTTTATGTCTGACAGTTGGGCATTAAAAAAGGTGGGGTGAACCCCACCTTACTGACCTTTGGCGGTAAGGTGCACCTTGGTGCACCCGCCCCCCCCGTTTAGGAATGGTCTTTGTAGTTGATTTCAGGCGTGTCCTTGCCAGATTTTTCGCGGCGCACCACAAGACGGTTCAGCGCATGAACGTAGGCTTTGGCTGATGCCACAACGGTATCCGTGTCCGCAGATTCGCCCGTCACGATCCGCCCGTCTTCTTCCATGCGCACCGACACGGTGGCCTGAGCATCCGTGCCTTCGGTCACGGCATGCACCTGATACAGCTGCAACCGTGCTTCATGAGGAAACAGGGCTTTGACCGCGTTGAATGTTGCATCCACAGGGCCGTCGCCAGTCTGGGTTGATGAGGATTCCACGCCATCGATTTCCATCACCAGATCGGCCTGTTGCGGCCCTTCTGTGCCACATTGCACACGCAAGGATTTGACCTTGATCCGCTCGATCTCCGGATCATCAGAGGCCCGCATCAACGCCACGACATCATCGTCGTAAACTTCCTTTTTGCGGTCAGCCAGTTCCTTGAAGCGCACAAACACATCGCGCAATTGATTGTCACCGACCTCAAAGCCAAGGTCTTCCAGTTTGGCCCGCAAGGCCGCGCGGCCCGAATGTTTGCCCAGCGGCAAAGACGTGCCAGACAGGCCCACGTCCTCGGGGCGCATGATTTCGAAGGTTTCGGCATTTTTCAACATGCCGTCCTGGTGGATACCACTTTCATGGGCAAAGGCGTTCTTGCCCACGATGGCTTTGTTGAATTGTACGGGAAAGCCCGACACCGTCGCCACACGGCGCGAGATGTTCATCAGCTTGCGCGTGTCGATGCCCGTCTGGAAGGGCATCAGATCGTTGCGGACCCTCAAAGCCATCACCACCTCTTCCAAGGCGGTGTTGCCCGCGCGTTCACCCAAGCCATTAATCGTACATTCGATCTGGCGGGCACCGGCTTCTACGGCGGCCAAGCTGTTGGCCGTCGCCATGCCAAGGTCGTTGTGGCAGTGGGTGGCGAAAATCACATCCTGCGCACCGGGAATTTCCGCGATCAGTTTTGCGATCAATTCAGCACTTTCGCGCGGCGCGGTGTAGCCCACGGTGTCGGGGATGTTGATGGTGGTGGCCCCCGCCTTGATGGCGATTTCGATAACGCGGCACAGATAGTCAAATTCTGTGCGTGTCGCGTCCATGGGCGACCATTGCACATTGTCACACAAGTTGCGGGCGTGGCTGACGGTTTCGTCGATGCGCACAGCCATTTCGTCCTGGGTCAGGTTAGGAATGGCGCGGTGCAGCGGCGATGTGCCGATGAACGTGTGAATGCGCGGTTTGGCCGCGTGTTTCACCGCCTCCCAGCAGCGGTCGATGTCGCCTGTCTGGGCGCGGGCCAAGCCGCAGATCACCGAATTGACGCTGCGCTCTGCAATCTCGGAAACCGCGTTGAAATCCCCTTCGGAGGCGATGGGAAAGCCGGCTTCGATGATATCGACGCCCATTTCGTCCAAAAGTCCGGCGATTTCGATTTTTTCTGCGTGGGTCATAGTGGCGCCCGGGGATTGTTCCCCGTCGCGCAAAGTTGTGTCGAAGATGACGACTTTATCTTGCGCATCGGTTTGCGCAGCTTGGTCTTGCGTGTTTGTCATTTGAATTCTCTTTTTTGTCCTGATCCGTGGCGCGCTATTCTGCCTTGTTATGGGCTACTCCTCTGAGCGGGCGCGCCGAAGGACACGCTCAGAGGCGGAATAGGATCAGTAGGCCGCATAGGGACGCTGCGCTGGATGCGCGGGCGTTCAAGGTATGTGCGGTCTGTGTCATAGCCTCCGTTATACCGAGGCTTTGGTAAATGAAAAGTATGTTTTTGCAGAGCACCCCAACCCGTCTTGTTCTGAGGTCACATGAGAAGGTACAATTTTTGCCACAAACATCGTTGAACAGCGGCATCTTTCGGCTAGTTCTCTGATCATGAACAGGGTTTTAATTTTAGGCGCGTCTGGCGGCATTGGTGCTGCATTGGCGCATGCTTACACGGCACAAGGCGCGGATGTCGTTGGGCTTTCGCGGTCTGTTGACGGCTTTGATGTGACGGACCCGCACAGCGTTGCCCTGCATCTGGGCGGTTTGCAGCAAAGCTTTGATCGTGTTGTTGTGGCCACGGGTGCATTGGAAATTGCAGGAGCGGTACCAGAAAAAACCATAAAGGGATTGTCCGCAAAAACTATGGCCGATCAGTTTGCATTGAATACCATTGGTCCCGCCCTTGTTTTGTCGCACGCGCATCGTCTTTTGCCGCGTGATCGTCGCGCCGTATTCACAGTGCTTACCGCCCGCGTCGGATCAATTGGTGACAACCGTATGGGCGGATGGATCAGTTACCGCGCGGCCAAGGCCGCCGCCAATCAGGTCGTGCGCACCGCAGCCATTGAACTGGCCCGTAGCCATCCCCGAAGCTGCATTGCGGCGCTGCATCCGGGCACGGTTGAAACAGCCTTTACGCGTAAATATCTGGCCCGCCACCCTTCTGTTCCAGCAGATGAGGCCGCGCAAAACCTGATCGCAGTGATGGATGGGCTCACACCGGATCAAAGCGGTGGATTTTATGATTATTCTGGCAAGCAGGTGGCATGGTGACACGATTGATTTTGGTGCTGGGCGACCAGCTGAGCACGACTTTAAGCGCATTGGCGCAAGCGGACCGTGACACGGATGTGGTCGTCATGGCAGAGGTCAAAGCCGAAGGCACCTATGTGCGTCACCACCCCAAGAAGATCGCGTTGATCCTGGCGTCGATGCGTAAATTTGCGGCTCAATTGCGGGCAGATGGCTGGCAGGTGGCCTATTCGGAACTGGACGACACCGACAACACCCAAAGCGTCGTGGGCGAACTGGTGCGGCGTGCCGCCCAATATGGCGCGTCTCAAGTGCTTGCGACCGAACCCGGCGAATGGCGTCTGATCGAGGCGCTGCGGGATGCACCTTTGCAAGTCAGTGTTCTGCAAGACGATCGTTTTTTGGCGTCTCATGCGACATTCGAGGCATGGGCCGAGGGGCGCAAACAGTTGCGGATGGAATATTTCTACCGCGACATGCGCCGGACCACAGGGTTGATGATGGAGGGCGACAAACCCGCGGGCGACAAGTGGAACTTTGACCACGACAACCGCAAACCCGCGCCCAAAGATGTGACCATCGGCGGGCCTTTGGTCTTTGAACCCGACGCAGAGGTCAACGCGGTGCTGGATCTGGTTGAAGCGGAATTTGGCGATCACTTTGGCCAGTTGCGTCCGTTTTCCTATGGCACCACGCGGGCAGAGGCGCTGCGGGCCTTGGATCATTTTGTGGCCCATGCCTTGCCCCGTTTTGGTGATTTTCAGGACGCGATGCTAAGTGATCACCGCTTTTTGTATCACGCTGTTCTGTCGCCGTATCTGAACATTGGCCTGCTTGGCCCGCTTGAGATTTGCCAAGCGGTTGAACAGGCTTGGAAAGACGGCCACGCCCCGATCAATGCCGCCGAAGGGTTTATCCGCCAGATTATCGGTTGGCGCGAATATGTGCGGGGCATCTATTTTCTGGAAGGCCCCGATTACACGACGCGCAATGTGCTTGAGCAAACAGCAGACCTGCCGGCCCTGTATTGGGGCAGCGAGACGAAGATGCGCTGCCTCTCCAAGGCCGTTGAACAGACCGACGTGGAGGCCTATGCCCATCATATCCAGCGCCTGATGGTAACGGGTAATTTTGCGTTGCTGGCGGGGGTCGATCCGCGCCATGTGCATGAATGGTATCTGGCCGTTTATGTCGACGCGTTTGAATGGGTCGAAGCGCCGAACACCGTGGGCATGTCCCAGTTTGCCGATGGCGGGATCATCGCCTCCAAGCCCTATGTGTCGTCGGGGGCCTACATCAATCGCATGTCGGACTACTGCAAGGGGTGCCACTATAAGGTTGCCCAAAAGACCGGCGAGGGGGCATGCCCCTTCAATCTGCTGTACTGGCACTTTCTGGACACCCACCGTCCGCGCTTTTCCAAAAACGCGCGGATGGGGAACATGTACCGCACCTGGGACCGTATGGACGAAGAGAAACGCGATGTGATCTTGCGTGAAGGGCAGGATTTTCTGGACCGTATGCGGGCCGGAGAGGTGGTCTAGGCGATCTAACCGTCCTGCTTTAGGGCGCCGTTTTCCCATGTGCCTTCAGCTTCTTCGCCGGTGGAATAGCGCATGGTGCCTGTGCCTTGGCGCTTGCCCTGTTTGAAGGTGCCTTCATAGATGTCGCCATTGTCATAGGTTGCGGTGCCTTGGCCGTCGATTTCGCCGGCATTCCATTCACCTTCATATTGAAAGCCGTTGGACATGATGATTTTGCCCGTGCCGTGGCGCTGCCCGTCTTTGAAGGCGCCCTCGTAAACTGTTCCATCGGGGTAGGACGCTTTGCCTGTGCCGTGGCGTTGGCCATTCAACCAATCGCCTTCATAGCGGTAACCATCGGCGTAGGTCATCACGCCTTTGCCGTGGTTGCGGGCATTCCGGAAACCGCCTTCGTAAACGACACCGTTGGTGTAGGTGGCTTTGCCTTGGCCCTCGATCACACCTGCAACCCAGTCGCCTTCGTAGGTGTTGCCGCCCTTATAGATGATTTTGCCGGTGCCTTCGGCCAAATCATCGCGAAATGTGCCCTCGTAGATAGAGCCGTCGGGGTAGGTCACGCGGCCCTGACCTTCGATCTGACCTGCAACCCAATCACCTGAATAGACATAGCCATCGTTGCCGGTGAAGGTACCTGTGCCATGGCGCTGGTCATCTGCGAAATCACCGACATATACATCACCGTTGGCGTAGGTGACTTTGCCATTGCCCTGACGGCGGCCTGCCACAAGGTCGCCTTCGTAAATGTCGCCATTGGGTTGGGTCAGTTTGCCTTGACCGTCGATTTGCCCGTCTTTCCAAAGGCCCACATAGACCAAGCCGTCAGGCATGGTCAGCGTGCCGGTGCCTGCGCGTTTGCCGGCAACAATCTGGCCGTCATACACAGCGCCATCAGGATAGGTGATTGTGCCAATGCCTTGTTTGACGCCGTCGATCCAGTCGCCTTTGTATTCGTAGCCGCCGGGGCTTTGCATGACGCCTTTGCCGTGGTGCTTGGCGTTGCGAAACGTGCCTTCGTAGCGCACGCCGTTGGCGTAAAGTGCCACACCTTGACCCATAATCGCACCGGACAGCCAATCGCCTTCATAGGTGCCGCCGTCGGCAAAGGTGATTTTGCCAAAACCCTCGGGTTTTCCTTTGGAAAACTCGCCTTCATAGACAGAGCCATTGGGGAAACGCGCGACGCCTGCGCCTTTGATCTCGCCCTCTTCCCAAGTTCCGGAATACTCATAGCCGTTGGGCAAGCGGTAGGTGCCTTGCCCGTGCTGCAAGCCACCTTGGAAGGTGCCTTCATAGATGCCGCCGTCGTCGTATTGTTTGGTCAAGACTTGACCGTCCTGCGCCAAGGCAGGTGCAGACAGAAGGGCAAAAGCAAGAATCGCGTGTTTAAAGGTCATATGGCACCTGTCGTTTGAAGCTGAACCCTAAAAGATGGGCCGTGCTGCGGCAACGCCTTTTGCGCAATTGCGCCCTTGCCCTTCCACTTTGTGATGCATCTGCTAGATCAGGCATAAGTTTTGACGCAAGAGAGACCGGATATGGCAGATACGTTTCGCATCACTTTGGGGCAGTTGAACCCGACAGTTGGCGACATCGCAGGCAACGCGGCACTGGCACGGGACGCGTGGGATCAGGGCAAAGCGGCGGGGGCTGATCTGGTGGCGCTGCCTGAAATGTTCATCACGGGCTACAACGCGCAGGATCTGGTGATGAAGCCTGTGTTTCGGGATGCTGCTTTGGCGGCGATCGAGGCTTTGGCAGCAGACTGTGCCGACGGACCAGCCTTGGCGATTGGCGGACCCTTGTTTGAAGATGGCAAGCTATACAATGCCTACTTCATTTGCCGCGGCGGCAAGATTGCTTCCAAATCCCTGAAGCATCACTTGCCCAACGAAACCGTCTTTGACGAGGTGCGCGTCTTTGATGCGGGGCCTTTGGGGGGGCCGTATTCCGTAGGCAACACACGGATCGGATCGCCCATTTGCGAAGACGCATGGCACGAAGATGTGGCTGAGACGCTGGCAGAAACAGGGGCCGAATTTTTGCTGGTGCCCAACGGTTCACCCTATTATCGCGGCAAATTCGACACGCGTATGAACCATATGGTGGGCCGTGTGATCGAGACGGAATTGCCGTTGATTTATCTGAATATGGTCGGTGGTCAGGACGATCAGGTCTTTGACGGGGCGTCTTTTGCATTGAACCCCGGCGGGGCGCTTGCGGTGCAACTGCCCGCCTTTGACAGCGTGGTGGCCCATGTCGATCTGGAACGCGGGGCCGAAGGCTGGCGCGTCGTGGAGGGCGAGAAGGCCACCCACGCGGATGAATGGGAACAAGATTACCGCGTTATGGTGCAATCTTTGCGGGATTATATGCGCAAGACAGGGTTCAAAAAGGTTCTTTTGGGCATGTCGGGTGGCATCGATTCCGCGATTGTGGCCACGATTGCCGTTGATGCGCTTGGTGCTGAAAATGTGCGCTGTGTGATGCTGCCGTCTGAATATACATCGGAAGAGTCTCTGGAAGATGCCAAAGCCTGTGCCAACGCCATAGGGGCGCATTATGATTTTGTGCCGATCAGCGAAGGGCGGCAGGCCATCACAAACACGCTTGCGCCGTTGTTTGAAGGCACCAAAACGGACGTCACCGAAGAAAACATCCAGTCCCGTTTGCGTGGACTTTTGTTGATGGCACTGAGTAACAAGTTTGGTGAAATGCTGCTGACCACAGGCAATAAATCCGAGGTCGCGGTGGGCTATGCCACGATTTATGGCGACATGTCTGGTGGCTATAATCCGATCAAGGACCTGTATAAAACCCGTGTGTTTGAAACGTGCCGATGGCGGAATGAAAACCACCGCGACTGGATGATGGGTCCTGCAGGGGAGGTGATCCCGGACCGGATCATCACCAAACCACCGACGGCAGAGTTGCGGGAAGACCAAAAAGACAGCGACAGCTTGCCAGATTATCCCGAGCTGGACGCGTTGTTGGAGCTTTTGGTGGACCGCGAAGCGTCCATCGCTGATTGTGTGGATGCAGGATTTGAAAAGGCCACGGCGGAACGGATCGAGCATCTGATCTATATCAGCGAGTACAAACGCTTTCAGTCCGCGCCGGGTGCGCGTCTGACGCCACGCGCCTTCTGGCTGGACCGCCGCTATCCAATCGCAAACCGGTGGCGCGACCGCTGATGCCGCGTGGTGCGCCACAGGCACACCTTACGGATGACGCGTTGACCGTTCGCGTCAATCCAAAGCGATTTCGTACCATCATATGGACAAGCCTGATTCTGGGCACCTTCTTTGCAGGGGGAGGTTTTGTGATTTTGGTGTGGGGGCAAGAAGGGCGCGGGTTTGGGGTGGCTGTGTTCTTGCTTGGGGCGCTGTTTTTGTATCTGGGTGCGATAAACTGCGGTATTTCCCGCGCACGTCCAGTTGCGTTGCGGTTGGATGCCAACGGGGCGTCCGGCTACTATGTTCCCTCTGTCACTTGGGATGAGGTTGCGATGATCGGTGTTGATGGTGCGGACAGCGGTGCCAGTCTGGTGTTTCGGTTGCATGATGTGCAAAAACTGCGGGCCCGCCAGAAAACAGCGTGGGCACGGTTTGGAACCGTTGCCACAGGCCCGCAAGGGTGGCACCTGCGTGTGCCCCAGCTTGTCATGGATGTACCGGTTTCAGATCTTTACGCACATGCGCAGAAACTCCACGCAGTAGCAAAGTAAGGCGTGGCTTGCCGCGCCAAGGCGCAGCTTACGGTGTTGTGATTTGCTTTCGCCCCTCCGCTGTCAGACCGTGCTCTCATGAAACGTATATTCTTTGCTATGACAGTGGCTTTTATCGCAACGTCTGCTGACGCATGCGGCCCTGACACAGATTGCGTGCTGGGGGATCGCCACTACCGTATCGCCATGCCCGAAGATCATGACGGTGCCACACCGGTCGGGGCGATTGTGTTTGCGCATGGGTATCGTGGATCTGCACATGGCGTGATGCGCAACATGTTTATGCGCCGTTTGGTGTCGGACATGGGACTTGCATTGATTGCGGGCAAATCACTGGACGAAGACTGGGTGTTGCCCAACAGCCCGTCGCATTTTGACAGCGATGGCCAACAAGAGATCGCGTATTTTGAGGCCGTTTTGACGGATGCCACAGAGCGCTTTGCCATTGACCGGGACCGTATGATGATGACGGGGTTTTCGGCAGGGGGGATGATGGTTTGGAACCTGGCCTGCGCAAAGCCTGATCTGTTTGCGGGCTTTGCTCCGATTTCCGGAACGTTCTGGTTGGAACCACCCGCCACCTGCGCGACCCCCGTGACCAGTGTGATCCATATCCACGGCGACGCGGATAAAACAGTGCCACTGGACGGGCGTGCGATCCGGCACACCAGACAAGGCGCAGTGGATCAATCGTTAAGTATGTATGCGCAGCAGGGTGATTTCGCGGCTGCGGAACATGCGACTTTTGGCGATTTGCGGTGTGAGAGCAAAGAAAATGCGACAGGGGAAGTGTTGGAATTTTGCCTCTTTGAGGGCGGTCATTCCTTTCGGGTCGCGTTTTTGAAGCATGCTTGGGATCGACTAAAGACGGCAGGGCGGCTGTGACGGGGTAAGGTGCGCCTTGGCGCACCACGCGGCCCCTTCGGAACTGGACAATGCAGCGCCCGTATGACAAGCCTCGCGCCGATAGGAGACCTTGTCCATGACCACCACCCGTTTCGCCCCATCGCCCACAGGCTACCTGCACATCGGCAACCTGCGCACGGCTTTGATGAATTATCTGATCGCCCGCAAAGCAGGCGGCACATTCATTCTGCGCATTGATGATACGGATCCGGAGCGGTCTGAGGAAAAATATGTGGACGGCATCAAGCAGGATCTCGAATGGCTTGGGCTGCACTGGGATCGGGTAGAGCGCCAGGGCGAACGGATGGACCGTTATGCCGAAGCTGCGGCCAAGCTGCGCGAAATGGATCGCTTCTACGAGGCATTTGAGACGCCAACCGAGCTGGATCTGAAGCGCAAAAAACAACTGAACATGGGAAAACCGCCAGTCTATGACCGTGCGGCTTTGGCGCTTGGCGCAGCGGACCGTGACGCTCTGCGGGCAGAACGCGGCGACGGGGTGTGGCGTTTCAAGCTGGACCATACACGCATCGAATGGGCCGATGGTGTCTTGGGTGATATTTCAATTGATGCGGCATCCGTGTCGGATCCGGTCCTGATCCGTGGTGACGGGCAGGTGCTATACACCATCGCCTCTGTTGTGGATGACATGGAGATGGGTGTCACAGATGTTGTGCGTGGTTCTGACCACGTCACGAACACAGCCACTCAAATCCAGATCATCGAAGCGTTAGGTGGCACGGCCCCGCGCTTTGCACACCATTCACTGTTGACCGGACCGCAGGGCGAGGCGTTGTCGAAACGGCTGGGAACACTGGCGCTGCGCGACTTGCGCGAGGCCGGTGTGCAACCCATGGCGCTTTTGAGCCTTATGGCGCGTTTGGGATCTTCTGATCCGGTTGAGTTGCGTATGGATATGGCTGAACTGGTGGGTGGTTTCGATATCAGCCGCTTTGGATCTGCCCCCACAAAATTCGATGTTGCAGATGTTTACCCTTTGACGGGGCGCTATTTGCAGGCGTTGCCACTGGATGCTGTGGCCGACGACATTGCGGCGCTTGGCGTGCCTGATGATATGGCGGATCTGTTCTGGACCGTCACACGCGACAATATCTCGACTTTGAAAGATCTGTCGGGTTGGTGGACGCTGTTTTCCAAAGGTGCAGACCCTGTTATCGACGATGAGGATGCCGATTTTGTAACGCAAGCCTTGGGGTTGTTGCCCGAAGGTCCGTTTGATGCAACCACATGGGGCACATGGACTGCGGCGGTCAAGGAAGCCACCGGTCGCAAGGGCCGTGGTTTGTTCATGCCACTGCGTAAGGCACTGACTGGTCAGGCACATGGCCCGGATATGTCCGCTGTCATGCCGCTTTTGCAGGTGGTGAAGGCACGTTCCTGATCTGGCTTGATCAGGTCCGACCTTATCTGGCGTTGTACGCGTAGCCCCTGTCGGATGCCTCCGGCGGAGGTTTATTGAGCGAGATGAAGTTGGATCGGATGGTGCATGGCAGGTGAACAGGCGAAATTTCTAAATGGAAATCTGTTTTCCCATGTGACTGTCATGTCATTGACCGCCTCCGTTGGTCTGATGGCTGTCTTTTTAGTCGATTTCGTCGATATGATTTTCATTTCGATGCTTGGCAAAGCGGAGCTTGCGGCGGCCGTTGGCTATGCTGGTGCAATTTTGTTTTTCACCACGTCTTTTGGCATTGGCATGGCGATCGCAGTCGGCGCTTTGGTGGCTCGTGCACTTGGTGAAGGAAATGTGGAACTTGCCCGTGGGCGCACGGCCACCGGACTGCTGTATGGCGTTGTTTTCGGAGTGTTTTTTGGCATCGTGGTGTGGCTCAATCTGCGCGGCCTTGTTACGCTTCTGGGCGCGACCGGAGACACTGTTGATCTTGCGGTAAGTTACTTGCGCATCATTGTACCATCTATGCCTTTGCTGGTGATCGGTATGATGGGGGGCGCGGTGTTGCGGGCCTATGGCGATGCGCGGCGCGCCATGATGGCCACCATATATGGCGGCCTTGTGAATGCCATTTTGGACCCCATCCTGATTTTTGGCCTGGACCTTGAATTGACGGGTGCTGCCGTTGCCTCTGTCATTGCGCGGGTTGCCATTGCAGGCACATCATTGTTGCCGATTATACGCCACCACGGCGGCATCACTTTGCCCCGTGCTGCAGATCTATCGCGGGATTTCAGCCCGATTTTGGCGATCGCGGCGCCTTCCATCATGACCCAGCTGGCCACCCCCATCGGTCAGGCCATCGTCACCCGCAACATGGCGCAGTTCGGCGAAGATGCGGTTGCAGGCATGGCCATTGTTTCGCGTATCGTGCCCGTGGCCTTTGGCGTGTTGTTTGCCTTGTCTGGTGCTGTGGGGCCAATCATTGGCCAAAACTTCGGGGCAAAAGACTATGGGCGTGTGCGTGGCGGCTACAATGCGGCTTTGCTGTTCGCGGCCATCTTTACGGTTTTGGTGTCAGCCCTTTTGTTCCTGTTGCGCGGGCCAATACTGGCTTTGTTCAATATGGACGGTGTCGGCGCTGACCTCGTTTTGGTGTTCTGTGGTCCCATTGCGCTGCTGTTTTACTTTAACGGGGTTCTCTTTGTCAGCAATGCAGCCTTCAACAATTTAGGGCACCCGTTTTATTCCACA
Source organism: Ascidiaceihabitans sp. (assembly GCF_039986515.1). Taxonomy (NCBI): domain Bacteria; kingdom Pseudomonadati; phylum Pseudomonadota; class Alphaproteobacteria; order Rhodobacterales; family Paracoccaceae; genus Ascidiaceihabitans; species Ascidiaceihabitans sp. Next base: position 198,423 of record NZ_JBDWQO010000015.1, on the reverse strand, counting down.
TGGATGAATTGGGGGCGCAACACCTTTGCGATGTTGCCCTTTGTTTGGTTGGGGGGATTGTGGCTTGGACCAGAAGGCGTGTTGTGGGGCCAAGCAGCTGCAGGCGTTGTATTTGGGATCGTGTCGTGGCGCCTTGCGGTGCGTGTCATTGCCAAAGACAGCGGAGAACTGCCACCGCGGGGACCGTTCGCACGGCAACGCAGCCTGTTAGAGATTTTGCACTTGCGCCGATAAACCATGCAGATGGTGATCCACCAGCGCGGTTTCAGATGCGCTGAGCGACTGTGCGCGAGGGTACAGCGGCGACGCGCGATCGTTCAGGATCGGGGTGGACCAACCGTCTGTTGTGTCAAAGAAATCGGCGACGCCCTGCGTGCCAAACACACGCAAGTACCCTTGCACCACAACGTCCAGATAGCTCAGTAAAATGCGATGATCGCCGCCGGACCGCATGTCTTCCGGTGGAACGGCGTAGACGGCAATGTCATGCGGGGCGCGGTCTACGGTGACTGCGTCTGTTGCCGGTACGCGGGCGTATCCGCTTTCACGCAGGTCAAGCGCTGCCCAGTCGTTGTTGGGCACGGCTGCAATCAAACCGGCGATGCTGTGTCCCGGGGCCGGAACCCCCGTTAGAAACACGATGTCGCGCAGATCCGTCCGCACCCATGCCCGACGCCATCCATGTAGCGTCGCAGGGCGTGCGTGTGGGTAAGAATGGGTGTCGGTGTTTACAAGGCTGCCATAGCCGAAAAAATGTGGATCGCTCATTCTTTGGCACGTAGCACTTGTGCAGGCCGCGCCGCAAGAGGCGCCCACGCAAAGGCCAAACCCGCCAAAAGCGTGGCGATAACGCCGCCCGCGATGATCGCAATGGCGTTGGGCCAGATCACGTTGAAATCGGTTTCCATCACAAAGCGGCTGACGGCCCATCCCCCTGCGATGCCCGCGGCCAACGCCACAGCCCCCGCTGCAAAACCCAAAAGGGCTGCACGCAAGGCAAAGCTGCGCAAAATGCGCCCTCGTGAAGCCCCAAGCGTCTTAAGCACGGCTGCCTCGTAAGTGCGTGCTTTGGTGCCAGCCGCCGCCGCCCCGATCAAAACCAGAAAGCCTGTGATCAATGTGGCTGCTGCCCCGTATGATGTGGCCGCTGCAAGCCCCGCCAAGACATCCGCCACGCGGTTGATGGCATCGCGTACCCGAATTGCAGTGATGTTGGGGTAAGCCGTTGCCAGATCACGCAGGATCTGCGCTTCGGCGTTTTCGTCGGCGTAAACGGTTGAAATGAACGTATGCGGTGCCCCTTGCAATGCAGCCGGGTTCATCGTCAGGACAAAGCCCATTTCACCTGTTGAAAAATCAACATCGCGGAAGGAGGTAATGGTGCCCGTGATGTCACGACCCAAGACATTGATCGTCAACGTATCGTTTAACTTCAGGCCCATTTCTTCGGCCTCTTCAGCGGCGAAGCTGATTTGTGGTGGCCCAACATATCCTTCATCCCACCATGCGCCTTCGGTAATCTTGGTATTTTCTGAAGGGCGTTCGGCATAGGTGACGGCGCGGTCACCCTGAATGACCCAATGTTCGCCGGAATATTCCCGGGCCGGTGTATCGTTGATTTTGGTGATAACCCCCCGCAGCATCGGTGCGCTGTCGATGCGACTGACGGCAGGGTCGTTTTCCAGCCTTTCAGTGTAGCCGGGCATTTGATCGCGTTGAATGTCCACAAAGAAATACGATGGGGCCACGTCAGGCAGATTGGTTGTGATGGCGCCGCGCAAGTTGCCGTCGATTTGCCCGACAGCCGCCAACACGGACAGGCCAAGGCCCAGCGACAAGACCACGGATGCAGCCCCTTCGCGCGGACCCGATATAGAGGCAAGCGCCCACCGCAAAGCGGGCCGCCCTTTAGAGACCGCGGCGCCACGTCGGGATGTCCAGCGAATGATCACAGCCGTAACACTTAGCAGCAAAAGCGCCCCGGCGATTCCGCCAGCGGTCCAAAGCGTCAACCGCCATGTTCCTGAAAAGAACCCGGCCAACCCGATGAGGGCCGCAAGGCCCAGGCCCGTGAAAAAGATGTACTTGAGCGCTGGCAAGGCGCTTGAGGTGTCTACGCCATCCCGAAACAACGTCGCGGCCCGAACGTTTTCGGCGCGGGCCAATGGCCAAAGGGTAAAGACAAAGGCCGTCAGCAAGCCGTACAGCGCAGCTTCGGCTAGGGGGGCTGGATAAATGCCGATCTGGGACGGTATTGGCAAACGTGCCTCAATCAATGGGGCAAGGGCGGCAGGCACCAAAGCGCCCAGCGCCACACCGATGGCGATGCCCAGCAACGACAAGACCCCGATTTGGATGAAATATGTCTGAAATATCGTGCTGCGCTCTGCGCCAAGCGTGCGCAATGTTGCGATGACACCGGTTTTATCACTCAGATAGCTGCGCACTGCCGCAGAGACGCCGACGCCCCCAACAGCAAGGCCAGACAGCCCCACAAGCACCAAAAACGCGCCCAGACGGTTTACGAATTGCGCCACACCCGGCGCACCGTTGCGTGCATCGGTCCAGCGCATGCCGGTGTCTTCAAACCGCGCTTTTGCTGCGGTTTCAAGCGCTTCAAGGTCCGCGCCTTCTTCCAGCTTCAGGCGGTACTTTGTTTCGAACAAAGACCCCGACGTCAGCAATTGTGCATCTTTCAACGCCTCGGTGTAGACGATGGTACGGGGCCCAAGTGAAAACCCGCTGGCGGCACCATCGGGTTCGCGTGTCAGGATCGCGCGCAGGGTGAAGTCTTGGGTGCCTAATGCAAACGTGTCGCCGACGCTTAGGCCAAGGCGGTCGCTAAGCACACGTTCCATAACCGCGCCATAGTCTGCCAACGCCACATCCAGCGACATTTCGGGCATCAATCCGACGGTGCCAACCAACGGGTAGGCATCATCGATGGCTTTGATCTGGGTCAGGGCGCGTTCCTCGCCGACGACGGCCATAGACCGAAAGTCGGCTATTTCCGAAACGCGCGTCGCGGTGGTGTCCATCCATGCGCGTTCATCTGCGGTGGCGAACCGGTATGTGAAGTCCAGTTCAGCATCACCGCCCAAGATCGCGGCCCCTTCGCGGGCCAATCCGGCCTCGATCCCGGAACGAACCGATCCCACGGCTGCGATGGCAGCCACACCCAAAGCCAGACAGGCCAGAAAAATGCGAAATCCTTTTATGCCGCCACGCAGTTCGCGTTTGGCAAATTTGGCGGCTGTTGCAAGGCTCATTCTGCGGCCTGTGCCAGATCGGCAATGCGCCCGTCTTCCAGACGAATGACCCGGTCGCAGCGTGTCGCCAAGGCATCGGCGTGTGTCACCAGAACCAGCGTCGCGCCATGTTTGTCGCGCAACCCGAAAAGCAAATCCATAATGGCAGCCCCGTTGGAGCCGTCCAGATTGCCCGTAGGCTCATCTGCCAGCAGTATTTTGGGACGGGGTGCGGCGGCGCGTGCCAATGCAACGCGTTGCTGTTCGCCCCCCGACATTTGCGACGGGTAGTGCCCGGACCGATGGGCCAGCCCAACGGCGTCAAGCTCTGCCTCGGCGCGTTCAAAAGCATCACGTACCCCCGCCAGTTCCAACGGCGTTGCCACATTTTCCAATGCGGTCATCGTGGGGATCAAATGGAACGATTGAAACACGACGCCCATGTTGTCGCGGCGGAACCGTGCAAGGGCATCTTCGTTCATGGCCGTTAAGTCGTGACCCAAAGCGTGGATTGACCCGCCCGTCGCCATTTCCAAACCACCCATCAACATCAACAGCGATGATTTGCCAGACCCTGATGGTCCAATCAGCCCTACTGTTTCGCCAGATTGCACATCCAGCGAGATCCCATGCAAAATATCCACTCGCCCGGCATTGCCATCCAGTGACAGGGCCGCATTATTTAACGATAGGACTGGATTGGACATGCATGTGCGCCTTTATAGAGGTGTACGACTGGATATGGAGGCTGGATCACGATGCGCAAGGCAATTGCTGGAATTGTAATGAGTTTTTGGGCGTTTCCTGCATTCGCAGAGGGCGTGGTGATTGCCGCTTTGGGCGACAGCCTGACGCAAGGCTACGGCTTACAGCAGGCGGATGGCTTTGTGCCCCAGCTGGAAACGTGGCTGCAAGATCAAGGCGCCGAAGTCACGTTGATCAATGCGGGGGTGTCCGGCGACACAACTGCAGGGGGGGCAAGCCGCGTGGCCTGGACACTTACACCCGAGGTGGATGCGATGATTGTGGCCCTTGGTGGTAATGATTTGTTGCGCGGCATTGATCCTTCTGTTGGACGCGCAAATCTGGAATCGATTTTGCAAGCCGCCAAAGCTGCTGATGTCGCGGTTTTGTTGGTCGGGATGCAAGCGCCGGGAAATTACGGACCTGCATATAAAGACGCATTTGACGCAATGTATCCTGAGCTTGCGGCCCAATACGGGGCTTTGTTTCAGGATAGCTTTTTTGACGGACTGGGTGGCGCAGGCTTGGACCCCGCGCAGGCCCGTCCGTTTTTGCAAGACGATGGTATCCACCCCAATGCAGATGGGGTGAAGAAGATCGTTGAGGGCTTTGGTCCGAATGTTCTGGCGCTGATCAAAGCGGCGCAGGTGGCTGATGGGTCCTGAGCCTAGTCCGGGCGCACACGCGCTGCGGTTTTGTTGGCGAAGGCCTCAAGGCGTTCGCGCGACGCAGGCTGTGTGTTCACGATGCCCGCCAGCACGCTTTCGGAATAGGCTGCGTCCAGCGCCGACATGTTCTGCATGTGGCTGATGCCGGAACATATGGCAAAGTTTGACAGTGCTGGATTTTGGGCTGCCAGATGGGCCAGTTCCATCGCTTTGTCGTCGGTGTTTCCGTCGATCAGGTACTGGCATAGCCCCACTTCCATCGCTTCCTTCTGCTTGTAGACACGGCCTGTCAGCATCATGTCGATCATGCGCGCTTTACCCACAAGATCGGCAACGCGGATGGTCGCCCCACCACCAGTGAACAACCCACGCTGGCCTTCGGGAAGGGCAAAATACGTGCTTTGATCAGCAACCCGCACATGCGCGGAGGATGCCAGTTCCAACCCCCCGCCCACGACGGCGCCTTTCAGGGCAGCAATGATCGGCACGCCACCGTATTCCATCTTGTTGAACGCCTCGTGCCAGCGCAGGCACAGGTGCATGAAATCTTCGGGGCGGCGGTCCTCGACGTGGTGTTCTACCAGATCAAGACCGGCGCAGAAATGATCGCCTTCGGCGCGCAACACCACAGCACGCGCACCCATGCGGGGTAATTTTGAAAAGACTTCGATCAGCTCTTCGATGGTATCGGCGTTCAGGGCGTTGCGTTTCGCAGGGCGTGACAGCACGACCTGGACGACGCCGCTGTCGTCTCCTGATACGGTTAGGTTTTCCAAAGTGAAGGCGTTGAAATCTTGCATCGGAGGTCTCCGGGGTCAGTGTGATCTATGAGGTGATTAATTGTCTGACATTTGGCGCGTGTCCATCGCTATTTGCACCTTTCGTGCATGTCGACACCGTGCCGTGGCGGCATTTTTGATCAAACATCAACATGCAGGCATAAAATTGCCGCTTTTTGGTGGCAAAGGGACAATGACCAGCAGGTGACGCGCGACCAAAATGATCACCTCGGCATTGAGATGAAGGAGCTTGAGGCATGGACATTCTAACCTGGTTGGCACGCCCCACATGGCATTCGGAGCTGATCTTATGCGCCTTTGCGGTTCTCATTTTGTACATTGTGTTCCGGAAAAAAGGTGAGTTGTCGCGTCACGCTTTGGAAAACACCGTGGCGACCTTGCTGATCGGTGGCATTAATATTCTTGTAGCGATCGTGTTTTTGAAAGACGTGAACGCTTTCATGCAGTCGGCCTATGCTGCTTTGCATATCCCAACCCTTGATCCTTCCGTTTGGGATGCTTTGCCGCTTTGGGTTGTGTGTGTCATGGGCATTATCGCCAAGGACTTTGTGGACTATTGGAATCACCGTTTGATGCATACCAAATGGGGGTGGCCCACACATGCGGCGCATCATTCAGACACACATGTGAATGCGTTTACCGCAAACCGTATCCATTTTTTGGAAGCGATGCTGATGACCGCCAGCTACATCATTTTGTTGACGTGGTTGCAAATGCCAAAGGCGCTGCCGTTTGTGATTGCCTTTTACATCCTGCACACAAAGTATGTGCATATGGATCTGCCGTTTGAACATGGCATCTTCAAATACCTGATTGCATCGCCTGTTTATCACCGTTGGCACCACGCCGATGTGCCCGCAGCCTATGGTAAGAATTTGGCAAATGTCATGCCGATATACGATGTGATATTTGGGACTTACTACGAGGCTGGTAAGTGCAACGCGCCAATGGGGGCGCTGGGAACTGGGGTGCCGGACAAAAACGTATGGCGCATTTTCACATATCCGTTTGAAGAATGGGGGCGGCTGATCCGTGCCAGTTTGGCGGAACGCCGCGCCAAGGCCGATACAAATCCGTCTGAAACGGTAACCCGCTAAGTCCGCGGCTTTAAGGCCCTGCGCCCCTAAAAGAAATGCGCCAAACACAAAAACGGACGCCGTGGCGCCCGTTTCAAATCTTTTATCGCAGATCCGCTTACGCGAGGGCGATGTTTGTCGCGCTTTCGCGGTTGTCACGGCCAGCTTCAATATCGAAGGTGACTTTCTGGTTGTCGGCAAGACCTGTCAGGCCTGCGCGCTCAACGGCTGAGATGTGACAGAAAACGTCTTTGCCGCCGCCATCAGGCGCGATAAAGCCGTAGCCTTTTGTTGTGTTGAACCATTTCACGGTGCCAGTGGCCATCGTGTTTCTCCTTAGTGTGTCTGCCCGCAACATGCGGCAGGTCGGCAAAGTCGTCGCTGATCGAGGGGGACTGAGCCGTGAAGGAGCAGTGGTCGATAGGTTTAACGTCGCAATCCTAAAATGTGGACCCATACAGCCTAAATCAAGAAAAAAGCCCAAAAATAAGTGATTTTGCGGAGTCTTGCCGATTAGTGATTGTTTTTGTCTCATTGTTTTTGATTTTTCACGGAATGCGGGCTTAAATAAATTTACCAGTTGATAAAATTTTTATACCGTGCTTTGATTTTCGCTAAGTTCACTGCACACAGCCAAGACAGGGAGAGCCATGTCGCAGAATTCTTTCACGCCAGGTGTCGTCGCGGGGCGATTGGCACCAGATCAGTATCAAGACCAATTTTCAGACCTGCATCCGCCGTTACAAGATCATGAAGCGCTTGTTGCAGCGGATCGGTGCTACTTTTGCCATGACGCGCCGTGTATCACGGCCTGTCCTACAGACATCGACATACCGTTGTTCATTCGCCAGATCGCGACAGGCACGCCTGATGCGGCGGCAAAAACCATTTTAAGCCAAAATATCATGGGCGGGATGTGCGCCCGTGTGTGTCCCACGGAAGATTTGTGTGAACAGGCCTGTGTCCGTGAAGCCGCAGAAGGCAAACCGGTGCTTATCGGTCAATTGCAACGCTACGCGACGGATCATCTGCAAACTCAAGGCCTGCACCCATTTGAGCGGGCAACAGAAACCGGCAAAACCATAGCCGTTGTCGGGGCCGGTCCGGCGGGATTGTCCTGTGCGCACCGTTTGGCGATGATGGGGCACACCGTCACCGTCTATGATGCAAAATCCAAGGCGGGTGGGCTGAACGAATATGGCATCGCCAGTTACAAAACGCCCGGTGGATATGCGCAGGACGAAGTCGATTGGCTTTTGCAGATTGGCGGCATCGCAATTGAAACGGGCAAGGCGCTGGGCGACGGTCTGAGCCTTGAGGCGTTGCAAGGTGATCATGACGCTGTGTTTCTGGCCATCGGCTTGGGCGGCGTAAATGCGCTGGGGCTTGAGGGTGACGACAAAACGGGCGTTTTGGATGCTGTTGATTTCATCTCTGAACTGCGTCAGGCCAGTGATGTGGCACAGCTGCCTGTTGGTCGCGACGTGGTCGTCATTGGCGGGGGTATGACGGCGGTGGACGCTGCTGTGCAGGCCAAGTTGCTCGGGGCGTTGAACGTCACACTGGCCTATCGTCGCGGGCGCGACCGGATGAATGCAAGCGTCTATGAACAGGATCTTGCGGCCTCCAAAGGCGTTCGCATCATGACGCATGCGGTGCCCACGGCAGTGCATGGCAACGGCGCTGTGCGCGAGATCGAATTCGAATATGTAGACGACGCTATGGCGGGCACCGGTCAAACCATAAGACTGCAGGCCGACCAAGTGCTAACGGCCATCGGGCAGACGCTGAATGGAAGTGGGCTACCGGATTTGGATGGTCGCAAAATTGCCGTGGACGGCACAGGACGCACATCGCTTGATGGTGTTTGGGCTGGCGGTGACTGCGCAGCGGGCGGTGACGATCTGACCGTCACAGCGGTAGCCGAAGGGCGTGACGCTGCGATGGATATACACGCAACTCTGATGGGAGGCGCATAAGAATGGCAAACTTACAAAGCAACTTTTTAGGTATTTCATCCCCCAATCCGTTCTGGTTGGCCTCTGCTCCGCCCACGGATAAAGAATACAATGTCCGCCGCGCCTTTGAAGCAGGCTGGGGCGGCGTGGTCTGGAAAACTTTGGGCTCAGAAGGCCCGCCTGTCGTTAACGTCAACGGGCCACGATATGGCGCGATTTATGGCGCGGATCGTCGGTTGTTGGGTCTGAACAACATCGAACTGATCACCGACCGCGACCTTTTCACCAACCTTGATGAAATCAAGCGCGTCAAAGCGGATTACCCGGACCGTGCGATCATCGTGTCGATCATGGTTCCTTGCGAGGAAGAGGCGTGGAAAGCGATCCTGCCTTTGGTCGAGGACACAGGCGCAGACGGGATCGAGCTGAACTTTGGCTGTCCACACGGAATGTCGGAGCGCGGCATGGGCGCGGCTGTGGGGCAGGTGCCCGAGTACATCGAAATGGTGACGCGCTGGTGCAAGCAGTATTATTCCAAGCCTGTCATCGTGAAGTTGACGCCGAACATCACAGATGTGCGCAAACCTGCGGCGGCCGCGCATCGGGGTGGGGCAGATGCGGTATCGTTGATTAACACGATCAATTCGATCACCTCTGTAAATCTGGACACAATGGCCCCCGAGCCAAGCATTGATGGCAAAGGTACGCATGGCGGGTATTGTGGTCCTGCGGTGAAACCGATTGCGATGTCGATGGTTAGCGAAATTGCGCGCAATCCCGAAACCCAAGGCTTGCCTATTTCCGGCATCGGCGGCGTGACCACATGGCGGGATGCCGCTGAGTTCATGGCGCTGGGCTGCGGCAACGTGCAGGTCTGCACGGCGGCGATGACGTACGGGTTCAAGATTGTGCAGGAAATGATCAGTGGCCTGTCGCAATGGATGGACGAAAAAGGCCATGCGTCTTTGGACGATTTTGTTGGCATGGCTGTGCCCAATACGACCGATTGGCAATACCTGAACCTCAACTACGTGGCGAAGGCTGTGATCAGCCAAGATGATTGCATTAAATGTGGGCGTTGTTACGCGGCCTGCGAAGATACTTCGCACCAGGCGATCAGCATGTCAGAAGATCGGGTGTTCGAAGTCATTGACGCAGAGTGCGTGGCGTGCAACCTTTGCGTGAATGTTTGCCCGGTTGAAGGATGCATCACGATGGAGGCCATGGCCCCCGGTGCCACCGACCCACGGACAGACAAAGTGGTTGAGCCGGACTACGCAAACTGGACAACGCACCCGAACAATCCGGGAGCAGTTGCGGCTGAGTAATCTCCCGTCCGCGCGGGGTAAGTCATGTCACCCCGCACGGATACCTTTCAGAAAGGGCGTTGCTCTGGGACTGTTGTGAAAGGTCTTAGACTGGCATCTCTTCTGGTTCGGCGCTTGTTGCGGGTGGGCTAACGTCATTGCCTTCCGCGACAGGCGCTATTTTTTCAGCTTCTGCTGACAGGCTTGTCATACCCTCAAGAATAGACTGCAATTTGTAGGCCGCGTGTGCATCTTGTGCCGCTTCGCGGGCCGCAGCTTCGACCTCAACAGACGCAGTGCCGACATCCTTTGCGGTGGAATAGCTTTGTGCGGAGGCACTGGCCGCACCGTTTGATCCGGTGTTTGCCCCATCATCTGCCTTCAGGGGGCGTTCACAAGTATGAACAAATCCTAAATGTGCGGAGTAAGATTGGGTGAATGGTTAAGTCAGGTTAACAAACTGATTTATGGTTCAAGCAGCTTTGTGAACATGGTTTGCAGATACTGCGTCGCCCTGCCGCGATCTTCGCCATCGGGCAACAAAACGTCAATTTGCGCTTCAAAATCTGCATAGTGCTGGGTGCTGGACCAAATTGAAAAAATCAGGTGCCGCACATCCACTTTCGCCAGTCGCCCTTCGGCCATCCAGCCTTCGATCACGGCACATTTTTCATCAAAAAGTGGCTTTAGGCTGGCGTGCAAATGGGGTTTCATCCGCGGGGCGCCTTGTAGAATCTCGTTCGCAAACAAGCGGCTTTCGCGGGGCAGGTCGCGCGCCATGTCCAGTTTCCGCTGCACGTAATCAAGCAGTTCTTGCAGTGGCTCGCCATTTGCATCCATTTCGATCAAAGGGTCTAGCCATGTTTCCATCAACTGGTTCAGCAAGGTGACGTGAATTTCTTCCTTGCCGGCGAAGTAATACAGAATGTTAGGTTTGCTAAGCCCGGCTTCACGCGCGATTTGATCCAATGTCGCCCCGCGGTAGCCATGCTGCGAAAAAACTTCAAGCGCCGCTTCGATAATCCGGCTTCGATTGCGCAATTGAATCCGGCTTGGCTTTTTCGGGGCGCTTTCCTTCATACGGCTGTCCTTGGTGCTTGAATTTACAGTATATGTTGCCTGTCTTAGTTGAATTTGGCAAACCAGTTCTTGACAGCTTCGATCCTAATCGCAATCGTGTATTTACCAAATGGTAAAAAACAAGCCAGCACAGAGTCCAGTACGGAGGTCGTTATGCCAGCGCCGGGAGAAAATCTAAGAATCAATGCCGATCGGCTGTGGGACAGCCTGATGGAAATGGCCAAAATTGGACCGGGGGTTGCGGGTGGAAACAACCGTCAGACCCTGACGGACGAAGACGGCGAAGGTCGCGCATTGTTTCAGTCGTGGTGCGAGGCGGCAGGGTGTTCTATGGGGTTGGACCAGATGGGCAACATGTTTGCCCGTCGTGAAGGCACTGATCCTGATGCATTGCCAGTTTATGTGGGTTCGCATTTGGACACACAACCCACAGGCGGCAAGTATGATGGGGTTTTAGGCGTCCTTGCAGGGCTTGAAGTGATCCGCACCTTGAATGATTTGGATGTGCAGACAAAGCACCCCATTGTAGTCACCAATTTCACCAATGAAGAAGGCACGCGTTACGCGCCCGCCATGCTTTCGTCTGGCGTTTTTGCGGGTATTCACACGCAGGATTGGGCGTATGATCGTGTTGACGCGGAAGGTAAAAAGTTCGGAGATGAGTTGTCACGTATCGGCTGGCGCGGCGAAGAAGAGGTTGGCGCCCGCAAGATGCACGCTTTCTTTGAGTTGCACATCGAACAGGGCCCAATTCTGGAAGCCGAAGGGCGCGACATCGGCGTTGTGACCCATGGGCAAGGCCTGTCATGGACGCAAATCACCGTGACGGGCAAGGATTCCCACACAGGTTCCACCCCGATGCCGATGCGAAAAAATGCCGGGCTTGGTATGGCGCGTATTCTGGAAAAGGTAGACGAGATTGCGTGGTCCCATGCGCCCCATGCGGTGGGGGCGGCAGGGCATATCGATGTCTATCCGAACTCGCGCAATGTCATTCCGGGACAGGTTGTGTTTACGGTGGATTTCCGGTCGCCCGAACTGTCGGTGATCGAGGATATGGAAGCCCGTTTGCGTATCGAGGCGCAGGCAATCGCCGATGACATGGGCCTTGAGATCGCGTTTGAAAAGGTTGGCGGGTTTGATCCTGTGGCTTTTGATGAAGGCTGTGTTGGGGCCGTGCGGTCTGCGGCGGAGCGCCTTGGCTATACCCACATGGATTTGATTTCGGGGGCGGGCCATGATGCGTGCTGGATCAACCGCGTCGCCCCTACGGCGATGGTGATGTGTCCGTGTGTAGATGGGTTATCTCACAACGAGGCTGAAGAGATTTCCCGTGACTGGGCGATGGCTGGCACGGATGTGTTGATGCATGCGGTTGTGGAGACAGCGGAGATAGTTGGGTGAAATTGCTGGACCCTGATCTAAGCGTTGCGGAACGGGTTTCAGGTCTCGTGCAGGCGGAAATCGACACTGCACGCATCGAAACGGATCGCGACCTGCGACATCTGGATGCATTTCGTGCGGCGTTGGTGAGCCCCTTTGAAACCACTGTGAAGTTCAGTGGTGGTGTGACGCAAACCTGTTGGACTGTGACGCGGACCGATGGCACGTATCGCGTGGTTTATATGCCGGTTGCGGGGTATTTTTCGCTGTGTGTGGAAAGCGATTTTGGTCCTTTGGACATTGGGGTGCATGGGCCGGCAATGGGCTGTTATGGATCAGTCTGAGGTGGGGCTTTGCCCCGAAGTTTTTGTTCTGTTGGGGCTCTGCCCCAAACCCCGAGGTTTTTCGGGCGAGATGAAATTGGATCGAAGGGAAGTCTGAGATGAGCAAGGTAATCAAAGGTGGTTTGGTCTGTACAGCGGATCGCACGTACAAGGCGGATGTTTTGATTGAGGGTGAGGTCATCAAGCAAATCGGGGAAGATTTGGTTGGAGATGAATATATTGATGCTGAGGGTGCCTATGTCATTCCAGGCGGTATTGATCCTCATACACATCTTGAGATGCCATTTATGGGGACAACTGCCGCTGAAACCTTTGAAACGGGCACTTGGGCGGCGGCTGTTGGTGGCACAACAATGGTTGTGGATTTCTGTTTGCCCGGCGCCGATGGTGATTTGAAGAACGCCATCAACGAGTGGCACCGCAAGTCCGCCCCGCAGATTTGTTCCGATGTGGGCTATCACATGGCCATTACTGGTTGGAACGAGGATGTGTTCAACGGCATGAAAGATGCGGTCGAGATGGGTGTGAATTCGTTCAAGCACTTCATGGCCTACAAGGGCGCGTTGATGATCGAGGACGACGAGATGTTTGCGTCCTTCAAGCGCTGCGCCGAGTTGGGTGCCTTGCCGATGGTCCATGCCGAGAACGGCGATCTGGTGGCCGAGTTGCAGGAGAAGTATTTTAACGAAGGCATCACTGGCCCTGAGGGTCACGCCTATTCCCGCCCCCCTGAGTTGGAAGGTGAGGCCGCTAACCGCGCGATTACGATTGCGGACACTGCGGGCGTGCCTTTGTACATTGTGCATGTGTCCTGCGAGCAGACCCATGAGGCCATTCGCCGTGCCCGTCAGAAAGGGATGCGTGTTTATGGGGAGCCTTTGATCCAGTTTTTGACCTTGGATGAAAGCGAGTATTTCAACAAGGATTGGGACCATGCCGCGCGCCGTGTGATGTCGCCGCCCTTCCGGTCTAAGGATCATCAGGATTCACTGTGGGCGGGCTTGCAGGCGGGGTCTTTGCAGGTTGTGGCCACGGATCATGCGGCGTTTAACACGGCGCAAAAGCGTGCAGGACGTGATGATTTTCGCATCATTCCCAATGGGTCCAATGGACTTGAGGAACGCTTGGCCGTGCTATGGACCGAAGGGGTCGAGACGGGCCGTTTGACGCCGAATGAGTTTGTCGCGGCGACCTCGACCAATGCAGCGAAGATTTTGAATATCTACCCCAAGAAGGGTGCGATTGTGGAAGGGGCGGATGCGGATATCGTGGTGTGGGATCCGAAGATCACCAAGACGATTTCGCCTGCGAACCATCATTCGATCCTTGATTATAACGTGTTTGAGGGGTTCGAGGTCACGGCGCAATCACGGTTTACCCTGTCACGCGGTGAGGTGATTTGGGCATGGGGACAGAATTCTCAGCCATCGCCCGGTCGGGGCAAGTTCGTGCCGCGTCCGGCGTTTCCGTCTGGAAATGTGGCGCTGTCTAAGTGGAAAGAGTTGACGAAACCGAAGATGATCAAGCGTGATCCATTGAATATTCCGGCGGGCATATGACCCCGCAGGAAATGCTCATCTTTGGACTGCCAACAGTTGGCCTGGCTTCGTTTGCTTGGGTTTTCCCGCTTGCTGTTTCGGGTGTCGGACTCAGTTTTACAATCGCTGTGGCGATGATGGGCGTCATGGTTCTGAGCGTATCTGCAGGTCGGTTCTGGCCATACCCAGAATCTGATTGTGGGTTTTGCGATGCTCTAAGCGAGCTGATGGCTGTTTCTTTGATGATCACAGCGTTAGGTCTTAGCGCGACCACCATTTGGAATTTAAGGAAACTGAGTTGACCGAAAACACCAAACAGGCCGTGATTTCCGCTCGGAACCTCGACCTCACCTTCCAAACAAATGATGGCCCCGTGCACGCTTTGAAAGGTGTTTCACTGGATATCGAAAAGGGCGATTTCGTGTCCTTCATCGGCCCTTCCGGCTGCGGCAAAACCACGTTTTTGCGTTGTATGGCGGATTTGGAGCAGCCTACGGGGGGCGCGATCACCGTCAACGGTGTGTCTGCCGCCGAAGCTCGGCAGGCGCGGGCTTATGGCTATGTGTTTCAGGCGGCAGGGCTTTATCCTTGGCGCACGATTGGCGGCAACATTCGTCTGCCTTTGGAGATCATGGGATACTCGAAGACGGACCAAAAGGAACGCGTTGAGCGCGTGTTAGAGCTTGTCGAACTGGCGGGCTTTGAACGTAAGTTCCCTTGGCAGCTGTCGGGGGGCATGCAGCAGCGTGCCTCCATTGCGCGGGCGTTGGCCTTTGACGCGGATATTTTGCTGATGGATGAGCCGTTTGGGGCGCTGGACGAGATTGTGCGTGACCATCTGAACGAGCAGCTTCTAAAACTGTGGGCGCGGACGGAAAAGACCATTGGTTTTGTGACGCACTCGATCCCTGAAGCGGTGTATCTGAGCACCAAGATTGTGGTGATGTCGCCGCGCCCCGGGCGGATTACAGACGTTATTGAAAGCCCTTTGCCCAAAAACCGGCCTTTGGATATCCGGGACAGTCCCGAGTTTTTGGAAATCGCGCACCGCGTGCGTGAAGGTTTGCGGGCAGGGCATGCTGATGATTGACGCTGCCCCCCGTTTGGCGACCAAGGCTGATGCACCGGCCTGTGCGCAGATTGTGCGCGATTGGCTGGATGCGACGCCGTGGATGACGGGCGGCCCAAGCCTTGAGGAATTGACAGAAATGTTGACTCAAAGCATTGGCATGCGCGAATTTTGGGTGATTGGTGAACCGGTCACGGGATACTTGGCTCTCGAGCGGGAGATATCCCAAATCAACGGCCTGTATACCGCGCACCCCGGCTCTGGTGATGGCAAAGCACTGTTGGATGCGGTGAAGCAGGACCGCGACTTTGTGCAGCTTTGGACGCATGCCCCCAATGAGGCTGCGCAGCGATTTTACGCCCGTGAAGGGTTTGTCGAAGTCGAACGTAAAGAAGAGGGGCGCGGTGACGGGGTTCCTGAATTGCGGATGGAGTGGCGGGCATGAGGTCTGTATTGCCTGTCTTGAGCGTGGTTGCCGCGATCCTTGGGTTCTGGTTGCTGTGTGTTGTGCCGATGAACATGCATCTGGTGGCCGATCAGGCGCAGCGCGATGGCCTTGTTGTGACACCTGATACGCCCGTCGCGCGTCAGGATTTAGGCGGTGTCGCGCTGGCGT
Organism: Ascidiaceihabitans sp.; assembly: GCF_039986515.1. NCBI lineage: Bacteria > Pseudomonadati > Pseudomonadota > Alphaproteobacteria > Rhodobacterales > Paracoccaceae > Ascidiaceihabitans > Ascidiaceihabitans sp. Next base: position 182,592 of record NZ_JBDWQO010000015.1, on the reverse strand, counting down.
TGAAGAACACGCATCTGATCCCGCTGACCTATGAGTTCAAACGCCCCCGCTTGCCCAGCCCTCAGCAGGTTGGCCGCGAGATGTATGCGACGATCATCGACAAGAAGATCACCTCGAAACGGTCATTGGTCTACCATGGCTGGGTCACGTTGGCGCCGACGCTATTGGGCTTTTTGATCGGCACCAGTCTGGGCATATTGTTGGCGGTTGGTATCGTTTACAGCCGCGTGATGGATCGGTCCGTGATGCCGTGGGCGATCGTCAGCCAAACTATTCCGATCCTCGCACTTGCCCCGATGATCATTGTCGTTTTGGGGTCGATGGGTATCCAAGGCCTATTCCCTAAGTCAATTATCGCGGCCTATCTTTCGTTTTTCCCCGTGGTTGTCGGCATGGTCAAAGGGCTGCGCAGTCCGGATGGCATGCAACTGGATTTGTTGCGCACATATAACGCGTCAAAGGCGCAAGGCTTCTGGTCGCTGCGGTTGCCTGCGTCTGCCCCTTACCTTTTTGCGTCTCTCAAGATCGGGATTTCCGCATCGTTGGTGGGCACCATCGTCGCAGAATTGCCAACCGGTGCGCGCGCGGGGTTCGGGGCACGGATGCTGGTGGGTGATCAATATGGGCAACCTTTGGTGTCTTGGGCCGCACTTTTTGCAGCGGCATTGACGGCAGCGGCTTTGGTCGGGATCTTCAGCTTGATTGAGCGTGTGACCTTGAAGCGTATGGGGATGGCTGCGGCATGATTTGGGTATTGGTGGCCATAGTGATCTGGGCCTTGGGCTGGTGGATCAACATTCGTCTCAGCAACAGCGCACGGTCCGATGAGACTTTGATGCGCGTGGCAATTCCAGTGATTTTTGGACTTACGGTTGTAATTGTATGGGAGATGCTGGTGCATGGGTTTGATGTGAATCCCGTCATCCTGCCCGCACCGTCGTCGATCATTGAACGCCTTGGCGCCGAAGGCCCCCGTTTATGGGCGGACTTTAAGCAGACCATTTTGAAGGGTGCTGTGTCAGGCTACGTCATTGGCGGTGGGGCTGCGCTGGCGGTGGCTGTTCTGGCGGACCGTTCTGATTTTCTGACGCGGGGCATTTTGCCTGTTGGCAGCTTTATGGCAGCCTTGCCCATTGTCGGCACCGCGCCAATATTTGTGAAATGGCTGGGCAGTGATTGGGAATCCAAGGCGGCGGTTGTTGCTGTAATGGTGTTCTTTCCGATCCTTGTGAACACGGTGGCCGGACTGCGTGATACATCGTCGATGCAGCGTGATCTGATGCGGACCTACGGGGCAGGATATTGGCCTACTTTGTTCAAGCTGCGCTTGCCTGCCGCGATGCCTTTCATGTTCAATGGCTTGAAAATTGCGACGACATTGGCTTTGATTGGCGCGATTGTTGCTGAATTTTTCGGCTCTCCGACGGTTGGCATGGGGTTTCGTATCTCGACCAGCTTCGGGCAGCTTGCATTGGATATGGTCTGGGCCGAGATTGTGGTCGCGGCCATCGCAGGCAGTGCGTTTTACGGGGCCATGACACTGATCGAAAAACGGGTGACCTTTTGGCACCCGTCACAAAGATAACAAACGCACCCGCAGAAGCGGGGCACATATAACAACCAACGACTTGGAGGTCACAACGATGAAACACTTTATGATGGCAGCTGCCCTTGCAACGGGTATGGGCGGGACAACCGCCTTTGCGGACGGACACGCAAACACGGTTACTTTGCAGTTGCAGTGGGTCACGCAAGCGCAGTTTGCGGGCTACTATGTGGCCGCAGACAAAGGGTTTTACGAAGAAGAAGGTCTGGACGTCACGATCCTTGCCGGCGGTCCGGACATCGCGCCCCCACAGGTGCTTGCAGGCGGTGGTGCCGATGCCATGCTGAACTGGATGCCCTCGGCTTTGGCAGCACGTGAAAAGGGGCTGCCTGTTGTAAACATCGCGCAACCCTTCAAATCATCCGGTCTGATGCTGACCTGCTGGAAAGACACCGGGATCAGCTCTGTCGAAGACTTCAAAGGCAAGACTATTGGCGTGTGGTTCTTCGGCAATGAATACCCCTTCCTGTCATGGATGTCGCAAGCGGGCATTTCCACAGAGGGCGGTGATGATGGCGTCACGGTTCTGAAGCAGGGCTTTAACGTAGACCCGCTGTTGCAGCGCGAGGCCGATTGCATTTCAACCATGACCTACAACGAATACGGTCAGGTTTTGGATGCAGGGGTTAATCCGGATGAATTGGTGACGTTCAAGTACGAAGACCAGGGCGTCGCAACACTGGAAGACGGTATTTATGTGCTGGAAGACAATCTGAAAGACGCTGTGTTCGAAGACAAAATGGTCCGCTTTGTGCGTGCGTCGATGAAGGGCTGGAAATACGCTGAAGCCAACGCAGCAGAGGCCGCTGGCATCGTTCTGGACAACGATGAAACAGGTGCGCAAACCGAAACGGCACAGGTGCGTATGATGGGCGAGATTGCCAAGCTAACGGCAGGGACTGATGGCACGCTGGTTGAAGCGGACTTTGACCGCACAGTTGCGTCTTTGCTGGCGGGTGGTTCTGATCCGGTCATTACCAAAAAGCCTGAAGGTGCTTGGACGCATCAAATCACAGACAAAGCGCTGAAATAAGCAGCGTCTTGCGCGGATGATCAGGGGCTGGCCGAAAGGTCGGCCCTTTTTTCGTTGTAGGACTGGACTTCTGGCCGTGCGGCTCCATTTACCTTTATGAACTTTAGGAGCGAAAAGATGTCGAATATGGAAAACCTAGACAACAAACTGTCCGAGGCCGAACGCCAAAGCGTTGTTTATGAAACTGCCATGGCGTCTATCGCGGCTAAAAACCGTGCAGCACCCGCCGGCGGACATGCGATTATGGCAGCTGCCATGGGCTACGGTGAAAGCGCATCGGACGGTCTCGTCATGTCGAAGATGGTACATGGGGCGAAGCTGTTTTGCATTCTGTTCGCGATGCTCGCCCCAAGCTTGTTGATTTGGCAAGTTATGCTGTAACGCACCCTTTACAAAACGGTGACGACCGTCCCTTTGGGCACACGGTTGTACAGATCCGTCACATGTTCATTTGTAAGTCGAATACACCCGTTTGAGATAGACGATCCAATGGTCTGTGGCTGGGTTGTGCCGTGGATGCGGAAATACGTATCCACACCGTTTTGGAACAGGTACAGCGCCCGCGCACCCAACGGATTATCCGGACCGCCCGGCATGATGTATTTGTTTCCTTTGAAGCGCGAATAGGTCTTCGGGCTACGTTCGATCATGTCCTCGGTGGGCCGCCATGTGGGCCATTCTTTCTTAACGTCGATGGTGGCTTGCCCGGTGAATTCTAGCCCCGCACGCCCGACACCCACACCGTAGCGGATCGCTTTGCGTTCTTCCGTCACCCAATACAAATAATAGCTGCGTGGCAGCACAAGGATTTGCCCCGGCGCAAAGTCCTTCTTGATGCGCACCTCTTGCGGGGTGGGATCAAATACGGTGGTTTGGGCTTCCAACGTGAAAGGGGTGAGGGCTGCGGCGGTGGAAAGGGCAAGGAATTGACGACGGTCCATGGGTGGCTACTCCGGGTTACGATACATGTGGCGGAATCATGCCAGAGTTATAGTTAAAATCAATGGGGCCATAGGGTCGCCCTCCCAAATGAGATCACGGCATGTTCATCAACACGCCGACGTTTGTGTATATCGGCGCGATACCCAGCCTTCTACCTTTTCGCCACGATACATAAAGCGCACATTCAACCAACCGGTTGTTTGACCATGCACCCAGAGCTTTTGACCTGTGTAACGCTGTGAAATTTCGGTGTTTTCACGATTTGGCCCATCACGAACCGCAAGATTATTTGCACCCTGTGGGTTCAGCCCCTGCACAATCGCACAATTGATCAAGCCATCTTTGAGCCAGGTTGAGTCATCCGGTGTGGGTTTTTCAAAAATCCACGAAAGGATGATAAGTAGAAAACCCAATGTCGCGATAAAGGCGATCAAGATGTAGAAGGGATGCGCGCCTTTGAGCAAAGGCAAAGAAATTCCCGACACCAAAAATGCTAGACCGATAATTTTGAACAAAGGGGGGACGTCATCAAGTAATGAAACTAAGGGGGCAAGCCATTCCACAGAATAATACCTCAAATTTACAAAATAGAATCTAATGGTACCATAATAGCGGGATTCATAAAATGACCCTTCGCGACGAACGCGTATGTCTTGTGAGAGGTTAAATTTGCCAGGCAGGGCACACCAAAGTACACCCTGCCTCGCGCCCGATGAATTTACTTCGTAAAGTTCATCGTGAGAACTTCTTATGCTTCAACCGCTTGGGTTCCATCGCGTCGGCCCCTAAGCGGCGTTTTTTGTCTTCTTCGTAGTCCTCGAAGTTGCCCTCGAACCATTCGACGTGGGAATCCCCTTCAAACGCCAGCATGTGTGTGCAGATGCGGTCGAGGAAGAAGCGGTCGTGGGAGATGACGACGGCGCAGCCTGCGAAATCGACCAAAGCGTCTTCCAAAGCCCGCAGGGTTTCGACGTCCAAATCGTTTGTCGGTTCATCGAGCAGCAACACGTTGCCGCCATCTTTCAGCAAACGCGCCATGTGCACGCGGTTGCGCTCACCACCCGAAAGCAGGCCAACTTTTTTCTGTTGGTCGGCCCCTTTGAAGTTGAAGGATGAACAATAGGCCCGTGAATTGACCTCTGCGTCACCAAGCGCGATCAATTCGGCCCCGCCGGAAATCGCCTGCCAGACGTTGTCGTCGGGGTTCAGGTCGTCGCGGGACTGGTCGACATAGGACAGCTCAACCGTGTTGCCGATCTCGACCGTGCCTTCGTCGGGCTGTTCGTGGCCTGTCAGCATCTTGAACAGCGTGGATTTGCCGGCACCGTTTGGTCCGATCACACCGACGATGCCGCCGGGGGGGATGGACAGGGACAGACCGTCAATCAACAGCTTGTCGCCCATGGCTTTTTTCAGGTTTGTGACCTCGATCACCTTGTTGCCAAGACGTTGGCCATTGGGGATGACGATCTGGGCATAGGTGAGCTTTTCGCGCTCTGATTTGTCGGCCAGTTCGTTGTAGGCGCTGATCCGCGCCTTGGACTTCGCCTGACGCGCTTTGGCCCCCTGACGCATCCAGTCGAGTTCGCGTTGCAGGGTTTTCTGGCGGGATTTGTCTTCGCGGGCTTCTTGCAAAAGACGTTTGGCTTTTTGATCGACCCATGAGGAATAGTTGCCTTCCCACGGGATGCCGCGCCCACGTTCCAGTTCCAAAATCCATGTTGTGATGGAATCAAGGAAGTAACGGTCGTGGGTGACGATCAGGATCGTGCCTTTGTAGTCGATCAGGTGCTGTTGCAGCCACGCGATGGTTTCCGCATCAAGGTGGTTCGTCGGTTCGTCAAGCAACAGCATGTCGGGTGCAGACAACAGCAGCTGGCACAGGGCGACGCGGCGGGCTTCACCCCCCGACAGGGTCGTGACGTCGGCGTCGTCGGCAGGGCAGCGCAGGGCCTCCATCGACACGTCGATTTGTGAATCGAGGTCCCACAGGTTTTCCGCGTCGATCTTGTCTTGCAGTTGGCCCATTTCCTCGGCGGTCTCATCCGAATAGTTCATCGCCAGTTCGTTATAGCGGTCGAGAACGGCCTTCTTTTCGGCCACACCCAGCATCACGTTCTCACGAACATTAAGCGCCGGATCAAGCTGGGGTTCCTGCGGCAGGTAGCCCACTTTGGCCCCTTCGGCGTGCCATGCTTCGCCGGTGAAATCCTTATCCAGCCCCGCCATGATCTTCATCAGCGTGGACTTACCAGAGCCGTTCACGCCCACAACGCCGATTTTCACGCCGGGCAGGAAGTTCAGGTGGATGTTTTCAAAGCATTTTTTGCCGCCGGGGTAGGCCTTGGATACACCGGACATGTGATAGACGTATTGGTAGGCTGCCATTGAGACGACTCCGATTGGGGAATTTGGTTTGGGGTGTCATATCGTGACAGCCTATCGGCGGCAACTGGGATCATTTGGCGAGGAGTTTGAAAGCGAAAAATAGTGCGCCGACAGTGAGAACCGCTTTCTTTTGATCGCTAAATGCTATCCCGTGAACAACTTCGTTTTTGAAGTGCTCGCAGTTTGCATCGATCAAGTTGTATGTCCGGCCCAGTCTAGATTTCGCGCGCATTACGATTTGCGGTGGTGAATATCTGGACGGTGAGGTGTGAACCTGAATAGCTTTACCGATTTTGAATTTCTCAAGTGAAATTTTGCAAACTTTGCCGCAACTGGGGGAGGCATGGATAACTTGATTGTTGCCAATGTAAATCCCGTAGTGTCGGATGACAATTGCTTTTGACACGGATATTATATCCCCGAGTTTGAGTGAGTGTTCCAATAAATATGCTCCTATGTTGATTGCATAAAACAAATATACCCGAAAATCGGGTATAGTCAATAAGGGATTTTGCTATGTCTGAGAGTCGGATCACGCATGTAGATGCAATATTTGGCCAACTTGTTGCAAAAAAAAGAAAATTTTTGGGAATAGAGCAGCTACAATTGGCTGACAGACTTGATATGACCCAATCCGCGTTGTCTCGTCTGGAACGAGGTGAGAGTTCTGCCACGCTGGCAACTCAACTAAAACTGGCGGAGTGTTTTAACACATCGCTGGTAAATTTCATGTATGAGTTTGAGCAGAGCATTCAGACTGTGAGCAGAGAGAAGATTGATATCGTACCAAAGAAAGACGCTGGTGATGGAAAAATGCTAGCATTTGTTGGAGGTGCTGCCCTTGCGGCTCTTTTGTTGTCGGGCAGATCCTGAATTTGAGGCCCCCCTACACCCGCCCCGGCCAAACCATCGGCCTTTTGGGCGGTTCTTTTGACCCCGCGCACGCAGGCCATGCGCATATCACGCGCGAGGCGTTAAAGCGCTTTGGGTTGGATGGCGTGTGGTGGATGGTGTCGCCCGGAAATCCGTTGAAAATGCAGGGGCCTGCCCCCTTGAAGCAACGTATGGAGCGGTCACGCGAAATAATGCAGCACCCGCGCGTTGCGATTACGGATATCGAGGCGCATCTGGGCACGCGTTACACTGCCGAAACGCTACAAGCTTTGCAAATGCAGTGCCGTGGTGTGCGCTTTGTGTGGTTGATGGGCGCGGACAATCTGGCGCAGATGCATTTGTGGAAGGATTGGCGTTGGATCATGGACAACGTGCCTGTTGGCGTCTTGGCCCGTCCCGGTGACCGGATCTCGGCGCGGATGAGCAGAGCTGCCAAGGTCTATGCACCGTACCGGATTGCGGGGCGCATGTCCCATGTTCTGGCGCAGGCGCAATCGCCCGCGTGGTGCTTTGTGAATATTCCAATGGTGGCGCATTCTTCGACGGCCATTCGGAAAAGTGGTAAATGGTCAGGCTTTTAAACGCGCTGATGTAATGCCCGCGGACATAACGATCAGCAACCCGACCCATGTCCACATTTGGGGCCATGTGTCGAATACAAACCACCCGAACAGAACGGCTGCGAACAGCTGGAAATAGACCAACGGTGCCAGTCGTGTGGCGGGGGCCGCACTGTAGGCATATAGCAAAAGCAGGTTGCCCAACATGGAGCCAAGCCCTGACAAGAAGGTGACAGTTGTGACGTAGGGCGTGAACTGCGGCAAAGTGGCCAGGCCGAAAGGCGTCAGGATCAAGCCTGCGATAAACAGCTGTGTAAAAGACAATGCGATGGGGCTTCCAAGGTGGGCAAGCCAACGCGAAGACGTCAGAAACGCACCATAACACGTGCCAGCCGCAACAGCCCAAAACAGCGCAGGCGATGTGTCAGACCCCGGTTGAACCACAACCAGAACCCCGATAAATCCGATGAAAATCAGTGCTGTACGTTGCCATGTGATGGGTTCGCGCAAAAAGATTGCCGCCATGCCGTAGCTGATCAACGGGCCGATGAAAAAGGCGGCGAAGACGTCTGCAATGGGTGCGCGGCTTAAAGCGATCTGGATGCAGCTAATGCCGCACGCAATCAGTATGCCCCGCAACCATATCCGCCAGTCGCGCAGCAATCTCCAAGCGCTGCGGGGCGTAAAGGGTAAAATCAGAACCACCCCCACGATAAAGCGCGACCAAGCCACAAAGGCGGGGGTGGCCAACCCTGACTGGGTTAGCAATTTACCTGCAGTGTCCCCGGCAGGGATCAACGACATGGCGACAAACATGATCAGGACAGCGCGTTGCATAAAGGCGCAGTATCACGGGGCACGGGCCGCGGAAAGGATGCAAAAGTGATCGCTTGTTGCCTTGTTACTGTCACACCGCTTTGGTTAACTGCGCCCTATGACACATGGTATTTCTAAACGGTATTTTCTGGCAGGCGGTATTTCGGCGCTGGCTGCGGGTGTGGCTTTTGCGGATGCGCCGGGAAAATCACTGCGACCTCGTGCGCGGGGCGGTGATTTTCACAAACGTGCTGTGCGGGGTCCAAAGGATCTGATCCGCGACGCCAAGCTGAATGGACATGTGGCCTACGCTGTGGCGGACGCCAAAACGGGCGCGCGGCTAGAAGCGAACACCCCCACTGCCCAAGTCGCGCCTGCGTCCGTGACCAAAGCAGTTACGGCGTTATATGCGTTGGACCGGTTGGGGGCAGGGCATCGCTTTCAAACCCGTTTGATGGCGACAGGATCTGTATCAAATGGTGTGGTGTCCGGTGATCTGGTTCTTGTGGGCGGTGGCGACCCGACACTTGATACCAATGATTTGGCCGATATGGCCCGCCAATTGAAAGCGGCAGGCATACGCGAAGTCCGTGGGGCGTTCAAAGTCTATGAGGGCGCGTTGCCTTTTGTGAAGACCATCGACACGGACCAACCGGACCATGTGGGTTATAGTCCGGCGGTGTCCGGGATTGCGTTGAATTTCAATCGGGTACATTTCGAATGGCGGCGGGCATCAGGAAAATATTCCGTGACTATGGATGCACGCTCTGATCGCTATCGCCCTGATGTGACGATGGCGCGGATGCGCATCACGGAACGATCTATTCCGGTGTATTCTTACGCCGATCAAAAGGGTGTGGATACTTGGTCCGTTGCCCGTTCGGCTTTGGGTGGCGGCGGGTCGCGCTGGTTGCCCGTTCGCAAGCCAGGCGCTTACGCTGCCGATGTTTTTCGTACGATGGCAAGGGCGCAGGGCATACGCCTGAAACCAGCACAGGGTATGAAGCGTGCACCGCAGGGTACTGTTCTGGTCACACATCAAAGTGAGGTTTTGCGCGAAATCCTGCGTGATATGTTGCGATTCTCGAACAATCTGATTGCCGAAATGGTCGGCATGGCGGCCACGGCACGAGGTGGGCGAAACCCATCCGGTTTGCGGGCTTCGGCATCAGCCATGAACGCTTGGGCCAAGTCCAAACTGGGTGTGTCAGGCATGAAATTGCAGGACCATTCGGGCCTTGGCGCAGGCAACCGGATGACGGCAGATGCAATGGTTGATACTTTGGTAAAGGTCTATGCGTCCAACACCTTGCGTCCCTTGCTAAAGCCTGTGGCGATGCGCGATGCCAAGGGCAAGGTGCTGAAAAATCACCCGATTGCAGTGAATGCCAAAACAGGGACGTTGAATTTTGTTTCTGGTTTGGGTGGGTACATGGAGGCCAAGGATGGATCTGTTCTGGCTTTCGCGATTTTCTCTGGCGACGAGGCCGTGCGCAAACGTATCAAAAAGGCGAACCGAGAGGCGCCGCAGGGCGCACGTGGGTACAATAAACGGGCGAAGCGATTACAGCAGCAATTGATTGAGCGCTGGGGCACGTTATACGGATCGTAACGGTACACCTACCTTAGGTAGTTGTATGTGTGTTTTCGCCCTTTTTTGCAGTGTTTCTGCAGGCTTATCCTTGCCAAAGCCGAATAGGATCATCACCCTGATGCGGACGATGATCCTAGGAGGCGATCCTGATGCTTGGGCTTGAGCCTTTTGAAAAAATGATCAGCGAGATCAGCGCACGTTTTCAGAACACCGCAAGCGGCGAAAGCAATTTACAAACGGCCCACACCATCGTTCGGGACATCGGCGGGCTGGCCGTGAATGTTGGTGGCACCACACCGTCCGGAGATGCGGCTGCATGGGGTATGTCTTCGATGTCAGAGGCTTGGCTGGCACGGTATGAAAGTGAGAAATACCACCTTATTGATCCATTTATTGCGGCTCTCGTGGCGGGACATGCACAGGTTGCGGTTGATTGTGGCACTTTGGCCAAGATCGACCCGGCCTATCATTTGAACCATGATCTTAAAGCCCATGGGTATGGGTCATTGTACGGCAGCAGCGCCGGTGGTTTGGGGTCTGGATATCGTACTTTGGTGGTTTTCTGCTCTGGTGAAACTTTGGCAGAGGTTGATGCGCGTTTAGGGTTTGACCGATTGAAAATCATCCACGCCATCATTGCCGCAAACATCCCGAACCCGTCTTTGTCTGGTCCAGAAGATAAAGACATTTTACGGCGTTTCATTGTGCGCGAAAGATCTTTGTCGCCAAGAGAACACGATGTTTTAAGCTTTTTGGCATGTGGACTGCGCAACGACCAGATCGCGTTCAAGACGAAAATCGCCGAAGTGACGGTGCGCAAGCATTTGTTGTCTATTCGTCAAAAGCTTGGCGCCAGCACGCGTGAACAAGCCATTGCGATTGCTGTGCGCGATGGTTGGATCACCCTTTAAGGGGCTGATGTAGGGGCGCGATGCAGGGCAAATATCGGAAACGATAACTTGTTCTGCGTGCGTTTTTCACCAAGGATATCTTTGGGTTTTATCGAACCTCCGCCCGTTAAGGTCGGTCATTATGACCTGTAAGTTTCTGAAATTAAGAAGTGAAAAGAATATATGTTTAAAGCAATTCCAGTTATGAGTATCGCGGCGGCCATGGCGGTTGTTGCATCCTTTGCACAAGCGGATCCGAAGCCGCAAAATGCAAAGCATGCAGACAATCAGGCCGTCGCAAATTTCTATGGTGGCTCAGCCCGCGAATGGAGTTCTTGCAACGGTGGCGGTGTCTACTTCGGCGCAGGCTGGGAAGCGATTGCGTTTTGCGGCAAAAATCCAAAATCAGTTGGTATCGGTAAATGGTCGGTGAAAAAGGGTGTGATCTGTCACGAGCTTGTTTGGTATTGGAAAGACAACGACGAAATTAAATCCAAGAAAAACGACGCTGATTGTATTGCACATATTGTCGATGCCGAAGGCACCATGTGGCGCCGTTGGAATGACGATGCAGACTGGTGGCGTGTTCAGGACATCAAGTCGGACAAGAACGCGTCTAAGCGCTTCAAGCATCAATCAAAATTTAATCGCGCGAAAAAGAAAATCGGTCTTTAGAGGCTGTATTTTCTAAACTGAAAAGGAAAACCACATGCGTACATCCATTATAGCTTTTTCGATCTTTGCCCTTGTGGGAACCAGCGGGGTCCCCGCGCTGGCGGACAATTTTAAACGGATCAAAACATCCGAAGAATTTAGCGCACTGGTTGTTGGCAAAAAGATCACTTGGCCCAGTGGCACCGCATTTATTCGTCCCAACGGGAAAACCGACGGACGATTAAAGAAACAAGGAAAATATGTTGGCAATTGGACCTTCACCAAAGGGTTTTATTGCCGCAATTTGGTGATCAAAAAAGAAGCAACCGGAACCAATTGTCAGATTGTCGAAATTGATGGCAACAAGCTGCGCTTCACACGTGATCAGGGCAAAGGCGCCACGAACATTGTCACTCTGAAATAGGCCGCATTTAGGTTTCGTCAGCAGCCAATATGCTGTTATCGCAGACCCTTGTGCGTTTTGAGGTGCACAATTCAATCTGGCGGCCCGCAAGCATGCGGGCTGCCAATTGTTTGTTGCTATCTTGGTTCAGGACCCTAAGCGGCCCGTTCATTGCGCACCCGCGCGACCTCAACACAATTGGCCACAGCTTCTGCTGTTGCCGCCGACAGTGTCCATCCCAGATGCCCGTGCCCTGTGTTGTAAAACACGCCCGGTTTCTTACCGGGCCCGACCTTTGGCAGCATTGAAGGCATCATAGGGCGCAAACCCGCCCATGGGACGCAGTGTTCGGTGGACACGTCCGGGAAGAAATCTTCTACCCATTTGGTCAACGGTTTCACGCGGTTGTCGCGGATGTCCAGGTTGTAGCCGTTGAACTCTGCTGTTCCTGCGACACGGAAACGGTTCTTGCCCAGACGTGACGTGACCACTTTCGCTTCGTCATCCAGTAACGACACCCAAGGGGCGGCATTCTGGCTGGCCTCATCGTCCAAATTCACGGTGATGGAATATCCTTTGACGGGGTAGATGTTCACACGGTCGCCAAGGTTTGCAGCAATATCGCGGGACCCGACGCCTGCGCAGACGACGATGCCGTCAAAGTGTTGTGTGTCGCCTGCGTTTTCACTCTGCCAAGATACATCGACGCCTTGGCCAGTGTGTTTGATATCGTTTACGGCAGCGCGGTAGCAAAAGGTAACGCCATTGGCTTCGCAAGCTTTGGACAATTGGCGGGCATACAGGTGAATGTCGCCAGTGAAATCACTTTCGGTATAGAAGCCGCCGATGACGTCCGTACGCAGGGCAGGTTCAATGCTTTGCACTTCGCTGGTTGAGACTTCGTGACGCTCAAGGCCGGCTTTTTGCAGCAAGGCGTTGACGTGGCGGGCATGATCCAGTTCGGATTGCTTTTTGTAGACGTGCAAGATGCCGCGCTTTTCCATGTCGAATTTGAAACCTGCCTCGTCTGCGAAACCCAACAAGTGTTTGCGGGCTTCAATTGCCATTCTGGCCGTGGCGATGGTGTTCTTTTCATAGTCGGGAATGTTGCCCATGAATTCGGCCATCCACGACAGTTTGTGCCAGCTTGGCTTTGGGTTCACCAGCAAAGGTGCATCTGAGCGCAGCATCCACTTCAACCCCTTGAAGATCGTGCCCCAACGGGTCCAGACCTCTGCGTTGGATGCAGACAACTGTCCGCCATTGGCAAAAGACGTTTCCATCGCAGCGTAGCGGTTGCGGTCGAATACGGTGACCTGAAAGCCGCGCCGCGACAGGGCATAAGCGGTGGTGATGCCAGTGATCCCGGCGCCGATGATTGCGATATGTGCCATGTGTTTGGCCTTTTTGGTCATGCGCAGATTGTAGGACACAGCCCAGCGGATTTGCTGGTGCGGCGTCCCCATCTGTCACGAGACCTGAGAGCTTCACCCTTCTTGCGAACGGCTTCCTCCTTCGGTGGGCCTGCGGCGCTTGGCGCAAGCCACTCTCCAGATCGTTGATATCGTTTGCGCATTTGCGCAGCGGGCGGCCCACACGGTTCCTGGTGCCTGAGAGTTTCCGGGGCGTTGCTCCTTCGGCGGCAGGGTGTCCTGCGCTCTCCCATGGGGTCTTATCAACTTGGGTTTCGTATAGGAAACTTGAGGGTGTTTTGTAAAGGGATTTGTTATGAAAGGTGATATGCGTAGGTCTGCTGTGCGGACAAAACCGCCGTTCACCCACCAAGCAAAGACAACACCGCCGCTAAGGCAAGTGCATATCCACCAAAATGGCGACCGCGTGTGAGCAAAATATTCCCCAATGCCCCGACGGCATATACAAAAGCCACCATCACCGCGACTGCAAGGCGCATTGCTGGATCGAGGGTAAAAGGAGCCAGAACCAACGCAGCACCACCTGCGAACCAATAAATGGCCGTCATTTGAAAAACGGCATAATTCAATCTCAGCATTGCTGGGGATGGCCCAGTGAGGGGCTGCAATACTTTTTTGTGCCCAATAAATCCGTGTCCAACAGCGACAAGCATTCCGCACGCGCCACCCATAATCAATAAAGCGTTGTTCATGTTCCACTCCATACATATGTGTATGGGCGTAAACTTACTGCTGGAATGAGTCAAGACAGTTATGTATGGTGCCGCCATGTCCGACCATCTAACAAAAGAGAAATGGGTCCAGCACGGTCTGAGAACCCTTGAAAAAGAGGGCTTTGGCGCGCTCAAGGCGGAACCCTTGGCAAAGACGTTAAAGGTGTCCCGTGGGAGCTTCTATTGGCACTTCAAAGATATTGGCATGTTTCAACGTGCTGTTCTCGATCTCTGGCGACAACGTGCAACCCTACAGGTGATCGAAGAAATCGACGAGCTATCCAATGGCTCAGACCGATTGAGTGCTCTGATGCGAAAAGCGTTCAATTCAGATAGGGATTTAGAGCGGGCTGTTAGGGCATGGGCAATTCCAAATCCAGAGGCCGCAAGTGTTGTCGCTTTGGTAGACAATGAACGGATAAACTACATCAGCGACTTGTTGGTGGCTCGCGATACTGCCGATAAATCGGCTCGAAGCAAAGCAACCTTTCTTTACTGGGCCTATCTGGGTCAAATGATGATGGCTAATGGCAGTGATATGCAGTTCGCGGACGTTGAATTTGAGAAAATAATAGCCCTTTTCCACTCATAGGCAGCAGGATTCTCTTAGAATGAGCGCATTCTAAGTGGCGCTTCGGGCTCGAAGTGGACATTAGGCTCAGCGGTGCTGTCTAATGACAACCCGATGCCTTTTTTGCTTTACGTCAGGTGCCGCGCCCTTGCGCCGCGTTCGATGGCAGCCGCGTGCAGCCGGTCGATGTTCAGCTCGTACCGCATTTCTTCAAGCAGGCGCAGCTCGGCTTCTTCTAGCGATCCGTCAGCGGCGGCCACATCGCAGGCCAAAGCATAGGCCGTTTCATACAAGCGCTCCGGCAGCGCTTCGCGCACCAGTCCGAACAGGGCATCAAGCCCGTCTTCCTGATCAAACAAGTCAAACACAGTTTGGCTGATCGTTGTCAGGCGGTCCAGGTCGTAGTCCGCGAACACCGGCAGCATATTGATGGCGGATTGGATTTTTACCAGTTCTGCCGTCCCGATATCTGAATCAGATGCGGAAACGGCGATCATCAGTGCAACCAGTGCATCTTGGGCCGTCAAGGAATGTGGGGCATCGGTCACTGCAAGGCATCCTTATAGGGTTATGTTGCGGTGCAGAATATTGACCTATGCCCCCCCGCGCAATAGGGAGTGGCAGGTTAGCGCCTATCGGGCGCGCTGTATGACAAAGGATACTGACATGAGCGATCTGCGAGAGGCCGGACTGGCCAGCAAAGCGTGGCCTTTTGAAGAAGCGCGTCGGTTGTTGAAACGGTATTCCAAAAAGCCGCCTGAAAAGGGGTATGTTCTGTTTGAAACAGGGTACGGCCCGTCAGGTCTGCCGCATATTGGCACATTTGGCGAAGTGTCACGGACCACGATGGTGCGCCGCGCCTTTGAGGTGATTTCTGACATTCCCACACGGCTTGTGTGCTTTTCCGACGATCTGGACGGGATGCGCAAAGTGCCGGGTAATGTGCCCAATTCCGAAAGCCTTGTGGAACACTTGCAGCGCCCATTGACAGATGTGCCTGATCCCTTTGGCACCCATGATAGTTTTGGCGCCCACAACAATGCCAAGCTGAACAGCTTTCTGGACACATTTGGCTTTGAGTATGAATTCATCAGCTCGACCGAGTTCTACCGCTCTGGCAAATTTGACGATATCTTGCTGCGTGCTGTTGAAAAATACGACGAGGTGATGGCCGTCATGCTGAAATCGCTGCGTGAAGAACGCCGCGAAACCTATTCCATTTTCCTGCCCATCCATCCCGAAACCGGTCGCGTTTTGTACGTGCCGATGAAAAGCGTGAACAAGGCTGACGGCACCATCACCTTCGATGACGAAGAGGGCCGCGAGTGGACATTGCCTGTCACAGGCGGAAACGTGAAATTGCAGTGGAAGCCAGACTTTGGCGCACGCTGGGCGGCTTTGGATGTCGATTTCGAGATGTACGGCAAGGATCATTCCACCAACACGCCGATCTATGACCGTATCTGCGAAATTCTTGGCGGCAAAAAGCCCGAACACTTCACATATGAATTGTTTCTGGATGCCGATGGACACAAGATTTCCAAGACCTCTGGCAATGGCATTTCAATCGACGAATGGCTGACCTACGCGTCGACTGAATCCCTGTCGTATTTCATGTATCTCAAGCCGAAGACGGCCAAGCGCATGCATTTTGACGTGATCCCCAAAGCTGTGGACGAATATCACCAGCAATTGCGGGCCTATGCAGGACAGGATACGAAGGGGCGATTGAACAATCCTGTCTTCCACATCCACGGCCACAATGTGCCAGCCAGCGATATGGTTGTGCCGTTCTCGATGCTGTTGAATCTTGCGTCTGTATCCTCGGCTGAGGAAAAATCGCAGCTGTGGGGCTTTATGCAACGCTATGCGCCGGATGCCTCGCCGGAAACGCATCCGCAATTGGATCAGGCGGCAGGATTTGCGGTGCGTTACTACAACGACTTTGTGAAGCCGAAAAAGGTGTTCCGTGCGCCAACAGACCTTGAACGCGAAGCGTTGGAAGACCTGCGTGAACGGTTGAAGGTTTGGGACGGTGGATTGGATGCAGAAGCGTTGCAATCCGAGGTCTTTGCCTGCGGGCGTGAGCGGTTCGATCCGCTACGCGATTGGTTCACGGCGCTTTACGAGGTGCTTTTGGGCGCGTCCCAAGGCCCGCGTTTCGGGGGCTTCATAGCGCTTTATGGCGTGGACGAAACCATTGCTTTGATCGACAGCGCCTTGGCCGGTGAACTGGCCTAAACCCCGTCGCTGCCTTGTTTTGCAATTCTCTTGCGCTACGCTTCAAGGTGAAGCGCAGGAGAACACCGCATGTTGAAAACTTTGAAAATGACCGTGATCGCCGCCGTGATGGCGGGGGGTGCCTGGGCACAGGACCTTGGCATCCAAAACACCATTCGTGGGCAAATCGAAGCTTTCAAGGTCGATGATTTCGATGCTGCGTTTGCATTTGCCAGCCCCAACATTCAACGCATCTTTGGGTCCGTTGCGCGGTTTCAACAGATGGTGACCACGGGGTATCCGATGGTTTGGCGCCCCTCCGATGTGCGCTATCTGGAACAAGAAGAAATCGCCGGCGACATCTGGCAGAAGGTTTTGATCAAGGATCAGGACGGGGTAACCCACGTCTTGGGGTACCGGATGTTGGAAACCGAAGATGGCTGGAAAATCAATGGCGTACAGCTGTTGCCGCAGCCGGATGTTAACGCCTGAAACCTTGCCGGTCTTTTGCCTTTGCAAAGACCACCGTAACGGTGGTGTGAGGGCACCTTAACCATTCATTGATACTTCCTTTTCTCGCATGCGCTGCACCGAACCTGGTTGCAGTGCGCTGGTTCAATATGCGCTGCGTGCCCAACACGGCTTGCACCGCCCGCGAAAGGGATTTTGATGAACAAGGCAATTACCGACGGCGTGGTGCTGATGCCACCATCATTTGCGAATGGTTTGAATGTATGGTCCAGGGGCGATGGAACGCCCGGATCTGATACCTATGCCAATGCGGCCAACGCGGCGTTTGTGCCAGCGGATCAGGATTTTGGCAGCTGCCTAGAAGTGCAAAAAATCGCAAACACAACGCGTTTGCGTTACATGGGCGAAACCCCATTGTTGCCGGGGTGCTACTTGCAGATAACGGCACGGATCAAAGTGATCTCTGGCAGCTTGCCTAACGTACGTGTCGCGGCCTTTGCAGGCCGTTCGGGGGGCAATGCGGTAACAGGTATTCCTTTGAATGGCGCAAGTACAACGCTGACAGATTACGGCGAGGTCTATGAGATCAAGGCAATTGTCGGGGCAGGGGACCGTACCGGCGTCGACATGATCTGGGGAAGTGAGCCTATTTATGGCCACTTCGGCATTGATCTGACGGGGCCGAATGGTGGCATCGTGCGTATTGATGACATCGAAATCGAAGACGTCACATCGTTCTTCCTGCGTGATCTGATTTCTGTGGTGGACGTGCGCGATTACGGTGCGATTGGTGATGGCACCACCGACAACAGTGCCGCCTTTGACCGTGCCAATGCGGCTGCCAACGGACGTTTGATTTTGGTTCCTCCGGGGGTTTACCGTCTGAACAGCGATGTCACTTTGGAGGGCCCTGTGCGTTTTGAGGGGACCGTGACGATGCCGACCGACAAGGTGCTGTTGCTTACGACTGAATTCCACCTGCCTGCCTACATCGATGCCTTTGGCAACGAAGAGCTTGCCTTTAAAAAGGGGTTTCAGGCGCTGCTGAATAACTCTGACCACGAAGCTCTGGATTTGCGGGGCCGCAAGGTCTTTATCACCGAACCCATCGATATGCAGGCCGCCGTGCCGGACCGCACCAGCTATGCCACCCGCCGCGTGATCCGCAACGGTCAGCTTGAAGCTGCCAGTGGCGGTGACTGGGCAACAACAGTTGTGAACTCTCAAGCCACCTACGACCCTGCGGATTCACGTACACTGACAGCCGTCAGCAACATTGCGTCGGTTGAAGTGGGGTCTTTGGTCGAGGGGGCCGGTGTTGGCCGTGAAATTTATGTGCGTTCCAAGAATGTCAGCACCGGTGAAATCACGCTGAACAAACCGCTGTATGATGCGGAGGGTCGACAGAATTTCAAATTCAGCCGCTTCAAATATCTGGTGGACTTTTCCGGGTTCAGTTCGCTGAGCAAATTTGTTTTCGACGACATCGAATTCCAATGCAACGGCGTGTGCAGTGGTATTCTGCTGTCACCGGGCGGATCAATTTTCCATATCCGCGATTGCTTTGTCACCCGCCCCTTGAACCGCGGCATCACATCCCATGGCAGCGGGTGTCAGGGGATCTTTATTGACCGCTGCCAGTTCCTGTCCAATGAAGATGCGGAAGATGTCAGTGACCGTCAGAGCATCGGGTTCAACATCAACGCCAACGACCCAAAAATCCGTGACAACCGCGCCACGCGCTTTCGCCACTTTGGACTGTTTGGCGGATCCAATAACGTCATCAGCGGCAATCACTTCTTCCAAGGGGACAGCGTTGCAAGTGGTGTCCGGTCTGCCGGTTTTATATTTGCCAGCGGATACACAAGCAGCGTTGTGTCGGCCAACTACATCGACAATTGCTATATTGAATGGACCAACGAACATGATTCCACCCCGGATTTCACGGCTGGTTTTTCATTCAGTTCAATGACCATTTCCAGCAATGTGTTTTTGTCCGGCGATGTCGCGCCGTGGTTCAGTTACATTGTGGTCAAACCCTTTGGAACAGGCCATTTTCTGAACGGTTTGGCGGTTACGGGCAACAAATTCCGGTCAATTCAAGGCAACATCGACCGTGTCGATCGTGTGGACACCAGCTTTGCCGATCTGGATCGCAGCCGTTTTAAATTGGTGGATTTCACGGGCAACTCTTACAATGGCGTAGAATATCAGGTTTCCAATCCGCTGCGTATCAAACACCAGCAGAACACCGCAGCCTCGACTTGGGTCATTGAAACGGAAGGCCGTTTGCCTTTTGAAGGGTATGCCATAGGTGTAGACAGTGTCACTTTCCTTGAGCGGACACGCAACGCCAACAACGTTGCCAAGTATCAGATGCCGCATGTGGAACTGCGTGAAGGTCCCAATCAGGACCGTGCCCATGTTGTGTGGGGAGAAGACCAAAAAGGTGAGGTCCAGATCGCTTTGCGCATCGATGACTAAGCGACATAGCCTGACTGACGTCTAGGATGAGGCCCATGTGATACGTCGCGTGGGCCTTTTGCCATTTTTCTGCTTCAAAACTTTTGCCAGACCCCGAGCTTTATTCCGAAGTCGTTTCTGCTGCTTGTCGGGGCCTCCAGTCCAATCACGTAGCTTATTTTCTTGGCCTTCGGAGTGAAGATATATGATGGGGCCAAGGTAATCCGTGCCTCATACTGAGTGACATTGGTGTAGACCTGAAGCATGGCCTTGCTGCGGGGAGAAATATTCAACCCGACTGTCATATCGACCTTCATCACATGGTTGGCGGATCCAAGCGCCCACTCAATCTCCGCATCTACACTGACCCAACCGCCTTTGTCGCGCCATGTGATGCCCTTGCCAAAATGCAGCGAGGTCTTGGTAAAGGGGTGTTTTCCAAGGGCGTCGATCCGGGTGCCCAAACCCAGCTGATACGCCCAAAGCCACTTGCCACGTTTCCATTTCAAGGGCTTGCGCACAAACACGTGGCCCATGCCACTGGTTGCGTATCCGCCTTCAAGGTTCACATCGATAGAGGCGCCAAATGTAAGGCGATCGGTGATGCCATATTCAAAGTACCCCGACTGTGTGGTTGTTAACCCATAGGTCATCTTGGTTGCTGTGGAAAAGAACCCTTTCCCTTTTTCACGCATCCACGGTCCTGCTTGCGCGGGCAAGCCGAGGGACACGCAGATGCTAAACGCCATGACAGCGTAAAAAAGGGAACGAAGCCGATGCATAGTGCTTCATTTGCGTTCATTATGGTTAACAAGGGGTTACGCCGCACATGGGACGTTTACTTTGTCTTTGATTTTACGCTGATGCAGGGGATGCAAAACGCGTGAAGACGCACCATATTAAAATCGTAACAAATAGGAGCTTACCCCATGATCTGCCCAATCGACGGAACCCCGCTTGTGATTTCGGACCGCAGCGGAGTTGAAATCGACTATTGCCCAAGTTGCCGTGGGGTGTGGCTGGATCGCGGTGAATTGGACAAGATCATCGACCGCTCTGTCGGGCAAGTCACGCCGGCCCCGTCACGCGATGACGGATACCGCGGTGAAAAGCGCAAGAAACGCGGTGGGTTTCTGGAAGAACTGTTCGACTTTTAAGCAGAGGGTACGTCTGCCGCACAATCGCGAAAGGCCTGAACCGGGCCTGCCGCGCCGCGCAGTTGTACGTCGAATTTTTCCTCAGCCACGATGATCGTGGTCGACAGGTTATACTGCAACCCGTCCAGCACATTGCCAAAGCCCGTGTCCGTCACGGTAACAGAGCGACCACCGTTGCTGACGGTGTGGCGTGTGCTGGCGATGGTATTGGGGCGTGGACCGTTAAACGTCATTGCGAAAAACGGGCTATCGGAGAACGGTGTGGTTTGCGTGACGGTCACGGAATAGAGCGGCTGCATAGGGTCATAGGTCAGTTCGATCTGACGGGTGCCTTCGGTGTGTGAAAGAAGACAGGGCAGGCCGGGTGTAAATTCCCACGCAAAGGCAGGGCAGGGCAGTATCGCAAGGAATGCCAAATAACGCATTGTGTAATGATAAGGCGACCTGAAGTTTTTGCGACAGGCTCGTTTCCAGTTCCGCATCGCGAACAATCCTATTGGCCTGATTGAATCATAGTTTTGATCTTTTGCGCTTTCTCGAAATGGTTCAATTGATGTGTTTTGATCCACCATTCGGCAGCTTCCATCAACAGTTCCGGATCGTCATTCTTGTTGGCGAAAAATGCGTAGAACGACAAGCCGACGGTTTCACCCTTTGAGGCCAGTTTGGCATCGCAAATTCCAATCGCCTTTCGCCTTAAACTTGTCCTCATTGCATCTTGTCACTTTGTTTTTTGGGAATTGATGAACGGTGAAGGGGCATATTCAGCGCTGGACGCCCCCCCCTATTTCTTGCCGCCATAGCGACTTTTGCCACCCCGCATGCCGCCGCGCCCGCCGGTGCTTCGCCCTGATGCTTTCTTTGCGTCGCCTACGGCTTTCTCCACCGCATATTGCCGTGCCATAGGATCGTCTGCGACAGCAAGGTCCACGGTTTCCAGGCGCTTGACCTCGTCTCGAAGGCGTGCGGCTTCCTCGAATTCCAGGTTCTCGGCGGCTTTGCGCATGTCGGTTCGAAGCCCATCCAGAACGGTTTGCAAATTGCCACCTGCCAGTGGGTTGTCGATCTTTGCAGTCACGCGGGATTGGTCGGTGTCACCTTTGTAGAGACCCGCCAGAATGTCTTCGACGTTTTTCTTCACCGTTGTGGGGGTGATGCCATGTTCGAGGTTGTAGGCCATCTGCTTGGCGCGGCGACGTTCTGTTTCGCCCATGGCGCGTTCCATCGATCCGGTGATCTTGTCGGCATACATGATCACGCGGCCTTCGGCGTTTCGCGCGGCACGTCCGATGGTTTGCACAAGCGAGGTTTCAGAGCGCAGGAACCCTTCTTTGTCCGCGTCCAGAATGGCCACCAACCCACATTCAGGAATGTCCAAACCTTCGCGCAACAGGTTGATCCCGATCAACACATCAAAGGCCCCAAGGCGCAGATCACGCAGGATTTCGATACGTTCAATCGTGTCGATATCACTGTGCATGTATCGCACGCGGATGCCCTGTTCATGCATGTATTCCGTCAGGTCTTCGGCCATGCGTTTGGTCAAGGTGGTGCACAGCGTCCGCATGCCGTCGGCGGCCACTTTGCGCACCTCGTCCAGCAGATCATCGACTTGCATCTCTACGGGGCGGATCTCGATTTCGGGATCGATCAAGCCGGTGGGGCGGATGATCTGTTCGGTGAACACACCACCCGTTTGCTCAATTTCCCATGCTGCAGGGGTCGCGGACACAAAGATAGATTGCGGGCGCATGGCGTCCCATTCTTCAAACTTCAAAGGTCGGTTGTCCATGCAGGACGGCAGGCGGAACCCGTGTTCAGCCAAAGTGAATTTGCGTCGGTAGTCGCCTTTGTACATGCCGCCGATCTGGGGCACGGACACGTGGGATTCATCGGCAAATACAATTGCGCTGTCAGGAATGAATTCAAACAACGTGGGGGGTGGCTCACCGGGGGCGCGACCCGTCAGATAGCGCGAATAGTTTTCGATCCCGTTGCACACGCCGGTGGCCTCCAGCATCTCAAGATCAAAGTTACAGCGTTGTTCCAGCCGTTGGGCTTCCAGCAGCTTGCCGTCGCCGACAAGTTGATCCAGACGCATTTTCAGCTCTTTTTTGATGCCTATGATGGCCTGCGACATGGTTGGTTTGGGCGTGACATAGTGCGAATTCGCATAAACCCGCACCTGATCCATGTTGGCGGTCTTTTCACCGGTCAGCGGGTCGAACTCCGTAATGCTTTCCAATTCCTCGCCAAAGAAAGACAAACGCCATGCGCGGTCATCCAGGTGGGCGGGGAAGATTTCCAGCGAATCGCCCCGTACCCGAAATGCGCCACGAAAGAATGCCTGATCGTTGCGTTTGTATTGCTGCGCCACCAAATCGGCTATGACCTGACGTTGGTCGTAGCTGTTTCCGACAGTCAGATCTTGCGTCATGGCCCCATAGGTTTCGACAGAGCCGATGCCGTAGATGCATGACACCGATGCCACAATAATCACATCGTCGCGTTCCAGAAGTGCGCGGGTGGCAGAGTGGCGCATGCGGTCAATCTGTTCGTTGATCTGGCTTTCTTTTTCGATGAACGTGTCAGAGCGGGCCACATAGGCCTCGGGTTGATAGTAGTCATAGTAGCTGACGAAATATTCAACGGCGTTGTCGGGAAAGAACCCTTTGAATTCACCGTACAATTGCGCTGCCAGTGTTTTGTTTGGCGCCAGAATGATCGCAGGGCGCTGGGTTTCTTCGATCACCTTCGCCATGGTAAAGGTCTTGCCGGTGCCTGTTGCCCCCAACAGCACCTGATCGCGGTCGCCGTCGTTGATCCCGCTTGTCAGCTCTTTGATCGCTGTCGGTTGATCCCCGGCCGGATCGAATTCCGTGACAAGTTTGAACGCTTTGCCGCCTTCCAGCTTGGGACGGCTGCGCACATCAGGGGCAGGATTGGACAGGATCGGTTCCATCGTGGCATCAGAGCTGTCGGAATGGGCGTAAGGCATAGGGTCACTCGCTTTCAGCCTTCAATGTGACGTTGTGGGCGCAGGGTTCAAGAGCCAGTTGCCCATTCGCAGGTTCTGATGCCAGTTATTGTCAGTAGCTTGCGTGTTTATTCCTTTTTCATTGTGATGATGTAGGGGGTGGTCGACACGTAGCCCCCTTGCAGTGGGCTGCGCTGTCATGCCATAGAAAATGCAAGCCAGTCAGCGGAGTGACCCCCATGCGCGCACGTATCTATCAACCTGCCAAAACTGCGATGTCATCTGGCACCGCCAAAACCAAGGGTTGGACGTTGGAATTTGCCCCGGCTTCGGCACGCTCTGTCGATCCTTTGATGGGGTGGACGTCTTCCGCGGATACGCAAACCCAAGTGAAGCTGCAATTCGACACCAAGGAAGACGCCATCCACTATGCCAAAGACAACGGCATTGACGCGCAGGTGCAAGAACCCAACAAACGCAAGCCTAACATCCGTGCCGGCGGATATGGTGAAAACTTTGCCACAGGACGACGCGGGGCATGGACGCACTAAGCATTACGGTTGAACGCGCGGATACACCCGCCGTTGCAGCACTTTTGACGCGGCATCATGCGTTGATGCGGGCGGGTTCGCCCGAGGAAAGCTGCCACGTGATGGATGTGTCCGAACTGGTCGCAGCAGATGTAACGCTTTTGGCCGCGCGGCAGGGTGATCAGGTTTTAGGCGTCGGTGCGTTGAAGGTGATTGGGGCAGATCACGGTGAACTTAAATCCATGCACACGGCCCAAGAAGCCCGCGGCAAAGGTGTCGCGCGGGCGATCCTGAACGCATTGCAAGATAAAGCCCACGAACAGGGGCTGTCCCGTCTTAGCCTCGAAACTGGAACAGCCGACATGTTCGCGCCAGCACGCGCCCTGTATCATGCAGAAGGGTTTCAGGTCTGCCCAGCTTTTGGCGGCTATGTCGCCGACCCGTTAAGCGTCTTTATGACGCGCACTCTTTGAGGGCCCTCATGGTTGTATGGGTCTTGCCAAACCCAAGGCAATCACAGACAACAGGGCCGTTGCGGTCCCTTAGCTCAACTGGATAGAGCAGCTGACTTCTAATCAGCAGGTTGAGGGTTCGAGTCCTTCAGGGATCGCCAAATAATCTTTATTATTCAGTTGCTTGCGTGATGTAGAAATTTTTGCGCTCAAGGTTCTCTAGGTTGGGAAGCCATAAGGAAGCGGTCGAGCAAGCAAATTGAAGTGTCTGTTTTGCAACATGGGCTATCACACCAATCTTCTCAGTGAGACTTTGTCACAGAAATTTACGGCCAAATCGTTGATATACCTTGCTGGTTCTGTAGCTTTCGGCTCAAAACGGCCATTCGCGATGCAGTCAAACGCTGTGGTACAACCTCACCAGACCGGACATTCGTGCATAGTGCAGCATCTTGAGATGGCGAGTTACGGCATTGGCGGACGAAACCGACGTTCTTCCTGCCTTGTTGTCGAAACTGCTTGCGGCCCAAAGGAACCGTTCAATTTTCACCTAACGTGGCAAGGGTTGAAAATAAATGCGCACTCGGACCATCTGACGATAAGCTATCACTGTTAAGCTAATTGATGTATCTTTACGGACAATTTCTACAGTTAATTTTTATGTCCGGTTCGGCGCATTCAGGCTGGGCCAGCCTTGACATAGTGACGCTATCTGTCACCTATTGAACAAAGAGATTTCATTGGAACAACAAATGTTTGAAGATCAAGATGCGCAAATACTGAAGAAGAAATTGGTGACCGGTGAAGTCGTTTTGTTTCTTGGTGCAGGTGCCTCGCATGGGTCAACAAACAGTAAAGGTAACGCAGTTTACAAGGCTAGAGAGCTAGAAATAGAATTTAGAAACTATTTATCTGAAACAGATACCGACCTAGATATCGGTGATCTTGCTGAAGATGTAATGGAAATAAGTGAATTCGATTATCTAAAGATGTTGAAAGAACAGTTTCTAGATTGCACACCATCAAATTCACTAAAAAAACTCTTTCGATACACTTGGTATCGCTGTTATACTCTCAATTATGACGACACTCTCCTGCATATCCCTCGACATGAGAGAGTTCAAAAGATTGTTCCGTTTCCGCGCCAATCACATGTCGAGGAACAGCGTGGATTTCAGGAATTGCAGACTGTTTTCCTCAATGGTTCAATCAATCATATAGAAGAAGGATTCATACTTTCTGGTCGTCAGTTCAGAGCTGGAGTAAGAGCGCCCACGCCTTGGTATAAAAAATCAATTCAAGACTTTGCCAATCGAACTTTCGTTTTCATAGGAACAAAACTAGACGAGCCTATTTTTCAAGCACATATTGAAGCCCTTCAAGATGATGTAGCATCATTTTCGCGGTCATTTCTATTATCACCATGGCTTCCGTCAGACAGAAAGTGCCGAAAACTGAAGCAGTTTGGTATCACTCCCGTAGCCGCTTCATTGGATGACTTCGTCGAATGGCTCAACCGCGAGATTGGGGATAAAGTTGAACCCGATGATATCTATGAGTATCAGGGGCTTGTTCCCACTTCATCTAACGATGAAGGAAAAGCCGCCTCAAACTTGATCGAGATTGGAACATCAATCTGGTTGGAAAAAAATACGCCTGGTATTGTTAAAATACGACAACTTTCCAGAGATTTTTTTTCAGGTCTTGCGCCAACATGGCAGACGATATGCGGCGGTGTAAATGCAGATCTTACATGTATCTTGGATGCTAAAGCATTCATTCTTCAACGTGCGGCAGATCTGCAAGGTGGTATAAGTGTAATTAGGGGGCAGTCTGGATCCGGCAAGACAACAGCTACAATGGCAGCGCTTCTGGAAGCCTCTCGAACACGATCTGCGAGGGTTTTTGAACTGGCTGATCAAGACAGTGAAGTTATCCTTTCTGCAATCAAGTACTTGGCAAAATTGGACGGGCCTAAAAAAATTCTATTTATACCAGCAATACATCAACATATCGACTATCTGGAGCGATTTTCCAATGCCTGTGAAAGAGAAGGCGTAGAGCTTGTCGGGCAAATACGTTCTAGCGATTGGACTGGTCGCCTTGGTCGCCGTAAACGATATATCTCTGACATTCATTCCATTAGTGAGATTTCGAACTCTGATTACTCAGTTTTGGCAAAATTGATATCTAACAACGCTGTCGCTCCTGAGTTCAGGAAACTCGGTTTCTCAGAGCAAGTCGAAAATCTAAAGAAATCAAGGAAACAGCTGTTAATACTCATGCTCGAGGCTACAAAGCAAAGGGCCTTTGAAGAAATTATCGAAAGTGAATATAACAGGCTTCCCGATTTCGATAGTCAAGCAGTGTTCTGCATAGTTGCTCTTGTTACTATGAGTCGTTCTAAACTGTCTGTTGGCGAAATTGAGAGTATTGTAGACGGTTTTGGCGTGAGATTACCATTCCGGCAGATCTTAGGCAGTTTAGATGGTATGATCGATATTACATCCGCTAACCAATTGGTTGGTAGACACGACATATTTGTTCGTCATGTTGTTGAAAAAACTGCTGATTTGGGAATTGTTAAGCAAGCAATTGTAGCAATCCTTGAGAGTTTCACAATTTTTAAAGTTCCATTTGTATACAACGCCGGGAAAACAAAAGGTAATATTCTCAAATTTTTAATGCGTGCGCGCTTTCTTACTGAATTGTTCAACGGAAATAACAGAAGGTATGTTGATGAAATATATGATGAACTGGAGTTTTCATATCAAAATGATGGCCATTACTGGTTGCAACGCGGGAAATATTATCAAATAAAAGGTGAGCACGAATACGCCCTTAAAATGTTCTACCGTTCGGTTGAAGCTTTTGACAATAATTACTCGCGACACTCGCTCGCCCAGCAAAAACTTATTTTTTGCTCCACTCTCAAACAGGCAGATCAACAAGCTGAGCTTTTACTTGCAGAAGGCGTTCAGGAATTGGAGCGCCAAATCGATATTCGGGACGATGCTGAGGACGAATATCCAATAGTCGCGCTTTCAAAGCAACATCCTGAGGTCCTGCTCAATTGGGGGAGGTATGAAGAAGCTAAGAAAGTTGCCTCTGAATATCACGAAAGGTTGAGTGCTTTTGCGAAAGCGCTTAACTATGAGGATAGATCCGTCAAAGAAGCTCTTCGGTTTTGTTTGCATGTTTCAACGCAAGGAAAAGCTCCTCGCGGTAAATTTCGTACTTCCGCTATAACCTGACAGGTATTGAAAGCGTTTGTCTGTATTGCAGAGTAATAGATTGAAATTCTGGCACGATAGTGCGTGATAAAAGAAATCACATTTGCAGGTCTATTGAGCATAGGCGCGTCAGTTATCGTGGCACAAATGACTGCCAAATTTCGTAACAAATGTTCGGTTCCAGCCAGTTGCTGCCGCTCGCAAAACCTGCAGCAGCTGACACTATAAGGCTCCGAGCTGCCTTGCGGCGACGCAAAACAATTCTCAGTTTCAACGCGACCTGAATGTCCGCTACTTGAGTCGCTGTGTGATAGGTTCGAGTTTGCAGAGAATGTCTAGTTTCCGCCCAAACTGAAAACAAATATGTGGTGTCATAGTTGATCGCCGGACGGAGATACCGCTTCAAAGTATGTAGCCGTCGGTACACTTTCGAAGCAGATGTTTCGACTATGGGCTATGTATTGGATCAGTGATTTAACCGCTATTGAACATGTAATATTGCTTTAGGCTTCGGGGCAGGTGCCTACGCATTGGTTAGTTTTACAGGGATTTGAATATGAAGATTTTCGACATAGTAGTATTGACTGTTTTGGCCAGCGGGGCAGCAGCGCAAGAACTGCCAAAGGTGAAGCCTATAAACACGTCTGAAACAATGCTGAGGATGTGTGATGGAAACTACCCCGATGGAACCTCTCCAAACTCGCAAAAACTCGTATGTTCGTTTCGGATACAGGGTATCATTGAGATTATGATCCAAAATTGCCTGTCCCAAGCGCACGGATTTACACCGCTATCATCCCTGACAATGGCAAAGCCACC
This sequence comes from Ascidiaceihabitans sp., assembly GCF_039986515.1. Classification (NCBI taxonomy): domain Bacteria; kingdom Pseudomonadati; phylum Pseudomonadota; class Alphaproteobacteria; order Rhodobacterales; family Paracoccaceae; genus Ascidiaceihabitans; species Ascidiaceihabitans sp. The sequence goes on along the minus strand of NZ_JBDWQO010000015.1, from coordinate 153,773 downwards.
TTCTCTTGGCGCTGCGAAGCAGGCCTACATCAACTATATGAACGCTAACCCTCAGATTTGGGGTTCGTTTTGGTCACATGCTGTGATCCCTGCCTTGTCCGAAGCCTTCCCATGTGAGGAAGGTTAAAATTAGCGCGAAAGGGTGAACATGTCCGCACATTGGCGGACATTTGGGGGCTATCAATTTACAGTCCATGACCGGACTTTTACATCAATTTACCCCCATTTTCGGGACGGTGCGTCGCTCATAAACACATAGCGATCCTTCGCATCCTGTAACTGCTTTTCCGTCTTCGATGGATCGGCCATCGCCATACATTGGAGGTCATGTCCGGTCTTTTCCAGAAATGCCCCGACACCGTCCAACTCCACATCGTTTAGAGCCGCGAGTGATAGGCTTGTCCCCAGAATGTTGCGCATCAATAGCGCGATATGGGTTTCCTTGTGCACTTCCTTCATCGGGTTCGGATCAGCACCGCTGCGCATTTCCATCAAATCGTCATTCATCTCAGCCACGACTGTTTCCCAAAGCAGATGATTGGGCCAGCGGCTGCGGTTGGGGTCGCTGTTCGGTTCGGCGTAGCGCACGACTTCGCCTGTATGCCGTATCAGATCGCCAAAGCCATCAAACAATTGCCCCCAACTCCGGATGCCCCATGTGTCCTTAAGACAGTCTTTACCCGCCCTGAACTCGACCCGCCAGATGCGGCTGGCATCGGGCGTGGTTGCATCCACATAGGGCGTGGCATCCCCTACGTAGGGTAGCCCCGTACTGTCGTCGGCTTACAATGCTGTTCCGCGTATTCCTCAATGAAGCGATCACAAAGGGCAGCAACAGTGGGTGCGCGGCGTTTGCTTTGCCTTGCTTCGGCGGGGTCCGCCCCGTGGGCCACTTCGCCAAGATGTTTCATTGCAAGTTTGCGCGCCTGATCTGTAGTGAGGGGGCCGTGCTGTCCCAAAGTCATGCGGCGCGTGCGCTTGCCCGATTTATATTGAATGATGTAGGTGCGCCGTCCGGACGGATAAATGCGCACCCCAAAACATGAGACGTCGCCGTCCCAGACAAAATAGCTTTGTGGCCTGATTTCCAGCCCTTCAATCACACGCTTTGTCAATTTCATCGCACCACATTCCTCCGCTGAAACTTGCGCGAACAAGGAAGCCAAGAGGCAGAGCCACGCATCGAAACATGGCGCTATTGATGAATCATAGGCGTAACCCGCGTCAACGTGAGTTCATGTTTTCATGTCGTTTTTGTTCCGTGAGCGGTGCTCAGAGTAATGCGGCGAAACCCTTCTAACTCGCCTTCTAATCAGCAGGTTGAGGGTTCGAGTCCTTCAGGGATCGCCAAATATTTATCATCTGACCAGCGCCGAACGATGCGCCAGTAACGCCCGTGGGACGCACAGGGGTATATCATTTGGACAATGTGCGACTGTACGGGTCACAGCGGTTCCCAGCCCGCCTGCGGGTTCGAAGTTCGCTATTTTGGCCAATATCAAAGGGGCTTAGCCAATTTGTGGATCGATGCAGAATACACATAAATGTGTCAATTCGGCTTTGTCCTTTAAAACTCCGTTAAGCCTGACTATTATAATAAGGTATGTGTGCGTATCCCGTCAGTGGGTGTCGCGAAATTTGGATCGAAAAAATGACCGCAGTGCTTTTGCACCATTCTGATTGGGATGTACCGGCCCCATCTGCCGACACGTCGGACGAGATGCGCAAGCTTTTGAACACTGTCCGTTTGGCGGCCTTGAAGTGCAGGTCCGCTGCGCGGTCAGAATTGTTCGAAGCTTGCGCGGTATTGTCGATGGAACGCAAAGCGGCGCAAAATGTTTATGTGACCGCTTTGATTAAGGGGCTGGCAACAGCCCTGCCAAAGCGGCCAATATTTTTTCGATCCGGCGTCAGTGACTTGTCCTTTGACGAAATCTGGCTGACGTCTGCACTGAGGTGTTGCAATGAAGGCGATTGGGCCAGTGTGAATTTTCTGTTGCGATCGCGGATTGCCCCGCAACACCGTCGCAATATTCTATTTCTTTTACACGGCGTTGTCGGGCACCGAAAATAAGGCAGAAACGGTGCATTTCACGCATTCTCCAATGCGTCAAAAGCCTTCGATCACGATTTTGCCCTTCGCTTGCCCTGCCTCAACCAACCTGTGTGCCTCGCGTATGTTGGCGGCTTTCATCTTCATCCCACCCATCGGCTGGCAGATCGGTGTTATCAATCGATACGATCCCACCTTGTGGCCGTATCAACTCAACCGCCGTATCCCAATGGCGCATGTCGTTGAGAATCGCGATGTGATCGACATGCGGCAGACCCAATGAGCGCACCTGCCCAACCATGTCCTTGCGGTGGTTGACGACGTGTGTTGCGCCAAGATCTTTTACCCATGACGTTGTTTCTGGCCGTGAGGCTGTTGCGATGACAGTCAATCCTGCCTGCTTAGCCAGCTGGATGCCGATAGAACCGACGCCGCCGCCTGCACCAATGATTAGGATCGTTTCGCCTGCATTGGCGCCATCACGATCAATGCCCAGTCGATCAAAGAAGGCTTCGTAAGATGTGATTTTTGTCAGGGGCAATGCCGCGGCTTGCGCGTGGTTTAGAGATGTCGGTTTGTGACCCGCGATCCTTTCATAAAGATTTCCTAGTGTTTGAATTCTGTTGTGACGAACACCAGTTCAGTGTCGCCGACATTGGTAAGATCATGAACAAACCCGTTTGCCGGGGTCAGATCGGGAAAATGACGCGTGTCGCCCGCCGCGTATGTGACTGGCACTCGGCGCCCGTCTTCGAAGCACGACAACCCTTTGCCAGCTGTCAGAACAGTCCAAAAGTAAGGCCGGTCATGCCGATGCGGCGGAAGTGTCTGTCCAGGTGCCAGACGCAGGTGCCAGACGCGCATTTTGTTCGTTTCGAGAACCAGATCAGTGCCAATGTCTGATGGGTTCCAATTGATCGTGCTGGCTGTATCGTCGCGCATCATGATGCGGCCACCGCTGCTGCAGGGTAGGTACTGTAGCCTGTTTTGGTACCACCAAAAAGCGTGTCGGGGTCAAAGGCAGACAGTGGCAGGTTTTCGGCAAACCGGCGTGGCAGATCGGGGTTCGCGATGAACGGGCGGCCAAACGCCACCACATCAGCAAGCCCGTCAGCCAATATCTTGTCCCCGCGTTCCTTTGTGTATTTGCCAGCAACGATGATGGCCCCTGAGTAGACGGACCGCAAATCGTGACGGAATTGGTCCGGTATCTGTGGTGCATCATCCCAATCGGCCTCGGACAGGTGGATGTAGATCAGGCCGATCCGGTCCAGTTCCTTTGCGGCTTTCAACATGACCTCAATTATTTCATCGTCGGCCATGTTGCGCTGCGTGATGTAAGGAGACATCCGGATGCCAGTCCGCGCGGCGCCGATTTCCCCTGCGACGGCTTCTGCGACCTCTACCAAGAACCTGATGCGGTTTTCCTGACTTCCGCCATACTGATCGGTGCGGTGGTTCGAGGACCTGCGGAGGAATTCATCGATCAAGTACCCATTGGCGCCGTGGATTTCCACGCCGTCGAACCCCGCCTTGATTGCGTTGGCGGCGGCTTGGCGAAAGTCATTCACGACGGATGCGATTTCGCCTGTTTCAAGTGCACGTGGCACGGGGCTGTCTGCCATGCCGCCAATTCCGGTTTCGGCATCCACAACCCAGACCTGCGCATCCGGTGATAGGGCTGACGGTGCGACGGGTTTGCCATCTTCGTGAAAGCTTTCGTGGCTCATCCTGCCGACGTGCCAAAGCTGCAAAAATATCCGTCCGTCTGCTTTGTGAACCGCATTGGTGACGATTTTCCAGCCAGCGATATGCGCGTCCGAGTAAATCCCCGGCGTGAACGAATAGCCCTGACCCTGCTGCGAAATCTGGGTGGCCTCGGTGATAATCAACCCTGCAGTGGCGCGCTGTGCATAGTATTCCGCCATCATCGCATTCGGGACGTTGCCGGGTTGCGTTGTGCGTGATCTGGTCATCGGTGCCATTGCAATGCGATTTGGAAGTGTGATGTGGCCAAGTTCAATTGGTGGTGTCAGTGTTTCAGTCATTTGGGGTGTCCTTGGTTCAGAAAAATCAGGTGTTCAACGCATTTGCATCGATGCCGATGTGATCGAAAGCGTTTGCCGCGCAGGTGTTTTCCAGCACGTCAAAGACGGGTGGAAAGAAGCCGTTTGTGCGCTGATGGTCGCCTTTTTGGGTGTGATATGGTCGGGATGCATCATGCTCTCTTTGTCTTGGACGTGATTTAGCAGTTGCGCCCCGTTCGGATAATTGGCCAAATATCGAAGTGATAATTCGAAATATCCGATGAATAAGGGTCTGCTATGCTGCTGGATAATTTGAGCCTGTTCCTACAGATCGTTGAAAAGGGTGGACTTGCCGTAGCGGGTCGGGAAATGGGCCTTGCCCCCGCGACCGTCTCTGAAAGGCTGGCGTCGTTAGAGGCCCACTATGGTGCGCGGCTTTTGACACGGACAACACGGTCTATCAGCCTCACAGATGAAGGCCGGGAATTGGTCATAGGTGCGCGGCGCATTCTTGCGGAAGCCGAAGAAACCGAAGCACGGATCAGACTTGGCGTCGAAAAGATCTCTGGGCTGATCCGCTTGAGTGCTCCGATTGATCTGGGCCGCAATCAAATCGTGCCGTTGCTGGATGCCTTCATGAAACAACATCGCGGGGTCACTGTTGATCTGACGCTAAGTGACGGAAACATCGATCTTGTTGGGCAGGGCATTGATCTTGCATTGCGTTATGGCGATCAGGCGGACAGTTCGATGAAATCGAAAAAGCTGCATGACACCCGACGTTTGGTTTGTGCGTCCCCTGCGTATCTCAAAGCAAACGGGGTGCCGCAGCACCCGGATGATCTTGCGCACCACAATTGCATCGTGATGCGATTTGGAATGCGGACGGATCAGGACTGGCCCTTCATTGTGAATAAACGCCTCCGAACTTGCCGTGTGACCGGTGATCGTATCGCCAACGATGGCGATCTGGTGCGGCGTTGGTGTTTGAATGGTTACGGGGTCGCCCTAAAGTCCGATTGGGACGTGCAAGCAGACCTGCAAGAGGGGCGGCTGCTTTCGATCCTGAATGATTTTGCACCACCGCCCAATGCACTGCAGATTGTCTACCCCGCGGGTGCAGAGCAACCCAGGCGCGTCCGCGCGTTGTTGGACCACTTGGACAAGGGGCTCAAAAATACTTGCTGAAACACTCGGAGTTGCTGTCGACTTTTCGCCACGTCACGATTGCGCCGACGTGACCTGACTGAAATTGCCGCCCTTTTGGTCCAAAACGATCCAATAGGGCGCGTGGTATTCAAGCGCAACAGGATCGCCTGTTTGCACCTTTTGAACTGCTGTGTGAACCGGATCACCGTGCCTTTGCCGGCCCGCAAAGGATAGGTCGACAGCCTTCAAGGACGGCAGCTGAAACGTCTTTGTTGGCACCACGACCGCGTCTGTGGCGGGGGTTGCCGATCTGCGCAAGACCGCTTCCGCGTTTGTGTCAGCCCTTGCATCCATCAAAGGGTGCTTGCCGCTGGTCAGCACCGTCAGGATGTCAGTAAGCCATAGAGTATCAATTGCACCATCAGCTGGTAGCGTCGGGCGCAGCGCAAAAAGATGGGCAGGTCGTGGTTCAGAATGTTGTGACCCAAAGGATGGTCCGCTTGCGATAAAGCGTCTTGCAACCTGTCAAGGCCACGCGCCTGAACGCCTTTTGGTAAAACAAGGGGCGCACGGCCATCGCACCAAACAGCCGCAAGGGCAAATACGTCGGCAGCCTTTGGATTTACTTCGATGTCGATAGACAAGCATCGCTTTAGGAATGCCGTGTGCCGGCCGTCTTTCATGTCCCGCTCAAACCCCGTTGGTGCATTCGGTAGAAGGTTTTTTGTGAGCGGAGGCAAGGCACAGGATGCCGACAGCCAAACATATGCGTTTCTGGAAACAACAAATTTCCCGCACAAATTCGACGGGCGACGGAATCCGGTTTCCAAACCGTTTCAAGACATTATTTGTAACGCTGTAAATGTGGTTAATCGCAAAATTTGTCTGTAGGGTTTTGATACTCAATGTTTGGGCTGCAACAACTGATAAGGGCTTTTGCGATGACGAAACACTTTATGTTGAGCGTGTTTATAGGCTTTGGGGGCTTGATGGTCGGCCCGTCAATGGCGCAAGATGTCGATCCGCGGCCAGCGAAAGTGGCTATTGTGACGTCGACGTCTGCCACGATCAGTCGGAAGTACCCGGCGATTGTGTTGCCCTCGCGCGAGATCGAGATGTCTTTCAAAGTGTCTGGCCAAGTTGTCGAATTGCCGATCCGTGCTTCGACTGACGTGGCAGCGGGTGATGTGATCGCGCAGATCGACACGCGTGATTTCAAAAACCAGATTGCTCAGTTGGAAAGCTCGCGGGATCAGGCAACCGCGCAATTGGAGGCGTTGCGTGCGGGTGCGCGGGCTGAAGAAATCGCGGCCCTTGAAGCGGCGGTAGACAGTGCGCAGGCGCAGGTTGAACAAACCAGCGAGGCGCTGGAACGCGCAAATTCCCTGTTAGAGCGTGGCGTGTCGACCCGTGCCCAAGTGGAAGGGGCCCAAGCCGAAGCGCGTGTGGCCCAGGCAAACCTGCGCGCCCAGCAAGAACAATTGCGGATCGGCGAAGCCGGCGGTCGACCCGAAGAAATAGCAGCCGCCGAGGCGGCTTTGCGCGGGATTGATGTCCAGATAAAAGTTGCGCAAGACAACCTTGCGGATGCGACGCTGACCGCCCCGTTTGATGGCATCATTGCCCGCCGCGACATCGAAAACTTCTCAAATGTGTCTGCAGGCCAAAGCATTGCCTTGTTGCAAGGCCTTGATGTGGTGCACCTTGCCTTTGATATTCCAAGCCCCGATGTCACGGAACTAACGCGCAACGGTGCCGGCCGGATCACCTCGACAGCGACTTTCGATGCGATACCGGGCGTGGTGTTTGATACCGAGGTGGTTGAGTTTTCGGTGCAAGCTGACAGTGCAACCCAAACCTACCGTGGCCGCGTTGCTGTCACCATTCCCGAGAACGCCGTGATCTTGCCTGGTATGGTCGCTAATGTCATTTCCTCGACCCCGGGTCAGGCCGCACAGGTGCGCGCACCCTTATCGGCCATCGCCGCAGAGCCGGACGGGGCACCCTTTGTCTGGCTGGTCGATGGCAAAGGCGTCGTTTCAAAAAGCCCGGTCACTTTGGGCGAGGCCAGCGGTGCCATGGTCGTTGTCAGTGACGGCTTGTCTGATGGCGATACAATCGTGTCCGCAGGCGTCAGTCGCATCGTGGATGGCATGACCGTCCGCCCCATCACGCAAGTGGGGAACTGATAAGATGGACTTGGCCCGTTTTGCGCTTGAAAAGCGATTGATCTCAGCCGTTGCGACGGTGTTGATCCTGTTCGCAGGGTATTTCGCCTACACGGCCTTGCCCCGCTTTGAAGACCCGGAATTTGTCATCCGTCAGGCGCAAATCATCACGCCTTATCCCGGGGCTTCCGCCGAAGAGGTCGCCGAAGAAGTGACGGAAGTCGTCGAAAACGCTTTGCAACAATTGCAAGGCATTGACGAGGTCCGATCGGTGTCGTCGCCGGGTCTAAGCACAGTCACGGTTGAATTTACCATCGCCTCGACCCGCGGCTATCCTGAGCTGGATGCAAAATTTGCCAAGATGCGGGCCAAAATATCGGATGCGCAGTCCCAACTGCCGCCAAATGCCCTGAGCAGTCAGGTCTATGACGACTTTGGCGACGTTTATGCGCAGTATTATGCTATCACGGGTGAAGGATTTACGCTTTCTGATCTCAATGAATACGCCAAAGATTTGCAACGTGAACTGGTGACAGTTGATGGTGTGTCAAAAGTCATTGTGAACGGGGTGCAGGAAGAGGTCATTTATGTTGAATATGCCCCTGCACGATTGACAGAGCTGGGGCTGGCCCCTGCCCAAATTCAACAATTGTTGGAAGGGCAAAACCTTGTCACGCCCGCGGGCTCTATTGTTGCGGGATCGACACGATTGGCCATTCGTCCCGAAAGTGCTGTGGGCTCGATTGACGCTATTGAAAACCTGTTGATCACGAACCCGCAAACGCAAACGTCGTTCCGTCTTGGTGATATTGCGCAGATCAGCCGTGGCTTGAAAGAACCGGCAAGTTCATTGCTTTATCGTGATGGGCAGCCTGCGGTCGGGCTTGGGATTTCAAACCAGCGTGGCGGCAACGTGGTGAACATGAGCAATGCGGTCAAGGAACGCATCGCCGAACTGGAATCCGAGCGCCCCATAGGCATCGACATCCTGCCAATCTCCGACCAAGGGGCGAGTGTGAAAACATCCGTCGATGACTTTGTGGTCAATGTGATGATGGCGCTGGCGATTGTGGTGGGCACTTTGCTGATCTTTATGGGGTTACGGTCCGGCATCCTGATGGGGGGCATCTTGATGGTCACCATCGCAGGGACGCTGTTTGGCATGTATCTTTATGGGCTGAACATGCAGCGGATTTCGCTGGGGGCTTTGATCATTGCGCTTGGCATGTTGGTCGACAATGCGATTGTGGTCGTGGAAGGCACGCTTGTGCGCGTTCAAAAGGGCGAAGACGCAGCATCGGCATCCCGCGCCGTGGTCAAACAAACCATGTGGCCACTTTTGGGCGGGACGCTTGTTGGTATTCTTGCCTTTTCGCCTATCGGTTTTTCGCCTGACAACACGGGCGAATATGCTGGTAGCCTGTTCTGGACCATCGGCATTGCTTTGCTGTTCTCGTGGTTGGTGGCGATTTGGTTGACGCCATATTATTGTGCACTTTTGTTGAAAAAGGGCGCATCGGACGCAGAACCCAAAGAAAACTTTATCCTCACAGGATATCGCAAATTTCTGGCCGTGGCGATCCGTGTGCGGTGGATCACGGTCGGTATCACAGTGGCCCTGTTTGTGTCTGCTGTGGCGATGTTCAGCGCGGTGCCTGCGGGCTTTTTCCCGTCCTCAACGCGTGACCAATTCGTGATCGATTACTTCTTGCCACAAGGCACGGATATTGAACGTACCAAAAGCGATTTGCTGGAAATCGCTGAATATGCGCGCGGGCTTGAAGGTGTGACAGGGACGAATTCTGTTGCTGGTGGCGGGCACTTGCGCTTCATGCTGATCTATGAGGCCGAGGGGGGCAATCCGGCCTATGGGCAAGTTTTGGTTGATGTGGATGATTTCACAATCATCGAAGAATTGCGGCCAAAACTACAGGCGCACATCAACGAAACATATCCTGAGGCAAACTCGAAAGTTTGGAAATTCGTGCTGGGGCCAGGTGGCGGTTCTAAGGTTGAGGCTGAGTTTTATGGCTCTGACCCTGCCGTATTGCGCGACCTTGCAGGGCAGGCCAAAACGATCATGTCTGATGCGGGTGCCATTGCCGTCAAAGACGATTGGCGCGAGCAGGTTCAAACTGTGCGGCCGGTGATCGATATCGAAAATTCACGGCGATTGGGGCTGACACAAGGCGAGATTTCCAACGCGATCTATTCCCACCTGACTGGCACAACGCTGGGTGTCTACAGAGAACGCGACGAGTTGCGCAACATCGTAATGCGCCCTGTTGAATCTGCGCGCAATGACATCGGTGCGCTGCGCGACATTCAGATCTTTAGCCAGACAACTGGCGGATATATCCCGATCAGTCAGGTGGTAGACCGCTTTGACATCGTCTTTGAAGCGGGCAATCTGAAACGCATCGACCGGGCTTTGGTTATCACGGCACAAAGCGACAACGCTCCGGGGGTTTTGTCGGGTGATTTGTTCGCCCAAGTGAAAGACCCCATCGAAGCGATCAAGCTGCCACCGGGTTACACCATGAAATGGCAAGGCGAATACGGCAGCAGCCAAGAGGCAAACGCCGGTTTGGCCTCGACCATGCCCATTGGGTTCGGGGCGATGTTTATCGTGGTTCTGTTTCTGTTCAATGCGTGGCGTCAAACGATCATCATCTGGTTGGCAGTGCCTTTGGCGCTGATTGGCGTGATCTACGGCCTTGCAGGCACGCAAACACCGATGGAATTTATGGCGATCCTTGGCATTTTGTCGCTGACGGGGATGTTGATTAAAAACGCCATCGTTTTGATTGATGAAACCGATACCCAAATTGCCGACGGCAAGGCCCGGATGCTGGCTGTTGTGGATTCGGCCGTCAGCCGTGTTCGGCCTGTGTCGCTGGGCGTGCTGACGACTGTTTTGGGTGTCGTTCCACTGTTGTGGGACCCGTTCTTTAAGTCGCTGGCCGTGGTCATCATTTGTGGCCTCAGCTTTGCAACAATCCTGACCCTTATCGTCGTTCCGGCGCTCTATGCGATCTTCTTTCGCGTGCAGGGCAACGAAACAAAACCGACCACCTAAAGGGCATTTGTCATCTGTGATGTATGTGTCCAAATAGGGGTAAGCAAAATGTTCAACCCTTCACGAAAAGGTCTAATATGACTTTGAGTTTGCGTAGATCTTTGGCGGCTTTCAGCGTTCTTGTAATGGCTGGCTGCTCTGCTGTTGGCCCCGATTACGTGCCGCCCAAGGCCGAAGCGTCTGCGCAATTTGTGGGGGGTGGATCGTCTGCTTTGGTGGATGCCGCGCAAGTTGCTTGGTGGAAAAGCCTCAAAGAGCCATTGCTGAATGAGCTCATCGCGAAAGGTTTGGCGCAAAACCTTGATATTGCTGCCAGTCTAGAGCGGATCGAAGCGGCCCGCGCACAGCTTGGGCAAACCGGCGAAAATGCGCAGGTGACGGGCGGCATCGGTGTGCAGTCGACACGGCGTGACGCAGGGGCAGGGCGCGTGCGCACAAATGCCGTGTCCGGGGACGCCAATTTTGTTTTTGATTTGTTTGGCGGGTTCCGCCGTGGTGTGGAACAGGCCGAGGCCGGACTTGAGCAAGCGCAATTCAATGCGTCGACGGTCCGGTTGGGTTACTTGGCCGAACTCACAAGCAGTTACGTAAATGCGCGTTACTTCCAGAATGCCGCTGAAATCTCGCGCCGGACAATCACAAGCCAAAACAGAACTTTGGAATTGGTTCGCATTCGTCTGGATGCAGGCGATGCGTCCCAGCTTGAGGTGCAACAAGCCCGTCAGGTACTGGATCGTTCAAAAGCGGATCTTCCTATTTTGCGGGCCAACTTTGAAGCCAACGTGTTTCGGATGGCCACCCTTTTGGCACAGCCTGCTGGTCCATTGCTGGTTCAAATGCAACGCGGTGCGCGATTGCCATCGCCAAACCGGATTGGCAAAACGGGGGTGCCGGCGGATCTGGTGCGCAACCGTCCTGACATACGGGCCGCCGAACGTGCGCTCGCGGCTGCAACCGCTGGTATTGGTGTCGCGGAAGCCCAGCTTTATCCAAGTTTGAACTTGCGAGGCGACATTGCGATTTCTTCGCAAGGCACCTGGAGCTTTGGACCCGCGATTGCTTTGCCCGTTCTGAACCGTGGCGTGCTGGCTGCCCGTCGAAACGCCGCAATTTCGCAAGCCAAGCAAGCAGAAATTGAATGGCGCAGTGTCGTGTTCTCCGCGACAGAAGACGTGCAAACGTCGCTTAGTCTTTTGCAGGGGCTCAACGGTCAGGTTGCAGCGTTCCGCCGTGTGACCGATGCGTCCACAAACCTGGTGGCATTGTCACGCGCAAGTTATGAAAATGGCGCGTCGCCGATTACAGATGTTCTTGATGCGGAAACCGCGTTGTCGAGTTCACGGTTTTCCCTTCTTGGGGCGCGTCGGGATCTGGTTTTGGCTTGGGTCGAACTGCAGGTGGCAACGGGCAAAGGCTGGTTGGCGCTCTGAGTGTTCAAGGCTAGTTCGGACGCAACTTGTGCAGAAGGCGTTATTGAAACGGATGCGGTAAATTCCTGCCGTCAAGCAGTTCTATAATAATTGGGTATTGTTCAATCCAATGGCCTTAAAAAAGATCGTGCGTCAATTTTGTGCTGTGGGATGTAGTCCTCTCCCAGCCCGCATGGCTTGGTTCGGCAGGTCAGTCAGCAGGCCATGTGGCACTTTTGCCGCTGCCCCGCTTTGTCCAGACTGTACGTTGCTTTGAGGTCACCACCCGCACAGCACTTTGGCGTGGTCGCTTTGATCGCCGTATAGTTTATTTCTTGATTACTTGGCCGATGCGTTGACCAATGGCGCGGCTGCCCTTCAGGGATGGGTGGATCATATCCAAAGCGTGGTAGGAACGATCACCGTTGGGCACTAAATTCGCCAATGATACGAAATGGACACCTTTGTCTGAAGCCGCGAGTTTGCTGATGCGGCTTTCCAGCTCGTTGCCTTCGTCCCGACATTGTTCAATGGGTGATCCGGTGCCCGGACTGCGTAAATATCCAACATAAATCACCTGCGCCCCGGTGCTGCGTAACTTCCGTACCATGTTGGGAATTTCCCCCCGGGCACCGGTTTTTGTGATCATCCGGTTCATCTTCCGATCGCAGCTTCGACACCCGCAGCCCAGCCATAGGTCATTGCCGCCACCATTCACGACGATCCAATCCCATCGCCCGGGCCGGAACTGTTTTGCGATGTTCAGCCCCATACTGCCTGTGATGGGCAGATTGTAGATAATCCGTGCGCCCGATACAGATCTGTCCACCACACGCGCGTTGACAGCCTTGCCAATCACATTCGGGATGGCGCGTTTCGAAAGGCTATGGGACGCCATCATGGAATCGCCCATCGTCAGAATTTGCAACGGTCCGTCCGCAGTGGCAGCGCCTGAAAAACCGACGCTTAGACACATGAAAAAAATGGCATTTCGTAATCGTAGTAACATGTGCAGCGTTCCTAAACTGGTAATGTGATGTTTTGTACTGGGTAAGGTTAGTCGGGACAGTTTTACAAACACTGAACGCCGCCAGTATTTCGTCTACACTAATCGGTATTTCTGGCAAAAATTTGGCAACGCTGCGAAAAAGGCAATGGAGCCGAAGACGACGATAACGAAAGTTTGGGCCGGGACTGTAGCCGGAACTATGTGTTGAAAAATTACTTTGACGGATCACGGTTTCGTGTCATGGTTGTCAGGTATTTTAGACATAATGGATTTTACCATGAAACGCATTTTGGCTGCTGCGATCTTTATCGCGGTTCTGGTGGGACTGTATTTTACGCTCATGCCCGCCACAAAAGAAACGGTTTTGGCATCTGGTGGCGCAGCAACGCCAACACCACAAACGACTGCACAGGTGCAGTGTGCCGCGACCACGCAAACACTTATTAACGGCACAACCATCCCTGCAATTCCGGATTTTGGGTCCATCACGGACGGTGATTTTTCGTTGGACAACCTGCAATGCGCATTTGATTCCTATTCGTGGAACTCATTTCTTGCGCTCAATCATTCTCCGGATGGGGCGTTTGGGGACAAAAGCGGCGACAATGAAACTGTATGGGAAACATGGGCAGAAAGCAGTGACATCTTTCTGACAGGTGGCGCAGATCCCGGAGCTGCTGGGGCAACACCACCACGTGAAATTCCGGATGAATGCAAAGCGCTGGGCGACACGAAGGGACTGCGTGTTATCAGTCAGATCGGCAAACATCCTGATCTTCTGGAAGAGGCAACCCAGCCCTTCAACTCCGGTCCTTTGATTGACACCAACGGGTGGTACAGCCGCTTTGCAATTTCTGTGAACCAGCCGATGTACGATTATATCACTGAAAACCAACTGTATAATAAGGCGGGGCAAGCCGCATTTTCGCAAGCTGGCAATGCCGTGAATTTCACATGTAGCTGTGATCCGGACGCGACTGGATCCAAATGCAGCCCGCAAGGCCAACAAGGTGCGATGATGGTCAAAGCGGCGTGGAAGGTGATTGCCGGAACCGATGTGGCCGCTGATTTTCATGCAACCGAAGCATTGGTCTATACGCCTGCACTTAACGACAAACCGGCGTCTTGCGAAATTCAGCAGATGGGGTTGGTTGGTTTCCACATTGGTCACAAGACGATCAACGATCCGCAATGGCTGTGGTCCACCTTTGAACATGTGGCAAACGTGCCCGAAGCTGGCCGGCCACAAAGTCGTGCCTCCTACAACTATTTCCAGCCGGACTGTGAAGACTGCAACGACGTGAACACGCCGCCGGCCCAGCCCTGGAACCCGCATGTGCAACCGGTTGCGCAGAACATGGGCAAAAGCCAGATCGAGCGTTCCATTCCTGTCACAGACCATACGGTGGCCATGAACACAGTTGTGCAAAATGAACTGACCAAAGGAACGGTCTGGGAAAACTATCACTTGATTTCAACGCAGTGGCCAACCCAAGCCACATTGGGCACGCCCACAACACCAAGTGCAGAAAACGGCTGGTGCACATCGTTGAACCCTGTGGACCCGACAGGCGCACCTGCGCCGACCTTTTTGGCCAACACAACCCTTGAAAGCTACATTCAAGGCACCGTGCCCCAAGCCTCGTCCAACTGCATCAGTTGCCACAAGGACGCAACAATGACGGATGGCACGTTTTCAGATTTCACCTACCTTCTAGAGCGCGCGAAAGGACCGACACAATGAGCGACCAAATGGACGTATTCGTCAGTCTGTCTGCTGCTTTGACAGGTTTTGACGCAAGCATGTTTGCGCCTTCCGTTGATCCAGTGAACCTCAAACAGGTCTATTTCGACTACATTATGGCCAAGGAGCCTACCAATTTCACAGTCCTTTTGGACACATTTGCCGTTGTAACAGGTACCGGTGCCACGGGCGGCGACGCCTGGGCGGAAACGATGAAAGGTGGGTCAGAAACCGTTGCCATTTCGGCTGAAATGGTGCGTTTGGCCATGTCGATCAACAAGCTTTGGTATTTGGGGTCGTGGTACAATCCCGAAGACACAACCCAACAAGAAGTGGTGTCTGAACAGTCCTACATTCGCGGACTGTCATGGCAGGTCATGCAAAGCCACGCGATGGGCAACAGCCCCTTCACCTTCGGGTATTGGGCCAAAGACCCCGCTGCCAGCCTTGCGCTGACCACAGGCAATCCAGATGCGACAGGGGGGACAAGCTAATGTCTGATACAGATTTTGACATCATCATCGTCGGCGCCGGCGTGTCCGGTTCGATCGTGGCCAAAGAATTGGCGCAGTTGCAAAACACCAAAATTCTGGTGCTTGAATCGGGCCCGGAAACGCCCCCGACCGAGCGTCAGGAATACATGAGCACATTTTACAAAAATTCCGTCAAAACGCCGGAATCGCCCTATCCGCCTGCCTTGTTTTCCGACCCAAGCGCAGAGCCGACGCCCCGTGCCACCGTCTCTGATACGTTTTCCTCAAACGTCTCGGCGGGGTGGCAACAAACACTGGGCAATGACGACGGGTTTATCTTTGATCCTGACGTCTCGTATCTGCTGCAAAAGGGACCGCAACCCTTCCTAAGCACCTATGAACGTGTCGCGGGCGGCACCACGTGGCATTGGCTTGGCACCAGCTTGCGGTTTTTGAAAAACGACTTTCGCATGAAGGATGTTTATGGCGCCGGAAATCCTGATTACCCTTTGAAGAACTGGCCCATTCAAGACACTGAAATGCTGCCCCTCTATGCGCGGGCCGAGGCCGAGATCGGGGTTTCTGCCACCACCAGCGTGCAAGAAACCGATCTGGCCAGCATCGGGTTGGAGTATCCGGAAGGCTACGAATACCCCATGCCCGAGTTGCCCCTGTCGGTGGTGGATCAAACCGTGGGTGATTTTGTAAACGGAACCGATGGTTACTTTGGGTTTGGCGATCAGTCGATCATTGTGACGCCGACCCCCGCGGGACGCAATTCGCAACCCTATGCACAGCGCCGAGTGTGTGCAGGCAACACAAACTGCATCCCCATCTGTCCCATTCAGGCGAAATACGACGCGACCGTCACCATGAGCAACGCGCAAAGCACAGGCAACGTCACTGTGCTGGCGCAATCCGTGGTCAAACGGGTCATCGCACAAAGCTACGGCGCGCCGGTGACGGGGGTGGAATACACCACATGGAAGACCGAAAACGGCGTGCTGACGCAAAGCGATCCGGTGACGGTGACGGCCAAGATTTACGTCATCGCCGCCCATGCGATTGAAACGCCGAAACTGCTTTTGCTGTCCGATCTGGGCGATGGCAGCGGGACGGTTGCGAATTCCTCCGATCAGGTGGGGCGCAATCTGATGGACCATCCGCTGTATCTTTCGTGGTCTTTGATGAACCAGCAAATCTACGGGTTCCGGGGGCCGCTGACGACGGCGGGCATCGAATCCTTGCGGGATGGCCCATACAGGTCTGACCGTGCTGCGTGGCGGGTCGAAATTGGCAACGAAGGTTGGAACTTTTCGAACGGTGATCCGTGGACAACCACGAATGACTTTATCAGCGGCACCAATATGTCTGGCCTGAACAACCAAGGACCGGGTGGTGCGGCGCAAACGCTGTTTGGCACGGACCTGGTGAACAGGTTGAACGACGCCTTCACACGGCAATGGCGCATGGGGTTTTTGGTGGAACAATCGCCCGATCCTGACAGCCGTGTGCGCATCGACCGCAGTCTTGGGATCACGGACGGGCTGGGTGTGCCGCGCCCGATCATCGACTACCAACTGTCTGAATACACGCGGCGTGGCTTTGCCTATGCCGAGATATTCAGCCGACAGGTCTATGCCAAAATGGGGGTTACGAACTACACGCGCAACGCGCAGCAGGTGGCGGGCAAAGGGGGGGCGATGGTCGACAATCCCAACTGGTTTGAAAACCCGGACCCGGATGTGTTTGGCACGCTGCCGCCCGAGCTGATGGATCCGAAGGTCTGCGCACGGGACGCAAACAGTGTGCCGCAACCTGTACCTCTGGGGTTCCAGTACTACGGGGCGGGGCATCTTGTTGGCACCTATTGCATGGGGGACGCTGCCGCGACGTCGGTCGTTGATAAAACCAGCCGGTCGTGGGACCACTCTAACCTGTTCTTGGTGGGCGATGGCGTATTCCCGACGATCACAACGGCGAACCCCACACTGACCTTGTCTGCGCTGGCCTTCGCGGCAGCTGATGCAATCAAGGCGCAGTTGCAAGGCGCGTAAAACATCAAAACTGCATCAAGGCCGCTTTGACAAAGACGTTGAAGCGGCCTTTGCTTTGCCGCTATGCCTTAAGGCGATTTGGGACTTGGGCAAGGAACGGCATCATGGACGTTATCGTGGCAGGGGCAGGTATTGTCGGGGTGTCGACGGCCATTTGGTTGCAACGCGCCGGACATTCGGTGACGCTTGTGGACCGCGAGGGGCCGGGAAAAGGCACCAGCCACGGGAATGCGGGCGTTCTGGCTGCTGGCTCTGTTATTCCGGTTACAACTCCGGGTTTGCTGCGGCGTGCTCCGGGGATGCTGTTTAACCCCAACGCGCCTTTGTTCCTGAAGTGGTCCTACCTGCCGCGTCTTTTGCCATTTTTGCAGCGGTACCTGCGCCATGCCAACGACGCGCATGTCACGCTATATGCCAAGTCCATGGCGGGGCTGCTGCACGATACTGTGACGCAACATGAAGCGCTGGCCAAAGATACACCTGCCGCAAAATTCATCACACGCGAAAATTATTGCTTCGGGTACGCCACGCCGGCGGCTTTCGCGGCAGATGCCTATGGATGGCTGAAACGACGCGAGGTCGGACTGTCATATGATGTTGTGTCTGGCGAAGATTATTTGGCCGATGATCCGGCATATGGAAATGCCTTTGCCAAAGTTGTGCGGTGCCACGATCATGGGCGCATCAGTGATCCGGGTGCTTACGTAAAAGCGTTGGCAGATCATTTTGTGGATCAGGGCGGGCAGCTGGCGATCACGGCAATCCACGACATAGATGTGGCAGACGGGGGCGTCAGGGCTTTGCACACCGACAATGGCACACTGCAGGCCGACCGTATCGTGTTTGCGATGGGGCCTTGGTCAAAGGCCATTGCGCACAAGCTTGGGGTGAAGGTGCCGTTTGAAAGCGAACGCGGATATCATATTGAATTGGTGAACCCGTCGTCGATGCCAAAGAACCCGATGATGGTGGCATCCGGAAAATTTGTCGTAACGCCGATGGACGGGCGCATCCGTGCTGCGGGTGTGATCGAATTCGGAGGACTGGATGCCGCCCCAAGCCGTGCGCCGTTTGAATTGCTGCGTCGTCAGGTTGAGGCGGTGTTGCCAAATGTCACCTACGACCGGGTTGTGGAATGGATGGGGCACCGTCCTGCACCTGCTGACAGCCTGCCGCTGATCGGGGCCAACGATGCGCAAGGCAAAAGCTACTCCGCATTCGGGCATCAGCATGTCGGGTTGACAGGTGGTCCGAAAACGGGTCGGATCATCGCTGACATGATCGACGGGCGGAGCCCCAATATGGACATGTCGCCATTTGATCCAAAAAAATACGTGGGGCGCTAGACCCTGCTTCAGGGAGAGACCAATGACTTCATTCACAAAAATCGCCAGCACAGCCATCGCTGGCGCGCTTGCTGCCACAACGGTGTTTGCGGACGGTCATGCCCAGAAATGGGACATGCCGATGGCCTATTCGGCCACCAACTTCCACTCTGAGCAGGGTGTGATGTTTGCGGACCGCGTGCGCGAATACACGGGTGGTGCCATCGACATCACTGTGCATCCGGGTGGATCATTGTTTGGTGGCGGCGACATCAAACGCGCCGTTCAGACGGGTCAGGTGCCAATCGGTGAACGCTTTATGTCCGCGCACGCCAATGAGGCCCCGCTTTTGGGCTGGGACAACCTGCCATTTGTGGCGACTACATATGCCGACAACGCAAAAATGTGGGCCGCGGCCAAAGATGTGGTCAATGCGCAGCTTGCGGACCTGAACCTTGTCGCACTTTACACGTGCCCATGGCCGGGCCAGGGCTTTTACTTCAACAAAGAAGTCGCGTCTTCTGCTGACACCCAAGGCATCAAGTTCCGTTCCTATAACTCAGCCACAGCGACGTTTGCGGAAGAACTGGGCATGATCCCTGTTCAGATCGAAGCGGCCGAACTGTCGCAAGCGCTGGCAACAGGCGTGGCGTCGGCGTTCATTTCATCCGGTTCTACCGGTTATGACCGCAAGGTCTGGGAACACCTCAGCCACTACTACAAGGTCAATGCATGGTTGCCACGCAACTACGTGATGGTGAACGCGCAAGCGTGGGACGCACTGGACGACGACACCAAGGCGGGCATCCAGAAAGCGGCGGATGAAACCGGCGCATCCTGTGCTGCCAAGTCCGAAGAACTGGCAAACTTCTACTTCGAAGAACTGGCCAAAAACGGCATGTCCGTGGAAGATGCAGGCCCAGAGTTTCTGGCAGAGCTGAAAGCCATCGGTGAGAAAATGACGGCTGAGTGGCTGGAAACAGCTGGCGCAGACGGTCAGAAAATTCTCGACGCCTACAACAACTAAGCGTCTTCAGGGCCAACCTTTCGGGGCTGGCCTTTCTCTTTTCCCAAAAGGATATGCGTGATGCGCGATTGGTCGCCCGTGATGGGCTTGCCACTGTGGGCGTGGCTTTTTGTGCTGCCAAGCGTCTTGGGTTTGGTTTGCTTTGTGCTGGGGGCACGTTTGGAACGCCCGTTGCGGCCGCTGTGGAAAGTGTTGGACGGCGTCTACCTTGCCTCTGGCATCATTTCGGCGTGTTTCATGTGTACCATTCTGGGGCTGATCGTGGCGCAGATGATCTCGCGTTGGGTGGGGTTCGCGTTGCCAGGCACCACTGAATTTGCAGGCTACGCCATGGCCGCCACATCTTTTTTCGCGCTGTGCCACGCGATGACGCGGGGGGCGCATATTCGTGTGTCGATCCTTTTGAATGCCACGAATTTCACGAAGAAATGGCTTGATATCTTTGCGGTGTTTGCCGCTGCTGTAATCGCCACCTATTTTTCGCGCTACGCGATCAAGGCCAACGGATTTTCCGAGATGTTGAATGACCGCACGCAAGGCCAAGACCAGATCCCGGAATGGGTTGTGGCGCTGTTCCGTCTTGATTTCGCAGGCATCGCAGACGCGGGTGACAAGCTGGTCTACACCCCCGTCTGGATCCCGCAACTGGCCATGTCCATCGGTACCGTTTTGTTGGCGATTGCCCTTTGGGACACGCTTTATCGTTTGCTGGTCACCGGCACCAACCCGATCAAATCGGAGGCCGTCGAATGACCGAAGCCTACGCAACTATTGTCTTCCTTTTCGTCCTGTTTACCCTGCTTGGGTCGTCTATCTGGATCGGCCTTGCCCTGATGGGGGTGGCTTGGGTCGGGATGGAATTGTTCACTGTGCGCCCCGCAGGCGATGCGATGATCACCACCATCTGGACCAGCTCCAGCAGTTGGACGTTAACGGCTTTGCCATTGTT
The DNA here is from genome assembly GCF_039986515.1 of Ascidiaceihabitans sp. NCBI lineage: Bacteria > Pseudomonadati > Pseudomonadota > Alphaproteobacteria > Rhodobacterales > Paracoccaceae > Ascidiaceihabitans > Ascidiaceihabitans sp. The sequence goes on along the minus strand of NZ_JBDWQO010000015.1, from coordinate 133,304 downwards.
TATCTGGATGGGTGAAATCTTGTATCGTACCCGATTATCGCAAGACATGTTCCGCGGCCTTGCCCCGTGGATGCGCTGGCTGCCGGGTGGATTGCTGCATACCAATATCGCGGGTTGCACCATATTTGCGGCCGTTTCGGGATCATCCGCGGCGACCCTGACCACGGTCGGCAAAATGTCGATCCCCGAGCTGCGCAAACGCGGATACCCCGAATACATGATCGTAGGTACTTTGGCGGGGGCAGCCACGCTTGGTCTGATGATCCCCCCGTCGCTTACCTTGATCGTCTACGGCGTGTCGATCAACGAAAGCATCATTAAGTTGTTTATGGCGGGCATCATTCCGGGCCTCGTGCTGGCGACGTTGTTCATGAGCTACATTGTGTTCTGGCACTTCATCAAACCGGATCAACGTCCCGCACCCGAACCGGCCATGAATTTTGGCACAATGCTTGCAGAAAGCCGGTTTTTGATCCCTGTGTTGTGTTTGGTCTTTGCGGTCATCGGCTCGATGTACTTCGGTTGGGCCACCGCAACGGAAGCAGCGGCAGTGGGTGTCATCGGTGCGTTGACATTGGCGGCGTTCCAACGATCGTTAACCGCATCGGCCTTCTTTGAAAGTCTGATGGGGGCCACGCGCACCTCGGCCATGATCGCTTTGATCTTGATGGGGGCGGCGTTCTTGTCGTTGTCGATGGGTTTCACCGGATTGCCGCGTGCATTGGCCGCATGGATCGACCAGATGCAGCTTTCGCCCATCACGCTGATCGCTGCCTTGACTGTGTTCTACATCATCTTGGGGATGTTTCTGGACGGGATTTCATCGGTGGTTCTGACCATGGCGATTGTTGAGCCGATGATCCGTCAGGCGGGCATCGACGTGATCTGGTTTGGGATTTTCATCGTGGTCGTGGTTGAGATGGCGCAGGTCACACCGCCCATCGGGTTCAACCTGTTTGTGCTGCAAGGCATGACAAAACACGAGATTGGATATATCTCGAAGGTCGCTTTGCCCATGGTCGCATTGATGCTGCTGATGGTGGTTATTCTGGTGATTTGGCCGGGGCTTGCCACGTGGTTGCCCAACAACATCCAGTAGACATGCCACCTGCGGTCACTGTCTTGCAACTGGACACACATTTTCCGCGTATTGCGGGGGATGTCGGGTGCGCCCAAAGCTATGCGTTGCCGATGGAAGTGATCCGGGTGCCCTCTGCGACAGTGCAGAACGTGGTCAGCGATCGTCCTGATTTGATTGATATTGCCCCTTTTGAAGATGCGCTGCGTCAGGCGCGGGGCGCAATCGTCGTCACATCGTGCGGATTTTTGTCGTATTGGCAGTCTCATTTGCAATCACTGACATCGCAGGTTTTGATATGTTCGGCGTTGGGGGCTTTGGATCGGTTGGTCGCGCACTTTACGCCGGACCAACTTATGATCGTGACCTTTGATGCGGCAAAATTGACTGCAGTGCATTTGGGGGAGCAGTCCGCATTCCAGACATCCATTGTGGGGTTGCCGCCCGAACACCATTTGCGTGCCGTCATTGAAGGCAACACGTCAGGATTAGATGCGGGGCAGGCGCAGGCCGAACTGGTTGACTTGGTGCAAAAACATCAAACCCCGGCACATCGTCACATCTTATTTGAATGTACAAATTTGCCACCCTACCGCGCGGCTGTCATGGCAGCCACTGGATTGCCAGTGACGGACATCATGTCAGAAATTGCTGGCGTTCATCCAAACGCTGTGGCGCCAAGCTGGCGTTGACGCTGACCGCAAGATTGGTCCCGAACGCTGATTTCCAGCGGGCGCAATTTTTGATGGTTCCCGAAGCCACTTGGTTTCGCGGCTTCGGGATGGGGTGTTAAAGCCCTTTAGCTTTGTAGCTGCTGGCGACCTTGTCGATGGACACCAGATAGGCTGCTGTACGCAGATCCTGCACATCATCGCGCGTGTGCCAGACATTCATCATGGACTGGTAGGCAATGCGCATCGTGTCATCGAGACCGGATCGTACCAGTTCCAATTCATCCGCACCGCGCAGATAGCGATCTTTGAAGTCGGGTGACAATTTCCAACCAATCCCGCTGTCCGAGCTTAGACGCTCCAGTTCATCAACAACCAACTGGTGCCGTCCTTCTTCCTGACGACGCTGCATACGGCCAAAACGAATGTGGCTCAGGTTCTTGACCCATTCGAAGTAAGATACGGTCACACCGCCGGCATTGGCATACATGTCTGGGATGATAACCGTGCCTTTGTCACGCAAGATTGCATCCGCGCCGGCTGTCACAGGTCCGTTTGCCGCCTCGATGATCAGCGGTGCTTTGATATTTGCCGCATTGCTTAGGTTGATCACACCTTCCAAGGCTGCCGGGATCAGAATTTCGCATTCTTCTTCCAGAACTTTGGCGCCATTTTCCACGAAGGTTGCATCAGGATAACCTGCAATACCGCCATGCGTGCTGATCCAGTGTTGGATTGCATCGACATCCAACCCTTTCGTCTCAACCAAAGCACCATCACGTTCGATGATGCCCACAACCTTGCATCCATCTTCAGCCGCCAGAAACTTGGCCGCGTGGTAGCCCACATTGCCGAGGCCCTGAACGACAACACGTTTGCCGTCAAGCGTGCCTGTCAGGCCAGCTTTTTTCACACCTTCTGTGTCACGGAAAAATTCGCGCAAGGCATATTGCACCCCGCGGCCTGTGGCTTCGACACGGCCGGCAATGCCGCCCGCATTCAACGGTTTGCCTGTGACACAGGCCTTTGCATTGATGTCGGTGGTGTTCATTCGTGCGTATTGATCCACCATCCACGCCATTTCGCGTTCGCCGGTTCCCATATCGGGGGCGGGCACGTTTTGGGACGGGTTGATAAGATCGCGTTTGATCAGCTCATAGGCGAACCGTCGTGTGATCTGTTCCAATTCGTGTTCGTCGTATTGGCGCGGATCGATGCACAAACCGCCTTTTGATCCGCCAAACGGCGCTTCGACCAACGCACATTTGTACGTCATCAAGGCCGCGAGAGCTTCCACTTCGTCCTGATTGACACCCAAAGAAAAGCGAATGCCGCCTTTGACCGGTTCCATATGTTCGGAATGCACAGAACGATACCCTGTGAAGGTCTGGATTTGGCCGCGCAACCGCACGCCAAAACGTACGGTATAGGTGGCGTTGCACACCCTGATTTTTTCTTCCAAGCCTGGCGGCAAGTCCATCAACGCCACCGCGCGATTGAACATCATATCCACACTTTCACGAAAGCTAGGCTCATTGGGTGCACTCATTCGAGGTCTCCTTTTCCCGACAGAACGACTCATGGTTGGGTTGATCTGTGCACGCAGCCTATGACGACTAGGTTAACATGTGCGACTTTTTTGTGCTTTTTATAAAAAATAGTTGCGGCGTAAAACCGGGATTTGGCAGAACAATTGCCTGTCGTAGACTTGGGCAGTTGGGTTTTGCAGCTGAAAATCGGGTGTTGGCGCAGGTTGGCGTCGCAATGCGGAAAAGGTTATTATTTGGTTAACAATGCTGCCGAGGGGCTGTGATTGTCCTTGAATCAGCGAATTCTTCACACACTCTTCCCTGTGTTGCCTGATTTCAAACACATTTGCGATGCACAAACGCTGTCGCCGCAAAGGGTATTTCGCCCTTGTGGAGCAGAAGTTTTAGGAAGGTCGACCATGTCTGATCTAGGTGCGCATACGAATACATTGGGCCGCGTTGAAAAGCCCAAATTAAGCCTGGTGGATGCCATGCAGTTCGCGCGGCATTTCTCGCGTAACGAGGACGGCGTCATGACGATGTTCGGCCTTATGATCCTGATGATGATGCTTTTGGTGGGTGGCATTGGCGTTGACATCATGCGCAACGAAATGGAACGCGCCAAGCTACAAGCAACAATTGATCGCGCGGTTCTGGCGGCGGCTGATATTGATCAGACACTGGACCCCGAAGCTGTTGTGAATGACTACTTCGACAAAGCCGGCATGGCGGATTACCTCAGCAGCGTTACCGTTGACGAAGGTCTGAATTATCGCACGGTTCTGGCCACGGCAAACAGCCCGACGCCGACGCAGTTTATGCGTTTGATGGGGGTTCCCGAACTCAACGCGCCTGCACGCAGCAAAGCCGAAGAACGGATATCCAACGTCGAGATTTCCATGGTTCTCGATATCTCGGGGTCCATGCGGTACAATAACAAAATGTCTAACCTGCGCACAGCGTCGAAGACATTTGTGGACGAAGTTCTGCGGGAAGAGACCGAAGATCTGATTTCTGTGTCCTTGGTGCCGTACACGGCGCAAGTGAACGCAGGTGAGGCGATCTTTGAAGAATTGAACGCGACCGAACGGCATCCCTATTCTTTCTGCGTTGACTTCGAGCCTGTCGATTTCAACAGCACAACCATTAGCATGTCCAAGCAGTACGAACAGATGCAGCACTTTGAGATGAGCAGCAACTGGTACGGTTGGAACACAAAGATCAAGAACCCTGGGTGTCCGAAACAGGAATACGAGAAAATCGTGCCCATGTCGCAAGATGCAAATGCATTGAAGTCGAACATCAATAGCCTGACGTATCGTGCGAACACAGCTATTCACCTTGGTATGAAATGGGGGGTCACATTGCTTGATCCGTCCTTCCGCCCGGTGACGCAAGCATTGTCGCTCAGCAATCAGGTCGATGGCATCTTTGCAGGACGCCCTGCGAACTACGATGATCCTGACACTCTGAAAACTGTCATTCTGATGACGGATGGCCAGAACGTGGATACGTGGCGCATCCGGCCGTGGTATTATGCCACCGAAAGCCACTATCGCCACTGGGAACTTTGGCCAATTGAAACCTATCTGTCTTATGCAGGTGTCCGCAGCTGGAACTACGACGACTGGCGCTATATCAAATACACGTCTAGCCAAGCTGATACCATGTTGGACAGCATTTGCGACGCCGCCAAAGCGCAAGGTATCGTGATCTGGTCTATCGGTTTTGAAGTCAGCGACTACAGCGCCGGTGTCATGCAAAACTGTGCCTCTTCGCCTGCCCACTTCTTCCGGGTGGAAGGTGTGGAAATCTCAGAGGCCTTCAAATCAATTGCAAGCCAAATCAACCAGTTGAGGTTGACCCAATGATACGCAAAACGAAACAGTTCCTGCGCCGGTTCGGGCGTGATGAAGACGGACAGCTGGTGATTGAATTTGCCCTTGCGGTGCCTTTGATCTTCACCCTGTTCCTGACATCCATCGAACTTGGCATCTATTCCATGCGCCAAGTGTTCTTGGACCGGGGCGTCGACATGACTGTGCGCAACGTGCGTTTGGGAACCGGGGTGCAGTTTACGCACAACGATCTCAAGAATTCGATTTGCGACATGGCGGGGAATTTGCCCGATTGTGAATCGGCGTTGCGCCTGTCGCTAACGCCAGTGAACATCCGCAACTTCGGTGGCATTGGTATGCCGTCTGATTGCGTGGATGTGTCCCAGCCGATTGAACCGCCCACGGTGTTCAGTCTGGGGCAGGACAATGAAATGATGTTGGTACGTGCATGTTATATGTTCAAACCGGTATTCCCAAGCACGGGTCTGGGTTACGCCTTCACCAAAGACGGATCGGGCCGCTCTAAAATGGTCTCTATATCCGCCTTTGTGCAGGAGCCAAGGTAATGCGCAAAATGAACCTGAAACAAAAGATGCAGTACTATGCCGCCCGCTTCGGGCGCGACGAAGACGCCAGTATCGCGGTGGAAACGGTGATTATTCTGCCCGCCCTGTTCTGGGCTTATCTAACGATGTTCTCCATTTTTCACGCCTACCGCCAGCACACGGTCAATCTGCGGGCCGCGTTTACAATCGGTGACATGATCTCGAGGGAAACAGCCTATCTGGACTCGGCCTATATGAACGGGGCGCAGGATCTGCTGACCTATTTGACGGCGGCCGAGGAATCGAACACTGCCATTCGTATCACCAGCGTCAAATACGACGCCAATAACGATATCTACAAACGCGACTGGTCGAAGAAACGCGGCTGGGTGTCCGAGCTGGGCAACACTGCGGTCAAGAAACTGGGCGACCGCTTGCCGATCATGAAGCACAATGAACGGGTCATGCTGGTTGAGACATGGGTCAAGTATAACCCGCCCTTCGACACGGGCTTGTCTGACCATGAGATTGTGAATTTCGTGTTCACTCGCCCCCGATACGCACCGCAGGTCTTGTGGGATCCCAGCAGCGGCAGTTAACCGTCGCGTTGGGCCACATGGGTCGCAATGTAATCGGCAATGAACTTTGTTTCACCCGCTGGTGTCATGCCACCCACACCCACGCGTTTGCCAAAGCGCCACCAAAGCCCGGGCCGCCACACACGGGTGGCCGGCGTTTTGGTGCTAAGCAAAAAGCCGTTGGACGGTTTGAAGGCAAAGACGCCGCGATCAATACCGGCGATATCGTCCAGCCGCGCCAACACTTCACCAGAGCTGTCGCGCAACCCTTCTTCCGTAAGCTCGATCGTCAACGTCGTTGCGCGCCGCATATTTTCAGCGGCCCACAGGGATGCGGCGCCGACAGCCAGAAGAAATACGATAAGTCCCGGCGCCGGTGGGGCCAAAAAGCAAATTGTGATGACCAGAACCCCCAAAGTGCCCATAGACAAGATACCCAGCAAACGGCGGCCTGCTGAGGCTGTGATCGTGGCAATGACTGTATCGTCCATGTGTTAACATCCCTGTTGGCTATGCACCGCGCAGGCCCATGCGGTGTGCACCTAACCCGCGGCACGGGCCAAGGGCAAGGGCGGTACGCCTTGCATCCCTTCTGCACAGTCGCCATCGTGGGGCCATCACACTGCAAAAAAGGGGGCGTCATGCGCAATCTGGAACTTCCTGGCCGTTCACCTGTTCACGCCCCCCACGGCATGGCCGCAACGTCCCATCCGTTGGCCAGTCAGGCCGCGCTGGATATGCTGAAGGCTGGCGGCAATGCGATGGACGGGGCCATTGCTGCGGTTGCTGTGCAATGTGTGACGGAACCCGGATCAACAGGCATCGGCGGGGATTGCTTTTGCCTTTATGCCCCGGAAGGCCGTGACAAAGTCATCGGGTTCAACGGATCGGGACGCGCCCCTGCAGCGGCAGACATCGCCTATTACCGCGATCAAGGCATCACCGAATTTTCGCGCATGTCACCCCATGCCGTGACCGTTCCGGGGGCTATTGACGGCTGGACGCGGTTGCATGCGGATCACGGGCGCATGCCGTTGGCCGATGTGCTGGCCCCGGCCATCAACTACGCACGCCATGGATACCCGTTGTCGTCGCGCGTCGCATCCGACTTCGAGGCCTGTACGCCGTTGTTGCGGACAGATGAAAACGCAGCGCGTATTTTCTTGCCAGGTGGCAAGCCGCCTAAAGTGGGGGAGATGCATTTTCAAAAGGAACTGGCCGACACGCTTGAGGCCATCTCCACCCATGGCCGCGATGCGTTCTACGAAGGCGAGATTGCACAAGACATGGTGGACTACCTGCGTTCCAAAGGCGGGTTGCACAGCCTGCAGGATTTTGCAGCCACCAAAGGCGAATACGTCACGCCGATCACAACAGACTTTCGCGGCTATACCGTGCATGAATGTCCACCCAACGGGCAAGGGGTCATCGCCCTGTTGTTGCTGAACATGATGTCGAAGCTGGATGTGGTTGACGGGCCATTGACCACAGACCGGTTGCATCTTGAATTGGAAGCGTGCCGTTTGGCGTACCGCGCCCGAAATCTCTATGTTGCGGATCCTGCGTTTGCGGATGTGCCTGTGGAAGACATCTTGTCCGAAGACTACGCGCAGCGCTTGGTGGATGCGATCGACATGACCCGCGCCCAAGAACCCCCCGCCGATATTCCCCTGACCCGCCACCGCGATACGGTTTATCTGAGCGTGGTCGACAAAGACCGTAACGCCTGTTCCTTCATAAACACCCTGTACATGGGCTGGGGGTCAGGTCTTGTAGCACCTAAATCCGGTGTCGTTCTGCAAAACCGCGGCCACGGGTTTTCGCTGGAACCGGGCCACCCCAATTGTATCGCAGGTGGCAAGCGTCCTTTGCACACTATCATACCGGGCATGCTGACACAGAAAGGCCGCGCCGTGATGCCCTTCGGGGTGATGGGCGGGCATTATCAAGCCTTTGGGCATATGCAGTTTCTGACGCGCATGCTGGACTACGGCATGGACATCCAAGAGGCGATGGACGCGCCGCGCACAATGGTTGATCCCGACGACGACGCCGTTGAAATCGAAGGCACAGTGCCACAGGACATTCAGGATGCGCTGACGGCGCGTGGCCACCGGCTGAAAGCGCCAGAGCGCCCTATCGGCGGGTCGCAAGCCATTTGGATCGATTGGGAACAGGGCGTTTTGACGGGGGGATCGGACCCGCGCAAAGACGGCGCAGCGATGGGATATTGACGCGATGTTTGAACGCTATGCCGTCTTTTATACCTGTCCGACTGACAGTGATCTGGCGCGTTTCGCGGCCCGGTGGCTTGGATGGGACAGTGCGTCAGGGGCAAAGATGCCGCGTTTCGCGACAGATGGTCTTGATGTCGCGGAAATCACACAGAACCCGCACAAATACGGGTTTCATGGCACCATAAAAGCACCGTTTAGGCTGGCTGAAGGCATGGGGCAACAAGACTTGGAGGCGGGGTTGGACGCGTTGTGCAGCACCGTCCAAATCGCCCCTTTGCCGCAGTTGCATCTGGCCAGGTTGGGGCGGTTTCTGGCGCTTGTGCCAAAGGGCGATATCAATCTGTTGCAAGGGCTTGCGGCGCAGGTTGTGCAAGACCTAGACGTCTTTCGCGCGCCCCTCAGCGCCGCAGAAATTGAACGCCGCGCCCCGCACCGTTTGACGCCACAGCAACGCGGCTATCTGGACACATGGGGGTATCCGCATGTGCTGGATGCGTTCCGCTTTCATATGACGTTAACGGACCGGTTGGACAAACCGACAGCGGCCCAAGCCTCGGCCATTTTAGAGAAGGCACTGACTGGCATGGCGATGCCCGTGCAGATCGACGCACTTACGTTGATGGGACAAGCAACAGATGGGCGGTTCCATCAGATTAGACGCCGTGCATTGAATTAGTCTGTGCGGTGGTCTTCACGTTCCCATTCGGGCCGCCCAAGTTCGTCAAGGGCTGCGCGGATTTCGGGGTGATACTCCGCATCATACCGCCCGATGATGTCGCCCGATCCAACCTTTTTGGTGCGTTGGCGCAGGCGGTAAGGGTGCAATTTCAAAAATGGGCGCATCGCGTCGATGCCGTCTGTCATCAAGTTGATGTAGGGGATTTCGATAACGTCCCCTTTGGACATGGTTCTGTAATCTTCAAACCACTGCATCCTGCGATTGGCAAACCGCAAAAATGCGACTTTGTCGAAAGTCAGTTTAGGTTTTGCCTCCGGATCTTCAAACAGCTCTGGCTGTTGACGGCGCATTTGCATGACCACGCCTGAAGAATGGGCGGCCAACAGGTTTTCGCGGTTCAGAATAACCTTTTTGATGGTCTCGTCAGCGGCCAAGGTTTCGATCGCGGCTGTGGGGCCTTTGTCTGCGTTGTGCCACAGCTTGCACCCCACGTTGGGCGGGCCGGGGGTGAAGTTCAAAATATCGTAAACCAGTCCAACGGGATCTGTTTCGCGTTTGCCCAAATCAACGACGTCTTCTGCTTCTTTGTGCAGTGCTGATTTCCATCGGGGCGAGCTGAAAAAGGGGGAGCCGTGGCAATAAACCTTGGGATGTGCGCCCAACGTCGTTGTAAAAGCTGTGCTGCCAGACCGTGCTGCAGACAGAATAACAAAGCGGTTTTGGACCTCGGCCATGGGCAAATTCCTTAACAAGATGGAAAAGCTGCTACGCCAGTGCCCGAACAAGAGCAAGTGGGCAGGCACTTGTCACACTGCGGCCAACCCTTTACCCCAAGGTGTAATGCATCTGCGAAAGGCCGCGACTTGAAACCCATCCGATTGATGTCTGGCTTTTTAACGGTTGGATTCTGGACGCTGATGTCGCGTATTTTGGGTTTCGTCCGCGAGATTTTGATCCTGTCGCTGATCGGACCCGGGCCAATGATGGATGCCTTTGTGGCGGCCTTTCGGTTGCCGAACATGTTCCGGCGTTTCTTTGCAGAGGGGGCGTTCAACGCGGCGTTTGTGCCGATGTTCTCCAAAAAGCTGGAAGCGGATGCCGAGGCTGCAAAGTTTGCCCGCGATGCTTTGAACGGGCTGGCGTTTGTGGTGCTGATCCTGACGGCTTTGGCGATGGTGTTCATGCCAGCTTTGGTGTGGGCGACGGCCGGAGGCTTTGCCGAAGACGCGCGGTTCGATCTGACGGTGGGCTTTGGCAAGATCGTGTTTCCCTATATCTTCTTTATGTCCCTATCGGCTTTGTTTTCAGGCATTTTGAATGCCACAGGGCGTTTCGCGGTCGCTGCTGCGGCCCCTGTGCTGCTGAATATCTTTGTGATCATAGCCATGATTGCGGGCCACTATTCTGGTGGTGACGTCATCATGTGGTTGATCTGGACCATTCCGCTTGCGGGCGTGGCCCAGCTTGGGTTGACGTGGTTTGCCGCCGCACGGGCGGGATTTGCTTTGCGTCTGGGTCGTCCACGCTGGACGCCGGATATGAAAAAGATGGTCTTGGTGGCCATTCCTGCGGCTTTGGCGTCGGGTGTTATGCAGATCAATCTGGTTGTGGGGCAATTGGCCGCCAGCCAGTTTGAAGGAGCCGTCAGCTGGTTGTTTGCAGCGGACCGTCTGTATCAGTTGCCTTTGGGGGTCGTGGGAATTGCTGTCGGAATTGTGCTGTTGCCAGACTTGTCGCGCCGCTTGATGGCAGGGGACGAAACGGGTGCGCGTCACGCTTTTTCACGCGCTGCCGAAATATCGTTGGCTCTGACGATCCCGTCTGCTGTCGCGCTTATGGTTATCCCTTTGCCCTTGGTCACGGTGTTGTTTGCACGTGGGGCGACGGGGGCCGACGACGCGGCGGCGATCGCCGTGGCCGTGTCGATTTACGGATTGGGTCTGCCAGCGTTTGTGGTGCAGAAGTTTTTGCAACCGTTGTACTTTGCCCGCGAAGACACAAAAACGCCGTTCCGCTTTGCTTTGGTGGCGATGGTCGTCAACGCGGCGATTGCGCTGGGCCTTACGTCAACCATCGGCTGGATCGCCCCTGCGATTGCAACAACAGTGGCGGGATGGGTTATGGTGGCTTTGTTGGCCATTGGTGCGCGGCGCATGGGCGATGTGGCGCGGTTCGACGCCCAGTTTCACAAACGCATCTGGCGCATTTTGGCGGCTTCAGCGATCATGGGGGGCTGTCTGTGGATGGCCAATGTCGTACTGACCCCGGCTTTGGGGATGGCGGGGACACGCTATGGTGCGCTTCTTGGGTTGGTCGCCGTTGGTATCCTAAGCTTTTTTGGTGCGGGTCAGCTTTTGGGGGCGTTCAAGCTGTCCGAGATCAAAGGCGCAGTGCGACGCTGAACGGTCTTAACGTCGTTGCAACAACGCCCGAATGCGCGCCAACCCGCCCGGCATAACGACGGCAGAAATCGCAAAGCCGCAGACAAAGCCCGCCAGTTCAGCGATCCAATCCAGTCCGGTGACGAAAAAGATGCCAAAAAACAGCTGGATGCCCATCAAAAATGCAATCAGGCGAAAGGCCTGCAATTGCTGCATGCCTGTGCCCGCAAGCCTTTGCCACAACAAAAAGCTATACCCGCCGATCAGGCCATAGACACATGGAAAGGCACCGATCAGCCAAGCTTGATCCGTGATCAACCCAAAGACAATGGCCCCGAAGACCCCCGAAAGAACAAAGATCAAAACGACCGCAAGCTGTCCCATGGCTTCGCCCACCAACTTGCCCATCGCCAGCAACATGACGCCTGAGAAAATGGCAGACGTGAAGGCCTGATGCAAAAAGGGATAGGTGAAAACGCGCGTGGCGTATTCGAAAGGCGCCTGATTGTTGCGGATCATCCAGTCAAAGGCGATGCCGGAAAACCCGTAGTTCCCAAACGCATTTGTGCGCCACCCAATGGCGTCCGCCCCGCCGATCATGCGATTTTCAGCCATCAAAAAGATCAGCTCTGGAACAGCGATGCCCGCAAACAGCAACCACACAACAGGCGGTAGCGGATTGACAGGAGGGGCATTGTGATCTTGGTGCATGCGTGCGTCCTTTGATTAAGCGCAGTTTGCCAAACGCCCTTCGGTTGACGGGCAATCCATGCATGGGTAAGCCAGCGCAAACGGTTTGCCCAGAACTTTAGGCCAGAATCTAGGATAGTTTTCATGACTGAAACGACATTCACCCCGCGCGTCTTTTCCGGCATCCAGCCGTCGGGCGGTTTGACCCTTGGCAATTACCTTGGTGCGATCAAACGGTTTGTCACCATGCAAGACGAGGTGGCGCAGTCGATTTACTGCATGGTGGACCTGCACGCGATCACGGTCTGGCAAGACCCAAAGGATCTGTTGCACAACACCCGCGAATTGGCGGCAGGTTTCATCGCATCCGGCATCAGCCCCGAAAAGTCGATTTTGATCAACCAGTCCCAAGTGCCTGAACATGCGCAATTGGGGTGGATTTTCAACTGTGTCGCACGCATGGGATGGATGCAGCGTATGACACAGTTCAAAGACAAGGCTGGCAAAAACGCGCAAAACGTATCGCTGGGTTTGTTTGGGTACCCCGCTTTGATGGCGGCCGATATTCTTGTGTATCACGCCACACATGTCCCTGTTGGTGAAGATCAAAAGCAGCATCTGGAACTGACACGCGATATCGCTGCCAAGTTTAACCATGATTATGGTGTGGATTTCTTCCCAATGACGGAGCCTGTGATTGAAGGCGCGGCCACACGCGTGATGTCGCTGCGTGATGGGTCCAAAAAGATGTCCAAATCCGACCCTTCGGATGCATCACGCATTAACATGACCGATGATGTGGATGTCATTTCAAAGAAAATTCGTAAGGCCAAGACGGATCCTGACGGGCTGCCCTCTGATATCGACGGGCTGGAAGGCCGTCCCGAGGCACGTAATCTGGTCAATATCTTTGCGGCCTTGTCGGAACGCTCTGTTGAGGATGTTTTGTCCGAGGTCGGGGGGCAACAGTTTGGTACGTTCAAACCGCTTTTGGCGGATTTGGCTGTGGCCAAGCTTTCGCCTATTTCCGGCGAGATGGCGCGTTTGATGGATGATCCCGCAGAGATCGATCGGATACTGGCACGGGGTGCAAGCCAGGCGCGTGAGATCACGGCCCCGATTTTGAAAAAGACCTATGAGATTGTGGGGATGGTCGGCCCCGCAGTGTGACGCGCGTAAGGTGGGCCTTGGCCCACCTTCTTTGTCTTGCGGCGTGGTGCACCAAGGTGCACCTTACATCTGCTTTGGGCTAGATTGTTTATGCGCCTGTCCGTTGCCGGGGCTTTGCCCATGCGTTCTGCCCCCCCCCCAAGATGTTTTGGCAAAAAGACCGGTAACACCGGGGTAAGGTGCGGGTTCCCGCACCGCCTACCTGCTTTGGGCTAAGCTGGACATTTTTTGCATGTTTTGTCACGGTTGCCGGGGAAGCGGAGGATCACATGGCAACTGGCTTTTTCTGGGATGAAAAGACGTTTTGGCACACAGGTGGCAACTATGCGATGACGCAACCTGTTGGCGGGTTGGTTCAACCACTGTCGGCGGGTGGGTTGCCGGAAAGTCCCGAAACCAAGCGTCGTTTAAAGAACCTAATGGACGTCACCGGTTTGACTGCAGATCTGGATGTGCGAACAGCACCTATGGCGACATCTGACGATTTGCTGCGAGTGCATCCGGCTTCTTATCTTGACGCATTCAAAGCCCTCTCCGATGCAGGTGGCGGCGAATTGGGTCAACGCACGCCATTCGCGACAGGTGGCTATGAAATTGCCGCCTTGTCTGCGGGTCTTTCCGTCGCTGCCATAGACGCCGTTTTGACAGGGGCTTTGGACAACGCCTACGCCTTGTCCCGCCCGCCCGGTCACCATTGTCTGCCTGATTTTCCAAACGGGTTTTGTTTGTTGAACAACATCGCCATCGCAATCGAGGCGGCACAGTCCAAGGGCATGGCATCCAAAGTCGCCGTGCTGGACTGGGACGTGCATCACGGCAACGGCACTGAGGCCATCTATTACAATCGTGACGACGTTCTGGCCATCAGCATACATCAGGAAAACAACTACCCCATCGACAGCGGCGCCGTGACGGATCGTGGTGCGGGCGCAGGCGAGGGTTTCAATATCAACATTCCCATCCCTGCAGGTACTGGTCACGAAGGCTATTTGCGTGCCTTTGACCGTATTGTGCGCCCTGCGATCACGGATTTCGCACCTGACATTATCATTGTCGCCTGCGGGTTCGATGCCTCTGTCCTTGACCCTTTGTCCCAGACCCTTGCCACCGCAGAGACGTTCCGTGAACTGACCCTACGCACCAAAATTCTCGCTGAAAACATCTGCGGTGGAAAACTGGTGCTGGTGCATGAAGGCGGATATTCCGAGGTCTATGTTCCATTTTGCGGGCATGCGACCCTAGAAGCTTTGTCCGACAGCACCGTTTCTGCCCCGGACCCCTACGAGGCCTCATTTCGCAAACGCCAGCCCAACCCAAGGTTCGAAGCTTTCATTGCATCTGAAATAGACCAAATGGCCAGGGACTTTGGGTTCTGATCTTGAAAGTCGCACCCGTGCACCAAACATACCTGACGATACCATTTGAAAGCCCCACATATGCCTGTTCCAAACCCCGCCGCCCTTGATTTCCTTTTGATGCGGCGGTCGCGTCCGGCCAAGACCTTGCAAGCCCCTGTGCCTGACCCTGCCACCGTAAACCAGCTTTTGACTGCGGCTTCGCGGTCTCCGGATCATGGAAAGCTGGAACCATGGCGTTTTATTGTGCTGGAGGCGGGGGCGATGCCCCGTTTGGCACAAGCAGCGCAATCATGTGGGGAAGCATTGGGGTTAGATCCGGAGCAAATTCAAAAGGGGCGTGCGCAATTTGACCAAGGGCATTTGGCTGTTGCCGTGATTGAAGTTCAAAAACCATCTGCAAAAATCCCGGCGTTGGAACAAACCTATGCTGTCGGTGGTGTGTGTCTGGCGCTGCTGAATGCGGCACTGGCGGCTGGATGGGGTGCAAATTGGTTAAGCGGGTGGCCCAGCCATGACCGTGTGTTCATGACAGACGCTTTGGGGTTGGACGATCACGAACGTATCGCGGGCTTTATTCATATCGCCACCGAAACCACGACCCCACCAGAGCGCCCGCGCCCTGATCTGGATGCGATCACAACTTGGGTCAATTCATGATTTTTAACGCCTTTTTTGCGGCCGTTGGCCAAATCAGCGACCCACGCTTTCGCCGTGTTCTTCTGCTTGGTGTGGGGCTGGCACTGGCGTTGCTTGTGGGTACAACGGCGCTGTTTGTCACTTGGATCGACTGGGCAACGGGGGATTCATTTTTGCTTCCGATCATCGGAGAAGTGAAATGGATCGGGGACGTCCTAAGCTGGGGTGGCGTGTTCGTGATGGTCTTTTTGTCGATCTTTTTGATGATTCCGGTCGCGTCTGCGATAACCTCGATGTTCCTGGAGGATGTCGCGCAAGCTGTCGAAGACGTACATTATCCGCATCTGCCGGCCGCAACCCGTGTCCCGTTTTGGGATGCTGTGCGCGATACGGTGAACTTTCTTGGCATATTGATCGGAGCCAATGTTTTGGCGCTTATCTTGTATGCTTTGCTGTTTTGGGTGCCGTTTCTGCCACTTGCTATCTTTTGGGGGCTAAACGGCTTTTTGCTGGGCCGTGAATATTTCACATTGGCTGCGATGCGCCGTGTGGGGCGGGCTCGCGCAAAAGAATTGCGCAAGCTTCACAGGGGCAAAATCTGGATGGCGGGCGTGTTGATGGCGATGCCGTTGTCCTTGCCGTTGATCAATCTTGTGATCCCGATCCTTGGGGCTGCGACCTTCACGCATTTGTATCACAATTTGACGGGCAATGTCCTTAACCGCGATTGAACCAATCGAAATCGCGCACGCTAATGACACCTGACAAAATGATGCCAGAGATCACCACCCAAAGCACAAGGGCGACGGCAGTGGTGATCAGGGCTTTTTTCTTCAGATTGTGTTCTTCAGGGGCGCCTGCGTGTGTTCCGGGCTCAACTTCGCCCAGGTCGCCTTGGGTTTTGACACGCAACGGCAGCACGATCAGGAAGGTCATCCACCAGATCACGGCCAACAATACGAGGGCTGAGGTCACACCCATAATTTACACCTGTTCCAGTTCAACAAGGCAGCCGTTGAAGTCCTTGGGGTGCAAGAACAAGACGGGCTTGCCGTGGGCGCCGATCTTCGGCTCGCCTGTGCCCAACACGCGTGCGCCAGTCTCTTTCAGATGGTCACGGGCCGCGATGATGTCGTCGACCTCGTAGCAGACGTGGTGCATCCCGCCTGACGGGTTCTTTTCCAAAAACGCCGTGATGGGGCTGTTGTCACCAAGGGGGTATAGCAATTCGATTTTCGTGTTGGGCAATTCGATGAAGATGACCGTGACGCCGTGGTCCGGTTCGTCTTGTGGTGCGCCAACAGTGGCACCCAAAGCGTTGCGGTATTGGTCTGCGGCAGCGTCCAGATCCGGGACGGCGATGGCGACATGGTTCAAACGACCGATCATTGGGGTTCTCCGGTAAAGGTAGCGTTGGGTGGGTGTATGCAGGGCAAGACCGACAAGAGCAAGGGACGCAGCGCCGCACCCCGCAGCGTCACCCCTTAAGGTTCTTGGGGCTGTTAACGCGCTGTTAGGCAAGGTTGCGTACCGTCTGAGTCGTAGAATATGGCAAAAGGCATATCATCATGGACACGACAGACCCCTTCGCACCAAACTATCCGACACCAACCGCAAATCGTCCCCTGTTGGGGCTTACGGTCCTTGTGATTGAAGACAGTCGCTTTGCCTGCGAGGCGATGCGCCTGTTGTGTTTGCGCAGTGGTGCACGCATCCGGCGCGCCGATAGCCTGCGGGCAGCACGGCGGCATTTGCAAGTGTACCGGCCCACGATTGCGATCATTGATCTTGGGCTGCCGGACGGAAACGGGGTGGACCTCATAAAAGATCTCGCAGAGGCATCTCCACGCCCTGAAGTTGTTTTAGGGACGTCCGGTGATGATTTTGGCGAAGCCGCAGCATTGGGGGCGGGGGCCGACGGATTTCTGGCCAAACCGATTACGTCATTGGCAGGCTTTCAGGAAACGATACTGGCATGCTTGCCGGCAGAACGGCAACCGACCGGTCCACGCGCTGTATCCAAAGAAGAAATCACGCCCGACCCTATCGCGTTCCACGATGACATGGCCCATGTAGCGGATGTTTTGGAAGAACATAACGATGAACGCACATTGGATTATGTGGCCCAATTCCTAAGCGGTGTGGCGCGCAGTGCACAAGACCCGCGTTTGGAACAAGCGGCTGTCGCACTGGCCAAAAAGCGTGCTCAGGGCCAATCCGCATCATCTGAGACCGCAGTTCTTGCGGGGCTTGTTCAAGAACGTCTGACGCACCGGATGGCGATTTAAGACGCGCGGGCTAGGATGTCAGGGCGGGATCGCTTGCGACCCGCACCAGTCGTGTCAGATCGCTAAGGCTTTCGATCTGCCGGCCGGACGCATCAAAATTGGACGGGGCCAACCACGCGGCAAAGGCTTCTTTCAGCGCGGGCCATTCAGCGTCAATAACGGCAAACCACGCGGTGTCGCGGTTGCGGCCCTTGGTGATGGTGGCTTGGCGAAACACGCCCTCATAGCTGAACCCCAGACGCTGGCCTGCGCGGCGTGAGGGCAGGTTCAAAGCGTTGCATTTCCATTCCACACGGCGGTATCCCGCGTCAAAAGCCCAATCCATCATCAAATACAAAGCTTGCGTGGCCGCAGGGGTTTGCTGCAACGCAGGGCTAAGGTTGATGTGACCGATTTCAATAGAACCGGCGGTCGGATCAACGCGCAAAAAGCTGGCCACGCCTTCCCATGTGCCGCTGGCGTCATTTCGGATGGCGTAGAAAAACGGATCGTTTTGCCCTGCGTGTTCCCGTGCCCAACGATGGTATTGCGCGGCAGAAGAAAACGGACCGTAGGGCAAATAATCCCACACCGCATCATGCCCTGCAAAAGCGCGAAACAGCAAAGCTGCATGCGCTTCAGCGTTCAAAGGTTCAAGATATGCAAACGCCCCCTGCAACGGCACACCTGTCGGGGCCGGTGGCGGGGTCCAGTTTTCAACGATCGGGCCAAGGGGACGCTGTTGTGTCATAGGCGAGACCCTAGGCGGAGTATCGCCTAAGGCCAAGGGGTTTCAGACCGTTACAAAAGCAAACCCGGATCATCACCCAAATCCAGACCCGGAAACACCGAATTTTCCAACACGGATCTGTCCAAACCGATAAGGCCGCGCATCACCCAAGCCGCATGGGCGCGGACGTCACGGGTCGGCATCAGGTCACGGTCTTCATAAAGGGCACCGCTGTCCAATCCGGGCCATTGGCCCAACACGCGCCCGCCGCGCACGGCGCCGCCTGCTGTAATCATCAAACCACCCGTGCCATGATCCGTGCCGCCTGTGCCATTCTCGCGGGCGGTGCGCCCGAATTCGGTCATGACGACCACGGCGGTCTTTTTCCAGACAGGGCCTTTCAGCGTGTCTTTCAGGGTCAAAATTGTCTCGGACAGACGTTCCAGTGCGCGGGTCAGATTGCGGCCCTGCGCCTGATGCGTGTCCCAACCGTTCAACGAAAATGCTGCAACACGGGCATCTTTGCGCAGGCGTTGCCCCGCAAAACGTGCGATTTTGCGATGTGACGCGCCTTTGCTGGCTTGCTGCATTTGGGCCATCATCATCTCGCCGCCATCGTCGGCCATGGCCATGCCGCCACCGCCGCCTTCGGACAGCATTTGCGCCTCGGCCAAAGCTGCGTGCATTTCGGGGTCGTCTTGCATCAGCAGATCCATCAGGCGCTCGGCCTGTGGGCTTAACGTCAGGTCTGCGTCGGGGGACCAGTTTGCCACGGGGGCAGGGCCTTTCAACAGCTGCATGTCGCCACGCCCGATGGCATAAGCGGTATCCGCTTGCACACCTGGCACGGCTTGCAACATGCGGTTCAACCAGCCGTCCCGTGCGCCTTCGGCCAGCGTGTCTGTGCCGGCTTCCAGCAAATCCTGCCCGTCAAAATGGCTGCGTTTGTCGCGGTAGGGCGTCGATACCGCATGCACAAATCCCAATTCGCCTGCGGTCCACAGTGGCATCAGGCTGGCCATGCCGGGGTGCAACGCGAAATAACCGTCCAGGTCTATGCCGCCGTTTTGTGGCCCCCCTGCCAAAGCTTTGGGACGCAAGGCCGCGTAGGCCGGATCGCCGTAAGGCTGCACCGCATCCAACCCATCCAGACCGCCACGCAAGATGATCACCACCAGACGCGTGTCCCAGGGGGCAGCGGCAAAGCTGATCGGGGTCATCAAAGGGCTGGCTGCCAAAGAACAACCAATAAGACCGGTTCGGGACAAGAATGTGCGGCGGGATACAGCGTCAGTCATCATATCAATCCTAAATCAACGGCGTTGAAACGCGGGAGAGGCCAGAACAAGGCCGATGGCTTCGGTTTTGCTTTCGGCGGCAGAGGCGGCAAAGCGCACGGCATCCGGTGCGAAACTGCCCAAGGCAGCATCCACAAATTCGCGAGGGTCAGGCAAGGCAGGTTGCAAGACTTGCGGCACGGCCATCGCCCAACGCACACGACCCGACAGCCCTTGGGGTGTGATCCATTCACTGTCTTCTTCGGGCCACCCGTCCGGCCCAATCGGCAGTTGCCAGTTTTGCCCCATCATCGCCATCGGCGTGGAAATGGCGTTTTGCATGCCTTTTTCATCAAAGGCCTGAATAGGGGCGGGGGGTATGGCCAACGCACGGCAAGCAGAGCCCACAAAATCGACGGGAAATTTGAAATTCATCTTGTCGGTCTGCCACGCGGCCGGATGGTCCAAAAGCGCTGTGTAAACCGCCATCAAATTCCCATCCGTCGCCTGAAACGCCGCAGCAACATGATCGATCAGCGCAGGGTCAGGCGTGTCCGAGACAAAGTGCATCGCCAGCTTCCATGCCACGTGGCGGGCCGTGGCAGGATGCACTGCCAAATCATTCAGAACCGCCAGAACGGGTGCGCGGTTCATCTGGTCACCGTAGGTTTTGCCCAAGACGGTTTCTGCCCCCGGTTCCACCATATCCTTGCGAAATTTAAAGCCTACGTTGACCTGAAACGTCAGCCCCGTGAACAGCTCTGCCAGTTGGGTGACATCCGTTTGGGTATAGGGGCCGTTCACACCCAAAGTGTGCAATTCCAACACCTCACGCGCGAGGTTTTCGTTCAGGCCCGCCGCCTTGCCTTGCGCCGTTTTGCGCATGGAAAACGCGCTGTTCGGCCCCACGGAACGGTGCTGGTCTAGATAGGTCAGCATCAAAGGATGTAAAACGGCGGCTTTCAGAAGGTCCGCAAACTGCCCTGTCATATTGGGGCGAATGGCGTCCTCGATATAGGGGCTAGTTGCGCGACGGATCAGGCCCTGCTTGCCTTGCGCTGAAAAATGGTCACCCCAGAAAAACGCCAAGCGTTCGAAAAAGCCCTGTTCGGTGTAGCTGCGCCGCAACAAGTTTTGACCAAGCCACCGGCCTTTGTCGGTGCGCGCAATCCGGTTTAACACATTGCGTTGCTTGCGGGCGGCTTTGCCGATGTCGCTGCCACGGTTCTCTTTCAAGATTTTACGCTGGGCCGCCACAGCTTTCATGCGGGTTTCGCGGAAGGTGTCGAAGCTTTCGATCGGGAAGGTTTGCGCCATTGCATCAGCGCTTTGCAGACCTTGCAACATCGTGTCGACGCTGCGCGGCGCATCCACCACCGGTGACAGACCACACCCAAAGCGGATCGCTGCCAATTCCGAATTAAACCCTGCCACGTTATCGTGCCCCTGCTTTGACGCTTTGGTTCTATATAGCAAAAGGCAACGCGGTTTTCACCTGCGCCGCCTTTCTAATTTTACCCGTCGGCATGCCGTCGCCCAAAAGAGGGCATCAATCCTGTGGAATAACCCGCAGCCCCAGTTCCATCAGCTGGTCCGACATCGGCGTGCTGGGCGCAGACATCATCAGGTCTTCCGCCTTTTGGTTCATCGGGAACAAGATCACGTCGCGCAGGTTGTCGGCGTCTGCCAGCAACATCACGATGCGGTCCACGCCTGCGGCACATCCACCGTGGGGCGGGGCGCCGTATTGGAAGGCGTTGACCATGCCCCCGAACCGCTTTTCAACTTCTTCTTTGCCGTATCCTGCGATTTCAAACGCTTTGAACATGATTTCTGGCTTGTGGTTCCGGATGGCGCCCGACACCAGTTCATAGCCGTTGCAGGCCAGATCGTACTGATAACCCAGCACCTCAAGCGGATCGCCGTTCAGCGCGTCCATCCCACCCTGCGGCATGGAAAACGGGTTATGTTCAAAGTCGATCTTGCCGGTTTCTTCGTCTTGTTCATAGATCGGGAAATCGACGATCCATGCAAAGGCAAAGCGGTTCAAATCGGTAAGCCCCAATTCATTGCCGATGACGTTGCGCGCCTTGCCAGCCACGCCTTCAAACGCTTTTGGCTTGCCGCCCAGGAAGAACGCCGCATCGCCAAGGCCAAGGCCCAACTGCTGACGGATGGCTTCGGTGCGCTCTGGGCCGATGTTCTTGGCCAAAGGCCCTGCCGCTTCCATGCCGCCCTCGACCTCGCCGGATTTCAGCTTGGCTTGGGCTTCTTTCACGGTGATGCCCATTTCCTGCGCCACTGAATCGGCGGTCTTTTCACGCCAGAAGATATAGCCCATGCCGGGCAGCCCTTCTTGTTGGGCGAACTTGTTCATGCGGTCACAGAACTTGCGCGATCCGCCTTTGGGGGCGGGAATGGCGCGGACTTCGGTGCCGTCTTGCTCCAGCAGCTTTGCGAAAATGGCAAAGCCAGACCCTGCGAAATGTTCAGATACGACCTGCATCTTGATCGGGTTGCGCAAGTCGGGCTTGTCGCTGCCGTACCAAAGCGCCGCATCGCGGTAGCTGATTTGCTCCCATGTCTGATCGACATTGCGGCCGCCGCCGAATTCCTCGAAAATCCCCGTTAGCACAGGCTGGATCGTATCAAAGACATCCTGTTGCTCAACAAAACTCATTTCAAGGTCAAGCTGGTAAAAATCCGTGGGCGAACGATCCGCACGCGGGTCTTCGTCACGGAAGCAGGGTGCGATTTGAAAATACTTGTCAAAGCCCGACACCATCAACAGCTGTTTGAACTGCTGGGGGGCTTGGGGCAGGGCGTAGAATTTGCCGGGGTGCAGACGCGAGGGCACCAAGAAGTCGCGCGCACCTTCGGGGGAAGATGCTGTGATGATTGGCGTCTGATATTCACGAAACTTCTGATCCCACATGCGACGACGCATGGATGCCACAACGTCTGATCGCAACGCCATGTTGCGCTGCATCTTTTCGCGGCGCAGGTCGAGGTAACGGTACTTCAGGCGGGTTTCTTCTGGGTATTCTTGGTCACCAAACACCATCAATGGCAATTCGGCGGCGGCGCCCAAAACCTCAAGGCCGCGCACGAACACTTCGATCTCACCTGTTGGGATCTTGTTGTTCACCAGCTCAGGATCACGGGCCTTTACGGTGCCATCAATGCAAATACACCATTCGGACCGCACCTTTTCCATGTCCTTGAACGCCGGGCTGTCGGGGTCACACAGCACTTGGGTCATGCCGTAATGGTCGCGCAAATCGATGAACAGGATGCCGCCATGATCGCGGACACGGTGAACCCAGCCTGACAGGCGCACAGTATCGCCCACATTGGCAGCAGTCAGATCGGCGCAGGAGTGGCTTCGGTAGGCGTGCATGGGATGGCCCCTTTCATGGGTCGAAAACTTGGGCGCAGATACACCGCTCACACGGGGCAAAGTCAAGGTGTCGGGGCGGTTCAGGCCACAAATAGAGGGATGAAATGACCTTAGGTCGTGGTTCCCTTTCGTTTTGCTTTGGATAGCATGTCCAAAACGGAGGACTTCAGCATGGAAATCGCAGGTAAAACGGCCTTTGTCACGGGCGGTGCCTCAGGCATCGGGTTGGAAATCGGGCGCATGCTGATGGAACAAGGGGCCAATGTGATGCTGGCTGACCTTGTGCCGGAACGGCTGAAAGCGGCGAAAGCGGAATTGGGGCAGGTGGAAACGGTGCTGTGCGATGTGGCCGACCCCGGTTCGGTGAAGGCTGCCGCAGAAAAGACGATCGAGACTTTTGGCAAAGTCCATATCGTGGTGAACAACGCAGGGGTGTCGTTGGGGCATACGCCGGGCGATACGCCGCTTGAAGACTGGCAATGGCTTGTGGACATTAACCTGATGGGGGTCATTCACGGCATTGAAACCTTTACGCCCCTGATCAAAGCCCATGGTGAAGGGGGCTACTTTATCAACACAGCATCGATGTCGGGGCATCTGGCAACGCAGCAGTTGAGCGCCTACACCGCGACCAAATTCGCAGTTGTGGGCCTGTCTGAAAGCCTGCGCATGGATTTGGCAACTGACAACATCGGTGTGTCCGTGCTGTGTCCGGGCTGGGTGAAAACCGACATCAACAAAGCCCACGAAGGCCGGCCTTCGGGTGTGGACGACGAAGACGCACCTTCAGAGGCGATGCAAATGGTAACAGAAGCCGTGGACAATGGCCTGTCCCCAAGATCGGTGGCGGAATGGACGGTTGAATGTATGCAAGCAGGGCGCTTTTACATCTTCACGCACCCTTCTATGCGGCGTTGGGTGCAAAAGCGGCACGAAATGATCGATGCTGACTATGCCGCGATCGAAAACGATCCGCGGTTTAAGGACCGTTAGGACTTCTTTTCGCTAAAAATATCCCGGGGGAGGCCCGAAAGGGGCGGGGGCAGCGCCCCCACTGCCCTTAGGCGCGAACACGCGCCATCGCCGGATCGTAAGGGCCGGCTGCGATCACCCGCGCAGGTACCATCTGCCCTAGGCAATCTACGTCAAACGTGGTCCCTTCAGCGGCAAAGGCGGGGTCAACATAGGCATACGCCAAGTTCATGGCGACGCGGTGGCCCCAGTCACCTGATGAAACCGTGCCGACGACCTGACCGTCACACATCACAGAGGCACCGGGATGGGCGGGCATCTTGTCTGTGTCCAAAACCATAGACACAAGTTTCATCTGTTTCCCAAGGTCTTGCCGCGCAAGCAATGCGGCCTTGCCAACGAATTCTTTGTCCATTTTTACAAAACGGTGAAGACCCGTCTGGAAAGGATCGAATTCCGTCAGCAGATCCGCTTTCCAATGCAGATACCCCTTTTCCATACGCATGCTTTCGATAGCGCGTGCACCAAACAGGTGCAGATCGTGGGGCTGACCGGCTGCACGCAGCGCCAGATACGCGGCATAAAGCTGTGCGTTTGGTATGTGGATTTCATAGGCCAGTTCGCCTGAAAAACTGACGGACATGACCGTGGCAGAGGCGATGCCGACAAAGCATTCGCGCACGGACAGCCACGGGAAGGCAGTCGCGGACCAATCGCCGCGACTGACAGCTGTTAGCACATCGCGGGCCTTTGGACCTGCCAGAACAAGAATGGTTTGGTCGTTGGTCAGGGACCGGATCTGGACGTCTTCGTCTTTGCGCACATGTTGCGCCAACCAATCCATATCGTGGAATTCAGCGGCGGCGGCCGACCCGTACCATGTGCGATCTGCATCCAGATGGGCAATGGTGGCTTCGGCCTTCACCCTGCCGTGGTCATTCAGCAGATAGCCCAAGCCGACTTTGCCAACCTTTGAGGTGACGCGACCACAGATCATGCGATCCAAAAAGGTCTGACGGTCCGCGCCGGTAAGTTCAAATCGGTTGAAACCGTTGACCTCTGCCAAGCCCACGCCGTTTTGCACGGCTTTGACATCGCGGGCGACCACGTCGAAGGCTTCGTTGAACCAAAAACCGTGGGTTTCATGGAAATCGGCAGAGGGGCGAATGTAATCCACACGCTCCCAACCGTTCACAACCGTAAATTCCGCGCCTTCCGCGGCCATAACCGGCGTCAAAGGCGTGCTTTTGGCGGGACGTCCGGCGGGGCGGTGTTCATGTGGGAAATGGAACCGGAATTCATTCTGATAGTCCTCAATGGCCTTCAATGCGGTCAGTTCGACGTTGGCGTGGCCGGTAAAGCGGCGCGGATCGATAACCCAAGTGTCATAGCAGGCCTCGCCATGCACAATCTGCTGCGCCAACAACCAGCCATGGCCGCCACCTTCGCCCAGACCTGCCCGCAGGCCGATGATGCAGAACGCGTTGCGCTTGCCCGGGATCGGCCCAACCAAAGGTGCCCCGTCAATGGTGTAGGTGATCGGGCCATTCACGATGTTCTTGATGCCAACTTCCATCAATGCAGGCATCCGTTCAAACGCGCCTTCAAGCACGTCTGTGACGCGGTCTAGATCATCGGGACATAGGTCGTTCGAGAAGTCAGGCGAAATGCCGTCCATACCCCATGTTTTACAATCCTGTTCGTAGAACCCCAGCAATAGGCCGTTCTTCTCCTGACGGCAGTAATAGTCAGAAATCGGGCAGCGCAGCAGCGGCATGCGGTGGCCTGCTTCCACAACGCCGGGAATTTCGTCGGTGACAAAATACTGGTGCTCCATGGACGTCACCGGATGATGCACGCCCATCATCGCGCCGACTTCGTTCACGCGGTAACCACAGGCGTTGACCACAACGTCGCAATCAATGTCGCCTTTGTTGGTGTGCACAGTCCATGTGTCGTCTTTGTGCTGGGTCAGGCCCGTGACATCGGTTTGGCGGTACACCTCGGCCCCGGCCTTGCGGGCACGACGGGCCAGCGCCTGACACAAGGATGCGGGGTCAATATCGCCGTCATTGCCATCCCACAAACCGCCCAGCAGATTGCCTGTGGAAATCAGCGGGTGGCGGCGGGCGCATTCTTCGGCGTCGATGACTTCGAATTCGACGCCCATGCCGCGCGCCATAGACGCAAAGTGGCGGTAGCCATCCATTTGTGCCTCACTGTTGGCAAGGCGGATGCCGCCGTCGCCGTGATTGTACTGCACCGGATAATCCGGATCATCGCGCAGTTCTTGGTAAAGGTTGATGGAATGGGTCTTAAGGCCGACCATCGTCTGGTTCATACCAAAGTTGGTAACTTGCGCCGCAGAATGCCACGTGGTGCCGCTGGTCAATTCATCACGTTCGACCAAAACCACATCGGTCCAACCTTCCTGCGTGAGGTGATACAGGGTGGAACATCCGGCGATGCCGCCCCCGATGACAACTGCTTTGGTGCGTGATTTCATCTGATCCTCCTGCGCTTTGCATGCAGTTGCGCCATGAAAGCGGGCTGCGTCAAACAAGAAGAGCACAGTTTCAAAACTGCAAATTGATCTTTGGTTTTGGTAAAGTGCCACGCCCGTTTGCGGTAGGTTCGAATAAATTTTCAACCCAAGGTGTTAACTGCCTAGAACGTCAAACCCGTTTGGGGGGGGCGCGTCTTGCAGGTTTGTCATGCATGTATTTTGGGAGAACGGATTATGGTAGAAATTTTGATCGGAGCCGCGGCTTTTGGACGCCGTATAGACGAAGCGTATCAAAAACTGAAACTCTCCGTGGGATCAAACCAAGACCGGCAGCAAAGGGCGTTGGAAAACGCGTTTTCCACCAGCACGTTCATCTACGGAACTGTCGGGCCAGTCGCGTTGCATGCCGCGGCTGGCAACAGGGGAAACGCAGCTGCACGGGGTGCGGCACAATGGGTCAAGCACACAAAGGATAACCTGCTGGCCAAAGGCGTCAACCCAGAGGCTGGGGTGCGGTTTCTAAACCGTGAATTCAAACTGTACGATCCAGGCCCGCGGACGGCGCAGCTTGTGGCTGGAAATTACCAGATGATGGACATGTATTACGGCATGGATAACACATTGTTTCGCAACCGTATTCCCGCAATTGCGGAATTCGTACACTATGCCATGCAGTTTGACAAAATGGGGGTACCGTTCGATCCGAATGTATCGGGGCGCGATGCGTTCAAACAGGCGTTCAACACGTCCAATGAAGGCTGGAACATGGATTTCACCCAACGCCGGGTCTACGGGCAATCCGCGACACAAGAGATGTCAAAGATCATCCGCGAAGGCATTTCGCGATATGGCGGCCGACTTATCTTTGAAGGGAAAGCGGTTTATGGGGCAGGCATTTTTGACTTGGCCGCACGACAAGGGGACACAGATCGCGAAGCCCAGGCGCTGTTTCAAAACTTCAACGTGCGCGGCACGCCTATGGTGCCTTTGGGGCAGGGTATTCTTGAATTCCAATGGGGCGGGCAAGCGACAACGCCGACACGTGCGCATTTTCTGACCAATTGGAGTTACGCAGGGCCGAGCATCCATGGCGTGGCGAACCGGATTCATATGACAGACAAAACCCAAACCCAAACCGGCCACCTGAACAGGTTAATGGGTCCAAACCACGGGCTGCGACCAATCTGGAACAATTTTGTTAATTTTCCACTTAGTGTTTATCGGGAAATCAATAGGTTACGTGGATTGACCGTTCACACAAGCAACCAAACGGCAGCCGACAATATGCGTGATGCGATTAACCTTTTAACGCTAGCCATTCATTCGTAATGCAGTGTCTGGGCGCGGATTAATGGAACGGATTTTATTAAACTTCTTAGCGCTTGGCGTTTTGAGAATGCCCTGTTTTTGCGTAAGATCCGGATCGAAAGCTGAGGGAAATATGTTGGGCCAATTCGCATTGCCAGTCTACGCAGGTTTGGGTGCTGCTGTTGTGCTCGCCACCATTTTTTCGTTCGCGCCCTTGACGGGTGGCGGTGCAGTGTCTTCGCAATCCAATGCGGTCATGTCCCAGATACGCGCTGAAGCGTCTTTTTGCGCTTCCAATCTGAAGGATGTGAATTGTGGATGTTTTGGCCGTATTTCGGGGCTTGTGCAAAGCGAAACGCAACCAAAGGTGCCCGGGGCATTTTATGCGGACCAACAGCAATTGGCGCGTGGCCAAGCCTTGCGGTCATGCTGATGGCGGTGTGATTAGGGGCAAACCCGATGCGCGTCAGCCAGCCCGTCGTCTTCCGCATGTTTTCGAACAAAATGTAGGAAAGGTTTGGTGGAGCATAGCGGAGTCGAACCGCTGACCTCCTGCATGCCATGCAGGCGCTCTACCAACTGAGCTAATGCCCCTTTAACCAAGGGTCGGCCTATATGACCTTATGCGCCGCTGAATAGGCGCTGGCGCGGGCGGGATCAAGTGAAAAATCCCCGCCCTGCACCGAATTTCCGATCAGCTGTCGTCGTCGCCTTCTGACGCAACATCTGCGATCTCTTCCAACGGGACAGTGTCCGCGTCTTCATCGTCGTCATCCAGGATATCATCGCCCAGATCGACATCGACGTCATCATCGTCGTCCAGCACCACATCCTCGTCATCCGATTCTGTCGCTTTGGCTTTGGCTGTCACCGCATCCTCTTCGTCCGCTGCAATCATGCGCGTCTTAGAGGCATCCACCACAACAGTCTCACCCGTGTAGGGGCTGACAATCGGGTTTTTGTTCAGGTCGTAAAAGCGTTTGCCGGTCGTCGGGCACAAACGCTTCGTGCCCCATTCTTCTTTGGGCATATCAATCCCCTTATAAATCTCATGCATGGGCCGACAATTTTACGCAAGCGCGTGTGTCGACGATTCCGCGCAATTGCCATATGGTGGGGGGACTGTCAAAGGCTTTAGGGCGTTTGAGACACAATGACGCCAATAGGGCGCAGCCGTCGAGTGGGTGAAATGGGCACACATTTTCTACATGGGGCACCGGATGTGCCTGTGATATTGCGACATTCTGCGCGGGCGCGGCGGATTTCATTGCGCATTTCCCAGTTGGATGGCCGCGTGACGCTTACGGTGCCCAAAGGGGTCTCAGAGGCCGAAGCGCTGGGGTTCGCACACCAAAAGGAAGACTGGATTCGCGATCACCTGTCCAAACGCGGGGCGGATGCGATTGTGGCGTTGGGGTCTGAAATCCCGCTTGGGGGGCAATTGTTTCAGGTTGTGGCAGGGCAAGGGCGTCGTGTGCAGATCAGCGATGGCCGGATTGCGGTGCCGGGGGCCGCAGAGCGGGTCGGCGCCCGTCTGGTCGGGCATCTCAAGCAGATTGCACGGGCGCGACTGGCCGAGGCCTGCGATGATTATGCAACGCGGTTGGGCAAGCCCTACAACAAGATCAGCATACGCGATACACGGTCGCGGTGGGGGTCATGCACCTCTGCGGGCACATTGATGTTTTCGTGGCGTCTGATTATGGCACCACCGGACATTCTGGATTACGTGGCGGCGCATGAAGTAGCGCATTTGGCAGAAATGAATCATTCCGCGGCTTTTTGGGCGCAGGTCGAACGTATTTATGGCGACCACAAAGGGCCACGGCGTTGGCTGCGGACCACTGGCAATGATTTGCACAGGTACCGCTTTACCGATTGACGTGATCACAAAATGTGATCACAAAAAGAGCATGGAAAGACCCGCCCAACCTTTGATCAAGCCGACCGAACCCGTCACACCCGCCATTGGCGCCGCCCATGATCGGGTTTACCGGCAGCTCAGGGGGCGCATTATGCACGGTGAAATCATGCCGGGTCAGCCGCTGACATTGCGCGGGATCGGCAAGGAGTTCGGGGTCTCCATGACACCTGCCCGCGAATCCGTGCGCCGTTTGGTGGCCGAAGGGGCGTTGACCATGTCCACGTCGGGCCGCATTGCCACACCGCGCCTGACAAATGAGCGGATCGAAGAACTGGCGGCTTTACGTGCCCTGATCGAAACAGAGCTGGCCAGCCGTGCCTTGCCCCGTGCCCACATGGCGCTGATTGAACGGCTGCAGACGATCAACAGCACCGTGGCAGAGGCCGTGGCGCACCGCGATGCCGTCAACTATATCCGCACCAACCTTGAATTTCACCGCACCCTTTACCTTCGCGCCCAAGCGCCTGCGATGCTGGCCATGACGGAAACGGTCTGGTTGCAAATGGGGCCGACGATGCGTGCGCTTTATGGGCGACTTAGACGGACAGAACCGCCACAGTATCACCGTCTGATCATTGCGGCATTGCGTGCAGGGGACGAACCCGGGCTGCGGCTTGCTGTGCGGTCCGATGTAACACAAGGATTAAGGATGTTAGCCAGTTGACCCCGACCACCACTCGCAAAGCTAAGGCCAGTGACCTGCCACAGGTGTTAGAGATGATCCACGCTTTGGCTGCGTTCCACGGCGACACACCGACGCTGGACCTCGAAACGTTGCAAAAAGAGGCGCAGCAATGGGTTCATATCATCGTAGCGGAACACGGTGACACGCTGGTGGGATACGCCACGATGTTGCCCTTGGCGCAGTTGCAATTCGGCGCACGTGGCTATGACATTCACCACATGTTTGTGCGTGAAGGTTTGCGTGGCATGGGGGTTGGCAAAGCGCTCATTGTGGGATGCGTTGAACACGCCCAAGCCCAAGGTTGCAAATATGTGATGGTGGGCACGACGCCAGACAATGTCGCGGCCCAAGCGGCTTATTCCGCCTGCGGATTTGAGCGGCGCGATGGGACCGCGCCGCGTTTTCTGTACCGCGTCTAACGGTTAGTTCTTAACAGGCACAAACACGCGCAGAGGAACGCCGTCTACCGCAAGTTCCTGATGAGAATTGGCATTCAGGGTAACGTCCAACGTCACGTCGCCTTCTGGCAAATGATCCAGATGGAACCAAGGGCTATAAAGGCGCGCCAGCTTTTCGCCATTGGCATAGACATGGGCGTGACCTTCGCCGGGCACGTGGTCAAGGCTTGCATTTTGAGGCGAAAAGGCAAAGTTGGTGACGGTCAGCTTCAGGTTCCAACCCACCACGGGGTCTTTGAACACCTCAGCGGCCAACGTTGGCGCGTTTTGCGCTGGGATTGCCAAAGGGGCCATCGCGGCATGATCGTGGTTGCCGCCATGACCAGTTGCATGGTCATGGCCGTCCAGGGTGATGCCTTGCGACGCGGCCATCAAAAACCCGAATCCCGTGCCAAACACCAAACCGATCACCAGCATCATTATGCGACGATCCATAAGTCACGCAGCCTCCGCTTCGGAAGACCAGAAATAGGCGCAAAGTGTCCCTAGAATGACCCAAGCAGCCAGTCCAACACCCAATGCACGGGCGGCAAACAACGCGCCCAATTCGGTGGGGACCGGTCCTGCAAATGTGTCCGGTTCCGGTGCGCCAATCAGATGCGGAGCAGCCAAAAGAACGACCGCGGCGGCGATGCCCTTGGCGTTGCGGTGAAAAGCCAACAGCCACATGGCCGCGACGGCTGCAGCGACCGTTGGGAAAAACCACATCTGGCGTGCCGCAACATCTGCAGCGGCCACGCCGGGAACTTCAGGGGCCAAGGAAAAGCCCGGTGCCAGATGTGCTGCCACAAACCCCGCCACGCCCCAGATCATACCGTTTGTCGGAGTGATCACAGCACCACGTTCTTGTGCGATGCTCATCAATGCAACGAGACCCAAGGCGTAACCGCAATAGACCAGCATCGTGAACATAACGCTGAGCAGGTCACGCACAGGGTCAAATCCGGGCAGGTTCTGACTGGCGGACACCGGGGCGGCACCGAAGTGAACCAGATCGCCGCCCTCATACAGTTCGGCATGCAGCAAAACGGGTTGAACAAAAATATACTGCATCAAAGCAATAAGAAGTCCGGCAGCCGCACCTGCAAACAGGGCGCTGGTCAGGATACGTGTGAACATATCGGATAGTCCATTGATTTGTATAACAAAAAATCGCCTTCGCCCGAAGCGGCGAAAGCGTCTAGCACATCAACTGTTAAGCATCTGCCTTAGTGGCAGGGGAAGCCTGTCGCGTGGCGCACGTCATGGGCGGCGTCATGCAAAGCTGCGGCTTGAACGTGACCGGCCAGAACCAGAATGCCTGCACCCAGAACCAGCGCAAAAAGCGCAGGGATCATGGCAGAACGGGATTGTGGGGCGGATACAAGTGTTGCTGCTGTTGTTGTCGTCATCTTCGTCTTCTCCTTGCTGTCACACCCGACAGCGTTTGTTTCATTTGTGCCCGGCAGGTCTCCTGGCTCACGTGTCGTTGCGGATCCCGACCTTCCCCAAGCCATCTCGGCCCGAGTGGTATCGTTGAGATCCGCTCTGCGCTTACAGTCGCGGGGGCGGCTTGAGCTTTGGATTTGCACCCTTACCCAATTCCCTCTTCGTTTGGCCGTGCAGCGATAGACTGCACGCACAAAAACCAAGCCCTTTAGCCGTAACGCTTGGGGCCACGGTGGCGCAAGTGACATCTGCGACGGCGTGACGTCGTTCAGCGGCGTTTGCGCAACAAATATGCGTCCATACACCATCCATGTGCCGCACGGGCTGCTGCACGCGTGGCAAGAATGTCGGCGCAAACCTCCTGCAAGGGGCCTGACCGGATCACCTGATTCTCCATACCCAGATAGGCACCCCACCAGATGTCGAAATCCTCCAAAGGCAGGGTTTGAAACGCGCAATGCCCGTCCAGCATGAAAATCGCGCTGTCCGCGCCTTTTGGCCAGCCATGATCGCGCAACTGACGGCCTGTTGTGACAACAAAAGGGGCACCAATCTCGTTGACAGGAATAGCATGGGCCGCGGTTAGGGCTTGCAGCGTTGTGATGCCTGCCACGACCTTGATGTCGGGCATCGGGTCAAGGCGCGTGGCGATGCGCAGGGTGCTGTCGTATAGCGATGGGTCGCCCCAAACCAGCAAGGCCACACGGGGCGCATCTTGTGCGGCTGCTTGCCACCCCAGTGCAATGGCGTCGTGCCACAAATCAACCGCTTCCATGTAATCGCCGTCAGCGCGGCGTGCGGGAATGTCGAATTCGATGATTTTCGGCGCTGAATCCGGTGCGACTTTGGCGATGATCTGATGACGCAAGT
The DNA here is from genome assembly GCF_039986515.1 of Ascidiaceihabitans sp. Classification (NCBI taxonomy): domain Bacteria; kingdom Pseudomonadati; phylum Pseudomonadota; class Alphaproteobacteria; order Rhodobacterales; family Paracoccaceae; genus Ascidiaceihabitans; species Ascidiaceihabitans sp. The sequence goes on along the minus strand of NZ_JBDWQO010000015.1, from coordinate 100,089 downwards.
CGGCCAAGTCGGATTTCTTGTCACCTTTGCGCGGTATCAGGATGGTGTCGGCGGCGGCGATGGCTTTTGCGGCCTCGAACGTCACATGGTCGGGGTTGCCCGTGCCGATGCCGATCAAGGTCAACTCACGCATCGTAATCTTCCGCCAATGGTCCATAGAGGATCAAGGCAGGCGAGGTCGCCAATTCACCTTTCAACGTCTCGACCAAAGCGGCGATTGTTGTGCGGGTCAGCGTCTGGTCGGGGGTCGAGACTCCTTCGGCAAACAGAACATCGGTTTCGCCGGGAAGGCCGTGTTCGACAAGCATCGTGGCCAAACGTCCAAAAGTGCGCTTGCCCATGAAGACGACTGTGGTCGCTTCGGGGTCGGCCAATGCGGCCAAGTTCATGTCTTCCGGCAATTGTCCGGCCACATCATGGCCCGTGATAAACTGCACGCGCCGCGCGGTCAGGCGACGGGTCAGCGGAATACCGGCTGCGGCCGCCGCGGCACAGGCTGATGGCACACCGGGGATGATCTCATATGGGATGCCTGCGGCGCGACAAGCGACCAATTCTTCTTCGAGCCGTCCGAAAATACCACCATCACCTGATTTCAAACGGACGACGTGCGCCCCGTCTTGGGCGTAATCCACCAGCAACTGGCTAACGTGGTCCTGTTTCGGGCTGGGACGACCGGCGCGTTTGCCGACACCCACCAAATCCGCGCCGGCCCCTGCATGGGACAGGATCGGACCCGATGACAGATCGTCAAACAAGACTGCATCCGCGCGCTTCAAACGATCGACAGCCTTTAAGGTCAGCAATTCAGGATCACCGGGACCGGAGCCCACAAAAGACACAAAACCCGTCATGCTTGTGCTTCCGCGATCAGGTGAAAGAACGTGCCTGTGACGTTGCCTTTCACGCTGCCTGTTTCGGGCACCGGAGCACCTTCAGCGTCCAGAACCTTTGCCAAAGGGGCGTCCGGTTCTTCCAGAATTGTAGAATAATGGAATTCGTGCCCGCGCAGCACATCGCCCGCGGAAAATCCGGGCATGGGCGCACCAAGGTGCGCCTTACGGTAGCCCAGGTGGAACTTGCGTTTCTCGTAGCTTGTCACCAAACCCAACAGGCCAAGCATCTGATGTTTATGACCTTCTTTGTCGATCAAAACCTCGCCCAGTGCCATATATCCACCGCATTCACCATGAACGGGGCGGGTTTCGGCGTGCTGAAGCATCGCCTTACGAAACTTGGTGGCCGCCGCTAGTTTACCCGCGTGCAACTCAGGGTATCCCCCCGGCAACCAGACCAGATCAGCGTCCGATGCAGGTGCTTCGTCATGCAACGGCGAGAATGGCAAAATCTCGGCCCCTGCGGCCCGCCAACCTGCCAAAAGATGTGGATAGGTGAAGGAAAACGCCGCGTCTTGCGCCAAGGCAATGCGCTGTGCAGGCGGCGCAGGCAAGGACCCCGCGACCGGGGCCGGACCGCTGGTTGCGGCAGCTTTGATGGCTTCTAGGTCGACGTTTTCGCGCAAGAATGCCGCATATCCTGCAATCGCGGCTTCCAGATCGGGATGCTCAACCGCTTGGATCAGCCCAAGATGGCGTTCAGGCAGCGCCAGATCACCACGGCGCGGCAACGACCCCAGCACTTTGATGCCATGTGCCTCCATTCCCAATCGGGTCAGGCGTTCATGGCGGGGGGACGCGACGCGGTTCAAAATGACGCCTGCAAAGTTCAAGTCCTTGCGGTATTCGCGAAAGCCCAAAGCGGTCGCCGCTGCCGATTGCGCCTGACCAGACACATCCACAACCAACACCACGCCCCAACCCATTTTCGCGGCGGTTTCGGCGCTGGTGCCATGACCCGTTGCCCCCGGAAATGCGACCCCGTCATACAAGCCCATAGACCCTTCGGAAATCACAATGTCAGCGCCTTCGGATTGCGCCGAAATTGCACCCAATAGACCTTCGTCCATGGCCCATGTGTCAAAGTTGAACGATGCCCGTCCGGCTGCCGCGCGGTGAAACGCGGGATCAATGTAATCGGGGCCGGATTTGAAAGGTTGTACCTTCAAGCCGTCTTCGGACAATGCCCGCAGCAGCCCCAACATCACCGTCGTTTTGCCTGTGCCGGAAGACGGCGCAGAGATCATCAAACCTTTAGGGTTGTTCATCTTTTTCACTCCATGAGGCCCAAGGGCTGTCAGCGGTCTGCGGGCGGTAGCGGCGGTCATAGTCTGTCGAATAAAGACAGCTTTCGTCAAACCCTTCACCCGCTAAGGCAGGACCCACAAGAATCAGCGCGGTGCGTGCAATTTCGGGCGTGACCACATCAGCGATTGTGGCAAGTGTCGCGCGAATGATCTGTTCGTCGGGCCAGCTGGCGCGGTAGACCACGGCGACGGGGCAGTCGGCACCGTAAGAGGGCACCAAATCGCCGACAACCGTGTCCAAATTCTGGATCGACAGGTGAATGGCCAAAGTCGCCCCGGTGGCTGCAAAATTTGTCAGGCTTTCGCCTTCGGGCATGCTGGAGGCCCGTCCGGGCGTGCGTGTCAAAACCACGGATTGGGCCAAGCCCGGCAAGGTAAGTTCCGTGCCCAAGGCCGCTGCGGCTGCTGCAAAAGAAGGCACGCCGGGGGTCACGGACACCGGCACGTCTGCCGCGCGCAAGCGGCGCATTTGTTCGCCCATGGCAGACCACACAGACAAGTCACCGGAATGCAACCGCGCCACATCTTTGCCCGCCTTCGTAGCCGTCACGCAGGCCTCGATGATGGTGTTCAGATCCATGGCGGCAGTGTTGATAATCTCTGCATCCTTTGGACAATGCTGCAAGATTTCCTGCGGCACCAAAGACCCCGCATAAAGGCAAACGGGGCAGGCCGCGATGATATCACGGCCGCGCAAAGTCAAAAGGTCGGGTGCGCCGGGTCCTGCGCCGATGAAGTGAACAGTCATAGGTTGGGTCCTTTCGCGATGGCACAAGTGGCCATGCGGTCGTTTGAAATTTGGCGGGAGATGATCAGTGTGGCGCCGGGGCCAGCCGCGGACAAGGCCGCGGCCTCGGCGACAGAGCCTGTGCCGCGTTCGCGTGCGCTGATTGGTGATTGGGTCTGGGTTTGGGTCGCTTCGATTTCGGTGGTGGCGACTTTGAAAACAGCGCACTTTTGGGCCTTGGCAAAGCCCACGAAAGCAGGTGTTTGCGTTTTGTCTGCCGCAGTTGCTACCCCGTCAATCTGCATCGCATATCCCGTGGCATCCAATGCCTGTTTAAGGCTGTCGAATGTGGCGGAGGTGGTAAATCCAAACCCTGCAACGATCATCGGGTCACACCCCATTGCACAATCGGATAGCTGCTGGACCAGCCGCGTTTTGACCCCAATGGCTTGCTTTGCGCCAGTTCGATACGCAGCAAATCGCCGCCTTCGGTTCGATGCCACTGCGCTAACAGTGCTTCGGCTTCAAGGGTCACGGCATTGGCCACAATGCGGCAGCCTTTGGGGATGATCGCCCAAAGGGCTTCCAGTAAATCTTGGCTTAATCCGCCGCCGATGAACACCGCATCTGGTGCAGGCAAGGCATCAAGCGCGTCGATGGAAGACGCTGTGTGAACGCGCAGCCTGTCCACGCCAAGGCGCTGTGCGTTCTGCGCGGCCCGTGTCGCGCGTTGCGGGTTCGCTTCAACTGCGACGGCCTGGGTTGTGGGGTGAGACAACAGCCACTCAATCGAGATTGAACCCGACCCTGCGCCCAAATCCCAAAGGGTTTCGAAAGGGCGCGGCGCTAGGGCAGACATGGTTAATGCGCGCATGGGGCGCTTGGTAATCTGGCCATCATGATCGAACATTTCATCCGCACGTCCCGAGGCGCAGGTCAGCGCCGCACCATCGCCTGCGATCTCAAGTGCTGCGCAGACAGGATGCTGAAAGGATTGCGCCGGATCAGACACCGTCAACTGTGTCACACGTTGTCGCGGCCCACCCAAGGCTTCCATCACGGTCAACGCTGTTTTGGCAAAGCCTTCACCAGCCAAATAATTCTGCAATTGGGCCACAGCATCGCCGTCACGCAGCAAGACGATCACTCGCTGCCCCGCTGCAAGATGTGGTTTCAATCGGGTTATTGGGGCTGCGTGTAATCCGATGCAAGCCGTTGTTTCCAATGGCCAACCCATTTGCGCCGCTGCCCGCGAGAAAGTTGAAGGCACTGGGAGGGCCCGCCATTCGTACGAGGCAAAGTGACGGGCAAAGACTGATCCCGCCCCGTACCAGAACGGATCGCCCGAGGCCAAGGCGACTGTGCGCTGGCCTGAAAAGCTTTTCAGAATTTCGATGCCGTCAGCAAAGGGCACAGGCCATTCTTCAAGGCGGGCTGACACGTCTGGCAACAGCGACAAATGCCGTGGTGATCCCATGATGACCTTGGCCTCTTGCAGTGCTTTCAGGCTTGCGGGCGGTAGGCCATTCGGGCCATCTTCGCCAATGCCTATTATGGTTAACCAATGCGCAGACGCAGGACTAGACATGACACACCTTCTGATCCTTGGTGGTACGACCGAAGCCACGGCTTTGGCCCATGCCGTGCATGAGGCTGGCGTGACAGCCACGTTCAGTTACGCAGGCCGCGTGGCGCGCCCCAAGCGGCAACCTTTGCCCACGCGGGTGGGTGGATTTGGCGGCGTTGAGGGGCTGAAACGCTATATCGCAGATCACGGCATCACCCATGTGGTGGACGCCACGCATCCATTTGCCGCGCAAATGAGCACCAATGCGGTTGGGGCTTGCGACACAACGCCCTTGCTTGCGCTTTCCCGCCCCCAGTGGACAGCGCAAACCGGCGACACCTGGACCCATGTCCCCAGTATCGCGGCGGCAGTTGCGGCCCTGAAAGGTCCGCCGCGCAATGTGATGTTGGCGATTGGCCGGATGCATCTGGACGCCTTCGCGCCGATGCCGCAACACGACTATCTTTTGCGTTTGGTGGACGCGCCGGACGGTGATGTGCCTTTGCCCAAGACCCACATCGTTGTTGATCAGGGGCCGTTTACCGTCGACAATGACATCGCCTTGATGCGCGATCACAATATTGACGTGATCGTGTCCAAGAACGCAGGCGGCAGCGGTGCGCAGGCCAAAATCATCGCGGCGCGCAGCCTTGGTTTGCCTATCATTATGATCGACCGCCCACGCATTCCCAACCGCGCCGAAGTCGGCAGCGTGGCGGCTGTGATGGATTGGTTGGCTCATGACACCGACCGTGGTGTATAGATGATATCCCCTTGATCACGCTTGATAATGCGTGTGGTCGAAGACCCGACCAAGACCATTGTGCGCATGTCCGCCATGTCTGCGGTTGTTTGGGATAGCGGCACAACCTTCAGCGTTTCATCATCACGTGATACGTTGCGCGCAAAGATCACAGGGCGGTCATCGCCGCATGCGTCTTTCAAAATCTCAAGCGTTTTTTCAAAACCTTCGGGCCGCGATTTGGACCGTGGATTATAGAACGCCATTGCGAAGTCGGCTTCAGCCGCCAACCGTAACCGCTTTTCGATCAAATCCCATGGTTTCAGATTGTCGCTTAGGTTGATCGCGCAAAAATCATGCCCCAAAGGCGCACCTGCACGGGCTGACGCCGCCAGCATCGCGGTGATCCCCGGCAACACGTCAATCTGCAGATCCAACCATGCGGCTGGTCCAGCTTCCAACGCCTCGAACACGGCGGCGGCCATCGCAAAAACACCCGGATCACCGGAGGACACTACAACCACGTTTTTACCTTCGGCCGCCATCTGCAACGCATGTTGCGAACGGTCAATTTCAACCCGATTGTCAGAGCCGTGCAGCGTCAGACCATCGCGTTCTGTCACCCGCGCCACATAAGGAAAATATCCAACGACATCCGTGGCTTCTGCCAAAACGGCGCGGACTTGCGGCGTCACCAAATCCTCGTCCCCCGGCCCAAGCCCTACGATGGAAACGCGCCCGCTCACGGTCTGCGACCCTGCCCATGCACCACAATGATCGAGAAATAGGGCGTCACCTTATCCCCCGCATCTGACAGTTTTTGCACTGTCTGATTGGGCATCGTCGCGTATTCGATTAGCCACGCCGCGTCGAATTTCCCGGCGGCGCGTAAAGCACTGCGTACCTTGTCGATGTTGCGCCCGATCTTCATCACAACGATGGCGTCGGACCCTGCCATTTGTTCGGTCAGGGTTGCTTCTGGCAGCGTCCCCATCAGCACCGTCAAAATATCGTCACCCCACGTGATCGGCGCACCCGTGGCAGTCCACGCCCCGGACATGCCGGTGATGGCGGGCACCACTTCGACAGGCACCACATCTTTCAGGCGCGTGTACATGTGCATGAAAGAGCCGTAGAAAAACGGATCGCCTTCACATAAGACCACAACGTCTTGGCCGCCTTGCGCCAAGGCCTGCAAATGGGCGGCGCAGTCGGCGTAGAAGGCGGACAGGATTTCATTGTAGCGCGGATCGCTTAGGGGAATTTCGGTTGTGACAGGGTATTCCATCGCAAATTCAATGACCCCATCGCCCAACAAAGGGGCTGCAATGCGGCGCGATTGACCTTCGCGACCTGCTTTGCGGAAAAACGCCACATGTTTCGCGCCACGCACCAGACGGTCTGCCTTGACGCTCAAAAGCTCCAGATCGCCCGGCCCAAGGCCCACGCCGTATACCGTGCCGGTTTCGGGTGCGGCGCTCATTCCGCGCGGCTCGCGATGGCATTGATGGCGGCCACGGTGATGGCAGAGCCGCCCAAGCGTCCTTCGACGATGACCCATGGCACGGGGTTGGCCTCGCGCAGCGCGTCCTTGCTTTCCATGGCGCCAATGAACCCCACGGGACAGCCGATGATGGCTGCAGGGCGCGGGCAATCGGGGTCTTCAAGCATATTAAGCAAGTGAAACAAGGCCGTGGGCGCATTGCCGATTGCGACCAAAGCGCCATCTAGGTGGGGGCGCCACAGTTCCAATGCGGCAGCAGAGCGTGTGTTGGACATCTCTTTTGCCATGTCGGGTACGGCGTCATCGCGCAGAGTGCAAATGACCTGATTGTCAGCTGGCAGGCGTTTGCGCGTGACGCCTTCGGACACCATATAGGCGTCACACAGGATTGGCGCACCAGCTTGCAACGCAGCGCGTGCGGCTGTGCCAAATCCGTCTGAAAAATGGATGTATTGGGCCAAGTCCACCATGCCGGCTGCATGGATCATGCGCACCGCAATCTGTTCGACATCGGCGTCAAACCGGGCCAGATCAGCTTCTGCGCGGATGGTCGCAAAGCTGCCTTTGTAGATGGTCGCGCCATCGGTCTCATATTCATATGGCATTACGTCAAAAGCTCCAATTCATCGGCCAGCCAGTCTAGGGCAAGTCCGCGCTGCAGCGGCTCATCCCATGGATGACCGTTTCGGACAAGATCAAACGCGCCGTCCCGGCCCACAGCGACGACATCGGTGGATGCGCGGTGGGCGCAGCCTTTGGCGCAACCGGAAATATGCAGGCTGCGTCCGTTAAGGTGAGGCGCAAGGATGTCGGCAACGTCGCGTGTGGTCACGCTGGCAGAGGCACAGGCAGGTGCGCCGGGGCAGGCATGGATGTTCAATCGCGGGTCATTTGCCGATGTGGCGAAAGCCTGCATGTCGGTTATCGCTGCACCGTCGAGTATAAAAATGCGGTTGGGGGCAAAGCGCATGTGACCCGCTTTGGAACGGGTCAAAAGCGTTTTCAACGCCAGCGCGTCGATGCTGCCAAATGGAACGCCATAAGCAAACGCATTGGTTAATGGCCCGGGTGTTAGTGCGGGCGCTGAAGGCGCAAATGTTTCGCGTGCGAAACAATGGGGCAGAGGCGTTGTCTCAAGATGTGGGGCCATACGCCGTATGTCGGGGTTTACGGTTTCGTTAAACCAACGGGCCAAGGCGATAGCGGCATTAACCGCTTCGCTTTCGGTCACCGTTTGGCCAAGGTCTGATCCATCTGCGCGCACGATCAATCCGCCACTGACCGAGGTCTCAATGCGGATGTCGCCCGAGGCTGCACTGAGTTGCCGTGGGCCGTCAGCATCGACCACGAACCCGAACTTGGCAGGCAGGTCCGGCAAAGAGTCCAGTTCGGCAATCAAGCGGGCTGCAATGGCTTGGGACACGTGGTGCGGACCGCAAACAGGGGCCACGATGATGTTGCGGCGCTGTTCCAGTTCCGGCGTCGGGTCCAGAAGCCCCAAATCCCACAACCTATCCAAAACCGCTTGGTGGTCACGCACGCCGCGCATTTGCAGATTGGCCCGGTTGGTCAGATCAAGAATGCCATTGCCATGGGTCAGCGACAGGTCGCAAATCCCTTGCACCTTGTCCGCAGGAAGGGACCCCAAGCGGGGACGCACGCGCACGATCAACCCATCGCCGGACATCATCGGACGGTAAGCGCCGGGGCACCACCCTTTGACTTGCGGATCACTCACTCTGCCACCTTCAGGCGGGCGGCAATCGAATTGCGGCGCGTCTGCCAAAGGCCTGCATCATGTAACGCGTTAAAGCGGTCTTGCATCGCGCGGTGGGCTTCTGGGTTGGCGTCGCTCAAGAACGCATCAACTGCGGTGTCGCCAAGGGTGGCATCATAGTAAAGGTCGAACAAATGCGCAGGAACGGCCTGTGCCAGATGTGCAAAAGCGCCCATGTGTTCCAAAGTCGCTGCAATCTCGGCGGCGCCGCGAAAGCCGTGGCGTTGCATGCCTGCGATCCAGTCAGGGTTGGCGGCGCGGGCGCGGACAACGCGGGCGATTTCCTCGGGTAGGGTGCGGGCACGCGGATGCGCAGGGTCGGTGTTGTCAAGGTGATACAAACGCGCGAGGTTTCCGCCCCTTGCGGCCTTCGCGGCAGCGAAGCCCGCTTCATGAGTGGCGTAGTCACCGGCCAGCAAAAGATCGGTTTCGGGCAAATCCTGCGGATGCACAAAGCTGTCGGACGCCGCAACACGGTCCGCGATACCCTGCGCGTTTTGGGTGACCTTTTCGCCGTCCAATGCATAGCTGGACGCCTTTAACCACGCTTCGCCCGCTTTGCGGCGGCTGTCCTCGTCATACGTGTCGACCAGATCGCCCATCCCAAGGCCATAGCTGCCCGGCGCGGGACCAAACACGCGATCGGTGTCCTGACCCACATAGGGGTTCCAGTCGGGCGCTTCATCGCGTTGGCCCAAAACCCGCACCGCTTGGGCGTAAAGCGCTGAAAGCGTTGGAAACACGTCGCGGAACAATCCAGAGACGCGCAAAGTAACGTCTAAACGCGGGCGGTCCAGATCTGTGATGGGCAGCACTTCGATGCCGCTGACGCGTTCGGACCCCTTGTCCCAGAATGGTTTTACGCCCAGAAGCGCCAAGGCCATCGCGAATTCCTCGCCAGCCGTGCGCATGGTGGCGGAGCCCCAAAGGTCCACGATCAACCCTTTCGGATAATCGCCTTCTTCCTGCAAATGACGGCGCACCAGTTCCTCGGCCAACCGCACCCCTTGGGCATAGGCTGACCGTGTAGGGACCGACCGTGGATCAGTGGTGAAAAGGTTGCGCCCCGTCGGCAAAACATCCGTGCGGCCCCGGTAGGGCGAACCAGAGGGGCCGGGGGCGATGCGTTTGCCGCAAAGCGCATCCAACAATGCAGCCTTTTCGCCATGGGCGGCCGCCACGCTGTCGAATTGCGTCTCGATTTCAGGCACGCGGCCATAGATGTGCAGCCCGTCGCCAAACTGGCTTTCCTTGATGTCGCAGACAAAGCGGTCGATGCGGGTGATCGCCTCGGCAGAACAGCTGGCCGTATCCAAGCCCAAGTCCTGTTCCACGCCAATCGCCTGTGCTTCTGTGCGGATATCGTCTTGCAAACGGTCACGGCGTTTGGGGTCTAGGCCATCGGCGTTGGAGAATTCATCCAAAAGTGCCTCAAGCCGGACGAACTGGTCCGGTGTTTGGCTTTGCCTCATCGCAGGCGGGATATGTCCTAAAGTCACTGCACCGATGCGGCGCTTGGCTTGGGCCGCTTCACCGGGATCGTTCACGATGAAAGGATAAATGACAGGCGTGTCGCCGATCAAAACACTGGGCCAACAATTATCTGACAGGGCTACGGATTTGCCGGGCAACCATTCCAGCGTTCCATGTGCGCCCACATGGACCAGCGCATCGATCTTTTGCGCACGCAGCCACAGATAGAACGCCACATAGGAATGGCGCGGCGTGCGGGCCAGATCGTGGTAATCATCTTCGCGGGTTTTCATTTCCCCGCGCTCTGGCTGCAAAGCAACCAGCACCGCACCCCTGCGGGTGGCGGGAAATCTGAGCGCACCGTCGTGGCACATCGGATCGTCAGCGGCGTTGCCCCAAGCGTCCTGCAGGTCGCGCTGTAGCTGGTCTGGTAGTGTGTCAAGCGCGGTTTGGTATTCCGCAAGAGGCCACGCAAGTGTGTCTTTCAGCGCCTCTTGCAGCGGGGGGCCTGCGGGTGCGCTTAAATCATCCAGGATCGCATCGGTCGACGCCAGCGCGTCCAGCCCAACGGCGTGGGCCATGTTCCAATCCTTGCCGGGGTACGTCGACAACACGATCGCGGGGGCTTTACCTTCCTGTTTTTGCAATGCAATCCAGCCCATCACCTGATCGGTAATGGCCGCAATGCGTGCGGCGACAGGGCGATGCGTGAAGCGGGAATACTCTAGCGCGGCGTCCTTCTTTCCCGGCTCTTTGAAGCTGGCCACACCTGCAAAAATGCGCCCGTCCACTTCGGGCAGGACTACATGCATCGCAAGGTCCGTTGGGGACAATCCGCGTTCTGCCTCGGCCCATGCTTTCTGGCGCGATGTGCCAAGGGCGATCTGAAACACAGGCACGTTGCCTGCGTCCAACGGCGATGTGCCATCTGCGCCTTTGCCGGAAAAGGAAGTGGCGTTGACGATGGCGTCGGGCTGCAGCGTGACCACCTGGCGTCGTAACCAACCTGCTGCGTCCGGGGCTTTGAGCGATGGCGCGAAAATGGCCACCACGTCGCAGCCTTTGGCGCGGAAACTGTCGAACAGCGCCTTGATCGGGGCCATGTCAGCAGAGGTCAGGTAAGCGCGGTAAAAACTGATCAGGATGCGGGGTTTGTCGCCTTGCGACAAGCAGGCAACGGGACAGGTCACGCCGTGTTCAGGCGTCCATGCACCGACGCTTGGCACCACTTTGGACCCGCGCACGGGGCCAGCGTAAAGCCCGGCGGCGAGGGCAAGCTGGGCTAGGGCGGCTTGGGCCGCGACTTCGCCGCCCTGGTCACATAAATGCGAAAGGCGGCGCAGTGTAGATTTGGGCAAGGTGGACACGTCGTCCAGCCGCGTGTCCTCGCGCCCGTCCGCAGGCAGCACGGCCAAGGCGATGCCTTTAGCGCGACACAGGGTTTCTACCTGTTGCAGGCCGTAAGACCAATATGCATAGCCACCGATCAGGCGGATCAAGATGCCCTTGGCCCCTTCAAGCGTCTGTTCCACGTAAGTGTCGACAGACAAAGGGTGTTTCAGCGCCGTTAGGTTGGCAAGCCGCGTTGTGGGCAGCTTGCCTTTGGCACGGGCAAAGCCTGCCGCAAAGGCCCCAAGGTCAGAATCGGAAAACGACAACACCACAAGGTCTGCCGGGCTTTGCCCGAGGTCCATGGGGGTTTCAGATTCCTCTAACCCGTGGCTTTCACGAAAGACGACGTGCACAGCATTCTACCCGATCAAAGCCGCGCGAATGGCGTCGGGGTTCACGTCGTCATGTTCGGCGATGACAACCAAACGCCCACGTCGCTCTGATGCGCCCCATGGTTGGTCGTATTGCTGACGCACGCGCGCACCGACGGCTTGAACGAGCAGTCGCATGGGTTTGCCTGTGACGGCCGCATAGCCTTTGACGCGCAGGATGTTTTGATCCTTGGCCATGGCTTCGATGCGGTTGACCAACTCGGCGGGATCGCTGACTTCGGGGATGTCGACCACGATGGATTCAAAGTCGTCGTGTTCGTGGTCGTGGTGCCCATCGTGATGGGACGGACGCGCGTCCATGTCGTCTTCGGCGGCGGCTTCTAGTCCAAGGATCACGCGGGGGTCCACGATGCCCTCGGAAATTTCCACGATGGGAAGCGGACGGGGGGCTTCTGCGTCGATCACCGCACGGGCTTTGGCAATGCCGTCAGCGCCGGCCAGATCGGTTTTGGTCAAAAGGATGATGTCGGCGCAGGAAATCTGGTCCTCGAACACTTCGGACAGGGGCGTTTCATGGTCTAGGCTGTCGTCGGCTTCGCGCTGGGCGTCGACGGCTTTGACGTCAGGGGCGAAACGGCCATCGGCCACGGCCTCTGCATCTGCCAAAGCGATCACGCCATCGACGGTGATTTTCGAGCGGATATCGGGCCAGTCGAACGCCTTCAGCAAAGGCTTCGGCAAGGCCAGACCGGAGGTTTCGATCAGGATGTGATCGGGGCGGGGCTCCAGCGCCATCAGGGCTTCAATGGTCGGGATGAAATCGTCTGCGACTGTGCAGCAGATGCAGCCGTTTGACAGTTCCATGATGTTTTCGGCGGGGCAATCGGGGATCGCGCAGGATTTCAGGATGTCGCCATCCACGCCTACATCGCCAAATTCATTGACGACCACTGCAAGGCGTTTGCCTTGCGGGTTCTGGATCAGGTGCTTGATCAGTGTTGTTTTGCCCGCGCCGAGAAAGCCTGTGATGACGGTGACGGGAAGTTTTGAAAGATCGCTCATTTGGCGGCGTCCTCTGGCAGGTTCAGGGGGGGGATTCGGGCAACGCAGTTCTTGCGGAAATGTTCAGGGCGTTCGCGCCATGGCACAAACCCGTCAGCGGCGTTGTAGTAGCGGGTTACGCCATCGGTGACGATTTCGACCTGTGTTTCGGGGTCAAGATTGCCATAAACATAGGCGTAGCGGTTGCCGCCGCGCATCATGATGTTGCACCCACCTTGGCAATTGGTGAAGCACTGCGTGGGGCGCACGGTGACATGCGCGGGCAGGTCTTCTTTTAACATGGCCTCATATAACAAGTTGCCGGGGCGCAGCGCATCATCTTCGATGGCGCGGCCCATTTTGCAGGTCGTACAGACCAATAATTCCACTGGTTCTAAAGTCGTTTCAGTCATTCCATAGCCTTTGTGTTCTGGCTGGAAAGAGCAGGGTCATCCGAAACCTCGAAAGAGGCTCGCATGCCCGGAACACCCCGTCCGGTTCGCGTTTCAGTTCTGCTGGCAGGTCTCCCGGCTTGCGGATTTGCGCATTCTGCGCGCGGTGCGCCCTACCTTCCCAGCAAAAGCCAGTGGTGTGGGGCGACCTCTCCGGTCACGGTCGCGGGGGCGGCTGCGCTTTGCGAAATTTCGCGTATCGCATTCCCTTTTCACCTGTCCTAGAACAGGAACCAACGGGTTAGGCTTTGCGCCTGCGTGCCCTTATTGTCAAGCACAACAGGAGTCTTCCATGATCGACGAAAACACCCGCCACACCGAGAAGATGAAAAAGATCAAAGCAGCGCGCGATCGGATGATGGAAACCAAGACCGAGGAAAAGGGTTTGATCGTGGTGCATACGGGGCCGGGAAAAGGGAAGTCTTCCAGCGGTTTTGGGATGATAATGCGCTGTATTGCCCATGAAATGCCGTGCGCTGTGGTGCAATTTATCAAGGGCAATTGGATGACGGGGGAACGTCAGTTTCTGACGGAACGCTTCGCGGATGAATGTAAGTTCATTGTTTCTGGCGAAGGGTTTACATGGGAAACTCAGGACCGTGAACGCGACATTGCAGCGGCCAAGGCAGGCTGGGAGCAGGCTAAAGAGGTGATCCTAGACCCGAACATACAGTTTGTGCTGCTCGACGAGATCAACATCGCCCTGCGCAACGACTATCTGGACATCGACGAGGTGGTGGAGTTCTTGCAAACGCAAAAACCGTTCATGACCCATGTGGTTTTGACAGGGCGAAACGCAAAAGAGGAGTTGATCGAGGCGGCGGATATGGTGACCGAGATGGGGAACGTGAAACATCCGTTCCGTGATGGAATCAAGGCGCAGAAGGGTGTGGAGTTTTGAGCACTCCTTTTGATCTTGTGGTTTGGGACTTTGACGGCGTCCTGAATGCGAACATCGTTGATGGTCGATTTGTATGGGTGGATCAGATCGAAGCAGATCTAGGCGTAAACCGCGAGCGCTTCCAAAACTTTGTGTTCCGATCCGGTTTGATCCAGGATGTCGTTGCGGGACGGCGCGATTTGCTCGAAGTGGTTGCAGATTGGATCACTCGGGAACGCTTGAAAATCGACGCAGATGCGTTTCTGGACTATTGGTTTGAGCATGATGCGTTGCCCGATCCACAGGTAATCGATTGGCTCAAAGGTTACGGTGGACGCAGTGTGATTGGCACAAACAATGAAGCCCGCAGAGCCGCCTACATCGAAAATCAGATGGGGTTCGGTGCACATGTCGAAGCTGTATTTGCATCTGGACGAATGAAAGTCGCCAAACCGGATCAGGCCTTTTTTGAACAAATTGAAACTTGGAGCGGGACCTCTGGCGATAAAATCCTGCTGGTCGATGATACACTAAAGAATATAGAGGCCGCACAGGCTAAAGGATGGCAGGGCCTGTATTTCACTCCTGAAACGCGAAACCATCTGCCAGCATTGCTTGGGCTGGAGGTGTGACCAAAGCCATCATGATCCAAGGCACCGGCTCCAACGTTGGGAAATCCATGTTGGTGGCGGGGTTGTGCCGCGCAGCCCAGCGACGTGGGCTGTCTGTTGCCCCGTTCAAACCGCAGAATATGTCGAACAATGCAGCGGTGACCTCGGATGGGGGTGAAATTGGACGGGCGCAGGCCTTGCAGGCGCTGGCATCGGGCCTTGCGCCGCACACGGATATGAACCCTGTTTTGTTGAAGCCTGAAACGGATGTGGGCAGTCAAGTGGTGGTGCAAGGCAGGCGTATTGCGACGGTGAAAGCGCGGGAATATGCGACGTTGAAACCGACATTGATGGCGTCGGTTCTGGAAAGCTTTGACCGGCTTAAGACGCGTCATGATTTGGTGATTGTAGAGGGGGCAGGAAGCCCGGCGGAGGTGAACCTGCGTCACGGTGATATTGCGAACATGGGGTTTGCAGAGGCGGCGAACGTGCCTGTAATCCTATGTGGAGACATTGATCGGGGTGGCGTGATCGCACAAGTGGTCGGCACGCAAACCGTCATGTCTGAGGCTGACAATGCGCTGGTTTCCGGCTTTATGATCAACAAGTTTCGCGGCGATCCGAGCTTGTTCGACGATGGGTATCAAATGATTGCAGACCACACCGGCTGGGTTGGTTTCGGTGTGTGCCCATGGTTCAAGGATGCATGGCGTTTGCCAGCGGAGGATGCTTTGGACATCCGTTCCGGTCCGCAAAATGGCGGGTTGAAAATTGTTTGCCTGACCTTGTCGCGCATCGCCAATTTTGACGACATGGACCCGCTTGCGCAGGAGCCGGGGGTGTCGATGGTGATGCTGAAAGCGGGCGAGGTCATTCCTGCGGATGCTGATTTAGTTATTGTGCCGGGGTCCAAATCCACGCGTGGCGACTTGGCCTTTTTGCGCGATCAAGGATGGGATGTGGATCTGATGGCCCATTATCGCCGTGGTGGGCATGTGTTGGGGATTTGCGGCGGTTATCAGATGCTTGGCACTGTAATCCGCGATCCTGACGGTATTGAAGGAACTGCTGGCGAAAGCACCGGTTTGGGGCTTTTGGACGTCACAACAGACATGATTTCGGACAAGCGCCTGACGGAAGTGCGTGCCGTGCATGCGGCTTCGGATTTGCCGTTTGAAGGGTACGAAATTCACATCGGACGCACGGAAGGGCGCGATTGCCAGCGTCCGTTTGCTTTTGTGGATGGGAATGCCGAGGGAGCACAATCGGCTGACGGCCGTGTGACAGGCAGCTATTTGCACGGTATGTTTGCCGATGACGCGTGGCGGGCTGCGTTTCTTGCAGGGTTTGGCGTTACGGGTTCTGGTGTGGGGTATGCTGATGGCGTGCAGCGTGCATTGGATGATTTGGCCGATCACATGGAAACACATCTGGATGTGGCCGGGATTTTTGCGGCGGCGCGGTAAACGGGCATGCCCCTTTGGCTGGCGCCTGCACCGGGATTTTTTAGAAAAAAGACGTAACAGAAAAAAGACGTAACAGAAAAACTGTGGGAGATCGTGTTGTGAAAAAGCTGAAAATATCGTCCGCCCAGATGGTGGCGGATGCAAGGGCGCGGATCGAGGAAATCGAGACGTCTGATTTGATCGGAGTGGTTGACGATCCGAATGTGGTCATCGTGGATATTCGCGACATTCGCGAGCGCCAGCGCGGTCATATTCCGGGCAGCGTTCATGCGCCGCGTGGCATGATCGAGTTTTGGGTTGATCCGGACAGTCCGTATTTCAAGCCTGTGTTTGGCGAAGACAAACGGTATGTGTTCCACTGCGCGTCTGGTTGGCGGTCGGCCATCACCGTCGCCACTTTGCAGGACATGGGGTTTGAAGCGGCGCATCTGCGCGAGGGCTTTTCCACTTGGGCTGATCAAGGTGGGCCTGTCGAAGTTCCTGAAAAGAAGACCTAGATTTAACATCATTTGTTTGACGCGGGCTGAAGTTTCCCGTTTTCCAAATCGGGCTTGCCAACAGGCACACACCTGTCATGCTAACGAAAACACCAACAACATCGGGAGAAACATCATGTTGCATACTATGAAGAAAGCCGCGCTTGGAGCGTTGCTTGTCGTGGGCATGGGCACTGCGTCCTTTGCACAAGACATCAAGTTTTTCACAATCGGTACGGGTGGCACAGCCTTCACCTACTACCCAGTGGGCGGCGTGATCGCGAATGCGATTTCCAAGCCTCCTGGGTCGCGCGAATGTGGTCAGGGTGGATCTTGTGGCGTCGAAGGTTTGATCGCATCTGCGGTGTCTTCACGTGGGTCAGTGGACAACGTAAACGCAATCATTTCCGGTTTGCGCAACTCTGGGTTTGCCCAATCTGACGTCGCGTTCTGGGCTTACACGGGCACTGGCACCATGGAAGGCAAAGAGCCTGCCACGGACCTGCGCACCATCGCAGCCCTGTTCGAAGAGCACATTCACCTTGTTGCACTGAAAGACAGCGGCATCAATTCCGTCGCTGACCTGAAAGGCAAACGCGTGTCTTTGGACGAACCGGGTTCAGGCACATATGTCGACGCCAACCTGATCATGGAATCCAACGGCATCACTGTTGACGACATTTCAGCCGAAGCGCTGAAAGGCAACGCAGCGGCAGAAGCATTGCGCAACGGCAAGATCGATGCGTTCTTTGTGGTTGCGGGCTACCCCACAGGTGCCTTGGTTGAGCTGGCCTCGGCTGCAGACATCAAACTGGTGCCAATCGACGGTGCTGGCGCGGATGCTTTGACCGAAAAATATGGCTTCTTTGCGTCCTCTGACATCCCCGCAGGCACCTATGAAGGCGTCGATGCGGTCACAACTGTCGCCGTGGGCGCACAGTGGTTCACATCTGCCAAAGAAGACGAAGAGCTGGTGTACAATATCACAAAAGCACTGTGGAACGACGAATCCCGCAAGCTGCTGGACGTGGGCCATGCCAAAGGCAAAACCATCACGCCTGATACGGCGCTGAACGGTATCGGTGTGCCATTGCACGCAGGCGCCGAGCGGTTTTACAAAGAAGCCGGCCTTCTGAAGTAAGCGTTTGAGTTTATGGAAAAGCCCGGGCGCATTCATGGCGTTCGGGCTTTTTTGTTAAGCTCAAACAGCGTGTTAATCGCAACTGGCGACATCGGGGGACACAATGGTCACGAACGCTCAGGCTGAACTTTCAGCCGAAGAACTGGCGCAGATCGAACGGAAATACGATACGGAATCTGCGTTTCGGCCGATGGGATCCAAAATGGCGTTTGTCATTTCGGTCCTTTTGGCCGCCATGTCGATTTACCATTTTTACGTTTCCGGTTTCGCGCTGATCCGCGAGCTTTTGCATTACGGCATCCACCTTGCTTTTGTTCTTGGTCTGACGTTTTTGCTGTTTTCGTGGCGGCGCGACATCACGGTGACGGGGCCGCCCAAGGGGTGGTATTATATCGATGGCGTGAATGTTGTTGATATAGCGCTGGCAATTCTTGCGGTCAGTGCTGCGCTTTACCTGCCGCTTATTCCCCCGGCCGAGGCTGCGGCCCGCGCGGGCAACCCCAACGCCATGGACACGTTCATGGGGTCTGTTGTGCTGTTGTTCACGTTGGAAGCGGCCCGACGATCTATCGGGTACACCCTGCCTTTGATTGCGGGGTTCTTCATCCTTTATGCTATTTTCGGCCAATCCGCGCCCGGCATTTTGAAACACGGTGGCGTGCATTGGCAGGGCTTTGTGGATGGGATTTACGGCACGCAAGGCATCTATGGCATCGCCATCGGAGCCATGGCGAAATACGTGTTTTTGTTCATTCTGTTTGGGGTTCTGGCCGCGCGTATCGGCCTTGGCCAGCTGTTCATTGATCTCGCGACTGTTGCGGCTGGTCGCTATTCTGGCGGGCCTGCAAAGGTCGCGATTTGCTCGTCGGCCTTTATGGGCTCGATCTCTGGGTCATCGATCGCCAACACCGTGACGACGGGTGCGTTGACCATTCCGGCGATGAAAAAGGTCGGCTATCCACCGCATTTCGCAGGCGCGGTCGAGGCCACGGCATCGACGGGTGGGCAGATCACGCCGCCTGTTATGGGCGCGGCTGCTTTCATCATGGTCGACTTTTTGAACATTCCGCTGCGCGACGTTCTGGCGGCGGCGCTGTTTCCGGCTTTGCTGCACTACTTCGGAATTTTTGTGATGGTGCATCTTGAGGCAAAGAAACTTGGCCTGCGCGGTCTAAGCCCGGAAGAAATGCCGATTTTCCTGAAGGTTCTGAAAGCCAACTGGCTGTCAGCGGCCCCTTTGATCGTACTTGTTTATATGATCCTGACGGGCTGGACGCCGGATTATGCCGCTGTTTACGCCATCATTTCCTGTGTTGTTGTCGGGTTCTTGAAACCCAACGACCGCATGACGTTGCCCGGGCTGTTTGACGCGCTGGCATCAGGCGCTCGGGGCACAATTGCCATTGGTGCTGCTGCGGCGTGTGTGGGCATCATTGTGGGGGTCATCACCCTGACAGGTACTGGTTTTCGCGTAGGCCACATCGTGATCACCACGGCCAACGATATGGCTGGTTTCTTTGCGGCGCTGCCTTTGTTCAACTACTTCGATCTGTCACAGTGGGCGCTGTTTTTCTCGCTGTTGCTGGTGGCTGTCGCGTGCATTGTGATGGGGGCAGGTGTGCCGACCACGGCGACCTACATCATCCTTGTGTCGGTGACGGGCGGTGCGTTTGCGGCCCTTGGGGTTGAGCCGCTGGTGGCGCATTTCTTTGTCTTTTATTACGGCGTTTTGGCTGACATCACGCCGCCTGTGGCCTTGGCAGCTTACGCGGCGGCAGGCATTTCGGGGTCGAACCCGTTCAAGACAGGCAACACGGCGTTTCGTCTTGGCATTGCCAAAGCGCTTGTGCCATTTGTCTTTGTCTATTCGCCTGCTTTGTTGCTGGTGGCAGAGGGCTTTACGTGGGGCGCGTTTACCGTGACCTTGGCGGGGGCGATGATGGGCATCGGCGGGCTGGGGATCGCGTTTTCGGGGTACATGCTGACGCATCTGAAAACGTGGGAACGCTGGTATGTGGCGATTGTGTCCTTCCTGTTTATTGCGCCGGGTTTGCTTTCGATGGCGATTGGTCTGGGGCTGTTGGCACCGATTTTGTTGATGCAATTGGCGCGGCGTAAAACTGCGGCTTGATTAGGCTGAACATGAATGAAAGGCCGCCCCATTCGGGGTGGCCTTTTGCGTTTTCTGGGCGCCAGTGAGGTTCGGCAAACAACTTGCGGAAATTATTTACTAGACCGTTAGCGCTAACAAATGTATGTGACCTGCAACAACGCGGAGGATTCCCATGACCCTGAATGCCACGATCAATGACGTCACCCAGCGGATCATCGAGCGGTCCAAACCTGCGCGTGATGCCTATTTGATGCGGATGCGCAAAGCCGCAGAAGAGGGGCCGCGTCGCGCACATCTAAGCTGTGGCAACCAAGCCCACGCCTACGCCGCGATGGGCGCGGAAAAGGCGCCGCTGGTTGCAGAAAACGCGCCAAACATCGGTATCGTGACCGCCTACAACGACATGCTGTCCGCGCATCAACCGTTTCAACGCTTTCCCGACATGATCAAACAAACCGCGCTGGCCAACGGTGGCACCGCGCAGGTCGCAGGCGGTGTTCCCGCCATGTGTGACGGCGTGACCCAAGGGCAAGTGGGCATGGAATTGTCGCTGTTTTCGCGGGACGTCATCGCGCTAAGCGCCGGCGTCGCCCTCAGCCACAATGTCTTTGACAGCTCCGTCTATCTTGGTGTGTGCGACAAGATCGTGCCGGGTCTCATTATCGCGGCCGCCACCTTCGGCTATATCCCCGCGCTGTTCCTGCCTGCGGGGCCGATGCCATCCGGCCTGCCAAACGACGAAAAGGCCAAAGTGCGCCAACAGCACGCCACAGGTGAAGTGGGACGCGACAAGCTGATGGCCGCCGAAATGGCCAGCTACCATGGCCCCGGCACCTGCACATTTTACGGCACGGCGAACAGCAACCAGATGTTGATGGAGTTTATGGGATTGCACCTGCCCGGCGCGTCCTTTGTGAACCCCGACACCGATCTACGCGACGCGCTGACCCATGCAGGTGCAAAACGGGCGCTGGAAATTACCAATCTCGGCAATGATTACCGTCCGGTTTGTGACATTCTGGATGAGCGGACCTTTGTCAACGGCTTGGTCGGATTGATGGCGACAGGCGGGTCCACGAACCTTGTGATCCACATTTTGGCGATGGCGCGCGCCGCTGGCGTGATCCTTGATTTGCAGGACCTGTCGGACATTTCCGATGCGACGCCACTGATGGCGCGGGTGTATCCGAACGGGTTGGCCGATGTGAACCATTTCCATGCGGCAGGCGGGCTTGGCTATGTGATCGGCGACCTTCTGGATGAGGGTTTGTTGCATCCTGACACGGTGACGGTGATGGGGAACGGCTTGCAGGATTATTCCAAAGCGCCTGTGCTGAAAGACGGCGCAGTGACATGGGCAGACGAGCCGCGCGTGTCCCACAACGACCGCATTTTGCGCCCTGCGTCTGATCCGTTTGCGCCGCAAGGCGGATTGAAAAAGCTGGAAGGCAATATGGGGCGTGGCATGATCAAGATCTCAGCCGTGAAGCCCGAGCATCACGTGATCGAAGCCCCTGCGCGGGTTTTTCACGACCAGCTTGAGGTCAAAGCTGCGTTTCAGGCAGGTGAGTTGACCCAAGACACAGTGATCGTTGTGCGGTTCCAAGGTCCGAAAGCCAACGGAATGCCCGAACTGCACGCGCTGAACCCGTTGATGGCGGTGATGCAGGATCGTGGTTTGAAAGTGGCCTTGGTCACGGACGGGCGCATGTCCGGAGCTTCTGGCAAAGTGCCTGCTGCTTTGCACCTGTGCCCCGAGGCGCTGGACGGTGGTTTGATCGCCAAAATTCAGGACGGTGATATGATCCGGTTGGACGCTCAGGCGGGAACGCTTGCCGTGTTGACCGAAGGCGTCGAAAACCGCGCCCCAGCCACGCCAAATCTGGATGACAATGGCCATGGTGTGGGCCGCGAATTGTTTGCTATGTTCCGCCAAACGGTTGGTGGATGTGACACCGGCGCTGCTGTTGTTGTTTAAGGAGACCATAAAATGACCCCTCAAGATGCAAGCGCCGCCGCGCTGAAAATATGCCGAATGGCCCCGATTGTGCCTGTATTGGTGGTAGACGATGCCAAGGATGCCGCACCGTTGGCGCAAGCGTTGGTGGCAGGCGGCTTGCCTGCATTAGAGGTGACATTGCGGACCCCTGCCGCGCTTGAGGTGATCCGTGAAATGGCGTCTGTCGCGGGCGGGGTTGTCGGTGCTGGTACGCTTTTGACACCTGCTGATGTGCTTGCAGCAAAAGATGCGGGGGCGACGTTTGGCGTGTCCCCAGGTGCGACAGACCGGCTGTTGGATGCATGTGAGGATGCAGGTTTGCCGCTTCTTCCCGGTGCCGCAACCGCGTCCGAAGCAATGCGTTTGCTGGAACGCGGGTACAAAATGCTGAAATTCTTCCCTGCCGAAGCGTCTGGCGGTGCACCTGCCCTAAAAGCCATCGGTGCGCCAATCCCACAGGTCAGTTTCTGCCCCACAGGCGGCGTCAGCCCCAGCAATGCAAAAGAGTATCTAAGCTTGCCAAATGTGGTTTGTGCAGGCGGGTCGTGGGTGGCCCCCAAGGATCTTGTCAAAGCAGGCGATTGGGCGGGCATTACCGCATTGGCAAAAGCTGCCGCAGCCCTCTAGCCAAAAATCCGGTCCTGAAACCAGATCAAAGATGGGTAGGCCGCGATCCATATCGACAAAAAGCGGTTCAAGCCGAACAGACATGCATTTGCCATGTGAAACAGGCTTGCGATGATCAAGGCCAAATACAGGCTGGGGACGCTGAGCAGGGTCAGGGGAAACAAGACCTCAAAGCCGATGACCGACCACGACATGGCGCGCAACAAGCCGGTGCGGTGTGCCAATCCGCGCAGGTTTTCCGCCACGGGATATGCAGAGAACGCAAAAACATCTGACAATGCCTGACCGCTGCGCCACTCGGCGTTCATCAACTTGACCCGACCGGAAATGAAATAGGACAGGGTCAATTGCACCGCGAGATAGGCAAAGGCCATGTCCTGCCAAAACGGCGTAGGTGCTGCATGGCTTAGGCCCAGACACAACAGGATCAAGATACCCATCTTGTCGCTGCCGCCGTTGTAGGGCCCTTGAAAGCGGTGCAGCAGAAATACAGCCGTCAGAAACAGCCCAAGCAACGCCCAAGGGGTCACAAGGTCGCCCAAAATCAGCGCACAACAGATGATCCGTACTGCAAAGACGATGCGGTTTTGTGGGCTGTGGACCAGATGTTCCAACGCGCTTTGCAACAGGGCAAGGGCCAGCAGGATTTCAGTCAGGCGTTGGGCGCACTCAAAGCTCATGGTGCGAAGGCTGCGAAGGGCGCAGAAACATAGGTGGTTTCGGTCACGATTGCAGAAGCGTCAGATGCGTCCCCTCTGCTGATGAAGACAAGACGGAATTGCAGCTGTGATGTGGGGCTAAGCGAGGGGGCACCCCGCTGGGCCTGTCGGGTGATGCGTGCGCGGATTTCATCAATGCTGTGGGTGGAAGGGGCCAGCGTCAGACGTTCGGACAGGCTGACCATGAATAGGTCGTCGTTCCAGGCAGGATTCCAGAATAGCTTGCGCAGCATGGTGAACACCGACGTGGTCTGAGGACGCGGATTGTAGGGAACCCAAGAGGAAGTTGGTGTGGGCAGATCGCAAACCATACGCCATTCAACGCGTGGACTTGGTTCTATGGCTTGGAAAAAACGCCATGACGGAATGAGGCAGGGCAACAGCAATGAGAATACGCGCAGCATCGCCTGACATTGGTTCAATTTGTTTAGGATCGCGTTAAAAACGGGCGTGCCACCGCCCGGCTTTGCACAGACACCAAGCGCGTTTAAAAAAATGTGTGGCCCATCAACCAAGCCTGACCTGCGTGCTGACGAGGCACGCAGGCTTCTAAAATTGAACTGCACCGCTTTTCTGTTTCCAGATCACGCCACAGCAGGCCGGATTGATGTATGGCTCAATACGCCGCCACACTAAGTTCTAAAAAAACAGCTGCCTTGATCGGGAACGAAACTTCAAACGCACCCCCCCATTTAGAACCCTCGGAATAAAAGGCCCATTCATTGCAACTGATGTCGAAAACTTTCGCCACGGTGCGTCGACTTAGGTCGAAATAAACCTAGCCATTGTGACGCACCGTGCAGACTACACTTTGATGTTACGAACGGATCGCACCATCGAAACTTACTCGTACCAAAACACCCCTTCGTACCCTTTACTTTTGCGCCCCCGGTCGATCGGTCAAAAATATGACCTTTCGGGTTTGCAGCCTGAACTGGAAATGTTCAGGCATATTACAACTCGGTCTTTCCTTGCGTTGCTTTCCTTGTGCGGCAGTAATTTGCTTTGGTGCGCAAGGATCGTTTCAGCGTGGCTCGACGTCGTGGGTTCACATTACGCAAGGTGCTGTGTGGAATCCTGAAGTCTCAGGCTAAAAAAAACGAAAATTTACGAAATGCGTTTTGTTTCAAGAAGTTGCTTCTGCCTTAAATGCAGAAATTTTGTCCCTAAATGCAAGAAATCGGCCCGAGTGGGGGCCGATTTCACACATTTTTGCCGGTTTTGTCGTTTTACGAAAGCGTATGCGAAAACAACATCAGATGGCGTTAAGGCTGTGGTGGCTGCGGTCCAAAAGGATTTGCCAACCGAAGCCGTCCGCCCCCGGTGCGTGTGGCAAAGGGTTGCGCTGGTTGCAGGGGAGGATAACTGCTGTCATCGCATTCCCCCTGTGCAGCCACCCAAGCGCGGTCTGCGTCTTCGCCTTCAGCCAAAGCATCAATCACCATACGGGCCGCAAGTGGTGCTGCCACGCTTGTTCCGTTCTGATGCACCATGGACCCGCTGCGGGTGCCGGCACCCAGCACGCCGTAGACCACAAGACTGTCATCGCTGCGTGCTGAGGCGTCTGGCCCCATGCGCGTGGGAACAGCAGCCCCCCGCGCCTTGGAACTTGGCCCCGCAGAGGAATAAACAGCCAACTGTCCGTTGCTTTGCGTCAACCCGCCGATCATGATCGGCTCGTCTCCGCAGGCAAAGCCGTTCAAGGTGCCTGCACGCTGGATGGGGCAATCGGACCCTTCGGGATCAACAGGCAACGGTGCTCCGATCTTGTTGAAGCGCACATAGCAGGCGTTGTTGAAATAGGCTTGCCGTGCACCGGTTTTGTAGCCGGGCAAGGTTTCATCACGCTGGATGCGCACCTGAACGGTTTCATCGTCAGGCAGGCAATTGTTTTGAAAGGCCATGGTCCAACGCCCCGACGGGGCCACATGCACGCTGTCTTCGTTTGTGAAGGTCGGGTTGATCGACAAGGTGATCACCCCACGCGCTGTTGGGGCAGGTTCCAACGCATAGGCAAGTTCGGCAATTTGTTCACCGGCCGCGTTGTGCAGCACCTGACTTGATCCCGCCTGCGCATGCACCAGCAAGCTGGTGGACCCGAATGGCGGGGTTACACGCACTGCAACAAAGTTGGGCGGCGGTGTGCTGGCGCTGTAGGGCATCCATGCTTCGACGAAGGTGCCGGTAAAATCATCCGGCATCACGTTCAGATCAAGCGTGATATCATGACCCGCCGGTGCCTGTGCAAAGTTGATCGCGGCATGCACACGCGCCAGATTGGAATTGCCCGCAGGCATGACCATGCGCCGTTGTTCTTCAGGCGTCGATTGCATTTCATGGTCGATGATCCGCGCAATCGTGCTGGTCCCATCACTGGGGCCATTGAAGTTGCCATAGCTGAAGTTCACCACCAAAGGCGCAATCGGTCCACTTGTCGATCCGACGCGAATACGTTTTGCACGCCGTTTGATGAACCGCAGGGCTGACCGCAGGCTTGGGGCCAAACTTGTGCCGGTGGTGTCTTCGCTGACGGCACTTGGAAGCTGGGCCGCGACAATCGGACGGTCTTCACGCGCATCTTCCATCGGATATCCCGCAGCCAGTGACATCACATGTGACCCGTGCGATCTGCGGTACATGGTGGTTGAGAAATACGGGCTTGCGTAGTTGATGCTGCCTGCTGCTGTGTAAAACGCCTCTTCGTCGAGAATCCCTGAAAAGGTGTTCTTGACCATCAAGGCATTGATCTGCTTCGTAAACAGCTTGCGCCCCACGGCCGTGTTCGGCCCGTTGTCGGCATCCATGATATACATCGCCGCCAGCCGGGTTTCGGTCAGCCCTTTTCGAAACAGATTGTGGGCAAAACCGATACCATCATCAATGATGCCGACAGTCACAGTGCCGTCCTCCACCACCGTGATGTTGTTGGCCGCACCTTCGACGAGGTCGGGTTTGCTTGCCGTGGCGGCCGCGTCATCACTGACTTCGTGGCCCAGATTGATGTCGCGCACCCCCAAGCTGTTGCCGGTGGCGTTCAGCGCCTTCAGAGCGTTTGGTTTGGCGAAGATTTTGACAAAGAAATCTGGGTCGCTTTCATCTTCGCCTTCAATAAGATCCTCGACAGGGATCACGGCGTCGCCGTCAAAACTGGACTGCAACACATCTGCAAATCCAACCAATGACATATTGTCGAGCTGCACCAGCGCAGACCACCACTGGTCTTGTGCTGGCGCACCCTGTTGCATGGCCGCCTGCCGCAAACGGTAGTCGGTGCTATAGTCCAGCACATCAGGTGCCGAAACATCTTTCCATTGAAGCTGCATGGCGCTTCCTTTCCGTTTTCAATTCATAAGAAATCATAGGTCCCTCGGGTGGGTGTCTTACGAAGTGATGTCGGTCCATTCCTTTACAGCTTTGCCCCAAAGCCATTGCAACGGTGCTGAATCGGTCAGGTCTGTTGCAGTATCTTCGGTTTGGGATGTCATCCATTTGCCGTCAGTGCCGACCTGATCAGCCACTTGGGCATCATCGGGTGCCGTATACAGTTGATGCCAGTTGAAATCGTCTGCCCCGGCAAAGTTTTCGCCGTTGAAGCTGGCAGAGGTGCGTTGTCCGGTGTCCCCGGTGCAATAGGTGCAGCGTTCCGACACAAAGTCGGCCAGCGTCAAACCAAGGAGTGCGCCGGATACGCTGTCCACAGGGAAATGTACGCCTGCAACGGTGCGGTTGATGGCGACGCGTGCAGCCTGACGCATCAGCATGTCCCCAAAGACACCATCATTGGCGTTGTATTGCGGAGCATTGGAGGCCCGCATCAGCTTCCAGACGGTCCGTGCCAGAATGAAGGCTTCGGTGGCGTGGCCGCTGGGCAATGTGCCATGCGTCGGTGTCGGGATCATCGGCTGCACTTGTGGCGAAAACTCAAGGGGGCGTTTGCACGCCAGCGAATATTTCACGCGCATTTCAACAAAGCGGGCAAGGCGCAGAACCGTGGCCAGCAGTTCAAGGGTATGGGGGGTGCGGCCTGCATCCATGAACCCGATTGAGGCCATGAAGGCCACGGGCGACCCGATTTGCGCCAGAATTTCCGCGCCGCGGTCGGGGCGTAGATCAGCATAGGAAAACAGATAGCTCAGCTGGGTTTGGAACGTGTCCATTGTCGGTTCGGACATGGTGATCAGGGGTTGATACGCGCATGTTGGCGCGTCGCCTGCGTTCGCCGTGGTTTCCATTTGGAACACGCGGGCAACAGCGGGATCGTTGGTGGTGCGCGGGGTTGCTGCAAAACCGATGCGTGATGCCAATTCAAAATCGAAGATGCTGGCACGAACGTCCGCAGACAGGCGCGATAGGTTCTTTGCATTTTCGGGGCTTGGGGCCGCGACAGGGAAAGGGGTTGGCAGCGGTGTTCCTGAAATGCCGTCGCGGTTGGTGATCAAAGCATCCGATGTCAGCGGGTTTTGCTGGCCGATGCCCGCAATGCCCGCGATCCCTGCGATGCCTGCAATTCCGGCGATGCCCGCGATACCCGCGATGCCTGCAATGCCCGCGATTCCGGCCTCTGGTCCGCCACCTTCAAAATTTCTCATATTAACGCTCCTTGGTTTGAAATGTGTTGTGTTTGGTTATTCGGGAATACCGATGTCCTTCATGGTGTTTCCCAATTCCTGACCCCACGCATAATCGCGTGTGGGGGAAAGTCTTAGCCAGTCGCTGACCCGTAAATTGGGTTGCAACTTCATCAGCTTTACGCCGGTTTCGCGGGCTTCCTTGACCCGGTTCAGACGCATTTGCGCCACGCCTTTGACGCGTAAAGTTGAGGTGTGGGTGCTGTTGGCACGCAGCGACAGCTCTGCAAGTTCCAGCGCCTTTTCATTTTGGCCTGCCGTTAAATACGCGGTGGCTGTCAGCGACAAAAAGAAGAACTTCAAGGGGTCTAAAGGGGTCAATCGCAGCGAATGTTCTGTGTCGCGTATGGCATCCTGACCTTCGCCGCGAAAGGCAAACATGGTGCCGCGTAAAAGGCGCCCCACAGCGTCGTTGGGGCTGATGTCGAGGGCGCGGTTATAGCGTTCCTCGGCGTCATGCAGCTGGCGCTTCAAATTGGTCAGCACCATGCCTTCAGACACAAGGGCCAACACGTTGTCGGGGTCCAGATCCAGGGCGCGTTTTGTCAGATCCAGGGCGGGTTCCGCTTCGGTTCCGGGATCGGGGGATTGTCCCTGCTGCACACGCAAAACATGCCACCGCGCCATCCATGCGATGGGGGCCGCTTGATTTGGGGCGCGTTCCATCAACGCCTCAAGAAGCACTTTGGCTTTGAAAAAGTCGTCCGGTGACAAGCGGTGCATCAACGCCACGGCGCTCATCAGCAGGGTGTAGCTTTCCAATGTGGGCAAGGGTTGCTGACGCACTTGCATCACCGCGCGGGTGTAAATCGCTTTTTGCACACGCGCCACGATCCATTCAATGATGTCGGGGGCGGAATAGCTTTGATCGACGTCGCAGGTTTCGGCGTCGGCCCACAGGATACGCCCTGTGCTGACCTCTGCCAGCTCTGCGTGGACTTCCAGTTTGCCACCGCGTGCCATGTGGCGGCCGGACAACACATAGTTGGTGCCCAACAGTTTGCCGATTTCGGCCAAAGACGCATCACGCTGTGCAAACTTGGTGCTGGACAGGCGGGAGATGACGTTGATTTCAAGGGATCGCGACAACAAGGAAATGACGTCTTCGGCCAGAACTTCACCCAAAACCGCCGCTTGGGGGTCGGGGTTGCGGGCTTTGAACGGGATAACGGCAATCGTAGGCAGCAAATCTTCGCGATTGACGACAGAAGCTGTACCGGGCGTTTGGGTGCGGTCGAAAATCTTGTAGCACCGCGTGCGTTCTTCGATGTCGGGCAGCACGCAATCGCCAACGTCCAGAATATCGCAATCCAGACCCGCAGTCAGAAACTGTGTCACTTCGCCTGAAATCATGATGTCACCGGCATGGGCCAATGCAGCAAGATGGCGGGCACGGTGGGGGGGCGTATCCTGCGGAAACCCCATATCAATACCGATGCGCAAAGGACGCGAAGCAACGGCAAGCAAAGCAAATGCCGAAGCTGCCATCGCACTTTCGCACGCAATTTCGATCCAATCGAGGCCTTTGGTGGCGATGGTTAGGCCCTGGCCGGCTGCGAACTGCGCCATGTCGGCATGAAAGACCGTAGCGTTGTCAGCTGTTGCACAGGCGATGTGAAGGGTGGCCCCAACATGGCGGGCGAAGGCCAATACAGAAGCCACGGTATCATGTTGTGCGTGTGGCGCTGACGCAAGGGCGGCAACCGCGACTTCTTTTTCAAGCGCACTCAGGCAGTATCCCTTTTTGGGCACCGTGCGCAGAATTTGCCGTGTTTTATCCCCGATGTTGCGTCGGATATCTGCAATACATTGCACAATGCTATCGTCTGTCACGCTTAGACCGGACCAGACTTCGTCGATCAGGGCGTCTTTTGTGACGGTTTCGCCCACATGCGACGCCAGCAGTTTTAGCGTCGCAGCTGATTGTGGGCGCAGCGTGATTTCGACTCCGTTCACATCGCGCAATTTCCCCGATTGACGCTCATAGGTGGCGTCGCCCAAAGACAGCACAATGTGTGACGGGTCCTTGTCCATCATTTTACCTCAGCTCTCCCGACGAAAAGGGATGCTGGTCTGAAAGCCGATATACCGCGTCATACAATTCCTTTTTGGCGCATTTTACGCCTTTGTTGCAGACCAAACGGCCTCACCACCCTGCCGTGTAACGTAATCGGTGTGTATCCTATCGATCAAGCCATTTCTACATACGGTACCTATGGTTGCATGTACGTGCAGAACTTGATCGGTGCGTGTGCCCGAAAGAGGTTTGGGCATTGATCCGAAACCAACTTTGCCGCTAGGATTTGAAGCGCTTGGGGGCAGGGTTCCCTTGCCCAGAAACCACATCCAAAGGGACGCGCAATGAACCAACCAATGATCGCAGCCGCACAATACCGTGGCGACAAAACATTTACATTGGAAAACGTGCCCTTGCCTGTGCCAAAGCCCGGCGAAGTGCCGGTGCGGATCGCGTTTTGTGGGATTTGCGGCACCGACATGCATGTCTATCACGGCAATATGGATGCACGTGTCGGGTTCACGCGCGTTTTGGGACATGAAATGTCGGGTGTCGTTGATGCCGACGGTGAAGGGTTTACCAAAGGACAAAAAGTTGTTGTGCGCCCTTTGGATCATTGTGGTGACTGCCCCGCCTGTCGCGCAGGGCATCAGCATATTTGCCATTCTTTGAAGTTTTTGGGCCTTGATACAGACGGTGCCATGCAAGAAGTCTGGAACGTCCCTGCGCACACGTTGCACATTTTGCCCGACGATATTCGTATGGATCATGCCGCCTTGATCGAACCTGTGGCCGTTGCGTGCCATGACGTGCGCTTGTCCAACTTGCAGGCCGGAGAAGACGTTTTGGTGATTGGTGGCGGTCCCATCGGCGTTCTGGTGGCCATGGTCGCCCGTGATGCAGGCGGGAAGGTTGTGATTTCCGAAGTCAATGCGCACCGTTTGACCATTTTGCAGAAACTGGGTTTTGACACGGTCAATCCCGCTGAAACGGATCTGCAGGCGGACATTATGGCCCGCACTGGCGACAAAGGCGCGGATGTGGTGTTTGAAGTGTCCGGCACCCAACCCGGTGTCGATGCGATGACGGCCTGTGCCGCGACACGCGCACGGATTGTGATGGTGGCCATTCACGCCGCCAAACCCGCCGTGGACATGTTCCAGTTTTTCTGGCGTGAATTGCAGTTGATCGGCGTGCGCGTGTATGAACCCGTGGACTATGAAAAGGCCATCACCATGATCACGTCGGGCGGCGTGGATGCGGATACCGTCATCACCGATGTGGCGCCTTTGGCCGACATCCAGCAGGCGTTCGAAAATCTTGATGCCAGCCCCACAGCCATGAAAAGCCTGATCAAGGTAGGAGCATAACCCATGAGCATTTTGTCTACATTCGACCTGTCTGGAAAAACGGCACTTGTTACGGGCGCAAAGCGCGGTATCGGGCGTGGCATCGCAGAGGCTTTGGCCTCGGCTGGTGCAGACATTGTGGGCGTTTCCGCATCGTTGGAATTGTCAGGCAGCGATGTTGAAAAATCCGTCACCTCTATGGGGCGGTCTTTCAAAGCGTATCAATGCGACTTTTCGGACCGCAGCGCGGTGCGTGGCTTTGCCGCCCAAATCGAAGCCGATAGCATAGAGCCGGACATCCTGATCAACAATGCAGGCACCATTTTGCGCAAACCTGCCGCAGACCATGATGACGCGCTTTGGGACGAAGTGATCGAGGTGAATCTGAACGCCCAGTTTGTGCTGTCACGCGAAATTGGCCGTGGCATGCTGGCGCGAGGCTCCGGCAAGATCATTTTCACAGCCTCGTTGTTGACGTTTCAAGGTGGGATTACCGTGCCAGGGTATGCCGCATCCAAAGGTGGTATCGGGCAATTGACCAAGGCGCTTGCCAATGAATGGGCGGGGCAGGGCGTGAACGTCAATGCCATCGCCCCGGGTTACATCGCCACCGACAATACCCAAGCGCTGCAAGATGATCCTGTGCGCTCAAAGTCTATTCTTGAACGTATTCCTGCGGGCCGTTGGGGCACGCCTGCTGATTTTGGTGGGGCCGCAGTATTTTTGGCATCAGAGGCCGCATCTTATGTGCATGGCACAGTTTTGACCGTCGATGGCGGCTGGATGGGCCGTTAGTGTGATTGGGGGCTCTGCCCCCGCGCTTCGCCCCCCCAGGGGGGGATTTTTTAGGAAAAAGACGGGTTTACCTTACAGAATTCGGGTGCCGTCTTTGAAAATCGCAAGGTCGCATCCTTTGACAATATGGTCTTGGTAGTTTTGGTCTTCGTTTGTGTAATTGATCACAAATATGTGGTCTTGCGTGGTGCGTACCCGCAGATCGCCTGTGGGTTTTGCGGCGATGAAATGCTCCAGAATAGTGTCCCAAAGCGTTTCGTCTGGCCACGCCGCCAGTCTGAATTGCCCGTCTCTTTCAAACAGGACGGCTTTGCCTGCATCATCTGAAATGATGGTTTGATCGTTGTCCGCTACATCCCATGTTTCTTGCCAGTGCACCACGTGCCCTGCGTCCTGCACACTGCGTTTGTGATCTGGTGGCAGGCTTTCGGAAAACTGTGGCAGGGGTGATGTGCCGCTGGTGGGTATGCGCAATTCTTCCGTGACAGTGCCTGTGCGGGGGCCCAATACCACCTTGCTGTCGGTTTGCATCAGGCTGTCGGGGATTTGTGCCAATCCCGGCGCCAGAACCACATCATATCCGTCGAAAGATCCGGCTGTTGCGGGCAAGATGTCGACTGTGCGGCCCGCGCGACGCAGCGCCTTATAAGCCTCAAGCACCAACCTGAAATAGGTGAAATCCGCGCCTTGTGGAAGCGTTGTCCAACACCAGTCCGAGGCGTAGTCAAAGACCAGCGCTGCATCGGCTTTCTTTTGAGTGATCGCGCCAATTTGTCCGATTTCGCGGGCCACCTGCGCGGCTTCTGTCATGCCGGGTGCAGGTACGTTTTGCGGGGTCAGCAACCCTGCGTGCATCTGTTCCTGCGCAAACGAGGCTTGGCGCCATCTGAAATAGCTGACCACTTCGGCGCCATGTGCAATCGCCTCCCACGTCCACAGCCGCACCATGCCTTCAAGCGGGGCGGGGTTGTAGGGCGCCCAGTTCACCGGACCGGGCTGTTGTTCCATCACCCACCAGCGCCCTTTGCCGACGCTGCGGTAAAGATCGTGGTGAAAGGCCTGCATGTCGGGGTCGCCCTGTTGCAGGTATTTGGCTTTGTGTGCCTCCGAGGCGTCCAATCTGTCCGAGAGGAACCCGATCGGGTAGCTGTCCCATGACGCGATATCGAGGTCGGCCCCCACTTCGAAATGATCAAATTCAAGGATGCGCCCCATGTAGTTGTGGATCAGCGGGGCGTCGGTGGCGTGCCGCAAAGCCTGTGCTTGGGCGCGGTTGTAGGCGGTGACTTGATCTGATGAAAACCGCCGAAATGCCAGCTCATGCGCGGGGTTGGGTTGTGTCACGGTCAGATGTGGCAGGGCGATCTGGTCGAAATCGGTGTATTCCATCGACCAAAATACGTTCCCCCATGCCGTGTTGAGTGCTTCTATGTCGCCGTATCGCTGGGCGCACCACCCTTGGAAGGCAATTTTTGCATGGTCGGAATAGCTGATCACCGTATCGTGGCAGCCGTATTCGTTGTCGATTTGCCACGCGTGAATGCGCGGATCACGCCCATATCGTTCTCCTAGCGCTTGCGCGATGCGCACGCTTTCGGCGCGGTATCCCAAATGCGAAAAGCAATAGTGCCGCCGTGATCCGAATGTGCGCGGTTGCCCTGCGCCATCAACGGCCAGCATGTCGGGATAGCGATCAATCATCCAACGCGGCGGCGTGGCGGTTGGCGTGCACAGCACCACCTTCAATCCGTGCCCTGCCAAGATGCCGATGGCCTTGTCCAGCCATTCAAACGCGAAGTGTCCCGGCACAGGTTCCAGCCGCGACCACGCGAATTCCGCGATACGCACCCATGTGATCCCTGTCTCTACCATGTGGGCGGCGTCCTCGGCCCACATGGCTTCGTCCCAGTGCTCGGGGTAGTAGCACACGCCAAGTTCCGGGATCATAGCAGCACCCGTGGTTCAGGCAGACCTTGGCCCGCGTTTGTTTGTACAAAGGTCATGCCGTCGTGTGCCCCTGTCAGCCCTGTGGCCGCACTTGTGATGTAGAGATCGCTTAGGTCATCGCCGCCAAATG
Source organism: Ascidiaceihabitans sp. (assembly GCF_039986515.1). Lineage (NCBI taxonomy): Bacteria > Pseudomonadati > Pseudomonadota > Alphaproteobacteria > Rhodobacterales > Paracoccaceae > Ascidiaceihabitans > Ascidiaceihabitans sp. Next base: position 65,981 of record NZ_JBDWQO010000015.1, on the reverse strand, counting down.
CAGGGCATGAGGCCTGCGTGCCGCCCACATCCACCGCTTTCACAAAGCTGCCGTCCGGGGCGTATACCCCGACCCGCGCGGCCCCCCATTGCGCCAACCACATATTGCCCGCAGCATCTATAACAGCCCCGTCGGGGTTTAAGCCGTCTTCGCGCAAATCCAGAAACACCGATGCGTCGCCTTCGGGCCAGCCATAGCGGTCAAGGTTTTGCCGCATAACGCGCTTGCTAAACGTGTCTGTGTAGTAGGCGTGGCTGCGGTTGGGCGCAAAACATATGGCGTTGGACACGGTGATGCCGCTGTAAAGCTTGCGCAGCTCGCCGTTGAAATAGCGATAAATCGCCCCGGCGTAGGGTTCGGTGTTCTTGCCCATGGTGCCGATCCAAAACCCGCCCCACGGGTCTGCGCGCCCGTCGTTTGAGCGTGTCACGGGGGTATCGGCCTCAAGGGTTGTGATGCGGCTTACCCCCCCGGTGGTGATGTCAAAGCGCCAAAGGCCGGTTTCGGATGCCATGAACAGCGTGGTGTCATCTACCCAGCCTGCGGCCGAGAAATGTTCGTCAAATTGCCACTCTTGAGGGTCTTCGCCCACTTGGGTCAGCAGCCTCTTGCCCAGAATATCAAACCAGAACAATTGCTTGCGGGTTGGGTGCCACAATGGCCCTTCGCCCAAGGCGCAGATGCGGGTGTCGAAGATGGTGCTCATGTTAAAGCAGCGTCATAGGCCGCAACGATGGCTTGGGCCTGTGTGCTGACATCTTGTGCCGACATGCCCGGCTTGTAGATGGCAGAGCCAATGCCAAACCCGTCCGCGCTGGCCTTCATCCAAGTGCCAAAGTTATCGGGGCCCGCGCCGCCGACAGCATAGACTTGGGTGGAGGGCGGCAGCACCGCGCGCAGCGCTTGCAGCCCCAAAGGGCCTGCCATGTTGCCGGGGAACAGTTTCAGACCGTCGGCACCGGCCTTCAATGCTGCAAAGGCTTCTGTCGGTGTGAAAATGCCCGGCCAGCTTTGCATGTTCAGCGTTTTGGTTTTGGCGATGACGTCAGTGTCGCAATTGGGGGATACGATCAGGGTGCCACCTGCATCATGGACAGCTTGCACTTGCGCACAGTCCAGAACGGTGCCCGCGCCGATGGTCACATCCCCAAATGCGTGGACCATTTTCGATATGCTTTGCAAAGCGTTTGGTGAATTCATGGGCACTTCGATGGTGGTGATGCCAGCGTCCAGGATGGCTTGGGTCACAGCGACGGCGTCTGGCGGGGTGATCCCACGCAGAATGGCGATCAGATTGCGGGTCATGTCAGCTGTCCTTTGTTGTGCGGTAGGCGGCTTGAAGTCCGGCCAATGTCATACGGGCGGCATCCGCAACAAGTGCGGGTACACCTTGTGCGTCCAGCGCCATGGCATAGGCCCGCGCCAGCGTGTCGTCGCCGATGATGGCCACGTTCTGACCCAACCAAAAAGGCCGTGCCGCTGACAGTTCCGCCCCAAGCAGCAAGCCCGAAAGACGGGCGCGGGCGCTGTCTGCGTCAAAGCCCTCAAGCAGATCACGGGCGCGCAGGTTGAACAGATACGCTGCCAGCCGTTCAGGCCGCGACATCGTATCGTTCAGCGCATCCTTAAAAGCAGTGTCGTCCCACCCAGTCCCGATCGAATGTTTCAGGACCGAATTTTCCGTCAGCAAAGCAAATTGTTCACCCGTCATGAAGGTCTGGAAAGACACGACTTCACCTGCACTGACATGCGCCCATTTGGTGTGCGTGCCGGGCAAACAGATCACGCCGTCCCAGCCATCGTTCAAAGCCAAAAATCCGGCGATTTGGGTTTCTTCACCGCGCATCACATCGGCGGGCGCCGTTTGCTTTAGACCCGGAATGACCCAGACGTTCAGGCGCGGGTCATTTGTGGGGGCCTGCACCAAACCGTCGGCCACAGGCGTTGTGGGGATCGCGCCATAGGGGGCCTCGACCCAGCCTTGTCGTGCGCCAACCATGCCGCAGGCGACGACTGTAAGTGTGCTGTCACCCAACCATGGTCCGATCAGGTCCAGCAAAGCCCCTTCAAATTGCGCCGCGTCCAGCTTTGCCATGCCCGCATCTGACTGTGCTTTGTCCAGAACCGTGCCGCCTTGCATGGCCCAAACGCGCAGGTGCGAGGTGCCCCAATCGGCAGCTATCCAATCAGGTCGGCTCACCCTGTCACCACCACGCCGCCATCCACAACCATACACTGACCTGTCATCATGCGACTGGTGTTTGAGGCCAGAAACAGAACTGCGTCCACGATGTCTTGCGGGGCCAGGTGGTCTTTCAGGCATTGGCGGTCCAGATGCGCGGCCAGTGCGTCGGGGTCGGCCCATTTGTCCAACTGCTTTTGCGTCAGCACCCAGCCGGGGGCCAAAGCGTTTACGCGGATTTTGTCAGGCCCCAGTTCACGGGCCAGACTGCGCGACATGCCGGTGATCCCGGCGTTTGCCGTGGTGTAAGCGGTGTAGCCCGCGCCCCCCATGATGTAGCTGATAGAACTGAAATTGATGATGGACCCATGCCCTGCCTTTTGCATCTGCCGCGCGGCTTCTTGGCAGGCAAAGAAGTAGGATTTGAGGTTGATGGCCTGCATCCAGTCCCAATAATCTTCTGTGACTTTGTCCAGCGCGTGGCGGTCATCGTTGGCGGCGTTGTTCACCTGAACGGTGATAGGCCCGTGCGCCTTTTCCGCCTGCTGCATCGTCTTTTTCAAATGTGCGGTGTCGGTGATGTCGCCTTGCAGGAACAGGGGCGCATTCCCGTGTTTCATCTCCATCTCGGCCACGAACTTGGACGCATCGGAACGCCCAATAAACGCCACCTTTGCCCCTTGGGCCAAGAACCCTTCCGTGATCGCGGCCCCAATGCCGGACCCGCCGCCTGTCACATAAACAGACGCCCCTTTGAGGTCGTGAAACGTAGCGGTTTTATCCATTATGCGGCCTTTGCTTTGCGGGCGAAGGCGGGCAGCCAATCGCCGTGGGCTTTCAAAAGATCATCCACCATCGCCCTGATTTGGCGCAAGTCCAATTCGGCGGCGGTGTGCGGGTCCATCATGGCGGCGTGGTAGATGTGTTCGGGGTTTTCGTCCACCAATGCGCGCACCGTCAATTCCTGCACATTGATCTGTGTGCGCATCAGCGCCACCAGTTGGGGCGGGATGTCTGTGACGACGGTGGGCTGTATACCGTTGGACGTGGCCATGCAGGGTGTTTCCACCGCGGCCCCCATCGGCAATTGCGGGATTTGCCCTGTGTTGGGCAGGTTGCCATACAGCTCATAAGGTTGGTTGGTGACGATGGCGTTCATCAGTTCTGACGCGAATTCGTGGCTTTTGGCGACTTCGATGCCGCCGTCTGTGTCGCTGTCGGTTTGCAAAGCTTTGGCCTGTTCCTTCCAGTTGGCCACCTGTTCGATACAGCGCGTGGGATATTCGTCCAAAGGGATCGAAAAGTCTTCGATCAGGTCTTCGCGCCCTTCCTTGATGAACCACGGCACGTATTCGGCCAGATGTTCAGAACTTTCGGTGCAGAAATAGCCCAGCTGATCCATCACCTCGTAGCGTACCTTGTTGGCGCAACGCGGCATCAGCAGGGGCGGTTTGGGCAGCGCCCCCGACGCATAGCCTTGGCGCAGTAGCGGATACAGGTCGCGCATGGTGTCGCCCATATCCTGTTCCAGCCGCGTGAAGAATGCAACGTGGTTCACACCCGCCACTTTATAGCGGATGTCGGCTTGCGGTATCTCCAGATCATGCGCCATTTCGTGCACTGTGTTTTGCACGGAATGGCACAGGCCCACCTGTTTGAGACGCGGAAAGCGTTCGGCCAGCGCCCATGTGTTGATCGCCATCGGGTTCACATATTGTAGCAGCGTGGCGTTGGGGCACAGCTGCATCATGTCTTCGGCCACGCCCCACAGCACAGGCACCGTGCGCAGGCCGCGCATGATGCCACCGACGCCCAGCGTGTCGGCGATGGTCTGGCGCAACCCGTAGGCTTTGGGGATGTCAAAGTCGGTGATGGTGCAGGGATCGTAGCCGCCGACCTGGAATGCGGTCACAACGAAATTTGCACCCGCCAACGCTTCGCGGCGATCTGTGTGGGTGGTAACTTTCGCCCCGGTGCCCAGGGTTTTGATCATGGAGCGCGCCACCATTTCGCTTTCGGCCAAACGGTCTGCATCAATGTCCATCAAGGCAAAGTGGCTGTCTGCCAGCGCAGGTGTCAACAGCGCGTCGCCCACGATATTCTTCATGAAAATCGTGGAACCAGCCCCGATAAAGGTGATTTTCGTCATCAGCGTCACTCAAGCTAAGGGGTTATTTCACCGCGCCCAATGTCAGGCCCGCGATGAAGTGTTTTTGCATCAAAAAAAACATGGCGACAGGGGGTAGGGCGGCGACGATGCTGCCTGCGCTCATCAAGTGGTATTGCGCCACGAACTGTGAATTGAAGCTGGTGATGCCTGCCGTCACAGGTTGTGCGTCTGGCCCTTGGGTCAGCACCACCGCCCAGAAATAATCGTTCCAGATAAAGGTGAAGATCAGCACCGACAGGGCCGCCAGCGCGGGCTTCATTAGGGGCAGGACGATGTACCAGAAGATGCGCCATTCTGCGATGCCTTCAACGCGCGCAGCCTCGATCAATTCAAAGGGCAAAGCGCGGATAAAGTTGCGCATGAACAGGGTGCAGAACCCCGTTTGGAACGCGATATGGAACAACACAAGGCCCAGTTTCGTATCATAAAGCCCGATGCCCACAGTCAGGTCGCGCACGGGCACCATCAGGATTTGGAAGGGCACGAAGTTGCCTGCGATGAACATAAAAAAGATCCACAGGTTTGAGCGGAATTTGTAAATGCCCAGTGCAAACCCCGTCATGGATGACAACGCCACCGCCCCGATGACTGTGGGGATGGTAATGAGCAGCGAATTGACCATGTAGCGCGGCATATCTGACTGGAAAAAGACCTTGCCGTAATTGTTGAACAGTTCAAACGATCCGGGCATGCCCCAATAGTTGCCAGCCGCGAAATCCGCCGAGGATTTGATGCTGAACATCGCCACCGCGATCAACGGCAGCAACCACATGATCAGGGCAAGGGGCAGAAGGCTTTGATAGGTCAACTGCGCGGCCCGCGATCGCTTTTCGATGGGGGTCGGAAACATCAGCGTGCTCCTTTTTCGTCTTGGTACATGGACCACAGAAAATAGCCGATGAAGCACAGCATGATCAGGAACAAGACCACCGCGATAGACGCGCCGTATCCCATGCGGAAACCGAATTCGGACAGGGATTCCTCAAACATAAAGAAGGACAACACGCGGGTGGAGCCAAATGGCCCGCCATTGGTCATGATGGAAACCAAATCGAAGGATCGTAAGGCCCCGATGATCGTCACCACAAAGGCGATGAAAGTGGCGGGTTTCAGTTGGGGCAGGATCACATACCACAGCATTTTCCAGCCTTTTGCGCCGTCTAAACGGGCGGCTTCGACTTGTTCGGGGTCCACGGCGTTCAAGCCCGTCAGGTACAGGATCATGCAATAGGCGGTTTGGGGCCAAAGGCCTGCGGCGATGATGCCGTAGGTCGCTGTGTTGGGGTTGCCCAAAACGCCGCCACGAATGTCCATGCCGAAAAAGCCGATGATGACGTCGAACAGCCCGTTGTTGGGCAAGTAGAACCACGAAAACACCAAGCCGACCACGACCTGAGAGATCACGAAGGGAAAGAAGAACATGGATTTGTATAGGCGAATGCCCCAGACTTTCTGGTTCAGGAACAATGCGATGAACAGACCAGCGGGAATGGCGAGCAGATACAGGAACAGCCATTTCAGGTTGTTCCAGAACGAAATCTCGAATTTGCGGTCGGTGGCAAGGCGTTCATAGTTGCCAAGGCCGATCCATTCCTTTTCCCCCAGCCCGTCCCAGGCGTGAAAGGAAATCCAGACGGATTGAAAGATGGGGACAATGACATAAACCGCGAAAAACAGGATGCCGGGCAGCAGAAACAGCCACGGCGTCACGCGAATTTCGTTCTGCTTGTACCAACCCTTTGTGGGCGCATGGTCGGTGGTGTGGGTCATGCGACGGCTCCCTTATCTGGCGGTTTGTTGCCTTGGCGCTGCGGCCCAGCAGGGCGACAGGGCAAAAGCCTGTGCGGGGTGACCCCGCCCGAACCGGGCGAGGTCAAAGTGTGAGCCCAAAGGCTTACTTTTTGTAGATGCGCTCGGCGGCTTGCTCAAGACGGGCCAAGATGTCGTCCAGATTGTCGGGGAACACCATGAACTCTTGCAGGCCTTCCATGCCGACAGATGCCATTTCCGCAGGGAAATCGCGGTCAAAGAACTGCGCCACGCCGCCTTTGGCGTTGGTAGACAGCATCGCGAACCCTTGCTCAAGGAACTCGTCTGCATCAACAGAGGATGCTGCGTTCACAGGAAGTTGACCCAATGCGTCGCCTGCGTTGATCTTGGTTTGCACGTCAGCGGATGTGACAAACTGCAAGAACGCGCGGGCGTTGTCTTTGTTTTTGGCGTTGGACGGGATGTGGAACGTGTCTGTTGGGGCGTCTTCACCCTGTGGCACATCTGCGATGGTCGGAAACTGGTAGAAGTCGATCTGATCATCGCTCAGGCCGGCTTCGCGCATGTGTGGCACTGCAAAGTTGCCCATCAGGTAAGACGCGGCGTCGCCGTCGGTCATGAACTTAAGCGCTTCTTGCCAGCTGTATGACTGGTGGTCTTCGATGTAGCCGCCCATGTCGATGATCTTGCGCCAGTTGGCGAAGGTTTCGCGCACGCGGTCATCTGTCCAAGCGACTTCACCGCGGGCCAGTTGCATGTGGAAATCAAAGCCGTTGGTGCGCATGTTCATGTAGTCAAACCAACCGCCTGCGGTCCACAGGAACTTGGTTCCGATGGCATAGCATTTCTTGCCGCTGTCGACGATTTTCTGGCAATTGGCCAGCTCGTCTTCAAAGGTGACGGGTTCGGACAGGCCCAGCTCTTTGAACATGTCTTCGCGGTAGTACACGCCCCATTGGTAGTAGGTATAGGGGACGCCCCATTGTTTGCCGTCCAGTGTCATCGCACCTTTGACCGCGTCCAAACCGGGCAAGCTGCCGTCTTCGTACATGTCAGAGATGTCTTCAAAGAGACCCGCCTTGACGTAAGGCCCCATGCGGTTGGCGGCGTACCAGTTGACGACGTCAGGGGCGTTTGCGGTCAAAGCGTTGCGGATCTGGGTTTTCCAGGCTTCGCGGTCCACCACTTCCAGCTCTACATTCAAATCGGGGTGCATTTCGCCAAATTCCGCAGCCAGACCTTCGATCACGGCGCGTGGCGCAGGGTTGGACATGTCTGCGATGATGCGCAGATCGCCAGACAATGGTTTGGAATGCCCGTCAGCAAGCGCAGCGCCGGTCAGCATCGTGCTGGCCGCGAGGGCTGCTATGGTTGCTTTAAGTGTAAATGACATGGAGTTCTCCCTATTTCCACAGTCTTGAGGTGTATTTGGTTCCATATATTGAAACCTTGTTTTATTAATTGGAATTACGCATCGAATCGCCTAGCTTTGTCAACAGCCGTCTTGGCGACGCCTTTTTTATAGGGGCGGGTTGGACGCCAAGGTGATTGCAACGATCGGGGAGGGTCATTGCCGTGTCAGGGGACGGAACAGTCGGAAAAGCATTGGACGTGCTGGATCAGGTTGCGTCTTTTGATCGGCCGGTGCGCTTTGGCCAACTTCTGGAAACCAGCTGCTATCCCAAAGCAACGCTGTACCGGTTTGTGCAAACCCTGACCAACCAAGGCATGTTGATGTATGATGCCGACCGCCAAACCTATGCGCTGGGCATGCGGTTGGTGCGGCTGGCGCATAAGGCTTGGACGCATAGTTCACTGGCCCCCATCGCGCGGCATCATCTGGACCTGCTGAGTGCATCCTTGGGGGAAACTGTGCATCTGGCGCAGATGGACAGCAGTCAGGTTCTATATGTCGACAAACGCAACGCGGCCCAACCTGTTGAAATGTATTCACAAGCGGGCCGTGTCGGACCCGCCTATTGCACGGGTGTTGGTAAGGCGATGCTGGCCCATCTGACTGAAAGCGCTTTGGCCCGTGCCATCGAACAGCAGTCGTTTCACCGGTTCACCGACAGCACATTGACGTCAGAGACTGCATTGCGCGAAGAATTGGATGCCATCCGCGACCGTGGTTATGCCTTTGACCGTGAAGAACACGAACCGGGCATCATTTGCATTGCGATGCCCATTTTGACGAATGCCGGTCGCGTTCTGGGCGCGTTGTCTGTGACGGGCCCGACCATGCGCCGCACTTTGGCCGAAATGGAAAACTGGGTGCCACAATTGCGCGCGGCGTCTGAAGATATCGCAAGGGAAGCCGCCGCATGGCGTTTTCCCGACATGGACCAACAAAAGGCGGGATGACATGACTGGCGTAACTTTGAACAATGTGATCAAGCGCTACGGCGACACTCAGGTGATCCATGGCATTGATCTGGATATCGAGGATGGCGAGTTTTGTGTGTTTGTCGGCCCGTCGGGCTGCGGCAAATCCACGTTGTTGCGTATGATTGCGGGCCTTGAGGAAACCACCGAAGGGTCGATGTCTATCGGAACGCGGGATGTCACCCACGAAGATCCGTCGCAACGCGGTGTGGCCATGGTGTTCCAGACCTATGCTTTGTACCCGCATATGACGGTTGAAGAAAACATGGGGTTCGGCCTGAAAATGAACGGCGTCCCGAAGGCGCAAGTTCGTGAAAAGGTCGGCAAGGCTTCTGACATTCTGAAACTGGGAGACTACCTGAAACGCAAACCCAAAGCGCTTTCGGGTGGTCAACGTCAGCGCGTTGCCATCGGCCGTGCCATCGTGCGTGGCCCCGAGGTGTTCTTGTTCGACGAACCATTGTCCAACCTTGACGCGGAACTGCGTGTTGAAATGCGCGTTGAAATTGCCCGTCTGCATCAGGAAATCGGCGCTACCATGATCTACGTGACCCACGATCAGGTCGAAGCCATGACCATGGCTGACAAGATCGTTGTGTTGCGTGCCGGGCGCATTGAACAAGTCGGGGCACCATTGGAGCTGTACCGCAATCCCGACAACAAATTTGTGGCTGGGTTTATCGGGTCTCCGTCGATGAATTTTCTGGACTGCGATGTCGAAAACGGAATGCTGACGCATCCTGCGTTTGCCGCGCCCGTTCAGGCCCCCGTTTCTGTATCGGGTGCGCAGGTTTGCGCGGGCATACGCCCCGAGCACATCACCATTGATCCTACCGGCGACACCATGAAAGTAGAATTGACCGAAGCGCTGGGCGGCGTGTCTTATGCCTATTTGCGCGCGCCCAATGGCGATCGCCTGATTGTAGAGGAACGCGGCGACGAGAGATCGCGCGAAGGCGACAGCGTTGGTATCACGTTTGAGCCGCACCGCGTGATGCTGTTTGACGCGCAGACCGAAGCCCGGTTGCGGTAAGGATGTAGAAGGGGGGGGCTGCCCCCGTCGCTTCGCGCCTGCCCTAGGGCTTTTGGGGAAAAGACGCAGATTGATCAGGGCTTTTGCATCCACCATGTGTTCGGTTTGATGCGGCCGCCTCTTTTGCGGTCAAGCCAAAGCGCGATGCGCCGCGCCGGTGACAATGCGATTTTCAGCCATATTTTGTGCTGCCATTTGCCAAAATCGCGGTTGAACGGGCAGACCCGCATGCAGATTGCACAATCGGTTTTCATTTTGGCCCAGAACCCGAAACATTTTTCCGCGTCCGACGTCCATTTCTTGACGCCCTTGATCGCGGAGACATTTGCGCCGCCTTCTGTTGGGGCCCCGAAAGGTAGGGCTTTGACCGGGCAGGCATCAGCGCATTTTGTGCATATGTCGCAAAAGGCTTTGACCCCTTTGGGCTTTGGGTTGTCGTGGTCCAGCGGAAGATTGGTAAAGATTTTCGAGAATCTTAATCTTGGTCCGAATTCAGGTGTGATCACCAGTTGGTTCCGCGCGTATTCCCCCAATCCTGCCTTTACCGCATAGGGGATCACCAGCCCTGTGTCGTTCATGGATGCCACGGCCTCATAGCCCAGATTGCGGATGTAGGCGGCCACTTGCATCACCACCGCGGCCTCGTGGCTGTATTCGCGCCCCGTTGCGGCCCCTGCCAAGGCTGACGGGTAGGTTGCCACCAGATCCGCGTCCATTTCATGTCCCAAGACAATCACCGAGGTCATGCCTTCTGGTAGGTCATTTGGTGCTTCAGACAGATCGCGGGTGTCGACGCGGGACGCATACAGCCAGCGGTCATCCATATCGGTGACGCCGCACAGGTCTGCCCCAAAAAACTGCGCCACGCGCTTTATCTCATGGTTCATGGCTTTGGGGTCGTCGATGTCCATGGCGTCGTCTGCGACGGGGGTGTCGTAGCTTATCGGGGCCTGAAACCCTTCGCGGCGCCCTTCATTGGCATGTCGGTCAGTCATCACATCCGAAATCAGCCATGAGGCGTTGCGCAGTGCAAAGTCGCGTTGCGTGAAACCGTCGCCTTTGCGGGGGGCTGCCTCCATCCTGTAGCTGGCAAAGAATGCATCGGTGTGTTTGGACCGCACGGTGTCGTCGTAAAAGGCCCGCGTGAAAACATCGTCACGCTGCGTGAAACGCGTGAACCCGTCTGTCACTTCGATCCCTGCGGCGGCGTCTGCGTCCCGCGCACCCATTTGGTTTTTTGGATAGCTCATGATTTAGACGCTACCCCGTCGCAATCGGAATGGACAAGTCGCAAATGTTTCGCCTTTCATGGCGCAAACAGGGAGAGACAATATGAAAATCGGATTTATCGGGCTGGGCAATGTTGGCGGCAAGCTGGCAGGCAGTCTTATTCGCAATGGGTTGGATGTGACGGTCTACGACCTGAACCCGGATTTTGTTGCAGGCAAGGTCGCGGATGGCGCCAAGGCCGGTGACAGTGCCGCTGACGTGATGCAGCAATGTGATGCCGTCATAACATGCCTGCCATCGCCTGCCGCTTGTGATGCCGTCGTGCGGGAAATGTTGCCGCATGTGGGGCCGGGCAAAATCTGGATGGAAATGTCCACCACAGACGCTGAAGAGGTCAAACGCCTGAGCGCATTGGTCATCGCCGCAGGCGGCGAGGCCGTGGATTGTCCGGTGTCGGGGGGCTGTCACCGCGCGGATACTGGCAACATCTCGATCTATGCAGGGTGCACGCGCGACACCTTTGACAAGGTTTTGCCCATTCTGACCCACATGGGGCGGCGCATTTTGCATGTTGGCGACATCGGGGTGTCATCCACCCTGAAGGTCATGACCAACTATCTTGCCACCATGAACTTGTTGTCTGTTTGCGAGGCGCTGACCGTGATGAAGGCTGCGGGCATGGACATGGGCATGACATACGAAGCGATTGCCATGTCGTCGGGCACGTCCTTTGTACATGAAACAGAAAGCCAGTTGATTTTGTCCGGCTCGCGCGATGTGAATTTCACCATGGATCTGATCCAAAAGGACATCGGTTTGTTTCAGGACATTGCCGACCGCAATGGGGTGCCGTTGGAGCTGTCGCCGCTGATGATTGAAATGATGACCGATGGCCAAAAACGCTACGGTGTCCGTGCACAATCCGACCGCATGATCGAACGGCTGGAAGAGGCAACGGGCCTAAGTGTAACGGCGCCTGGATTTCCGCAAGAGCTTGTGGACGATGAACCCGAAGAACGCGGTTATGAGGTTGTTGTCCGCCGGTAAGGACACAAAACCTTTGCGCTTTTGCTGACATTTTGCGGCGCACTGTTGCGTGCGTCGCAAAAGTTATTTTATAAAGTAACAAAGCGACCGTGTTCAAAGGACCACTTTCATGCGCAAGCAAGCGGCCACGCGCCAAACAGATGTACTGGATGTGCTGCGGCAGCACGACAGGCCTTTGACCGCATATGCCATTTTGAACCAGATGAAGCAAAGCGAACCCGGACTTGCCGCCCCCACAATCTACCGCACACTTGAGGCCCTGACCCAGCAAGGGCGCGCCCATAAGCTGGAATCGATTAAAGCGTTCGTGCCGTGCCGGTGCGATCACAACGCCTCTGTTCCCGTGCTTGCTGTCTGCGAAGACTGCGGAATCGTTGAAGAACACGATGGTGCGCCGATCTTGCCCAACCTGAAAGCACTTGCGGAAAAATCCGCCTTTCAGGCCAAACGGCACATTGTTGAAATCCACGGCCGCTGCAAAACATGCGCGGCATAACCCCACCCCCGTTTCACAGGGAACTTCTGCTATGATTAAATCTTCCTCTTCTGCTGCTCTTATCCTTTTTGTTGCGGCGTCGGCGGCGACCGCCGAAGATGCGCGACAGTTAGATGCCCATGAACATGGCGTGGGCCAGTTGGACATTGCATTTGACGGAAACCAGATCGCTATGGAACTGCATGCGCCGGGGGCTGACATCGTCGGGTTCGAATATGCCGCGCAAAGCGCCGAGGATCGCGCAAAGGTAGACGCCGCAGTGGCCAGCCTTGCCCGTCCTCTTGATCTTTTCGCAGTGCCTGCCGCCGCGGGCTGTAGCGTTGTGCAGGCCAGCGCGTCCTTGGAAAGCGAAGAAGATCATGATGATCATGCAGAACACGACGATCACAGCGATCACGACGATCATGAAGAGCACGCCGAGGACGGTCACAAAGATGAAGACCACGCGCATGACGAGGGACATGATCATGATGGCCACGACGATCATGCAGATGGCGAAAAGCATGAAGGCCACGATGATCATGAAGAACATGCCGAAGACGCAGGCCACACAGAGTTTCACGCAGAATATATGTTGGAGTGCGCGGCCCCTGACCAAGCGACCCTGATTGAATTCGCGTATTTCGACACGTTCCCCAATGCGTTGGAACTGGAGGTTCAGGTGATCACGGACAAAGGCGCGACTGCTTTTGAAGTGTTGCGTGACGCGCCAACCCTTGATCTGCGCGACATGTTCTGAGCCTGAACCGCACAATGGGGTCGGGGCCTGCCATACTGTCGTTAAAGGATGTCCGCTACGCTTGGCCGGGGCGGGCGTCTTTTGCTTTGGATATTCCCGACTTTACGCTAGCTGCCTCCGAAAGCGTTTTGTTGTTGGGGGAAAGCGGGTCCGGTAAATCGACGCTTTTGTCTTTGATTTGCGGAACAATCACGGCGGATGCAGGAACGGTCACAGTTGCAGGAACAGATATTGCATCCATGTCTGCGGGCCAACGCGACCAGTTTCGGGCCGAACATATCGGGCTGATTTTCCAACAGTTTAATCTGCTGCCCTATGCCCGTGTTCTTGATAATGTCCTGCTGCCCTTGCGGTTTGCGCCTTTGCGGCGTGCCCGTGCGCGGGTGCCTCGGGAAACCGCGTCGCAGCTGTGTTCAAGCCTTGGGTTACCCGCAGATGCCATCGCGGCGCATGCAGGGATGCTAAGTGTCGGTCAGCAACAGCGCGTCGCAGCGGCGCGGGCCTTGATCGGTGCCCCCCCTTTGATTGTTGCAGATGAACCGACGTCTGCACTGGACGCCGCAACGCAGACCACGTTTCTGGATTTGCTGTTTGCGCAGGTCCAGACCTCGGGCGGGACGCTTTTGATGGTCAGCCATGATGCCCGCCTTGCACCGCATTTCGACCGCGTTGTGCATATGTCGGACATCACCCGGATCGGGGAGGGCGCATTATGATGCTACGCCTTGCCTTCGGGTCGCTGATGGCCCGTGCCCTGACTGTGGGCATGACGATCCTTGCCATTGCTTTGTCTGTTGCATTGTTTTTGGGTGTTGAAAAAGTGCGCACCGGCGCCAAGGCCAGTTTTGCAGATACAATTTCGGGGACAGACCTGATTGTAGGCGCACGGTCGGGGTCTGTTCAGTTGTTGCTGTATTCTGTTTTCCGCATCGGCAACGCCACGAACAATGTCACGTGGGACAGCTATCAAGATATCGCATCGCGCCCCGAGGTCGATTGGATCGTGCCCATTTCGCTGGGCGACAGTCACCGTCAATTTCGGGTTATGGGCACAACCCGTGCGTTTTTTGAGCGCTATAAATACCGGTCGGGACAATCGCTGGCCGTGGCGGATGGCGCTTTGATGGATGACGTGTTTGATACGGTCATCGGGGCGGATGTGGCAGCCACGCTGGGATACAGTGTCGGATCCCCGATTGTTGTGGCCCATGGGCTTGCGTCGTTTGTGGAACACGACAATCAGCCCTTCCGTGTCTCTGGCATTCTGGCAAAGACCGGCACGCCTGTGGACCGCACTGTCATTGTCAGTCTGGAAGCGATCGAAGCGATTCATGTGGATTGGCAAAGCGGGGCGGCCATCCCCGGGCAATCAACATCGCCCGACACAATCCGTCAGATGAAGCTGGAACCCAAAGCCGTAACCGCAGCCCTCGTGGGGGTCAAAAGCCGCCTTAAGGTCTTTGCTTTGCAACGCGCCATCAACGAATACCCGCAGGAACCACTGCTGGCGATCCTGCCCGGCGTGGCCCTGCAAGAGCTGTGGCAAATCGTAGGAATTGCAGAAACGGCGTTGATTGCTGTGTCGGGTATGGTGGTGGTGACGGCCCTGATCGGGATGATGGCCACGATCTTTTCAAGTCTCAACGAACGTCGCCGCGAAATGGCAATATTTCGTGCAATGGGGGCGCGCCCCCGCGTGGTGTTGGGATTGTTGATTGTCGAGGCCGCAATGATGGCGGCGTTCGGGGCCGCATTGGGATTAGGGGTGCTTTATATTGCGCTGTTTGTGGCACAACCTTTAATGGACGCCGCCTTTGGCTTGTGGCTGCCCATTGATCCGCCATCCTTGCGCGAGCTTTGGGTGCTGGCCTGCGTTGTCGGTGCTGGCGTAATTGTGAGCATCGTGCCAGCCCTGCGAGCCTATCGTATGTCGCTGGCTGATGGTATGATGGTCAGGATTTAGCAAAAGAGGGTTGATATGGCACATTTATCGCGCCGCACTCTGATCTCGGTGGCCGCGGCTTTTGGTGCTTTGCCGCAGCATGCGCTTGCAGCATCGCCAAAGATCATCGGTTGGGAAGATTTGATTCCCGCTGGTGTCCCATATGGCGAAATCATCGGTCAGGGGGAAATTGACGCCCTGAATGATACCTGGTTGCCCGAATTCGACGAAAATGCATCCAAGCTGAACAAGGATTTGCACGGGGCCTACATAAAGATGCCCGGCTATATCCTGCCCATTGACGTGTCGACCAAAGGGGTCACCAGCTTTATCTTGGTGCCTTATGTCGGGGCTTGCATCCACACACCGCCGCCGCCGGCCAATCAGCTGGTTTTTGTCGATAGCAAAAAACCTTGGCCCAGCGACAAGCTGTGGGATCCTGTGTGGGTGACGGGCCGAATGCGTCATGAAATGCAATCTACATCGGTGGCTGACATCGGATACGCGCTGACGGCTGAAGCGATGGAAGTCTACGTCTGGTGATGACGATGCCTGACCGCCGCGCCGTTCTGGCCGCCCTTGGGGCGCTGTCCATTACGCCATCCGTGGCGTTTGGCAGTGAATACATTGACTTGGAATGGACAGATCTGGTGCCGGAGGGCCAGCCTGCGCTGCCCCCCGTAATTCAGGACCTGATCCAGCACGATGGCCCCGACATGTCTCGTCAACAGCCAGTGTCGCATGGGGTTCGCACCGATTGGAACGGTGAAATTGTGCGGCTGCCGGGGTTCGTGGTGCCAATCGACTATTCCGGCACAGGGGTGACCGCGTTCATTCTGGTCCCGTTTGTCGGGGCATGCGTGCATGTGCCACCGCCCCCCGCAAACCAGTTGGTTTTTGTCACGACCCAAACGCCCTACGAAGGGTCCGGCCTGTTCGAGGCTGTGAACGTCATCGGCATGTTCGGAACGGCCTCTACATCCACGCAGTTGGCGGACATCGCCTATGCTTTGTCAGCAGACCACATCGAACCCTTTTAACGCGGTCTGATTACCCGCGCCTTATCTGCCTCATCCACCGCGCCCGTGCGGGGCCATGAAGTCAAGAACAGGGTTCGTTGGAATGATCCGGTTCGGGTTAATGGAATCATGGCTGTAGTGATAATGGCGCACGATATGGTCCATGTTCACGGTGCCTGCCACGCCGGGATGTTGGTACAACTCGCGTGTGTAGGCCCAAAGGTTGGGATAATCCACGATGCGTTTGCGATTACATTTGAAGTGCAAATGATACACCGGATCAAAGCGCACAAGCGTTGTGAAAAGCCGCCAATCGGCTTCGGTTAGGACATCGCCCATCAGATACCGGTTCCGGGCCAAGCGGTCTTCCAACCAATCAAGCGTGTCGAACAAAGGTATGATGGCTTCGTCGTAGGCGTCTTGGGTTGTCGCGAACCCGCATCGGTAAACGCCATTATTGAAGGTGTCGTAAATCCGGATGTTTACGGTTTCAATCGCGTCCCGCTGGGTTTCGGGCCAAAAGTCGTCTGTGTTACCGGTGATGGCGTCAAAGGCGCTGTTGAACATGCGGATGATTTCAGAGGATTCGTTGGACACAATCGTGTTTTGATGCGTGTCCCATAGTATTGGCACTGTCACGCGGCCTGAAAAGGCAGGGTCCGCCTTGGTGTAGATGTCGCGGGCAAACGGCAGGCCAAACAAAGTATCGCCTGTCGCGCCATGGTCGTCCTTTTGGAACGTCCAGCCGTCGCCCAGCATGTCAGGATGTACGGCAGAGACAGAAATATGGTCGGATAGGCCTTTGATTTGGCGAAAGATCAACGCGCGATGTGCCCACGGGCAGGCGTAGCTCACGTACAGGTGGTAACGCCCCGATTCGGCAGCGAATCCCGAAACGCCGGTTGGACCTTTTGACCCGTCAGGGGTCACCCAATTGCGAAACTTTGCAGCCGCGCGTTCGAATTTTCCGCCAGAGGATTTTGTGTCGTACCACTGGTCGTGCCAGACGCCGTCAACCAAAAGGCCCATGTGACTTCTCCTTGTTTGTAAAGGAAAGTTAGGCATGAAAGATGATGTGCACCAGTGCAGAACCCGCGCAGCCGCCCTGCGCAAATGCACAAATCTGCAACATGCTGCGATGCGTCGTAAAAAATTAATTTGAAGCTGCTATAGATTGTTCCATGTTCAGTTTCGGGTGGGATGACCTTGAGGAGAGGCTCGCGATGTCGACGTATGTTCCAAAAGAAGTTCAAGCGGGTTTGGACCGTGCACGCCTGGCGCGTCTGGCCAAAGGATCACGGTTGCGGATTGACGTAGACGGGCAGATTTACCGTGTTTTGCGCATGTGGAAGACGGGCTTTTCCATGGATGCGGCGTCCGCGCCATCGCAGGTGCGCGGCCATGTCGATTTATACGACGGTACACGTCACTTGTTCCAGTGTCTGGTGATTGCCAGCGAAGAAGATGCGGGCGAAGTGTCTTTTGAATTCAAACGTTTGACCGCAGTCTCGGATGCTCCGGCCCTTGATTTCGTAAAGGCGAAAGACGCACCCGTGGCCTTGTTGGCAAACGGCAGCTAGCGCAATTTGGCGCAGGGGTAGAAGTAGCTCTCGCAATTTGTGCGGCCCCTTTATAAACCTGTGCCGAAATGACTGTGCGCACACAACATAAATTTGCCTTCCAACCGGCAATGTCCGGCGCGGCCCGGTACGTCCGTGTTTGTGCGGTATGGGTTTTCTGTGCGTGTTTTCTGGCGGCAGCCAGCCTTGCGCCCGGAACAATGCCACAAGCGCAATACGGTGGATTTACAGTCGTTTTATGTACCGGGGATGGTCCGGTCACCATGACTTTGGATGAAAATGGCGACCCCATAGAAGCACAACACGCCGCCTGTGATTGGTCGGCTCAGGTGATCGCTGCCGATGTACCTTTGCATGCCCCGCTGGCAACGCCTGCACGGCTCACTGCGTTTGTTCCAAATTTGGAAGCCCCGCATGTGCCGGTGCGCTTTGCGCTTGTGCAACCCAACCCTGCGCGCGGCCCCCCACAGACCCTCTGAATCGTTCAAATTTTTCAATTCTGTCAGAGGATATATCCCATGGTCTCAATCGACCTTTCGATGACGCCTGCGTCCAGTGATGCCGCGTCAAAATCCAACCCGTTTTACCGTGCCGCATGGCGGTGGCATTTTTATGCGGGCCTTTACGTTATACCGTTTTTCATGATGTTGGCTGTCACCGGCATGGCAATGTTGTGGATCGCCTTTCTGGACGGAAGGGACGGTGAACGCATGCCTGTCGTGCCTCAGGACGCGGCTTTGGCGGTGTCGGTGCAAGCGGATGCTGCCGTGGCTGCCATCCCGAATGGAGTGCTGAAGCAATATGTGGCCCCCCGCGCCGAAGACCGCGCTGCCGTGTTTCGCGTCGATGCGGATGGCACGGCCACAATGGTTGCGGTGGATCCGTACACAGCCGCAGTTATCGCCGAATACCCCCGTCGCTCTGGCTGGTATGATTTTGCAAACAATTTGCACAGCAACATCATGCTGGGTGTCACAGGCGACCGCATGCTAGAGATCGCGGCGTCCTTGGGCATGGTCCTGATTGCCACGGGCCTTTACATGTGGTGGCCCCGCAAAGGCGGCATGCGTGCAGCCCTTGTGCCAAGCTTCAAACGGGGCCGTTCGCTGTGGAAGTCATTGCACGGGGTTCTGGGGATTTGGTTGTCGTTTTTCTTGGTGTTTTTCCTGATTTCCGGTCTGGCTTGGGCCGGCATCTGGGGGGGCAAAATGATGCAGGCCTGGTCGCAATTCCCGGCCGAAAAATGGGACAACGTGCCCTTGTCCGATGACACCCACGCCAGCATGAACCATGGCCCCAAAGAGGTGCCATGGGCGTTGGAACAAACGCCAATGCCCGCTTCGGGCAGTGACGCAGGCGTCACAGGTTTGAAGGCGGGCGTGACGGCTGACATCGACAGCATCGACGCACTGGCCCGCACCATAGGGTTCGATGGGCGATACCAGCTGAACCTTCCATCGGGCGATGCAGGTGTGTGGACCTTAAGCCGTGACAGCATGAGCAACGATACAACCAACCCGATGGCGGACCGCACAACCCACATCGATCAGTATACAGGCAAGATATTGGCCGATGTCCATTTTGCTGATTATTCATGGGCGGGCAAAGCCATGGCCGTGGGCATCGCGTTGCACATGGGGACATTGGGTCTATGGAGTGTTTTGGCCAACACGTTGATTTGCCTTTCAGTTTTGTTCCTTTGCGTCAGCGGCATCATCATGTGGTGGATGCGAAGACCGTCCGGAGCAGGGCGTTTGGCGGCACCCTCCATGCCCGCCCATATGCCGTTTTGGCAGGGCGCGGTTCTGGTCGGCCTTGTGGTTTCATTGGCCTTTCCCTTGGCGGGGTTGACCCTGATCACGGTTTTGGTTCTGGACCTGTTGGTGCTTTCAAAGATACCCGCGCTGAAACGCGCCTTTAGTTAAAGAATGTGGGTTGACCGTTCTTCGGTCAGCCCATACCACCATGCCAAGGGTCTGAACCCCTGCCGCTCGCTGGTGATTTGCCATGGTGAAGTTCAGATAGATAAATCCGCTTTCAGCCATTTGCGGTCTGTCGGCAATGCGAGCCCCTGCACAATTTCCGCATCAAACAGCTGAAAGAAGGCTTTAGATGTCTCACACTGATTCAAAGGGCGTGGTCGCGTCCCAAACCCAAACCGACAACATTTACCTGCAAGGCAGCCTTGGCGCTTTGTTTCTAAAAACGGCGGCGCCTATCATGCTTGTGATGGTGGTCAACGGACTATTTACCATCGTGGATGCCTATTTTCTGGGGGTCTATGTGGGGGCTGACGCGGTGATCGCTGTCACGTTGATGTTTCCGCTTTATATGATGATCGTCGCCCTTTCGACGCTTGTCGGCAACGGGTTTTCATCCGTTTATGCGCGGTATCTGGGCGCAAATGAACAGCAAGCCGCAACAGATGTGTTTGCGTCGGCTTTGCAGCTTTCGGTGCTAATCTCGGGCATCCTGATTGTAGGGTTCGTGGTGTTTGGCTGGTCTTTGGCCTTGCAGGTTGCTGCGGGGGATGCCGGTTTGGCCACCTTGGGGCATCTCTACATTGCCATCATGATTTTTGGTGCCCCGTTGACGTTTGTCTATGCCGTCAACCTTGATGCGGTGCGCGCCGAAGGGCTGTTGCCGTTCATGGCCGCGGTGACGATGGCGTCAGCTTTGATGAACATCTTCTTTGATTGGCTGTTCATCGTGCCCTTTGACATGGGGGTCGCCGGATCGGCCTATGGCACGTTGCTGTCGCAGCTTTTGGCCGCTGGCGTTATTTTGCTGTACCGTCGTCGCAATCCCCGCGCTGTGCCGTTGCGCCTGTTGCGTGCGCAAGCGCGTTATTGGGTTGAAATGCTGGCTTTGGGCGCACCGTCCAGCCTTGGATATGTGGGGCTGTCCTTGTCTGCGGGGGTGACGTTGTTTTCGTTGCAAATTTGGGCCGCGGATATGTTCGAGACGACCAGCGGAGCCTTTGGGATTTTGACACGTTTGATGACGTTCACGTTCTTGCCGTTGCTTGGCTTGTCCTTGGCCTTTCAGACCATTGTGGGCAACAATTACGGGGCCGGGGCGATGGACCGCGTCGGCCAAGCTGTTCGGATCGCCCTTGTGGCGGCCTTCATTTACTGCGCCACGATGCAGGGCCTGTTCTTGCTGCTGGCTCCGTCTTTGGGGGGCATATTTGTCGATGACACCGGCATTCAACTGGAATTGGCGCGTATCATTCCTGTTGCAACGCTGACCCTGATCCTGTTCGGGCCGTTGATGATGATTGCCACCTATTTCCAAGCCATCGGTGATGCGGCCCGTGCCGCTATTCTGGGGCTGTCGCGGACTTATGTGTTTGCAATCCCGCTGACCTTTGCCTTGCCCTTTGTGATGGGGGAATGGGGCATTTGGTATGCGGGGGCGGTCGCCGAAGGATTGGTTCTGGCGACCTGTATTCTGGTGCTTTGGCAGCTAAGGCTCAGGATTAATGGGTCCTGAGCCTAAGGCGCAATTCCGCGCACCCCGCTGTCAAAGCGTAGATTTACTGCAAATCCCCAAACGCGCGTGCAAGGCGGTCAACGGCCTCTTGGACGCGTGCACGGGGGGTGGCGATGTTGAAGCGCAAGAAGGTGTCGCCGCCTGTGCCAAACGTCGGCCCATGGTTGACTGCGATTTCAGCATCTTTTTGCACACGGTTGGTGAAATCTTCGCGCGACATGCCTGTGCCGTCGAAATCAACCCACGACAAATAGGTGGCCTCCAAGTTCATCGACGCCAGCCCCGGAATCGCATTGACGCCCGCATCAAACAGCTTGCGGTTGCCATCGAGGTATTCGATCAACTCGTCCACCCACGCGGCGCCGGCAGGGGAATAGGCAGCGGTCGCCATGAACAGACCGAAAGAGTTCGCAGACAAACCCAAAGCCGCCATGCGCCCTGCAAACCGCGCCCGCAAGTCAGGATCTTCGATAATCACATTTCCCGAATGGGAACCTGCAATGTTGAAGGTCTTGGTGGTGGCTGTCATCATCACCAACCGATCGGTGATGCCTTCAATTTTGGCCATCGGAACGTGTGTGTTTCCCGGAAACACCAGATCGTGGTGGATTTCGTCCGATACAAGCACCAAATCATGGCGTTTGGCGAAATCGGCAACCTCTTGCAGCTCTGCTTTGGTCCAGACACGCCCGCCGGGATTATGTGGTGAACACAGGATCACCATCTTTTCAGCACCTGTCATTTGCGCATCATAGGCGTCAAAATCCATCGTGTAGACACCATCTGTGTTGGCCAGTTCGCATTCAACCACGTGGCGCCCCGCCGCTTTGATGACTTTGGCAAAGGCGTGATAAACAGGCGTGAACAGCACAACCCCGTCGCCGGGGGCTGTGAAGGCGTCAACGCACATGGCGGTGCCGTTCACCAACCCGTGTGTGGTGAAGATCCATGCAGGGTCCACGGACCAGCCGTGGCGTGTTTCCATCCACCAGTTGATGGCCGCCTTGTATTTACTGTCGTCGCCAAAGTAGCCCATCACGCCATGATCGACTTGGGCCGTTACACTATCGAGCACGCATTGCGGGGGTTTAAAGTCCATGTCCGCGACCCACATGGCCAACCCGGTGTCGGTGGGTACGCCATACAGCTCTTCCATTTTGTCCCATTTGACACAGTGGCTGCCGCGTCGTTCGATAATGTCGTCAAAGCTCATGGGGGTCTCCGGATTTTACAGGTTTGGCCCAAGCTACTCTGATCTGATCTGCGTGCAAGGGGGCGTTGCGGCGGCTTTCGCTTTGTCCTACATCTGAGCCTATGAAACGTCCTATTCTTTTGCACCCCGATCCGCGTTTGAAAAAAGCCTGTGCCGCCGTTCCCGATCTGACGGACGATCTGCGGGCTTTGGCTGATGATATGCTGGAAACCATGTACGATGCCCCGGGCGTTGGCCTTGCGGCGCCGCAGGTCGGTGTGCTGCAGCGTCTGGTGGTGCTGGATTGCGTGAAAGCCGAAGGCGAAACACCGCGCCCGCTGATCATGTTCAACCCCGAGGTCGTGGCGTCTTCTGATGATCTGAGCGTCTACGAAGAGGGTTGTTTGTCCATGCCCGAACAGTTCGCAGATGTGACACGGCCTGCCGAAGTCACCGTCAAATGGATCGATCGCGACGGCCATGAGCAGACCGAAGACATGAACGGTTTGTGGGCCACATGTGTGCAACATGAAATTGACCATCTGAACGGCAAGCTGTTCATTGACCACCTCAAGCCTTTGAAACGCCAGATGATCACCCGCAAAATGGTGAAGATGAAGCGCGAATTGGCGCGCGGATGAGTGTTCTGCCTATTTTGAAGTGGCCTGATCCGCGCCTAACCGAAACATGTGTACCTATAGATGAGGTGACTGACGACATCCGCGCGTTGGCCGCAGACATGCTTGAGACGATGTACGCGGCCCCGGGCCGTGGTCTGGCTGCCCCTCAGGTCGGGGCGATGGTGCGTCTGTTTGTAATGGACGTCGGTTGGAAAGAGGGCAAATCCGATCCCCTGATTTGCATCAACCCGATGCTACAAGAGGTTGGGGAAGATCGCGTGTCAAATGACGAAGGCTGTCTGTCTATTCCCGGCGTCAGCACATCCGTGAACCGCCCTGCGCAAGTGCAAATGGTGTGGTCTTCGCTGGAAGGTGCGCGGTACGTGCAGTCCTTTGACGGGTTTGCCGCGGCCTGTGCCCAACACGAACTGGATCACCTGGACGGTATCGTCACTTTTGATCATCTGGATGCCGCGACCCGAGCAGCACTTGAGGCGGAATATGAGGCGCAGCAATGACTGTTCGTCTTTGCCTGCCTTGGCCCGACAAGCGCCTGCGCACAGCTGCCGCCGAAGTCAGTGAAATAACCGATGATATTCGCGCCATATGGCAAGATATGGTCGATACGATGGATGCCATGCCCGGTGTCGGATTGGCCGCGCCACAAATCGGTGTGATGTTGCAATTGGCCGTTGTCGATGCGTCGGACCGCCGCGACCGCCGCATTTTGATGGCCAACCCCAGTGTTCTGGATGCATCCGAAGAGATGAACACACACGATGAAGCCAGTCCCAATTTACCCGGTGTCTCTGCAAAGGTGAAGCGCCCGAAAACTGTGGTCGTGCGCTATATGAATGAGGCTGGTATCATCACCCGCCGTGACTTTGACGGTTTGGAAGCCACGTCCGTCCAACATCAAATCGACCATTTGCAGGGTCGCATGTATTTTGACAATCTGGGTCGTGTGAAACGCGATATGCTGTTGCGCAAGGCA
Organism: Ascidiaceihabitans sp.; assembly: GCF_039986515.1. NCBI lineage: Bacteria > Pseudomonadati > Pseudomonadota > Alphaproteobacteria > Rhodobacterales > Paracoccaceae > Ascidiaceihabitans > Ascidiaceihabitans sp. The sequence goes on along the minus strand of NZ_JBDWQO010000015.1, from coordinate 42,087 downwards.
CGTAAAAGCTAGGGTTTTGGTGTCTGGAGGGCTTAGTTGGGGCGCTGCCCCCGCCCCTTACGGGTCTCCCCCGGGATATTTTTAGCGAAAAGAAAGAAGGGTCGTCATGCGTGTGGTTTTTATGGGAACGCCTGAATTTTCCGTTCCGGTGCTGGACGCTGTTCTGGCGGCTGGGCACGAGGTTGTCTGCGTTTATTGTCAGCCCCCCCGTCCTGCCGGTCGTGGCAAGAAGGACCGTTTGACGCCGGTACACGCCCGCGCAGACGCGCTAGGATTGCCTGTGCGCCATCCGGTTTCGGTACGCACCCCCGACGCATTGGCCGAGTTTTCAGCGTTGCAAGCGGATGTCGCTGTCGTTGTTGCCTACGGTTTGATTTTGCCGCAAACGATACTGGATGCGCCTGCGCATGGTTGCGTGAATATTCACGCAAGCCTTTTGCCGCGATGGCGGGGCGCTGCCCCCATTCACCGCGCCATCATGTCGGGAGATACGCAAACGGGTGTCTGCATCATGCAGATGGAGGCTGGATTGGACACTGGTCCGGTGTTGCTGCGCCGTTCAACGCCGATCTCGGAGGCTGAGACCACAGCTGACCTGCATGATCGCCTTAGCGAAATGGGGGCGTCTGCGATTGTGGATGTGTTGGCTGATTTGCCGGGACTGCCGCCCGAAATCCAACCCGAAGATGGCGTCACCTATGCTGCCAAAATCGACAAAAGCGAAGCGGCGATTGATTGGGCACAGCCTGCGCGAAATGTGGATCGTTTGATCCGCGGCTTATCCCCGTTTCCAGGGGCCTGGTTTGACTTTGAAGGCACACGCGTGAAGGTTTTGGGATCAATCTGCGTGGATGGCACGGGCATGGCAGGGCAGGTGATCGACGATGCGCTGACGGTGGCCTGTGCTGATGGAGCCGTGCGATTGACCCGCTTGCAACGGGCGGGCAAAGCGGCGCAGGATGTAGAGGTGTTCTTGCGCGGTGTATCGATGCCCGCAGGCACGCAATTGTAAGGAGAGGCTTTTATGTTTCCGACGATGATTGGCACAGTCGTGATTGCGGGGATCATGGGCTATCTGTCCGAAAAGTATGATTTTACCCACAACGGTATCGTTCAAAGCATCATCATCTGCATCGGTGGTGCGTTCTTGTTTTACTTTGTCCGACTGATGTTCGGCTTTGGGTTCGCCAGCCCCGGACTGAACGCGATCGTGTCGTCGATCGGTGCGCTTATCATTGTCCCGACGCATTGGCGCAAATAGCAGGGCGCAGCTTTTAGTTCTTTTTGAACGGCGCCATTCCTGCACGGGCCAGTTCATCGGCGCGTTCGTTTTCGGGGTGGCCGGCGTGCCCTTTGACCCATTCCCATGTCACATCATGCTGCGCGTTTGCCGCATCAAGCCGCTGCCAAAGCTCGGCATTTGCGACGGGTTTTTTCGCCGCATTTTTCCAACCGTTTTTCTTCCACCCAAATATCCACGATGTGATCCCGTTTTTGACATAGTTGCTGTCGGTGACGATGGTGATCTTGGTCTTTCGGGTCAGCGATTCAAGCGCATTGATTGCGGCCAGCAGCTCCATCCGGTTGTTGGTGGTTTGCTTTTCGCCGCCTTTCAGGGTGCGTTCCTTGACAACTGTGTTGCCGTCTTTGGCCTGCAGCAAAGCCCCCCAGCCGCCGGGGCCGGGATTGCCTGAACAGGCGCCGTCTGTGTATGCAAATAAATCAGCCATATGCGCGCAGACATATCCAGTCTGCCATGACGCCGTCCAGCCCTTTATCACTTCCATAACTCCGGTCTGTGATTGTGAGGTTCACGTCCCCCAAAAGCGTTTCCAGCTCGGGTTCTGTGAAGTAGGTGTAGAGCCTGCCGATCGGGTCCCTTTTCGTGCCTGAGCCCAGCTTTACGCCGATATGAAACACGCCGCCGGGTTTAAGGGCTGTGGCGATGGCGCGAAGGTGGCGCGGGACATCTGCGCGGGGCACATGCAGCATGGAAAAATTGGCCCAGATCCCGTCGTAACAATCAGTGCCTGTGACATCATCAAACGTGCCTTGCGTGGCACTTACACCGTTTTGCTGTGCGGCAAGGTCTACCATTTCGCGCACAGGATCCATTGCAATGACGCGAAAGCCTGCTTGCGCTATCTGGCCCGACGCGTGGCCCGGCCCGCATCCTATATCAAGCACCGTGCCACCGGGTGGCAGCGCGGCAAGAAAGCCCAGCAATTGCTTGTCTTTGCGGGTGCCTTCAACCGTCAAGTCGGCGTAATCCTGTGCTTTTTGGGCGTAGACATTCAGGGTTTCTGTATCCGTCAAAAGAGTACTCCGATGCTCAGGCTTCCAACCACGATTGTGGTCAATAACACTCGTAAACGCATCCACCACACTGGTGTAAGCCCCCATGTTGTAAAGGCAAAATCAAGGATAAGGACGCCGATAAAGCCAAAAATCAGGTTCATCAGCCCGCTTGTCGGGCCAGTCGCAGGGGCCAGAAATATCCACAAAGCAGGCAGGGTGGCCAAGGCGTAGCCAACAGCGGCCTGCGCCCTGCGTGTTTTGGTGGCGAAACCCCAAAGGACACCCGACATGAAGCTTAAGATAATGCTGCCGTAGCTGAGTTGCACAAACAAGCTGACGTTGCGTGGCCCGAACAGGCCAGCGCCCCATGTGGCAAGACTGGGCACAAGATAGCTGATGGCACCCCATACAAACGGGATCAGCCCAGCCAACCCAAGCAGCAGAGGCGCGCGTGGAATACCAAACATCAGGCGCGTTCCAAAGCCAATCGTCCGGCCAGGGCCGTGAAGATGACTGCAAAGCTGCGGTTCAGCCACGCCATGGCCCGTTCCGATCCCAAAATCCAGCGTCGTGCGGCTGCGGCGAAACTGCCGTACAGCACAAACACAGCGAAGGTCATCGCCATGAACACAAGCCCCATTACGGACATCTCAAGCGTTGCGGAACTGACGGTGCCAGACAGAAACGGCGGTAGAAGGGCCAAAAAGAAGATCGACAGTTTGGGGTTCAGAATGTTGATCAACGCCCCCCGTCGGGCGATGCGCCAACCGCTTTCTGTTGTTTTGGTTTCGGACACAGCCAGCGCCCCGCCTGATTTCAATGCCTGCCACGCAAGATACAACAGATAAGCGACGCCCGCGAATTTCACGACATTAAACAGCAAGGCTGAGGTGTGCAGGATCGCGGCCAGCCCCAAGGTGGCGGCGGCAAGGTGGGGCACGATCCCGAAGGTGCACCCCAAAGCGGCCCAGATGGCGGCCCGTCGGCCTTGGCCCAGCCCAAGGGCGAGGGTGTAGATGACACCGGTGCCGGGGGCGATGACAACAACAAAAGCGGTGAGCAGAAATTGAAGCGTAATCAAGGTGGGTCTCCGATTTTGGAAGCTATGAAGGGGCGCGTGCAATTACGCGAATTTCGACCAAGGCGCCGGGGCGGCGCAGTCCTGCGACTTCGACGGCGGTCCAAGCAGGGTAGGGCGCTTTGACATAAGCGGCGTGGACGGCTGAAAACGTATCAAAGTGGTCGGCAATCTTGATGTGGTAGCTGGTCATTTCGACAACATGGCCGAAATCCAGATCAGCGCCTGCCAAACAGGTTGCGATTTTGTCGAAGGCGCTGCGGAATTGTGTGGCGGGGTCTTGGGGCATCGTGCCGTCCGTTGCACTGCCTGTCATGCCAGTCACAAACAGATGACCATTGGACATGACGGCCGGCGACAGCTTTAACGGCACATCATCAGCGGTGACGCCTTTGGGAAAGACGGCCCTTTGGCTCATGCTGGTTCGCGCAAGACGCGGGGCACTTTGAATTCGACGTTTTCAACGGCGGTTTCCACCAGTTCCTCGGTCACGTCATATCTGCCTTTGAAAGCGTCGATGACTTCGTTGATCAACACTTCGGGGGCAGAAGCGCCCGCCGTGATCCCGATGGATGTGATTCCGTCCAAAGCCCGCCAATCAATGTCTGTGGCCCGCTGCACCAGCTGTGCGTATTGGCAGCCAGCGCGTGCGCCGACTTCGACCAGCCGTTTGGAATTCGATGAATTCGGTGCGCCCACAACAAGCATCGCGTCGCATTTGGGGGCCATGGCTTTTACGGCTTCCTGACGGTTGGTTGTGGCGTAACAAATGTCTTCTTTGTGCGGGCCTACGATATTGGGAAACCGCGCCTGCAAAGCGGCAACAATGTCGGCTGTGTCGTCCACCGAAAGGGTGGTCTGTGTCACGTAGGCCAGCGCATCGGGGTCGCGCACTGCTACGGATGCAACATCTTGCGGGGTTTCGACCAGCAGCACTTCGCCGTCGGGCAGCTGTCCCATGGTGCCTACGGTTTCGGGATGCCCTTCATGGCCGATCATGATCATTTGCAGGCCATTGTCAGAATGGCGTTGCGCTTCGATGTGGACTTTGCTGACCAAGGGGCAGGTGGCGTCGACATAGACCATCTGGCGGGCGGCGGCGGCATTGGGCACAGATTTCGGGACACCGTGGGCCGAAAAGATAACGGGGCGGTCGTCGGGGCACTCGGACAGTTCTTCGACAAAGACGGCCCCTTTGTCACGCAAGCCGTCGACGACGAATTTGTTGTGTACAATTTCATGGCGCACATAGACGGGCGCCCCCCATTTTTCCAAAGCCATTTCCACAATCTTGATGGCGCGGTCGACGCCTGCGCAAAAGCCGCGCGGTGCCGCAAGGTACAGTGTCAAAGGGGCTTTGGTCATGGGGGCCTCCGCAGGCATGTGCATCTGGCTTATGGATAAGCGCAAGGGGCGCTGTGGTCCAGAGCTGTTGGAGGCCCCTCGCTTTTCATCTGGTGGCCCTGAGCCTGGTGTGCGCGGGCCAGCAGGTCTTGGCTTAAGGCCCAAAGCCGTTCGGCGCTGTTGTCGTCACAAGCGTGGGCATTGACCCCTGCAAATCGTGCTGTAGGTCCATCCGGGTCGGCCGCAGCGGCAACATCGCAATCTTCACAATATACCCCAGCCTTTCCGTCCAACACGGTGGCAGTGGCGGCCCAAACGGTGGTGGATGCGCCTTGTTCAGGCCATTTGACAAAGCTTGCTGTTCGCATATCCAAATTCAAGCAGGTGGCGCGATCTTTTAGAGAGAAACGAAAAGCGCCGACAGGTTTCCCCATCGGCGCTTCAACACAAATGCTATGTGGTTATCATTGCCCTTGTGCGGCAACCTCGTCGCGCTCAGGTGTGAATTCGCGAGGGGGACGCCCAATGACGTCTTTCAATTCGTCCAGCTCGATGAAGTTGTCGGCCTGACGGCGCAGTTCGTCCGAAATCATCGGTGGCTGGCTGCGGATGGTGGACACCACAGACACGCGCACGCCTTGGCGTTGCAGGCTTTCGATCAACGGGCGGAAATCGCCGTCGCCCGAAAACAAGACGATGTGATCGACACGTGGTGCCAGTTCCATCGCATCCACGGCCAATTCGATGTCCATGTTGCCTTTGACTTTACGCCGACCCATGCTGTCGGTGTATTCCTTGGCCGGTTTTGTGACCATGGTGAAGCCGTTGTAGTTCAGCCAGTCTACCAGCGGGCGAATGGGGGAGTATTCGTCATTCTCCAACAGTGCCGTGTAGTAGAACGCCCGCAGCAATTTGCCGCGACGCATGAATTCCTGGCGCAGCAATTTGTAATCGATGTCGAAGCCCAAAGATTTGGCTGCAGCATACAAATTGGACCCGTCAATGAACAGCGCCAGCCGTTCGTCCTTGTAAAACATTTAAATGTCCTTCCGAAGAATTTCGTAGCCGCAGAGAGAGATATAGAGTTTCGAAGTGTGCGTTTGAATAAAATCGGCTACGCAATGTTGTGAAGATAGTATTTCCACCCACGGATCAAGTCTGCGTTTGGGTGAAAAGGGGGGGAAAGTGGCGCAAATCTGCTCACAATTGGTAATTGCCCTAGGGGCAAATCAGCCATCATCCGCTGGTGACCCAGAGGTGACCTTGGGTAAAGCGGTGGATGCGTTGATGCAATCACAGGTCGTGATTCGAGCTGTCAGCCCTTTTTATCGCACCCCGTGTTTTCCTGCGGGTGCCGGTCCGGACTATGTGAATGCGGCCGTCGCGCTAGAAGCGCCATGGTCGCCCGCGCAGGCTTTGGCCGAATTGCACAAGATTGAAAACAGCTTTGGGCGTGTACGTGACCAACGGTGGGGGCAACGCACGCTTGATATGGATTTGATTGCTTACGGCGATCAGGTGGCCCCCGATCTGGCCACTTACACGCAGTGGCGTGATCTGAACCCCGAAGCGCAGTCTCTCAAGGCCCCAGACACATTGATCCTACCGCATCCCCGTTTGCAGGACCGCGCCTTTGTCCTTGTGCCGATGGCCGATGTTGCGCCGGACTGGCGTCATCCGGTGTCAGGCTTGACTGTGTTGCAGATGTTGGCGGCGCTGCCAAAGTCGCTGCGCGATGAGGTCAAAGCGTTATAATATCTGCTTGTAAATTAGGGGAATCCCGCCTAAACACCCGCTTCTATTCCTATCCTTTGCTTTTGGAGCACCACAATGGCCCGCGTTACTGTTGAAGACTGCGTCGATAAAGTCCCAAACCGTTTTGAGTTGGTGATGCTTGCATCGCACCGTGCGCGTGAAATCTCGGCTGGTGCTGCGATCACTGTGGATCGGGACAATGACAAAAACCCTGTTGTGTCCTTGCGCGAGATTGCTGACGAAACGCAAAGCGCTGATGAACTGCGCGAGCGTTTGATCGAATCGAACCAAAACCAGATTGAAGTTGATGAAGCCGAAGAAGACGCAATGGCGCTTTTGATGGGTGCCGAGCAGGACAAGCCCGAAGAAGACAGCATGAACGAAGAAATGTTGTTGCGTCAGTTGATGGCGGCCCAAGGCCAAAGCTAAGGCCACGACTTAGGATGCGGACCGGATGACCACAGCCGATGACCTGATCGCACTGGTCCGCACATACAACCCCAAGACAAACGAAGCCCTTATTCGCGCCGCTTACGATTATGGTGGCGAAATGCACGAAGGGCAGTTTCGCCATTCTGGTGAACCCTATTTTACCCATCCCGTCGCGGTTGCTGCCATTCTAACCGAGCAGCGTCTGGATGATGCCACCATCATCACCGCTTTGCTGCACGACACCATTGAAGACACCAAAGCATCCTACGCTGAGGTCTCTGAGCTTTTCGGGGAAGAGACGGCAAAACTGGTCGATGGCGTCACCAAACTGACCAACCTGCAACTGACCAGCTCTGAGACCAAACAGGCGGAAAATTTCCGTAAGCTGTTTATGGCGATGTCGAAAGACTTGCGTGTTATTCTGGTCAAACTGGCTGACCGCTTGCACAACATGCGCACCATCAAATCCATGCGCCCCGAAAAGCAGGTCCAGAAGGCCCGCGAAACCATGGATATTTTTGCGCCATTGGCAGGCCGTATGGGCATGCAATGGATGCGTGAAGAACTGGAAGACCTGGCGTTTCGCGTTCTCAATTCGGAAGGCCGCGCCAGCATCATTCGCCGCTTTATCACGCTGCAACGCGAAACTGGTGACGTGATCCAACGCATTACCGGCGATATGCGGTTGGAACTTGAAAAAGTCGATATTGAGGCCGACGTGTTTGGCCGCGCCAAAAAGCCCTATTCGATTTGGCGCAAAATGCAGGAAAAGGAACAATCTTTTAGCCGTCTCAGCGATATTTACGGATTTCGGATCGTGACGGGCACCGAAGAAGACTGCTACCGGATTTTGGGGGCCATCCACCAACGGTGGCGGGCTGTGCCGGGCCGCTTCAAAGACTACATCAGCCAGCCAAAATCCAACGGATACCGCTCTATTCACACCACAGTGTCGGGCCGCGACGGCAAACGGGTAGAGGTGCAAATTCGGACCCGCCAAATGCATGATGTGGCAGAATCCGGTGTCGCCGCGCATTGGTCTTACCGCGATGGCGTGCGCACCCAGAACCCCTTTGCTGTGGATCCGGCCAAATGGATCGCACAACTGACCGAACAGTTTGATGGCGAAGATGATCACGAAGACTTTCTTGAGGCCGTCAAGCTCGAGATGTATTCGGATCAGGTTTTTTGCTTCACTCCGAAAGGCGAGGTGGTGAAACTGCCGCGCGGAGCGACGCCTATCGATTTTGCCTATGCCATCCACACGCGCATCGGCAACGCCTGTGTCGGGGCCAAAGTGGATGGTATGCGTGTGCCGCTGTGGACCCGTGTGAAAAACGGGCAATCGGTGGAAGTTGTAACCGCCGAAGGGCAAACGCCCCAAGCAACATGGCTGGACATTGCCCAAACCGGCAAAGCGAAATCTGCCATTCGGCGGTCTTTGCGCGAAGCGGACCGTGAACGGTTTATCAAACTGGGCCGCGAACTGGCGCGATCTGCATTTGGCAACGTCAAAAAGAAGGCCACGGATAAAGCGCTGGCCTCTGCTGCCAAACAGTTGCGATTGAAAGATGGCGATGAGGTTCTGGCGCGTTTGGGGTCAGCCGAATTGACGGGCCGCGAGGTGGTGCAGGCCATCTACCCCGACCTGCAACAAAAATCCGGTGCATCCGTGGATGCGCATCGGGCGGTAATCGGTTTGGCGCCGGGCCAGTCGTTTGAACGCGCCAGCTGTTGCCAGCCTTTGCCCGGAGAACGGATCATCGGGATCACGCAGCGCGGCACAGGCGTTGTTGTGCACACCATTGATTGCGAACGACTGGAAGCCTTTGAACAGCAACCCGATCGTTGGTTGGACCTGCACTGGCACGATGGCAGCCACGCGGCGCAATATGGAGCGACGTTGAAGTTGACCATCGGGAACGATGCCGGTGTCTTGGGGCGCACCTGCACCTTGATTGGTGAGACTGGCGCAAATATCTCAGACTTACATTTTGTGGATCGGAAACCTGACTTTTACAGTTTGCTGATCTATGTGGAATTAAGAGACGTGGCACATCTGCATTCCCTTGTGGGCGCGTTGGAAGCCGAAAGCGATGTCGCCAGCGTTGAGCGGCAAAGAGATATGGCGCGTACCGGCCCTGAAAAGGCTCGTGCCGTCTGAAACGACAAAGGACACCACGGTGATTTTTAAACGCCGCGACCCAAAACCGGTTTTGCGTGCGGTGGCCGAATTTCTTTGGCCACGCGGCGGTTGGGCGCGTGCGTTTCACTATGTCAAACATCGGGTTCGCCGTCTGCCGGACAGTCCCGAACGCATCGCGCGCGGCATTTGGGCCGGTGTCTTTACCACGTTCACCCCCTTTTATGGCATGCATTTCATTGTGGCCGCTTTGATCGCGCGGCTTATGCGCGGCAACATGCTGGCCTCTTTGATGGCGACCTTTTTTGGAAACCCACTGACGTATGTTCCCATTGGCCTTGCCGCCTTGAAAACGGGGCACTGGCTGCTGGGCACCGAGATGGAAGAAGGCGCACAACGGTCTTTTGGCGGAAAATTCTGGGACGCGGCGGCTGACCTTTGGCTGAACATGAAAAACGTGGCAACGGGGCAGGCCACCGACTGGCACGGAATCATGGTGTTCTATCATGAGGTTTTCTACCCCTATCTGGTCGGGGGCATCTTGCCGGGCATCCTATGTGCGACAGTTTGCTACTATATTTCGGTGCCTTTGATCCGCGCCTATCAGCACCGTCGCAAAGGTGTGATCAAGGCCAAATTCGAAGCTTTGAAGGCCAAAGCAGCCGCCAAAGCCGAAGCCAAACGCAAAATTGAAGAATAGTGCGCAGCCGCGTTTGCGCTGTGTCGGTACAATAAACCGGTGTACTTTGCCGGTGCCGCGCGCTTCTTTTGCCCTAAATATCTTCTTGGCCAGAACAAAACCGACATGAAGGCCAAAACGAAAGCCAATACGAAGAAAGGTGCGTTATGACATCGGATGAAAAACTGCGTTTGGGCATCAACATCGACCACGTGGCCACCGTGCGCAACGCACGTGGTGGCGACACGCCTGACCCGCTTCGCGCCGCGCAGATCGCGCAGGAGGCCGGGTGTGACGGCATCACAGCCCACCTGCGCGAAGACAGGCGCCACATCTCGGATGCAGATATTGACGGGTTAATGGAAATGCTGACCGTGCCGCTGAACTTCGAGATGGCGGCCACTGAAGAAATGCAGGCGATTGCTTTGCGGCACAAACCCCATGCTGTGTGCATCGTGCCGGAAAAGCGCGAAGAACGCACAACGGAAGGCGGTTTGGAAGTCGCGCGCGAAGAAAACAGGCTGGCCCATTTCATAGCACCCCTGCGCGAAGCAGGCAGCCGGGTATCAATCTTTATCGCTGCAGACAAACGCCAGATCGAGGCCGCGCACCGCATTGGTGCCGAAGTGGTTGAATTGCACTCAGGTGCCTATTGCGACGCGCATCATGAAGGCCGCATCAACGACCGCGACCGCGAATTGGAAGCCATGCGCGAGATGAGCAGCTTTGCCCATGATCTTGGCCTAGAAGTCCATGTCGGTCATGGTTTGACCTATGAGACGGTCCAACCCGTGGCGGCCTTTCCAGAGGTTAAAGAATTGAATATCGGGCATTTTCTGATTGGTGAAGCGATTTTTCGCGGACTGAACCCCGCCATCGCGGAAATGCGCCGTTTGATGGACGAGGCGCGTGCGTGATCCGTCATTGTGTCATGCTGGATGTGCCATCTGCCGCAATAAAGGATCTTGAAGTTGCCTTGCGCGACCTTGAAACGCTGACGCGGACCTTGCCGGGCATTTCGGGATTTGTGGCTGGCCCGAACCGCGATTTCGAGGGCAAAACACCGGGGTACAGCTACGGATTTACGCTGGACGCCAAAGATGCGGCAGCGTTGCAATCCTATGCGGATGATCCTGCACACCAAGCTATCGGACGCAGGCTTGTTGCGCTGTGTTCCAAAGGCGTGGATGGCATTTTGGTCTATGATCTGGAGGCTGCGATTTGATTTTGGGGATTGGCACAGATTTGGCAAACATCGACCGTATTCAGGGCGTTCTGGATCGTCACGGCGACCGTTTTCGCAATCGTGTGTTCACCGACACGGAACAAGCCAAGGCGGGGCGCAGGCGTGATGTGGCTGGTACATACGCCAAACGCTGGGCTGCAAAAGAAGCCTGTTCAAAAGCGCTTGGAACAGGTTTGCGCATGGGCATCGCGTGGAAGGATATGGCCGTGAGCAATTTGGACACAGGCCAGCCTGTTATGGCGGTGTCGGGGTGGGCGGCCGAGCGCTTGAAAGACATGACGCCTGCGGGTCATGAAGCCATCATTCACGTCACTTTGACCGACGATCACCCCTGGGCGCAGGCCTTTGTTGTCATTGAGGCACGTCCAGTCGCTTGACTTGACCTGTTCGGACCCGCAAGAAGCAGTCCAGACATGAGCAGGAAGACAGACATGGCCAGCGAAGAAAAATCAGGCAATTCCATCGTCGAAACGATCAAAACAGTGGTCTACGCGCTGCTGATCGCAGGTGTGTTTCGGACGCTGTTTTTCCAACCTTTCTGGATTCCATCAGGGTCGATGAAAGAAACGCTTTTGATCGGTGATTTTTTGTTCGTGAACAAAATGGCCTATGGCTATTCATATGCTTCTTGCCCAAGCTTGCCTTTCGCCGGTGTGGACGCCGAAGACCTTTGCGGCTTTCTGAAAAACGACAACAACCGCATTTGGGGCGGTGAGCCTGAACGCGGCGACGTCGTGGTATTCCGTCACCCGGTCTCAGGCGTGGATTACATCAAACGTCTGGTCGGCCTGCCGGGGGATACGTTGCAGGTGAAAAACGGTGTTATCATTTTGAATGGCAAGCCTGTGCCGCAAGAACCAGATGGCATTTTCACGGAAACAAACGCGCCACAGGGTCCGCAAGGTCGCAGACCGGGGTGTGAAAACGGACCCGTTGCATTGGGCGCCGTTTGTGAAAAGCCGCGTTTCGTCGAAACGTTCCCGAATGGTACATCACACAAAATTCTCAACATTGCTGACCTGCCCGCTGACAACACCGCTGTGTTCCGCGTGCCTGAAGGGCAGTTCTTTTTCATGGGCGACAACCGTGACAATTCCGCTGACAGCCGCTTGGCGCAGGTGCGCGGTGGGGTGGGCTTTGTACCCTATGAGAACCTGATCGGCCGCGCGGACCGCATCGTGTTCTCGTCGGCGGGGGCATCCATGTTGTATTTCTGGACCTGGCGCGGCGATCGCTTTCTTAAAGGGGTCCATTGATCTCTGACAGCAGGCGGACAAGCGGACCGGCCCCGCAATTGGGCCCAGTCCGCGCCGTGATCGACTGTGTACGGCTCATGTTTACGTTCAGCGGTCGCGCCAGCCGGTCTGCGTTTATCTGGCCTGTGATCTTTGGCTTGATTGTCATTGTCGTTGCATCCTTGGTCTATCATGCGCTGGTTCCGTCAAAGGTCAGTTTCGGGTACATCCGCTTGGTGGCGGTGACCGTGGCCCTGCCTTTGCTGCCACTTGGTGTGCGCAGGTTGCATGATATGGGTATGTCGGGGTGGTGGGCGCTGTTGTGGTTGGTGCCGTATGTGGGGTTTGTCCTGACGTTGTTTGCAGCTTTCAAACGGGCTGAACTGGGCACAAACCAATATGACCACAGTGACCCGTCTGTGTTCGGGCAGATCGCTGTTGCGGGTGGGTTTGTGGCTTTGGTGGGGGTCACCTTTGCGGTGCAGCCATTCTGGATTCCCGCAGGCAGTATGAAGCCCACAGTTGTTGTGGGTGATTACATAACGGTATCCACAATAGCATACGGGTTGCCCTGTTTCGGGCTGTGTGGCGACGCGGACCGTATGTTGCAACGCAATCCGGGTCGTGGCGATGTCGTTGTGTTCAAACACCCCGTCACGGGTCGTGATTTCATAAAACGTGTGATCGCAGTGTCGGGCGATACTGTTGCGTTGAAAGACGGGCAGGTGGTGGTGAATGGCGCGGGCCTAACGCAAACAGCGCAAGGCGATTATGTTGAGCCCATGGAAATGCAAGGTCTGGGCCACGCGTTGCCGCGGTGCCGGACTGTGACGCCTTTGGGGGGACGTTGTGCGAAATCGCTGCTGCAGGAAACCACGTCTGACGGGCGGCGCTACGGGATTTTGGACATCAGCCAGACGCAGGCCGATTCTATGGCGCAGATTACGGTACCGGATGGCATGATATTTGTGTTGGGGGACAATCGTGATAACTCTGCTGACAGTCGCATGGCGCAGGCCGCTGGCGGTGTGGGGTTTGTGCCGGTGGAAAACCTTGTCGGGCGGGCCACACGTGTTGTGGTGTCGAATGCAGGCTTTGCGCTTTGGGATCCTACCGGATTTAGAGGTGCGCGTTTTTGGACGAAGATACGATGAAATTAAGTGCTGAGCTAAAAGAATTCGAAACGCGCATCGGGCATGTTTTTGCAAATCCCGCATTGCTGACGCGTGCTGTGACGCATGCCTCGATGTCATCGCCCACGCGCGAAGACAACCAGCGTCTGGAGTTTCTAGGGGATAGGGTCTTGGGGCTGGTGATGGCTGAGGCGCTTTTCGCTGGGGATGCATCTGCCACCGAAGGCCAGATGGCGCCGCGTTTCAACGCCCTTGTGCGCAAAGAGGCATGCGCTGATGTGGCCCGCGACATTGGGTTGGGCGAGGTTCTGCGCCTTGGCAGATCAGAAATGGTGTCGGGGGGGCGGCGCAAGAACGCCTTGCTTGGCGATGCGGTTGAGGCCGTCATTGCAGCCGTTTACCTGGATGCGGGGTTTGCAGCAGCCCGCGATATGATTTTGCGTCTTTGGGGCGCACGCATCGGACAAGTCGAAGAAGACGCGCGTGATGCCAAGACCGCGTTGCAGGAATGGGCCCAAGCCCGCAAAATGGCCCCTCCACGCTATGTAGAAACACAGCGCAGTGGCCCCGACCATGCCCCGGTCTTTACCATTGCGGCCCGCCTTGATACGGGCGCTCAAGCCTTGGCCACCGCCGGGTCAAAACGGCAAGCTGAACAAGCCGCTGCCAAAGCCCTTTTGGCTGATTTGGAGAATTCAAAATGACCACCCGCGCAGGATTTGTCGCCCTTATCGGAGAGCCGAACGCCGGAAAATCCACCCTTTTGAACCGCATGGTCGGCGCCAAAGTTTCCATCGTCACCCACAAGGTGCAAACAACGCGCGCCCGCATACGCGGGGTTGCAATGGAGGGTGACGCACAGTTGGTGTTTGTGGACACTCCCGGCTTGTTCCAGCCAAGGCGCCGTCTGGACCGCGCTATGGTGGCTGCCGCGTGGGGCGGGGCCGCGGATGCAGACGTTGTGGTGCTGATGGTCGAAGCCCATCGCGGCGTCACCGAAGGGGTCGAACGCATACTGGAGGGGCTGGGCGACGTCGGCAAAGGCCGTAAAGTTGCGTTGGCCGTCAACAAGATTGACCGCGTTGAGGCCCCCGTTTTGCTGGGACTGACCAAAGACTTGAATGAACGCTATCCTTTCGTTGAGACTTTCCTAATTTCCGCAGAAAAGGGCCACGGTGTAGACGCGTTGCGCACTTGGTTGGCGGGTGAAGTCCCCGAAGGTCCATGGTTGTACCCTGAAGACCAGATCGCCGATTTGCCTTTGCGCATGATCGCGGCTGAAATGACCCGTGAAAAGCTGACGTTGCGACTGCATCAGGAATTGCCCTACCAGCTGACCGTCGAAACGGAAAACTGGGAAGAACGCAAAGACGGCTCCGCCAAAATCGACCAGATCATTTACGTTGTGCGCGATGGCCACAAAGGCATTCTGCTGGGTCACAAAGGCGAAACCATCAAGCAGGTTTCCAAAGCGTCCCGCGAGGAATTGACGGAATTTTTGGGCCGCAAAGTGCATTTGTTTTTGCAAGTCAAAGTGCGTTCCGGCTGGCTGGACGAAGCTGAACGCTATTCGGAGATGGGCTTGGATTTCAAAGATGGCAATGCGTGACTTGGCAGCCTTGGAAACCTCTGGTGGGGATCTTTTTAGGAATATGACACGATGAGCCGCCTGACGTCGCGGTTTTGGGTTGATGCCTATCTCGCGCGTTTGCGGATGTTTGATATTCCCGCGTTTGTGGTGGTTCATGGTGACGATACGGGCGGTGCGGTCTTGGTCAAGCTGAGTACATTGGATGACAAAGCCGTTTTGTATCAGCGATCTTTTGATTTGATGTCAGACACCCGCGTCTGGGCCGAACTGGCAGCGGGGGCTGAGCGCGATGTGGATGCCGCCATAGAGCGCCAATGTGGATTTGATCCCGATCTTTGGGTGATCGAGGTGGAAGACCGGGCGGGGCGGCATCTTCTGGATCAAGAAGGGTTGTCCTAAATGGAATGGCGCGGCACCGGAATTTTACTGGCGGTGCGCCGCCACGGTGAAAGCTCTGCCATCATTGAGGTGTTCACGCCGGAACAGGGCCGCCATGCCGGTGTTGTGCGGGGTGGCACCAGCCGCAAGATTGCACCGATCTTACAACCCGGTGCCCAATTGGACGTGGCATGGCGTGCACGACTTGAGGACCACATTGGCAGTTTCACCGTTGAGCCAATTCGCAGTCGGGCTGACGTGGCTATGGCAGACCGTTTGTCACTGGCTGGATTGAATACGGTCACGGCCTTGCTTAGTTTTTGCCTGCCTGAACGCGAACCTCATGCACCGTTGTACACGCGCACCGAACAGCTTTTGGATCTTTTGGGGAAACCGGATATTTGGCCGTTGGCCTATCTGCGCTGGGAAGTCGCACTGCTAGAGGAAATGGGTCACGGCCTTGATTTGTCGGCCTGTGCGGTGACGGGATCACGAGACGATTTGGTGTATGTCTCGCCCAAAACCGGCCGCGCCGTGTCGCGGAACGGTGCCGGAGACTGGGCAGACCGCTTGCTGCCTTTGCCAGATGTGTTGCGCGGTGTGGGGCCTGCCCCGGACGCCGAAATTATTCAGGGATTTGCAACCACGGGCCATTTCTTGCGCAATCATTTGGCGGCCAATTTGGGAAATCGCCCCCTACCAAAAGCACGAGACCGGTTTGTCGAGGCCTTCAAACGTCAGGTTTGAACTGCAGCGTCCTGCCGTTTGGCGATGTCAAAACAAGTGTGGTTTTTGTAATGTCCGCATGGGTCACTTCGCCAAGCGCTTTCAAGTAGCGCTGCTCAAGGCGCAAGGCGGGGCATGCCGCTTTTGTCGACAGGATCGGACCTGCTGCGAATGCAGGATATGGTGCGGACTGTTCGGCCCGGTAGGCGTTGCAAGGTGCGCGCCCCGCCAATTGTCCCGAGGTCGGAAAAGTAAGCGTTGCTTTGGCAGGGAAGGGTGTTCCGTCCAAGGTCACCAAGGTCCAGACGGTGTCTGCCGTACTGTCATATTGCGACACGTCTTCTGACGTGCATGCGGTGGCGTAGAATGCCAAGACGAATGCCAAGTATTTCAAATCATAATCCCTTATTGCAGCGCCAGAACCACATCGACCAATGCATCAAAGCCTTCGCTTTCGCCGTTCAAAAACCCACCGCCGATCAGGCTGCTGTAGGCTGCTTCGGTGAAGGCCGGATTTGATAGCCCCAGCTGCCCCATAAGAGAGCCGATATAGACAAGCCGTTCGCTGTCTACCGTATTAAGGACAGCTTCAGCTTTGGCGTCATGTGTGGCCCAAGCCCGCAGGGCACGTTCCGTTTTGTCATTGTAAAGCAAACGACCATAGCGCCGCAGCCGTTCATCAGCGGGACCAGCTGTTTCGAGTTCTTGCACGATGGCCTTCAAAGCGTCGGCTTGCCAGTGGTCCAAAAGGGCGCTTTGAAAGGCAACCACATCAGCGAAATGCCAGTAAAATGACCCTTTGGTTGTGTTCAATTCACGCGCCAGTGGCTCTGCGCGCAGACCGTCAGGGCCGTCGCGATGAAGGGCTACAAACCCGGCTGCGATCCATTTGTCTTTGTTCAAACGCTGTTTGGTCATGTCTACACGATATGCTGCAATGCAGCACATCGCAAGTCCGCTGCTGTTCCAGCCTGCGTTGCAGTGTTGCAGATCGTTACGATCCTTGTAGGTTGATCGCCATGCACAAGTTTCAAAAGACCCCTGTTTTTCTTGATCTGGCAACTGCTGTTGCCGTTGTTTTGTTGCTTGCCCTGTTTTTGTACATCGGGCGCATTCTGGACAGTAATTCCCAACACGCTGAGATGCAGACCGTTGCGCATGAACCGTCAGCCGCTGAAAAGGCACTCAAGAACTGGCACAAGAAAAAGGCAGGGGCATCCGCTTTTGCACGTGGCCCAGAGGGACATTTCGGTTGGACGGTCAGGTATAATGACGTGCTTGCCGCCAAGGAAGACGCCTTGGCATATTGTGCGCAACATGGTCCGGCATGCGAGGTGACGGAGTTTAAAGCGGGATTTGAACACCGTGCGTTCAAAGGCACAATCGCACCGCGCACCTTGGAGCTGTATAACTCTTACACACGTGGTGCGGGCGCTAAGGCTTTTGCTTTGTCGCCAGACGGGGCCATCGGGATGGCCACGGGGCAACCGGATGCGGCGCAGGCGCAAAACCGTGCCAAAGCGCTGTGCGAAACCCACAAAAAAGACCGACCCGCTTATCTTGCGGATCGGCCTTGTCTCGTTGTGCTTTCAACGCGGTATTAGGGGTTAACCCAACAAACGCCGCGCGATAACCTGTGCTTGAATTTCTGCCGCACCTTCAAAGATGTTCAGGATACGTGCGTCACACAGCACACGGCTGATTTTGTATTCCAGTGCAAAGCCGTTGCCGCCGTGGATTTGCAAACCGTTGTCGGCTGCTGCCCATGCGACACGAGCGCCTAACAGTTTGGCCATGCCCGCTTCAACGTCACAACGGCGTCCTTCGTCTTTTTCAAACGCCGAGAAATACGTCAGCTGACGCGCCACCATGATTTCCACCGCCATCATGGCCAGTTTGTTGGCCACACGGGGGAAGTTGATCAGGGATTTGCCAAATTGCTTGCGGTCGATGGCGTATTGCATGGACAGATCCAAAGCGGACTGCGCCACACCAATCGCGCGGGCGGCGGTTTGGATGCGTGCCGATTCGAAGGTTTCCATGAGTTGCTTGAACCCTTTGCCTTCTTCACCGCCCAAGAGGTTTTCGCCTTTGACGTGGAAGTTATCAAACCCCAGCTCGTATTCCTTCATGCCGCGGTAGCCCAGCACTTCGATTTCGCCGCCTGTCATGCCTTCGGTGGGGAACGGGTTTTCTTCGGTGCCCGGCGTTTTTTCCGCCAGGAACATGGAAAGGCCTTTGTAGTTGTCGGTTTCCGGGTCGGTCCGGGCCATCAACGTCATGATCTGGGTCCGCGTGGCATGCGTGATCCACGTTTTGTTACCAGTTACTTTATAGTCGCCGTTTTCATCTTTGACTGCGCGGGTGCGCAGGCTGCCAAGGTCAGACCCCGTGTTGGGTTCGGTAAAGACGGCCGTAGGCAGCGTTTCGGCTGATGCAAGACGCGGCAGCCATTTCTCTTTTTGGGCGTCAGTCCCGCCTGCAATGATCAGCTCTGCTGCGATTTCGGATCGTGTTCCGAGGGATCCGACACCGATATATCCGCGTGACAGTTCCTCTGACACAACACACATAGAGGCTTTGGACAGGCCGAGGCCACCGTATTCCTCTGGAATTGTAAGGCCGAAGACGCCCATTTCCGCCAGCTCTTCGATAACTTCCATCGGGATCAATTCATCCTTCAGGTGCCAGTCGTGGGCGAAGGGTTCGACCTTTTCGACGGCGTACCGACGGAACTGTTCGCGGATCATTTCCAACTCGTCATCAAGGCCCGTGGCCCCCACAGTCACTTCGGCGCTGCGTTCTTGCATCAATTCAACCAAACGCACGCGGGCGGCCTGGGTGTTGCCGTGCTGTGTCAGGGTCTGGATTTCAGGCTGCATCATGGTGCGCATGTCGTCTTGGGACAGGCCCATATCCTGCAAGCGCAGGACTTCGCCCTGGTTCATTTGGATGCCGCCATAGACCTGCCAGAGGTATTCACCAAAGGTGATCTGAAGGATCAGTTGTTCGATTTCACCAAACTTGCCATCCGCTTTGATCGCTACGGCCCACTTGTGCATCTCGCGCAGCGATTGGGTGTATGTTGCAAGCCATGCCAGCCCGTGGGTGGCGGTTTGATGTTCTTCGACCAGTCGTGCCGACACGCGCCCGTCCGTGCCGACCAAGCCGCGCAAGCGGTCTTTGGCGGTTTCTAGCAAAGCTTCAACAGGGGCTACAGCCGCGCCTGTCAGTGTCAACAAATCGTCAAGGATCACAGCCTGTGTCATCCCAAGGTCTTGTCCGTCATGTGCCATGAAGTTTTTCCCTCTTTTAGCTTAAGCGCGTGTCTATTCATTTTGCAGGTGCAGCGCAACTTAAATACCCATATGCGACGATTTTTGTCAGAATATTGCGCGTTGATATTTTCCAACAGCGCCCTAACGGGCATGCTATAGCATCGCAATGGATGCACTATTTGACATTTTGACGGTACCACAGCTGTGTCTGGCTGTAAGTATCGCGGTTTTTGCGGGCTTGGTCAAAGGCGTGGTCGGTTTTGCGCTGCCAACCATTATCATTTCCGGCCTAAGTACGTTTTTAAGCCCTGAATTGGCACTTGCGGGGCTGATTTTACCAACTGTTGTGACCAATTTTATGCAGATGTTGCGGCAGGGCGCACGGGCGGCATGGGAATCGGTCAAACGGTTTCGTGTGTTTTTGGGCTTTGGGCTGGTGACCCTTTTGATCGGGGCGCAATTGGTCCGTGTTTTGCCGATGGACGTCATGTTGCTGGTGATTGCTGTTCCGGTGGTCAGTTACGCAATGCTGCAATTGCTCGGTATTGAAATCACGCTTGCAAGACACTCTGGCAAGGTGGCGGCAATAGCGGGGTCAGTCGCCGGATTGATGGGCGGTATGTCGGGTATTTGGGGGCCGCCGACAGTCGCCTATTTGACTGCTTTGAAAACCGACAAAGCAGATCATTTGCGGGTGCAGGGTGTTGTGTACGGATTAGGGGCTGTTGCGCTGCTGTTTGCGCATTTGGGGTCAGGTGTGCTGCGGGCGCAAACCTTACCGCTTAGCTTCGCTATGGTGCCGCCAGCGGTGTTGGGGCTGTGGATCGGGGGACGGTTGCTGGACCGTATCGATCACGTTGTATTTCGCCGCGCGACGTTGGTTGTTCTGCTGATCGCAGGTTTGAACCTGATCCGCCGCGCGGTGTTTGTTTGACGCTTGATGCGTTTAGGAAGCGCGGCGTGTCACTGTAGCGCCCGCCACATCCTCGATGAAAGTAATGATACGTGATTTCGTCTTTTCGTCTTTGATGGAAGCAACGGCCTGAACGATATCCATGGCGCTGTCTGCCGCCCCTTCACTGTCGGCATCGAGGCCTTCAAAGAAGTACGACGTTGATACGTCCAGAATGTTCGCCAGCTCGAACAAGCGACTGGCTGCAATCCGGTTTGAACCGATTTCGTATTTTTGGATTTGCTGGAACGACAGGCCGAGACGACGTGCGACGTCCGTTTGTGACAGACGGCGCAAAGTACGGATCTGTTTGAGCTGACGACCAACGTGAACATCTACTGAGTGTGGCATTGTTATAATTATCCCCGGTTGAACTATCCTGTTGATCCTAAAATTCTCAATTCGGCGCAATTGAGTAACTTTGTACATTTTTCAACCATAGATGTTGCATCGATGTATGATTTGTGTACCATTAACCACTGTGTTACGGAGGCTCTGTAACAAGGCGAAGTTGCGTGTACCGGTTATAGGATTCGAATTATTGTCTGACCTGACGAACCCCCTGTTGTTCGAAATGGTGCGCTCGTTTTCGATGCTTGCCCAAGAATTAAATCTTAGCCGCGCCGTCGCAAAACTGGGCAGCACACGGCAAACCGTGCGACGCCACATTGCGACCCTGGAAGAGTTGAAAGGCGAACAGCTGTTTCGTGTGGTCGACCGCCAGTACACCCTTACCGAAGCGGGCATACGCGCCTTACCTCAAGCCGAAGAAATCATTGCGTTGGGGCATGCTTGGCTGCGCGGACAATCAAGCCATGTCAATGGGTTACAGTATCTTCGCCATCAAGAAGGCAACGGTTGGTACTTTTATCAGCAACAACATGCGTTGCGCAGCATGTGGGACACGGACAGTGCTTTGCTACGTGAAACCGTACGCAGTTGGATCATGTGTGGCGGGCGCATCGAAGCCCCTGAGATGCAGCATATTCGTCCCTATTTGATCATCTACCGCTTTACACCAGTGGGTTGGATTTGTGTTGAATTCGGTGACGAATCCTTTTTCGTACGCTGGTTCGGCAAGCAAAAAGCGCTTAGCAGCGTTGGCCAGACATTGGGCAAAATGCCGGGCGGAAATGACTTTGCCCGCATGCTGAATGTGGCATTTCAGGAAACAGACATCACGCACAACCCCAGATTGGACCATGTGCGCACGATGGTGCCGCGATCCGATGGCGGCCAACCCATGCCCGTTAACTATCGTAGATTGATGTTAAGCGGCGCATTTCCAGACGGCAGCTCAGCTCTTTTGTCGTTGGTTGAGCCCTCGGCTGACCTTGATATCTTTGGGTTTGGCCCAGAAGATTTCCGCGAACCGGATGAAGATTTTGCGCTACGTTTTGACCCAGACAATTTTAAATACGGGTCATAGCAAGAAATTTTTGTTAACCTTGTTCTCAAGCATTGGGTAAGGGAACAGAAATGACACTTCAACCACGCAACGATTCGGCACAATTTATTGCAACTAGCCGCGATATATTGTGGGAAAATGATATTGACGTCACAATTGGTACGAATTTTGACGAATACCAAGAGATTCTGGACCGTGACCGGCCAACGCAGGCCATGGGTGCACCCTTCAATCCAGAGTTGCAGAATCTAAATCCCGGAAACGCCTTTTGGTTGACTGGTCGGGATGTCGACGGACGTTTGATGCATACTCAGGCGGCCCGTTTGATCGACCTGCGGCAAGAAACGCTTGCGGATTATATGCAACACAAGTTCCGTGAATTTCCCCCGGCGATCCCTGATCTTGATCTGGACCGGTCGCGGTTTCGGGCCAGCCCCGGCGCAAAGCACATCACGGGTCGCGTGATTTATCATGGTGAAGTCTGGATGAGCCCGAATGAGGGTCGCTTCCGTGGCAACGGCCTGTCTTCGGTTCTGGCGCGCTACGGTCTTCTGACCGCAATGCAGCGTTGGAACCCGGATTATCTGTTTGGGTTCATGGCCCGAACGGTGGCGTTTAAGGGTTTCGCGGAACGCATGGGATATATGCACAACGAACCGGGTGCTTTGCGCTGGTATCGACATGGCAGTGACATGCCGCTTGAAGGCTTCTTGAGCTATCTAACCAACGAAGAAGCACGGTATCTGCTGGAAATGCCGGTGTCCGATCTGGTGACTTTGCCAGCGACGCAAAAAGCCGCTTAACGGCATCATACCGTTCCGCCCATAATGCAAAAGGCCGGCTGCAATCGATGCACCCGGCCTTTTCGTTTTCAAAATCAATCTCAACCGATGGCGGCAGATCTTACGTCTTCGTCGATGTGCGCCATGTATTGTTCAAAATTGCCCGAGAACATTTCTACCAATTTTGCAGCTTGCGCGTCGTAAGCATTTGCATCGTCCCATGTGCGGCGTGGATCAAGAAGGATATCGGCAACACCGCTGACAGACACAGGGACTTCAAATCCAAAGTTATCGTCTTTGCGATACTCGGCGTCGTTCAGGGACCCTTCCAGCGCGGCTGTCAACAAGGCACGTGTGGCGCGGATTGGCATCCGGGACCCTGTACCATAGGCGCCGCCTGTCCAGCCCGTGTTGACCAGCCAGCATGTCGCACCGTGCTGTGCGATTTTCTCGCGCAACAGGTTGCCATAAACTTCCGGACGGCGCGGCATGAAAGGCGCACCAAAGCATGTTGAAAACGTAGGCTCGGGTTCTGTCACACCGCGTTCTGTGCCCGCCACCTTGGACGTAAAGCCGGACAAGAAGTGATACATGGCTTGGGCAGGCGTCAGTCGCGCGATGGGGGGCAGCACACCGAATGCATCACACGTCAGCATGATGATGTTCTTGGGGTGACCACCAACCGCATCCTTGGACGCGTTTGAAATATAATGCAGCGGGTAAGCGCAACGCATGTTTGCCGTCAGGCTGTCATCTTCAAAGTCCAGATCCAGCGTTTCTTCGTCAAAAACCATGTTTTCGATGACAGTGCCGAACTTTTCGGTGGTCGCATAAATCTCTGGCTCTGCTTCAGCGCTTAGGCTGATCGTCTTGGCATAGCAGCCGCCTTCGAAGTTGAACGTACCACGATCGGACCAGCCGTGTTCATCGTCGCCGATCAACGTGCGGGCCGGGTCCGCAGACAGTGTTGTTTTGCCCGTGCCGGACAGGCCAAAGAACACAGCCGTGTCGACGGGATTGCCTGTGGCATGGTTGGCCGAGCAGTGCATCGGCATGACACCTTTTTCGGGCAGCAGATAATTCAAAAGCGAGAACACGGATTTCTTATTTTCGCCGGCATACTCAGTGCCGCCAATCAAGATCAGCTTGCGATCGAAATTCATCGCGATCACTGTCTCAGACCGACAGTTGTGCTTGGCTGGGTTCGCTTGAAAGCTGGGGCAGTTGATGACGGTGAAGTCTGCAAGGAAACCGTCAAGGTCTTCGCGTTCCGGACGGCGCAACATGTGGCGGATGAACAATCCGTGCCATGCAAGTTCCGTCACCATGCGTACATTGATGCAATAGGCGGGATCGGCACCGCCAACGAGGTCTTGCACGTAATAGTCGCGGCCTTTCATGTGGGTCAGCATGTCTTCGTACAACGCATCAAAGCCTTCTGGCGTCATCTGCGCATTGTTTTCCCACCAGATGGTGTCTTTGACACTGTCCGTCATGACGACATGTTTGTCTTTGGGCGAACGGCCGGTGAACTTGCCGGTCGTGACAAGAAAGGCGCCGCCTTTTCCCAGTTTGCCTTCACCACGTTTGAGTGCGGCTTCTATCAGCACAGGCTCAATTTGGTTGTAATAGACATTGCCCAACCCTTCGATCCCTTGATCTTCGAGGCGGAATTGCGGGTTTACCCGTCCAAATGTCATATGTTGTCTCCTGTGTCCGGCTGATGCTGGAAGTCTGTAGATGCGGGTTTTCACGCCCCAGCCTGCTCTGGCTTGGGGGGGTCTTAACATGACGTTTTACAGCATGAACAGGACGGTTTGGTACAGTTAGCGCCATCAATGTGAAGAATGGTAAAGGACAAGGCAGATATGCATACGCGCATGACGCGAATGTGCGACAATTTAGCCATTCATTAGGATTTTCAGGCCTAATTGGGGCAGGGCGCTCGTGTGATTCGCAGATTTGGATTGATTCGCCCGCCTAAAAACAGAACAATGAGCAAAAAAAATAATCAGTGGCAGCAGCAGTACAAGGATTCAGGCAATGAACAAAATTGCATTGGTAGACGACGACAGGAATATCCTGACGTCGGTTTCAATGACTCTCGAAGCCGAAGGTTTCGAGGTTGAGACATATAACGACGGCCAAGCGGCCCTCGACGCATTTAATAAAAAACTTCCCGATATGGCGGTCCTTGATATCAAGATGCCCCGCATGGATGGCATGGATCTGTTGCAGCGCTTGCGCCAGAAAACCACAATGCCGGTGATCTTCCTGACCTCCAAAGACGACGAGATCGACGAAGTCCTTGGATTGCGCATGGGCGCGGATGACTACGTGAAAAAGCCGTTTTCTCAACGCCTTCTGGTCGAGCGCATTCGCGCATTGCTGCGCCGCCAAGATGCGCAAGCTGGTGAAATTGTCGCCGACAGTGAAGAAACCAAGGTGATGGAACGTGGCGAATTGCGCATGGACCCGTTGCGTCACGCTGTGTCCTGGAAGGGCAACGACGTGTCGTTGACTGTGACAGAATTTCTGTTGTTGCAGGCTTTGGCACAACGCCCCGGCTTTGTGAAGTCGCGTGACCAGTTGATGGACGTCGCCTATGACGATCAGGTCTATGTGGACGACCGCACCATTGACAGCCACATCAAGCGCCTGCGCAAGAAAATGCGCACTGCTGATGATGATTTCTCTGCGATTGAGACCCTTTATGGTATCGGGTATCGTTACAACGAAGACTAAATCGTTGGTCGTTTAGGCCGAAAGGACGCTTGTGCGCGATATGGCCCCTCAACCCTCGCGGGACGGTGATGTTGTTTTGGGTGACGATTGGGTCACCCCGGACAGCGCGGCACCCTCAGAAATGCGTGCGCGCCGTGAACGGCGCGGACTGTTTTCGCTACGCGCGTCACCGCTGACGCGCAAAATCATCACGTTTAATCTGATCGCGCTGAATATACTGGTTGCGGGGATTTTGTATCTCAATTCATCCCGCGACAGTTTGGCTGTTCAACGTGCTGTGGCCTTGGTCAGTCAAGCCGAGCTGATCGCGGACGTGATCGAGGCCCAATTGCCCAGCGACGCCCCGGTTAACCTTGCGACGGCCGATGGCGTGGATGTGTCCGTCACGCTGGACGAGTTGGATTTGCGCGACGGCATCGAGGTCTTTGTGTTTGACCCGACGGACCAGGTAATCGCAAATACAGAAGGCCAGGCCGCGTTGAACGTGGGCCTTGGGGCAAAAGAAACCAACCCGACAATCTTGACCGATGGTTTGAACTGGCTGTGGTCCGCAGTGTCTGCGCCTTTTGCCAGTAGCGACATTGAGCAAGCACAGCCCGTCGAAGAACAATTGCGCACCCTTGTGCAAAAAAGCTTTAGCGAAGGCACCCAGATCAACGACGGCACGGATGCCGACGGCGGTGCGTTGTTCAGTGTGGTAACGCCAATTTTGCAAGGCACCGAAGCCGTTGGCGCAGTTGCCGTAACCAGTGCCGCTGGCGAAATCGACAATCTGGTGCGCAGCGAACGCGAGCGTGTATTGCAGATGTTTATTATCGCCACTTTGGTGTCTATCGGACTTAGTTTGGTCTTGGCATCAACCATCGCGAACCCGTTGTCCGATCTGGCCGCAGCAGCCGAATTGGGTCGTGACAAAAACGCTCGCAAAGTGAACCCCGGACGCATTCGCATCCCCGATCTGACGGCACGCCCTGACGAAATAGGACGTCTCAGCGGCGCATTGCGCGGTATGATAGCAGCGCTTTACAACCGCATCGACGGCAATGAACAATTCGCAGCAGACGTCGCCCATGAAATCAAAAACCCGCTTGCGTCCCTGCGGTCTGCTGTTGGCACATTGCGGATGATCAAACGTGAAGACCAACGCGAAAAGCTGCTGGACGTGATCGACCATGACGTGCGCCGTTTGGACCGTTTGGTCAGTGATATTTCCAACGCATCGCGTTTGGACTCGGAGCTTGTTAAAGAAGAAGAAGAACCCTTCAACCTTCTGACAATGCTGGGTAATCTGGGGCAGTACCTTGGTGAGGATGCCAAAGGCAAAGGCATCGATTTCATAACCGATCTACCGCCTGATCCTGTTGAAGTGCACGGGCTTGAAGCCCGCTTGGCGCAGGTTTTTGTAAATTTGATCACCAACGCGATTTCGTTTTGCGAAGATGGCGACGCTATCCGCGTGTGGGCGCGAAAGCGTGAAAATCGCGTTTTGATTGTGGTCGAAGATACCGGACCGGGTATTCCTGATCAGGCCTTGGCAAAAATCTTCAAACGGTTTTATTCCCAGCGTCCCGAAGAGCATTTCGGAAACAACTCGGGCCTTGGTTTGGCGATCTCAAAGCAGATCGTTGAAGCCCACGGCGGAGTGATTTGGGCGGAAAACATTCGTCCCACAGAAGCCGACATCACGTCCGAGCCTTTGGGCGCACGGTTTGTTGTGGGCCTTCCCGTTTAACACATGCCCGATACAATTTTTCAGACGATACATGCTTCTTGTGTTTCGTTTGAGGGCAATGCCGTCTTGATCAAAGGGGCATCTGGCAGCGGTAAATCATCGCTTGCTTTGCAGATCATGGCCTTTGGTGCGCAGCTTGTATCCGATGACCGAACAGAATTGCGCAGGATCGACAACAGCATCTGGGCCGCCCCCCCCAAAACAATCGCAGGTTTGATAGAAGCAAGGGGGCTGGGCATTCTAAACGCAGAACACACCCCGTCTGCGCAGATTGTATGCGTGGTGGATATGGATGTGGTTGCCACTGAACGGCTGCCTGACCCAAAGGTTACACCCTGTCTTGGTTTGCCTCTGCCCTGTCTTCACAAAATTGATACGCAGGCTTTTCCCGCCATCGTTTTGCAATATCTCAAGGGTGGGATACAAAGAGACATATGATAGACATCGAAACCGACGCACGCCGCCTTGTTCTTGTGACAGGCCCATCCGGGGCCGGAAGATCCAGCGCCTTGCGCGTGCTGGAAGACTTGGGCTTTGAAGCCATCGACAATATGCCACTGCGCCTCATTCGGGCACTTCTTGAAGATCCCGGACCGCGCAAACCAATGGCTTTGGGGATTGATCCGCGCAATCGGGATTTTTCTGCGACGGCTGTGACTGATGCTTTGGGACAAATCGCAGCCATAGGCCACGCCGTTCCCGAACTGCTGTATTTGGATTGCACGACAGATCAGTTGTTGCGCCGTTTTTCGGAAACCCGTCGCAAACACCCTTTGGCGGCAGGGGATCGCCCCGAAGCAGGCATCGCGCGTGAGCTGGAAATTCTGAACCCGTTGCGCACCCGCGCTGATGTCTTGATCGATACCACGGACCTGAATGTGCATCAGTTGCGCACTGAGGTCGAACACTGGTTCTCTGGCGGTGATACGGGGCGTTTGTCGGTTTCGGTTGAATCCTTTTCCTACAAACGCGGCTTGCCGCGCAGCGTCGACATGGTTTTTGATTGCCGTTTTTTGCGCAACCCCTACTGGGAACCCTCATTGCGCAGCGGGAACGGGCAAGACAAAGCTGTTGCAGATTACATCGCTCAGGACCCGCGATGCGGTCCGTTTCAGGACAAGGTCCATGATCTCGCCTTATGGTTGTTGCCAGCCTATTTAGATGAGGGCAAATCACATCTGTCCATTGCATTTGGCTGTACAGGAGGGCAACACAGGTCTGTTGCTATGGCAGAGGCTTTGGCAGCACGTTTGCGTAAAGCAGACTGGCAGGTGTCTGTACGGCACCGCGAATTGGACCGGCGCAAAAAGGGTGAGACAAAAGCGTGATAGGGGCAGCATCGTGATAGGGATTGTGATTGTCGCACATGGGCAATTGGCCAAAGAATATCTTGCGGCCATCGAACATGTTGTGGGCCCGCAGCCTGGGATGTGCGCCATTTCCATCGAAACCGATCATGACCGCACCGCCAAACAGCAAGAGATATGCAAAGCGGCTGACGCTGTAGACCAAGGGCAAGGCGTTGTTCTGGTCACAGACCTTTTTGGCGGATCACCGTCCAACCTAAGCCTGATGGCGTGCCAGCCGCAGGGACGGCGCATCTTATACGGTGCCAATTTGCCGATGCTGTTGAAGCTGGCCAAATCGCGTCATTTGGCGGTGCCAGATGCCGTACGCACAGCCCTTGATGCGGGACGCAAGTATATCGACAGCCAAAACATTAGCGCTGAAAGCAAGTCATGACCAAAGACACGTTAACGATCATAAATGAAAAAGGCCTGCACGCGCGGGCTTCGGCGAAATTGGTGGAAGTGGTCGAAGCGTTCGACGCCCAAGCCGAAGTCAGCAAGGATGGCATGTCTGCATCAGGCGACAGTATTATGGGGCTTTTGATGTTGGCAGCGTCCAAGGGAAGTATTATTGACATCGAAACGTCCGGACCAGACGCGGATGCGTTGGCACAAGCCTTGTCTGTGCTGGTCGCGGACAAGTTCGGAGAAGGAGCCTAAGGGGCTCTGACAAATTCACGGGGAACCAGCAGTGGTCGACAGCGTACGCGATATCTCTGAGGATGCAGAGCCTGAGAATGTGAACTTCATGAAATACGACAGGCGCAGCTTGTCGTATGCCTCTACGTTTGAAGACCCTTGGAAGTCGACCGTCATCCGCATCATCGAAGCTTTGACAGGCAAGCTTACTATTCTGCGATTGATCAAAAAATTCGAAAAAAATGGTACTCCGTCGGGCCAAGGTTTTTGGCGTGCCTGTTTGGATGTCATGGGCATCGATTTGACAACGCCCGAAGAACAACTGCAGCGCCTGCCCAAAGAGGGTCCGGTAATTGTTGTTGCCAACCACCCGCATGGAATGGTGGACGGCATGATCTTTGCCGATTTGATCGGGCGCGTGCGTCCGGACTACCGCATTTTGACCCGTTCATTGCTAACTGCAATTGATGAGGTCGCGGGCAGTTACATGATCCCCGTGCCTTTCACGCATGACCCTGATGCACAGCGTAAGGGCGTGGAGATGCGTAAGGCCGCAATGGATCACCTGAAGGCCGGTGGCGTTGTGGCGCTGTTTCCGTCCGGGGTTGTCGCGTCGTCCGAGACGTATTTTGGACCTGCTGTTGAAGGCGAATGGAACGTGTTCACCGCGGCGCTGATCCGCCGATCCGGGGCGACTGTTGTGCCGATGAAATTCCCCGGACAGAACAGCCGTTGGTATCAAATCGCCAACAAGCTGTCGCCGATGTTGCGCCAGGGGCTGCTGCTGCACGAGATCGTACATTCATGCAACAAGCCGCAAGGGCCGATTGTAGGGCATCCATTGGCCAAAGAAGACGTCGACAAATGGTCTGACGATCCGCGTGGGTTCATGGCGTGGTTGCGTAAGCACACGCTTGACCTGAAAAACTAGTCACTGTCTGTGACGTGTTTGCCGCAATCCTGCCTGCCTTCTTTTGATGAATTTCACCGCGTAGGGACAGGTGTGTCGCCGCGGTAATCATAAAACCCTCGCTGGGTTTTACGGCCCAACCACCCTGCTTCCACATACTTTGTCAGCAAAGGGCAGGGACGGTATTTGGTATCGGCCAACCCGTCGTGCAACACGTTCATGATCGCCAAACACGTGTCCAAACCGATAAAGTCGGCCAGTTCTAATGGTCCCATGGGGTGGTTCGCCCCCAATTTCATAGAACTGTCGATGGATTTCACATTCCCGACCCCTTCGTACAGCGTGTATACGGCTTCGTTGATCATCGGCATCAGAATGCGATTGACGATAAAGGCTGGAAAATCTTCGGCTGATGCCGAGGTCTTGCCCAATCTATCGACCACAGCTTTACAAGCTGAAAATGTGGGCTCGTCCGTGGCGATGCCCCGGATCAGCTCAACCAACTGCATGACGGGCACGGGGTTCATAAAATGAAACCCCATGAATTTTTCCGGACGGTCCGTTCCGCTGGCCAATCGTGTGATCGAAATGGATGAGGTATTGGATGTCAGAATAGTGTGGGGTTGCACATGCGGGATCAAGGCCTCGAAAATCTTATGCTTTACCGGCTCATTTTCCGTCGCAGCCTCAATAATCAGATCGCTGGTCCCGAGATGGGGAAGGTCTTGTGTGGACGTGATCCGTGCCACGGCGGCGGCTTTGTCTTCTGCGCTGATCTTGTCGCGGCTGACCTGACGTTCCAAGTTTTTGTCGATCAAGGCAACGGCTGCGTCCAAAGCGTCCTTATTCACATCGTTCAAAAGCACGTCGTATCCGGCCAGCGCCATCACATGTGCAATGCCGTTACCCATCTGACCCGCGCCGATGATCCCAACTTTTTGGATGTCCATGTGCCGCCCTTTCGCTGCCTTGGGGCATCATAAGGGGCAGCCTATCCTAAGGGCAAGGCGCGAAGTCATTGTGCTGAAAGACAAGGTTTCGTCACATTGTGTTAGGAATTTCTAAGGATATCGCTGTCATACCTTATTGCGGGTGAAAAAAGGTGAGTAAGCATGTCTTTTGATGCGTTGGGGCCGGGTGCCCTTGATTATCTGCCGTGTCGATACGGTACGTCGAAGTTGTTGTTTCGTGGGCCTAGACGGTCCTTAAAGGACCCCTATGTCGCGTTTTTAGGCGGAACCGACACATACGGGAAATTCATTGCAAATCCGTTTCCGGACCTGACAGAGCAAGAGTTGAAAATGACGTGCCTGAACTTGGGCTGCGTCAACGCGGGTATCGACGTTTTTGTAACTGACCCACATGTAAGCGAATTGACCAGCGATGCTGAAGTGACGGTGATCCAGTTGATGGGGGCACACAATATGTCCAATCGCTTCTATTCAGTGCACCCGCGGCGCAACGACCGGTTTTTGAAGCCGTCTAGTTTGCTGCAAGCGATCTACCGCGAAGTTGATTTTGCCGAATTCAACTTCAACAAACATTTGCTATTGCGGCTTTATACGCTTTCCCCCGGGCGGTTCGAAACGGTGGTGGAAGAATTAAAGCAGGCATGGTTGGCCCGTATGCGGACAATGATCAGGTCTATCAAAGGGAAGGTTGTTTTGCTTTGGTTTGCTGATCACACACCCGATGAACAAATGACACTGGACGACGAACGCGACCCTTGGTTTGTCACGCGCGATATGATCGAAGAATTGCGCGAAATGGTGGACGACATAGTCGAAGTTGTAGCCTCAGAGGAAGCTCAGGCAGTTGGCACGGAAGGTATGATTTTTAGCGATCTTGAAGCGCCTGTTGCTGGTTACGTGTTGGGACTGGCTGCTCACCAAGAGGCGGCAGAACAGGTCTCGCGGGTTCTAAAACAATACGTCTAGACATCGAGTGGTATTTCAACCTAACAAGATGCTTGCGCAATCAAAAAGGCCCGCTGAAACCAAGCGGGCCTTTTGACGTTTCTCGTAAGGTGGGCTTAAGCCCACCCCTGCTTTACAGCTTTTCGATCATCTCGGGGACGGCGTCGAACAGATCAGCGACCAGTCCGAAGTCCGCAACTTGGAAGATGGGTGCTTCTTCGTCTTTGTTGATGGCCACGATGACTTTCGAATCTTTCATGCCGGCCAAGTGCTGGATCGCGCCAGAAATACCAACAGCGACATAGAGCTCTGGCGCAACAACCTTGCCAGTTTGGCCCACTTGCCAATCGTTTGGTGCATAACCGGAATCGACGGCCGCACGGGACGCACCAACAGCAGCACCCAGCTTGTCAGCCAGCTTTTCGATCAGGGCAAAGTCCTCTTCGGACCCAACACCGCGACCACCAGACACAACCACACCCGCAGATGTCAGTTCTGGACGATCAGATGCCGCCACTTTGTCTTCAACCCAAGAGGACAGGCCGGGATCGCCAGCTGCACCAATGGTTTCAACAGAAGCAGACCCGCCTGTTGGGGCCGCGTCAAAGGTCGCACCACGGAAGGTCACGACCTTCTTCGCGTCGGATGATTTGACCGTCTGCATGGCGTTACCAGCATAGATCGGACGCTCAAACGTGTCGCCATCGACAACAGCCGTTGCGTCTGAGATTACCATCACATCCAACATCGCCGCGACGCGTGGCATGATGTTCTTGGCATCCGTCGTGGCCGGGGCCACGATGTGCTCATAATCGCCGGACAAAGACACCAAAAGATCCGCAACCGGTTCAGCCAAACGCTTGCCATAAATCGCGTCTTCGGCACAAAGCACCTTGGCCACGCCTGTGATCGTTGCAGCTTCAGCCGCCGCGTCCGAGCATGTGGCGCCTGTGCACAACACAGTCACGTCGCCCAACGCGCCAGCCGCTGTCACAGCTTTTGCTGTGGCGTCCATCGCCAACGCGCCGTCGTTTACTTCAGCTAGAAGAAGTACAGCCATTACACAGTCCCCGCTTCTTTAAGTTTTGCCACCAGATCTTCGACCGATGCCACTTTGATGCCTGCCGCACGTGCCGCTGGCTCTGATGTGCCCACAACAGCCAGACGTGGTGTCACGTCGACGCCGTAATCTGCGGCAGTCTTTTCATCCAAAGGCTTTTTCTTGGCCTTCATGATGTTTGGCAGCGATGCATAGCGTGGCTCGTTCAGGCGCAGGTCAACAGTGATAACCGTCGGCATGCTCACTTCGATGGTTTGCAAACCGCCATCAACTTCGCGTGTGACGCGTGCTTTGTCGCCAGCCACTGCAACTTCGGATGCGAATGTCGCTTGCGACCAGCCCATCAAGGCAGACAGCATCTGGCCCGTTGCGTTCATATCGTTGTCGATGGCTTGTTTGCCACAAAGCACAAGGCCGGGCTGCTCTTCGTCCACAATAGCTTTGAGGATTTTTGCAACGGCCAAAGGCTCGATGTCGTTGTGCACGTCGTCTGCCGCAACAACCAAAATCGCGCGGTCCGCACCCATCGCAAGCGCGGTGCGCAGCGTTTCTTGGGATTGCTTGACGCCAACAGATACGACGATCACTTCGTCGGCCTGACCGGCTTCTTTCAGACGGATCGCCTGTTCGACGGAAATCTCGTCAAACGGGTTCATCGACATTTTTACGTTGGCAAGATCGACACCGGAACCGTCCGCTTTGACACGAACCTTCACGTTATAATCAATCACGCGTTTGACAGGTACGAGGACCTTCATGGGCGTTTCTCCTTAATTACGACTCACCCCACCGGGCTGTTCGTCACACAATTGGCCATTGCATACCCAAGCCAGCGGGTTGGATACAGCGCAAAATCGTCATATTAGCGTTAACGGACGCCGCGTTAGGCACATTCCTTCAGTTTATCGGTTGGCACCGGGGACCCAAAGCACATCATCGACGCCGCCATTGTTGGCGATGCGCGCGGCGACAAAGAACCAATCGCTTAATCGGTTCAAGTATTTCACAGCAGCAGGGTTCACCGATTCCATGGTGGCCAGTTCCACCGCCAATCGTTCTGCGCGGCGCGCAACTGTACGGCAAACATGCAGTTGGGCTGACAATTTCGAACCACCAGGCAAGATAAAGCTGCGCAGGGGTTCCAGCGCGTCATTCATCGCGTCGATTTCTTGTTCCAAGCGCGATACCTGCGCGTCTGCGATACGCAAGGGCGGGTACTCTGCCTCTGCGTCTTTTTCCATGTCCGGACGGCACATGTCCGCACCCAAATCGAACAGGTCATTCTGAATTCGGCTCAGGGCCTCATCGACGGTATCCGTCGCTTCAAGGCGGGCAACGCCCACAAAGCAATTCAATTCATCCGACGTGCCATAGGCTGTGACGCGCATGGCGTGTTTCGCGACGCGGGCCCCATTACCCAATGCGGTTTCCCCGGCGTCTCCGGTCTTGGTGTAGATTTTGTTCAGAACAACCATGTGCTTACCCCCCGTTCCGTTTCACGACCACGTACAGCACGATCAGCCCTACAGCGATGGCCTGTGTCAAAATGCGGTAGCGCATCAATTTGTTGGAATTGTTTTTGGCCCACCCGGAACCCTTCCCGAACCCGCCAAGGCCAAGGCCCAAGACCCCGACAACGGCCAAACAGGCAATGACGATCAAAACAAAAAGTACATCGGTGAGCATGGGTTTGCCCCTTTATTCAACTGCGTTGGTGTGGATGTAGGGGGCAGGTGCGCAAAAGCGAAGGCTTTTTCGCTTATCCGCGTGATAAGACCCAATCCAAGGCCCGTGTTGGCAGAATACGGCGCAGGGTGGCCATGATGTATGTGGGTGTCGTGACAAAATAACGCGGGCGTGGTCGTTTGGATTCTACCGCGTGGATCAGCTTTTTCAGAACGGCGTCTGCGGGCAGTTCAAACTGGTCAGGTCCGCTGCTGTGATACAGTCTTTGCAGCAGCTTTTGTTCGTACTGTTCCTTGCGGGGCGCGTTTTCCCAGTCGATCCACTTTTCGAAATGTGGGATCGAATTTTCGCGAATTTTTGACGTCACCGGACCAGGTTCGATCAAAACCACTTTTACGCCTGTGTCCCGCATTTCGATGCGCAATGTGTCTGTAAGACCTTCAAGCGCAAATTTGGTTGCGTTGTACGCGCCACGCCACGGCATCGTCACGAACCCCAAAACAGAGGAACATTGTACAATGCGACCATGCCCTTGGGCGCGCATCACAGGGATCAGGCAGCGCGTCAGCTCATGCCAGCCAAAGAAGTTACTTTCAAAAATGGATCGCAGTGCGTCGGTGGGCAGATCTTCAACCGCGCCGGGAAGCCCATGTGCACCATTGTTGAACAACACGTCCAAAGTGCCACCCGTTGCCTCAAGCACTTCGTTCAACCCGCTATGGATCGTTTCCGTCCGCGTGTAGTCGATCAAAGGGGCATCAAAGCCCATGGCGCGCAACCGATCACAATCGACTTGCTGGCGGCATGCTGCAAAAACCTTCCAACCCCGATCACGTAAGCCGATTGCGCAAGCAAGACCAATGCCGGACGAGCATCCCGTGATAAGGATCGTCTGTGCCGTCATGCCGCACGTCTTACTGTCTCAGGGAATTTTCGGAAAAGGCACAGGTTCATCAGCTTTCCGTCAACAAAAAGTCAGCCATCCAGCCAACCGAACCACCATCCATGGGGCGCAGTTTAACCCAGCCAGTGCCAGGATCAGAAAGGATTTCGACCTCTTGGCCGCGTGTCAGTTTGCCGACAACGTCAAAGTTCGTCCCCGGACCGCCCCGCATGTTGACGCGGTTTCCCGCGACGGCACGAATATCAGCGGCGATCACAGGTGCCGTATTATCCACGACAACGGCTTCAGTTTCAACTTTGGCCTGTGTGACGAGGCTTGGTAAAATCAGGGTCTGTTCTTCTTGGACCGGCTGCACGGCGGTCGTGCGTACCTCGGGTTGGACAGCTGCCAGTTTTTCTGCGGTGTCCAAAGTGTTCAGATCAAAAGATGCCCGTGTCACGACTGCCGAACTTGCTGTGTCGGCGGGTTGTTGTGGCGCAGGGGCAGTGTCTTGCGTTGCTTCGGCCACACGCACTTTCGGCAAGGCCTGTTCTGCTACAGGGTCCATACGGCTGATGCGCAGTGCTTCAGGATCAAAGTCTTTGCCACCACTGAGTTCGTAAAAAACGACACCCATAAACGCAAAGCTCAACAAGATAAATTTGGTCATACCAGTGATCCCCCACAAATCACAAAACTAACGCGCACTGGCAGAGTGCGGTTCCGAATCTTCTACCACAATTTGAAAAAATCTTCATCGGGGAAGCGCTTAGAAAGTTTCCCCGACGCACAGCGCGTGTCTTTGTTGCAACGCCAAATCGACCAGAGCCGCAAAAGCCTACGCAAAGGGGGCAAAGTCCGCTTGTCCGCTTCGCAGCGCCCGCGTAAACATCGTGGCATGAATGATGTAACCGACAGCCCAAGCAAAGATTTAAGCGAACCATTGCGCCGTGCGCTTGGGGATCGTTACCTGACATATGCGTTGTCGACGATTATGCACCGCGCTTTGCCGGATGCGCGCGACGGATTGAAACCTGTGCATCGCCGCATCCTGTATGCGATGCGGGAATTGCGCCTTTCGTCCACGGGCGGCTTTCGGAAGTCTGCCAAAATTTCCGGCGACGTTATGGGCAACTATCACCCGCATGGTGACGCTGCGATTTATGACGCGATGGCGCGTTTGGCGCAGGACTTCAACGTGCGCTATCCTTTGGTCGACGGCCAAGGCAACTTTGGCAACATTGACGGCGATAACCCGGCCGCATCCCGTTATACCGAAGCACGCATGACGGCTGTGGCCGAAATGATGTTGGACGGTCTAAACGAAAACGCCGTGGATTTCCGCGAAAACTATGACGGCACGTTAACAGAGCCTACCGTTTTACCAGCACAGTTCCCGAACCTGTTGGCCAACGGGTCTTCGGGCATCGCTGTGGGCATGGCCACCAATATTCCGCCGCACAACATCTCAGAACTATGCGACGCCTGTTTGCATTTGATCAAAACGCCAGACGCGCGCGACGATACGTTGCTGAACTTTGTACCGGGCCCCGATTTTCCAACTGGCGGCATTATCGTCGAGCCACCCGAGAACATCGCGACGGCTTACCGAACGGGCAAAGGCGGCTTCCGCTTGCGGTGCCGCTACGAAGTCGAGGATCTGGGGCGGGGCCAGTGGCAGATTGTAGTCACGGAAATTCCCTATCAGGTTCAAAAATCGAAGCTGATCGAGAAAATCGCAGAGCTGATCCAGACCAAAAAGGTCCCGATTCTGGGCGATGTGCGCGACGAATCTGCGGATGATATTCGCCTTGTGCTTGAGCCGCGGTCCAAAAATGTCGATCCCGATGTTTTGATGGGGATGATGTACCGCAGTTCCGATCTTGAGGTGCGGTTTTCGCTCAACATGAACGTGTTGATTGACGGGCTGACCCCAAAGGTCTGTTCCATGAAGGAAGTGCTGCGCGCCTTTCTGGACCATCGCCGCGAAGTTTTGCAGCGTCGGTCGACACATCGGATGGAAAAAATCGACCACCGTTTGGAGGTTCTGGAAGGCTTCATCGTTGCCTTTTTGAATCTTGACCGTGTGATCGACATCATTCGCTACGACAACGAACCCAAAGCGGCTTTGATGCGCGAGGACTGGGGCAAAACGCATGTGCGCGCGATGGACGAGGCGGACTATGTATCGCCTGGCCCAAGCGACGGTGAATTAAGCGACGTGCAGGCCGACGCGATTTTGAACATGCGCTTGCGCAGCTTACGCCGCCTTGAAGAACTTGAATTGCTGCGCGAACAGACCGCTTTGATGGAAGAACGCGCCGGCCTTGAGGATTTGCTTGGCGATGAAGGCTTGCAATGGTCGTCGATCGCCGACCAGTTGAAAGAAACCAAAAAGCAATTTGGCAAGGGTTTCGAAATTGACGGCAAGAACATCGGCTTGCGTCGTACCAGCTTTGCCGAAGCGGGCGAAGTGGCCGAAGTTCCGTTGGAAGCCATGATAGACCGCGAGCCGATTACGGTTGTCTGTTCGCAAATGGGATGGGTGCGGGCCATGACGGGCCACATTGATCTGGAACGCGAGCTAAAGTTCAAAGACGGCGACGGTCCGCGCTTTATCTTCCACGCCGAAACGACTGACCGTTTGTTGGTGTTTGGGGCGAACGGGCGGTTCTACACTTTGTCTGCGGCCAACTTACCGGGGGGGCGGGGCATGGGCGAGCCGTTGCGCCTGATGGTGGATCTACCGAACGAGGCGGAAATTCTCGACATCATGATCCACAAACCGGGGCGCAAGCTTTTGGTGGCGTCCAGCGCGGGCGACGGTTTTGTGGTGCCGGAAGACGACGTCGTGGCGCAAACCCGTTCTGGCAAACAGGTATTGAATGTGCGCAGCCCGTCGCGGGCGCTTATTTGCAAACCCGTATCGGGCGACAGCGTGGCTGTGGTTGGCGAAAACCGCAAAGTGTTGGTGTTTGGTTTGGACGAGCTTCCCGAAATGGGACGCGGCAAAGGTGTGCGCTTGCAAAAATACAAAGACGGGGGGTTGTCGGATGCGACGACGTTCAACCGTGCAGAAGGGTTAAGTTGGCTGGATCCGGCCGGGCGCACGCGCACTGAAACCGACCTTGGCGAATGGACTGGCAAACGCGCATCGGCAGGCCGTATGGCGCCACGCGGGTTCCCGCGCGACAACCGCTTCAACTGATACGAACCTTGGAAAGCACGCTTGCGAAATCGTGAAGCCCAGTCTTGCAAGTCAGGTAAACCGGACCCCGCGTTCCATGATTTTTTGGCATCATGTATTTGAATTCTACCCCAACGCGTGGCAGTTTAGAAAACTAACGACCCGTGCATAAGCATCGGGCGGATCGAGGGAAAACGTATGAGTGCGCAAATTCATGGCCGGTATCACGGCCAAGGCCAGCCATTGTTCTGGCTGTATATCAAAACGGCATTGCTGACGATGGTCACGCTGGGCATTTACCGGTTCTGGGCCAAAACCCGCATCCGCAAATACATCTGGTCCGCAACCAGCGCCAATGAAGACAGCTTTGAATACACCGGCACGGGCCTTGAAAAATTCTTGGGCTTTTTGGTCGCGATCGTCATTTTGGCAATCTATTTGGGCATCGTGCAG
Source organism: Ascidiaceihabitans sp. (assembly GCF_039986515.1). NCBI lineage: Bacteria > Pseudomonadati > Pseudomonadota > Alphaproteobacteria > Rhodobacterales > Paracoccaceae > Ascidiaceihabitans > Ascidiaceihabitans sp. The sequence continues at coordinate 3,069 of NZ_JBDWQO010000015.1, read as the reverse complement.
ATGGTTCTGTTTTTTGCGGGATTGAACATCTTCGTAGACCCTGAACGGGCGTCCTCAACCGAGGAATTGCGCCAGATTGCGGCTTTTTACATTACCTTTTTCGCTGTTTTTCCCCTGTTGTTGTTCGCGCAATACCGTGCACGACGCTACAAGATGGCACGAACACGGTGGCGTGGCATTCGCTTTGGCATGGAAAGTGCTGCTTGGGGCTATGTGTGGCGGGCCATCGGGCATTATCTTGTGACCATTATCACCCTTGGCATTATGTTGCCGCGCCAGACGTTCTACCTTGAGAAGTTCATGGCGGACCGGTCTTGGTACGGGGACGCGCGCCTGGAACAAGATGGCAAATGGACTGACCTTTACGCAGGCATGAAGCATGTCTTTATCGGTCTTGCCATTCTGATTTTGAGCGGCGTGATTGGTGTTGTTTTGCAGTCCATTGCCTTGGCTATGATCTGTGGAATCGTGGGGTATGTCTGGCTGATTATTGGTACCGTCTACTACCGTGTTTACGCGTTCAACTACCTGACAGGGCACAAGGTTCTGGACGACAAGATCGGTTTCTTTTCCGAGGCGAAAACAGGCACCGTCGTAACCACTGTCGTTGTAGGGTCGCTGATCATCGGGGCGTTGTCCGCCATCGTTTTGTTCGTGGTTGGTGCGGTCGGTGCAGGTGCATTCGCCGTTGCGACATCAGGCGCAGGCTTTGGAGGCGAGCCGGATATGATCGGTATCTTCGTGACCAGCATTTTGATCGCGGTGGCATATATCGGCTTTTTATTGGGGATTGGCGGTCTGTCTTTGGTGCTGATCACACAGCCCATCATTGCGCACCTTGTAGACGGTATTCAGGTGCATGGCGCCGAACATCTGGATGCAATTCAACAGCGCAGTGCAGACCTGGGCGCAGATGCCGAAGGCTTTGCGGATGCACTTGATATTGGTGGTTCAATCTAATGGCAGAAGTTGGCCGGTATTATGATGGTGAAACTGGCCAACGCCTGACCGTTGAGGTGACGCTGGTTGAGACAGGCGTTTTGCGTCTGTCTCATCCTGAATTGCAAAACGGGCCAGTGCCAGGCCAACTGGACTGGCCGTTTGATCAACTGCGGGCCTTGCCGGACCAAGCCCGAGATGACCAGCTTATTGTGACGCTCGTCGCGGCTCACTCAGATGACAGTGCTCTGATAAACAACGTGCGCTTGACCTTGGTTGGGGCTGCCTTGATCCATGACGTCCGGGCCGTTTGCCCGCTTCTGGACAAACGTGATGTCGCCCGAGGCACCGGTTTTAAAGTTGTGACGCGCCTTGGTATGGCGGTCGCGGCCTTTGTTTTGATGATATTTGTGATTTTGCCAGCCATGGCGAACACTTTTGCCAATTTGATCCCGATTGAACGTGAAGTGGCCTATGGCAAGACGATCGTGCGCAACATGGAACGTGTGTTTGGCGGGCGCGAGGCCGGGCAGCTTATGTGTAGCTCACCCAAAGGGGATGCAGCTTTGGCGCGAATGGTGGCGCGGCTGACTGAAAATACACCCACAGATTACGATCTGAACATAGCCGTTATGAACAATGACATGGTCAACGCTTTTGCTGCCCCCGGCGGACAAATCGTCATCATGAAAGGGTTGATCGACAAAGCCAAAAGCGCGGATGAGGTGGCAGCGGTGCTGGGCCACGAAATCGCGCATGTCGAAAGCCGGGACCCCACACGCGGTGCGTTGCGTGCGGCAGGATCAGCCGGGCTGTTGTCGATGGTTGTTGGTGATTTCACCGGCGGTGGCATTGCCTTGGCGATGACGCAATGGGTGCTGGACGCGTCCTATACCCGCGAAGCCGAAACACAGGCTGATGTCTATGCGCGTGACATGTTGGGACGTGCGGGTGTCAGCACCGCCGGCATGGCCACTTTCTTTAGAACACTGGAAGAATCGACCAAAGGTGGCCCGGATTTGCCTACCTATTTGTCCAGCCATCCCAGTTCGGGGTCGCGCAGCGATCTGGCGGCGTCTTTTGCGGAAATGCAGAGCAATACCACCTCTGTGATCAACGAAGATGATTGGAAAGCATTGCGCAGCATTTGCGACGGCCATTCCAAGACAGGCAAGGCCAACAAAGGGTCCAAAACCTGAAATTAACGCACGGCGATGACGCAAAAGGGCAAATGTGCCGCAGGTCAGCGGCCATCTGCGTCGGCTTGATTGCACCACCGACGGGGGTCGGATAACCCTATCCAAGACACATTAGGAGAAGTGACATGCGTTGGATGCTCATGGTCGTGATGGCCGTATCTTTGGCGGCTTGCAACGGGGCCTCTGACTTGAAAGATGCGCCTGTGCCTTTGGGCAATTTCAACCTTGTGCACAACATTGTTGTCGCGCCGAAAGCCTTCAAAGGGCCTCTGAGCCGCAAAGCATCGGAAGAGCAGCTGACCACAACATTACAAGCTGCAATTGCCGAACGCTTTGACCGCTATGAAGGCTCCAAACGCTACCATTTCGGTGTTAGCGTCGAAGGGTATGTGCTGGCCCAACCCGGTGTGCCGCTGGTGTTGTCGCCCAAATCCATTCTGATCATCAATGTCACGGTCTGGGATGATGCCGCCGGCAAAAAACTGAACGATGAACCAAAACAAATCACGGTTCTGGAAAGCTTTGGCAGCGGCACGCTTGTTGGGTCCGGATACACATTGTCCGCGCAAGAGCAGCTGAAAAACCTAAGCCAAAACGCCGCAAAGTCGATTGAACGGTATCTGGTGCAACAACGCGACGAACAAGGCTGGTTCAAAGACGACGTTTGATCAAATCGCTTCTTTGTGAGGCGTCAAGCGAACTGGTGCTTGATTTTTCCAACCAAAGCCAATAAATCGCGCCCGAGATGAACACCGGGTCGATCTGCGGCCCCATGAAAGAAAAGGGCGCCTCCCATGGCTAAGGAAAAGTTTGAACGCAATAAGCCGCACGTCAACATCGGCACAATCGGCCACGTTGACCACGGCAAAACGACGCTGACAGCGGCGATCACCAAGTACTTTGGTGACTTCCAAGCGTATGACCAGATTGA
>NZ_JBDWQO010000014.1:0-428937 GCF_039986515.1 Ascidiaceihabitans sp. | reverse complement strand
TGGGAGAGTAGGTCATCGCCAAACCTAATAAGAACCATTCAATCTAAAACGATAACAACCAAACCACATAAAACGCAAAAACTGCATCGCTGAAATCAGTGTTTGCGCATCTGTGGATATCAGCCTTAAATTGACTACAGTTCGCGATACTGAATTTGTAGTGCAGGTTGATCCAATGGCAGAAGCTAACTCTAAAACCGACAGGCTTGAGCCGACTGAATGGCTAGAAGTCGTTTCCCTTGGCCCGGTTTTGCCTTTGGAAACTGAGTTTGGCGTAGATATTCCAACAGCGCCAATGCCTTTGATCCCGCATCTTTTTGCGACGATTGATCCAAGCCCTGATGAAATTGCGGCTTGGGGGGATGAAAACATTCCCGAAGCCCACACTTATGCCATTCTAGACGCCAGCGTCCTGACATTGCTTCCCGAAATGCTGGAAACATCGGAACTGCAACATAAGTGTTTGTTTACGGGCAAAGCTCTTGCAGAATTCGGGGACGCTGCGCCTTGGTTGGTCAAGCTTGAACCGGACCATCCGTTTACAAGAAACCTAATGATGGGTGAAACGGAGCCAGCAGGTCTATGGCACTTGCGACTAGGAATTTTCATCAGGTCCCGCCAGCCATTGGACGTGGTTTGGCGCCATCTTCGCAAATTTACCCGGGTGCAGGATGACGATGGCACCTGGTTTTTCAACCGTTTCTGGTCCGCTCCCGTAAGCACGAAGCTGATGGAATTCGGCAACGTGCCAGACCTACAGCAATTCGTCGCCCCTTTGTTCCCAACAGGACGGAACACACTTCAGATTATTGTTTTGTCAGACTTTTCGAACGCGGTCCTGTCACGCAAAGCCGGTACGGTCCCACCGACAGCGCGACCCCGTTTGACCCAAATTGTGCAGGATTGGATGCGATACATTCGTAGGGTCCAGCAATTCGAGGAAATCATCGCAATTGCCCAAAAGCATGTAGAAAAGCAAATGAAGCTAGATACGGAAAGCTCGGCCATACATTTGCGGTCAAAGCGCGAAAAGTTCTTTAAGATGGGGTTTTGGCGGCGTGATCACCTGACCAAGCTTTGTGTATGGGAGCTTATGCTTGGCCCAGATTTTATCGACACTTATGCCGACGGCCAGATCAAACGCATCTTGATTTCACAGCCTTCCGATTGGGAAGCGATCAAGCAGATCGGGCTATTCCTTGAACCACCCCAAGAACCGACAGACGCCGAAATCCAGGTTCAAATGCTGGCAGAACAAAAAGCCCTGCACGCCGGGGTTAAGCCTTCACCATAAGTTGGCGGGATGGGTAAAGTTGCCAGAATAGAACGGTTAGGCTACCCTCCGATTGTAATCGTATGAAATTGAGTAATTTGGAACATGAAACACATATGGGCGTTTGTGCTTTTGGGGGGAATCGTGTTCAGCTTGTTGGCCGGAGGTGCCACAGCTCAGATGTTTAGCGGCCGGCCAGATACACTCAGTACCAATGTCACGTTTGCCTCTCATGATCCGGTATCGTTTCAAATCATCATCAACGACAAACAAATTGCCACACGGCGATCCAGTCGCTTGGGGGATACCGGTGCTACGCCTTATACTGGGTATTTCGACAAAACACTGAATGTAGACCTCCGATGGATTGAGGTGTTCAGCGAAACCGCCTTTCAAACCAGCTTCAAGGTCCCGACCAAATCCTTATCGAGGCTGGATGCGAAGGGTGAACATGCGTCTTTGACCATTCGTATCGGTGCAAACGGTGCAGTTGATGTCATGACACCGCATCCAGAGTTGAACAAACACTTGCGCGAAGGCACCGAAGACAAAATTACGCCAGAAATGGATGTTCCGGTTATCCTGAAGACCTCATGCGCGTCACAGCTTGAAGCTGCAGATCCTAAGACTGTGGAAATGAAGGTCTGGCTTGATGCGCAGACATTAAAACGGGCCAAAAGATACAAAGCGGATGCGCAGCAAACAGGGGCGGCAATAGCCACGCGTGATCGGTGTTGAAAGGTAAATTCTAATGACTGACCCAGTTGCAGCAAACCAAACGGCTTCGGCCGCAGGCAATGAGGCGGGGGCAGGGTCCGCTGATTCAATTGCGATCTCATGTGATCTTATCCGTTACGGAGTTTTCTTTGACGGCACCAACAATTCGCGGGCACACACGGCCTTAGAAGACATTGCGTGGCACACAAACGTCGATCTTCTTGAACGGATCTATGAAGAAACGGAATCCAAAGTCACCCGCGAGGTCGATGGCCAAACCCGCGAAGTAAGTTACGGCAAAGAATACTTCCGCGGCATCGGCGTCGAAGCGGATGGTGGAACCACAACCAATGGCAGCGGACGCGGAATGGGCGCAGAAGGGGTGCGAACCCGTGTTGAAGATGCTGTAAATCAGTTGCGCGGGCAAATCCGCGCCAAAGCCAACGGCATGGAGGTCTGCGACCTTTGGTTTGATGTGTTCGGATTTTCGCGTGGATCGGCAGCCGCACGTCATTTTGCCAATTTGATTGAAGACGGTGAACTGGGGGTTCAAGAAGCTACAGCACGCGTTAAGTTTTTAGGCATCTACGACACGGTTGTCATGATCGGTTTCGGGATTGAAACATCGGGCGCGGATGACAACGTGCGGGTAGAAACACGCAATGTCGCGGACCAGATCGTGCACATCACCGCGGACGACGAAATTCGTGAAAACTTTCCACTTACGCTGGCGCTCAGCGGCAAACGCTACCGTATGGTTGGTGCACATTCCGACATTGGCGGTGGATATGATCTTGGCACGGAAACGGGCACATTCGAATTTGAGCATGAAGACTACACGGGTATGCCTGGCTATCTGCAGCGCAACTGGGGCTTGACCGAAAACACCTGCGGCGTAGACGGTGAAAGCCCCGACAGCATGACGACAATCGCGCAAAGCAACTGGCAAATACATGATGCGGGCGAAAGCCTGTCTACCTTCGCGTGGTCCGCAGAACATGGCCTGCAATTTGTGTCGCTGAAGATCATGTATGATGAGGCCAAAGATGCAGGCGTTCCGTTTGAAGATTGGAGCGACACGATTGATGGCATCGATGTCGGACTGGGTGGCGATGACAGTTTGTTGGCGTCTTACTACGAAGCTCTTACAGAAAACCGGCTGGACGTTGACGAAGCGCTCGAGCGCAAGGTCCGTTTGCGTTACGCCCATGTGTCGTTCAACAATGAAACGACATGGGGGATTCACGTCAGCCTGCCGCGTGAAAGCGGAACCCGGCTGGACGCAACCAGATAGGGTTTTTCGCGTCCACCCAAAAGGTCGCTTTTGGGTAAGCGTTGCAAATGTCCAGCGGCTAGCATGTGATAACTCTGAAGCTTTCCGGACCTCATATGCCTGCTCTTGACCTTGCCGATGTACGCCACAATTTTCACCGCACTCCTGAACTTGGGTTTGACGAACATAACACCAAAGCCCGGATAGCCAGCTTTCTGTCTTCATTTGGATTGGAGGTTCATGAAGGCGTCGGCGTCGTTGGCATCTTGAAATGCGGCACAGGCAATCGCGCAATCGGGTTGCGTGCAGACATGGACGCGCTTCCGATCCTTGAGACAAGCACACATGATTATGTTTCCAAAACCCAAGGTGTTATGCATGCCTGTGGCCATGACGGGCATATGACCATGTTGTTGGGGGCTGCTGAAAAACTGGCCAAAGCCCGTGATTTCGACGGCACCGTTGTCTTCATTTTCCAGCCAAACGAAGAACACGGGCTTGGGGCTCAGGCAATGATCGAAGAAGGGCTTCTTAAACAGTTTCCCATTGAAGAAGTCTATGCGATCCACAATTTACCGGGCGCTCCTGTTGGGCAAATCTCGACGCGGGCGGGGCAGATTTGTGCCAGCGAAAGTTTGTTTGAAATCACTGTAAACGGCCAAGGTGGACACGCGTCGATGCCACATGTCGGGCGGGATGCCATCACTATTGGCGCTGAAATCGTACAGGCGTTGCAGACCATTGTGTCGCGTAAATTGGCACCGGGGGCCGGTGCGGTGGTGTCGGTGACAGAATTTTTGACAGACGGTCAACGCAATGTCCTGCCCGGTGCTGCCACTTTGAAGGGTGATGTGCGCACCAAACAACCTGCCGACCGTGATCAGGTTGCGACTTTGATGACGCAGATCGCGACCGGCATAGGGGCGGCGCACGGCGTGGATGTTACAGTCGATTTTCGCACTGAATTCATCGAAACGCTCAATGATCCATTGCCAGTTGAAGCCGCGGTAAAAGCCGGGCGTGGCGTTGGGGTCGAGACCATCGGTGATCGCGATCCGATGAGCTTTTCAGAGGACTTTGCGCATTTTTGCGCCGCCGTGCCGGGGTGCTTTCTGCTGTTGGGCAACGGTGCCGAAGGACCGCATGGGCAACCTTTGCATTCTGCCGATTATGATTTCAACGATGCCCTTTTGCCTATTGGCGCTGCGTTCTGGACACAGCTTGTGCGTGATAGATTGCCCCTTGATACAAACACAAAGGCCTGAACATGTTCCAATCGCGTATGAAAACTTTTCGCCAAAAGCTGTCTGATGCCGGCGTCGACGTGGCGTTGATTACGGACGAAGACAATGTTTACTATCTGACAGGCTACTACGATTACCTGCACATGGAATTTGGGCGTCCCACCGTTCTTATCGTCTCGCGCGAGGGGCGAAGCCTGCTGATCACCCCCACAATCGATCTTGTCGCGGCCCAAGCGCACGCGCACGTAGATGCAATTGCGGCATGGAATGATGGCATGGGGGACGAATGGCGCACAGAGCTGCCAAAAGCCGTCCAGAAAGCGTCATGCGTCGCGATAGAACCGAACCATATGCCCCCAATCGTTCAAGCCTATGTGTCACAGTTGGTTGGCACAGATAGGTTGACGTCAGCGACGCCAATTTTGGCAGATATGCGCATGATCAAATCCGCGCCAGAGCTGCAGTTGGCGCGCCATGCTGGTCAGGTGGCCAACGCGATGATGGCCGCAGGCCGTGACGCCATCGGGCACGGTGTGGCCGAATATGAAGTCGCTCTTGCTACGTCACACGCGGGCACGCGAAAGGCTGCAGAGTTATTGGCCGCGCATTATGACGACGCGGACATGTCTCCAAACACGCATTTCCTACAGATCATGGCGTCCGGACCGGACATCACAAAAACCCATCACCGTGCATCGACGCGTGTGATGGCCAAAGGTGAACCGGTATTTTTGTGCTTTTGTGGCATGACCAATTTCCACCGTTTCAAGTTGGGGTTTGATCGCACGTTCTGGATCGACGATATTGCAGATCGCACACAGGCGGATGTCTACGAAGTCGCAGTCGCCAGCCAAAAGGCTGCCCTTGAAATGATCCGCCCCGGTGTAACGGCGCAGGATGTGCACGCGGCCTATGCCGAAGTCATCCAAGACGCGGGCCACGAATACCCGTTCCGATGCGGCCGGGCGACAGGTTTTAGTTTTTTGGAACATCCGCAGTTGGTCACGGGCGACACTACAGTTTTGCAGCCCGGTATGGTGTTGGCTGTTGATGGTTCTGTCAGCGTTGAGACATTTCGCGCCCAGGTCGGTGACAGCCTTATTGTAACTGACACCGGATATGAATTGCTTACAGATCATCCAAAGGTCGTGGCCGATGTGATCTTGTAGCCATGCGGGATGTGACTATTCCGCATCTATGGGTGTTGCAAAAATAAAACGAACTGTTTGCGGTGTGATTTCGAATTTGCCCAACGGCGGATGATATTTTAGATACTCCGCAACACAGCCTACGCGATTTTGCGTTACTATAGCCAGGAAAGGGTTCATCATGTTTGCTTCTCACAATGCCTTTTCAGGCCGGATCACTGCGTAACACCCCTTCCGGGGCCAGCTGATCCATTGCGCTCGCGCTAAAGTGCGCTGAGCATATCTGCAAAAAAAATTTACGAATTGGGTAATCTCAATGGGCAATTCCGTCTTGGATGGCTTCGTGTCTGCTGCAACACGCGACGCCGCCATCCAGAAATTTTACACATCTGCGGCTTGGATTGATGGCCGCTCAGAAGAACAATTGAAACACGTTTCCAACTGGGCGGGGGTGCAAAAGATCGCGGCCTTTCCGGACCTTCATCCCGGCAAGTATGGGCCGGTGGGGTGTGCCGTGCTGGCGGATCGCATCTATCCGCAATTGATTGGAAATGACATTGGATGCGGCATGGCTTTGTTCCAGATTGATTTGCCGAAACGCAAATTTAAACTGGAAAAGGCCCTGCGTCGGATGCGTGTGCTGGGCCATGATCCATCAACCGACTACTCTGCGCGTCTGGATGAAACCGATGCGCGTATGCGATCGTTTTCGAAATCCTTGGGCACAATTGGCGGCGGGAACCACTTTTGCGAAGTGCAAACATTGGTCACTTGTGAACCGGATGTTGGTTTGGATGTTGGCGCGTTGTATCTGCTGATCCATTCGGGGTCTCGCGGGTATGGCACAGCTGTTCTGGCAGATGTCCCACATGATGGGTTCAACGGAATGAATCCAGATGCGGATGCCACTTCGGCGTATTTGGCGGGCCACGACCAAGCGGCGCGTTGGGCGCGTTTGAACCGGCGCATCATCGCAGAGCGGGCCGCAGATGCGTTGCGAACGGATGTTCGGTTGATTGCAGATGTGCCGCATAATCTGCTGGTGCGTGTCGGCGATGGTTGGCTGCATCGCAAGGGCGCTGCGCAGGCGGATGCAGGGTTGGTTCCGCTTGCAGGATCACGGGCGACGCCCAGTTATTTGTTGCGGCCCAGCCACACAGAGGCCGCGTTATGGTCCACGGCACATGGGGCCGGTCGCCGGTATGACAGGTCTTCGATGCACGGCCGGGTCGGCACCAAACGATCTGATCTTGAAGCGATGCAACGCACGTCGTTCGGGGGGCGGGTCATATGTGAAGATCGTGCATTGCTGATCGAAGAAGCGCCTTTGGCCTACAAATCCGCCGCCGCAGTCGCTGCTGATCTGGAAGTGACGGGTGTCGCGAAAACGGTTGCCACGTTCCATCCTCTTTTGACGTTCAAGAAAACCAGAACCGGGGTGCTGCGCAATGCGTGAAACAACCCAAGCAGACCAAAGCGTGTCATTGCTGGTGACCAGCGGCAATGGCCCGGCTGAGTGTTGCATCGCGGCAAAACATGTCGTGACCCGTATGCTGGAGGACGCGGACACTATCGGATTGGACGCAGATGTCAGCCTTACAAAGGCCAAACATGGTATCAAGTCCGCTTTGGTCGTTCTGCATGGGCCTGCGGCACGACACTTGGCCAAAAGCTGGTTGGGAACTGTGCAATGGCGCTGGAAAAGCTCTTTGCGTCCTCAGCACAAGCGCGCCAACTGGTTCGTTGGCGTTTTTGAAATGCAGGTGCCTGCAGAACGTCCCGATGTGTGTCTCGCAGATGTGACGTTCCAGAGCTTTCGCGCAGGTGGTCCCGGCGGCCAGCATCAAAACACCACCGACAGCGCTGTACGCGCAACGCATGTGCCGTCCGGGATGATCGCCGTCGCCCGCGAAATGCGGTCACAACACCGCAACAAGGCACTGGCTTTGGAGCGGCTTGTCCTGCTTATGGCGTCCAAAGACGTCGCCGATGCAGATGCGCGAAAAAGCGATCAGAACCAGATGCATGCGTCGCTTGAACGGGGAAACCCTGTGCGTTGTTTTAAGGGCGTATCATTTCGCGACGTGCATTAGGTGGTGTGCATTAGGTGGCGTTGACGGGCTGCATGAAGGCCGCAAAAGTTGCACAAAGTTCTGCCGTTGCGATCATCGGCAGAACCTGTGCGATGTATTGATCGGGGCGCACAATGATCATCGTTCCGGTGCTGCGTGAGATGCCGCGGCTGTCGAAGATGTCTTCGGTTTTGGGATCAGCACAATAGATCTTTTCGTAATCCACCATCCCATACCGCCCTTTGCGGGGACGCAGCAGCTGTGGCATCTCGTCAAAGGCGAGGTCCTTGTGGGGCTGTTGAAAGACTGCACGCAGATCGATCACCGCGTCGCAGTCCATGTCGTGTGGCGTGTACAGGTTGATCGGTGATGCCGGGTGCTCCGCAAGAAATTTTGCGATCGCGGCGATACCACCGTCCGCTTGCCCTGTGTCGTCTTGGCCTGCGAACAAGAACAGACGCCACCGACCATCAGCCTTCATCACATGGCCCAGATGCATGGGTTTGGCATCGGCCAGCCGGATCACTGGTGCGGAATGAAACCGCGTTCCGACCCGAAACCCGATGGCGTGCGCTTGATGGGTGTCGCAGCCGACGATCATTGACGGATCATATCGTGTTTCGACGCCTGCCGTGTAGCGTGCATGTTTTGAGAAATACTGCTGAAAGACATCTGACGCTGATGTTGTGCTGAAGATTTGGGCCATTTCGCGGTCAAATTCGATAAGTTCCTGCGCTTTGGCCTGACGCTCTGATGAATAGGTGCGTAAAAGGTCCGACGCAGCCTGCCCGCGAAGAACAGAGGCAAGTTTCCATCCAAGATTATAGGCATCAGCCATAGAAACGTTCATGCCTTGCCCAGCCTTCGGGCTGTGGGTGTGACAGGCATCGTCCGCAATGAAGATGCGTGGATCATGTGTTCCGTCGTCAAACCGTTCGCACACCCGTTGCCCGATTTCATAGGCAGACCACCACACGACATTTTTCACGTCCATATAATAGGGCGCTAAAATGGCTTGGGCTTTCTGGATCAACATGTCTGGCGACACATTACGGTCGGCCGCACGTTCATCATCAGTCAAAGCATCAAGTTCAATGTACATTCGCACCATGTATCCGCCTTCGCGCGGAATAATCAGCAGGCTGCCTGCGCTGGCGGATTGGATCGCTGATTTCAGGCGAATATCGGGAAAATCCGTCACGGCGAGCACATCCATCACGCCCCAAAGCTGGCGTGCGGCAGTACCTCGCAATGACAGTCCCAGCACTTTTCGCACTGTACTGCGTGCGCCATCGCAGCCCGCGACATACCGCGCCGCGATTGTTTCCGTTTTCCCATCTGCGCGCATGATGTCTGCCGTGACCGGATGATCGGCGAAATCACTTCTACGCAGTGAAACAAGGGTTTGTTTGTAGTCTGGTTCCAACCGGTTGGGCGCGTTCTTCATGATCTCTAGGTAAAAGTCGTGCACGCGGGCCTGGTTCAGAATCGTGTGCTGCTGTTCGGACAACCCGTCTTCAACATCCTGAATGCGACCCGTTCGCGTGATGCCCTTGCTGCCATCGGGGCGCCAAAAAACCGTTTCGTTCACCCAATACGCTTCACGGCGGACTTTGTCGGCGAAACCGAATGCTTCAAACATCTCCATTGATCGGCATGCAATTCCGTCGGCTTGCCCCACTGTTAAAGGTCCGGGCTTGCTATCCAATATGCGAACGGCGATGTCCGGAAATGCAGACAGCTGGGCGGCCAGTGTCAAGCCCGCCGGACCACACCCCACGATCAGAACATCAACCTTGTTCGGGTTGGAATGCGCGTGATTTTCAGAGGGGGCAATGTCGGGCGAACCGGATTTGTACCCATTCAGGTGGTACTGCATGTTTTTCCTTTGCCCTTCGTTTGGTTGGGGTCAGCCACACGGGCAAACCCGCTTGGGTATTTTACATGAATTGGTTCAACAGGCCCCTGAAAACTTCGGAAAGTTCGGCGCGGGTGCGTGGGTGTTCTTCGAATTGTCCTTGCATGATATGACGAAACACACCGTCAAGAAGCGCATAGTGAATTTCGATTTGCAGTGGTGCAGGGTGGTCCGCTTTTTCGAATGCTGTGCGCAGCAGCCCGATCAAAGCCTGTTCGATTGTTGCAACGACAGGACGGAACGACGTATCGAACATGGCTTGGGTGCGGATATCATACCAAAGCCTGTGGGTCATCGCGTCGTCAAAGATCGAAGCGACAAGAGCTTCGGTGAAGGCTTCTATGACCTGATCCCTGCCTTGTGCCGCTTCCAAAGCTTTTGCGACCTTGTGAACGAAGTCCTCTTTGTAGATTTCGACGCAATAGATGATAAGCTCTGCGCGATCTGCAAAATAGTAGTGTAGCATGCCCAGCGACAGCGCACTTTTTGCCGCTATGTCGCGCAAGGTCGTATTTGCATAGCCCAGCTCTTTAAGCGCCGAGATCGCGCTATCCGCGATCTGGCGTTTCTTGACGTCACGTTTCGCCGTTTTGCGGTCTGCGCGCGTTTTCAACTTTGCTGGCAACTTGTTCATGGTGGCGATGTCTTAAGTTTCAAATTTGATGTCTGCGGCACTTTTTCGGCCCGGCACAACCTTGCCCCCCATCAGCGTCGCCTTTGACAATTCGCAAGCACCCGTTATCCATAATCAGGCTTCCTGTTTGTTTTGTTCGCTGATTTTTCTACTGATGCAATTCATGCGGCGTATTCGGATTTGATCATGTCGGCGCATTTTTCGCCAATCATTATGGTGGGTGCGTTGGTGTTGCCAGAGACCAGCAACGGCATGATGGACGCATCGGCAACACGCAGCCCTTCCAGACCGTGCACTTTCAGGTCAGAACTGACCACAGCCATATCATCGTGGCCCATTTTGCAGGTGCCAACCGGGTGGTAGACGGTGTCGGATCTATTGCGAATGACCTCTTCCCATTCGGCATCCGTCATTTTGTCATGCACTCCGAACAGTTCTTTGTGTTTGTATTTCGCCAATGCCGGCGCCTCCAGCGTAGCGCGCGTCTGTTTGGCGCCTTTGATCATGATGTCGAGATCGCGGTCATCTGACAGAAATTTGGGATCAATGCCGGGGGCCGCCATGGGATCGCTGCTTTGCAAGAAAACCTCACCGCGGGAATAGGGGCGAAGGTTGCAGATGTGACAGGAATACCCATGCCCCAGATGCAGTTTGCGTGCGTGATCGTCGACGATGGAAATCACAAAATGCGTTTGCAGGTTAGCGCGTTCAACGGAAGGGTCGCTTTTGAAAAAGCTGCCACATTCGGTGATGGTGGACGCAGCCATTGAATTGCCGTGCTTGCGCCATTTGAAAATCTCTCCGATCAGCTTCGCACCCGCCCGCAGGCCAATCCCGACGTTGTCGGTGTCTTTGGTCGTGTAGGCCATGGTAAAATCAAGGTGATCTTGCAGGTTCTGTCCGACGCCGGGCAAGTCATGGATCATTTCGATACCATGCCGGGTGATGGTCTTTGGATCACCAACACCGGATAGCATCAAAAGTTGCGGCGACTGGAACGCACCGCCACATAAAACCACTTCCTTTGCGGCGCGCACTTCCTTGTCCTGTTTGCCGTGCCGGTACGCCACGCCGACCGCACGTTTGCCTTCAAAGATGACTTTGGTGGCATGTGCTTTGGTGATGACAGTCAGGTTGGGCCGGTCGTCCATAACGGGATGCAAATAGGCCGCCGCCGCCGAACAGCGTTCGCCGTTTTTGTCGAGGGAATGGAACAACGTGGTTTGCCACATGCCCACACCTTCGTTGTCGCCATCGTTAAAGTCGGGCTTGGACCGCAGCTGCATCTGGTTGCTGGCCTCGATGAAAGCCTGCGAAATGGGGCGCGGTGCCTTTTGATCAGACACCTGCAAAGGGCCGTTGTCGCCGTGTGCATCATCTGCACCGCGCACGTTGTTTTCGGCCTTTCGGAAATAGGGTAGAACATCATTCCAGCCCCAACCGTCGTTCCCCAAGTCTGCCCAGCTGTCGTAGTCTTCCTTTTGGCCGCGGACGTATAGCATTGCGTTGATCGCGCTTGATCCGCCCAGGGCCTTTCCGCGCGGCTGATACCCCTTGCGCCCGTTCAGACCGGGTTGCGGAACAGTGTGAAACGCCCAATTGTTGATCTTCGGGCGGCCGGGCAACATTGCGACCACAGCGATGGGCATGCGGATAAAGATGTCTTTGCCGCTGCCACCTGCTTCGAGCAGACACACGTTGGTATGTGGATCTTCGCTGAGCCGAGAGGCGATTGTCGCCCCTGCAGAGCCACCCCCAACAATTACAAAATCAAATTCCATCCGACCCTCCCAAACCAATGTGCGTTGAATTTATCTGAACATATTTTCTGGACATCTGATCAGCTTTTTGTCCTGACGTTGCGTCGTCTTGATCACCCCACCGGAAACCACCTGCGGATGGCCCCCCTTGCTGGAACTGCGCGTCATGGTTGTCGCAAGGCGCGGCGCAAGTTATCAATGACCATACCTGTTTTGCGGCACTTGTATCTTTTCGTCACAAAGCGCGACGGGCCGCAACAAGATCAGATGGATTGAAGCATGTTTAAGAAAGCCGCGTTCATAGGCCTTGGAATTTTGGCTATTGCTGCCATCACCATCCTTTATATTTTTCGGCCTATTGCTGCCACGCATCAGGCGCTGCAGGCCGACCTGCCGAAACTTGTCGCTTTGCGCCATTTCTACGCGAACACGGACTCGAAATGGCGCTACCGGCTTTCGCCAGATGGCAAATACATCGCCTGGTTGGCAACCAAGGGTTTTCGGCCAGCGCTTTGGGTGCGTCCACTCGGTGGCGAAGAGGCCGATGTTTTCAACACCAAGGACGAGGTGCGCTGGTACAGCTGGTCTGCCGACGGGCGCTATTTGCTATACCAAGCCAACCGCGACGGATGGGAAAACGACGTCATTGTCTCGATTGATGTGACCCGGAAAGATGCGGAACCCCGCAGTTATGATTTTGGGAAAAACGTCAAAAGCTGGATTCATTCTGTTCCCGCAGAAGCCGGATCGGAGATTTTGATCGGGAACAATCAACGCGATGCCAGAAAGTTTGATCTTTATCGTTTGAACCTTGAAACAGGCAAGACCACCGCGCTTGATCTCATCTCCGAAATTGGCGTGCATTGGAGCGTGGATCGTCAAGGCGATGTATATGCCCGAACCGTCCATAAATCTCAGGACGACTGGCGCACAGAGTTGCGACAACCAGACGGAACTTGGAATGAAATCGCGCAAGGCGGCATGGAAGACTGGTTTCGGGTTCTCAGCCAACCGGACGAGGATGGAAACCTCTTGGCTCTTTCGACGATGGGGCGGGACAAGTCGGCTGTGGTGACATTTGACACACAATCGCAAACGGAAAATGTGATGTTTGACGATGATGCCGTCGATACGGCTTGGGTCGAATTACATCCTGTTACGGGCGCAGCCCTCAGTGCTGTATCTTATCCTGATTTTCAGCATCGGAAGTTCTTTGATCCCGACTACGAAGCCGCTTTGAACGCAGTGCCGCATGACGCTGAGACGGCGCGTCACCGGGTATCGACCACGAATGACATGTCGAAAATGATCATCGAAACAGAGCACACAACAAAAGGCTGGACCAAGTATCTGGTCAACCAAAGTGACAATTCCGTCGAGACAATCGCGGTGCCCCCGATTGCGGCGCAAGCGGATCACTTGTCCAAGATGGAACCCGTTACTTTCAGCGCCCGTGACGGGTTAACCATTCATGCAACGATGACACGTCCCAAAGGGGCGGTGGGACCGGCGCCTATGGTGGTTTTGATACATGGCGGCCCTGTGGCGCGCAGCGCTTGGGGCTTCAGCAGTTTGCACAGTTGGTTGGCAAACCGGGGGTATGTCGTGCTTGACGTGAACTATCGCGGCAGCGGTGGGTTTGGACGAAATTTCCGAGAGGCCGCAGTTGGGGAAGTCAGTCGGAAAATGCACTACGATATCGTGGATGCCCGTGCGTGGGCTGTGGACCAGGGGTTTGCCGATCCCGATAAAGTCGCCGTTTTAGGGGGAAGCTTCGGGGGGTTAAAGGTTCTGACAGCCGTGACCCAAAGCCCTGAGCTGTTCGCAGCTGGAATAGACATCAACGGTATCTCGGATATATCGACGATGCTGCAAGAGGTGCCCGCGTATTGGCAAGGTTGGCCCGACTGGTACCAAAAATACATTGGTGATCCATCTGATCCCGAAATGCTGGCAGAGATCAAAGACCGGTCGCCTTTGTATCATGCGGCGGCTGTGCAGGCGCCTCTTTTGATCATTCAAGGATCAAATGATGTGCGTGTCATTCAGGATCAGGCAGATCGCATGGTCGACGCACTGACCGCGGAAGGGAAAGATGTCGACTACATGTTGCTAGAGGGGGCGGGCCATCAGTTTAACAGCTGGGGATGGAAAACCCGCATCATCGCCTACCGCCGAATGGAACGTTTTTTGGCCAAACATCTGGGTGGTCGGGCCGACGGGTTTGATTATGCTGTGCTGGGCGCACATGTTTTGTGGGATTGAATCGTCGAAAAACTGCGCAAGCCTATGACATAGCCAAAGCTACCGGAATTTCATGGTGCTGCTGGAGAGAATCGAACTCTCGACCTCTCCCTTACCAAGGGAGTGCTCTACCTCTGAGCTACAGCAGCGCCGTGAGCGGCTGAGTAGCGTCAAAACCACAATCGTGCAACCCTATTCTGGACCCGGCCCAAGACCTGCGTTAGACACGTCCCATGGCAGAGAAAACAGCATCCAACAAAGGCAAAACGCAGGCTCAGATCCGCGAAGATCGGCTAAAGGCCGCGTTGAAAGCCAATATGGGACGACGCAAGGCACAAGCCCGCGCGCGCACCGATGATGCAAAAGACAAACAGGCGAAGGACACGTAAATGGATTCGATAGTTGTGCAGGGCGGTGGACCGCTAAACGGGCAAATCCCGATTGCGGGGGCCAAAAACGCCTGCCTGACCCTTATGCCTGCAACTCTGCTCAGCGAAGAGCCGCTGACGCTGACCAACGCACCGCGTTTGTCCGATATCAAAACCATGACTGAATTGCTCCAATCGCTGGGGGCCGAGATCACCTCGATGCAGGAAGGCCAAGTGCAAGCGATGTCGTGCCATGGCACCATCAACACCCGCGCGGAATATGACATTGTGCGCAAGATGCGGGCGTCGAACCTTGTGCTTGGGCCGCTTTTGGCGCGTGAAGGCGTGGCTGAAGTGTCCTTGCCAGGCGGCTGTGCAATTGGCGCGCGCCCTATGGACATTCACACCGACGGCCTGACCCTGATGGGCGCGGACATCGAACTGCGCGACGGGTATTTGCACGCCAAAGCGGCTGGCGGACGCCTTAAAGGCGCGGTCATCGACTTCCCGTTCGCCTCAGTCGGGGCCACCGAAAACATCATGATGGCGGCGACGCTGGCCAAAGGCACGACCGTCATCAACAACGCTGCCCGCGAACCTGAAATCGTCGACCTTGCGGATTGCCTGCGCAAAATGGGTGCGCAGATCGAAGGCGACGGCACCTCAAGCATTACCATCCAAGGCGTCGACCGCTTGAACGGGGCAACACATCCTGTTGTCACAGACCGGATCGAACTGGGCACCTACATGCTGGCGCCTGCGATTTGCGGCGGCGAGGTCGAATTGCTTGGCGGCAAGCTGTCGCTTGTCGGGGCGTTCTGCGAAAAGCTGGATGCGGCAGGGATCGACGTGACCGAAACGGACAAAGGTCTGATGGTGAAGCGCCGTGGCGACGAGATCAAAGCAGTGGACGTGACAACCGAACCGTTCCCGGGCTTTCCAACGGATTTGCAGGCGCAAATGATGGCGCTGTTGTGCACCGCCAACGGAACATCCGTTCTGGAAGAAAAAATCTTTGAAAACCGCTTTATGCACGCACCTGAATTGATCCGTATGGGGGCTGAAATCGACGTTTCCGGTGGTACGGCGACGGTCACAGGTGTGAAAAAGCTGAAAGGTGCGCCAGTGATGGCGACGGACCTGCGGGCGTCTGTTTCCTTGATCCTTGCGGGTCTTGCAGCGGAAGGCGAAACAAAGGTCAGCCGCGTTTACCACCTTGATCGGGGGTATGAACATGTGGTGCGCAAGCTGGAAGGGGTTGGCGCCAAAATCGAACGGGTCAAAGACTGATGGTAGATGATGCGCGCTTTGAAGACGGGCGCGAGGCGCCGTTGAACCTTGGGGCTATGGATGCAGATGATCTGAAGGTGATGTCGGCACTTGTGCAGGACGCCGTTCTTCCGATCACCGAAATGACATACCGCGCCCGAGACCGGCGTTTTGCTATGCTTTTAAACCGTTTTCGCTGGGAAAATGGCACACAAAGCAAAGAACGTGTGCAATCCATGCTGAGTTTTGAAGGCGTTTTGAATGTGTCCAGCCAAGGGGTGGATCGCAGCGACAAGGACATGATCCTGTCGGTTCTGGCGGTCGCTTTTGAGGCAGGCGAAGACGGCGCGGGCCTGATTGAAATTACGCTGGCGGGCGACGGTGCTGTGCGCCTGTCTGTCGAAACCATCGAGGCGCGTCTGAAGGATGTGACCAAGCCCTACATCGCGCCGTCCAAGAGGGCACCGTCCCATCCCGAGTAACAGTTCGCTTTAGGGTGAAATCTGGATTTTCGGCATATCGCTTACAAAAAAGGCCCCGAAACAATCGGGGCCTTTTCCTATTTTCGGGAACAAGATTATGCCCCGGGTGAGAAGAACGTGCTTTCCAGTTCTATCAAAGACAGGTCTTCGAATGTCAGGGAGTCGCCGTTGCCAAAGTCCAGAACAACATCATCTCCGATCTGTTGGGCCTCTGACAGAACCGTATCGATGTTGTTGAACATGT
The DNA here is from genome assembly GCF_039986515.1 of Ascidiaceihabitans sp. Lineage (NCBI taxonomy): Bacteria > Pseudomonadati > Pseudomonadota > Alphaproteobacteria > Rhodobacterales > Paracoccaceae > Ascidiaceihabitans > Ascidiaceihabitans sp. The sequence continues at coordinate 412,291 of NZ_JBDWQO010000014.1, read as the reverse complement.
TGGCGTCCAGGCGCACGTTCTCAAAATCGTCGATCGAAAAGTCGGTGATCGTGTCATTGCCGTAACCCGTCGCAAAGGCGAATTCATCCGCATCCGCGCCGCCGGTTAGAATGTCGTCGCCTGTGCCACCGTCCAGCAAATCTTCGCCCGTGTTGCCAAGAAGCGTGTCTTCTCCTGCGCCCCCGTCAACCACATCGCCGCCAAAGCCACCGTCCAGGCGGTCGTTGCCCGTGCCGCCATCCAAAGTGTCGTCGCCTTTGTTGCCATTAACGCGGTCGTTGCCGGAATTGCCTTTTAGCAGGTCATTGTTGTTGCCGCCATTGAGCGTGTCGTTGTTGAAGCCACCGTCCAGAGTGTCATTTCCGTTGCCGCCATTGAGCGTGTCGTTGCCCTTGTTGCCGTTCAAACGGTCGCTGCCGGCGTTGCCCAACAACAGGTCGTTGTTGTTGCCACCATTCAGCGTATCGTTGTCGAACCCGCCGTCCATGGTGTCATTGCCATTGCCGCCGTTCAGCAAGTCGTTGCCTTTGTTGCCGTTCAAGCGGTCCGCGCCCGAATTGCCCAACAGCCTGTCGTTGTTGTTGCCACCGTTCAGCGTGTCATTGTTGAACCCGCCGTCCATGGTGTCGTTGCCATTGCCGCCATTCAGCAAGTCATTGTCGCGGTTGCCGTTTAGGCGGTCATTGCCGTTGCCGCCGATCAGCGTGTCGTTGTTGTTGCCACCGTTCAGGGTGTCGTTGTCGAACCCACCATCCAGACGGTCGTTCTGGTTGCCGCCGTTCAACAGATCGTCGCCGATGTTGCCGTTCAGGCGGTCATTGCCACCGCCGCCTTGCACCGTATCGTTGCCGTCGCCGCCGTTCACGGTGTCGTTGCCGGCCCCTGAATTGATGTTGTCATCAAGTGGTGTGCCTGTGACCTTGTCCCTCTCGGCGGTCGTCGTGTTGTCCAAGGTTGTCGGGTCTATGTTTGTGCCTGGGGTAAGCGGTCCGGTGGTAATTGGTCCAAAATTGGTGGTGTCGATAAACAGCTCAAGCTCTGAAACGCTGGATGCGGTTGGAAGGGTATCCCCCCCAATTTGGAACACGTAGGTCGTGCCTGTGTTTGTGGAGCTGTTGTAGCCATCAATGACCAACAACTGGGACGTGCCAGACATGCCGCCAAGGGACCAAGCAGCGTTAAGCATTTCAGCTTCCAGATCGAAGTTTATCCCCTCACCTGTGCTAATGTCTTGGGGGCCGCCCAACCCATTCAAAACCGCGTTGTAGAGTGCGCCTGCGCCGATCCCGATGTCGACGGTTTCATCGTCAAACAAGTCCGCTGTGTATGTGTAGCTGGCTTGGTAGTCGTCGCTTGTTGTTATTTGTAAGCTTCCCGCGCCAATCCCCGTGATGGTGTCATCGTCCGGTCCATTGTCAATATAGGTGAACGAGAAGCCGGTGAATGTGGTTGTTGTCATAACGCTAATTCCCTTTGATTACTTAAAATTTCTGGAAATATGGTACAGGCGGCCTGCCTTCTGAAACAAGTAAAAACCCACCTCATCCACAAACCTCAACCAGTGCGGGAGGTTTGCAGGAAAACATGCGCAATGTTGTAAGCGTTGATAACGCCTTGCGTAAGAGCCAACGTAGATTTTCAGATATTCGGGGTGCGCAGCGAGAGCACCCCGATTGTATGTTTGCCGTCCAAAATTTGCGGAGGCGTGGGGTCAGAACAAATTTGATGTCAGGTCGATGTCATCTGTAAGCTGCGCAATGGTGATATTTTCGATCAACACCCAGTCTGCGTTGCTGCCCAGGCTGGTGCCGGTTGTTAACAACAGCACGTCCCCATCAATTTCGGTTGCATCGTCCAGCATTTCTGACACGGTTGCATACCGACCGCTTGTGATGTCCAGCCGATCCACGTTGTCCGTGAAGTCGACGATGCGATCCTGATCGTGACCAAACCCGAACACAAAGACATCCGCCCCGGCGCCGCCGCGCAGCACATCGTTGTCCACGCCGCCAATCAAAGTGTCGTCGCCGCTGTTGCCCACAAGCCGGTCGCGACCCGCATCACCGGTCAGGACATCATCGCCCGCACCGCCATTTAACGTGTCGCGGCCTTCGCCGCCGGCCATTGTATCATTGCCAGACTGCCCAAACATCACATCGTTGCCATGATCCCCGGCCAGCAGATCGTTGCCGCCGCCACCATCCACAGTGTCGTGGTTGCGTCCGCCGTCGATTGTATCGTCGCCACTGTTGCCGAACAGGCTGTCTTCGCCAGCCCCGCCACGCATCCGGTCATTGCCACTGCCGCCGAACATTTCGTCGTCTCCGACATTGCCGTTCATCGTGTCATTGCCGGTGCCGCCCAGCATAGTGTCGTCGCCACCTCGGCCGACAAGGCGATCATGGTCGGCATTGCCCATCAGGAAGTCTTCGAACCTGCCGCCTTCCAACGTGTCATTGCCAGCGCCGCCGATAATTGAAATTTCTTCGGAAAACTCTCCATCGACGAAGTCGTTGCCGTCACCCACAATGATGTATCCTGGCAGAATTAGCCCTGAAATGACGTCGTCTTCGGATATGCTTGCACCCGGAATATCGCGTAAATCAAACGGTGTGCCGGGGATGAATGGCGTGGCAAGCAGGCCTGCATAGTCCTTCTCCGCTGACTCTGCCCACAGCGTGTAAGCCGCCACATCGGCAAAGGCAGGCAGTGCATCACCACCCAGAACAAACAATTGACTTGAGCCTGTGGGGGTCGGGGCCGCAGGCGCACTCCCGGCAGGTAGGGCGACGCGTGTGCTAAAATCTACCATGACTGCGGATTTCTGTACGCCGTCCTCTTCCCATCTCATGACAAAAAGGTCTGCTTTTGATTCCAAACTCGGGTCAATGGAAAACGGATCCGACGAATCAACAATTTGACCGTTCAGACCGGATAGGGTTGTTTTGAACAAGCTGCCAGTCGCGTTTACAAGTCCAAGGCCCACCGCTGAAAACTCAAAGGTTTGGTCTTGGCTGACAATTGTGGTCAAGGTGGCTGTGCCAATTTCTTCGTTAATGGGTTGGCCAGTGCTTGGGTCAAAGGAATAGGTGGTGGAAATGCCGGTTAATGCAATCGTGGTCATTTTTCAGAATGCTTCCATAAGTTAATAAGGTATTAAAAAGACACCTATGCAGGTTAATTCTTCCAAAACCAGCAAATCCTGCGTTTTGAGCATGGGTTTCACTTAATGGTTGAAAAACAATTGCTTATCAGGTGATGCGTTGGCGCAAATCTGATGCGCTATCATACATCGTCAGACGGAGCGCACCGCTATGGTTGTAGGCGTTCCATGCGACATATCCCCTCTTTCCCCTATGGCGCCGCAGCGCTATGTCGTCAGCAACGCAAAGACCGGAGCCACCATGCCTGTTTTCCTTAATACCACAGACCCCGATTTTGAGGCCGCCTTTACAACTCTGCTCAATGCAAAGCGCGAAGACAGTCCCGATGTGGATGCCATTGTGGCCGACATTATTGCGGATGTACGGGCGCGCGGTGATGCTGCGGTGTTGGAGCTGACAGCAAAGTTTGACCGCCTTGAACTGACCACAGATCGTTTGCGCATCATGGACGCAGAGATTGAAGCGGAGGCTGCAAAAGTCGCGCCTGATGTGCGCGCGGCACTGGAACTGGCCGCGGATCGCATCACAGCCTACCATGCCAAACAACTTCCCGAGGATCAGCAATGGACCGATGCCGCCGGTGCCACTTTGGGGTGGCGTTGGACGCCTGTGTCCGCCGCAGGGCTGTATGTGCCGGGCGGATTGGCAAGCTACCCGTCATCTGTTCTGATGAATGCGATCCCCGCCAAGGTCGCGGGCGTGGGGCGCTTGGCCATCACGGTGCCGACGCCGGATGGTATCCTGAATCCTGCTGTCTTGCTGGCGGCAAAACTGTCCGGGGTGGATGAAATCTACCGGATCGGGGGCGCCCAGGCGATTGCAGCATTGGCGTATGGCACAGACACAATTGCCGCCGTCGACAAGATTACGGGCCCGGGCAATGCTTTCGTCGCCGCAGCCAAGCGTCGTGTGTTTGGCAAGGTTGGCATCGACATGATTGCAGGGCCGTCAGAAATCCTTGTGATTGCCGATGCGAACAACGATCCCGATTGGATCGCCCTTGATTTGCTAAGCCAGGCGGAACACGACGAAAGTGCGCAATCCTTGCTGATCACCACAGACGCCGCTTTTGGCGAAGCGGTTGCACAGGCCGTGGACAAGCGGCTTGAGACGTTGGAACGCCGGGCCATCGCCGGCGCAAGCTGGCGGGATTTCGGGGCGGTGATCACTGTTCCGGATCTGGATGTTGCCGCTGCCTTGTCCGATCGCATAGCTCCCGAACACCTTGAGCTATGTGTGGGCGATCCGAATGCGCTGAGCGAAAAGATCACCCACGCCGGTGCGATTTTCTTGGGGCAGTGGACGCCTGAAGCCATCGGGGATTACATCGGCGGGCCCAATCACGTTTTGCCCACGGCACGCTCTGCGCGGTTCTCTTCTGGGTTGTCGGTGATGGATTTTGTCAAACGCACCACGTTGGCGCAAATGACACCGGATGCGTTGCGGGCGATTGGGCCGGGGGCAGAGGCGCTGGCGACGTCGGAAAGCCTTGAGGCGCATGGGTTGTCGGTCACTGCGCGGCTGCAAGCCCTTAACCGGTAATCAACACGCGCTGGGCGCCAATTGCCGAATGTCTTGGGGTGTCATTTTTGCGTTGGCCGCTTTTACGGTGCGGCACAGTTGTGAAGCAGGGTTGATCTGGGCTAGAGGTACGGCATACTTCTCTCTTCGGACTTGTGCCTATGACCCGTATTTCACACATCGCTCTTGACGACGCGAACCTGCCACCGCCCACGCCCGAGATCGAGCAAGAGCGCAAAGTGGCTGTGTTCGATTTGCTGGAAGACAACACGTTTGTGTTGCCCAAACGCGAAGAGCGCCCCGTACCGGATGGACCGTATCATGTGGGGCTTTCGATCCGTGATAAACGGCTTGTGTTCGATGTGAACACGGAACACGCCGAAAAAGCGGCAGAGTTCCATTTGTCGTTGGGACCATTCCGGCAGGTGGTGAAAGACTATTTCCAAATCTGCGAAAGCTATTTTGATGCGGTGAAAACAATGCCGCCCAGCCAGATAGAGACGATCGATATGGCGCGGCGGGGCATTCACAACGAAGGCAGTCGGGTCCTGCAGGAACGCCTTGAAGGCAAAGCCGAGATTGACACAGATACAGCGCGCCGTCTGTTTACGTTGATCTGCGTTCTACACTTCGGAGGCTGAATGGCGGACGATCTGCCCCAATCCGTGCTGTTTTGCTGCGACCACAACGCGGTGAGGTCCCCCATGGCAGAGGGGATTATGAAGAAGCTTTATGGCACGGACACTTACGTGCAATCCGCTGGCGTGAAAGGCGACATGGAGATCGACGGGTTTTCGATTGCCGTATGCCAGGAGCTGAACGTGGAATTGTCGCGTCACCGGTCGCGCAGTTTCGACGAGATGGAAAACTGGGGTGACGATCTAAGTTCATTCGATCTTGTGATTGCCCTCAGCCCGGCCAGCCAGCGCCGGGCATTGGAGCTGACGCGCTTTTTCCATCTTGAGGTCGAATATTGGCCCATTCTGGACCCTACGGGCCTGGGCGAAGGCCGCGACGCGAAGCTGGACAGTTACCGCCAAGCCCGAGATCAAATTGTGGGCAAACTGCAAGCGAAATGGGGGCAGGGCAACGGATGGATGTGATCAAACGATATTTTGCGGCTTTCAATGCCGGTGACGTGGCTGGAATGTTGGCCGAGCTTTGCGATGATGTGGCGCATCACGTCAATGAGGGGCGCGTTCGGCAAGGAAAGGCGCTGTTTGAGGCGTTTTGCGTACATATGAACGACAGCTATGCAGAACAGCTGACGGATATGGTGGTGATGTCCAACGATGATCAATCGCGTGCTTGCGCCGAATACATAGTCAACGGAACGTATCTTAAAACGGATGCTGGGCTGCCTGAAGCACATGGTCAAAGCTATAGGCTGCCAGCCGGATCTTTCTTTGACGTGCGCGACGGCAAAATTGCCCGCGTCACCACCTATTACAATTTGGCTGACTGGACGGCGCAGGTTACATGATTGATGTTCGTGTGGTGCCACACGAGGATCTTGAGAACCAATTGGACGATCTGGCGGCTTTGCGCATCGCGGTTTTTCGCGATTGGCCGTATCTGTACGATGGTGATCTGGCGTACGAACGGCAATATCTTCAAATGTACCGCAACACCAACCGCGCTGTTGTGGTTGGGGCGTTTGATGGCGACTGGATGGTCGGAGCTGCGACAGGGGCACCACTTGGCGAACACGCCGATGATTTTGCTGCGGCCTTCGAGGGCACAGACGTTGATGTGGATGCTACATTTTACTGCGCGGAAAGCGTGCTGATGCCCAGCTATCGGGGGCAGGGGATCGGGCACCGATTTTTTGATCGTCGCGAAAAGTTTGCAGCCGACCTTGGGTTTGAAAACATCTGTTTTTGTGCAGTAGACCGTCCTGTCACGCACCCGTCCCGACCCGCAACACCCCGCGATTTAAGCAGTTTTTGGGCGGGGCGCGGGTATGCTCAATTGCCTGGAGTCAAAGCCACATTCGCATGGCGCGATGTTGGCGATGCGCTGCAGACGCAAAAGAAACTACAAATTTGGATGCGACATCTTGATGCTTGAAGCATTCAGATCGTGTCAGCCTTAGCCGCACAAACGCGCGGCATCATTGCCAAAGGCTTTCCAGCGTTTCCAGAACCGTTCGTTGGCTGCATTGTCCGACTGTCGCGTGTCTTGCGCACTTTGCGGATTGTTGAAAAATGCAGCACCTTTGCGTTGGTCGGATGCGGACAATGACTGATTTGCCACCGCTTGCACACATCCGCACCGCGCTCGACTGGCCTGCTTGCGCCCGCCTGCACGGCACGCCTGTGCGATAGGGCCGCTGGCAAAAAGAACAGCAGGGGTGGGTGTCGTGTAGGAACTGCGCCCGCCCGCGGCATTGCTGCTGGAGTACTGCGTGCCGCCACCACAAGCCGCGATGAAGGTTAGAATGGAGAATGCCGCCAAGATGCGTGTCATATGCCTGTACCCGATTGAGGCGGCTGTTTGCGCCGCTCTGCTCTGCTTTGGGCGAAGTATGGCGCAAAGTGGGGAAGGGTGCAATTCACGAAGGGGTGGTGCGTCAAGACGCACCTTACGGGGTTGGTTTCCGAGCCTTGTTTGGGCGTAGCCCGAACAGCCCCCGACCCTCCCCACGGGAGGGGGCTTCACCCCCACCCAGGGCCGGGGGTTGTTCTTGTGTATTATCTAGCGTCTCCATCCACATCAAAGAACCAGTCAGCTATTCGCGTGCTCAGTTTTAATAACCAACTTGCACGCTTTTCATTTTTCTGTGCCTTGTCAATTCCGCCCCCAATGGTCGTCAACCAATTGACCAGTCGTGCCCGAATAACACGCGGCGGCTTTTCAGTTGAAACAACGATCTCAATATCGCTTTTCAACATATCCAAAGCAGGTTGGGTCATTTCCGCTTTGACGTCTTCTGGCACCAAAGAAAGGTCTTCTCGTTCTTGGGCAGTCGGATAGCGCCGGGTTTCCAAAGCGGCCAACTTCCCAATGCGTTCTCGGATCAAATCATCTTGCGTGCAAATTTCGTCCACAGATGTGTACAGGACGTTTTTGAGCACCAATAGCGACGCGTCTTCGGGGTAAACATCCCCAATGTTGCGTTGCAAACTCATACAAGCATTCCAAAAAGATGACGCAACAACACTGGGCATATCGCGATAATCTCTAAAAGCGCTGCGTATAAGAACTGTTTCTGGAGAGTTTTTGGTGAAGCCGTTGTTTGGATTGCCGGACAACGCTGCGGTTAAACTGACTTCAACTTGCGCGATTGCAAAGGCCAAGGGTTCTTCAGGTACTGTGACATCTGGTTCTATTTCCCATCTGTTGTTTTGATCTCTTTGAAGGCGTGGACCAGTCTGAGTTTTTAGTCGGCGTTGAATACGCTCGATTTCGGCGGCGACGGCTTCGGGGCCTGCGTTCCAGATTGCGTCATCTATCCAAGTTATTTCCGAAAGCAATTGGCCATCCAAAGGTTTGCCGTTTAGGAAGCCTTTGTACCAAGTGCTCCAAAACCTCCAAATCGGATCGTCGATTAGACTGAGCAAATGTTCTACTTGTTCTGTCAATCCGCTAACTGGGGCCTGATCGGTTGAATGTTGCCACAGCGAATCTGAAAAATGCAAAGTTTGGAGGCTGCCTTTTTCGGCATTGTTGACGTCGTCTACTCCAAAGAATTCTGTTTCCACAGCTGTGGGTGTTTCTGAGGTATGGTTTGATATCGTGAAAGTATTGGCATTTATAGCGGCCTCAATTGCCGATGTGTCTATGCGGGTCATTGTAGGGTTATGCAATTGACTTGGAATGCGAACAGTGGTTCCGCTTGTGACGCCTCCGGCAATGCCGCCTGAAATGCCACCCATGATGCTGGACGGGATGCCGCTTTCATCATCATCGGTTTGGTCTGATGCCAGAATTTTTGCCCAGTTGTTCCTTTCCGCGTCAATGAGATCTTCTAGATCTTCACATGCCGTGGTGTTCATAGCGCCTATTCTGAATTTATCGATGTCATCTGCAACTGTCGATTGGACATAGATTGAGTTGAGAACCCTCAACACGTTGAGCTTGGTAGAATCTTCTAAACCCGTTGTACTTCTAAAGAGAAAGGGCAGGACTCTCATTGCATGCCTGAATGCGAGGATAGTGTTTTTTCTGTCGACGAACTGATGCCTTAATTTGTGTTCAGTGTTCAGTTCCGCGGATGCCCATTGACCACCCCCCAAAACCCGCTAAGACCTCTAGCATGACACCACTCTCACATATCCGCAATTTCTCGATCGTGGCCCACATCGACCACGGGAAATCCACCCTTGCTGACCGGCTCATCCAAGAGACGGGCACGGTGAAGGATCGCGACATGCAGGCCCAGCTGCTTGACAGCATGGACATCGAACGCGAACGCGGCATCACCATCAAAGCCAACACCGTGCGCATCGACTACACTGCGCAAAACGGCGAAGACTATGTGCTGAACCTGATCGACACCCCGGGCCACGTCGATTTCGCCTATGAGGTCTCGCGGTCCATGCGCGCGGTTGAGGGATCGTTGCTGGTGGTGGACAGCACGCAAGGCGTCGAGGCGCAAACGCTGGCCAACGTCTATCAGGCCATCGACGCGGACCACGATATTGTCCCCGTCCTGAACAAGATCGACCTGCCGGCGGCCGACTGTGACCGCGTGGCGGAACAGATCGAGGATGTGATCGGCATCGACGCTTCCGGTGCGATCCAGGTGTCGGCGAAAACCGGCGTTGGGATCACCGAAACACTCGAAGCCATTGTGAACGAACTGCCCGCCCCCAAGGGGGACGAGAACGCGGACCTCAAGGCGATGCTGGTGGATTCGTGGTACGATAGCTACCTTGGCGTGATCGTTCTGATCCGTGTCATCGACGGACGTTTGAAAAAGGGCGAGAAGGTCAAATTCATCTCGAACGGCACCACGCACCACGTGGACCGCATCGGTGTGTTCCGCCCAAAGATGGAGATGATCGACAGCCTTGGACCGGGCGAGATCGGGTTTCTGACGGCCTCTATCAAGCAGGTGCGCGACACGCGGGTCGGCGACACAATCACCCACGAACGCAAAACGGTTGAGCCTTTGCCCGGCTTCCAGCCTGCGCAGCCCGTGGTGTTCTGTGGACTGTTCCCCGTGGATTCGTCGCAGTTTGAAGACATGCGCGACGCCATCGACAAGCTTGCGCTGAACGATGCGTCGTTCAGCTTTGAAATGGAAACGTCCGCCGCGCTGGGCTTCGGCTTTCGCTGCGGGTTCTTGGGGCTTTTGCACCTTGAGGTGATCCGCGACCGGATCGAGCGCGAATATGACATCGAACTGATCACGACAGCGCCCTCCGTGGTGTACCATGTGTACTTGCGCGACGGCGAGATGGTGGAACTGCACAATCCCGCCGACATGCCCGACCTGACGCTTGTCGACCATCTGGAAGAGCCGCGCATCAAAGCGACCATCCTTGTGCCTGACGAATATCTGGGTGACGTGCTAAAACTGTGTCAGGAACGGCGCGGCGTGCAGATGGACCTGACCTATGCGGGTTCACGCGCGATGACGGTTTATGATTTGCCCCTGAATGAAGTGGTGTTTGATTTCTACGACCGTCTGAAATCCGTGACCAAAGGCTATGCGTCCTTTGACTATCAGATGACGGGCTACCAAACTGATAACCTTGTTAAGATGTCGGTGCTGGTGAACGACGAACCCGTCGACGCCCTGTCCATGATGGTGCACCGTGACCGTGCCGAGACGCGGGGCCGTGCGATGGTCGAAAAGCTCAAAGACCTGATCCCCCGCCATATGTTCAAAATCCCGATCCAAGCGGCGATTGGCGGCAAGGTGATTGCGCGTGAGACGTTGTCCGCGATGCGCAAAGACGTGACGGCCAAATGCTATGGCGGGGATGCTACGCGGAAGCGCAAGCTGCTGGATAAGCAGAAGGCGGGTAAGAAGAAGATGCGGCAGTTTGGTAAGGTAGATATCCCGCAAGAAGCGTTTATCTCAGCACTGAAGATGGATGGCTGAACGTCTTTCCTTACAATGCTATTGAATCACTGCTTTTCAAGTTTCCTGTGATAGTCATTTGTCACTGCTTCACGTTCGGGGAAATCAGCAAAAGCGGTTTGTGAAGCTATCATTATTTCACTGGTCATTCGCCACCAGTCGAATTTCCGACTACCAATCAAGTATGAAGAGTCTCGCCACAATTGCACGGACCTTCTGAACGCTGGCGAGTCGGTAGTGCCAAGGCGCAAATAGTAGTGCTCTGCCATCAGTGCAGACTTAAAATACTGCTCAAAAAGGCGGTCCGGGATGTTCTTTTGGATAGGGTCGATTTGATCAAACCCGCATCTTCCAATGCAGTCGAAGTAGAATACAGGAATTGTGAAGCCTTTTTTAAGGCTTTCAGTTATGACCAGTTCGACGCCAACTTGCATCAAGCTCGCTTTTTGAACCTCAAAATTCTCTGAACCAGCGGCGTTTGGAAGAAAGAATTTAACTCCAAAACTGACTCTCTCGCCAACGCTAAAGTCTTCTAAAGAAATAGAAAAGTCTCCTTCATAGTTCTGCAAAAGGCGTTCCTGTCCGCTCTGATCAATCCAGACAACGACAAAGTTCCCGTAGCCGCTGTTGTCGGAGAAATTTAAGCGATTTGCATTGACGCTGGCTGCACTTAAAAAAAGACAGATTAATCCTACTAAGAAACTGGAGCAGTTCATTACTTTTGCTCCTTCTCAGAGCCAGCGACGTTTAGTTGAAAGCCAATTATTGAACAAGCAACTACCAAATAGAAAATTCTAACGCTTGAAAAAACAGACCCTACTTGTTCCACAGATCCTTCAAAGTCATTGCGGTCCACATGGCCTTCAATAGATGCCTCAATCCAATCTAACATGGATCTTTCAAAAAAGACGGGTTGGTCTTCAATGTGGAAACCAAGAAATAAATATAGAGCGTACCCCAAAACACAAACAGCCAAGCTTACTGTCATAAGCGGCTTAGAGAGTTCTTTTGGTGCATTCTTCGCCACAAATATCGCAGCAATCGCTGGTGTAACTTCGCCTACGAGAGCAAAATCGGCCTTAAACCAAGCAGCGCTTGAAACTAAAAACCGAATAAGTGCGTCTGACGCATAGATATAATTGTTGCTAAACTCATAGAAGAGAACAGCAGCAGGCGCCAGAAAGGCGCACAACATAAATATGTAGGCGACAAACCTACTCATTTTTGGCCTCAATTTTCTGCCGCCCAAGTTCGTAGTTGCTTGAGTCGATTGCCTGAATCACTCATAGCTAGCATTTTCCTAAGAGTTTCTCAAACATATCTCGTAAAAATTAATCTTACCTTAACTCATGGTATGGACTTAGTCAGTGAAGCGGCCGATTTCTTAGACTGATTCTTACTGCGGGTGACTGTTTGACTACAGAAAATTTCAACTAAAAGTAGTTTGAAAAATAAACCCAAGTATCTGACCCAGACCAAAGCCCCCACACCCAAATCCTCTACCCTACCCCTGCGCACCAAAACGCGCGGCAACAGACCATGTTCAGACTAACCCTCATCCTTCACCTTTTCATCGGCTCAACACTTGCAGGCAGCGGCGTGATTGCGGCGCTCACCATGGGGTATGGCACCCTCATCCCGATCCTGATCGCGGCGGCCATAGGCTTTCTCATCGCCTCTCCCGTCAGCGCTATGATCGTCAAGGCGTTGACCTCCCAAAGCTGAAACGCAAAAGGGGCGCAGCTTTCGCCCCGCCCCTTCCGTTACAATGTGTTGTTAGGCTTAGTGCCCGAAGGCCGAGTTTGGCATCCAGTCCGGCGCACCCTGACCCGCCCGCATGTGCAGGCAGGCGGTGCCCACGCGTTGGAAATACGTCGCCTTCAGATCGTACCAACCGGCAGACGGGATTTGCACCTGCGCGGGTTTGGATTCTTCACAGGGGTGGCGTCCGTCAAAGTCGACGACCTGCTTGCCGCCGATGGACACTTCAAGCCCGTCGTTGCTGAGGAAATCGATGGTGTACGTGCCAGGCGCGTCGAATTTGACGTAGCCTGAAATGCCCGCTGCCACATGGTGCGCGCGTTTGGACGTCAGGGTCTTGTCGCCATCGTTTGTGTCCATGTAATCCAGCCCCGACAATGGGGTGCCCGCTGTGCCCTTTTTCAGCGCCTTGCGGGCTTGGGATAACGTTTTGACGTCGCCTGGATAGGCATATTTCACCGATAGGCCGGGTTTAACGCTGCTGGGTTGCGGGCTGGCGGGTGTCAGTTTAAGGGGCCCTGCAAAGGCCGCTGTCGCCAGAAAAGCGCTTGCAAGACAAGCGGATAGAATGGTTTTCATTGATGTCTTCCCCTGTTGATCGGCCTCGTTTTTGGGCCGTCTTGACGCCAGCTTAACCGCGTCTCGTCAAACAGGGCAAGGGACCTGCCGCAATCACGCGTTCCGGTAGAAAAAGTACCGGTCGGGATCAACGGTGGGCGGCCCGTCTATTTGTGTCATTCCCGGCATCTTTTGCTGCGACACCACCAAGCCCTGCGGCGCCATGACAGCCTTGATCAAAGGAGCCAACCGCGTGGCTTCGGCGCTGTCAACATCGTTGACGCCGATCCCGAACTCATAGTGCGTGAACGCGACTTGTGTGCCGCGCTGCGCCATTTGCACAAGCATGTCATCGGCTTCCCCTTGCAGAAAATCGGCCTTGGGCGGCACACAAGAGGGGTGGCATTGCAGCACACGGTCGATCACCCAGATGCGCCGGTTTGCATATTCGCGCAGGTGATCGTAGGTGCGCCCGTTCCCAAGCCCCATTTCAAGGATGTCCCCTTGGATGGCGCCTGTATTTTCGCCCCCAGTCCCGCCGATATTTTCAATGGCCCAGTTGATGCCATCGATCTGTGCATTCAGCCTGCGTCGAAATGATTCCAAACGGCTCATGCCAAGTCCTTTCCAAGGTGTGCGGGTGTTGCGCCACCATCCAATAATTCGTTCAGGAACGCATAAGAGAACGCCCAAATGTCCGGATCATGCACCAGATGATGCGTCAAATATCCTAAAGGTTCCGCGGCGTCTTCGGTGCCGTTTCGTCGTGCCTCAATCCGTTCAACCGTCTGCGCAATCAGCTGTTCGGGTGGCACCAACCCCCGTGTGCTCCGCCAGAAGATGGGGTCGATATGGGTGTTGATGTGCAAGATACCGGACTGCGGTTTGCGTGGCCCAAAGGCAGACACGGCGTGATAGCCTGCCGCTTTCAGATGCTGAGACAGCCCTGTGTCCATTCTGTTCCAAGGGGGCACAAACACGGGCAAAAGATCTGAGCCGAACACATTCGTCAGCGTCTTAAACCCTTCCGATGCGCGGCTTTGAGACGCTGCATCATTGTGCGGAAATTCTGATTTTTTCATTCCGGCTTCTGCGTGGTTCTGATGCGCCCACCCATGCACCAAGGGGCGCAGGTTTGGCCGGCTTACCATGTATTCAGCCAATGTGTCTTTTGCGTGGGCCGGGATGACCGCTAGATGCACCGGCACATCCAATCGCACCGAAAGCGTGTGCAGCTGGTCCAACTGCGGCGTCGGCGCAATTGCATCATCGTCGCGCCACCAAACGGGCAGAGGTGTTTTAGATTGACGGCATCGCGCCAAGGCTGATCGCAGAGGGGCCCAGTCAATCATCGTGCGGCCAGTTTTTGTTCGACAATTTGAACGGTGCGCCGTGCACCATCAAACCCAAATCGTGGTGTTTCGATTGTGTGATCCTTCGAAACTGAATCCAGCGCGGCGATCAACGCGTTCGGCGTTAACGCATCGGACAACACAACCTGTATGCCGGGAAGTGCCGCCAAGGCCTTAGCGCGTAGGGTTTGTTCGACTTCGCCACCGGCATCGAAGGGGATGAAGACGGCAGGTACTTGGGTCTGCAAAACGTCCAGGGCAGTGTTGTAACCGCACATTGAAACAGAAGCCGTTGCGTGGCGCAGCATCTGGCGAAAATCAGGACGTGCCGCGTTCAAAATGACGTTCGTTGGTGCGGTTGCCTTGAAGGCTTTTATGCGCGCATCGGCATCGCTGCCCCCCACAAGAATACGCCACTTTAAGTCCGGTCGCAAAATTGCAGCCTTGATGCAGGTTTCGAAAATACCATCCCCCACGCTGCCGCCCCCGGCGCTGACAAGTATTTCGCCTTGCCCAAGCGCATCTGGATGATCGTTCGGTGGTGTGGGCGCCACGAACCCGGTGTATGACAGGCGCTGTTCCAAAGCGTCCGTGACAGGCCAACTGATGCCAAGCGGCGTTATCTCAGGGTCTGAATGCACCAAGACGCCGTCGTAGAACCTGTCCAACACCTCAGCGGCGAATTCGGCTTTGCGGGGTTTGGAAGGGGGCGCAAGGATGTCGCGGATTGAGGCGAACACCAAAGGCTTGGGGGACAGGCTGTGGGCTGCGTCGAGCAGGTGCTGAAATTCATCTTTCAGGCTGCGGCGGCCAAAGGGGAACAGCTCTGTTATGATGACGTCTGACGGGTCTGTGCGCAAAGCGTCCACCAACATATCCCGTCTGCTCGACATGTAATCGGGGTTTGCTGCAGTGCCTCTGTCGTCCAACAGGTCCGTGAAATTGGTGCCGTCCGACCGTAACGGCGGCATTTGCAGAAATTGCACACCGGTGGTGTCCAGATGTGGGGCAGGCATCCCGCCTGACAGTATGCGCACCGCGTGACCTTTTTGCGCGAAACACCGGCCCAGGGTCAGCGCGCGGCTTAGATGTCCCGATCCCAACAGATGCGTCACAATGATCATAAGCTTCATGATGCGTCTTCAATCAGGCGGATGGAGTCAGGCTTCAAAGTCCAGCCGTCTTGGTTGATTTCGATGCAAAACAAGCGGTTGCGTTTCACCTGAAACGGAGGCGTTCCAACAAAATCATAACCGCACGCATGTGCCATGAGAACCCGCATCACACCGATATGGCATACAGCCACCGCATCGTCTTGCAGGCCTGTCGCCCAAGTGACCGTACGGGTCCGTAAGGATGACAAGGCCTCGCCGTTTGGAGGTGTGAAATCCCAACCCCAGTGTTCCATATCCCGAAAACCGCTGGCAGGATCGGCGTGTAGGTCTTTGCCGTGTTTTCCTTCCCAATCACCCCAATTCATTTCGGTAAGCGCGGGGGATGTTCGGGGCGTATGTGATGCGACCAGCTGGGCTGTTTCTACGGCACGGCGCAGCGGGCTAGACCATAAATCAGCCTGCTCCCAACCGTCTGGCAGACGCAGTCTCGAAAGGGCTGCGGATGCGTCGGCATCCAACGGAATGTCAGTGCGCCCTTGGATGCGGCCTGCGCGGTTCCATGCGGTGTGGCCGTGGCGCAAAAGGCCCAAACGGATCATGCAGCCGCCTCAATGGCCGCGGACAGGCCTTTAAGCAGGGTCTGTGTTGCAGCGGGGCGCAGGTGGCGACGTTGAATGAAATTGCGGGCTTCAACGCCTTCGTTTGCTGCTTGCTGATTGTTGTCCAGCAAGTCTTGAATGCGTTGCGCCATCGGTCTGGGGCCTTGGCGGGGCGCAGGGCCATGTGTCAAAACCACGTCCCGAACGCCGGGACGATCCTGTGCCACAACGGGGACACCGGCGGCTTGGGCTTCCAGATAGGTCATGCCGAAGGCCTCGTTGACGCCGGGCCAGAACAGCAATTTCGCGTGGCTGTATGCTGCGGCCACTTCTTTTGCGTCTTGCCGGCCCAGAAACCGGACGTTTTGCCCGAACCGGGCCATCATGTTTTCCACTCTGTGCCGTGCATCTCCGTCACCGATAATATCAAGGCGCCAGTCCCGATGACGCAACACAGCCAAAGTGTCCGCGATCAGTAGGTAGGACGCCAGCTTGTCGCCTTCGCGCATCATTCCAACACTTAGCATCGAGCCGTCTTGGGACGAAGAAGCGGGTAGGGTGCTGCGGTTCAGAAATGGGCGCAAGTGGATCAGGGTTTGTGCATCCGGTGCATCACGTTCCAACGCTTCATTGTCACGGTCGGTGAGATAGAAAATCACCTGTGCCGCGTCGCAGGCGGCTTCTGATCGTGCGGCAAACGTGGCCCATTCCCCGTCCAGACGTTTACGGGCTCGGGTGGCTTCAATGATCAAATAGGGAATGCCCAATGCGGCGCTGACGGCGGGGCCGATCAGATCAGGGGCTTTGTAGTAATTGTGGTATGTGACCCATGCGGTCAGTTTGGCGTCTTGGAATTTCTGAACTATACCAGCAGCCTGTTGATGGGCTTGCTCAATCATACCTGTTTGAAGCTGTCGCGACCCTGTCTTTTCGAGGCTGCGAAATTCAGAGGCTAAATACACCTCTGCGCCCCCGTCTTTCAGCGCGTCCATAAGGGCCCTTGCCATGGTGCGATCCCCGGAAGGCACGCGATGATTTGGGGATTTAAGAGGCGCATAAAAGGCAATTTTCATGCCAGCATCTCGTGTAATCTGCGTGACAGATGCTTGATCCCGGGCGCAATCAAAAAATCACGACGCAACCGCGTAAATGCGGCATCGGCCAATCGCGGTCCCAGGGCGGGATCCTGTGCAAAGCGGTTCATTTCAAGGGCCAGAGCGGCAGGGTCATCGTCGCTGAGGATACCGTGAACTTCTGTGTCGATAAATTCGGGGATGGCCGAAACGGGCGTGGACAAGATCGGTAGTTTTTGACTGGCCGCTTCCATCAGCACGTTTGGCAGGCCATCGCGATCACCGTCTTCGGCAACGCGGCTTGGCAACACAAAAACATCGGCAGCGCGCATGGCTTCGATGACTTCCGGTTGGTCACAGGCCCCGCGCCATGTGATGCGGTGGCCGACCTGTGCGTCTTGAGCCGCCTGCATCATCTGGTCACGCAACGCGCCGCCACCAATATGGGTCCAGTGCCAATCCATCTCAGAGGGCAAAAGCGCCAAGGCCGCAATCAGCCTGTCAAAACCCTTCTTTTCCACCAAACGTCCGACGGACATCATGCGCAGTGGCGCACCCACGATGCGCAAAGGGCGTTCCGGCGGCGCGGGAAAACGCTGCAGGTCCAGACCGTGGTACACCAAATCGACAGGTGTGCCGCTGGACAACCCTTGCAAATGCGTCGCGCCAAATCCGGTGCAGGTTGCGCCAAAAGATGCCCCGAAACTGTCATGTGAAAGCTTTTCACGCAGCTCCCATTCGGGCGATGTCCAGATGTCTTTGGCATGGGCTGAAAAGGACCAAGGGAGGTCCAGAAGTATCGCGGCATAACGGGCGACGGATGACGGCGTATGCAAGAAATGGGCATACAGCCCGCGCAAGGCGGCAGGTGCTTCATGGGCCAGAACACAAGCCTGTCCAAAGCGGCGTTCGCGGTTTGGGGTCGCATCGCGGGCAAGGTCGCGTTCAAACGCGGCACGGGCCGCGGCATACGTCGGGCGGAGCGCTGCCGCTTTCAGGGCTGCGGCCACGCGATCAGGTTCGTCTTCAAGGTACTCGGGCAAGTATCGCACGCGCGCTTGCAGCCGGTCATGCAGCGGATGGGTTTTTGTGTCTGTTGGATGGCGTAGCGACCAGATTTCAAAGGCGATACCTGTCTCTTCCAACGCCACAAGTTCCTGGGCGATGAAGGTTTCGGACAGGCGGGGCCAGCCTTTGACTACGACAGCCAAGGCGGGCTCTGGAATTGTGTTGCTTTGGGTCATTCGGCAGCGGCGTCCAGGGCGGCATCGCCCATAAGGCTACGGGTGCGTTTGATAACGTAATCCAAACCATCAAGCAAACCGTCCGCACCGGCGTCCGATGGCCTGCTTTGGGTCTTTAGCCCACGAATTGCGGCGATCATGGCGTCGGGGGTCATACCGTCGCGATCTTCGTCCAGCATATGTACCAATCCAAGTTCCTCTGCGCGGCTTGCGCGGATCCATTGTTCTAAACGGGGCACTGTACGCGGCACGATCACGGCGCGCTTGTCAAACGACAGAACCTCACAAAACGTATTGTAGCCACCCATGCATACAACACCCTCAGCACCATGAAACAGGGCCTCGATGCGGCTTTCAAATCCGACAGCGGTGACGCGGCCCTGCAGTTTTTCAACGCGCGTTTCGAATTCTTCACGGACTTCGCCCGACAAGAAGGGGCCGTAGACCAGCACAGCGGGCGGGTTCAGGTCTGGATCTTGTTCATAGGCAGCCAAGACAAGGTCCACCATCGCAGCACCGTCCCCGCCACCGCCGGGGGTGATCAAGATAAACGGGTCTTCGGGGACTTCGCTGACCTCTGCGGCTTCGCGACGCAAATATCCGGTCCAATACATGCGGGCGCGTGCGCTGTCCGAAAGTGTCAGTCCCGCTGTGGGATCATAAACGGATTTCACGCCGTAGACCCAAATTTCGTCATAGTATTGTTCGGTGGCTTGCACAGCGCCTTTGCGGTCCCATTCTGCAGCCAGCACATCCGGTTCGTCCAAAACATCGCGCAACCCCAACACAAGCTTGGTTTTGCCCCTTTGGCTTAACCATTCCAATGTGGGCAAAAGCTCGCCGCGAAAACCTGTGGGTTCTTTGTCCACGATCAGCAGATCGGGGTCATATTGTTCGACGGCCGATTGGATCAGACCTGCACGCAACGCTGTTGTTTCGTCGATATCCAGACCCAGTGTTTGCGACACGTAGGATCCGTCGGGCAGTTTGGTGACGCCCGGCAGGCGCACATGGTCCACACGTTCCGGAAAGGTGAAACGCCCGGCAACCGGAGATCCGGTCAGGATGATTGCCGATTGCACGGTATCGCTGGCGGTTAGCGCAGACGCCAACGCCCGTGACCTGCGCAAATGTCCCAACCCAAAGGTGTCGTGGCTGTAAAGCACCACGCGCCGGGGGCGGTCGCTGGCAGGAAGAGGTGTCTGCACCATAGGGTCTTCTTTCGTCTTCTTCTTCGTGTCGTTTCAGTCAAAGACGCAGATCGCTGCCAGCTTTGCCGAATATGCCTTTTATATCGTATACCACAGCGCCCGGTTTGCCTAAGGCGCGAATGGCATCGGGGCCCATTTCTACAAATTCTTTATGCCCGACAGCCACAACAATAGCGTCATACGACCCTGCGACAGGCTTGGCCACCGGGTCAATCCCATGGCGCTTTTTCATGACTTCGGCAGCAACCCAAGGTTCGTGCACATCCACGTCGACGGAATAATCACGCAGTTCGTTCAGGATGTCCTCGACGCGGGTATTGCGGGTGTCTGAACAGTTTTCCTTGAATGTGTATCCAAGGATCAGAACCTTGGCATGTTTCACGTTCATATCGCGTTTGATCATCGCTTTCATAAGCGTTTGGGCGACATAGCTGCCCATTTGATCATTGATGCGGCGGCCTGCGTGAATGACCTCGGGGTGATATCCAAGCTGTTCGGCGCGATATGTCAGGTAATAGGGGTCCACGCCAATGCAGTGTCCGCCCACAAGGCCGGGCTTGAACGGCAAGAAGTTCCACTTGGTGCCTGCCGCTTCCAACACGTCCAACGTATCCAGCCCCATCCGTGCAAAAATAAGCGAGAATTCATTGACCAAGGCAATGTTCAAATCGCGCTGTGTGTTTTCGATGACCTTGGCGGCTTCTGCTGTTTTGATATCGGTGGCGGCATGCAGGCCCGCCTTGACGACCGGGGCGTAAATGACTTGCACACGGGTCAGGGTTTCTGCGTCTTGGGCAGCAACAACCTTGATGACATTTTCCATGGAATGTTCGGCGTCGCCGGGGTTTACGCGTTCCGGGCTGTACCCCAGTTTGATGTCGGGACCACAGACCAGCCCGCTGCCAGCTTCCAAAGCGGGGCCGCAAACGTCTTCGGTGACACCGGGGTAGACGGTGCTTTCCAAAATGACCAAATCGCCAGCGGACAAGTGCGGCGCGATGGTGGCGCAGGCCCCCAAGACCGCATCAAGGTTTGGCTTTTTGGCTTTGGTGATCGGGGTGGGCACAGCGATGATATATGTGGTGCAGGATGCCAAAGCCGCAGGGTCAGCGGTGAATGTGGCATTTGATTGCGCAAGGGACGCATCCGCGACTTCGCCGTTGGGGTCTGTCCCTTTGTGCAGGGTCGCCACCAGATCTGGGTCGGTGTCCAGTCCCACAACGTCAAATCCTGCACGGTCCAAGGCCAACGCCAAGGGCAGGCCCACGTAACCAAGACCTAAAATAGCAATTGGGCCAGTTGTCATTCAGGCAGTCCTTTTCGTTCGACCTTTGCAGGCCAATTGTTACAGCCGCTATGACATAAACACGCACGCCATGTAAAACACCCCCAAACATTGAAGTGATATTGAAGTCACTGGGGGTTTACCGCCCAAAAGCCACACTCTAGCTTGGCCAAGCCTGAATATCTGGATGAATACATATGCGCAGCCTGCTTCTTTGCCTTGCCACGACCTTTTTACTTTTGATCATGGCGATGCCGGGGGCGCAGGTCTCGGCGCAAAGTCTGTTTTCGCTGCCGGCCTCAGAGGCTGATGATGACACGGATGCTTTGGCCGATACGTTGCGATTGGCGGCCGAGAACGGCTTGAGTGTTGTGGTGGTCGACACGCAGGGCAACATTATTGTGGGCGGTGCAGAGGACGCACAGGAGGAACGCGCCCAGCCGCGTGAATCCGCGCTGATGATGGCACAAGCCCAAGGCACTGCCTTTCGGGGGATGCTGCGCCAGAGGTTGCAAGCGCTACCCGATTCACTCAACGAAGTGGCCTATATTTTACGCGCCACCAGCCCCGATGGGCGGATTATGACCTTTGTTGAGGTGCTTTTATATTCTGCATTGCTCTTCGGTGTTGGCCGATTGGTGATGGTGTATTTCGTTGGCCCTAAGATTTTCCAGAACTTTGTCACCTCTCGGATCAAAGAAAAACCCGCAGGCTACCGCGAGAAGATGCCGTTTCTGGTGTTCCGCTTTTTTGTGGGAATTTTTGCAACCCTGATCAGCATGGCCATTGCCTATGTGCTTGGGGCTCTGATCTTTCCGCCTGTAGAAAATCAAGCCATTCAAGTCACTATTCTGGCCATTTACGTGGCCTTCTTCGCGATCCGTACGATTGGCGATGTGTGGCGCATGATGCTATCGCCGTTTCTGGCGCAATACCGCATTCCCAACCTGTCGGATCGGGACGCCTTGGTTTTGTATCGCTGGGTCTTCTATGTGGCTGCGCTGGATGTTGGCGTGGTCACTTTTGCGACGTGGATCAAGGATTTCGGGCTGAACTACAACGTCTATGCCATCGGATATGGTGGGCTTGCGTTGATCATGGCGGCGCTGAACATCTGCGTTGCCTTGTTCAACCGACGTGCCATCTCGAACGCAATTCGCAATGGGCGTGCGGCTCAGGACGTGGCGCTGCTGACACGTTTGATTGCACGTTTCTGGGCGCCGGTTGTCATTATCTATGTGGTGTTCGGATGGTTCGAGCTGGCGTTTGATCTGGTGTTGGAACAGCCATTGTCGATCCCTCTGGTGGCGGGTGCTTACGCGGTCTTTATGACCATTTTGATTGTGTATGGCGTGATCAACTTCGGCATCGAAACCTATTTCCAGCGTGCGCGGCGTATTCAGGATATGAACGCGATCCTGGAAAGTGACGATGACGAAAGCGACATGACAGCTGCCGAAGTAGAGGCCATGGAACTCGCGCATATGCCGCGCCACAAGATGAGCACGTTCGAAGAGCTGGCGCGTCGTGTGTCCGGCATTTTGGCCTTTGTGGCAGGATCTTACGCGTTGATCAGCATTTGGGGGGCGTCTGCGCAATCCATGGTCGAAGAAAATCCGCTAACCCAGCGGGTTCTAGATGTGATGGTTATCGTGTTTATCGGCTATATCGTGTTTCACGCCTTTCGCATCTGGATCGATGCCAAAATTCTTGAAGAACAAGGCGAAGTGGTCGAAGCCGAGTTGGGCGACGAAGGTGGCGGGACCAGTGCCAGTCGTTTGGCGACTTTGTTGCCGCTGTTTCGTAATTTCATGCTGATTATTATCTTTGTGACAATAGTTTTGATCATCCTTTTGGAACTTGGCGTGAACGTGGGGCCGCTGTTTGCGGGCGCGGGCGTGGTCGGTGTCGCTGTGGGCTTCGGGTCGCAATCTTTGGTCCGTGACATTTTTTCCGGTGCGTTCTTTTTGTTCGACGATGCCTTCCGCAAAGGCGAATACATCGACATTGGCGGGGTGAAAGGCACGGTTGAAAATATCTCTGTGCGCTCGTTCCAGTTGCGCCATCACCTTGGGGCACTGCACACGATTCCGTTTGGTGAAATTCAGGTGCTGACAAACTATTCGCGTGACTGGGTGATTATGAAGCTTCCCTTGCGCGTAACCTACGACACAGACGTCGAAAAAGTACGCAAGCTGATTAAAAAACTGGGTGTGGCCTTGTTGGAAGATCCGATTATCGGGCCGGACTTTATCCAGCCTTTGAAATCGCAAGGCGTCATCGAAATGCAAGACAGCGCGATGATCATCCGGGTCAAATTCATGACGAAACCCGGTGACCAATGGGTGATCCGCAAGAAAGTCTATCAGGAAATCCGCGAACTCTTTGAACGCGAAGGGATCAAGTTTGCCCATAAGGAAGTGACCGTGCGTTTGGCGGATGGCAATGTCGAAGACCTAACCCCGGAGCAGCGCAAAACGGTAACGGCTGCCGCGCAAGCCGCCATAGACGATGACCTGTTGGAAGGTGGAATTGAAGACGATGGTGACGATCGGTAAACCGATTGACACTATACAAGGGCGGATAAAGCGCTTATTCGCGCGGTTTGATCCCATCAGAAAGCCCGTTCCTTTGAAACAAGCCCTTGCCGATGCGTTGCAACAACGCGGTTACGAAACCCTGACACCTGTCCAAGAGGCGGTGACAGAAGACCATCTAGAGGGTGCGGACCTTCTGGTCTCTGCGCAAACCGGGTCCGGTAAGACGGTGGGCTTTGGCTTGGCGCTGGGCAACACCCTGCTTGGGGAAGACGAATCCTTTGATCGTGCGGGTCCGCCTTTGGCTTTGATCATTGCACCAACCCGTGAGCTTGCAATGCAGGTGAAACGCGAATTGGCATGGCTTTACGAAAAAGCTGGTGTGATTATGGCGTCTTGCGTGGGCGGCATGGACATGCGCGATGAACGACGCAGCCTTGCGCGGGGTGCGCATATCGTAGTGGCGACGCCGGGGCGCTTGCGCGACCACATCATGAAAAACGTCATCGACCTAAGCGCCATTCGCGCTGTGGTTCTGGACGAAGCGGATGAGATGCTGGATCTTGGGTTCCGCGAGGATCTGGAATTTATCTTAGGCGAATGCCCCGAAGACCGCCGCACCTTGATGTTTTCCGCCACGGTGCCAAAAGCTATCGCCAATCTTGCCAAAAGCTATCAACGTGATTCTGTGCGCGTGACGACGGTGGCGGAAGCCAAGCAACACACTGACATCGAATACCATGCGATGAACGTTGCCAACCACGATGGCGAAAACGCAATCATCAATATCCTGCGCTTCTATGAGGCACCCAACGCCATCGTTTTCTGCAACACGCGGGCCATGGTGAACCGGGTGACGACACGCTTGTCGAACAGGGGGTTCTCGGTTGTGGCCCTGTCGGGGGAATTGTCTCAGGCAGAGCGGACACATGCCTTGCAAGCGATGCGGGATGGTCGTGCGCGCGTGTGCGTGGCCACGGATGTTGCGGCCCGCGGGATCGACCTTCCCGGGCTTGACCTTGTGGTGCATGCTGAACTGCCCAACAACCACGAAACTATGTTGCACCGGTCTGGCCGGACGGGACGCGCCGGGCGCAAAGGTGTGTCTGCCCTGATCGTGACGGGGAAAGTGCGCCGCAAGGCGGAACGCATTTTGCACATGGCGAAGGTTTCTGCCGAATGGGGCAATGCGCCCTCCGCGGATGCCGTGCGTGAAAAAGATCAAGCGCGTCTGCTGGATGATCCCATGTGGTCCAATCCGGTGGAAGACAACGAAGCTGAAATGGTTGCCAAATTGATGGAACATTTCAGCCCGGAACAATTGTCTGCAGCCTTTATGCGCTTGTATGCCCAACGCGTGTCAGCGCCTGAAGAACTGTCTGCCGCCGGGGACAACAAAGCGCCCAAAGCACGTGCACCGTTTGGGCCATCCAAGTGGTTCAGTGTGTCCTCGGGCCGCAATCAAGGGGCTGAAGTGCGCCGCTTGTTGCCGATCCTGTGCAATGCAGGCGACATCACAAAAGACGACATTGGTGCGATCCGCATCCAGAACGATGAGACATTTGTTGAAATTCAGGAAAGCAGCGTCGCCGGATTCAAGGCGGCTCTTGGCGCAGACATGAAAGTCGAAGGCGGCTTGACGGTAAGCGAATTGGCAAATGCGCCTGCAGCGGCCAAAAGCCCCCGCCCACCTTTCAAGGGCAAACCTAAAGGCGATGGGGCCGGTCGGAATTTTGACAAATCCAAACCACAACGGGACTACAAGCCGCGTGAGGATAAACCACACGAAAGCTACAAACCCCGTGACGAGAAACCGCGCGAAAGCTACAAGCCGCGCGAAGATGACAAACCCAAAACATCAAGTGCGCCTATCGATTACAATGACGCGCCAACACCCAAGCCGCGCAAACCCAAGCCGTCTGCTGCAAAACCAGCCGGCACTTCAGCACATCCGGCCTCGAAACGGTTCACAAAACCAAAGTCGACAATGGACAGGGCGCGCGAAGACGGGGCCGTCTCAGAACGAAAGCCACGTGGCGATAAATTCGCGAAACCGGGCGCGAAGCCCAAAGGCAAATTCGAAGGCAAGCCAAAGGGCGCAAAACCCGGTGGCAAACCATCCGGCGGCAAGAACCTTGCACCAAAAGTCGGCAAGCCCAATTCCAAAAAGAACAAAGCCCGCCGCGCCGCAGCAGAGGGTGGCGGCAAGCCGCCGCGCCGCTGACAGGCTTCATCTTGGGAAAAAGACCTCGGGGGAGACGCGGCACGCGGCGGGGGCAGCGCCCCCTGACCACGGCTAGCCCTTGTAAGGGTCCAAACTGTCGCGCAAACCGTCACCCAAAAAGTTGAACGCCAAGACGACAACGATAATTGGCAGCATCGGGATGGCTGTCCAAGGGTAGATTTCGATTGATGCGAGGTTCTGTGCGTCGTTCAGCATCACGCCCCAACTGACAGCAGGCGCACGCAATCCCAAACCCAGATAGGACAGCGCGGTTTCGCCCAGGATCATCGCCGGAATGGACAAGGTGGCGGATGCGATCAGGTGGCTCATGAAGTTGGGCAGCAAGTGCCTGCGAATAACGCGCCCCGGTTTCGCCCCCATCATTTCAGCTGCGCGCACGTATTCTTCTTCGCGCAAAGACAGAAATTTGGATCGCACAGCACGCGCCAAACCGGGCCAATCCAAAATCCCCAATATGATAGATATGATGAAAAACACGGACACTGGCCCCCAATTTGAGGGCACGGCGGCGGACAGAGCCAGCCAAATGGGAAGTTCTGGCAAGGACCGCAATATCTCGATCAGGCGGTTGATGGACCAGTCGATTTTACCGCCCAAATAACCCGCGATAGAACCAAATGTGATACCCAATAGGAAAGACACCGTAATCCCGATTAAACCGACCGTCAGAGACAGTTGGGCACCATATAAAATGCGGCTGAACACATCGCGTCCAAGGCGATCTGACCCCCATAAAAATACAGTGGCCCCAGAGGGTGCGCAAAACAAATGGGTGTCCGTTGGGAACAGGCCGGCCAGTTTATAATCGTCGCCCTTACAGAAAAACTCCAACTGTTGCGGTGCGTCGGTGTCGAAAGTGTAGCGCCAGCGAAATTCTTCAAGGTCCGCTTCCCCTGTGATGGGATAGACGAAGGGTCCAATGAAGGCGCCATCGTGCCAAAAATGCAGTCCTTGTGGCGGGGCGTACAGGTAATCTGCGCTGCGCTCGTTGGGGGTATAAGGCGCGATGAAGCCTGCAAAGGGTAACATCAGATAGCTGAGAAAAAGGAAAATCCCCGAAATCAGCCCCAGCTTGTGCTTTTTGAATTTGCGCCACACAAGCACCCAATTGGGCGCGTCCATGTCGGTGCGGTCCAGTGCGGACAAATCTACATGAGGGTCATACGGCGCGTCGTCGATATAGCGCCCGTCTGGCAAAGTGCTCATTCGCGCGCTCCGTATCTAATTCTGGGATCAAGCAGGACCAAAAGCATATCCGACACCATCGTGCCGATCAGGGTCAAAAAGGCCACAAACATCAAAATGAAGCCGGCAAGGAACTGATCCTGACTTTTCAAGGCAGCCAACAGGTCGGGTCCGATTGTGGGCAAGCTCATAACCACCGACACCAAAACAGAGCCGGATACCATCGCAGGCAACAGATTGCCGATGTCCGCCACAAACGGGTTAAACGCCATCCGCAGGGGATACTTTGACAACATGCGCGTGGGTGAGAGGCCTTTGGCGACTGCGGTTTCAACATAAGGTTTGCTAAGCTCGTCCAGCATGTTCGCGCGCAGACGTTGCATCATAGCCGCAGCGCCCGCTGTACCGATGACAAAAGTCGGAACGATCAGGTGGATGGCGATGGATTTGGCCTTGGCAAAGGTCATCGGTTCGCCCTCAAACGCTGGGTCCATCAGGCCACCAATGGGAAGACCAATGTATTTTTGGCCATAGTAAAACAAGATCAGCGCAAGCAAAAAGTTCGGCGTCGCCAACCCAAGGTACCCCACAAAAGCCGTTGTGTAATCGACCCAAGACTGCGAACGGGCGGCGGCCAAAACCCCAAGAGGCAAAGCCACAAGGTACACAAACAACACAGCCGACAGGTTGATCAAAACTGTCAGCCACAACGCGTCGCCCACAATGTCCGCGACGGGATTGTCGAATTCGAAAGACCAGCCGAAATCCCCTTGAATTAGACCGGAAAACCCGTTGGGGCCGGGCGCGAAGCCCACCCAGATCAGGTATTGTTCCCAAAGCGGGCGATCCAGTGCATATTCAGTTCGCAGAAATTCGGCCTTGGCGACACCTTCTGCTTGGCCCGTGGCGCGTAATTCCGCAATCTGGTTGGACAGGAAGTCACCGGGCGGCAGGTTGATAATGAAAAACACAAGAACCGACACAACAAGCAGTGTCAGCAGCATCGTCATAAACCGGTAAACGGCAAAGCGTAGAAAGATCATTGCGACACCTGCATTTTGGCGCGGTCGCCATCAAAGAAAAACTCGTCCATGCGGTGAATGCCAAAATGCGCACCGGGTTCCCATGCCCATTTGGCTTGTTCGGGCACATTGCGCAGGTCGTTGTTGACCACGACAGGTTGCGGGGCCTCTGCCAGGACGCCGATGCCAAACTGCTGGTCCGCATGGATGGCCAGCATCTCGCGCCAAATCTCGGCGCGGGCGGCTTCGTCTTCGTTGCGTTCCCACATGTGCCACAAATCCATCAAACGTTCGGCTTCGGGGATATCTATCGGTTCGCCGGCGGCGCCGCGTGTTTGCATATACTGGCCCCATTTGGGCCAAGCAAAGAATTCTTGTTGCGTGGGGGCCAGATATTCAGGCGGAGTTGCAGCTTGCGGCAAGCCATTGTCCCAACCAAACCACACAGCCGACATCGACACGCCAGCGTAAACACGGTTGCGCAGGATATCGCGGTCCAAGGGGCGCATCACCAGCTTGATGCCCAGTTCGCGCCACGTGTCGCTGATGATGGCCAGCGCGTTTTCGACTTCTTGGCGTTCCCCTGCCGTTTCGACAAGAAACTCCATGGGCCGTCCATCTGGCAAAAGACGCAGGCCCGCAGGGTTGCGATTTGTCAGGCCCATATCGTCCAGCAACTGGTTGCCTTGTGCCGTGTCGTAGTCGGCCCAAGCGTTCAGGTTTTCGGGGTCATGCAAGGGGCTGCGCGACACCGCCGTCATGCCGCCTTCTTTGGCCAAACCAAAGTACAGCGTGCGGTTGATCATGCGGCGGTCTATGCCCATCGACAAGGCACGACGGAACCGCACGTCTCGGATAACTTTGCGCCAGACGGGATCAGCAAAGTTCAGGTTTGGATAAATTGCGATTTGCGATGCGGCAGAGTTGGCCCACAAAAACGTCCGGTAGTTGCCGCCGTCCGTTTGCCCCTTTTTCAAGATAGACACATCGCGGAAATCGAGACCCCGCGCCTGCAAATCCGCCTCGCCTGCGTTGGCTTTCGCCGCGACAAGACCACCGCCCACAATCGTCATTTTCACGATGTCGATGTAGGGCAGTTGCGTGCCGTTGGTGTCGACACGGTGATAGAAGGGGTTGCGCACAAACAGTTGACGACTGGATTTGCCTGCGGTGGCTGACATCCACGGCTGCAAGGTTGGCAAGGCGGGGTTGTCGAACTTGTACATGTTGTCGACTTTGTTGTGCAACGCCGCCCAGCTTCGTACGCGCTTTGATCTTACAAGGCTTGCCAAAGCTTCGGTTTCCGCGAATTCAATGTGGAACTGCTTTAGGTAATGTGCGGGGCGATAAATAAAGGGGGGCCGTGCGCCTGCGAGAATTTGCAAAAACCGCGGGTTCGGTCGGTCCCATTCTACCACGACGGTGTGCAAATCCGGAAAGGTCATGGTGCCCACAACGCCGTCAACACGCATAACATCTGGCGGGCCATTCGGGCTGAGTTCAGAATTATTGGCGATGTGGTCCCAATAGTATTTGAAGTCGTCGGACGTAAAAGGCGCCCCATCCGACCAACGATGCCCCTTGCGCAAATGCAGGGTAAAGCGCTTGTTGTCCACGACCTCGTAGTCGCGCAACAGATCGGTTTGCAGTTCGTAATTCTGGTCGTAGCCCACCAATCGGGCGTAGCCGTAAACCACCATCTGGCGTATGTCTTTCGACCGTGTGACCATCGTGGCTAACGTGCCGCCTTGGGTGCCTGTTATGCGCCCCTTTGCTTCCAAATCCACAATCAGCGGTTCTAAAGGAATGCGATTTGCCACAGGGGGCAAGGTGCCGTTTTCGACTTCTTGTGCCCAGAAAGAGCTTTCTTTCAAAGGTGCTGCCACAGACCCCGGCGCCGTGGCGCAGGCCCACAAAAATGTGGCGCAAATCATCAAAGGTTTAAACATGGCAACGTACCTTGTGGCCGGGATCAACTTCGATCAGATCAGGGGCGCTTATGCCTTCAAAGCGGAACGTATCGGGCCAAGTGTCCGGGCTGCCCGCGCCTTTGGCAACAAGGCTTAGGTTGATGGGGCGGTTTACATTGGGTTCAGGCTGCGCCGCGATCAACGCCTGAGTGTAGGGATGGCGTGGGTTGTAGAACAATGTGTCGGGGGGGGCTTGTTCGACAACGACGCCTTGGCGCATCACAGCCACCTCGTCGGCGATCCGCGCAACCACAGCCAAATCGTGGCTGATGAACAAATAGCTCAGGCCCATGCTGTCACGGATGTCTTCCAGAAGGGTCAGGATTTGTTCCTGAACGGACACATCCAGCGCTGACGTGGGTTCGTCACATACCAAAAGTGTGGGATCCAGCGTCAGGGCACGTGCAATGGACAGGCGCTGGCGTTGGCCGCCGGAAAAGGCATGCGGGAAGCGTTTTAGCATATCGGGGTTTAAACCCACCCATCGCAGCATCTCAGCGGCTTTGTCGCGGCGGTCTGCGCGGCTGCCTATTCCGTGAATTTCCATCGGTTCTGTTAGGGCTTCTTGCACGCGCATGCGTGGACTTAGCGAGGAATAGGGGTCTTGAAACACCATCTGGGCTTGTTTTTGAAAGGCAATGCGCTGGGCACGTGTCAAGGCATGGACCGGCAAAGGGTCGGTGTCCTTTGTGCCGCGAAACATAACTTTTGATCCCACATCCGGCACCTCAGCGCCTAACGCAATGCGCGCACAGGTTGTTTTGCCCGACCCGCTTTCGCCAACCACGGCCAAGGTTTTGCCGCGCGGCAATTGTAGGTTCACATCTATGCAGGCATGAATTTTCTTGGCCGCTTTCCACCCTCCTGCCTTGGCGGTGTAGGTTTTGCAAACGCCTTTCAGATCAAGGATCAGATCATCGCGTTCCAAGGGTGCTGCGGGTTCGGCGACCTCGGGGATGACGGGGGCTGCGGCAAACAGTTTCCGGGTATATCCGTGGCCAGGAGCGCCCAGAACAGCGGCCGCTGGTCCGCTTTCCATCACGCGGCCTTTGTTCATGACCACAACCTGTTCCGCCATATTCGCCACAACGCCCAAATCATGCGTCACAAGAACCACAGCCATGCCGGTGTCTTTTTGCAAGTCTTTGATCAGACCCAGCACCTGGGCTTGGGTTGTGACGTCCAAAGCTGTTGTGGGTTCGTCCGCGATCAGCAAATCGGGTTTTGCGACCATTGCCATGGCGATCATGGCGCGTTGGCGCATCCCGCCTGACATCTCGAACGGGTAGGCGCGAAAGGCGCGTTCAACGTCGGGGAACCCGACTTGCTCAAATGTGGACAGAACGTCCTTTTTGGCTTCGGCTGCCGACATGCCACGGTGCAGATGCAGAACCTCTGCCACCTGATTGCCGATGCGGTGCAAAGGGGACAACGACCGCATGGGTTCCTGAAAGATCATCGAAATCCGGTTGCCGCGCACATTGCGCATCTTCTTTTCCGGCATAGACAACAGTTCAACCATTGTATTGCCGTTGGAAAAATTGATCTGCCCCGCACGCAATTGTGCGGCTCCGGGCAGGATGCGCAGCACCGAACGGCACGTCAGCGTTTTGCCTGATCCGCTTTCCCCGACAAGCGCCATGGTTTCTCCGGGCATGACCTGAAAATTCACGTCGTGCACGACTGGCGGCGCATCGCCAAAACCAATACTTAGCCCCTGCACATCAAGGAGTGGTGTCATCAAGTCGTCCCAACTGTTGGTGTCGTCCGTCTTTTTGCATCAAGTGCGCGGAGCGTTGGCACCAGTCAAACCCGATTCCAGCCCCAACGTCCAGTCAAGGCGTGGTAAACTCTGGCAATTGCGCCCCAACCTTCATAGATCAGACATGAACAAACAGATAATGGACGCAAAATTTATGGAAAGCCGCCTGGACCTATTCATCAACCGTATGGTGTCGCAACGCGCCTGTCTGGATTTTGCCGCAGACGCCACAAAGGACATGTCCGGCCCCGTGTTCGAGCTGGGTTTGGGCAATGGCCGCACGTATTCGCATATGCGCCAGATCATGCCGGACCGTGACATTTACGTGTTTGAGCGTGCTGTTGCGTCCCATCCCGACAGCACGCCGCCAGAAGATCGCGTTTTGCTGGGCGATGTGTTTGAAACCCTGCCTGCAGCTTTGAAACGCTTTGGCCCGACAGCGGCCTTGATCCATGCCGATCTTGGCGGGCACAACCGCGAAAAAAATGACCAGTTTGCACGGGCTTTATCCCCTGTCATTGAACCTATTCTAGCGCAAGGGGGGCTGATGGTGGCGTCGGACAGAATGTACTTTGATGCATTGACCGAAGTCGTATTGCCGCCAGATGCCGTGCCGGGGCGTTGCTTTATCTACTCCCACACGTGACGGCGTGACGGCCTGCGGCAAGTGACGCTGCGGCGCAGGTGGAACGTGGCCCTTGCCCCTAGGGCAAGCCAAAGCATAGGTTTGCGGGTGTTCTATCCCAGCAGGAGCCTGTTTACGTGTCAGACCCAATTGCCTATGAACGCGACGGTGACGTCGCTGTCCTTACCATCAACAATCCGCCGGTAAATGCGCTAAGCCAAGCTGTGCGTCAGGGCCTGATGGCCCGGATGGATCAAGCCGAAGGCGATGCAGGCGTTAAGGCCGTGGTGATTGTAGGCGAAGGTCGGGCCTTTATCGCGGGCGCGGACATCACCGAATTTGGCAAACCGCCAATGGAGCCGTCCTTGCCGGATGTGATCGACCGGATTGAAGCATCACCTTTGATCGTCGTGGCTGCCATGCACGGTGTCAGCCTTGGCGGTGGTCTTGAGGTTGCCCTTGGATGCCACTACCGCATTGCGGTGCCTTCCGCCCGTATCGGACTGCCCGAAGTTCATCTGGGGCTGATCCCCGGTGCTGGCGGCACGCAGCGTTTGCCACGCGTCGCGGGTGTTCAAGCCGCGATCGACATGGCCACAACCGGACGCCACGTCAAAGCCGATGAGGCCCATAAGATGGGTGCGATTGATGTGATCCAGGACGGTGATCCCAAAACGATCGGCATCGCCTACGCACAACAATTGCTGGCTGATGGCGCGGCCCGCCGCCCCGTCAGCGAAATGCCGTCCCCCGAAGGCATCGATTGGGACGCGACATACGATGCGGTCTTGGCGCGTGGTCGTGGTCAGATTGCACCGGCAAAAGCCGTCCGCGCGGTGCAAGCCAGTGTTGAAAAACCCTTCGCCGATGGTCTTTTGGCGGAACGCGATATCTTCATCGAACTGATGAACACCGACCAACGCAAGGGCATGATCCACGCGTTTTTCTCAGAACGTGCTGTCAGCAATCTGCCTGAACTGAAAGGCGTGACACCGCGCGAGATTGCCAATGTCGGAGTTATCGGCGGTGGGACGATGGGGGCTGGCATTGCCACAGCGGCGCTTTTGTCAGGTCTGCGTGTGACTATGCTTGAAATGACGGCTGAGGCAGGCGAAGCCGCACGCGGTCGCATCGGCGGCAATCTTGCAGGCGCACTCAAACGGGGCAAAATCAGCCAAGCGCAACATGATGCGATCATGGACAAGGCCTTGCAGGTCTCGACCGACTACGCCGCTCTCTCTGACGTGGATCTGGTGATCGAAGCCGTCTTCGAGGATATGGCCGTCAAGAAACAGGTTTTCACCAAACTGGACGAAGTCTGCAAACAGGGTGCGATCCTTGCCTCCAACACATCCTATCTGGACGTCAACGAAATCGCCGCCTGCACCAAACGGCCCGAGGACGTGATAGGGTTGCACTTTTTCTCGCCCGCCCATGTGATGAAGCTGCTTGAAGTCGTCGTGCCCGACAAAACCGCCATTGACGTCGTGGCAACGGGCTTTGCGCTGGGCAAACGGTTGAATAAAATCTCGGTCCGCGCAGGGGTCTGTGACGGGTTCATCGGCAATCGCATCCTGTCGACGTACCGCCAAGCCGCCGATCAAATGGTGATGCAAGGCGCGTCGCCCTATGACATTGATGCCGCCCTAGAGGCTTTCGGGTTCGCCATGGGGCCGTTTGCTGTCGCTGACCTTGCAGGGCTTGATATCGGCTGGGCGGTGCGCAAGCGCAAACGGGCAGAAGGCACGATGCCGGACGGTGCCACCTATGCGGACAAAATGTGCGAGGCGGGCAATTTTGGCCAGAAAACTGGCAAAGGCTACTACGATTATGCGGCTGGCGCGAAGGCGCGCGTGCCGAACGCTGATGTCATGCCCCTGATCGAAGAAGACCGCGCAGGCACGCCGCAACGCAGCTTCACCGCCGATGACATCCTGCGCTATTACATGGCGGCCATGGTTAACGAGAGCGCGAAGGTGGTGGGCGAAGGCATCGCGCGTCGCCCGCTGGATGTGGATATGACGTTGCTGTTTGGTTACGGCTTCCCGCGCTACAATGGCGGGCCGTTGAAATGGGCCGACATTGTGGGCCTCGACGACCTGCTTGGCGACATTAAGTCCTACGCTGAAACGAACCCCGATTTCTGGGCGCCCGCGCCCCTTCTTGAACAACTGGTGGCCGAAGGGAAAACCTTCGACAGCTTGAACCAATAACCCCGAAAGGAAGAACCAATGGATCTGAACTACACAGACGAAGAACTGGCCTTTCGCGACGAAGTGCGCGCGTTTTTTGACGAAAAACTGGACAGCGATCTGGCCAACAAAGTGCGGCTTGGCACGGGGCTGTCCAAGGATGACATGGAAGGCTGGCATGCAACGCTGAACGCCCAAGGTTGGCTGGTGCCAAATTGGCCTGCCGAATTTGGTGGCACCGAATGGAACGCCGTGCAGCGCCACATCTTTGACGAGGAATCCGCCCGCTACCACGCGCCGCGCACCGTGCCTTTCGGCTTTTCGATGCTGGCGCCTGTGCTGCACAAATTCGGGTCCAAGGAACAAAACGACTACTGGCTGCCCCGCATGCTGGATGGCACCGATTGGTGGTGTCAGGGCTACTCTGAGCCGGGCGCGGGCTCTGATTTGGCATCACTGAAAACCAAAGCCGTGCGTGAGGGCGACCACTATATTGTGAACGGTCAAAAGACGTGGACGACGCTGGGCCAGCACGCCAACATGATCTTCTGCCTTGTGCGCACTGACAGCGACGTGAAACAGCAAGAAGGCATTTCTTTCCTGCTGATCGATATGGACACACCCGGCGTCGAAGTGCGCCCGATCATCCTGCTGGACGGCACACATGAGGTGAACGAGGTCTGGTTCACGGACGTCAAAGTACCCGTCGAGAACCTAGTGGGCGAGGAAAACAAAGGCTGGACCTACGCCAAATATCTGCTGACGCATGAGCGCACGAATATTGCTGGCGTCGGCTATTCTCAGGCCGGAATTGCCACGGTCAAACGGATCGCAAAATCCGAGATGGCAGGCGGCAAGCCTTTGATGCAGAACCCCCATTTCGCCGCACGTGTGGCGCAGGTTGAAATCGACTTGATGGCAATGGCCACCACAAACCTGCGCATTATCTCGCGGGCTGCGGACGGGGCGGCACCGGGGATCGAGGCGTCGATGTTGAAGGTCAAAGGCACGATTATCCGTCAGGAAATCAATGACTTGGCCCGTCGTGCTGTGGGCGTATACGCGATGCCGTTTGCATCCGAAATGGTGGAAGGCAGCAATGAACCCCTGCCAGATCCACATGACGCAGGCCCATTGGCCGCGCATTATTTCAACAATCGCAAGCTGTCGATTTTCGGCGGCTCAAACGAGATCCAACGCGGGATCATCGCCAAAGTATCAATGGGGGGCTGATCCATGAATTTCGAGCTGACCGAAGAGCGGCAAATGCTGCAAGACACGCTGCGCCGTTTCCTAAGCGACCGCTACACAACCGAAACCCGCAACAAAATTTTGGATTCGGACGAAGGCATGTCCGCCGAAATCTGGGAACAATTGGCCGAACTTGGCGTCATCGGCGCGCTGTTCACCGAAGACCAAGGCGGATTTGGCGGCATGGGCTTTGACATTGCCGTGGTGTTTGAAGAACTGGGGCGCGCTGGCGTGGTCGAACCCTTCCTTGATGGCGCTTTGCTGTGCGGTCGCATCCTCGCGGAAGCCGGCGACGAGGCCCGCGTCGAAGAGATCATCGGTGGCGGTTTGCAATTGGCGCTGGCGCATGGCGAACCCACCAGCCGCTATGACCTGAACCGCGTACAAACCACTGCCAAAGGCAACGTCATCAATGGCCGCAAAGCCGTTGTGATGAACGCCGAAGCCGCAGACGTGATGATCGTCTCGGCCCGCACTTCAGGTGAAATCGGTGACGAGGATGGCATCACGCTGTTCGCAGTCGAGAAAGGGGCCAAAGGCGTCACCATGCAAGGCTATCCGCTGATGTCGGGTGGGCGCGCCGCAGAGGTGACTTTGGACGACGTTGAAGGCACCGTGATCGGCGAGGAAGGCAAAGGCTATGCCCTGCTTGAAAGAGCCAATGCAGCCGCTACCGTTGCGCAATGTGCTGAGACGCTGGGTGCGATGCACACGGCCACGAACCTGACCAAGGAATACCTGATGACGCGCAAGCAATTCGGGCGGCCCATTGGTACGTTTCAGGCGCTGGCGCACCGCATGTCCGATCTGCTGATCGAGATGGAGCAAGCGACATCGGCAGTCACCCGCGCCGCTGGCTACCTTGAGGCCGAGGACAAAACCCGCGACATGAACATCCACGCGGCCAAGAACCTGATGGGGCGTGCAGGACGTCTTGTGTCCGAGGAAGCAATCCAGATGCACGGCGGCATTGCCATGACGCAGGAATATGAACTGGCGCATATTGCCAAACGGATTACTATGGCGGATCACCGCTTTGGGGACACCGACCACCACCTTGAAAAGTTCATCGCGCTGAGCGCCGCATGAAAGACGCGGGCCTTATCCGTGATGAGACCGGTACGCAAACGCTGATCGGTTACGTTGTGGATGTGTCTGCGAAAGATGGAAAAGGACGCTGCTGGCTGGACATCGGCCCGCAGCACACCAACCGCCACAAGGCATTGCATGGTGGGATTATCACCTGCCTTTTGGACAACGCGTCAGGCACCACCGGATCGCTGACGGTGGACGACACCGGCACTGCCCCGTTTCTGACGATTTCCATGAACACGCATTATCTGGCCCCTGTGTTCAAAGGGCGGGTGACGGCCACAGGGCGGGTGACGGGCGGTGGTAAAAGCCTTTTGTTCATTGATGCCGAATTGGTGGATGCGGAAGGGCGTGTGATTGCCACGTCCTCGGGGGTGTTTAAACGGGTGCCACAGGAGAGATTTGCATGACGGCCTACATCGAAGACGCAGGCGATCGTTTGATC
The DNA here is from genome assembly GCF_039986515.1 of Ascidiaceihabitans sp. Taxonomy (NCBI): domain Bacteria; kingdom Pseudomonadati; phylum Pseudomonadota; class Alphaproteobacteria; order Rhodobacterales; family Paracoccaceae; genus Ascidiaceihabitans; species Ascidiaceihabitans sp. Next base: position 375,048 of record NZ_JBDWQO010000014.1, on the reverse strand, counting down.
GTATGGAACGGGAATGCAGCCAAGCGCGGCGCGATCACACCTGAATACTACGGCGCGATCCAAAAGGCTTGTACCCAAGCGAAGGATCGACGTGTTCGGGCTGTTATCATCACATCCCAAGGGGATTTCTTCTGCGCTGGCGGCGATTTGAATGCGTTGCAAGAACGGCGATCGCTTTCGGAAGAGGGGCGCCAGCAAAAGATCGAAATACTGCATGACGTGATCCGTGCCATTCGCGCGTGCGACGTGCCTGTGATTGCGGCTGTCAAAGGCGGCGCAGCCGGGGCGGGGGCATCTATTGCGTTGGCTTGTGATTTCATTGTGGCGGAAGCGGGCTGCAAATTTACAGCCGCTTACGTCAAGGCGGGGTTGGTGCCGGATGGGGGATTAACGGCGTCTTTGGCGCGCATGATCCCGCGCCCATTGGCAATGGAAATGTGCGTTCTGGCGCGGCCCGTCACAGCGGAGCGGATGGAAGGCCTAGGCGCGATCAATGTGACGTGCCCGCTGGATCAGGTTTTGGCAGAAGCCAACGCATTGGCGGATGCCGTGGCAATTGGCCCACGCAACGCTCAGGGCCGGATCAGGGCGATGGTGGCGCAAGCCTATGACCAAAGCGAAGCGGCGCAGCTGGATGTGGAACGCGACGCCATGGCCCACGCGGCAGGCGCGGATGAGGCCGCAGAAGGCATCGCCGCGTTCTTGGGCAAACGCAAACCGGATTACGGCACATGAGCGCATGCGTCGAAGACTATCTGGCGGCGCAAGTGGCATCTCGCGCAGAGGCGCCTGCTGTCTTAGATGTGACGGGGATCGCACTGAGCTATGGAGGTTTGGATGCGGCCAGCGACGCGCTTGTTTCGGTTCTTGAAGACGCAGGCGTACAAAAAGCCGACCGCGTTTTAATCTTGTCCGAAAATTGCGTGGCAGCGGTGGCTTTGCTGTTTGCATGCTGGAAACTGGGCGCACGGGCGATCCCGGTGAACGCGCGACAGACGGAAAGCGAAGTGGATCGCATTCTGGCCCACGCCGAACCCGCGGCTGTGTTTATGACAACGTCTGTGTCCAATGATGCAAAGGCACACGCCGCGCGCATGGGCGGGCATGAAATTTCAGGGGATTACGGGTCGCTTCATATGAAAGCATTGACCAGCAAGCCTGATGCCGAAGGCGATGTGGCGGTTTTGCTTTACACCACCGGAACGACCGGAGATCCCAAAGGGGTCATGCTGACCCATGCAAATGTCCGGTTTGGGGGGCTGACATCAGCCAACCTGCGAAACATGAAGCATGAGGACGTGATCTATGGCGTGTTGCCCACCACACATGTGTTTGGGCTGTGTTCGGTGGTGGTGGCGGCGGTCTATGCCGGGGCGCCTGTGCGGCTCGCGCCACGATTTGAGGTGGCAAAGTTATATGCGGCGTTGCGCGACGGGGTGACGCTGTTTTCAGGCGTACCGCAAATGCATGCGCTTTTGATGCAATACACCAAAGAACAAGGGCTTGAGGAATTGGGGTCCGAGACGCTGCGCTATGTGTCTTCCGGTGCAGCCCCCCTTGATCCCACATGGAAGCGCGAGGCCGAGGCGTTCTATGGCGTGGCGATCCAAAACGGATATGGCATGACGGAAACGACAGCGGGGACGTCCGCCACAAGCAATCCCATCGGCAATCCCGACACATCTGTGGGCCCAGCGTTGCCTGGCATCGAAATCGGAATTGACGAAGACGTGCCCGGGGGCGGGGCAGGCGTGGGAGAGGTTATCACACGCGGGCCACACATAATGAAAGGCTACTACAAGAACCCCGAGGAAACCGCCAAAGTGCTGGATGCCAATGGATGGATGCACACAGGTGATTTGGGGCGGATTGACGATCAGGGTCTGTTGCACATCGTTGGGCGTTCAAAGGAATTGATCATCCATGGTGGGTTCAACGTCTACCCGCCCGAGGTCGAAGCCGCACTGAATGACCACCCGAAAGTCGTACAGGCTGCAGTTGTGGGGCGGCGCAAAGACGGCGATGAAGAAGTGTTGGCATTTGTGCAGCTTGCGGATCTTGAAGCGCTGGATGCTGAAAGCCTTGGCGCATTCGTATCCGAGCGGCTGGTGGGGTATAAAAGACCCAAACGCTATGTGTTTGCAAAGGTGCTGCCCGCTGCGCCAACAGGTAAAATCCTGAAGCATAAGCTTGTCGAAACATTTGCGGATCAACTCGACTGATCCTGTTTCTTTTCGCTGTAAGTATCCCGGGGTCCGGGGCAGAGCCCCGGTTTTAAACTTCGATGCTGGTTGCGGCCTCACGAATGGATCGGATGTTCGCTCCGTAGGGGGCAGGGTCTAGTACAGAGCCCCCCCGAAACACCGCCGATCCAGCAACCAAAACATCAGCGCCCGCATTTGCGACCAAAGGCGCCGTCGTTGGATCAACGCCACCGTCGATTTCGATGTGGATGGGCCGGTCCCCGATCATGGCGCGGAGCTGCCGGACCTTATCGATTTGGCTGTGAATGAATTTCTGCCCACCAAATCCCGGATTCACCGTCATCACACAGACAAGGTCCACCATATCCAGAAGATATTCGATCTCGGATGCGGGAGTGGCCGGGTTCAACGCGACACCCGCTTTGGCTCCGGCCCCTTTGATGGCTTGCATGGTGCGGTGGATGTGTGGTCCTGCCTCAACATGCGCCGTGATGACATCCGCGCCTGCGTTTGCAAAGGCTTCGATGTAGGGATCAACAGGGGCGATCATCAGGTGGACGTCCATGACCCCTTTGATGTGGGGGCGGATCGCGGCACAGGTGGCAGGGCCAAAGGTGATGTTGGGCACGAAATGTCCGTCCATCACATCCACATGCACCCAGTCTGCCCCTTGTGCTTCTATAGCTTCGCATTCAGCGCCAAAGTTGGCGAAGTCCGCAGACAGAATGGACGGCGCGATTTTGATAGAACGATCGAAGGTCATGGCAGTGCCTTTTTGTTGGGTTTGCCGCGCTATAGCGGGTGCATGCGTGCGTGGCAAACCTTAGGACCCTCCGGGGGAGGTTTATTTAGCGAGATGAAGATGGATCAGACCTGATAATAATCGCGGTACCAGTCAACGAAGGTTTGGATGCCGGTTTGGATCGGGGTCGTTGGCGTTTTGCCGGTCAGTGTTTTGAGCAAAGTCGCGTCTGCCCATGTTGCAGGGACATCACCCGGTTGCATGTCTTTGAATGATTTCGTGGCTTTTTGGCCAATGGCTGTTTCAATCGCTTCCACAAAATCCATCAAGGCAACGGGTGCACCGGTGCCTATGTTTACGACCCTGTGGGGGGCTACCGCAGACAGGCTATCGCCTTGGATCGGATCAGCCCCGGGCATCGGCGGCACAGCATCGATCAAGGCGGTTATTCCGCGTACGAGATCGTCTATGTAGGTAAAGTCCCGTTGCATTTTTCCATGGTTGTAGATTTCGATGGGTTCATTGTTCAAGATGGCTTTTGTGAATTTGAAATGCGCCATGTCAGGCCGGCCCCAAGCGCCGTAAACGGTAAAGAACCGGAACATCGTGATCGGCAAATCGTACAGATGGGCATAAGAATGTGCCATGTTCTCGGTGGCCTTCTTGGTGGCTGCATAAAAGGACATTTGCGCGTCTACTTTGTCGGCTTCCGTGTAAGGCATTTGGGTGTTTGCGCCGTAAACGCTGGATGTTGAGGCCAAAAGCATATGCGCTGGTGGCACGGCCCGCGCGGCTTCCAGCAATTCAAACGTGCCCATCAAATTCGCTTCGACATAGGATCGCGGCGCGTCGATAGAATGGCGCACCCCTGCTTGCGCTGCCAAGTGAACGACTGCATCGAACTGATGAGTTTCAAAAAGATCTTGCAGCACCCCGGGTGTTTCAAGGCGGGCGTTTACTGCGCTAAAGCCTGCATTTTGATGCAGCATGGCATGCCTGCGATCTTTCAGGCGGACATCGTAGTAGTCGGTCATCGCGTCCAGCCCGACGACACGCCATCCTTGATCCAGAAGTGCCTTGGCTGTGAAGTAGCCGATGAACCCTGCCGAACCTGTTACCAATGCAGTGCGTGTCATTGTTGTGCCTTACCTCATCCCTTGTTTTCAAATTGAAGCACCGCAGGCGAAAAGACCAGCGCCAAGCGGAATGGGTCTTTTTAATTTCACTTTAGAATTAAATGGGTCACAATGGCCGGAACGCATTTGGAAACACAGGAGAGCGGCAATGTTTATCGGTCTTGATTTGGGCACTTCGGGCCTGCGGGCATTGTTGGTTGATGCAGCGGGGCGCACCATTGGTGACGCCAATGCAAATTACAGCGTGTCGCATCCCCACAGCGGTTGGTCAGAGCAAAACCCGAAGGACTGGACAGACAGCTGCATTGCCGTGATGGCTGCGCTGAAGGCGTCTTATCCGTCCGATTTTGCCAAAGTGCAGGGCATCGGGATGTCTGGTCACATGCATGGCGCCACAACACTGGACGCGGACGGTCTTGTTTTGCGCCCCTGCATTTTGTGGAACGACACCCGCAGTCACAGTCAGGCGGCCCGTTTGGATTCAAATCCAGTGTTTCGCAAAGTGACCGGCAACATTGTGTTCCCCGGCTTTACAGCCCCCAAACTGGTGTGGATGGCGCAACATGAACCTGCGTTGTTTGCACGGGTTGATAAGGTTCTGCTGCCAAAGGATTACATGAATTTCTGGCTCACCGGTGTGGCTGCTTCGGACATGTCTGACAGTGCGGGGACCGCGTGGCTGGATGTGGGCGCGCGAGACTGGTCCGATACGCTGCTGGACGCCACGGCCATGCGCCGCGACCAAATGCCAATGCTTTATGAAGGCACCGAAGGTATTGGCACTGTGAAACCGGATATCGCGGCTGTGCTGGGGTTGCCGGAGGATGTGCAGGTTGTGGCCGGGGGCGGCGACAATGCCGTTGCTGCGTGCGGGGTGGGGGCGATGGAAGACGGAGACGGTTTTGTATCGCTTGGCACTTCTGGTGTCGTTTTGACCGCGCGGGACGGATTCGCGCCCATGGCCGAGACGGCCGTACATAGCTTTTGCCATGCGGTGCCCGCGCAATGGTATCAAATGGGGGTCGTTTTGGCGGCCACAGACAGTATGAACTGGCTAAGCGAGGTCACGGGCGTGACGCCATCTGAGCTGACCCAAGCCTTGGGGACGACGCCCGAACCACCAAATGATCTGTTGTTTTTGCCGTATCTGTCCGGCGAACGCACGCCTCATAACGACAGTGCTGTGCGGGGCGGCTTTCTGGGGCTGGATATTGCGCACACACGCAATGACATGACCCGCGCCGTCATGGAGGGCGTGTGCTATGCCTTGCGCGACAGTCTGGAAGCATTGCGCACAACAGGCGCTGCACCAAAACGGCTTTTGGCGATTGGGGGCGGGACACAATCGGATCATTGGGTTGCGATGCTGGCGTCCATTCTGGACCTTCCGCTGGACGTTCCGGCGCAAGGTGAATTTGGCGCGGCCCTTGGTGCGGCGCGACTGGCGATATGCGGTGTAACGGGTGCCGACCCTGCGACGATCATGACAAAACCAACCCTTGCGCGGACGGTCCATCCTGATCCATCTTTGGTAGAGCCCTACGCGCAGGGGTATGCGCGATACTGCAAGGGATATTCAGCGATGAAGGCACTGCAATGAAAAGGGCATTGGCAACGGTTCTGATAAGTGCGTGTGCTGTGGTCGCCGTTCAGGCTGCGGACCTTCCAACGCCTGATGTATCGTTCCCGCAAACAAACAATGCGCAAATCACGTTGGGGCAGCTGTTGTTTTTCGACCCCATCTTGTCGGGCAACAAAACGGTGTCCTGCGCCACGTGCCATCATCCGAAATTCAACACCGCTGATGGTGTGTCTTTGGGTATCGGCGATGGTGGCATCGGGCTGGGGCCGGCGCGCGAAGTGGATGCGGACAATCTGCCGGAAAAGCGGATTCCGCGTCATGCACCGATGTTGTTCAATATAGGCGCTTCGGAATTCACATCGTTCTTCCACGACGGGCGGCTTGAAGTCGACACCACGCGCCCGTCCGGTATTCGCACACCCTTGGGTGCAGAGATGGAGCAAGGTTTTGCGTCATTGTTGTCGGCACAAACGATGTTTCCGGTCTTGTCCGCAGATGAAATGGCCGGGCATTTGGGGGAAAACGATGTGTCACGCGCGGTCCGGCGTGGCGTGATCACCGGCCCGGACGGTGCTTGGGATATTCTGGCCAAGCGGGTCGAGGCAATTCCGGCTTATCGCGCCGCTTTTGATCCGATCATAGGTGCGGACACAGCTGTGCATTTCACGGATATTGCGGATGCGATCGCGGCGTTTGTAGATTTTGAATGGCGCGCGGTGAACAGCCCGTTTGATGCGTTTTTGCGTCGGGGGGCCGCTATGGACACGGACGCTATGGCGGGGATGGAATTGTTCTATGGATCTGCGGGCTGTTCCACATGCCATTCGGGCCTGTTCCAGACCGATCATAAGTTTCACGCAATCGCCATGCCGCAAATCGGGCCAGGCAAAGCGGCTATATTTGAAAATCACCAACGCGATCTGGGGCGCATGCGTGTGACTGGAAATACCGCAGATGCCTATGCGTTTCGTACGCCTAGTTTGCGCAATGTTGCGCACACAGCGCCCTATGGGCACGCCGGAGCCTATGCGACCTTGGAAGGTGTGGTGCGCCATCATCTTGATCCTTTGGGGGCGTTTAAAACCTATTTGACCGATCAGGCTGTGTTGCCTGAAGGTTTGGGAAAGGATGATTTCGCGGTGATGGCGGATACCGCAGAGGTCACCCGTATCTCACAGGCAAATCAGCTTGAGCCACAAGATTTGACTGACACGGAGGTGGCCCAGCTGCTGGCGTTTTTGAATGCACTGACCGATGTGCAAAGCTTGCGCGGGGCCTTGGGCATTCCTGCGTCTGTCCCAAGTGGATTGCCCTTTGACTGAGGGCAGCCAGCGCTGGTGGTGAAGGGACCAGACCCTAATAGCGGGTCAGCGTCGCAGTTTCCCCGTCGCGCATCACGCGTACGCGTTGGTTTGTTTGCACAGCCATCCACTGTGTGGCTGTCGTATCAGGCCATATAACGCGCATCATTATGCCTTCAGCGTCACCAAGGCCAAAGTGTTCAGGACCTGCGCTGCCGCCTGCATGTCCGCCACCAATCACCAATTCGCGCATTTGCAGCCCCATGTCGTCCATCACTTCGATCCAGCCGCCGATGGCGCGTGTGTTCACGTTCGGTTGACGGGCCTCAACGCTCAGCCAATACCCTGTTTGCGCTGAAGTATTTCTATAGACCTCGAGCGTCGCCATACGGTTGACAACGATCAGATCCAATAGCCCGTCACCATCCAGATCGGTCAGGGAGGCGCCACGGGCACGGTGCAGGCTGGCGATACCTGCGGTCAGACCCGCCTCTGAAAATTGTCCTTTTTCATCCTGAATCAGCAGGTTGTTGGGATCTTCCATCGCCATGCCGGGCATTTGTTGGACGTTGCCTTTGGCGATGAACACATCATCCATGCCGTCGTTCTGTACGTCGCCCAATGCAATGTGCCATCCTGTTGATGGTCGCCCATCGCCGCCAGTATACGGGCGGTGTGCGGCAGCACCACGTTCAAAGGGTGCGTCTTTGAATTCAGCGCCTTGCCCCGTCCATTCTTGCAAACGCTGGTCGCCCATCGAGGACAAAAACACCTCTGTCAGCCCGTCGCGATCCAGATCACGGGATGCGATGCCCATTCCCCAAAGCTGGTGGGTGATCCACCCATCGTCTTGCGTGTACAGGCGCGGTGTGTCGCCCAAGGTCCAAAGCTGCTCTGCGCCACCTTTCACGTAGTAATGTCTGTCATTGCTGACGCGCAGGTCCGGTGTGCCGTTGCGTGACCAATCAGAGATCAGCATGGATAAGGCGCAAAACCCCGGCGCCAGTTCCGTGGCGATGTAGGCGTTGTTCGTGCTGTCGGGGCGCAACAGAAGGTTGGTGTCGCATGCCTCGAAGGGGCCATCCGGATCAGACCGGTCCACGTAGTGCCCGAAAGCCAAACTGGGCAAAGTGTCATCGCCAGACCAGATGGCGGAAAATGCTGTTGTCCAGCGGTCTTCGAATGCTGCACCCGGCAGCGGGGCAGGGGTGAATCCGCATTGACCGTCGCCCAAAAGGGTTGTGTCTTGGCCAACCCGCATCACGACCAAATCAAGGTGGGTGTCGTTGTTCAAATCCATCGGGTAAGCGCCTGTGACGCCGGACAGTTGTGCAAATCCCGTGACGGGGGCAAATGCAATCCCATCCTTGGAGCTTGTGTTGCGCCAAAGCGCAGAAGGCGCGGCACCGCCTGCCGCAAAAAGATCGGGCTTTGCGTCGCCGTCACAATCCAGAACGGAAAGGCCACCCCCGACAAAATGTTCCCAGCCACCTGTATAGAAATGTTCGGGCACCGTCACCGGGGCAAACCGGATATCGGCCAGCGCAAACGGGGCAAACCCGGCCCATGCGATACCTGCTGTAAATAGCGCGACTTTACCCTGCATCTTCACGCACGTCCTTTGCCGCCATGTCATAGACGAAGTCCAACGCATAGGCTGCGGCACCGCTGGCCCACATCTGGTTGCCCCATTTATGGATGACGACTTCAGGCGGTGCCTTGTCGATTTGAACGATGGATTTGCGCATCTCGGCGATAACCTCTTCGGCGTAAAGGTGGTCGAATTTCATCTGCTCGCCTGCCAAAATGATAAGCTCGGGATCAAAGACATTGACCAGATTGGCAAGGCCCAAGGCGAACATGTGCCCCGCCCGCGCCACGATGGTTTCTGCCGTGGGGTCCTGGGCTTTGGCTGCGGCCAAAAGTTGTTCAAACTGTTTTGTGGGGGACAGGGTATGGTCGATTGCGCCAACGCTGGCAGCTTCGCGCAACATGGCATAATCGGCAACGTAGGCTTCAAGGCATCCGCGTTGCCCGCAGCGACACAGCGCACCGGCCAATTGCACCTTGGTGTGGCCGAATTCAGCGCCGCAACCCCGTGTGCCGCGATAAATTTGGTCATTTAATACAATGCCCATGCCAACGCCGCTTTCAATGATAACAACGATGAAATCGGAATGTCCGCGCCCAAGACCAAAGCTTTTTTCTGCCATGGCCACGAGGTTCGCGTCATTGTCCAGAAATGCGGGCACCCCCATGCGTAGTGATAGGATGTCGCGAAAATTGATGTTGCGGGCGCTCAGGGACGGCGACCAATAGACTGTGCCGTTTTGCGCGTCGACAATGCCCGCCAAACCAACGCCGACGCCTGATAGATCAGACAGATTTTTGCCGATGGACTCTGCGAGTGTTTGAACGACGTTTGCGATGCGATCCGCAAGCGCGTCTGCTGCGTTCGGGCCTTTGGGCAGGTCCACGTCAAGACTTGCCAATTCGGTGCCGACAAAATCTGACAGCATTACAGATATTGTCGTGTCGGAGACTTTGATCCCGGCGACACAATGGGCGTCGCCGCGCAGTTTCAGATCGACACGGGGACGGCCACGGCTGGTTTCTGCGCCGTCTTGGCGGGGCACCTCTTCGATCAGGCCCTCGCGTAACAGGTCTGCGGTGGTTGTTGTGACGGTGGCGCGGGAAATGCCCGTGACCTGAGACAGGTCTATGCGTGGGATTGGTCCGTGCCGTTCAATGGCGCGAAGCAACACACGTCGCCCCTGTTCGCGCTGATGTCCAAATGCCATGCCCGTTCTCCCTGCCGATGGTTATACACAGATCGGCCTTCCAAGACCAAGCTTGCACCAAAAAATAGGGCTGTGTCCAATTTAATTTGCAAAGCGAATTTAATCTCGCTACAACAGATTCGACCCCGCATGAAAAATTGCAAAACCAGCGGGTGACATCGTTCGGGAGGAACACATGAAACTTTTTAAAACTGCAATCGCGGTCACAGCAGGCGTGTTGATGAGCACAGCCGCTTGGGCTGAAGACATCGTCGTCGGTGTGAGCTGGTCAAACTTTCAGGAAGAGCGCTGGAAAACCGACGAAGCCGCTATCAAAGCTGCTTTGGATGCCGCGGGCGCAAAATACATTTCTGCAGACGCGCAATCTTCCTCCGGCAAGCAATTGTCTGATGTTGAATCGCTGATCGCTCAAGGCGCAAACGCACTGATCATTCTGGCGCAAGACGCGTCGTCTGTTGGTCCGGCCGTGCAGCAAGCTTCCGACGAAGGCATTCCTGTCATTGCCTATGACCGTTTGATCGAAGATAGCCGCGCCTTTTACCTGACATTCGACAACGTCGAAGTGGGTCGCATGCAGGCCCGTGCGGTTCTGGAAACCATGCCAAAAGGCAATTACGTCATGATCAAGGGCTCGCCCACCGATCCAAACGCGGACTTCCTGCGTGGCGGTCAGCAAGAAGTGCTGCAAGCGGCGATTGACGCAGGCGACATCACCATTGTCGGCGAAGCCTACACAGACGGTTGGGTTCCAGCGAACGCACAGCGCAACATGGAACAGATCCTGACCGCGCAAGACAACAAAGTTGATGCGGTTGTGGCATCGAATGACGGCACGGCCGGTGGTGTTGTTGCGGCTTTGACGGCGCAAGGCATGGAAGGCATTCCAGTGTCCGGTCAAGACGGCGACCATGCCGCTTTGAACCGTGTCGCGACTGGCACGCAAACTGTGTCCGTTTGGAAAGACGCACGCGCCCTTGGTACAGCCGCTGCTGAAGCCGCTGTGGCTTTGGCCGCAGGCGACACCGTTGAAGGTGCCGCCGAATGGACATCGCCATCAGGCACAACCATGCAGGCCCGCTTCCTTGAGCCGGTTCCTGTAACAGCCGACAACCTGTCCGTCGTGATCGACGCGGGCTGGATCGAAAAAGACAAGTTGTGCGCGGGTTCTTCCAACGCCGCTTGTAACTAAACACTCCCAGTCCTCTCGGCCCTGCGAGGTCGGGGGGACACCTCGCTTCTTCTCCTCATAATTTGTTTGCATTTATGGTGAGCGCCTGTTGACGCGCATCCCGTCTGTGCACCCGCCTCTCACATCCAAAGGTGACGTGATGAAAAACTTCCTAACCAAACTTGGCATCGACCTACGCCTTCTGGGCATGATCGGCGCACTTGTAGCATTATGTGTGATGTTTGATCTGATCACAGGCGGACGTTTCCTGACGCCGCGCAACCTGTTCAACATTTCGGTCCAGACGGCGTCGGTGGCGATCATGGCAACTGGCATGGTGTTTGTGATCGTGACACGTAACATCGACCTATCGGTGGGGTCCTTGCTGGGGTTCATCGGCATGACAATCGCTGCATTCCAAGTGCATGTCCTGCCGGAATATCTAGGGCTTGGACATTGGTCGATCTGGGTGTTAGCCCTGCTTGCCGCTGTGTTGATGGGCACCATCATCGGGGCCGCACAGGGGTGGGTGGTCGGCTATCAGATGGTACCATCTTTTATTGTCACGCTTGGTGGCTTTCTGATCTATCGCGGCGCAATGTGGTGGGTGACCCAAGGGCAAACCGTTGCCCCCTTGGACCCGACATTCAAGTTGATGGGGGGCGGAGCCGAAGGCACGCTTGGGGAAACCCTGTCGTGGGGGTTTGGTGTGGTGGCCGCAGTGGTGGCTATTGCGCTGATCCTGCTGAGCCGGCAGCGCAAAGAAACCCACGGCTTCAAAGTGAAACCCAAATGGGCCGAAGGTATTTTGATCATTCTCGCGGCGGGGCTGATCCTATCTTACGTGTGGACTATGAATAACCACCAGATGGCGAAAGGTGCGGTGAAACGTGTGGCAGAGGCGCGCGGCATCGAGGTGACGGACGGGATGGTGCTTAACCACGGCGTAGCGATTCCGGTGGTGATGTTGCTGGTTGTAACGGTTGTGATGACCATCGTGTCCACGCGTACCCGCTTCGGGCGTTACGTTTATGCGACGGGGGGCAACCCCGAAGCGGCGGAATTGTCGGGGATCAACACCCGGCTTTTGACGGTCAAAGTGTTCGCGCTGATGGGCGCACTGACGGGGATTTCTGCGGTGGTCGCATCGGCCCGCTTGGGCTCTGCGGACGTGGGCCTTGGCTTGCTGGACGAATTGCGCGTGATCGCGGCGGCCGTCATTGGCGGCACGGCGCTGGCGGGCGGATTTGGTACCATCTACGGCGCGGTCATCGGGGCGTTTATCCTGCAAACGCTGCAATCGGGCATGGCATCCTCCAATGTGGACGCGCCATTGCAAAACATGGTTGTCGGGTTGGTTCTGGTGTTTGCTGTGTGGCTGGACATCGTCTATCGCCGCAAAATTGGAGTGTAAGGAGACATGGAAATGAATAAGCAAACACCTCTGGTCGAGCTGAAAAACATGTCCATCGCCTTTGGCGGCGTACGGGCTGTAGACGATGTATCCATCAACCTATATTCCGGCGAAGTCGTGGGCCTTTTGGGCCACAATGGCGCAGGCAAATCCACGCTGATCAAGATGCTATCGGGGGCCTATGCCGCTGACAGTGGTGAAATCTGGATCAATGGCGAACGCGCCACCATCAACAACCCCCGTGATGCGCGACGCTATAACATCGAAACCATCTATCAGACGTTGGCTTTGGCCGACAATCTGGATGCTGCCAGCAACTTGTTTTTGGGGCGTGAACTGACCAGTGGTTTGGGCTTTGTGGATGATGACGCGATGGAGGCCGAAACTCGCAAAATCATGAACCGCCTGAACCCGAATTTCCAGAAATTTGCAGAACCAGTGTCTGCGCTGTCAGGCGGTCAACGGCAATCCGTGGCCATTGCACGGGCTGTTTATTTTGATGCGCGAATTCTGATCATGGATGAACCCACCGCGGCCCTTGGACCACACGAGACGCAGATGGTGTCCGAATTGATCCAGAAGTTGAAGGCCGACGGCATTGGCATCTTTCTGATCAGCCACGACATCCATGATGTGATGGAGCTGTGCGATCGGGCCTCGGTGATGAAGAACGGTCAATTGGTCGACACCGTGGATGTGAACGACGTGACGGATGATGAGCTGCTCAGCATGATCATTCTGGGCAAAAAGCCAGGCGAGGCCGCTGCCTGATGGAAAACGCGCCGACGCTATTGGCGGATGTTGGGGGCACCAACACGCGCCTTGCCGTGTATTGGCAGGGGCAGATTGTGGCGGGCAGCACGATGCATTACGCCAATGCCCGCATGGACAGTTTCGAAAGCGTTGTTGCCATGTATCTGGCGCACCGCGGTGGCACACGCCCAAACAGCCTGTGCGTTGCAATTGCGGGTCCTGTGACGGGGCGTTCGGGCGCTTTGACAAATGGGGCGTGGCGCTTTGATGCGGATGTTTTGCAGGGTCAGCTGGGTTTTGATGACGTGCAAGTGATCAATGATCTGGCGGCTTTGGGGTATGCTTTGCCGGCTTTGCCGACAGAGGCTGTGCAGCGCATTGGCGGTGGTGCGGCCCAAGACGGGCAGGCCCTTGTTGTTGGTGTGGCGACAGGCTTCAATGTAAGCCTAAGCGCGGATGGTCGCGTGTTTCAGGCAGAGCTTGGTCATGCCAGCCTGCCTGTGCGGGTGATGCAAATCCTGAAAACAGAACTGGGCGCCGCTGCGCCAGAATTCCAAACGGTCGAGCAGTGCTTTTCGGGGCCCGGATTGGCAAAAATCCATACCCTTCTGTGTGGTGTTCAGGCTGAACCTGCGGCGATCACGCGGGGTTGTGATCCGGCGTCTCAAGCCACGAAGGCCCTGTTTGCGCGTGCTTTGGGCGTGTTTTGTCGCGAAATGATCTATCAGTATTTGCCGCTTGGCGGCTTGTATTTCAACGGATCGTTGGCCCGGGCCATTCTAGGGCAAGATGTGGCAGAGATCGTTGTTCAAGAGGCGGGTAAGGACGCTGCTTTTGCAGGGCGTTTTGGTGAAATTCCGCTATATCTGATCACCGATGACACGGCTGCATTGTACGGGTGCGCTCGCTATATCTCAGGTTGACACAATGATGCAGGGCGCTGCAAATGCGCCTATGTCGAAGGATGCCCAAAATCGGTTGCTTGTCTGTGCCACATGCGAACGCGTGGAAGGTCACACTGCGCGTCAGGATTGTGCCGTTTTGCGTGGGGCTTTGAAGCAGACGGGGCTAAGTGACGCCATCGAAGTCGATGCGGTTTCCTGTCTGGGTGGTTGCGTGGCGCCGGTGAACATCAGCCTGCAAGGGCAAGGTCGGGCAACCTACGTCTTTGACGGTTTGGATGTGAAGGACGCGCAGTCCGACATCGTCACCCTGAGCCAGATGTTTCTGGCGTTGGACAAGGGCTGGATTGAAGACGCCCGGCCACTGGGAGATTTGCGCAATCACTTGCGAGCGCGTGTGCCGTCGTTTGAGCCATAGCCGTTGTCTTTCAAAGACAACGGTCCAGAAAATTTGAAATTTTCTGGACGTTAAGCCGCCAGCCCCTTTGAACCCAAATCCAGGAATTTTTTGCGGCGATCCGTGATCAGCTCTGCTGGTTTCATTTTGCCCAATTCAGCCAGCATGTCGCCAATTTCTACACTGACGGCTTCGATGGCTTTTTGCCAGTCACGGTGTGCGCCGCCCAAGGGTTCGGGGATGATGTGGTCGGTGACGCCAAGTTGCTTGAGATCTTGCGCTGTAAGGCGAAGGGCCTCTGCTGCTTCGCGCATTTTTTCTGCATCTTTCCACAGGATCGACGCGCAGCCCTCGGGCGAGATCACCGAATAAATCGAATGTTCCAGCATCGCGACACGGTTGGCCGTGGCAAATGCCACAGCGCCGCCGGACCCGCCTTCGCCGATGATCACCGAAATCAACGGCACGCCGATTTGCAAGCATTTTTCCGTCGCGCGGGCAATGGCCTCAGATTGGCCCCGTTCTTCTGCGCCTTTTCCGGGGTAGGCCCCTGCGGTGTCGACAAGGGTAATGACAGGCATGCCGAAGCGCCCCGCCAAATCCATCAACCGCGTGGCTTTGCGGTAGCCTTCGGGGCGCGCCATGCCAAAGTTGCGGTCGATGCGCGATTTGGTGTCGTTGCCTTTTTCATGGCCAATCACCATCACAGGGGTGCCGTTGAAGCGGGCCAAACCACCCATGACGGCGTGATCATCTGCGAAATTCCGGTCGCCGGCGAGCGGCGTGTATTCGGTGAACAGTGCTTTGATGTAATCGGCGCAATGGGGGCGGTCGGGGTGGCGCGCGACCTGACATTTACGCCATGGCGTCAGTGTCGCGTACAGCTCTTGCAGCATGGCGGCCGCTTTGACGTCGAGGGCTGCGGCTTCTGCCGTGACGTCCATATCTTCGTTGTCGCGCGCCATAGCCCGTAATTCTTCGGCCTTGCCTTCGATCTCAGCGAGAGGTTTTTCAAATTCCATATATTGCGTCATTGCCCTGTCCCTCAGATCTGGCTGCCGTGTTGGGTGTTATATGGCGGGCTATGATGCCTTTTGCAACGCTGTGCTGATGAGTGGCGCAGGAGGCAATGTGTCTTTTAGGGAAAGAGCACAGGATAAAGCGAGGCCACCAACAACGCCGCCATCGAATAGTTAAACATCCGCAACCGCGTGGGGTTGGTCAAAAAGCGCGCCATTTCGCGTCCCATCAGGTTCCATGTCGTGATGCATGGAATGTTAAATGCCCCGAAAACAGCCGTCACCAACAACAGCGCTGAAAAATTGGTGTCGGGCGTGTAAACCGTTACGGCTGTGACAGCCATGGTCCACGCCTTTGGGTTCACCCATTGAAACGCACATGCTTGCAGAAATGTCATCGGCGTTCCGGTTTGGTCCGATGTTTCCTTCGGTGCAGACGTCGCGATTTTCCATGCAAGATACAGCAGATAGACAACCGACCCGATTTTGAGGGTCGTGTGGGAGATCGGGTAGATTTCAAACACCTGTCCCAGTCCGAGGCCAACCAGAATGATCATCGCCAGAAACCCGAACCCTACACCCGCCATATGCGGCAAAGAGCGGGTGAATCCAAAATTTGCACCCGACGCCATCAACATCAAGTTGTTTGGGCCCGGAGTGATTGAACTGACAAAGGCGAAACCGGCAAGCGCCGTCAAAAGATCATACTGCATGCCGCAACTATTTACTGTTTGAGATGCTTTGAAATTGCGAAGCCACGCATTTTGTATTATATTTTGCAACAAATGGCGAAGCTTGATCAAATAAACGAGAATATATTGCAAGAGCTTATCCGTGATGGACGGATCAGCAACCTTGAATTGGCGGACCGGGTTGGTTTGTCTCCGTCTGCCTGTTTGCGTCGCGTGCAAGAGATGGAACGAACGGGTCTTATCAGCGGTTACCGCGCTGTTTTGGATCGCACCGCGTTGGGTATAGGTTTTCTGGCTTATATCGGGGTCGGTTTGCGCGATCATTCCAAGGAAAGTCAGGAAGGCTTTGAACGCGCGATGTCCCGCGCTGTTGAAGTCACAGAATGCCACAACATCACTGGCACCATCGAGTATCTGCTGCGCGTTGAATGCGCTGATATTGCCGCTTACAAAGCTTTTCACACAGACTTTTTAGGTGCCCATCCGCAAGTGAATGCCATCACAACCTATGTGGTTATGGGATCCCCAAAGGATGCGCGGGCCTGATAGGATCCAAGGGGCGCTGCCCCCGCCCGCTGCGCGGTCTCCCCCGGGATATTTTTGGCGAAAAGAAAACGCTAGTTTTGCGCGTCTTTTGCGATCTTTGCGAAGATTGAATCCAATTCTTCCGCAAGCGTCATCAGCTCTGCTCCGCCATCTTCTTTGTAGGGTGCAAAAACAAATGTCGGCGTCTTGTATGACAGGGTAGCAGTCTTGTTGGCGTTTTCCGTCACATAGAGCCTGATGGGTGCTTCAATCATTGCGGCAGTTGAGGTGCCCAACACTTTGACAGCGAAGTCGTTGTTGAACACGCCAATCACCCGGTTTCCGGGTATTGTGATGCCACGTTTTGCTGCCGCTGCGGTTGGCCCCGCTTGTGTGACCACGAACATGCCATGCGCTTTGACGGATGCACGCGTGTCTTTGACCAATTGTGCGTAGGGTTTATCCGTTTTGTGCACAGCCCAGCCGTCGCGGACTGACAGGTCTGCCGCCCGCAGAGACAGCGGGATGAAACACATAACTAGGATGAGAAAACGCATGGGGCCTCGCACGTAAGTAGAGGCCCCATTGGACGCGCCATCCGCGCCTTTGGCAAATCACTTATCCGTTGATCATTTCATGCTGACGCACGATCACCTCGGCTTGTTTGATGGATGCGATGTCCACCAGGCGGCCTTTGTAGACGGTTGCCCCTTCGCCATTTGCTTTGGCTGTTTCCATAGCTGCCAGAATTTCGCGGGCCTCGGATACGGCTTCGTCGGAGGGTGTGAACACTTCGTTGCTGATTGCGATTTGTTTTGGGTGGATGGCCCATTTCCCGACCATTCCCAATGTCGCGGACCGGCGCGCTTGCGCACGGCACCCTTCGTCGTCGGAGAAATCCCCGAATGGTCCATCAACGGGCAAAATACCGTGTGTGCGGCAGGCTGCAACAATTGCGGCTTGCGCCCAGTGCCATGGATCAGACCAGTGTTTCTGGCCTTCGTGCAGCATATAGTAGTTTTCCTGTGTCCCGCCGATGCCTGTCGTTTGCATGCCCATAGACGCGGCGAAGTCGGCGGCGCCGAGGCTCATGGCGACAAGGCGTGGCGAAGATGCAGCAATTTCTTCAACGTGGGCGATGCCCGCAGCGCTTTCGATGATGACCTCAAGATCGATGCGTTTTGTGCGTCCCTTTGCAGCTTCGATTGCAGTGACCAGCGCGTCAACGGCGTAGATGTCTGCCGCACAGCCCACTTTTGGAATCATGATCTGGTCAAGGCGTTCAGACGCCTGTTCCAACAGGTCCACGACATCGCGGTACCAAAAAGGGGTGTCGAGGCTGTTGATCCGCACAGACAAGGTTTTGTTGCCCCAATCAACTGTGTTGATGGCTTCAATCACATTGGCGCGTGCCACGTCTTTGTCAGTGGGGGCGACGCTGTCTTCGAGATCAAGATTGATGACGTCTGCGGCCGACGCTGCCATTTTGGCAAACAGCTTGGTGTTAGAACCCGGGCCGAAAAGCTGGCAGCGGTTTGGGCGTGCAGGTGGGGTGGGTTGCAGGCGGAAGCTCATTTTGTGGCCTTTCGGGTGGGAAACATTGTTGCGCTTGGGTTGCCCTAAGCAGGTATTAAATTGCGCAGAAGGGTGCAAGCGGGATTCTGCACCTGCAGCATTGACGTTGTGTGAGTCGGAGGGTTTCGTTGATTTTTCGACCAAGATGCAAAAATCTTCGAATGAATTAAGAAATCATCGAAGATATCTCCCAAAAACTGCTGTATTGACTGAGAATTGGAATTGAATTGCGTGATAGGTCAGCGATATTGCCCGAAACTGACACATTCATTAATACCGTGGGGGCTTCGCTATGATCCAAACACCTTATCTTTTGTTCCTGGGCGACGCGCCTGATCAATTGGCTGCTAAAGTTGCACAAGGTATCAAGGACTGGCGTCCTGACAATGCAGTTGGCCAGTTCCGCCTGCCAGGATGCGGCGCGGATATGGGCATTCCCGATCTGACGCTGGAAGAAGGGCTGAACGCAGGCGCCAAGACGTTGGTGATTGGTGTTGCCAACCGTGGCGGTATCATTTCCGATGCTTGGAAAGTGGTGATCGTCAAGGCTCTGAAGATGGGTTACGATGTGGCTGCTGGCCTGCACAACCTGTTGCGCGACGAAGACGAGCTTCAAGCTGCTGCCAAAGTCAATGGTCGTACTTTGCATGATGTGCGTGTGCCTTCCGTGGCTTACCCGATCGCCAACGGTGAAAAGCGCACAGGCAAACGTGTGTTGGCCATCGGCACCGATTGTTCGTGTGGCAAAATGTACACGGCCATGTCCATGGACGCTGAAATGGTAAAGCGCGGTTTGAAATCAGACTTTCGCGCAACAGGACAGACCGGGATTTTGATCACAGGCAAGGGCGTGCCTTTGGATGCGGTCATTGCTGATTTCATGGCTGGTGCTGTTGAGTACCTGACCCCTGACAATGATGCCGACCATTGGGATCACATTGAAGGCCAAGGCAGCCTGTTCCACGTGTCTTATTCCGGTGTGACCATGGCCTTGATTCATGGTGGCCAACCCGATGCGCTGATTTTGTGCCACGAGCCAACCCGCACGCACATGCGTGGTTTGCCGCATTACACGTTGCCTTCTTTGGAGCAGTTGCGTGATACGGCTTTGCCCATTGCCCGTGTGGCCAATCCAGACTGCCAGATTGCTGGTGTGTCAGTGAACACCAAAGCGCTGGACGAAGCAGAGGCGCGGGCCTGTCTGTCAGAGATTGAGGATCGCATGGGTCTGCCCGCGACCGATCCGTTCCGCTTTGGGGCGGGGCCTTTGGTGGATCGTTTGCTTGAACTTTAAAGGTTCGGTCTATGCTGCCTTTGCCGGATGCCTCCGGCGGAGGTTTTCTTTGCGAGATGAACGGGGGATACAATGCGCATTGATGTGAGCCATGACGTTTTCAAGTTGGCGCAGGTGTTTACCATTGCGCGCGGGTCTCGCACCGAGGCCAAGGTGCTGACGGTTCATCTGGATGATGGCACCCACAAAGGGTGGGGCGAATGTGTGCCTTATGCCCGCTATGGTGAAAGCCTTGACAGCGTGACAGATCAGATCAAGGGATTGCCTGGCGATGTGACCCGCCAGGCGTTGTATGATCTATTGCCGGCGGGCGCCGCGCGAAATGCGGTGGATTGTGCGCTTTGGGATATAGAAGCCAAACGGGTCGGAAAACGTGTTTGGGAGCTGGCCGGTCTGTCTGCCCCGACCCCCGAGATCACGGCATATACTTTGTCATTGGATACGCCCGAAGCCATGCAGGCCCAAGCGTCCGAGCACGCCTTTCGCCCGTTGTTGAAAATCAAGCTGGGCACGCCTGATGACATGCCGCGTTTGGAAGCCGTGCGGCGCGGTGCCCCTAAATCCACCATCATTGTAGATGCCAACGAAGGCTGGTCTGCTGAAGTTTATGCCGATCTTGCACCTCATTTGGTGCGCTTGGGCGTTGCCCTTGTTGAGCAGCCGGTCCCTGCGGGCGAAGACGACGCTTTGTTGGGTATGGAACGCCCTGTGCCTGTTTGCGCAGACGAAAGTGCCCATGACACAGCAAGCTTGCCCAAATTGCGCGGTAAATATGATGTGGTGAACATCAAGCTGGATAAGACTGGTGGTTTGACGGAAGCTTTGGCGCTGCGTGATGCTGCGTTGGCTGAGGGCTACAAGGTTATGGTCGGATGCATGGTCGGGTCATCTTTGGCGATGGCACCGGCGACTTTGGTGGCCCAAGGTGCGCTGATAACGGACCTTGACGGCCCGCTTCTTCTGGCCGAAGACCGTGATGAACCTTTGACATTCGATGCCGCTGGCGTGCACCCGCCGTCAGCCACACTATGGGGATAAATCCAATGCGCACAGTCTATTTGAACGGTGAATATGTTGCCGAAAACGAAGCCAAAGTGTCTATCTTTGACCGTGGGTTCCTGATGGCGGATGGGGTTTATGAGGTGACGTCTGTCCTGGATGGCAAGCTGGTGGATTTTGACGGGCATGCGGTGCGGTTGGAGCGGTCATTGGGCGAGTTGGGCATGAAAAACCCCATCACCAAAGATGAATTACTGGCAGTTCACCGTGAACTGGTCACGCGCAACGACGTCGTGGATGGCGGCGTTTATTTGCAGATCACACGCGGCGCACCGGCTGACCGCGATTTTGCCTTTCCTGACCCTGAAACAACGCCTTGTACCGTCGTCTTATTCACGCAATCCAAGCCGGGTGTCACCGAAAGCCCCGCGTCAAAAGCCGGCATCAAAGTGATTTCCATCGCCGATGAACGTTGGGGCCGCCGCGACATCAAAACCGTTCAATTGCTGTACCCGTCCATGGGCAAAATGATGGCAAAGGCCGCAGGGTGCGATGACGCTTGGATGGTCGAAGATGGCTTTGTGACCGAAGGTACATCGAACAACGCCTATATCGTCAAAGGCAACAAGATCATCACACGTGCTTTGTCCAACGACATTCTGCACGGCATCACCCGCGCCGCCGTTTTACGTTTCGCGCAAGAGGCGCAGATGGAAGTGGAAGAGCGCAACTTTACCATCGACGAGGCGAAAGAGGCTGACGAGGCGTTCATTACCTCGGCCACGATGTTCGTGAACGGTGTGGTCGAGATTGACGGCGCGCAGATTGGCGACGGTGTGCCCGGACATGTGTCCAAGCGCTTGCGCGAGATCTATCTGGATGAAAGCCGCAAAGTTGCGATTTAAGATTGGTGAGATGGGCTGAACCCCACCTTACTTGTCTGTCACATTTTCTTTGAAGGCAGTTTTGAACGCATCTTGTTGTGCGCCTGATGCGTCGGTTTGGAAGTTTGCCTTCCAGTCATCCATAGTCATGCCGTAGAAGGCCATGCGCCCTTCATCTTTTGTCATGTCGATGCCCCGTTCATTGGCCGCTTCCTGATACCAGCGTGACAGGCAGTTCCGGCAGAACCCTGTCAGGTTCATCATGTCGATGTTTTGCACGTCTGTGCGGTCTTCCATCAGGTGTTTTTGCAGGCGGCGAAATGCTGCTGCTTCAAGTTCGAGTTGGGTTTGAGGGTCCATAGGATCGGTCCTTTTGCATGGGGTCGGACCGGGGCGCGGCCCCGGACCCCGAGGTTTGTTTTGCGAGATGAAGTTGGATCAAAGGTTGGTCATGGCACGGGCTTTTACAAGATGCGCTGCAAGGAAGTGTGCCCATTTCACTTGATCTTGCTCTGTTTCAATCAGGTCATTGCGGATTTCGATCAGTACATTTGGCCGGTTCTTTTGTAATCCATGCTGATCGATGGCATCGCCGGGCAGGTGCCCTGCGTAGGGTTCATTATTGCCGACAGGGGTGTCTAGCGCGGCGCTGAGGCTGTCCATCAAGGGCAGGGCCATGCGTGTGTCGGTGTGATAGAGCACGCCGATTTCCCACGGCCGCAGGTCGCGACCTTTGAGTTGGGGGGTGAAACTGTGGATCGACACCAGCACCGTATTGGGACGCTTTGCCAAAGTTTCATATGCCGTGTGGTAGGGCGTGTAGCAGCCATTGATCCTGCGCTGGCGTTCTGCGTCGTCCGCTGTCCTGTTGCCCGGAATGATTGTGCCATCGTACAGTTTCATCAGCAGCGTTGGATCGTCCATGCCCCTGTTGGGGTCGATCACAAGCCTTGAGAAATTCGACAGAATTGCGGGCGCATCCAGTATGTCAGCCAATGCGCGTGTCACCCCGGCTGCACCGATGTCATAGGCGATGTGGCGTTGCATGTCTGCTTGAGCCAGCCCCAAATCCCCGCCGTTCACAAAGTCTGGCACGGTGTTGTTGGCGTGATCACATGTGATCAGCCAAGGGTTGCTGCGAGATGCGCCGTGGGTGAAAAATGGTTCAAATGTCATGGGTCTGTTACCTTGGTGCTGCCATGAGGTTTACGGCAGTTGCTCCGGAATGTGAATTGGGCGATAAGGCTGCAACTGATAGCGATAACAGCAAGGATGCCCCATCATGAGACGACTGCGCAGCGTGAAAATCGTAGCTACTTTGGGACCAGCTTCTGACAGCTATGACATGATCCGCGCCTTGCATGAGGCGGGCGCAGATGTGTTTCGTCTGAACATGTCCCATGGCAGCCATGAGGAAATTGCCGAAAAACATGCCATCATCCGTCAGGTCGAGCAGGATTTGAACAGCACTATCGGTATTCTGGCTGACTTGCAGGGCCCCAAATTGCGTGTCGGCGTGTTTGCCGGTGACAGTGAGATGCTGGACGAAGGCGCAAAATTTCGCCTTGATCTGGACAAAGCCGAAGGCGACAGCGCCCGCGTTTGCCTGCCGCATCCCGAGATTTTTGCGGCACTTGAACCCGGCGCGTCCTTGTTGGTCAATGACGGGAAAATCAGGTTGCGGGTCGAGGCCTGCGGTAAGGATTTTGCCGATTGCACCGTTGTCATCGGAGGCGTGATTTCCAATCGTAAAGGTGTCAACGTGCCCGATGTGGAACTGCCGTTGGCGGCGCTGTCTGAAAAGGACAAGGCCGATCTGGAATGTGTCTGTGGGTTGGGTGTCGATTGGTTGGCGCTTAGCTTTGTGCAACGCCCTGCAGACGTCGAGGAAGCGCGTGCGTTGGTTCAGGGGCGCGCGGCGATCTTGTCCAAGATCGAAAAGCCAAACGCGGTGGACCGCTTTGATGATATTCTGGCTGTCAGCGACGGGATCATGGTCGCGCGGGGCGATCTGGGTGTGGAGCTGCCTGTGCAAAATGTGCCGCCCATTCAAAAGCGGTTGGTGCGCAAATGCCGTGCTGCGGCCAAGCCTGTGATTGTGGCGACCCAGATGCTGGAATCCATGATCGAGAGCCCGATGCCGACACGCGCCGAGGTCTCTGATGTGGCAACTGCCATCTATGAAGGGGCCGATGCCGTCATGCTGAGCGCCGAAAGTGCTGCAGGCGGCTACCCCATCGAAGCGGTGCGCACCATGGACAATGTGGCGCAAGAGGTCGAAGCCGACAGCACGTATCGCCAAATCATCGAAGCCAGCCGCACCGCCAATCGCACAACTGTTGCCGACGGTATTGTGGCCGCTGCCCGTGAGATCGCAGAAACAACAGACATCAAAGCCATTTGCTGCTTTACTCAAAGCGGAACCACAGCGCTTTTGACAGCACGGGAACGTCCGCGCGTGCCGATTGTCGCGATGACACCACTGGTTGGTACAGCCCGTCGGTTGGCGTTAAGCTGGGGCATCAACTGCGTACAAACAAGCATGATGGATCGTTTCAAAGGGGCTGTGGTGAGCGCCGCAAAAGCCGCGCGCGATCAGGGGTATGCGGATGAAAGCGATCAGATCCTTGTGACGGCAGGTGTCCCTTTCAATGTGACAGGCACAACCAACATTCTGCGTGTGGCGCCCTGTGACGAGCGTTTGATTTTCAACACTGATCCAGAGTAGGTTACCCACATATTGTGGAGTAACGAACAATGGAACCAGATATTGCATTGGTCGTGGGGATTATTGTCGCCATTTTTGCGATCCCTTCGATGTTGTCTGCCTTAACGGACAGGCGGGCGCCTCGTGCGTCGGCAATTACGATTTTAATCGCTGGTGGGCTGATTATCTACGCGATCCAGACAAAGCCCAACGGATATAGCCTGCAAGATGTGCCCAATGCCTTTGTGCGTGTGGTGGCCCAGATCCTTTAGGGCCTGATGCGTTTTTGTTGGGCGCGCGAATTCAGAAAAAGCCTTGAAAAGTATCTGTAAGAGCCATTTGTAGATTTGTGCCTTGAAGCTCTAGGTGCTACCACAAAATATGGTACGATGTAATTGTGGATCCCTAAATGCAGCCTGTCCTTTATTCACATAGACTAAAAACGGTGTTGCAACACACTGTGCGTGAATTGGGTCTGACCTTGGTCTTGAATGATCAGCAAAGCCTTCTGCCGCTACGCGAAAACGAGGCTGTTATTCGGGAATCGGCAGCCTTGTTGGGGATCAATGTGAATATCGAGATAAGCGCGGACAGCACGACAGTGACGTTTTTCGCGTAAAAAAGCTGCGCTGATTTGATCGGGGGATGAAATGGCACAAGGGCTGGGTAAAACTGAACCGGCGACTGCACGGTTGCGCAAAGCGGGTCTAAGCCACGCGGCGGCTCAGCGTGTGATGTCGGGGCGCAAACGCAAAACGCCCTTTGTGCTTTATGTTGCGGGCGCGCTTGGATTTGCTTTGCTGGGTGCCGGGGCATTTACTGCATGGTCGCAGTCGGGAACCGACAGCATGACGATTACCCGAACCGCCGCTGTGCAAGAAGGCGCGGAAAGCACGAATGCAAGCAACCCGACCGCTGCGCTTGCCACGCCGCAGGACATTGTGATTTCCCAACGTGCCGATACGACGCTTGCGTTTTCCTTGACGGAAGTGCCTGGGGCCTTGCCCCCGGCGCCGGCCCCTGCACCTGTCATTAGACCCACCCCACAGCTGAAACCAGCTGCCGATGTGGTGGCAGCACGCGACTGTGTAGATAATCTTCAAGATATTATGGCCCAAACCGTCATCGGCTTTGACGCCGGTTCAACGGGTATCAACGCAGATGGGCGCGATACATTGCGGATGCTGGGCATCGCTGTACGCTATTGTCCGCAAGCCCATATTGTCGTGGCCGGGCATTCCGATCCGTCCGGCGACGAGGCCAGCAACCTGAAACTCAGCTGGGACCGCGCCGACAGTGCGCTCGCGGTTTTGGCGGACCTTGATCTGTTGGTCGACAACTTTGAACCGATGGGCTTTGGGTCGCAATTGCCATTTGCTCAGGGGGATGCGTCAGAGGATGCAGAAAACCGCCGCGTTGATTTTCAGATAACCCGCATCACCGAAGGGAAGAACTGAAATGACAACCACAATCATGGTGTGGGCGGGAATGATGATTCTGTCTGGTGTGCTGGGGTTTGTTTTGGGCCAGCGCCGCGGTGTCGGTATCGAAGCAAATGACAGCGAAGCCTACGTGTCCGCGCTTGCGAAAATGCAGCGCCGTTTGAACGAGGCAGAGGCCCGCAACCGTCGTGCCGAAGCAGAGACACAAAAGCTAAAACGCCGCCGGTGATATGGCGGCGATTTACGCGTTTAATTCTAGTTTCACAGCGCCAACGACTTACCGTGTTGGCGCCAATTCGATTGCAATGTCCTGAAGCACGTCCAGCAGGCTGTCCACGTTCACCGTTTCGGGGTTCACATTATCCGTCGAGAAGTAGCGTAGATAGATTTCGCGGGTCCGTTCATCCATGCCCTGATGCAAGCCCATGGACCACTTTGAAAACATACGTTCGCGCACATCGGCACATGACAGCAAGATGATGTTGGCGTGACGGGAATCGCGTGAAATACGGTGGTACAGGGCGGACACTTCAACGCGTCCGCCTTCAAGCACCTGCAAGAAATGGTCTCCGTTGTAGTGTAAAATTCCTGTCAGATTTTGCCGCGCATTGTTGGTTTGGCACGTTTCGATCAGTGTTTGGCAGTCCAGTTTTTCAGACGGATTGCGTTGGCTGTAGTAAACAAGACGTGTCAGGTTCATGAATACACCTCGGGACTTAAGTTTCTGGTCGCAGCATTTGGTAGCCTATTGGGCTGATATGTACAGATTTTGATGGCTTGATGGTGCTTTCAAGGTGAAGTGCAAGCCAGATTTATTCTGCTCTCATCGGGCAGCCCCCCCCCCTATAGCTGCCCTTGGTGGCGACAGGGGTTCTTTTTCGGGGTGCGCATGGGCCAAAACACCCTTGCGTCACATGCCGTTCCCCCCTATAGCCCAACTTCGTTCCGCGCGTCCGGCCGATATGGCATGCCGAGTCGCGCAAATACCGAACTCAAACTCAGGAGACGGAAATGCCAAAGATGAAGACGAAATCGAGCGCCAAGAAGCGCTTTAAGGTTTCCGCGACCGGTAAGGTCATGGGCGCCCAGGCTGGCAAACAGCACGGGATGATCAAACGCACGAACAAATTCCTGCGCAACGCACGCGGCACGACAGCTTTGTCTGCGCCAGATGCAAAAATCATCAAGGGCTTCATGCCCTACGACCGTTAAGCCAGAAGGAATTACAATATGTCTCGAGTCAAAGGTGGCACAGTCACTCACGCCCGTCACAAGAAGGTCATCAAGGCCGCCAAAGGCTACTACGGCCGTCGCAAGAGCACCTTTAAGGTCGCGCGCCAGGCGGTGGACAAAGCCAACCAATACGCAACCCGTGACCGCCATAACCGCAAGCGCAACTTCCGTGCGCTGTGGATCCAGCGGATCAACGCGGCTGTGCGCTCCCACGACGAGGCGCTGACATACTCGCGCTTCATCAACGGTCTGAACCTGGCTGGCATCGAAGTGGACCGTAAGGTTCTGGCCGATCTGGCAGTACACGAGCCCGAAGCATTCGGTGCGATCGTGTCCCAAGCACAGGCAGCTTTGGCCAACTAAGCCAAGCTCAAGTCGACTTTGAAAAGCCGCTCCGGTATCTCGGGGCGGCTTTTTCGTTTGTAGAGACGAATTATTTTGACTTGAGTTAGCGGCAAAACGCGTCATGTTAGCGACGTTAGCTTTGAGTATTTGCGTATGACCTGTACAACCGGAAACTGTCCGCCCCCCAACACTATCTGCGAAGCCATTCGCAAAAAGATCGATGAATACATCAATCGAGACAAACGTGCCGCAGGCAATGGCGGGACGCATGGTCTCGTGCATCGGTTTCGCGAGCAAATCAACGGTGCAAGTGGTCCAGGGACGCGGGGATGGGATACACATCACAAAGCGATCACAGATCAGCAACGCGGACTTGGCAAGCTATTGAAAAAATTGGAAAAGAACTTTTGCGGACCTCCGCCTCCAGGTGCGAGAAACTGGGCGGAACGCCCTGCACCACAACCCTCTGAATGGGTGGATCCGAATCCCGGAATCACTCCGGGTGGTGCTGCAAAAGTCGTGGCCGGCGGGGCCGCTACTGTTGGGATTGGATATCTGATCTATCGCGGTATTCGTATGATTCCATCGCTCTTCTTCCCGCCGAGTATTCCTTTTAATGCGGCAATCCCATGACCCTTAGACAACACGCACAAGCCCGAACACCCGAACATTGGGGCACTTTGGCAGCCTACTTTTCTATGGATGTGACAGAGCCGTTTTGGGAAAAGCTTGGCTTTGTGTCCGAGCGTGGGGTGGCGGAGTGCCGTGCAGCACTGCGCGATATGATACTTCGACTGCGGCAAGCGGCAGTGAAATCGCCTAATCCTTTGCCCGATATCCGCGACTGGGTTTTCACCGATGGTCCTTTGGCGTGGACGGCGCAAGAGCAACAAAGCTTCTTGGAACTGGGGATCAATTTTGAAGCGACCCATTCTGAAAAACCGCATATTTCATCTTGGGCCAGCGTTTTGATTTACTTTCCGGGAATGTTTGACGCGACGGTTGCGGCCGTGAATGATCCTGATGCCATCAGCCACATTCTTGAGATGCGCGATTCAGAGCTTCCCACCGATGCACCGGAAAAACTCAGCATGTGGGACGCTCAAATGTGCGCCAGACATGGGTGGAATCCAAAGGATGAATTGGAATACTTCCCCCCTTTGGACGAGCTGTCTATTGTTGAAAACCAGATAATTGCCGACCAAATCCTGCGATGGGCAGCGGTAAACCTTGATCCAGCAGCGCAACGGGTGTTTTGGGAAAATGCACAAGCCGCGATTGATGAACTTGGCGTTTGGATACCTGAGCCGCTGAAGCCCCTGCATTTGAAAGTCTAGAAAATGTTTCGCATTTCCAAAGCCCAAATGGCCGCTTTGAATGAAACCGCAACTGTGCGCCTGAAGCGGCGTGTGGCAGAACAAGTGATATTGGAAGAACCTGCATGGGCCGAAGAACGGGACGCTCTTGATGCTGTGATTGATCAGCTTTTTGAAAGTGGGTTTACCAGTTTCGACACGCTTTACGGCGCCACGATCGGCCTGATCCTTGTGGCGCAACGTGCAGACATGCCAGATGCCGCTGAGGCGCGGACGTTAACGGATGCTATTCTCTTTAATCAGGATCACTCAGCCGAGGCGCGGCTGGCCTTTTTTAATGCTCAGGAATTGACCGAACCAGCGTCTAGGTTGGTCGCAGAGTAACAAAGTCTTCACCGCTTTTGGCCCCAAACGCCTCGACGCCTTTAAGCAGGGCGTGCAGTTGGCTTGGGTCCAGAACCTCGGCAAGACGTTCCACCCATGAGGGTTCCCAAAAACGGAAAAACATCCATGTGTCCGTTTCGTCGCGGACTTTGGTAAACTTGCGGAAATGGGTCCGTAAACTGTTCAAGTCTTCATACGACCGCAAGATCACGCCGCCGTCCGTGTCCCAAACATCCCAAGGCGCAGAAGACTGTGTGAACAGGCCCCGCACAAACCGGTTGTTGTCTTCCAGTGCAACGATCCAAGGGGCTGCATCCCCCAGATCCTCCAAGGCCTTGCCCTGAAACAAGCATTGATGTGGCAGGCGGGATCCTTCCAACATCTGAGGCAGGTTTGTGATCTTGGCCGCATCCAGAATTGCAAAACTGGCAGGTGCTGCCGCATCGGGGGACTGTGGCAACGGACCAAAGACGGCGGGCCAAAGTGCGGCGGGCACTGTTTCGTCTGTGGTGCCGTCCAAAGGGGTCACATCCGTGATCCTGTCCAACGCATAATGCATGGGGTCATGCGGTGTCTGCGCAATCACATCGGTCTTGGATGCGGTCGGCGTCAGGGCCCATGGATCGTCTTCTTGCATTGGGCCTACCCCTTATGTTTACCCAGCCTATCCTGTGTTTCCGTTTGATTTTGTCAACCAAAGGTTACGGTTTGGCTGTCGTTTGTAATGGCACGGCTTGCAATCAAAACCCTCGGGCGCTAGCAGAGTGCAACATTATTTGAGGGGCCGTCATGGACGATCTGAAAGCCAAATATCTTGACCAAATCGCAGGTGCTGCTGATGAAGCCGCCCTTGAGGACATTCGCCTGGCTGCTGTTGGCAAAAAAGGCGAAGTTGCGTTGAAGATGCGTGAATTGGGCAAAATGACTCCCGAAGAACGCCAGACAGCGGGTCCGGCGCTGAATGCCCTCAAGGATGAAATCAACAGCGCTTTGGCCGCTAAAAAGGCGGGTCTTGCCGATGCCGCGTTGGATGCGCGTTTGCGCACTGAATGGCTGGATGTCACCTTGCCGACGCGTCCGCAACGTCGTGGGTCCATTCACCCGATTTCCCAAGTCACCGAAGAGGTGACGGCCATCTTCGCAGAGATGGGATTTTCCGTGGCCGAAGGCCCGCGCATCGACACCGACTGGTATAACTTTGACGCGCTGAACATCCCCGGCCACCATCCGGCGCGTGCCGAAATGGACACATTTTACATGCACCGCGCGGAAGGCGACGACCGCCCGCCACACGTGTTGCGCACCCACACAAGCCCCGTGCAAATCCGGTCGATGGAGAAAACGGGCGCGCCCACGCGGATCATCTGCCCGGGCGGCGTGTACCGCGCGGACTACGATCAGACCCACACACCCATGTTCCATCAGGTCGAAGGGCTGGCGATCGACAAAGATATTTCCATGGCCAACCTCAAGTGGGTTCTGGAAGAATTCGTGAAATCCTATTTCGAAGTTGATAACGTGGACATCCGCTTCCGCGCGTCACACTTCCCGTTCACTGAACCATCAGCCGAAGTCGATATTCGCTGTTCTTGGGAAGGAGGCACGCTGAAAGTGGGCGAGGGCGACGATTGGCTCGAAATCCTTGGCTCTGGCATGGTGCATCCCAAAGTGCTGCAAGCGGGCGGCATTGATCCGGCCGAATGGCAGGGCTTTGCCTTTGGCATGGGGATCGACCGCATTGCGATGCTGAAATACGGCATCCCCGACCTGCGGGCGTTCTTCGACAGCGATCTGCGCTGGCTGCGGCACTACGGGTTTGCGGCGTTGGACACACCGACATTGCATGGCGGGTTGAGTAGGTAGGCCTTTGCATTACCTCGTTGTTCGTTTTTCCGACTACTATGCGTGGTGTCAGCGCAAAGTACCTTCAGTGTCGCGTTGGGCCGTGCGGTCCATCACAGCGCTTTGTTTCGTCGTGCATGTGGTAACTCTGTTTTCCGGCAATCTTGCAGTATATTTCGCGGTCGGCACGGCCAGTGTACCGCTTGTGGTGTTTTTGCATGCCCATGAAACATACACACGCAAAGAGGCCCGGATTCGTCAGGCGCAAATGGCGTCGGTGCTGCGGGTCAAAAGCAAGCTGGATCAGAACGCCAAGTGAAGGGTTTCGTCTTATGGCGCCACGATTTTGTGAGATGACTTCCCCAACACCATCCGCCATGTAAGGCGTATGAAATACGCCATCGCCCTGCTGCTTGCCCTTGTCACACTGCCTGCCCATGCCATGGGCCCTTGGAAACGCGATTGTCTTTTGGATGTGCCCTGCGCCGTGGGTGACCGGTCCTATCACGTCAGGGAGCCCGACGATTGGGATGGCGAAACCGCGATGCCTGTTCTGATCCACTTTCACGGCTGGCAACGCACTGGTGCTTTGCCTGTGCAACATCAGCGCATTTCAGGGGCCACACGGCGGCGCGGGGTGTTGCTGATTGCGCCCAACGGGCTGCGCAAAACGTGGAACATGTGGTCCCCGGAAACCGAGGATGTGGCATTTGCACAGGCCGTTCTTGAGGATGTTGCCAAACGCTATCCCATTGACCGCAATAACATTTTCATCTCGGGCTATTCCTACGGCTCGATCATGGCGTGGCGTGTGGCCTGTGATCGTGGCGGCCAGATGAATGTCCGTGCCCTGCTGGGGATTTCGGGAACGCTGTCGCAAGGCGAAGACTGCGCACAAACCCCCACACATGTGCGCCATGTGCATGGGCTAAATGACAATGTGCTGGATTTTAAATACGGGGCAGACGGGGACGCGACCTATCCGGTGGCCTTGTGGCGCCAGCGGATGGGCTGCGGGGACGGACATGTGCAAAGCAGCTACAATGTGGTTGATTTTCTGACGTTTCAGCGCACGGAGTGGGCCGATTGCGCGATGGGAACGGGCGTGGTTCTGGACACGCATCCCGGCGGGCACTTTATCCCGCACGGCTGGATTGGGCGGCAACTGGATGAACTGTTGGGTCGTGTGCCTACCTACCCGTAAGGTGTCGCTTTAGCGCACCATTGCTTGCACTTGAGGTCATTCTTTGTCATTGCACAGGGAAGACAAATCTTTCGATTTCCCAAAGGCACTCCCGCGATGAAATTCACGCTCTCTTGGCTCAAAGACCACCTCGACACTGATGCGTCTCTTGATGACATCCTCTATGCGCTGACCGACCTGGGTCTCGAAGTTGAGGGCGTCGAAAACCGTGCCGCGAAACTGGCTGATTTTACCATCGGCTACGTCGAAAGTGCTGAAAAGCATCCCGATGCAGACCGTTTGCGGGTGTGTCAGGTCAACACAGATGAAGGCATGAAGCAGATCATCTGCGGCGCCCCCAACGCGCGGGCGGGGATCACGGTGGTTGTGGCCAAACCCGGCGTTTACGTGCCGGGCATCGATACCACCATCGGTGTGGGCAAAATTCGCGGCATCGAAAGCTTTGGCATGATGGCCTCAGAGCGCGAGATGGAGCTGTCGGATGAACACGACGGTATCATCGAATTGCCGTCAGGTGACGTGGGGCAGCGTTTTGTTGATTGGCTGGCGGAACACGATCCCGCCAAAGTCGATCCTGCCATTGAAATCGCAATCACACCCAACCGCCCCGATGCCCTTGGCGTTGAAGGCATCGCACGCGATCTGGCGGCACGGGGCCTTGGCACACTCAAATCACGTGACGTGGAATATGTGCCTGCCAGCTTTGCGTCGGACATTCAGGTCAGCATCGACGAGGACACGCGCGATGGCTGTCCGGTCTTTTATGGCCGTTTGATCAAAGGCGTGAAAAACGGCCCGTCCCCGGCATGGCTTCAGGATATCTTGCGGGCAATCGGCTTGCGGCCGATTTCTTTCCTTGTCGATGTGACCAACTTCTTCACGTATGATCGCAACCGCCCGTTGCACGTCTTTGATGCAGATAAAGTTGCAGGCAACCTGCGTGTGCACCGTGCCACAGGCAATGAAACGCTGATCGCTTTGGATGAAAAATCCTACGCGCTGCAAGCGGGTCAAATGGTCATTTCCGATGATACTGGTCCTGAAAGCATTGCAGGTATCATGGGGGGGCTCGACACCGGCTGCACCGAAGACACTGTGAATGTCTTTGTCGAAAGCGCTTATTGGGATCCGGTTCAAATCGCCTACACAGGCCGCGCCCTCAAGATAAACTCGGACGCGCGGTATCGCTTTGAACGGGGCATCGACCCTGCCTTCACCTACGAAGGGCTGGAACGTGCGGTGCGCATGATCGTGGATCACGCCGGCGGCGAAGCTTCTGAAGTTGTTGTTGCTGGCAAAGACCTGAACACAGCGCGGGCTTACAAGCTGGACGCAGCACGCGTGCAATCTTTGGTGGGCATGGTTATTCCCGAAAGCACCCAGCGCCAGACCTTGACCGCCCTTGGATTCCGCTTGGAAGGTGATATGGCGCATGTCCCAAGCTGGCGGCCTGACGTGCAAGGTGAGGCCGATCTGGTCGAAGAAGTGGCGCGGATCGCGTCATTGACCAAGCTGAAAGGCGTGCCTTTGCCACGTTTGACGGATGGTGTGTCTAAGCCGGTCATGACACCTATGCAGCGCCGCGAACAAATGGCGCGCCGGACCGCTGCTGCTTTGGGTTATAATGAATGTGTAACATATACGTTCATCGACCAGGCCTCAGCGGCTTTGTTTGGTGGCGGCGATGACGCGACTATGCTGGAAAACCCCATCAGCTCAGATATGAGCCACATGCGTCCCGCGCTGCTTCCGGGGCTTTTGCAGGCCGCGGCCCGCAATCAGGCACGTGGATTTCAAGATGTGGCCTTGTTCGAAGTCGGCCCTGCATTTCATGGGGGCGAACCGGGCGAACAACACAATCTAGTCACTGGATTGCTGGTGGGCCGCACAGGCCCCAAAGACTTGCATGGCGCATCGCGCGACGTCGATGTTTTTGACATCAAAGCCGACGCAGAGGCCGTTTTGGCCGCCATGGGGGCGCCTGCAAAAGTACAAATCATGCGCGGCGCACCCGACTGCTGGCATCCGGGCCGCCATGGCAAAATTTGCCTTGGTCCTAAAAAGGTGTTGGGTATATTCGGGGAAATCCATCCAAAAGTACTGGCAGCGATGGACATCAAAGGCCCTGCAATGGGCTTTACCCTATGGCCGTCCGAGATTCCGTTGCCACGCAAAGCCGGAGCCAACAAAGGCGCATTGACCATCAGTGACCTGCAAGCAGTAGAACGTGACTTCGCATTTGTTGTGGACGCGGACGTCGAAGCATTGACGCTGGTCAATGCCGCCGCCGGTGCCGACAAAGCGCTGATCCATGATGTGCGTGTGTTTGACGAATTCATCGGCGACAGCTTGGGCGAAGGCAAAAAATCCTTGGCCATTACTGTGCGTTTGCAACCAAAGGATGCCACACTGAAAGATGCGGACATCGAAGCGGTTGGTGCAAAGGTGATTGAAAAAGTGATCAAGGCCACCGGCGGCGTGCTGCGCGGCTGACCCTTTCAAAACAGGAGACATGGCATGTTGAACGTATATCTTTCCGGTGAAATCCATACCGATTGGCGCGAGCAGATCACGCAAGGCGCAAGTGACCTTGATGTGGCGTTCAACAGCCCTGTGACGGACCATGCAGCGTCAGATGATTGCGGTGTGGCGATCCTTGGGGACGAACCGAACAAGTTCTGGCATGACTGCAAGGGCGCACAAATGAACGCTATTCGCACCCGCAAAGGGATCGAGGATGCGGACGTCGTGGTGGTGCGTTTTGGCGAAAAGTACAAACAATGGAACGCCGCGTTTGATGCGGGCTACGCGGCAGCGCTGGGCAAATCCCTGATCGTGCTACACGGTGCGGATCACGCCCATGCTCTGAAAGAAGTCGATGCTGCCGCGTTGGCGGTTGCAGAGGACCCGGCCCAGGTTGTCCAGATCCTCCGCTATGTTTTGACAGGTGCCTTGCCCGCTTAACCGCGCGGCGGAATGGTGCGCCCTTTGACGACGGCAGGGCGGGCCAGAAAGCGATCGAGGTAGGCCACGACATTTTTGTGGTCTTCCCATGCGACAAGTTCTTTGGTTCCGTAAAAATCCAAAGCGGCCAGCCATGGTGCAATCGCAATATCTGCGATGGAATAGTCACCTGCGATCCAGTCTTTGCCGTCCAGTTCTTTGTCCAGAACTGCAAGTAGCCGTTTGCCTTCGTCAATGTAGCGCTGTTGTGGACGCTTATCTTCCCATTCGGATCCCGCGAATTTGCTGAAGAACCCCAATTGCCCGAACATCGGACCCAAGCCCCCCATCTGGAACATGACCCATTGGATAATCTTGGCTTTGTCCGCTGCGGTTTTGCCGATCAACTTTCCAGACTTTTCAGCCAGATAGATCAAAATCGCACCAGATTCGAACAACCCGAAGGGGGCGCCATCCGGGCCATCCGGATCAACAATAGCGGGGATCTTGTTGTTTGGGTTGAGTGACAGGAATTCGGGGCTTTTTACGTCAGCATCGGACAACGTCACTGTGTGCGCCTCATAGGGGATTCCCATTTCTTCAAGGGCGATGGACACTTTCACCCCGTTGGGTGTGGGGAAGGAATAAAGCTGCAAGACGTTTGCATCTTGTGCGGGCCACTTTTTGGTGATCGGAAATGCGCTAAGGTCGGTCATCGTGTTCTCCTGATGAATTATGAGGCAAAACTAGTCAGTTTCCCCCGTAAAAACAGTCTTCAATAGGCGCGAAGATGTGCTAGGCCATGTGCGCAGGCGAACGTTTACAAAAAGACGACGGCCATTTCGACAAAACGAGGGAACTAAAATGCTTAAAGAATTCAAAGATTTCATTGCCAAAGGCAATGTCATGGACATGGCTGTTGGGATCATCATCGGTGCTGCCTTCACAGCGATCGTCGGGTCACTTGTTGCTGACTTGATCAATCCTATCATCAGCCTGTTCATGGGCGGCGTGGACTTTAGCGGCATGTATGCTTTGTTGGGTGACGGTGAATACGCATCTATCGCAGAAGCGGAAGAAGCAGGTGCGGCTGTGTTTGCCTACGGTCGTTTCATCATGGCCATCATCAACTTCCTGATCATCGCCTTTGTGGTGTTCATGCTGGTGCGCACCGTGAACAAGATGAAGAAGAAAGAAGAGGCAGCGCCAGAACCGGAAGCACCAAAAGGCCCGACGCAAGAAGAGCTGTTGGCGGATATCTTGGTTGCTTTGAAGAAGTAATGAACTTTTAAATGATCTACCGAAAGGCCCGCCGGACTGTCCTGCGGGCCTTTTACTTTATCCCAGAAGGATAAGGTTTGTATTGCCGGACCCCCGACGCAAGTCGTGTGTCTCAGCCAGCTCTGGGTCTGCATGCCAGGCCAGTGCCGCATCTGCATCAGGAAAACTCAGAACTGCGGCCATCGTTGGCGTGTCTTGGTCTCCGTCCAGGCGCGTGATGCTACCAGACGCTTGCACGACAGCCCCGCCATGTTTGGCCAGCGCTTGCGCTGCAACTTCGCGGTACTGCGCCAATCTGTCAGGATTGGTTAGGGATAGTGTAAACACTGCGTGGGTCGCCATTGGATCTTCCTTTTGTGATGTGATCCGAAAGTAAGGCCTGGCTTTTACGTGCAAAAGTGCTCAACATTGCGCCTGCAATGTGCAAAAATAATCAGGTTATGACCGACTGGAATGATCTGAAACATGTCCTTGAGACTGTGCGCCAAGGCGGGTTAAGCGGCGCGGCGCGTGTCCTTGGCGTCAATCACGCGACTGTATCGCGACGGATCGCAGCGCTTGAGGATGTGATGGGTGCACGCCTGTTCGATCGCCTGCCACAAGGGTATGCGCCGACAGTCGCCGGACTGGAAGCCGCAAACGCGGCAGAGAAAATGGAAGCTGCGCAGCTTGATCTTAGTCGTACGCTTGCGGGGCGCGACCGATCGTTGAGTGGCCCTTTGATTATCACGGCCCCGTCGCTGGTTATTGAACGCGTGCTTGCGCCGATCCTTACAGCATTTTCGCAAACCCATCCCAACATCGACATGTCATTGATCGCCAGCAACACACCGTTGAACCTGGCAAGGCGCGAAGCAGACATCGCCTTTCGGATCGCGGACGAGCCAACGGAAACACTTGTCGGCATCCGGATTGGTCCCCAGAAGGCATGTGTTTATGCGAGCAAAGAAATAGTTGCGGGTTTGGGGAACCCAAGCATTACGACTTTGGATTGGGTGCGGTTTGCGCATTGGCCGGGCTTGCCTGCAGAAATTCGCAGCGCTTGGCCGAAACGGCGTGTGACGGTTGTTGTCGACGATATGGTTGCAGCGATCGGGGCCACGCGTGCAGGTATGGGAGCCACGCGCATGCCATGTTTTCTGGGCGACAGTGATCCAAATCTTGCGCGGGTGCCTGGAATTGCACCGTTTGACTATCCTGCAATTTGGGTTCTGACCCATCCCGATGTGCGTGATGTTCCACGCATAAAGGCTTTTATGGGGTTCGCAGCCATACATCTGCGTGCGATGCGCCCCAAATTTTTGGGGCACACCGACGGTGCAACTTAGGCTTTCAATGCCAATTGCGGCGACAACACGTCTAGCCCCAAGGCTTTGCCAACGGCAAAATAGGTCAGCTTGCCTGCATGCACATTCAAACCAGCAAGCAGATGTGGATCATCTTCGCAGGCTTGGCGCCAGCCCTTGTCGGCCAGAGCAAGCATGAACGGCATCGTGGCATTGCCAAGGGCAATGGTCGAAGTTCGCGCAACGGCGCCCGGCATGTTGGCGACGCAGTAATGCATAACGCCATCCACATCATAAATCGGGTCCTGATGCGTGGTGGCACGGGACGTTTCAAAACACCCGCCCTGATCAATCGCCACATCCACAAGGGCTGCCCCCGGTTTCAGTTCGGACAATTGTGCGCGGCTGATCAGCTTGGGGGCCGCAGCGCCCGGGATCAGCACGGCGCCGATGATCATGTCGGCTTCACGGGCCAATTCGATGGTGTTGCCCGCGCTGGCGTAGCTTGTTTTGAACTGCCCGCCAAACACATCGTCGAGGTAACGCATGCGCCCCAAAGACCGGTCCAGCACGGTCACGTCGGCGCCCATGCCCGCCGCGATGCGCGCCGCATGCGTGCCGACCACGCCGCCGCCGATGACGACCACACGTGCAGGACCCACACCTGGAACGCCACCCATCAAAACGCCGCGCCCGCCGTTGGCTTTTTGCAAAGTCCATGCTCCGACTTGAGGGGCCAGGCGCCCTGCGACTTCGGACATCGGGGCCAGCAACGGCAAGCCGCCCGCGGCGTCAGTTACGGTTTCATATGCGATGGCTGTGCAGCCTGATTCCAGCAGATCGTGCGTTTGCTCTGGATCGGGGGCAAGGTGCAGATATGTAAACAATAGCTGGCCTTCGCGCAGCATTTTCCGCTCACCTGCTTGGGGTTCTTTTACCTTCACGATCATATCTGCCGAAGCAAAGATTTCCTCTGCTGTTGCTGCGATTTCCGCGCCTGCTGCGATGTAGTCTTCGTCCGGAAAGCCAGCACCTGCGCCCGCATTCGTCTGGATCACGACGGCATGGCCGTGTGCGACGGCTTCGCGCGCAGCATTGGGCGTCATACCGACGCGATATTCTTGGGGTTTGATCTCTGTTGGGCAGCCGATACGCATGTGCGTTCCTCGTTGGGTTTTTTGAACTGCCTAATTATTAGGCAAGTAGATGCGCAAATTGATACGGAAGATTGGCCTTTTGGGTGGGGTATTGTCGAAGATTGTGTTAATAATTTTGTGATTAATCGAAGGAATCTGCGCATATGAGCTTGGACACAACAGACCGTCGCATCCTAACTGTTCTGCAACGCAAGGGGCGGATGTCCAATGCGGACCTGTCCGAAGAAGTGAACTTGTCAGCATCTGCGTGTCACCGGCGTGTGCAACGGTTGGAAACGGACGGGTACATAAAGGACTATGTTGCCTTGTTGGATGCGCGAAAACTGGGCGTGCCGACAACTGTGTTCGTGGAAATTACGCTGCGGGGGCAAGCGGATGACGTGTTGGACGCATTTGAGAAAAGTGTGCGCCGCATCCCTGATGTGTTGGAGTGTCACTTAATGGCGGGAACGGCTGACTATTTGCTTAAGGTCGTGGCCGAAAACACCGAAGACTTCGCGCGCATTCACCGCCAGCACTTGGCCCGTTTGCCTGGGGTGCAGGGGATGCAGTCCAGTTTCGCGTTGCGCACGGTGTTCAAGACAACGGCCTTGCCTGTCTAATTTTCGCTGAGTGGCGTGGATTGTAAGGGAACGGGATTTTGATGCCTGCATCGTCCAAGGCGCGTTTGACAGTGGCAACCACCTGATCACGCGACTGGCGCACTTCCACCGGTTTTGATCCGGTCCACCACGTCACCTCGAAATTGATGGAAGACTCCGCGAACTCTAGCGCGACGATCTGGATCGGCTTGTCGTCTTGATGGACAGTGTCGCAGGTTGAGACAGCTGTGGCGATGACGTCGCGGGCTGCGTCGACATCCTCATCATAGGCGACACCGCAAATCACAGTGACGCGGCGCGTGCCCCAATCTGCCCGTCCGTGCGGCGGATATGGCTTTCGCGGATCGCAAAGTGATCAGCAAAGAAAACAAGTCTTTGAGGCTTTGACGCAACTTCGTGTGGGTCAGCGCGCGGCCAAAGATGAAATATACCAAGTGGTTGATACCCCAAACAGCCACCAGCACGACGACCGCAACAGCAATTTGCGGGATCATTTCGATGCTAGCACGCAAAATTTGCTCAAGCTGTTCGATCAGGATTTTGACAGGTTCCATGGGTTGCTTTCTGTTGGTCTACAGTCACAACGCACGGCGGCCAGAAAGATTCACGGGAAGCGGAGAAAAAGACCCCCCCGCTGATGGCCCAGCGGGGGAGCTACGTCTACCCAATGGGCAGTGTTTACGCCATCAGGAACACATCCTGATCTTGGGGAACAATGTACTCGTCCAGATCGAAATCGCGCAATTGATCCAAAGCCATGGTCTCTGCGGCAACAAACGGTGCTGCCGCGTCTTGTGATGCGACAGGATCATTGTCCTGGGAAGCTGGTTCTGTGGGGGCGACGGTACGCAATCTGAAGCTGTCCCAGTCTCCCCATTCGGTACCGTCGTGTGCTCTGATTTTCATATTCCCGCGATCGCCCATGCTGTCGGCTGTGATACGAAGGCTTTCAATGTCGTCGGCGTCGATGCGGTAGGTGCCGGGATCATCAAAGGTGCGACCGTCGATCTGGATTTTGAAATCATCCAACTTGTTGCGCACCATAAACTTGGTCGGGGCATCACCATCAGCATCGCGAAATTTTACAAGTTTGCCAGCGTCCAACCATTCATTGGGTGAAAAGGTCAAACGGTTCAGCCAGGCAACGGGGGGCATGTTGTCTTCGGGTTCCGGGTCCGGCGGCGGGGGTGTCGTGCCGCCGTCAATGCGCAAAGGCGCATCAGTTGCGGCAAAATTCTGGGTGACCATCACGGAATCATAGCCTTTGTAGTCGCCGCGCTCGATGCCGATGCCGATGACCTCAAAATCGGGATTTAAAATGTTCGCTCTGTGTCCGGGGCTGTTCATTAAACCGGCATGCAGGTTCTCGACATCGTCTGAAATCCCTGTGCTTCCGCGCTCTGATTGCCAGGCTATGTTTTCGCCCGAGGTCCAATTCCCGCTGAACTCGAAATCCGAATCCCGCATTCTGTCACCCGGGCTTGAGTCATTGCTGCCAGTGTGTGAAAAGACGTCGCTGTTTAACATCCACTCGCTGTGGTCTTCGCTGGATGCGTTCAGCCGTAATTCCAACTGCAAGGGATCCAATCCACGGGATGTGCGTTCTTCGTTGATCAGTTCCAGCATCTGCTGTTCAAACAAACTTGCTTTAGACATTTGGTTCTCCATTGTTGTCTGCGTGCCAGTGCTACTGTCGCGCTTTGCAAGCTGGCCAGAGGATCGAGGAGATGGAACCGGAATGGGCTGAACCAAGCCTGTTTCGCTGTTCACCATCGGCAGCGTCCAGCCGTTTTGAAAAAGTGACCAAATCGGCTGTTTCGCGCTGAAAGAGCGCAGGCAAATGAACGCCCAGTATAACGCGGATAAAAGAAAACCCCCGCCGATCACTCAGCGGGGGGTCTCAAATTTCCGACAATGCGGGGCTGACTTACATCATACCTTCGCGTTGTGCTTTCTTGCGTGCCAATTTACGGGCACGGCGGATCGCTTCGGCCTTCTCGCGTGCTTTTTTCTCGGACGGCTTCTCGAAATGTTGCTTAAGCTTCATTTCACGAAACACACCTTCGCGCTGAAGTTTTTTCTTCAGGGCGCGCAGCGCTTGATCGACGTTGTTATCGCGAACACTAACCTGCATGTGGTTTTCACCACCTTTCTAGTTTGAAGTTGCAAGGATTTGCAGGAAGTTGGCCAATAGCAAACCAGACCTATATTGTCTAGTATATAGCTTGGAATGCGCAGGAGAGTCCTATGACCACCCCCTATGAGACCACAAAATCGCAGCTTTTGGATGCCGCATTGATGCATGTCGCCTTTGATGGCTGGTCTGAAGCCACATTTCAGGCGGCGGTGCGGGATGCAGATGTCGAATCGCCGATGGCGCGGGCGGTGTGTCCACGTGGGGCCGTTGATTTGGCCATTGCCTACCACAACCGTGGTGATGCGGTGATGGTTGAGCGGTTGAAAACAGAAGACCTAAGCGACATGAAGTTTCGCGACAAGATTGCAGCCGGTGTTCGTTTTCGGATTGAAGCTGTCACGGACAAAGAGGCGGTGCGGCGCGGTACCACTTTGTTTGCTTTGCCCACGCAT
The DNA here is from genome assembly GCF_039986515.1 of Ascidiaceihabitans sp. Lineage (NCBI taxonomy): Bacteria > Pseudomonadati > Pseudomonadota > Alphaproteobacteria > Rhodobacterales > Paracoccaceae > Ascidiaceihabitans > Ascidiaceihabitans sp. The sequence goes on along the minus strand of NZ_JBDWQO010000014.1, from coordinate 333,329 downwards.
GCGGCGGATGGTGCGAAGCTGGTGTGGGGCACTGCGGATCATATCTGGACGACGCTTGGCGATATGTCGGACGACGTGAACTGGTACACAAAACGTGCCACATTAAGCGGTGTTTACAGTGCGACAGTTCTGTATTGGTTGGGTGACAACAGTCCCGACAACGCAGCGACGTGGGACTTTTTGGATCGGCGTATTGACGACGTGATGCAGATCGAAAAGATGAAAGCCCATGTGCGCGACAGCCCGACCCTTAGCAAGCTGATGGCTGGCCCCAATTGGCTTTTAAGCCACATAAAAGCGCCGACGCGGATGCCAAATATTGATTTGCCCGGCAGCTGGACCAGCCCGCGTGACTAAGTGCGTAGGGTGATCAATGTGATTCCCAACACCACAACGACAAAGATGTGTGCTTGCACCACAGCGTGGCCTGGCCCGACAGCCACGACCGTGGCCAGTTTGTAAACGATTTGTAGTGTAAACAACACAATGGCGATCTGGTTTGCGTCCATGCCGGCATTGTTGGTGAGCAATGCGTAGGTCAGTGGGAAAACGATAAGGCAGTTTAACGTGAGGGCGAAGACGAGCAAGGATGCTCCTTTGCGGCTTTGCCATGGCAGATGCACCTGATACGCAGGGGGAAAGCGAAAGGATCACCCATGACCACCACAATGCGTGCGATAGAAATCACCAAACCTGGCGGACCGGAGGTCTTGCAGGAAACGACGCGGCCTATGCCTGTCGCAGACCATGGCCAAGTTGTTCTGAAAGTGGCGTTTGCTGGGGTGAACCGCCCGGACGCTTTGCAACGCGCTGGCATGTATGCTCCGCCTCCGACGGCCAGCGACTTGCCCGGTCTGGAAGCATCCGGTGAAGTGGTCAGCGTAGGCGATGGTGTGAGCGGTCTGGCTGTGGGCGACAAGGTTTGCGCCCTGCTGCCCGGTGGTGGATATGCGCAATACGTAGCGACCCCTGCGGCGCATTGTTTGCCTGTGCCTGCGGGCCTATCGTTAAAAGAAGCGGCTTGCCTGCCCGAGACGTTCTTTACCGTATGGTCCAACGTCTTCACGCGGGGTGGATTAAAAGCAGGTGAGCGGTTTTTGATTCACGGTGGATCCAGCGGGATTGGTACGACAGCCATCCAATTGGCGCACGCCTTTGGCGCACGGGTGTTTGTGACAGCGGGCTCCGACGAAAAATGCGCAGCCTGTGTGGCGCTTGGGGCCGAGCGGGCAATCAATTACCGCGACGAAGACTTCGCGACAGTCATGAAGGCCGAAGGTGGCGCCAATCTGATCCTTGATATGGTTGGTGGGGATTACATTCCGCGTAACGTAGCCACTTTGGCCGAAGACGGGCGTCTGGTACAGATTGCATTCTTGCAAGGGCCAAAGGTGGAACTGAACTTTGCGCTGATGATGATGAAGCGATTGACGATCACAGGCAGCACCTTGCGCCCGCAAAGCGACCTTGCGAAAGCGCGTATTGCCCAGGATCTGGCAGAAGCTGTGTGGCCCCTGATCGAGGCCGGCAAAGTGAAGCCCGTGATGGACGAGACCTTTGATTTTGCAGATGCGGCGAAGGCACATGCGCGCATGGAAAGCTCCGCGCATATTGGGAAAATTGTTCTAAGCGTTGCTGGCGGCTGAAACGTCCAGACATTTTGGTACTTTGAAACACCGCAGCCCGTCTTAAGCGTCAAACCTTAAGGCGGGCTGTTTTTCTTTGTTGCTTGTTTTTCCAAAGAAAAGCGCAATGCATGTCCGGGGTCCGGCGAAAATTTGCGATTGTGAAAAATCAATCTTGCAAATTGCGTCTCATATGAGACATACATGTCTCATGAAGGCGCTTAAACTCACAACCGAACAAGCAATCATCGAAGCCGGTTTTGCCGTGTTCAGCGCAAATGCCGGGGCATCGATGGCCGACGTTTCCAAGCATGCCGGTGTCGGGCGGGCGACTTTGCACCGGCATCATCCATCCCGCGATGCGCTTCTGAACACGCTTGCCAAAACAGCTTTGACCGAACTTGATGCTGTTGTTGTGCAGGCCACCGAAAACGCCACAAGCTACATGCAAGGCTTGGAATGGGCGCTGGGTGCAATCCTGCCTTTGGCCAACCGACAGATGTTTCTGGCAACTGCAATTTTTGAAGCAGATGCTGCATTGCAAGAGGCATACGCAGCTGAAGACGCAAGCCTGCTCAGCGACATCGACAAGGCCAAAGCGGAAGGCGGGTTTGACCCTAATCTTCCAACCGCCTGGATAGCCGAAGCCTACACACATTTAATATATGCCGCCTGGAAGCTGGTTCAGGACGGCGCCGCGACCCCAAATCAAGCAGCCGCTTTTGCGTGGCGCACACTTTTGAAAGGCAATGGCCCATGACATCCGAGACATTGGCACAACTCTCGACCCAGATTGATGATGCATTCTTAGTGCTTGGCGCATTGATCCTGTTGATCGAAATCGCTGAGACGCTGTTTAAAGGATCCCATAAAGGCAGAACCTTTGCTGAGATGTTGGTAAGCGCATCAACACAGATCCCGTCCATTTTGGTGGAGGTGACCATTCTAACCGCGGGCTACGGGGCCTTCTTTATGCTGTCCGATGCGTTTGTGCCTTGGGTAATGCCCATAACATGGTGGAGCGTTGCGTTGGTCGTACTTGCAGCAGACATCGTATACTATTGGGAACACCGCATCGCCCATCAGGTGCGCTTGCTGTGGACGCAGCACGCGGTTCATCATTCATCGCGCGATTACAACATCATCACCGGTATTCGTTTTGGTCCCTTGGAAGGGCTGTGGTCATTGATTGCGCATTTGCCGTTGGTTTTTGTCGGCTTCCCACCGCAATTGATTTTCTTCGGACTTGTAATTGTGCTGGCGTATCAGACTTGGATTCACACAGAAACGATCGGCAGGTTAGGCCCGTTGGATCGTATCTTTAACACACCCTCAAACCACCGTGTGCATCACGGATCAGATGATAAATATCTGGATCGCAACTATGGTGGTATTTTGATCGTGTGGGACCGTTTGTGGGGGACATTCCAAGCGGAAGAGGAAACACCGCGCTATGGATTAAAACGCGATTTCGATAGCCGCAATCCTTTGCGGGTGTGGTTTTCAGAGCTTCCGGGCCTGATGCGTGATGTCAAATCTGCCCAGACATGGGGGGATGTCTGGGGATACTTGGTGAAAGCGCCAGGCTGGAAACCGAGCCATTCACCGAACCGGAGTGAATAACGCGTCTTTCATTTTGCAATCACGCACCACGTCTTGGCCGCAAGGCACGGGTTTCAAATCCCGACTTAGGCAAATGCGCGCTTCCTGGATATGTGCCTGCTTGCAGGTGATGGTCACGCCGTCCCGTTCCAGCGTGGGGTTCGCTTTCAAGAACGCGTCTTCGACAACAGAGGCTGGCAGTTTCACGTCTTTGGTCAGTTTGCGGAACACCTCCGGACGGGTCACGGTCGCGTAAGCTTCGCGGGACAGGGCATAATACTGGGCGGCACTTAGACCTGTGCAGGTGCCGTGCTTTTTCCACTGATGCCAAGCCAAGCCGCCGGTGCCCATAGTGTCTGCCATGGCGTTTGTCATGCCGCGTGACGGGGGGCGTTCCGCTGTAGGGCAATAAGACGGGAAACCGCGGTGGAATTGCGGCCACAGCCCATGCAGGATCCACCCATGATCGTGGCGTGCTTCGCACTGTGGCGAATTCCGGGAATCGCCTTCAAGGGCGCACCAGTTGGGTGACCAGCTTAGCGCCATGACATAGTAATCAAACTGCCCCGCTTTTTCGCCCTCTGATAGCGCAGGCAGTGTCGCCGTCAACCAGATCAGAAACGCTGTCAAATACCTGTGCATATGGGTCTTTCCTTATTGCTTGGTCCCGACTATATACGCTTCAAGTTCCCCTACAATGGAAACCGCCTTGACCGCCAAGGCAGCCTATTTCAGGCGACGGGGAAGATATGGTTGACGATATGCATAAGGAGCATGTGACATGGCAAAACCGATTATGGCGAAAGCCACGGCTGTTTGGTTGGTAGACAACACAACAATCAGCTTCAAACAGATTGCAGACTTTGTTGGCATGCATGAACTTGAAGTGCAGGGCATTGCAGACGGTGACGTCGCTGCGGGTGTCAAAGGTTTTGATCCGGTGACGAACAACCAGTTGACCCAAGACGAAATCGACGCCGCACAAAACAGCCCGTTGCACAAGCTTGCGTTGAAATTCAACGCTGCAGCGCAAGGTGAAGAAAAGCGTCGCGGGCCGCGTTATACGCCACTGTCCAAACGTCAGGATCGTCCGGCGTCCATCCTGTGGCTGGTCAAGTTCCACCCCGAATTGACAGATGGTCAGGTCAGCAAGCTGGTTGGTACAACCAAGCCGACGATTCAAGCCATCCGGGAACGCACGCATTGGAACATCGCCAACATCCAACCCATTGATCCGGTCGCTTTGGGGCTGTGCAAGCAATCTGAATTGGATGCCGCGGTCCAGAAAGCTGCTGCGAAAAAAGCCGCTGCGGGCGAAGTCATGACAGACGATGAGCGTCGCAAGTTGGTCAGCACCGAACAATCCCTGGGCATGGATGCGGAACCAAAGATCCCGACTGCTATCGAAGGTCTTGAGACGTTTTCGCTATCGGACGACACATCCGATGATGAAGATGACAACACATCCGGTTTGGTTGATGCTGACAGCTTCTTTAACCTGCCGTCAGGCGGCGGCGACGAAGACGAACAACCCTAATCTGTTGTTTGGACACGAAACCTAGATTTTTGCAGGGTTTGGCTTAGGGGCGTTTAGCCCTATGCGTTCAAGCTCTGCAAAAAGATCTGCCCTTTTTAGCGGTTTAGGTAAAAAACCGTCCATCCCCATGCGGCAATAGTTGCGCCGTGCGTCGTCAAGCGTATTGGCCGTAAGTGCAATGACCTTGGGGCGCAGAACATCCTTGGGCAGGTTTTGCATTTTGTCAAAAACCACTGTTCCGTCCATGTCTGGCATTTTGATGTCCAACAATAAGACGTCCTGATCCGAGACTTTCATTGCCTCAAGCGCCGCGGTTCCGCCTGAAACAATTGTCACCTCAGCCTGTGTGGAATTTAGAAATTTCTCTACGATGTACCTGTTTGCGGGGGTGTCGTCAGCGGCCAGAATGCGCCAACCCGTCAGGTCAGGTGTCTTGTTGTCTTGTACAGCTTGGGAGGATGCGGCGGGCGCTACGCGGGTACATGGTAGGGTCAAAACAAATTCTGATCCTTTACCGATTGTGCTACGAACTTTCAGTGTTCCACCCATTGCCGTTACCAAACCATGTGAAATGGACAGACCCAATCCTGTCCCCATAGCTGCGCGGGCATGTTCGTCGTCGACTTGACTGAAATCGCGAAACAATTGCCCCATTTCGTCGTCGGTCATGCCCCGCCCGCTGTCGGCCACGATGACTTCCAGAATGGGCAGGCCCCTGTTGTTTGGCATCAATGTCGTTTTGACCACCACGCTGCCTTGGTCGGTGAACTTGATGGCGTTTGAAACCAGATTGGACAATATCTGTCCGATCCGTAACCGATCCATTGAAATGGTCAAAGCTTCATCGTCGGGGCGAAATTCGCAGCGCAATTCCAAATGCTTTTGTTGGGCGTTGGCCTGAAACAACGCAACAGTGTGCCTTACGACATTGCGTAAATCTACCGGTGCATAGATCAGTTGCATTTGCCCGGCTTCGATTTTCGCTTGATCCAGAATGTCATCCAGAATGGATTTTAGGCTTTCGCTTGTGTCGATCAGGATGTTTGCCTGATGTAGGCTATCTTGGGTTTTGGCCTGGCTGCGTTGAAGTTCTGCAATCCCCATAATTCCATTAAGAGGTGTTCGAATTTCGTGGCTGATGGTTGTCATAAAGCGCGTTTTGGCTTTTGCGGCTTCCGTAGCTTCGTGCTGGGCTTTGTTTTTGGCCCGCATAACGGATCTGGCTTTGTAAATAACCATGATGGAATGCAAGCTTAGAATAAGTAGTCCGGCCAGTCCTGCCCATTGGTGTTCGGTGCTTTTAGTGAAATACATTGTGATGGCGGATGCAATACACACGGGAACTATGAGGCACCCGTAGCTTAGGGCGATACTGCCTACGCCGATCAAAAGAGGCTGGGTCATGCAGCCAACGATAACCATAAAGCCCATCATGACAGCGGTCGGCGATGAGTGCGTGACCAAGAACAAGGCGAGGCTGCAAAATGAGAAAGCGGACAAGATATTGAGGGACGCCCAAACCCCATACAGTTTTAATGAAAAATGTGCTTTGCTGATCCGAACACAGGCAATTTCGGCAACCTCTGCCACAACGATGGCTATGGCGATCACTGCAATGACTTGCCACTTTAAAAAGTAGCTGGAAAGCGCAAAAATCGCGATAACTGCAGATGTACGGGCAATAAAATCAGCCTGAATGGCTGCAGCACCCGCTGCCATATCCTGTTCCAGCATTTCTGTTAATCGGGTCAAAGTCATCATGTGACCGAACTACAGCCGACTTCTTAAAAGGAGGTTATGGCCGGTAGACTAAAGTGACTTCCGCGCACGCATCGCTGCCGATATCGTGCCGTCATCGAGGTAATCCAGCTCACCGCCGATGGGCACACCTTGGGCCAAAGACGTCAACTGAACCTGCCCCTCCAATTGGTCAGCAATATAATGGGCTGTTGTTTGACCGTCGATGGTGGCGTTCAAGGCCAAAATGACTTCGGAAATGCCTTCGGCTTGCACCCGGTTCAACAATTTAGGGATGCGCAGTTCGCTGGGCCCCACTGCGTCCAGGGCTGACAACGTGCCACCCAAAACGTGATATCGGCCTTTGAACACGCCGGATCGTTCCATGGCCCACAGGTCTGCCACGTCTTCCACCACGCAAAGTTCACCGTTTGCACGCTTTTCTGACGTACACAAATCACACACATCCAAAGTGCCGACATTGCCGCAATTCAGACATTCTCGTGCTGTGGCTGCGACGGTTTGCATCACATCGGCCAAGGGGGTCAGCAACAAGGCGCGTTTGCGGATCAGATGCAGCACCGCACGGCGGGCGGACCGTGGGCCTAGGCCCGGCAATTTCGCCATCAATTCGATCAAGTCATCAATGTCTTTGGTGCTGCTCACTGTGCAACCTCTTTGGGGGTCGGGATACGGTCCACTTTAAAACCGGCGTCTCTTAGGACTGCGATCATGCCTGTTTCGGTAGGCAAATGCCACGACCCGATGGCCATAAACAGCCCGCCTTGGGACAATTCAGGCAAGGCCGCTTCCAAAAATTGACGATTGCGTTCGACCAGCAGGTACGCGTCGACACGGTCCACAAGTGCGGGCCCAATATTATGTCCAAAAAAGGCCTGTGCGGCACTGCGTTCCCACATCATGGCAGCGCCGTTGCGGCCCTGAAGGTACAAGGCATAGCTTGTGGCGCGGGCTGTGTCCGGGGCAGCAGGATTCAGCGTCGCGCCGTACAGGTTGATAAGATCAAATGCCAAGCCGCGGTTTTCCGGTTTGTTCAGATGCTCAAGAAATGCATCTTGGGGCTCCAGTCCCATAATTTTCGCCCCTGCAATTGCACCCAAAGTCTGGATCAGGCTGTCTTGGGTGGGATAAGTGCCTGATGCAAAATCGGAGCAGGGGTCGTTCAGCATGATTTCTGCCAGACCGGTGGGTGTGATCCATTCCACGGCATCCGCCCCCCAGCCGATCCCGTCCAGACGCGCTTTTAACCATGCCAGGATACGCAGATCAATTTCTGTGTAGACCTCTGATGCGTCTTCGCCCGGCTCGCGCAGAATGTCCAAGCCAGAACGGACCTGATCCATTTTTGTGCGTGACTGGAAGACGAAATTGGTTTCCAACGCAACAACGCGCGCAGCGGCTATGGCATCGCGCACAGATTGTGGCAAATCCAGCAGCTTGGGATCGTTGGAATGGTTGGTGCCCCAGATATGGGAAACCATCCCCTCGGTAGAGGTAATCCTCCAGAAATTGCCAACCCCATTAGGCAAGGCCGCGCCATCGGTGATCAGCGCGTCCAAATTGGCGGGGGCAACGGCTGTGTCATGCAGGGCCACGGTGTCCACCTGACAGGCGTCATAGGTGAACCAATCCTGAGCCGACACCGAACAGGCCAGCGTCGATAGCACTGCCCCTGCTATGGCAGCGCGGATCAGAATGGCAGCTTCATGTCTTTGGGTAGACCCAAACCATCGGTCAGCTTGGTCATTTCTGCTTCGGCCTTCGCCGCCGCTTTGGCTTGCGCGTCTTTGATGGCGGCCAGGATCAGGTCCTCGACCACTTCTTTTTCGTCACCGTTGAAGATGGACGGGTCAATGTCCAACGCCTTCAAATCGCCCTTGGCGCTGGCCGTGGCCTTCACAAGGCCCGCACCAGATTCGCCCACAACCATGACGTTGTGCAGGTCGTCCTGCATTTCTGCCATCTTTGTTTGCATTTCTTGGGCTTTTTTCATCATGCCGGCCATATCGCCAAGCTGGCCAAGTCCTTTGAACATCGCGTGTCTCCGTTTGGGTCAAAGCCGCGTGCTGCGCGGCGAGGTATACAGTATCGTTGCAATACATATTGCAGCGACAACCAGAATGAACAAGGCCGGCGAACCGACGCAGCCTTCAAGGGTGGCTTGTTGTTGCACGGCGTCCCCTGCGCCAACCATCGACACAACCGACACCCAAGCTGCCCATGCCACAGTGACGCCCAATCCGCCCCACTTGCTGCGAAAGCGCAGGACAAGGGCCGTGGCGACCAACAGCACCAAAGACGGCGGCGTGCCGAACAGGGCGATCATTTCTGTGAAAGCGGTGGCAGGTGTGCCGGGCACCCAATGGGGTCGGACCTTGTCGCAGACTTCGGCCAGCGCAGAGGTGGGCAGCGCCGCCAAAATCAATCCTCTTCGAAGGGATCCCATTCGTCTTCCACTTCTGGCAGGGCATCTTCGTCTGCCTCTGCGGCTATTTGTTCCGCGGTGCGGATGGCTGTGATCTTTGCACCGGGAAATTGGGTTAATACGGCTTGCACCATCGGGTGATTTTCGGCTTTCGCTTGCAGTTCCAAGTCAGCCGCGTCGCGGATTTCGGCGATGGTCTTGGCGCCGCCTTCATTGACGATGGTGACAGCCCAGCGGTTGCCCGTCCAAAGTTGCAGCTTCGCGCCAAGCCGTTGGGCCAGATCACGGGGGGCCGTGGGGGTGGGCACAAATTCGATGCGCCCGGGCTGGTAAGAGGCCAGTTGCAGGTCGGTTTCCACATCCACCAACAGCTTGCCATCGCGGTTGATGCGGATCAGTTCGACAACATGCTCAAACGTGGGAAACCGGGCAAGGGCCGCATCTGCGTCGACCGCAACGGCGGCCATTGTGCCACCACTGCCGGGCTGCGCGGGGGCAGCTGTGGCCGCGTAAGCTGCCGTGGCTGACTGTCCCCCTTGGCCTCCTTGGGGCGCAGCAGCAGTGCCGCCGCCATTTGCAGGGGCAGGGGGCGGCGAGATACCGTTCAGCTTGCGTACCAGTTCTTCGGGGCTGGGCAGGTCGGCCACATGGGTCAACCGGATGATCGCCATTTCTGCGGCCATCATGGCGTTGGGGGCTGCAGCCACTTCGTCCAATGATTTCAACAGCATCTGCCACAGGCGTGTCAAAACACGCATGGGCAAGTTTTCGGCCATGGCCAGCCCGCGGGCACGTTCATCTGGCGATACTGTGGGGTCTTCGGCTGCATCCGGTGTGATTTTGACGACGGACACCCAATGGGTGATTTCCGCCAGATCGCGCAAGACAGCCATTGGGTCTGCGCCGTCTGCATATTGACCCGAAAGCTCTGTCAACGCAGCTGCGGCGTCACCGCGCAGCACCATGTCGATCAAGTCCAGAACGCGGCCCCGATCGGCCAAACCCAGCATCGCGCGCACCTGATCCGCGGTGGTTTCGCCCGCGCCGTGGCTGATGGCCTGATCCAGCAAAGATGTGGCATCGCGCACGGACCCTTCGGCGGCGCGCGTGATCAAAGCCAGCGCATCATCCGCGATTTCGGCACCTTCCGCCGTGGCGATCTTGCGCATCAGGGCGATCATCACTTCGGGTTCAATGCGGCGCAGATCAAAGCGTTGGCAACGCGAAAGAACCGTGACGGGTACTTTGCGGATTTCGGTGGTGGCGAAGATGAATTTGACGTGGGTGGGCGGCTCTTCCAGCGTTTTGAGAAGCGCGTTAAAGGCCGAGGTGCTCAGCATGTGCACCTCATCGATGATGTAAATCTTGTAGCGGGCCGACGCGGCGCGGTAATGCACTGAATCGATGATTTCACGGATGTCGCCAACGCCGGTGCGTGATGCGGCATCCATTTCCATGACATCGACGTGGCGGCCTTCCATGATGGCGGTGCAGTGTTCGCAAACGCCACATGGATCGGTGGTTGGGCCACTTGTGCCATCGGGGCCGATGCAATTCATGCCCTTGGCGATAATGCGTGCTGTGGTTGTTTTGCCGGTGCCACGAATGCCTGTCATTACAAAGGCTTGGGCGATGCGGTCTGCCTCAAATGCGTTGCGTAGGGTGCGCACCATGGCGTCCTGTCCCACCAGATCGACAAAGGTCTCAGGCCGGTACTTGCGGGCCAGAACCTGATAGGCAGGAGCAGGGGTGTCAGACATCAATTGGCTTTCTGTGGATTCGTCACAAACAGAAGGTAATGCGCCCCGCGCTGAACGTCCACAGCGGCAAGTGTTGTTGAGGAATTTGAAACAGTTCGTTTCGCACGTCGTGGCTGGAATAACTTGTTAAAAATGCGACGAAAATCTATTGATAGTTGTATTCTTTCATTCGGGGAAATTCGTCCATGTTCGGTTTGTTGGCTCTTTTAGGTTTGGGTCTGGGGTTTTCTGCTCTGATTGGAGGCGACGATAGCGGCGACGATGCGTCAGGTGATCAAGCGTCTCCGACAGAAGGCGCGGACGTTGTTTCGGACGAAGCATATCGCGCAGATTTTGTCGCGGAATTCGACGATCTGGTTGCAGAGGGCGAAATCACGCAAGGTCAAGCCAACCAGGCGTTGGGGCAAATTGATTTTGTTAGCGGTGCGCAAGACATCGATGCATTGGGCGGTGATGACTACCTTCTTCTTGGTGCGGGCGACGATACAGTTGATGGTGGTGCGGGTGACGATGTGATCCTGACCGGTTTGGGCGATGACAGTGTAGATCTTGGCGAAGGCAGCGACGTTTATGGTGCTGATTTTCGTGACATCCCAAGCGTAGATGACATTCAGCCCTTTCCCACAGCGGATGACAGCGGCAACCTGTCTGAGGCAACGGTTGAAGGTGGCGACGACACGATCAATGGCGGCGTTGGCAACGATGCGATTTCTGACAGTTTCGGATCAAACGTGATCAACGGCCAGCAAGGGACCGATTTCATTGTGTCAGTGGATGATGCGTCGGACCAAGGAACGGCAGACACGGTCAGCGGTGGCTTTGGTTTTGACACGCTTGTGGCTGATGAAGGCGATGTTGTTGAAACCGGCAACGGACGCGACAGCGTTGTGGTCGAGACCTACAACGGCGTCGAAGAAGGGTATGATGTGGTCACGATCACGGATTTTGAACAGGGTGAGGATTCCCTTGTTGTTCAAGGCCAGCCCGGTCTTTTGAACCCCGTCGGGGATGAAGACACCGTTACAGTCGAGAATTCGCAAGACGGCGAAGACGCGATTGTGTTGATCAACAACATTCCGGTTGTGCGGGTTGTCGGCGGCGCAGGCCTTGCGGAAAGCGATGTGACGGTGTTCGTCGACAGCCGCTAAACCGCTGTTACAAAGACCAAAGCACGCCGCCTGTCGCCAGCTTTGCAATCGTCATGGCCACTGCAAGTTTTGTAAAACTTTTTGACGGTAACGCCTCGGCGTCGTGTTGCGTGATCCGTTCAAGGGTTTTGCACGCCTGTCGTCGCGCCATCCAAAACACCCCGATGGCAACGACCAGAAATATCGAAGCGACAGCCTTGGCAACCCAAATCGGGTCTGTGGCGCCGAAGACGGCCTTCAACCCGATCGCTATCCCCACGGCCCCCAATCCCATGCCCATCCATGATGCGAATGTGCGTTCATTGGCCAGAACGGTGCGGTCTTCGGCCCAATCGGTGCGTGTTTGTGACGAATCGTTAGCCACAAACCTCACCATAGGGACAGCGGGCGGATTGGGTAGGGGCTTGTGCGTTGGGAAGTGGAGGTGAGGGCCGTTTTGGGTGTGACGGTCGGTGCTGCCCTCTCGTAGTATCTTGCGGATACCTCTGCCGGGCTACGCGCAAATTGCTTTGCAATTTGCGCTTGGGTGAGAGATTGACAACGACCCAAACGGGACTCGTTACGGCTGCTTCCTTCCGGATCTGACCGGGTTGGCGAGGCGCTTGCCCGCGCCAACCTCTCGATTGACCATATAATGAGTCGTGAAACGACGTGCAAGGGCCGTGGCGTTACAGGTGCAAACGCAATGCACAAAAACCGTCTGCGGTGTCGCCCAGATCAACGGGCTTATACCGCGCGATTTGTGCAAGGTGTGTCCGCGCGGCAGGGCTTGTTTTGTAGATCGTATGCAGATCCAGGCCCGGCGACAGGGCCCAACGGCTTTCCGGGGCGTCTGCCTGACAGAGCGGATTGTGGATCAACCACGCCAGCGCATCGTTGACTGTTTCTTCGCATCTCACGCTGACGGCTTGGGTGGTGCAGCCGGGATATTGTCCGCCCCCCGCCAACCTGTAGCTGTTGGATGCCATCAAAAATTGCTGTGAGTCTTCCAATGGCGCACCGTCAAACGTCAGGTTTTCGACACGGTATGCGGTTTTATCAACAAGGGTGCCGTCGGGATCGTAACGGCTTGGACGTGTTGGGTTTATTGTGAAATCGACGCCGTGCAGAACGTCAAAGTTGAACCCCGGTGCGTTTGGATCAAGCAGCATTTGATCCGGGGTATCCGGCCGTTGGATCGCAAAGACGGCCGCACAGCGTTCTAGCCATTCACGCACGTCTCGTGCCGTGACGACACGGCCCCAAATCGCATTATCAAAGGGCACAAGGGGGATGACATCACGGCGCCGCAACGGGCCTTTGTCAAATGCGACGTAGTTGTCTGGCCCGGCTTTTCCGCCCGATGCTTGCGCCGAAGTGCTGACCAGAAGGGGCAGTTCAGCATGCGCTGTGCCCGCTATGTGGCGTTGCATGGCAAGACGTTTCGCGTGGGCGATGAATGTCAGGTCCGAACTGGTATGGAGCAACGAAAAATAACTGTTTAGCGGGGCCGAGGCGACCCCGACGGCTTCTTCCATTCTTACTTTGGTGCGTTGATGCGCTGCATCGGTGGCTTGCAAAATGGCAGGATCGTGAAGGGTCGTGCAGGGGGCACTGCGCAAAGTGACGCAATGGTTCAGCACATGCCATGCGCCATTTGCGTGTCCCAGGTTCAGGTCCAGAACCGCCAGATGCGACCCGCCAAATCCGGGCATCGCCGCGGGTGTTCCGTTTAAGGTGCCCTTTACAGGATCGCTGCCGGGAACAGCCTGCGATGCGCAATCAGGAAACAAATTATGTGTGTGACCCGCGATCACAGCATCGATGTCCGGGGTATTCGACAACTGCAACGCTGCGTTTTCTGCGTCCTTTGGGCCATCGTCACGCCCAATGCCAGAATGGGCAAGCAACACAACCAAATCCGCGCCGGCCGCTTTGACTTTTGGCACTTGCAGGTTCACGGCGTCTTGCATGCTGCCGATGGAAGCACGGCCCGACAGATGCTTGCTGTTCCAGATCATCGTTTGTTCGGGCAGTACAGAAACGACACCCACCTTCAAATCGCGGACCACCCCGTCAGAGCAAGTGGCCTGTTGGTCAACAATCGTCCACATACGCACGTCCGACAGCGCCTCAGAGGCGATGTTGCTGCACACTGTCGGGGCTTTGTATTGGGTGCTGACCGTGTCCAAAAAATCCAATCCATAATCAAAATCATGGTTTCCCAGTCCAATGGCATCGTAGCCAAGGGCATCAAAGGCCAAAGCCATCGGGTGATTGTACGAAAGCGGAGGTTGCGCTGCGGTGTCAGCGATTGGGGCGCCTTGCAAAGCGTCACCGTTGTCCAAAAGAATACACGCGCCTTCGCCGTTTTCGGTGCGGGCTTGCGTGATCATGCTGGCAAGTTGCGCCAGCCCTGCTTTGGCCTGCGGTTTACCGGTGATGTAATTGAAGCCTCTGAGGTTCATGTGCAAATCACTGGTAGCAAGAATGCGCAAGCTTGCCTGAGCGACTACACCGTCGCGCCATTGATGTTTTTGGCCGGAATTCACGTCTTTATTCCTTCTTCGGATCATAGACTAAACCAGCATCTCGCCCGTTGCGATAGTAAACGTAGGGTAAAACCCGCCAAAGGCGAAGTTTGTGACGCGGCCCCAGACGAAAGCCGTGATTTTGGGCATCGGGATTGAACCCGCCTGCGCGACATGCCAAGCCTGCGGCAATGCGGAAAAGGGGCCAGACATGAAACATGCGGAAACAGTGACATTCGGAGGGTCGGGCCTTGATCGCGCGGGTGAAATTCGCGGCAATACCAGTGCAGTAGCATTTTTACGCAAGGCAAGCGACAGCCGGGCCATCGTGTTTTGGCGTGGCAAGCCCCTGATCCAGACGACGCGCCCTGCTGCATTGGTGCGCTTGCCAATGGACCATCCGATTTTGGAGCACGCGACGGAAGATCCGATTTTCTTGGGGCGTGAAGACGGGGAAGGCCGCTTTGCATTCGACGTCTCGGCTTGGGAACCCCGCGACCTTGACCCACATCTGTTGGGCGGCTTTTTAGACCCCAGTGAACAACACCATCCCGACCTTGCCGATGATAAGGTGTTTGCCGAGTTGCGCCGCACCATGACATGGTTGTCGCCGCGTGATGCTGAACTGGCAGCCAGTGGACGCGCCATTCAGATGTGGCATGCCAGCCATGGCTTTTGTGCGAAATGCGGCGCCAAGTCGGAAATTTCTCATGCCGGGTGGCAACGCAATTGCCCAAGCTGCAATGCGCATCACTTTCCGCGCACCGACCCGGTTGTCATCATGTTGATCACGCATGGCAATTCTGTGCTGATGGGGCGGTCTCCGGGGTGGCCACAGGGGATGTATTCCTTGTTGGCCGGGTTCGTGGAGCCGGGCGAAACACTGGAAGCTGCTGTGCGCCGCGAAGTGTTTGAAGAATCCGGCGTGACGGTGGGCCATGTTGACTATTTGGCCAGCCAACCCTGGCCCTTTCCCGCATCGCTGATGTTTGGATGTCGGGGGGAAGCGACAAGCCGCGATATCACCATTGATCCCATAGAGATCGAAGACGCCATGTGGGTCACCCGCGAAGAGATGATGCAAGCCTTTGCTGGTGAACACCCGAAAATCCTGCCAGCCCGTAAAGGTGCAATTGCACGTTTTTTGCTGGAAAACTGGCTTGCGGACACATTGGATTAAGACGACACTGGATCAAACCAACTATACACTGAGCAGAGCATGATTTTTTCGACCCGCGAAGATATTGACGCACCGATTGAAACCGTCTTCGACATGCTATGCGATTTTGACATCTATGAACGCGCCGCCATGCGTCGCGGTGCTGAAGTACGGCGCATGGATAAGCTGACGGCTCAGGGTGTTGGAATGAAATGGCACGCAGAGTTTTCGATGCGTGGCAAACATCGTGAGGTTGATGTTGAAGTTACATGTTTTGACAGGCCGAATGAAATCGCGCTGATGTCCACGTCGTCCGGATTGGAAGGCAAAGGCTTTGTGCAGTTGTTGGCGTTGTCCAAAACACGCACCCGCATGAGCGTTGAATTCGAAGTCAAACCGACATCGTTGCCCGCACGTCTTTTGCTGCAATCCCTGAAGCTGGCCAAAGGGACCTTGACCAAACGCTTCAAATTGCGTGCGGCCGAGTATGCGAAGACTCTGGAAGATCGGGCAAGTAACCTCGCTTGATCCGCGGGTTTCAAGTGTCCCTGCGATACTGAACTTCGGCTAAGACGTTGGGTTAGGTCCGTATTTGTGCAGACGGATAGACGCCCAGAATTTCAAGCGTGTTGGTGAAGTATTCCAGTTCTTCAAGGGCGCGCGCGACCGCTGGATCGTCCGGATGTCCTGAAATGTCGGCATAGAATTGCGTGGCTGTGAACGCACCCCCCACCATGTAGCTTTCCAGCTTGGTCATGTTCACGCCATTGGTCGCGAAGCCACCCATCGCCTTGTACAGCGCTGCGGGAATGTTGCGGACCTGAAACACGAATGTGGTGACCATGTTTTCACTGCGCCGTGTCTCATCGGCTTGGGGGGACATCAGCAAAAAACGCGTTGTGTTGTGCCCCTGATCTTCAATGTCACGCGCCAACACCTGCAAGCCATGAATGTCTGCCGCCACATGTGAGGCCAGCGCCCCAACACTCATTTCACCGCTTGCAGCAATATCTGCGGCGGCTCCGGCGCTGTCTACGGCGCTTTCAAAGGTGATATTTTTAGCGTCAAGAAAAGCGCGGGCTTGTGGAATGAGAACCATATGCGCACGGACATGCTTGATGTCTTCAAGCGATTGCCCCGCATTCGCCATCAACGATATGCGCACGCGCACAAAGGCTTCGTCGATGATGTGCAGCCCGCTTTCCGGCAACAAGCGATGGATGTCTGCAACGCGGCCGTAAGTGGTGTTTTCCACAGGCAGCATGGCCAAATCAGCGGCCCCGTCATGAACGGCTTGAAAGGCATCCTCGAATCCGCGGCAAGGAACTGGTGTGGCGTTGGGCCGCGCTTTTAGCACGGCTTCGTGGCTGTAGGCGCCCAACTCTCCTTGAAAAGCGATGCGTTGGCTCATTTTCGGTTATCCTAAATTCACTTTTTCATGCCATTGCAGTGCTGAAATAGCAGGGGCAGGGCGTTTGGTCGCGGTAACTACACCTAGACAGCGCCAAAGGGAACCAATAGATACCCGCCCAACAGTACAGCCAACCCCGTAGAGATGGACAGCAATACTCATGTTCGACACGATGACATTTACAAAAATTGCCGGCGGCCTGTGTGGTGCCTTGCTGGTTCTGCTGCTTGGCAAATGGGCAGCTGAGGAACTTTACCATGTGGGCGGTCACGGTGATCATGCCGCAGCTTACGTGATTGAAGTTGAAGAAGAAGATTCTGGTGCCGCCGAAGTTGAAGAAGTCAGCTTGGACGACCTGTTGGCATCGGCCGACATTGGTAAAGGCGCGAAAGTGTTCAAGAAATGCTCAGCTTGCCACAAGCTGGAAGCCGGTGCGAACGGCACAGGCCCTTACCTTTACGGCGTTGTGAACCGCGAAATCGGTGCGGCGGATGGCTTTGGCTATTCTGACGTATTGGCAAGCATTGGTGGTGAATGGACAGCCGAGAACCTTGATGGGTTCTTGGCCAAGCCAAAAGACTGGGCGCCGGGCACAACAATGGGCTTTGCCGGTCTGAAAAAACCAACGGACCGCGCCAACCTGATCGCATATCTCGACAGTCTTGACGAATAATCTGATTCGCGAAAAATAGCTTTCAAGGCCGTATGCACAGAGCATGCGGCCTTTTTTATTGCGCAACGGGGCGCCGCGCGGTGCGTTAATTCTTCGTTCACATATTCGCAACTTGAATGTCACAGCACTGGCACAGTAGCGTGAGCGCAATATATTGAGCAGACGTTTACCAAAAACATGAACAGGATCAGCAGCATGCAGCAGACCCGCAGTCAGAATAAAACTCAGGCCAAAACCAAGCATTTTGATCTGCGTCCCGTTATTTGGACGCTTGGGATCATGGGGTTAAGTCTGATCATGCTGGCAGCGTCGATGGTGCGTGCGCAGGATACGGTCAAAACACACGGCTATTCGTTTTACGGGGATTTGACATATCCCGAAGACTACCCGCATTTCGATTATGTGAACCCGGATGCCCCCAAGGGTGGGGAAATTTCGATCGGTACTTTGGGCACATTTGATTCGATGCATCCCTACACACGCAAAGGCCGTGCTGGGGCATTGTCTTCGGTGATGTATGAAAGCCTGTTGGGGGGCGGCACCAACGCCGACGCCCCCGCCGATGTTTATGCGGAATATTACGGGTTGTTGGCCAAAGGGCTCGAATACGATGAAGGCCGAAACTGGGTGATTTTCTACATGCGCCCCGAGGCGCGGTTTTCTGATGGCTCCCCGGTCACCGCCCACGACATCGCTTTTTCGCACAACCTGCTTTTGGACGAAGGTTTGAAATCATATGCGGATGCCGTGCGCAAAAGCATTCCCAAAGTCGAAGTCATCGACGATCACACCATCAAGTTTTACTTTACCGAAGGGATCTCGCGGCGCAGCTTGATCGACCAAGTGGGGTTTGTGCCGGCATGGTCCAAGAAGTGGTATGAAGAGACGGGTGCAAGCCTAAACGAATCCCGCCTTGAGGTTTCACCCGGCTCTGGCCCCTACATGATCGAGGATGTGGATGTGAACCGCCGCGTCGTCTACAAGCGTAACCCCGACTACTGGGGCACTGATTTGCCTTTCAATGTCGGGCGCAACAATTTTGACCGTATCCGAATTGAATACTTTGGCGACGACACAGCCCGCTTTGAAGGGTTCAAGGCAGGTGAATTCACCATGCGTATCGAAAGCGACAGCAAGCGCTGGGCGACAGGGTACGACTTTTCCAAGATCGACGACGGGCATATCGTCAAGAAAGAACTGCCTGATGGTGCCCCCGCGACGCCATCCGGTATCGTGTTCAACCTTGGGCGGGAGGTGATGCAGGATCGCCGCGTCCGGCGGGCCTTGGCCTTGGCATATAATTTCGAATGGACCAACGAAAGCCTGCAATATGGCCTGTTCCAACAACGTGCGTCATTTAGCCAGGACACTGAAATCATGGCCAAAGGCACCCCCGAAGGCGCGGAACTGGCGTTTTTGCAAAGCCTTGGTGATCTGGTTCCGGCTGAAATACTGTCAGAACCAGTTGCTGTCCCCCATACATCCAAAGCAGGCCGCCTTCTGGACCGCCGCAACGCACGCACTGCGATGCGGCTTTTGGATGATGCGGGCTGGGCCGTTGGGGATGACGGGATGCGGCGCAATGCGGATGGCCAGCCCTTAAGCGTTAACTTTTTGTTCAATTCGTCTTCACCATCGACCCTGTCTGCGGCGATGGAAAACTACGTCAACAACGTGCGGAAGCTTGGCATCGACATCACCTTTGAAAAGGTGGATTCGGCCCAATACACGTCGCGTGAACGCGACCGTGACTATGACTTGGTGTACGACAGCTATGCCGCATTTTTGGGTGCGGGAACGGGATTGATGCAGCGCTACGGGTCCGAGACAGCCGCGTTTTCCCTGTTTAACCCTGCCGGATTGGCCAGCCCGCTGGTGGATGCGATTATCGAAGCATCACTGCAATCGGAAACCCGCGAAGAAGAAGTGGCCGCGTTGCAGGCATTGGACCGTGCACTGCGCCACGAGTTTTTCATGATCCCGCTGTGGTACAAAGCCAATCACTGGGTCAGCTACTACAACATGTTCGAACACCCAGAAAACCTGCCCGCCTTTGATTTGGGCTACCTTGATTTCTGGTGGTACAACGCGGACAAAGCCAGCGCTTTAAAGGCCGCTGGCGCATTGAGGTAAGCGCATATGGGCGCCTATATTGCGCGGCGGCTTTTGCTCGTCATTCCGACGTTGATCGGGATTTTGCTGGTCAATTTTGTGCTGACGCAATTTGTGCCGGGCGGTCCGGTTGAACAGGCCATTGCGCGGGCGCAAGGGGGCGGCGATGTGTTTGGCAGCTTTGCGGGCGCCAACAACGATGCGGGCGTGACCGAAGAATTGAACACGGCGTCTGACAGCACATATGTCGGGGCGCGCGGCCTGCCGCCAGAGTTCATCAAAGAACTGGAAGAACAGTTCGGTTTCGACAAACCGGCGCATGAACGCTTTTTTCTGATGCTGTGGAATTATGCCCGCTTCGATTTCGGAGAAAGCTATTTCCGGTCGATCGAAGTGATTGATCTGATCAAGGAAAAGCTACCTGTTTCGATTACTTTGGGCCTTTGGTCGACCCTGATTGCCTATGCCATTTCCATCCCCCTTGGCATTCGCAAAGCTGTCCGCGACGGTTCCAGCTTTGACACTTGGACCAGCGGCATCATCATTGCCGCCTACGCTGTGCCGGCCTTTTTGTTTGCCATCATCCTTTTGGTTCTGTTTGCGGGCGGCAGTTACTATCAGATTTTCCCGCTGCGGGGGCTGACCTCTGACAACTTCGACGAATTGTCGGCTTTGGGCAAAGTTGCGGACTATTTCTGGCACATCGCCTTGCCTGTTCTTGCGTCGACCATCGGGGCGTTTGCCACGCTGACGTTGCTGACCAAAAACAGCTTTCTGGACGAGATCAAAAAGCTGTATGTCGTCACCGCCCGCGCCAAAGGCTTAAGCGAACGGCAGGTGTTATATGGTCATGTGTTCCGCAACGCTATGTTGATTGTGATCGCAGGTTTTCCAGCCGTGTTTGTGTCGGTATTCTTTGGCGGATCGGTCATTATTGAAACCATCTTTTCCTTGGACGGTTTGGGGCGTCTTGGCTACGAGGCCGCTGTGGCGCGGGACTACCCCATTGTGTTTGGCACCCTTTATATCTTTGGCCTGATGGGGCTGCTGGTCGCCATTCTGTCTGATCTGATGTACGTGCTTGTGGATCCACGCATCGACTTTGAGCGGAGGGAAGGCTGATGGCTTTGTCCCCTCTGAACGCGCGGCGTTGGTCGAATTTCAAAAAGAACAAACGGGCCTATTGGTCGCTTTGGATTTTCAGTGTGCTGTTTGTTCTGTCGCTGGGGGCCGAGTTTTTGGCCAACGACAAGCCGCTTTTGGTGCAATACCGCGGCGAATATTATACGCCTGTTTTCAACTTCTACGCCGAAACCGAATTTGGAAGCGACTTTGAAACCGAAGCTGACTACAAAGAAATCGAAGTCGAATGTCTGATTGTGTCGGGCGGGTTGGAAGACTGCTTTGACGACCCTGAAGGCGTTGCACAGGACGCGGCAGACGGTGAGGTCAACGGCGAGGCCATCGAAAAAGGCTGGATGATCTGGCCGCTTGTCCCTTACAGCTTCAATACCGAAGTGGACCGCCCGGGTGCCGCCCCGTTGCCCCCCAACAACCAGAACTGGCTGGGCACCGACGGGACCAAACGCGATGTCACCGCGCGGATCATCCACGGCTTCCGATTGTCTATTTTGTTCACGCTTATTGTAACCGGGGTGGCGACAGTCATTGGAGTTATCGCGGGTGCAATTCAGGGGTTTTTTGGTGGTTTGACCGATTTGATCTTTCAACGTGTCATCGAAATTTGGTCCGGTATTCCGTCCTTATATGTCATCATTTTGATGTTTGCGATTATGGGGCGCAGTTTCTGGCTGCTTGTGTTCTTGCTGATCCTGTTTTCATGGACAGGGCTTGTGGGGGTCGTGCGTGCCGAATTTTTGAGGGCGCGCAATCTGGAATATGTGCGGGCGGCGCGGGCCTTGGGTGTGTCCAATACGACGATCATGTTCCGGCATATGCTGCCCAATGCCATGGTCGCCACGTTGACGATGCTTCCCTTCATCATCACAGGCACCATTTCTACGCTGGCTGTCCTTGATTTTCTCGGTTTCGGCTTGCCCAGTTCTGCCCCGTCTTTGGGCGAGCTTACGTTGCAGGCAAAACAGAACCTGCAAGCCCCATGGCTGGCCTTTACCGCGTTTTCGGTGTTTGCCGTCATGTTGTCGCTGCTGATCTTCATTTTTGAAGGCATCCGCGATGCGTTTGACCCCAGAAAGACCTTCTCATGAGTGCTTTGTTGCAGGTGAAAGACCTGAAAGTTGGTTTCCGTCAGGACGGGACACTGATCCAAGCCGTCAAAGGCGTCAGCTTTGATGTGCACCGGGGTGAAGTGGTGGCTTTGGTGGGCGAATCCGGATCGGGGAAATCCGTGTCTGCATTGTCCACGGTGTCATTGCTGGGGGACAGCGCCGAGGTGTCGGGGTCGGTCACATATGACGGTCAGGAAATGATCGGGGCGGATGCCCGTTTGTTGCGCAAGGTGCGTGGCAACGACATCAGCTTTATCTTTCAAGAACCGATGACGTCGCTAAACCCGTTGCACACCATTGAAAAACAGCTGACCGAAAGCATTGCGTTGCATCAGGGTATCATCGGACCCGATGCGCGGGCGCGGGTTCTGGATATGCTGAATAAGGTGGGTATTCGTGACGCGGAAAGCCGCCTTGGCAGCTACCCTCACCAATTGTCTGGCGGTCAACGGCAACGCGTTATGATTGCGATGGCCTTGTCCAACAAACCCGACATCCTGATTGCCGACGAACCCACCACCGCGTTGGATGTGACCATTCAGGCGCAAATCCTTGAACTGTTGGCGGACCTCAAAGACGAAGAGGGCATGGGGCTTTTGTTCATCACCCATGATCTGGGTATCGTGCGCCGCATCGCAGACCGCGTGTGCGTGATGCAGCACGGTGAAATCGTTGAAACGGGGCCAACAAAAGACATCTTTGACAATCCGCAACATCCCTACACCAAAAAGCTGTTGGGGGCCGAGCCATCGGGTGCGCCCGCGCCGGTCCCTGCCGACGCGCCGGTTATCGCCGAGACCCAGAACCTGAAAGTCTGGTTCCCCATTCACAAAGGATTCCTGCGCCGTGTCGCTGGGCACGTCAAAGCGGTGAACGACGCCAGCATGACCGTCAAAGCAGGCGAGACCTTGGGCATTGTGGGCGAATCCGGTTCGGGCAAAACCACAATGGCACTGGCCATCATGCGGCTGATCTCGTCCAAGGGTATGATCAGTTACATGGGGCAAGATATTCGCGCGTGGTCCACCAAGGAATTGCGCAAGCTGCGCAAGGACATGCAGATTGTGTTTCAGGATCCCTTTGGCAGTCTAAGTCCGCGCATGACCTGCGCCCAGATCATTTCCGAGGGGCTGAAGATTCACAATGTTGACCCCGACAGGGAAGAACGGGATCTTGTCACGGAAGTGATGCAAGAGGTCGGCTTGGATCCGGCCACAATGGACCGCTACCCGCACGAGTTTTCCGGTGGTCAAAGGCAGCGGATTGCAATCGCGCGGGCGATGGTGCTGCGTCCCAAGCTGCTTGTGCTGGATGAACCAACATCGGCGCTGGATATGACCGTGCAGGTGCAAATCGTGGACTTGCTACGGAACTTGCAGGAAAAATATGGTCTGGCCTATTTGTTCATCAGCCACGACCTGAAAGTTGTGCGCGCCATGTCGCACAAGGTGATGGTGATGAAGCAAGGCGATGTTGTGGAACAGGGTGCCGCAAGTGACTTGTTTGAAAACCCGAAGACCAATTACACACGGCAACTGCTGCAGGCCTCACATTGAAGCATGTTTTACTGGTCTGCCGGCTTACTTCTTTTCCGCGCCCCCCCGCGAAAACCAGTAGTTAAGAACCTGAGACATAGACGCCGCCAAAACGCCGACCAGTATCTTCAAAATATCCAACAACGAATTGTCGCCCAGCTTCATATTCACGACATCGCTGGCTTCAATATAAACGAGCGCGCCAGTCAGGCCCACGAAACTGCAAACGATAATTATGCTTAGGATCGCTTGGATGTTCACGAATAGTATCCTTTGAAATTAATCCAAGCCGCACGTGCGGCGTTGAGTTTTTAAAAATGGGACGCAATACGCCCCTATTGTATGAAAAATAGCAGTAAATAAGTCCCCCCACGCTACAGAGCACATGAAGACCGGTCAAGTCGCGGGGTGGTTGTCAGATCGCTGATGCGTGACCTTTGCGGTCCATGTGATAGGCATCTACCGCACGTGCAATCAAGCGGGTCAGCGGGGCAGCATCAGCCGGAATTGTCAGCGTGTTGCCATCAAATTTGACAGCGCCTTCAAACGCGTTTGCGATCTTGCGCAAAATCGACGACACGTGATCTTCGTGTCCAGGAAACTGCGCGGCGGATGCCTTGAAATCGCACATAAGCCGTTCAATCAGCCGTCCGCGCAACAGATCTTCTTGGGTCAGGGCATGTCCTTTGACGGTTGCCATGTCGCCACCACGGACCAAACCTGCATAAGCTGACGTCACAGGTGCGTTTTGGGCATACCCTTGCGGGAATTTCGAAATTGAAGATGCGCCCAGACCAATCAGCGTGTCACTGGTATCGTCTGTGTATCCTTGAAAGTTGCGACGCAGGGTGCCGTTGCGCCGGGCAATGGCCAAGCCATCAACTTTGCGGGCAAAATGGTCAATGCCGATGGCATCGTAGCCATCCCATTCGAACAATCTCGCTGCGGTTTCAAACAGGCGCAAACGCTCTTCGGGTTTTGGCAGCAGATCCGTGGGGATCATGGTTTGACGACGCGCCATCCAAGGCACATGGGCATAGCCATAAAGCGCCACGCGATCGGGACCAAGCGACAGCAGCTTTTGCACGGATTGTATGATCTTTTCACGGTCTTGACCCGGCAGCCCAAACAGAATGTCTGTGTTCAGACTGGTCACCCCGACGGCCCGCAACATGTCAACGGCGCGGGCGGTTGTTTCATAGCTTTGGATGCGCCCGATCGTCTTTTGAATGGCTGGGTCAAAATCCTGAACGCCGATTGATCCGCGCGTCATGCCTGCGGCTGCTAACGCATCGACACGGGGTTGATCTATTTCGCCGGGGTCAATTTCGACCGAAAACTCGGCGTTTGGACCAAATGGTAAGACCGCCGCGACATGATCCGCCAGT
Organism: Ascidiaceihabitans sp.; assembly: GCF_039986515.1. Classification (NCBI taxonomy): domain Bacteria; kingdom Pseudomonadati; phylum Pseudomonadota; class Alphaproteobacteria; order Rhodobacterales; family Paracoccaceae; genus Ascidiaceihabitans; species Ascidiaceihabitans sp. Next base: position 308,437 of record NZ_JBDWQO010000014.1, on the reverse strand, counting down.
TCCGTGATCATCTCGGGCGTAAGCAAAGTAGGCGTGCCACCGCCCCAGTGCATGCGTGACAAGGTTATGCCCGGCGCCAATTGTGCGGCAAGCATGTCGATTTCCACCTTGAGCGTATCAAGATATCCACGCACTGGTGCACCGCTTTGGGTGCCTTGTGTGCGACAGGCGCAAAACCAGCACAGCCGACGACAAAAGGGGATGTGCAGATACAACGACACTTGCCCGTTTTTGGGCACGGCCTGCACCCAATGGCTGAATGTATCCGATCCGACATCGCCAGAAAAATGAGGGGCTGTCGGATAGCTCGTGTACCGTGGCACATGAGCGTCAAAAAGACCCAGTTTCGAGAATTCGGTTCGCTTTTCCATACGGGAAGGATAAACTTTGGCTAACTTTTCTACTTTGACACAGATCAACATGCCGTATCTGTGCACACCTGCGAAAAACTCTAAGAAAGCAGCGCCATGACTGTCTCTTTCGCTTCTATTAACCAAGACTGCGTTGACTGCCCTATCCGGCATCGCGCTGTGTGCGCACGGTGCGATTCTGAGGAATTGGAACGGCTTGAAGAAATAAAGTACTATCGGTCCTTTGAAGCGGGCCAAACGGTTGTCTGGTCTGGTGACAAGATGGATTTTGTGGCGTCCGTTGTGTCGGGCGTCGCCAGCTTGACCCAGACCATGGAAGATGGCCGCCGCCAAATGGTGGGCTTGCTGTTGCCCTCTGATTTTGTGGGGCGTCCGGGCCGCGATCATGCGCATTACGACGTCGTGGCCACCACTGATTTGGTTATGTGTTGTTTTCGCAAGCGCCCCTTTGAACGCTTGATCGATGAAACCCCCCATATTGCGGGGCGTCTGTTGCAAATGACGTTGGATGAATTGGACGCAGCGCGTGAATGGATGCTGGTTCTGGGGCGCAAAAAGGCGCGTGAAAAGATTGCATCCCTGTTGGCGATTATCGTCAGGCGCGACGCGTCTTTGCACTTTGGTGAGGCCAAAAGGGACGTCACAATAGACCTGCCTCTGACCCGTGAAGCGATGTCTGACTATTTGGGCCTGACCCTTGAAACGGTGAGCCGTCAGATGTCTGCCCTGAAGCGCGATGGTGTTATAGTTCTGGATGGCAAACGCAAGGTCGTTGTGCCCGATGTAGATCGGTTGATGGAAGAAGCCGGCGACGACAGCGATGGCGGTGTTCTAAGCTGACGCTGGGGCTATGATAACTTGCACAATCTGGTGACCTGCACCGAAACTGTTTTGCAAATCAGTGCGTCGCATGCCACGTCTTGGCTCTGTTAAGAAAGATTTTTCCCATGCGTGCTATGCCTGCTTCTGTTTATCGCTATATTTTCCGCTACTCCAAAGCACGACAAGCCGTCGTGATTGCATTGACATTGATGCTTTTGCCGTTGGCACCAATCCCGCTGGAATTGCAACGCAGGATGCTGGACGACGCGGTGGCCAACAAAGACCTTGATCTGTTGGTTTGGTTGGGGTCGCTCTACGTGGGGGCCCTGGTTCTGTCTGCGGGCTTGAAGCTGGCAATGCGTGTGCAACGTGAACTGATCTCTGCCAAGATTGTGCACACTTTGCGCCGTTCGGTTTTTTACTGCATTTACACCATCACGCCGCCTGCCAAAATCAAGGCCAGTGCAGCGGGCGAAGATGTCGTAGACGAAGGGGCCGTTGTGTCCATGTTGTCGTCAGAAGTCGAAAAGCTTGGCGGATTTGCAGGGGCCGCGATTTCAGGTCCTTTGTTGCAGATTGGCACATTGATCACCGTGCTGGGCTACATGTTCTACATCGAGCCGCTGGTGGCCACGATTGCTTTGGCATTGTATTCGCCGCAATTCATTATTGTGCCGATTTTTCAGGCCCGCATGAACCGGCTCGCGGCGAAGAAGGCGTTAAAGACACGCGCCTTGGGGAATTTTATCGTCGACAATGCCGAAGTCGAACTTTTGCAACAAGAGCCGCCCGTTGCTTTTACCACGCTGACTGACACGATTTTGCAAATCCGCACCAAATTCTTGATGACAAAAAACGTGATGAAAACAATCAACAACCTGCTGATCGCTCTGGGGCCGTTTGGGGTCATCGCATACGGGGGATATCTTGCGATCAATGACCAGATTGAAGTGGGGGTCATTCTGGCGTTTGTGTCCGGGCTGGAACGGCTGGGGGGACCGATCCGCGAACTTATCGGCAGCTACAGTGCCATCACGGACGCCCGGATGCGCTATGGTATTTTGCTAAGCAGTTTTCCGTCCCACATTGATGCGGATGATCCTGTGCCTTTGCCGCCTATGATCGGTGCACAGTTGGATTGATCGTGCCGCGATTGCCCAATTTCGTGTTCTGATCTATTGAAAATGAACATCTGGATTGAGTTTGATATGCGCCACAGTCTTTTCGCTTTGTTTTTACTATGTACGGCCCCTGTGTTTGCCCAAGACAAACCATGGCCCGATATTCTGGTTGATCCTTCTGCCAAATTGCATCCCGCAGCGGATTTGATCCTGCCGATGGCGTGCGGTGGCGGCATGGCGTTTCAGCGCGTCAATGTTCCGGTGAATGTGGAAAGCCCGCTGGCGGACCGTCCTTTTCGCATGGGGCAATCGGATGCGACAACAGCCTTCTCTGACTATTTGAAGCCGACGTATCTGCGCGGGGCCTTTGATGATGTGCAGGCCGGTGTCAGCTATTACTACATTGCGCGCTACGAGATGAACGAGGCCCAATACCGCGCCATCAAAGGTGAGTGTGATGGCCCGTTCAAGCCAATTGAATCGCGCGCCAAAGGCGGGCTGACATGGTACGAGGCCGTTGATCTATCGCGCAGCTACACCGAATGGTTGATGCAAAACGCCCGCGACACCCTGCCAAGCCAAGGGGATCGCACGGGCTTTTTGCGCCTGCCCACGGAGCCCGAATGGGAATATGCCGCGCGCGGCGGGGCCAAGGCTGATGGGTCAACTTTTGCGGCACGCCGGTTCTTTTCGGACGGCAGTTTGGGCGATTACGCCGCCTATCTTGCGCCGGGCAGCGGCAGCAAAGGGCTGACCGTTATGGGCGGGCGTCGCAAGCCGAACCCTATCGGGCTTTTGGATGTGTACGGCAACGCCGAAGAATTGATGTTGGAGCCTTTCCGCCTGAATGCCATCGGGCGCACCCATGGACAGCCGGGCGGTTTAGTGACGCGCGGCGGATCGGTCGACTTGGAAGATGCGCAAATCTACACCGCCAAACGCAGCGAATACCCCCTGTTCAGCAGTCTTTCAGGACAAGCGCTGGCAGGTGAATTTTTTGGATTGCGCATGGTTTTGACGGCCGTTGTGGTGTCCGAGGACCGATACGAGAAAATCCGCGAAAACTGGGCAGCAGAAGCGGACAGACCCGCGGATGCTCAGGCTGATCCGTTGGCCGCCTTGTCTGCCCTTTTGGATGAAGAGGTGGACCCGAGACGCCGCGAGGCCCTAAGCGGGTTGCAACTTGAATTCCGAGTCGCGCGTGAAGCGGCCGCAGAGTCCCTGTTTCAAGCGGCCAAGTCCACGCTGTTAAGTGGCGCCGCATTTGTTGAGACGATCAATGAAGGCGATCGTGAAATTGACCGTTTGACCCGTGACAGTCTGGCGTTGCGTGACACAATTCAACTGATGTCTGGCACGCAACGTGCCGAAATGATGCAAACACTGGTGTTGAATGTGGACCGTTTGACGGGATTGCGCGACAGTCTGGACACTTATCTTTTGTCGTACCGGGCGACATTGGAAACCCTTGTGTCGGATGTCGATCAGGAGGTGCGGGAACGGGCCTATACGAGCCTCGCACAGGATCTTGCGCAAGCCGAACAAACCCAATTGCTAACTATGTTGAACCGATTCTGGAGTGACCTGTTGGTCTATGTCCAGCGACCGGACATGGGCAAAGGCGATTTGCTGCAAGTGGCGATAGATTAGCCTTAATCCCTGCGATTAGTACGTATTATACCTAAAAGGTGCTGAAATTGCGCAAAAAGGTGGTTTGATGTGCCATTTTTTGTAAAGTGCAAAGAACACGGATTCGGGTTACAACGATTTTACAGATATTCTGCTTGCTAGGGAGATAACGAATATGACGCGTCAGTTTATGGCCAAGACAGTAGGTGGTGCGATGATCGCAGCATTTGCATTTACTTCCACCGCAGAGCAGGCTTCGGCCGACCTGAAAGACGCAATCATCGGCGGCATTGTGGTTTGCGGGTTGACCAAATGTGGTCAGAAAAAGAGATCTTCCGGCAGCCGCAAGACATACAAAGCCCCACGCAAATCAGGCATCAGTTCCGCACAGCGGCAACAAAACCGCGATGTTCAAAGCTCATTGAACGCGTTTGGCTTTCCAGTTGGTACAGTTGACGGATCGTTGGGCAAGCGCAGCCGCTCTGCCATCCGCGACTATCAGGGGTATATGGGCTACCCCAGCACAGGCCAATTGACCGACTTTGAACGCCAAACACTGGTGAACGGTTGGCAAAAATTCAATGCCGGTGCAGGCAACGCCTATCCGCGAACAATGGCTGCCTTGGGCCCGCGCGGTTTGTTGAAGATTGAACGCGATCCGAATTTTGCAGCGCAATATGGCGACAACACGGGCCAAGCCTATGCAGGCAACAACAATAACAATGGCCAGAACGGGTTTAACAACAACACCGGCCAGAACGGTTACAACAATAACAACGGTCAGGCGGCCTTCGCCAACAATGGCCAAAACGGGTTCAGCAACACGGCTCAAACCCAAAACGGAAACGCGCAGCAACCAATCCAGCCTTTGCCAAAAGCCAATCAGGCGGGCCAAGTCGTGGCAGGTGCCATTCCAAAACTGAAGCCACTGCAACCTATCGGAAAAGTGGCTGTGTCAGCGGCTTCACGGTGTGAACTGGTGGATCAAACGACCCGTATTCAGGGCTTTATCCAAGCGTCAAACATGACGGATTCCAATCAAGCCCTTAGCGAAAAATTCTGCGAAGCGCGTGGCTATGCCATCACGCAAGGCGGGTCAGTCGCGTCTCAGTTCCAAGTGTCCGAGACCGAATTGACAAGCCTGTGTGAACAGATCCAGGGCGGTTATGCTGGTGTCGTGGCGACGTTGCCCACGGCGCAAGAAGCGCAAGTGGTTGCATCTTCGCAGTCGACAGCCGCGCAGCTGGGATTGACTGATCCTGCGACCACGGCTGCGTATGGCCAAATCTGCATTGGCATCGGATACCGTCTGGACAACGCCGAAATGGCTTTGTCCGGTGCGTTGGCGATGCTGGCAGCGGGGCAAGCGCCATATGGTGAAATTGTTGGACACCACCTGCGTGAAGGATTTGGCGTTGCAGCGACGCCAGCGGCCGCAGCACCTTGGTATCGCAGCGCTATGGGCGCATTGGAGCAAGGCGCAACACCTGCCTTTGTGCCAAGCACGACGGCAGAGCGGGTGCAAGTCATCCGTGCGGCACTGCAACTGGACCAGCAACGCGCCAGCGGTGGTGGTAACGGTTTGCCAAAGCTGATCCCGACAGCGGCACGTTTGCCGGCTTTGACGGTGACAAAACCCTAAACGCCACGCATCAGACCTTGAATGAAAGGGCGGCCATTGTGGCTGCCCTTTTTTCACGCGGGGGCTTCGGTTTGGTCCAACATCACGCAGCACTTAACGTCTTGAAACAACAGTTTTTGTGCGGGGATGCAGCCATCATTTCGATTATCGCGCAATTTGGCTTTTTACGTTGACCCATTGTCCAGAGTCACGTTTACTTAGCTTGAATGAGGGGTTTTCTGTCTATTTATGCGTGCGGTTTTCACATACGGCGGCTCAGTTGTTTTGGTGGGCTTGGTGCTTTGGGCTGCCTTGGCCGTTTTGCCCGCGTGTGGGGCGCAAAACCGGATCGCTTGGACCTGGTCTGACTGGTGTCCTGTGAACACAAGTCTGGCAGCGGAAAATCAACTGGCGTCTTTGACGGATGCCAACCGCAGCTTGGAACGTGCCATTTTGCAGCGCGAACGCGAACTGGCGGCTTTGCAATGTGTGCCGGACGTGCCTGTGCAGATTGCAGAACCCAAACAGACCGAGCCCGAAAAGCCCCCCTTGCCAGAAAAGATTGATCGCAAGGATTGGAACGACAGGCGTATCGGGTTGCTTGAGGGATGTTGGGAACTGGAAAGCCGTTTTGTGACAAACAACCGCGAAACGGGTGAAACGTCGCGGTACAATGTCTGGGAAATGTGTTTCGATGCTGCTGGCAAAGGGCGCGAAGAGATGTTGGCCGATAATGGCGCCACCTGCGAAGGCCCCGTGCAAGGGCGCTTTGATGGCAATGGCAAGCTGATCATCGAAGAACCGGCAAACCTGCAATGCAGCGACGGTGAATACATTTACCGGCTGCGCAGCGCGTGTGAATTGAACGACAATGGAACCGCAAGCTGCGTGGTTTCGCAACCGGAAGTTGGCGGGTCAACCACCGTCGAGTTCCGCAGATCAGCAAGAGACAATTGATGGCAGAGCATTTCCTGACGAAATCGCAAATTGAACTACGCCAGTGTTTGGAAGTTGGCGGGGGTCTGGCACTGGAATCCTATCCTGCGTTGTTAGAGGTCTTGCGCACCCGCATCGGCGAAGATGCCACCCAGTTGTTTGCAGAACCATTGCTAAGCCGCGGCAACGATCAGGCGACCCCGTCCGTGTCGTGGTACACCGAGGCGCAAGGCAATGCGCAACCGTTCGGGCGACTGGACGAGGCACAGCAGGCGGCCCTGTCCAGCGAACTCAGCCGCCAGCTACGCCCGATCCGCGACTTGATGGATGATCCTGACGACGGGGCCTTGATTGCAAACGCATTGTATATTTCTGATCCCAACGACATTTGGTCTGTGGGCGGCGTTCCTGTCATTATCAACTGGGGTATGATGCCTCCGGATATGGCGCGCGATGCCGCGTCGCGGTCTGATCACTATGGGCGGACTTTGGGGCGCTTCTTGCCATTGGCGGCGGCCCCACCGTTGACGGAAACCGAACGGGCATCACGCCAAAATCGCCAATCAAAAGACCCGCAAACGGTCAGCGGCGCAGCACCTGTTGCCGGAGCCGCAATTGCAGGGGCCGCAGTTGGGGCAGGCGGTGCCAGCATCGCAAACGCCTCCAACACCCAGCAAGAGGACGCAACCAACGCCGCGTCCGCAGTTCCGCCATCTGCACCGCCGCCACATACCGACACTGCTCAGGCACCAACAGGACGTGTTCCCCTTTGGGCATGGCTGCCGCTGGCTTTGATGTTGCTTCTTGCCGGCATTGTGCTGATCTGGTTGCTGATCCCGGGCACCCGTATCTTCCCGGATCGCGCGGCGAACCGCGTCATCACCGACGAAGCCGCTTTGGGGGCGGCCCAAGACGTGAACCGCGCCCTTGAACAGCGATTGGCAGAACTGCAAACAGCACTGGATGGTGCGATGTGTATCGATGACGGCACGCTTTTGATGCCGGATGGCCGCACCATTGAGGGGCTTCTTCCCCCTGATCCCAACGATCGCAGCGACATTCCGGGCGCCGTGCGTCCTGCAGACCGTACCGCGATTTTGCCCCCTGATCCGCAACGGGTGCAGATCCCTGATTCAACGGACCCCAAAGAAACACGCAGCCTTCTGGCGCATATCGAAGAACGCACAGCAATCGTTTTGGCCCCGACACCGACGGGTCTGTCCAGTGGCACGGGGTTCTTTGTCGGGCCTGATCTTTTGGTGACGAATTTCCACGTCATCTCGGGGCAAGGGGTCGATGCAATCTATGTCACGAACAAAGCGTTGGGGGCCGTACAACAGGCGCAGGTTCTGAAAACGATGGGGCCGTTTGACACCACTGGCGGTGATTTTGCGCTGCTGCGTGTGCCCGGTGCAAACCAGCCGGCGTTTGCGGTTTTAGAAGCGGATGAAAGTCTGCGGTTGCAATCGGTGATTGCAGCGGGCTATCCGGGTGATCTGTTGCAAAGCGACGCCAATTTCCAGCAATTGCGCACAGGAGACACCACCGCGGTGCCGGAATTGACCGTCACGGATGGCACTGTCTCGGCAGAGCAAAACTTCAACGAACGCACCCGCGTCGTTGTCCACTCGGCCCCTATTTCGACGGGCAATTCGGGTGGGCCATTGATCGATATGTGCGGCAGGTTGGTCGGGGTGAACACCTTCGTCAAACAAGGGGCTTTGCGAAACCTGAATTTTGCACTGTCTTCGGGCGATCTGACGCGGTTTTTGGCGGATACCGGCGCGTTGCCGCAGGTGGTGACCCAAACGTGCAATCCGCAAATCCAGCGCCCCAAAGCACCTGAAACGGCGGCGGCTATCGCACCCGAACCAGACACCACCAAGCCGACGCTTCCGGCCCTTGCACCAAAGTCCGAGTGAGCGCCGCAATGTCCGAAGCCTTCCTTGCAAATACGTCCACCCAAGGGTTGTCGCCTTTGGGCACAGCGCCGCAAAGATCCTATGAGCTGATCTCGGGGACGATACGGGATGCATTGGGCGACCGACATGCAGCCGTGTTCGCGGAACCTGTTGCCACGCAATACGGCGATCGTTTTGACTGGTACGCAGTCGCCGATGGGAAACCACAGCGGCTTGATGCGTTGGACGATGAAACGCGCCAGTTGGTGCAAGATGATTTGGACGGGCTTGTCGCGGACATCGCGGCGTTGGGCCAAGACCTTTTGGCGAAAACCAACCCCGACGAACAGCGCTTGGGCGAAGCGTTAAGCAATGCGGTGCGCTATCCGGGCGCCGAGTGTGTCTACGTGTTGTCGGGCGGCGACGAAATGCAGCCTGTGTTGCTGAACTGGGCGTGGGTGTCTGACACGCAGGCTGTCGTGGCGGGGGATCTCAGCGGCACGGAAGGGGCGGCACGTGCCAAAAAAACAGCCGCAATAAAAGCCGCCGCTGCTGCACAAGTGGCGGCAGCCGCAGCCCCTGTTGCGCCACCGCCAAGGGCCGATGAAAGGGATCGTGGGCCGTTCGGGCTGTGGTGGTTGTTGTGGCTTGGTTGGTTGCTTTTGCTGATTATGATTGCGGCCATTTTGTATCTGATGGTTGAGGCGTGTGCCCTGCGTATTCCGGGTGTGGCCGGTTATTGCCCGCCCCCCGGTCCGGTGGCGTCAGTCGAAGAAAGGCTAAGCCTGAGCCTGCGTGACAGGATCGCCACAGCAGAGCGGCAAATCGCCATCGCTGATCGCGCCTGCCAGCCCAAACAACAGGCCAGCCTGATCCCTGATGCGGACCAGACGCGGCTGGCGGATCGGGGGGCGCGGGAAGGCAAGCTGACGGTGTCTTTGCTCTGGGACAGCATTGCCGATCTACATCTGGATGTAAGGTGTCCCGCTGGTGACACAATCAACTACGGCAAGCAAAACGCCTGTGGTGGAGTGTTGGATGTGGGCGGCAATCACAGTCGCACCACGGCACAGGCGGATGCCATCGAAAGCATGTATTTTGATGCGCCGCAAACCGGTCAATATTCGGTCAGCGTGTCCCTGTATAACCCCTATGGTGGGGCAACCACTGAAGATTTCCGGTTGCGGGTTCGTAACGGCGACAAGATTGAGACTTACAATGGCCGCGTTGTGCGCGGGCAGGGCCCTTGGACAAAGACATTTACCGTTGGAAAGGGCAACTGATGCTCAAAGAGCGTAAAGCGCAAATCAGAACACTCGCGAACCTGCGCAACGAAATCACGTTGGTGCCCTATTCCGGTGTGCAAATGCTGGATTTCGGGTTTGATCTGAACAAGCTTGATATTCGTCCTTTGCGCTACATTGAACGTGTGACGCGTGAACAGGATGATGAAAACATCCTGACGCTGTTTCCGTTGTCGGGTGACGACACGCGGGACGCTGATGTGTTGGACGCGCGGCGTGACGACGACGACGAATATTCGGTACGCACAGTCGCAGCCCTTGAGCCGTTTTTGGAAAAATGGGTGCCTGTGCCGTTTTTACGCGTCAAAAGCCAGCGCGGCCCGGCTGGTGAATTGCAATATGATCCTGGCCCCTCAAGTTGGGCGCGGATGCGCACGGTCGAACTGGCTGAACCTGATCCCGAAACCGGCCACACGCACCGTATTCAGATCGCACTTGATACATCTTTGATCGACGCGCAGCAGGACACCAACTATGTGGTGCCTGAAACCTCGGACGCCGAAAAGGCCCGCGATTTCAAACTGGTGTCGGAACCCAATGACATGCGGTGGTTCCTGCGTCGCCCGGAAACGGACGAAGACGGCAACGTCCTGGACCACCAGCGTTGGGTGTCGGATTGGCTGAAAGAGCTGTTTTTGACCTTCAAACGCGCCGAACGCCCCGGTCGCCGTTTTGCCGAAGAAGATCTGCCGCACCGTTTTGAGCACTGGGCGCGGTATTTGACCTATCTGAATTTGGTTCAGGTCGCAGTCAGCCCGCCACAGGTCCGCTTCGCCAACACGGTCAGCGAACGCGATGCGGTCACGCCTGTGAACGTGGATCTGGTGCTGGACGTGGGCAACAGCCGCACCTGTGGCATCCTGATCGAACAATTCCCCGGTGAGACACGCGTGGATCTGGCGCGGTCTTTCCCGCTGGAAATCCGCGATCTCAGCCGCCCTGAATTCTACTATTCCGGCCTCTTTCCCAGCCGTGTCGAATTTGCCGATTTGCGCTTTGGCGATGATCGCTACGCGAGCCGCTCTGGCCGCCGCAATGCGTTCATGTGGCCCAGTTTTGTGCGCATTGGTCCCGAAGCCGTGCGTCTTGTGCAGGGCGAGGAAGGCACCGAAACGATTTCCGGCCTGTCGTCGCCGAAACGCTACCTATGGGACAGCGTTGCGGTGCAACAAGACTGGCGCTTTCACAACCACATGGACCCCAATAACCTGCCCAAGGCCGTGCGGTCCGCCATGCGCCACCTGAATGAAGCGGGTGATGTGATGAAGCAGGTCCGATACGAGGAAGAACAACGCCTGCGCAAACGCGGTGACACGCCCAGCACCCCTGCAATCCGTCCCCGTTTTTCGCGGTCATCGCTTTTCGGGTTTATGATGGGCGAAATCATTGCGCATGCGCTGATCCAGATCAACGATCCTGCGTCACGGTCGCGTCGTGCACAATCCGATCTGCCACGCCGCCTGAACCGCATTATCCTAAGTCTGCCCACGGCCACCCCCATCAAGGAACAGGCCATCATCCGATCACGCACCCAAGGGGCTTTGGGGCTGATTTGGCAACAGCTTGGCCTGGACAAGGCGCAGCGTCCCTATTCCATCAAACCTGATGTGACGGTGGATTGGGATGAGGCATCCTGTACCCAACTTGTCTATCTTTACAGCGAGTTGACCCAAAAGTTTGACGGGCGCATCGACACCTTCCTGACGTTGAAAGGGCAACCGCGCCCCGGCCCTTCGGGGGCGGAAGAACCATCGCTGCGCCTTGCCAGTATCGATGTGGGTGGCGGCACAACCGATTTGATGATCACCACGTATCGCAGCGAAGCCAACCGCGTGTTGCATCCCGAACAGACCTTCCGCGAAGGCTTTCGAGTGGCGGGGGACGATCTTATCCAAAGGGTTGTCAGCGCCATTGTGATCCCGCGCATTCAGGAAAGCATCGAAGCTGCGGGCGGTGTGTATGTTGCTGAAAAGCTGCGCGAGCTGTTTGGTGGCGACATTGGCGGACAAGACCAGCAAGCGGTGCAACGCCGTCGCCAGTTTTCGCTGCGGGTGTTGATGCCTTTGGCAGAAGCCACACTGGCGCATTGCGAAACGTCAGAAGAATTTGACCGCTTTGAATTGCCTGTGGCCCGCATTCTTGGCCTGCCGGAACCTGTTGAAGCAGGCGAAGACGATGCCCCTCAGGACGCCCAAACCAATGAAGGCGCCGCGCAAATCGGAACTGAAATTCTGTCGTACGTGGAAACGGCCGCCAAATCGCTTGGGGCACATGATTGGAAATTGGCCGATCTGGTTCTGACCACATCGCGCGAAGATGTGGACGCAATCAGCCGCGAGGTGTTCCAGCGCGTACTTGGCAATATGTGCGAGGTTATCGACCATCTGGGCGTTGACGTGGTGCTTTTGACGGGACGGCCATCGCGTTTGCCTGCGATCCGGTCCATCGTCGAGGAAATGCTGGTCGTGCCGCCGCACCGCTTGATTTCCATGCACAACTACAAGACGGGGCGGTGGTACCCGTTCCGCGATCCTGTTTCGCAGAAAATCGGCGATCCTAAATCCACGGTGGCTGTGGGCGGGATGCTGATTGCATTGTCCGAAAACCGTATCCCGAACTTCAAAGTGACCACGGGCGCGTTCCAGATGCGATCCACCGCGCGCTTTGTAGGTGAAATGGACATCAATGGGCAAATTCCGGATGAACGTATCCTGTTTTCGGATGTTGATCTGGATGCGGGCGGACAGGCCAGCGACACCGCGCAGGTGAACTTGTATTCACCTGTCTATATCGGGTCACGTCAGCTTCCGCTTGAACGCTGGACCACCACCCCGTTGTTCCGCATGGACTTTGCCGACACCGGAAACCAGTCGCGGCCTTTGCCCATCAAAGTCGAATTGCGTAAGACGGATTTTGACGACAGTGATGGTGAGACCAGCGAAGATAAACTGCGCCGCGAATCCATGCGTGAGGCCTTTGAAATTGATCAGGTCGAAGACGGCGAAGGCGGGGCGATGAAATCTGGCGACGTAATCCTGAAGCTGCACACGCTTGGGTTTGAAGACGAATACTGGATCGACACCGGCGTGTTCCAGGTGTGATGGAAGGGAAATGACATGAGCCAACAAGACGCCCTTTCGACCCGATGCGCTGATGTTGCGCGGCTTTCGCGTGCAGCACTCGATTGGATCAACGATCCCGAAAACGCCCAGACTGTAGAAGGGCGCACTGCCCATCTGCCCAAAGTTCTGCGCAAATCTGCCCGTCGCGCAGAACGTCTGGGACGCGCGGCCCAAACCAAGATGAGCGTCAGCGTGTTCGGCCCGTCGCAAGCCGGCAAGTCCTTTTTGGTATCGGTGCTGGCACGTCCCAACGAAGGCCGTTTGGTTGCCGATTTCAACGGCCCCGGCGGCAAGCTGGACTACATCAGCCAAGTGAACCCCGCAGGCGACGGCGAATCCACCGGCCTTGTCACCCGCTTCACCATGAGCCGTGCACCCACCCCTGACGGTTTCCCCATCCAGCTCAACTTGCTGACCGAAGCCGACATCGCCCGCACGCTAATCAACAGCTTTTATGAAGACGGTGACCTGTCGGAAGAGCCGCCCAGCCCGGATCAGTTGGCCGCGCACTTTGCGGCGCATGCCCCCAAAGCCCAAAGTGCAGATGTGGGTGGGCTTGACTATGAAGAGGTCTTTGAAATCGCGGATTACGTCCAGAAATGGATCAGCAAATCCGCCTACGCCTTCAACTTGGGTGGTTTCTGGGACGAGGCCGCGGAATTGGCGCCGCGCATGACCCCCGAAGATCGCGGGCAATTTTTGTCGATCCTATGGGGCGGATATGCGCCGTTGACGGATTTGTATATCAAGCTTGCGAAGGCGTTGGCGACCATCAACCACGCCGAGGTCATCTACGCAGGGCTCGATTCCCTGCAGCCGCGCGAAACCTCGATTATTGATGTGAATACGCTGGGTGGGCTGTTTGGTCCGGAAGGCGAGGATATGCTGGATATCCAGACGGCAGCGGGCAAAAACGGCAAACTGAACCGCGCCATTGTCACGGCTTTGGCGGCGGAATTGGTGTTTCCCATGGAGGAGCAGCCTTCGCCCTTCTTTGGCGAGACGGACTTGCTGGACTTTCCGGGGGCACGCAACCGCTTTGAAGCGCCGCTGTCTGTGACATTGCGCAACCCCGAGGAGGCCGTGACCAACATGTTGTTGCGCGGCAAAGTGGCCTATTTGTTTGACCGCTACGTGTCGAACCAAGAAATCACATCAATGCTTTTGTGTGTGCCGGACAGCAACATGGAAACGCTAAGTCTGCCGGGGCTTGTTGAACAATGGATTGACCTGACGCATGGCAGCACCCCGGCTGAGCGGGCGCAAAACGACTGCATCTTGTTCTTCGTGATGACCAAGTTCGACAAGCATTTGGGTGAAAGCGCGTCGGGCGGCAATGAAAGCGAACGGTTTGAACGGCGGATGGATGCGTCCTTGCTGAAAGGGTTTGGCAAGTTGACGGAATCGTGGGTTCACAAATGGACCGACAGCCAAGCGTTCCAGAACTGCTATTGGTTGCGTAACCCCAACTACTTTGTCGAAGGGTTGATCGAATACGACGATCAGGAACGCGAAACGGCCATTCGCGCCGAAAAGCTGGCGCGGGTTGCGGAACTGAAAGCCGGTTGTTTGCAAACGCCATCGGTGCAAACGCATTTCAAGCAGCCTGAACGCGCTTGGGATGCGGCACTGACGCTGAACGACGGCGGCGTTGGCTATCTGATCGAAGAACTGACCAAAGTGTGCAAACCCGAAAGCAAGCTGCGCCAGATCACCACGCAAATCGACGCGCTGGCTGGCAAAGTCCATCAAGAACTGGCGCAATTTTATGTGTCGGACGATGTGGAAAAGCGGATTGAAGAAAAACGACTGGCCGCCGCAGAAATAATCGACGGGTTGGAAATGACCCTGTCGCATCACCGGTTTGGTGCGTTTTTGAACGCGCTGTCAGTGGATCAGGACGCGGTACAAGACCGCATTTCGCGCGTGCCGTCTTCTATTCGGATTACAAACGCCGTGACCAGCGAAGCGCCCAAACCGACCATGGCGACTGCGGCACCAGCGGCCAGGCGTCCGGGTGCTCCGGTGCGCCCCGGTGCCCCTGCACGACCGGGCGCGCCGTTGCGTCCCGGTGCCCCCGCGCGCCCATCACCTGCACCAGCTTTGGATGCGGGTGACACAACAAAAGCGCCACCTGCCGCACAGTCTATTCGCACCATGACCCCCGAAGCTTTTCAAGCCGACACCGCGATTGCCGTTTGGATGGAAGGGCTTGCACGGTTCCGCGAAGACGATGAAAAACTGGCTGTCTTCCAATTGAACGAAGAAACGGCAGGCAATCTGGTGAATGAAATGGTGCATGGCTTTAGCCGTGTGGATGTCCGCGACGGGATCATGGGCATGCTGACAGGGATTTCTTATGGGCTGACCGTAGACAAACAGGCCCCCTCGGCCGCTATTGTTTGTTCGGAACGGATCAATAATTTTGTCACGATGCTTGGTGCACGCGATATGATGAACGGGAAGGGTCTGATGATCGACCTGGGCAATGGCGAAAGCCGTCCTGCGTTCGAGCACCGCAAAGGCGCGGACAGCGCAGACAGCTTGCCTGCGCTGCCAAGGGCCTCTGCTGCGGACGCTTGGACCGACTGGGTGTTTGCGCTGGATTCACTTTTCGTGGAAAACGCCAAAGACGGAGACGCAGGCACGGTCAACATCGAACAGAATATCCGCTTGGGTGGCGTTCTGTCAGAGCTTTCGCCAAATGTGGGATAAGACGTGGTAGTAGACATCAGACCAGACCCGAAGCACCCGCGTGGCGGCTTTGCGGAAATCACGATCGAAGGGGCAACCGCTGCCAGCGATCCAGTGGGTGTCGCCGTCTACAACAGCTACCAGCAAAAGTGGTTGGGGCCGGAAGGCTGGCAACCCAACCGTGCTGAACTGCCAGCGCGTGCAGCGACCCAAGACGGGGGGGCGCTGCGGCTGATTGTTGGACCGGACATCGTCAATCAGTTGGAAGAAGATACGCCCGTTCGCATTGAAGTTGGCGGCGTCGGGTTTGATACTTATTGGCCCGACGATATCAACGCCGGTCCGGATGAGGCTGTGGTGGGGGATATTGGCGGAACCGGTGCCGCGCCCTTGGCCAAAAAGCCAATGGTGGTGGTGGCTGAACCTGATCCGGTCCCCGAAGACGTGATGCCTGATCCGTCGGATGGTCTGGAAGAAGAGATTGCCGCAGACGCGCTTGAAGATGACGCGGGCGACCATGAGGATTGGGAAGACGAAGAAGAGGAAGAAGAACGCCGCCCACGTTGGCGTTTGTTGTTGATCCTTCTGGCACTTCTTGCTGTTGCGGCAATCGTCGCCAATTATGTGCTGTTTGGCATGGAAGACGCGGCACAGCCTGAAGAACCGGCGCCTGCCCCTGCGCCCGAAACATCGCGCACGGCCGTTGCGGATGGATGTGATGTGGGGGCTTTGGCCAGCATGCAATCCCAAGGGTTCACCGCGATGGCCGACAAGCTGCGCAGCTGTGGCAGTGCCGTGTCACCGGATGGCGCGTTGGGCCTGGTAGAACAGGGGGCTGCGGCCAATGATGCCGATGCGTTGAACCTGTTTGGCGCACTTTACGATATTGGTGTGACCGAAAAAGAGATCGAGGGCACCATCGGGCTGACCTTCGCAGATGATCCAGCCCGTGCTGCCGATTATTACGCCCGCGCCATCAATGCAGGATCGACACAGGCGCAATCGCGTTTGCAAGCTGTGTGCCGCCGTCTTTTGCTAAAAACCGACACGCTGTCTGCAAGTGCGCGTGAAGACCACTGCCAGTAACCAAGGAATTCTGCCCATGTTATCCGCGCTGCTACACCGCCTGACCGCCACTGTTGCGATGATTTTGATGCTGGGCACCAGTGTCATGGCGCAAGACCGCAAGCCGCTGACGCTTGAGGGCACGACGTCCATCTATGAGCGGGTTCTGACCCGTCCCGGCATCACGCAGCACAGTGCACCTGACGGGCCTGCAACAGACACGTATCCTGCGTTTCAACCGCTTTATGTTTTTGCCCGCAATGGCGACTGGATCGAAGTCGGGCCCAGCCCGAACGCCCCGCCCGAAGGCTGGGTGCGCGAACCGGGCACGGTGCAGTGGAAGCAAAACATCGTGGGCGCCTTCACAAATGCGGCGGGGCGCAGCCGTCAGTTGTTGTTTGATACGCAGCCGGATCTGGAATGGCTGATGAACCACGAGGCGTTGCGCGACGTACAAGAACGTCTGGTGGCTGAAGCGTCGGCGGGCCTGACAGGGGGCGAACGTGGCGTGGTTTCGGTGGAACCTGCCGAATTCGTCAACATCCGTGATGATCTGTATCTGATGCCGATTTTGGACTTCACAGAGGCGCTTCATCCGCTGACTTACGATGAGATCCTCATGATGCAGGTGGCTTCGGTGCCAAAACAAGCGCCCAAAAATGCACAAACCCTGACCACAGACAACGCCGCTTTTGATGTGGGGATCGTATTTGTTCTGGATACCACGCAGTCGATGGAAAACTACATTTCACTGACCCAACGTGTGCTGCAAAACACCGTGCGCCAGATTGAAGGGACTGAAATCGGCAAACTGGTGAATTTTGGCGTGATCGGTTTTCGCGACAACATCGAAGCTGTGCCTGAACTGGAATACCGCACTGAAACATTGATCGAATTGGAGAGACGTCGGGATCAAACACCGGTGCTGGCAGCCATTGGGCAGGCCACAAACGTGGCGCGGGCCAATTCGCCGGGGTTCAACGAAGACAGCCTTGCTGGCGTCGAGGATGCCATTGATCAGATTGATTGGGAACAGGCCAAAGGCGACGGCGACAAGATCGATGCGCGCTATGTGATCCTTGTGACCGATGCTGGACCAAAAGATCCCCGTGACCCCAATTCACGCTCAGAAATTGGCACGGTTGAGCTGCAAAAGGATGCTGAAGGCCGCAACATCGTGGTCATGACATTGCACCTGAAAACACCCAACGGTGCTGGCAATCACGCGTATGCCGCCAGCCGGTATCGCGAATTGTCGCGTTTTGCGGGGCAGGAATTTTATTTCCCAATCGAAGGTGGATCAGAGTCTGCCTTTGAAGGGGTTGTGACGAGGCTTGTCACCGCTTTGACAGACCACGTCCGCCTTGTGCGTGGCGAAGACACTGTTCTGAACAACGAGGAAGCAGGCGATAAGCTGGTCGAATTGGGCCGTGCGATGCAGCTGGCATGGTTGGGTGAACAAAAAGGCACCCAAGCGCCCGATGTCATCAAGGGCTGGGTGTCAAACCGTGCGGTTGAGGCCCCGAACCGCTTGGCGATTGAACCGCGACTGCTGGTGACAAAGAACGAAATGGCCAGCATGGCGGACTTTCTTGATAATATGGTGCGCATCGGTGAAACGGCGCAGTCTTCGGAACAGTCCATCGACTTTTTCGGACAGGTGCGCGGGTTGATTGCGGATATGGCGCAAAACCCCGATCTGTTGGTGAACGCGAATGCGGATACGCTGGGCGGTGCTTTGGAGTTTCTGGACCGCTTGCCGTATCAAAGTCAGGTTCTGGGTATGTCTGAACAGCGGTGGGCCGAAAGCGCCATGATGCGCCGCAGCTTGATCGACGGGATGCGCCAAAAACTGGTGCAGTACCGCAAGTGGCTGTTTGACAGCTCTGTGTGGACGCCGTTGTTTGACGGAGCCCCTGACGGAGAGCATGTGTTTGCGATGCCCTTTGATGTGCTGCCCTGATCCATGCCTGCACGTCTGATCCTGAAAGGCGTTGAAGTCAGCTTGGCAGACCGCGAACGCCGCTTCACCTTATCGGTGCCGGACCTGTCGATCGGGGCAGGCGAAGCCGTGGGGCTGACGGGACCAAGTGGCACAGGCAAGACCTTGTTGCTTGAACTGTTGGGCTTGTTGCGCCGCCCCAGTTCTGTGACGGCGTTTGGAATATCTTCAGACAGGCAAACCCTTGATCTGGCCTCCGTTTGGACGCCGGGTGCGCAATCCCCTGCGCAGGTTCGCGCAGATATGTTCGGCTTTGTCCCCCAAAGTGGCGGGCTGCTGCCGTTTTTGTCTGTGACAGAAAACATCCATTTGGCGCAAAGCATTTCAGGGCGCGAAGATGTTGCATGGCAGGACCATCTGGTGGGCCAGTTGGGGCTGGGGGATGTGCGCCAGTTGCGCCCCGGATCGCTGTCTATTGGGCAACGCCAACGTGTTGCCATCGCGCGTGCCTTGGCCCACAGGCCTGCGTTTGTGATCGCGGATGAACCAACGGCCGCTCTTGATCCGGGGGCTGCAAGCACGGCTATGGGCTTGTTGATAGATGTGGCGTCGACAGGTGGGGCGGGGGTCATCATCTCGTCCCATGATCTGGCCCTTTTGGACCAATTCCCGATGCGCCGTGTGGCCCTGGAACTGGTCAGCGCACCCGGCGCTGCAGAGGCGCGCAGCCAGTTGATGCACCAAGAGGTCCTTACATGAAGTTGCTGATCGACCTTGCCCTGCGCGACTTGTTGCGCGAACGCATTCACCTGATTTGCAACGTGGCCATTCTGGCAGGTGTTCTGGTGCCTTTGATGGTGATCTTCGGGGTAAAGAACGGTGTTTACGATGCGCTGATCGGTCAGCTTTTGAACGACCCTGCCACTTTGCGCATCGAAACCACAGGCAACAGCAGCTTTACCCAAAAGGACGTCGATCTGGTGGCGGGCTGGCCCGAAACTGGTTTCGCCACGGCCAAAACACGCAGCGTTTTCGATTTTGTAAACGTGCGTCGTGCTGGTGCGACACCCAAACGTGATGCGATCCTTGTGCCGTCAGGCACAGGCGATCCGACCTTACCGCAGGGCGTGGAATTGGGGCCGATGGATGCGGTGCTTAGCGCCAGTTTGGCCCGCCAGCTGGACATGAAGGCAGGCGATACCGCCCAGATTTTTACGCAAGCCAGCGACCGCCCGCGCCAGTTGATGCTGCCCCTCAATGTCATTGCTGTGCTGCCCGACGCGCGGCTTTCCGGGCGCTCTGTCTTGGCGGACATCGCGGTGCTGGATTTGGTTGAAGCCTTTTATGATGAATACGCATTGCCCGATCACGGCATCACCCAAGGCAAGGATGTGGCCGCCCGTGTCACCACCTTTGAAGGCATGCGTGTGTTTGCGCGGGATCTGACGCAACTGGCTGCATTGCAATCAAGCATTGAAGAAAAATTCGGCATCCAGACAGAGGCCCGAACAGCAGAAGTCAGCGGTATCCTCACTCTGGGTCGCAATTTGAACATTGCGCTTTTGCTGACAGCGGCGGTGGCCAGTCTGGGTTTGTCTGCGGCACTGATCTTTGGGTTTTGGGGCGAAGTTGCCCGCAAACGCCAAACGCTTGCGGCGTTGGCGTTGCTTGGGATTGGCCCGGACCGTTTGTGGTTGTTTCCGGTTGTGCAGGCGCTGGTATCTGCTGTGGCGGGTCTTTGTGTCAGTT
The DNA here is from genome assembly GCF_039986515.1 of Ascidiaceihabitans sp. Classification (NCBI taxonomy): domain Bacteria; kingdom Pseudomonadati; phylum Pseudomonadota; class Alphaproteobacteria; order Rhodobacterales; family Paracoccaceae; genus Ascidiaceihabitans; species Ascidiaceihabitans sp. The sequence goes on along the minus strand of NZ_JBDWQO010000014.1, from coordinate 288,160 downwards.
TCGGATTGTACTTTATTGCGGGCATCGTGGCCGAGACGCTGTTTGATAGCGCCTTGACGGCTAAGGGCGGGTTGGTTGTGCTGACCTTCGCGCAAGCTGCGCTGATCGTTTGCATCACTTTGGTTTTTGTAGGTGCCGCGTCGTTTTTCGCGGCGCGCAGTGCTGCCCGTGTCGATCCGGCGGACGTGCTTCGGGACGGAGCAACGTAAAAACCTTTACGGCTTTGTCGAGTGGGTCGGCATGTTTTCGAACACCTTGTCAGCGCTGTCGATGGGAATACGTTCACGCCCCGGCGAGAAACTTGCCGAAATATAGGGACGTTTGCGCCCGCCCCCCGGCTTGTCTGCCGTTTCGACAAGCGAAAACAGGGTGACAGTCTGACCTGTGAAATCGGCAAAAGTACCCACAGGTGCTTCGCCTTGGTTTGGCACAGATTCCCAGTGTTTCAGCAGGTCGCGGGCGATCACAATCACACGCGACGCCAAAAGCACATTGCCGATGAAATCCCCGTCTGTGGAGGGGTTTGTGGTGCCTTGGAACTGGGCTTGCGGCAGGATCGCTTGCAGGGCTTTGTTGGCGTTGGGCTGCCAGATGTCGTGATCTGTGCCGATCAAAATGCCGCCGCCGTTTTCTGACAATGCGTACATCTGGTTCATAAGCAAACCGCCCCCGGATTTATTAACGCCGGGAAATTTTGTGGTCGGGTTGATGTCGATGCTGCGGATGGCAAAAGACCCATCCAGCATCAAAGCAGAGCGCCCGGTGCCGTAAAACTGGCGCAAGGCCTCTTGGTCTTTTGCGTTGATCAGCGCATCGCGGTTGGTCATATCCAACACAACAATATCGTATTGGGCCGCGGACAAGGCTGCGGCCAGCCCTCCGCCGCTGGTGCGATGTGTGTATGTGACGTCAAAGGCTGTGCCGTCGCGGTATCCATCTACATAATTAGACATTTTCTTGCGATGGCGCGTGGTGAAGGTGGGCGGGATATCGGGCATGCCGTTGAACCAAAGCACCTTGCGGGCGTCGTGTTGGGCCACAGCGATTTGGGGGGACGACACCGCAATAACCACCATAAGGGTTGCGGCCAAAAGCGACCTTGGCATCAAAGACTTCCAAACTGACACAGACATATCCTTTTTACCCGGAAACTCAGGCGCACTTTATGGCACACCTTTACGTGCCTTAGGTTACGAAAAATGGGGAAACCTGTCACCGGGTTTCGGTCAGGGTGCGCATTGACCGTGCCGGAATTATCGGCAACTCTGAAATCGACCGGAATTTGTGGCTTTTGTTTTTGATGTCTTCACGCCTCGCCTTTCCAATTGTGTTTGGATCTTTTGTTTTGACGGCTCTCGTTGGCGTGGCGGCTGTGCTTTTGTTGCGGGCTTGTGCGCTGCCTTTGCCCTTCTTGAACACGTATTTATCGGCATGCGCCGCCCCTTCGGAAATCGCGACTGCACAAGCGCTTGATGCGTCCATGGGGCAGGGGCTGGATCTGCAACGGCGCATTTTTGAGCTGGAACGCGAACTGGCAGCCCGCCAATGTGTAAAAGCGCCCCCTGATCCGACAGCCCCCATGACAGATGAAGCTTGGAACGCGCAAGATCTTGAAATGCTTTATGGGTGCTGGGCTTTGGATACGACATACAGAACGCGCGACGTCGATACGGGAGAAATCCGTTCGTATGCGCAGTGGCAGATGTGTTTTGACGCGCATGGCAACGGCACTCAGACGATGCAGTCCAATGACGGTGTGACCTGCGAAGGCACAGTGCGTGCAGAGTTCTCTGGCGGCAGTTTGCAATTTATTGAACCGGGCAATCTGGCTTGCGGAGACACCGGTTATATCCACAAACGCCAAATCACCTGCACCCAAGATGGCGCAGGTGCGATCTGTGAGACGCTACAGCCCGAAACCGGCGGCAAGGCGACCGTTGGCTTTGATCGGGCCGCGCCGCCGCAATGAACTTCGCAATCGTTATCTTGCCATAAACACAGGGACGGTTGCCCCTTCCAGCATGTTGCGGGTCGCCCCACCAAAGATCGCCTCGCGGAAACGCGAATGGCCATACGCCCCCATAATCAGCATATCGGCGTCCTTGTCCTGGACGTGACGGTTCAACACATCGCTGATGCGCGGCAGGGTTTTGCCCAGAACATCAACTTCGCACCGAACACCATGGCGGGCCAGCATCTGGCTGAGAGGGCCGCCGGGATCACTGCGGGTCGGGCCATGCGTTGGCGGATCAATGACGGTTATGAACACGGTTTCGGCCGCCTTCAAAATTGGCAAGGCGGCGCGGGTGGCTGCCAGTGCTTCGGCGCTTTCGTTCCACGCCAGAACAATGCGGCGCGGGGCTGCTGCCTGAGTGATGTGTTTTGGGCAGATCAAAGTGGGGACGCCTGCATCGAAAAGACAGGCTTCAACCACCGCCGCTGCATCGGGTTCTGCATCTGGACCATAGGGCTGGTTCAGCACGACAAGATCGTTAAAGCGGGCGTGACTGGCCACAACGCGGGTGATGTCGCTGGTTGTGGCAATCGCCTTCATGATCGCCGCGCGCACCGAAGCACCACGCAGCACTTGCGTTGCCTGACTTTCCAGTGCTTCGGCTTCCTGAATGGCCGCCGCACGCGCGGTTTCCTGCACCAGCGCACTGATGTCGCCATAAGTGTAACCGGTCTGTGTGCGATCCAATCCAAGGGCCAACGCATCCAGATGTGCATCATACTGCTGTGCAAGCGCCATCGCAGGGGGCAAAGCAGTCATACCATCGGTGCCTTCCGTCAGAACGGTCATGATTGATTTAAAGGTCATGTGTCATCTCCCATTTGGCTGAACAACATATGGGAAGACTGCCACTATTCTGCGCGTGTCGCATTGACGCGCATCAAGCTATTTTCCGGTTTGATTTGATGCAGATCAAAGCCTTGTTCAGGCCAGTCCTTCACAAGCAATGTACCGATGCGGTGCGCAGCCCTGTGCGCTGGCCTCATCGTGCCTATTAAAGAAGGACGGTAGAATGGCAAATTATGTGAAGCTTTTCGTGCTGGGGCTGTTGACGCTTTTTTCCATGATCGCTGCAAGTTATGCCCGCGATTTAGCGTATCAGGTCCACATGGTTTTGTTCATGGTTGTTGCCGGGGGATTGTTTTTGATCACCCTGCGACAAACCGATGAACCGGTGTTTGTGGCCTCCCAGAACGAATATATGGATGACGTTGTAAGGGCGGGTGTGATTGCCACCGCCTTCTGGGGTGTTGTCGGCTTTTTGGTCGGCGTTGTCATCGCCTTCCAATTGGCCTTTCCGGCGCTGAACTTCGAATGGGCCGAAGGTCTTGCCAATTTCGGTCGCTTGCGTCCCTTGCACACCTCTGCCGTCATTTTTGCATTTGGGGGCAACGCCCTGATCTGCACGTCATTGTTTATTGTCCAACGCACATGTGCCGCACGCCTATGGGGTGGCAATACCGCATGGTTCGTATTCTGGGGCTATCAGCTGTTTATCGTTCTGGCCGCGACAGGCTACTTGCTGGGCGGCACTCAATCCAAAGAATACGCAGAGCCCGAATGGTATGTTGATCTGTGGCTGACAGTTGTCTGGCTGACCTATCTGGCCGTTTTCCTTGGCACAATCGTCAAACGGAAAGAGCCGCACATCTACGTGGCCAACTGGTTCTTCCTTGCCTTCATCGTGACCGTCGCCATGTTGCATGTGGTCAACAATATCTCGATCCCTGTGTCGATCTGGGGCAGCAAATCGGTGCAGGTCTTCTCGGGTGTGCAGGACGCCATGGTGCAGTGGTGGTATGGTCACAACGCGGTTGGCTTCTTCCTGACGGCGGGGTTCCTGGGCATGATGTACTATTTCATTCCCAAGCAGGCCGAACGTCCTGTTTTCTCTTATAAATTGTCGATCATCCACTTCTGGGCGTTGATCTTCCTTTATATCTGGGCGGGTCCGCACCACTTGCATTACACCGCGTTGCCCGATTGGGCGGCGACCCTTGGCATGGTGTTTTCCATCATCCTCTGGATGCCAAGCTGGGGCGGCATGATCAACGGTTTGATGACGCTGCAAGGCGCATGGGACAAGCTGCGCACCGATCCGGTGATCCGCATGATGGTCACAAGCCTCGCCTTCTACGGCATGTCCACATTCGAGGGGCCCATGATGTCGATCCGTGCGGTCAATTCGCTGTCGCATTACACCGACTGGACGATTGGGCACGTGCATTCCGGCGCACTTGGCTGGAACGGTATGATCACCTTTGGCGCGCTGTATTACCTTGTGCCAGTGCTATGGAAACGTGAGCGTTTGTATAGTCTGAGCCTTGTGAACTGGCACTTCTGGCTGGCGACAATCGGTATCGTTCTTTATGCGGCCTCCATGTGGGTGACCGGCATTATGGAAGGTCTGATGTGGCGTGAAGTTGATGCAAACGGGTTCCTTGTGAACAGCTTTGCAGACACCGTTGCCGCCAAATTCCCGATGTATGTGGTGCGCGGTATGGGCGGGGTTCTGTTCCTCACCGGTGCTCTCATCATGTGTTACAACCTTTTGATGACTGTGCGTGCAGCTCCGGCGAAAGCCGGGCTGATGACAGCCGTCCCAGCAGAATAAGGAGGGGACGACGATGGGTATTCTTGATCGCCATAAGATCCTCGAAAAGAACGCAAGCCTGTTGCTGATCTTCAGCTTTTTGGTGGTGACCATCGGGGGGCTGGTGCAAATCGTGCCGCTGTTCTACCTGGAAAACACCATCGAGAAAGTCGAAGGGATGCGACCCTATTCACCGCTGGAACTGACAGGGCGCGATATCTACGTGCGCGAAGGGTGCTATGTGTGCCACAGCCAGATGATCCGGCCGATGCGGGATGAAGTCGAACGCTACGGACACTATAGCCTCGCGGCAGAATCCATGTACGACCACCCGCACCAATGGGGGTCCAAACGGACAGGGCCAGACCTTGCGCGGGTTGGCGGGCGCTATTCGGATGATTGGCACATCGACCACCTGCGCGACCCGCAAGCGGTGGTGCCTGAATCCATCATGCCGAAATACGGGTTCCTGGAGCGGACCATGATCGACGGGGAATACGTGGAAGACCTGTTGAAAACGCACAGGCTGGTGGGGGTGCCCTACACACCCGAAATGATCGAAATGGCCCAAGCGGATTTCAAGGTGCAAATCGACCCCGACGGCGCTTACGAGGAAATGCTGGAACGCTATCCGGGGGCGCAGGTGCGCAACTTTGACGGGGCGCCGGGTATTTCTGAAGCCGATGCGTTGGTTGCTTATCTGCAGATGCTGGGCACATTGGTCGATTTCTCGACCTTCACGCCCGATGCAAGCCGTTAAGAAAGGGGGCTGATATGGAAACCTATTCCCTTTTGCGTGAGTTCGCAGACAGCTGGATGTTGTTGCTTTTGTTCTGCATTTTTGTGGGCATTGGCATTTGGGCCTTCCGGCCCGGTGGCAGTAAAGCTTTTGAGGACACCGCAAACATCCCGTTCCGCAACGATGACAAACCCGCCCCTGATAGGGAGGCAAAAAAATGACCAGATTGAACGAGAACGACAAGAAAATCGGGACCACCGGACACAGCTGGGACGGGATCGAAGAACTGAACAACCCGATGCCGCGGTGGTGGTTGTACACCTTCTATCTCTGCATTGTTTGGGGGATTGGCTATACAATCGCCTACCCTGCATGGCCCTTGGTGTCGGCGGCAACAAGCGGGATGCTTGGGTACTCCACGCGCGGTGAAGTGGTGGAACAAATCGCAGAGGTCGATGCCGCAAATGCAGCGATCAACACGCGGTTGGCGTCTGTTGACTTGGGCGAAATCATCACTGACCCAGAACTGGAAAGCTATGCTACGTCTTCGGGCAAGGCTGTGTTCAACACATTCTGCGTGCAATGCCACGGGCGCGAAGGTGGCCTTGGGGCTGTGGGATACCCTGTGTTGTCGGATGACGACTGGCTGTGGGGGGGTGACATCGAAAACATCCACCTGACTGTGGCCCACGGTATTCGCAACGAAGACGATGACGATGCGCGGTATTCCGAAATGCCTGCCTTTGGCGAAATCCTGGAACCTGAAGAAATTGAGCAGGTTGTCAATTTTGTCATGTCGCTGTCAGAAACACCGCAAGACGCAAGTTTGGTGGATGCAGGGGCAGTTGTGTATGAGGACAATTGTTCTGCGTGTCATGGTGAACAGGGGTTGGGTGATCGCGATCAAGGGGCACCAAACCTGGCGGACGCAATCTGGTTGTACGGCGGCGACGTCGATACGTTGCGCGAGACCGTAACCTACAGCCGCTACGGCGTCATGCCGCCATGGTCCAACCGCCTGTCGGAGGCCGAAATTCGTGCCGTGTCTGCCTATGTGCACCAACTTGGTGGCGGCGAATAATCAAGCAAACGGGGGCCAGCTTTTCAGCTGGCCTCTTTTGCGTGTGGCACCACAGTCGCATAGGTGCCTGACAAGCTGGCCATAAAGGCTGCATGCACATCCGATGCTGACACGCTGTGCCCATTCCATGCCACTGATCTGGCGGCCACTGCGTCTGCCACAACTTCGACTTCAAATCCGAAATCTCGGGCGGCCCGCGCCGTGGCGTCTATGCACATCTGCGCCATCGCGCCGATAATTTGAACGCGGGTGACGCCGGTCTTGCGCAGTATGTCCAGCAATTCGGTCTCATGAAAGCTGTTGGGGCGGTGTTTTAGCACGACAGTCTCACCTGAAACAGGTGCCACGCTGTCATGGATTTTTGCGCCTTGTGTGCCGGGGCGAAAAAAGGGCGCATCTGATGCGCCCTCATGGAGAACATGGATCACCTGGCGGCCGGTTTTACGGGCTTTGGCCAAGATGGCAGCAGCAGTGTGGGTCACACGGTCCATCTGATGCAGCGGCCAAAGCCCGCCTTCGAAATAGTCGTTCTGGATGTCTACAAGCAGCAAGGCCGTCCGTGTCATGTGGCAATCCTTACAGCTTGGTGACGTCGATGTCGCGGGTGGGTGATAAGAACCAGTGGCCGCTTGGGAGCCAGCGCTTATGGGCTGTTTCGGGTTTGACATCGCGGACCCGCACAATGTTTGAACGCGTGGCTGTTGTGAAAGATTTCGCTAGGATATTTAGCATCTGTTTTCTCCTGTGAGGTTTATATGTTCTTGCTATATTGGGCAATGCGGCACAGAATGCGATTCAATCGAAATTCAAAAATGTAAGTTTATCTAACATATGAAATGGCGTGACCTTCCCCCTTTGGCTGGAATCCGGGCTTTTGCCGCTTTTGTCCAAACCGGCGGGGTGGCGGAAGCCGGTGCCGCGCTGGGCGTGAGCCATGCAGCGGTTAGCCAACAATTAAAGGCGCTGGAAAAGCACCTTGGGGTGGCGCTTTTGGACAGATCTGGCCGCGCATTGTCTTTGACCGATGAAGGCCGGCATCTGGCTGATGCCGCATTGGAAGGCTTTGCCAAAATGGCCGATGCGACCGCGCACATCACGGGGGCCAACGACGCGCGGCCTTTGCACTTGTCGGTTACACCATCGTTTGCGGCGTCATGGTTGATGCCGCGCTTGCCTGATTTCCGCGCACAGCATCCCGAAATCAATATTCTTGTGGACCCAAGCGCTGACTTGGTCCCGGTGTCACCGGATGGCGTGGATGTGGCGATCCGCTATGGCACAGGGCCGTGGCCGGGACTGTATAACGAGATATGGATGGAATGCCCGATGGTCATTGTGGCTTCGCCTGATTTGATAAAAGGGCACACCATCAGGCAACCCTCTGATTTGAAAGAAGCCCCGTGGTTGGAAGAATTCGGGCGCTCTGAAGGGACAACCTGGTTGAAAAAGCACGGGGTTGCCAGCGGGATCACCGGCAGTTTCATCCAAGTACCGGGCAACTTGATGCTGGATGGTGCGCGTGACGGTCAAGGCGTGATCGTGACCGTCGAATGTTTTGTTGAACGTGATCTGCAAGCGGGGCGTCTTGTGAAGCTGTTTGAAGAGGACCGCGACGGGGCAGGGTATCATATCGTGACCCATTCCGGTGTGCCGCGCCCGCCTTTGAAGGCTTTTGTCCATTGGTTGCGGCGCACGTTGCGCAAAGAAACCGACGCCTTAAGCAAAAGGTGACTGGCACGCGGTATCAACCCTTGTGACGGCATTGCTGTGAACGGATCGCTACGGTTTGACCCATGTCAAAGTCGGAGTGCGCTTGCGATGTCATACACAACACAAACATGCGCATTAGGAGCAAAGCCTTGAGCAGCACGGACCCGGCCCCGAGCCTTTATGTGGCGCGCGAACCGATTTTTCCAAAGCGGGTATCGGGCAAATTCCGCACGCTCAAATGGTACATTATGGGCGTCACTTTGGGCATCTACTACCTGCTGCCGTGGATTCGCTGGGACCGCGGCGCGGATTTGCCCGATCAGGCCGTTTTGCTGGATCTGGCGGGGCGTCGTTTCTACTTTTTCTGGATCCAGATTTGGCCACATGAGTTCTATTTTGTCGCGGGATTGCTGATCATGGCGGGGTTGGGGTTGTTCTTGTTCACCTCTGCCTTAGGGCGCGTTTGGTGTGGATATGCTTGCCCGCAAACCGTCTGGACCGACCTTTTTATCCTGGTCGAAAGATGGGTTGAGGGCGACCGCAACGCACGGCTGCGCCTGCACCGCCAAAAGAAATGGGATTTGCGCAAAGCGCGACTGAACCTGACAAAATGGTTTTTGTGGCTGTTGATTGGATTGGCCACCGGGGGGGCGTGGGTTTTCTATTTTGCCGACGCGCCGACGCTGGCCCGTGATCTTGTGACATTTTCTGCGCATCCCGCCGCCTATTCCACAATTGCTATTTTGACGGCGACGACCTTCGTTTTTGGCGGCTTTGCGCGCGAACAAATTTGCAACTACGCATGCCCGTGGCCGCGCATCCAAGCTGCTATGATGGATCCGGACACGTTGGTTGTGGGCTATCGCAAATGGCGGGGAGAGCCGCGCAAGCACTCAGAGCCTGCAAAGACCGAACCGCAAGGGGACTGCATTGATTGTATGGCTTGCGTGAACGTTTGCCCTGCTGGCATCGACATCCGCGATGGCCAACAGCTTGAATGTATCACATGTGCGCTGTGTATCGATGCCTGCGACGACATCATGGACAAGATCGGCAAACCACGCGGATTGATTGATTACATGGCGTTGACGGACGAAGAGGCAGAACGCAACGGCGCGACACCGCGCTCTGTTATCAAACACGTCTTGCGCCCTCGGGTGTTGATGTATTCCGGCATGTGGGCCGCCGTGGGTTTCGCCCTTGTGTCTGCATTGTTCATTCGGTCCGATGTTGAACTGACCGTTGCCCCTGTACGCAGCCCGACCTTTATCACCTTGTCGGATGGTTCAATCCGCAACACCTACGATGTGCGTTTGCGCAACAAGGATTTGCAGCCTCAGACGTTCCGGATCAGCGTAAAGGGACACCCCAAGTTCCGCGTCCAGATTGAAGGCACACCCTACGAATCTGTGGATGTTCCCGCCGATTCAACCGTACTGAAAAGGGTGTATATCATCGCGCCCAAAGGGTCTGATCCCGTCGCGGCCCGCAGCACGAATGTGCGGATGTGGGTCGAAGCCTTGGGTGGGGGCGAACGGGCGTACAAAGACACCTCATTCACCGGCAAAGGAAATGGATCATGAGCGCACGCAAACTGACAGGATGGCACGTGTTTACCATGTTCGCCGTTGGCTTCGGCATCATCATCACGGTCAATCTGACGTTGGCCTATAATGCAGTCAGCAGTTTTCCGGGGGTTGAGGTTAAAAATTCTTACGTTGCCTCCCAAAGCTTTGACGTGCGCCGCGATGCCCAGGTGTCACTGGGCTGGCAGGTCACAGCACGCGCACAGAACGGTGAAGTGCGATTGATCATTTCCGACGCAGACGGGCAGCCTGTCAAAGCGCAACGCCTGTCCGCGACCCTTGGGCGTGCCACCCATGTTCAAAGTGACATGGTGCCGGATTTTCGATTTGATGGGAAAGGATACACAGCGCAAGCCGATCTTGCGCCGGGCAATTGGAACATTCGAATGGTGGCGCAGGCAGCTGATGGTACGGCCTTTGAACAGCGCGTCATCTTGCATGTGAAAGGGTAAACCGATGGCTGAGGCAGTCAGGCCGATGGCGTGTCCGGGATGCGTGGCGGTGCCTGCGCAGATGCCTGTCGTTCGCTCCAAAGCCGGGGACATCTTGTTGTCCTTGCCTGCGATCCATTGCATGCGCTGTATCCGGTCAGCGGAAAGCGCTTTGAATGCGCATCCCGATGTGGAAATCGCACGTGTGAACCTGACTTTGAAGCGCGCCACGATCACGCCCAAGACGGATGTAGGGGCCTCTGCCTTGGTGGATGCCTTGGACGCCGCAGGGATCGAGGCGCATGAACTGGATCCAGGCGCAGTTGCATCGACTGCAATGGACAAGGCAGGGCGCGAGCTGTTGATGTGTTTGGCCGTGGCAGGATTTGCGGCCATGAACGTCATGTTGTTGTCGGTTGCTGTGTGGTCAGGTGCGTCGGATGCGACACGGGATCTGTTTCACTGGATTTCTGCGGCCATTACCTTGCCTGCGGTGCTGTTCGCGGGACAGCCATTTTACGCAAGCGCTTTCAGGGCGTTGCGGGCGCGGCGCCTGAACATGGATGTGCCTATTTCCTTAGCGATCCTGTTGGCGGTCGGGACATCTTTGTATGAAACGGCTTTGTCGGGGGAACATGCCTATTTCGATGCGGCATTGACGTTGTGTTTTTTCCTGTTGGCCGGTCGTTATCTTGAATTTCGCACCCGTGCGGCAGCACGGTCAGCGGCGCAAGAGTTGACAGCCTTGGAAGTGCCGCGTGCTGTGTTGATGGTGGATGGCACACCGGTAGAAACGGATTTGGTGCAGATCAAGGTGGGCGATCTTGTTCTGGTGCGTCCGGGGGGCAGACTGCCTGTGGACGGTGTTGTGGTCGAAGGGCAATCTGAGCTGGACCGGCACTTGGTCACAGGAGAAACGAACCCGGTTGTCGTGGCCGTTGGGGCCACGGTGCAAGCCGCCGAGATCAATATGACGGGTCCCCTGACGGTTCGGGCGACTGCCGTTGGTCAGGACACATCGCTGCACCAGATGGCAGAGCTTGTGGCCATCGCGGAAAGCGGGCGTTCACGGTATACGGCGTTGGCGGACAAGGCGGCCGGGCTTTATGCACCGGGTGTTCATATCCTGTCGGCATTGGCATTTGCAGGTTGGTGGTTGGGGACAGGGGATTTGCGGCTTGCGCTGAATATTGCAGCGGCGGTTCTGATCATCACCTGCCCATGCGCGTTGGGGTTGGCTGTCCCCGCGGTCACAACCGCAGCGGCTGGGCGCTTGTTTCGTAAAGGGCTTTTGGTGAAAAGCCCAACGGCCATGGAACGCTTGGCGACGGTAGACACAGTTGTTTTCGACAAGACCGGCACATTGACCACAGGCCAACCACGCCTTGTGGGGTGGGACGCGGTGCCGCAAGGCATCCAAGCTGTTGCGTTGCGGTTGGCGGATGTCTCAGCCCACCCATTGTCGAAAGCCATTTCGGCGCAAAGCGGCGCACGGGCGGATGTTACAGATATTGTTGAGCGGTCGGGCGAAGGCATTTCTGGCCGCTGGAATGGGGAAAGCGTTCGGCTGGGGCGCGGTGACGTTTCATCGGACACGGCGCACACGACCGCGATGTTGCAAGCGGGTGGGCTGAATTATCAATTGGCTTTCGAAGATGATTTGCGGGCCGGTGCCAAGGATCTTATTGCAGCTTTGCAGCAATCTGGTCTGGATGTGATTTTGCTGTCCGGGGATGCGCAAGGTCCGGTTGATGATGTGTCTGCGCGTCTTGGTATCACCCAGGCCCACGCGCGCATGCGTCCCGAGCAAAAGTTCGACATGATCCGTGATCTGCAAGGGCAGGGTGCCCGTGTTCTGATGGTGGGGGACGGTTTGAACGACACCGTGGCTTTGACTGCGGCTGATGTGTCCATTTCGCCTGCAAGCGCTTTGGATGCGGCACGGTCCGCGTCGGATTTGGTGTTGTTGGGGCAAAACCTTGCACCTTTGGCCGAGGCCATCACAACGGCAAAAAGCGCAACTAAACGTATCAAAGAAAATTTCCAGATCGCAACGATCTACAACATTTTGGCGGTGCCATTGGCCGCTGCAGGATTTGCCACGCCATTGATTGCGGCGCTGGCGATGTCCAGCTCGTCGATCACGGTGTCCTTGAACGCACTTCGGGTGCGGTCATGACGATCCTGACGTATCTTATCCCGATTTCGCTGATCTTGGGGGGGCTTGGATTGGCAGGGTTTGTTTATACCCTGCGCAGCCGGCAATACGATGATCCGGAAGGTGACAGCCAACGCATTCTGGATGATCAGTGGGATGATCACCCAAAGCCCTGACGCTTAAGTGGTAGAACCGTTAGGACGGTCCAACCATAAAGCAGGTGGTGTTGCGCGATTTGAGACGTCGGCAGGCCAGATCGGCCTGTTCGCGTGACATGCCCAGAAAGTTTGCGTCAAAGCCCTGAGGGCGACGCACGACCTTGCGCAACGTACCGTCCAAGGTCGACATCTCTGCCAGGGCGGTTTTCAGCAGGATTTTTTCGGCTTTGTAGCGGCTTGTGTAGCGACCGACATTGATACCCCAGTGACGTCCCCCCGATGTGGACAGGCGCGTGACGACTTCGGGTTCGGGAACGGCACGTGCCAGCACCAGATTTGCGGGTCGCGCATTGGGGCGCGTTGTGACGATCTTTGCAGCAGGCGCGGATTTGGGCGCGGCGACCGACTGTTGGGCGATTTGCAAAGCGTTTTGAATGTCATCCGGCAAGATCTCTGTGGTCGTGACCGCTGCCGCCAGAAGAACGGGGGCTTCTGCCGCGCCGGGCCGGGATTTGGGCCGTAGGCTTTTCTTCACAGAGCCGCTGACACGGATGGTTTTGCCCGCGCCCTTGGGCTTTTGCCCGTTGTCGGCAATGTAGGCAGGGGCTGCAGGTTTGCGTACCGGGGCGTTTGATGGCGCCCGACGAAAGCCCAGGTCCATCAGCTCTGCAATTTTTGCGTTGCGCGAAGCCGTGGATTTACCACCAAAGACGGTGGCGATGATACGTTCGTTGCCGCGTTGTGCTGAGGATACCAGATTAAAGCCCGCGGCACGTGTGTAGCCGGTTTTGATGCCGTCCGCGCCCCGATAGCTGGACAGGAAACGACGGTTGGTGTGGGTCACAGTGCGCACGCCAGCGTCCGCAGTTTTGCGGGAAAACAGGTTGTAGTATTGTGGGAAGTCATAAAGGACGTGGCGCCCCATGGTGGACATGTCACGTGCTGTCGACAAGTGCCCGCTTTGGGTCAGGCCGTGCGCATTTTTGAAGGTGGTACGTGTCATGCCAAGTTGTTTGGCGGTACGGTTCATACGGCGGGCAAACCGCGCTTCTGATCCGGAAATGGCTTCGCCGATCGCAGTGGCTGCGTCATTGGCGGATTTTACGGCAGCAGCACGGATCAAATACCGCAAAGCAATCCGCTGACCGGGCTTCAGGCCCAATTTCGAGGGCGGCTCTGCTGCGGCATTTTTGGAAATGGTCACTTTGGTATCAAGTGAGATTTCACCACGTTCAATGGCTTGGAATGCGATGTACAGCGTCATCATCTTTGTCAAAGACGCAGGATGCAAGCGCGTGTCCGCGTTTCGGGCGTGCAAGACTTCGCCTGTACGCGCATCCATTACGAATGCCGCATAGGGTGCCGCCATAGCGCTCAGCGGTAGGACCACCAGCATCCAGATTGCAGCGAATAGAAATAGCCCATTACGGGCCGGCGATATGTGCCGAACCTTCACGATGAAACTGCCTTTTTCTGCCTCTGGGTCACCAATTTTTTCGGCGTACCCTTATTTTTATGGAGAAAACGTAGCACAGTTCCCCATTCCGATAAACCCTTAGCAGTGCGCGATTAATCAGTTTTTTGCAGTGCAGAAATCCAACATGTAGCGTTGCATGATCCGCGCACCGCTACACCCGCCATTGTGTCAAGAATGTGGCACACAGGGCCATGCGACCAGCCCCCACTGCGTGCTGCGTCTGCCCCCGGGATTTTTGAGGAAAAAGACATCTTGTTGGGTCACCCTGTTTTGCTGAGGTCAGACAGCAAGTCCGGCAATTGTCCTAGGTCGTCGATTTTGCGAAAGCGCGGGTGGTCGGTTGGTTCTTCTGCATGCTCTATGTCCCAAGACAGATCGTGCGGCACGAAGACACCCCATCCCCCGGCATCGATCATCGGGCGCACATCGGACTTCATGGAATTGCCAATCATCATGCCCCGCGCCGCGCCATCGCCCACAGCGTCAAAAATACGGGTGTATGTTTTTGCCACTTTGTCAGAGACGATTTCGACACCATCAAACAATTCGCCAAGCCCCGATTGTGCTACTTTGCGTTCTTGGTGCAACAAATCCCCTTTGGTGATGATCAACACACGTCCGAACACTTTGGCGATTTCCACCGCCTCGCGGGCATGTGGCAGCAATTCTATGGGGTGCGCCAGCATCTCTTTACCGGTCTCGACCAGATCACGGATAACGTGTTGTGGGACCCGCCCGTCGGTGATGTCCAACGCCGTTTCGATCATCGACAATACAAAACCCTTGATCCCGAAACCATAGTGCAGGATGTTGCGCCGCTCTGCTTCCAGAAGGCGCCCCATCAGATCGGGCCCCTCGACATAGTCAGCCAAAAGCGATGCAAAGTGGTCTTGGGTCAGTTTGAAAAACCGTTCGTTGTGCCACAGGGTGTCGTCTGCGTCGAAGGCAATTGTCGTGATGCTGTGCGTCATGAAATGGTCTGGCCCCTTTTCTCGCGCCTCAAGCACGTTATATAACGCATCCTAGTACACTAAGTAGATTCTCTGACACCAGACAGAACGGGGCGGTCATGCACTTTGATGCGACGATGATGGCAAATTCTTCGGATGATGATGGCGATACATCTGTCATCACCGAGACCAAGCCGAAGACCAAGCGCCCGCCGCTGTATAAGGTGATGTTGTTGAATGACGACTATACGCCGATGGAGTTTGTCGTTCACATTCTGGAACGCTTCTTTGGTCTGAACCATGCCCAAGCTTTTGAAATTATGCTGGTGGTGCATAAAAAGGGGCTGGCTGTTGTAGGTGTGTTCAGCCATGAGATCGCCGAAACCAAGGTCGGTCAGGTCATGGATTTTGCGCGGCGGCATCAGCATCCACTGCAATGCACTATGGAAAAAGAAGAATAATCACATGTTAGGTGCGCGTTTGCCTTTGGCCTTGAACGGGGGCGGTTTGGCCGTGCCTGATGTGGGCCGTATCGCGGTGTTCCATCCCACAGAGGGTGCGGATTTGGGCGCTTTGGATCAGGGCCGTGTGCATATTATCCAACCTTCAAAACCATTGTATGATGCGTTTGATGTCGTGGGATATGATTGCGGTGTCACGTGTCAGGATCGCTATGTGGCAAGCATTGTGTGTTTGCCGCGTGCCAAGGCCGAAGCCTATGCATTGATCGCGCAGGCCGCTGCTGTCACGGATGGGCCAGTGATTGTGGACGGTCAAAAAACTGACGGTGCGGACGCGGTTTTAAAGGCTTTGCGCAAACGCGGTGACGTCAGCGGCCCCATCAACAAGGCGCACGGTAAGCTTTACTGGATGAACACGGCCCCTGATCTGGCCGATTGGGCTGCGGGTCCTGCGTTGACGGAGGGTGGTTTTTGGACCGCGCCGGGGGTGTTTTCCGCAGACGGTGTGGATGTGGCGTCGGCGATGTTGGCGGAAGCCTTGCCGCAGAATCTTGGGAAGACTGTTGTCGATCTTGGCGCCGGCTGGGGGTTTTTGTCGGCCCATATCCTGACACGTGATGCTGTGGATGCCGTGCATCTGGTGGAAGCCAATCACATGGCGCTGGAATGTGCGAAACGCAATGTCACGGATCCGCGTGCCCGCTATCATTGGGCAGATGCGACCACGTGGGCCGCACAGGACCGTGTGGATGCCGTTGTCATGAACCCGCCATTTCACACCGGGCGTGCAGCTGATCCTGCGTTGGGTCGTGCTTTTATTGCAGCGGCTGCGCGGATGCTTGCCCCTTCGGGCAGTCTTTGGATGGTGGCCAACCGGCATCTACCTTATGAAGACAGCCTGTCAGATCATTTTGTGAAAATCGTTGATTTGGGCGGCGATGCACGGTTCAAATTGGTGCACGCGCTGCGCCCCAAGAAAAAACGCAGCTAAACCGCTGTTCATCTGGACCCGATAAAGGACACCTGCATGTCATTTAGCATTCAAGGCAAGACTGTGATCGTGACGGGGGCCGCCAATGGCATTGGCCTGTCGATTGCCCGTGATTTTGCGGACCGCGGGGCCAATGTTGTCTGTGCCGACATGGACGAAGCGCGTTTGAAAGCAGAGTTGGGCGAAGCGCTGGACGAAGGCAATATGCGCTACTTTGCCGGTGATTTGCGGCAACGACTGACCATCGCCAATCTGATTTCCGCCACCATTGATGCCTTTGATCGGGTGGATGTGCTGGTGAATGCGTCACGTCAGGTCATGACGACCGATCCTATGGACGTCGAAGACGATTCCGTGGCTGTGCTGCTGGAGCAAAACATGATGACGGCCCTGCGTTTGACCCAGCAAGTGGCCAAGCGCATGATCAAGCAATCGGACGGGGAAAACGACCGGCCCGCTGGCGCCATCGTCAATCTGTCGTCTATTGCGGCGCATCGGTCCCAGCCTCAGTTGATGGGGTATTCGATTGCCTCTGCTGCAATGGAACAGATGACGCGGTCTATGGCATTGTCGCTGGCCCCGCATCGTATCCGCGTGAATGCGGTAGCCTTTGGATCGGTGATGTCGGCGTCTTTGAAGTCTTCTGTGATGGAGCATCGTGAATGGCGCGAAGATATCGAAGACCACACGCCCCTTGGTCGGATTGCCAGCCCCGGTGAATTGGTGGATGCGGTGCAGTTCTTGTGCTCTGACGGATCGGGCTTCATGACAGGCGAAACCGTCACGGTGGACGGCGGCCGCAGCCTTCTTGATCCTGTGGCAGCACCTGCACACTAAACCTTTTCATCGGCCTGTTTTCTGGTTTAGAAAAGTGTCAACCAAACAAGACACTTTCAAGATATTTTTCGGAGCTTTCCATGACTGACACGTTTGATTCCCAAAAGGTGCGCGCTGCTGACTGGTTTCGCGATTTGCGTAACCAGATTGTTGCCGCGTTTGAAGATCTGGAAGCGTCTCATTCCGAAGGCCCATTGGCAGATGCCGATCCCGGTGCATTTGAAGTGACCGAAACCAAACGGACATCCGACGATGGCAGTGATGCTGGTGGTGGCCTTATGAGCGTCATGCGGGGCGGGCGTGTGTTCGAAAAGGTCGGCGTCAATATCTCGACTGTTTATGGCACTTTGGGTGCACGTGCCCAAAATGCAATGGCGGCCCGAAAGGGCATTCCCGGCATGAAAGACGATCCGCGCTTTTGGGCTTCGGGGATTTCATTGGTCGCCCATATGCAAAACCCCCATGCGCCTGCCGTTCATATGAACACGCGCATGTTCTGGACGCCTTATGCCTGGTGGTTCGGCGGTGGGTCTGATCTGAACCCGTGCATCGAATACGATGAGGATACGGCGCATTTTCATGCGCAACAAAAGGCGCATTTGGACCCACATGGGGGGGATCTTTATCCTCGCCTCAAGGAATGGGCGGACGAGTATTTTTATATTCCCCACCGCCACCGCGCCCGTGGCGTGGGCGGCATCTTTATGGATGATCATTGCACAGGAGATTGGGAGGCTGATTTGGCGTTAACCCAAGACATCGGCCGTGCCTTTTTGCCGGCATACTTGCCTTTGGTTGAAAAACGCCGTGTTCAGGATTGGTCAGAGGCCGACAAAGACGCACAATTGGTGCATCGCGGGCTCTATGCGGAATATAATCTGGTCTATGACCGTGGAACCAAGTTTGGTTTGGAAACAGGCCACGACGCCAATGCTGTGTTGATGAGCTTACCGCCGTTGGCAAAGTGGATTTAAGCCCGGTTGGTCTGGTGATGCGGCGCGCTTGAGCAGCCGCTCAAGACGCCCCGCCCACCATCCCGCTATTTCGACTGTGTCGTGCGCGGCGGCACCTGTCTGATCTGCATCCCGTGCTTCTGGTCTGCTGAATACCCCAGCTTTTCGTAAAACCCTTTGGCCCCGGTATCTCGTCCCGTCATCAGCATGATTTTATAGGCATTGGCCTGCCAGGCTTGCCTGTGCAGATGCGCCATCACGCCCCGCATGTGGCCTTTTCCGCGATGGTCCGGATGCGTCACCACATTTTCGATCACCCCGTATGGACGTCCGCCTTGGGTCATATTTGGCATAAGGTGTAGCGTTGCCATTGCAATCAGGTCACCACCGGCATGCGCCCCTGCAACGAAGGTGCCGGGGTGATCTATCAGCGTTGCAAATGCAGTCGGTGCTGCGATGTCGGGCATAAGATGGGCCAGTAAGGCGCAGGCATTTTCCGCATCCCCAGACGTCAGGAAACGGGTCAAGTGCGTCCCCAGCCTGCCTCTGCGAGGGCCGCCGCATAGCTGGGTGCCGTTTTCATTCGGTGCCCCAAGCCTTTTCCCAGCAAAGCTGTGTGCATCTTTGGCAACTGCCAGCATGGGACGTGCATGATCATGTGGTGTTCCAGATGATAATTCACCCAATAGGGGGCAACCAATGCCCGCTCGATCCAGTTGGCATGGGTTGTTCGCACGTTTTGAAACGGATCATCGGACGTCTCTGTGGCGGCATGTTCTGCGATGTTGCGCACCCGCAAAACGAATTGGAACCACGTCAGATAGGGAAGCACCCAAAAGACCAGCCCGTACCACCACGCGCCTGCAAGGCTCATAAGCAACGCGACGCTTGAAAACATCACCAACGACTTGACGAGGTCCGTTGATTTGAATGCCTGCGCAGCGTCGGTTTTGGCGGCATCCATGGCCTCATCGTCGCCGGCAAGCCGCACATGGGTCATGATCTGTGCCATCAGCAACTTCACACCTGTCTGGCCGGTCAGGTCCCGAATAAACTTGCGTTTGATCGAAGCGTGACTGGCGGGAAATTTGGCAGATAGCGCTAGATCAGGGTCTTTGTCGGTTTGGGTGAACCGATGGTGATTAAGGTGATAGTGACGATAGGCGAACATCTCTGCCATGATCGGGCGTCCGCATATCCATTCGCCCGCAAATTCGTTCCAACGACGGGTTTTGAACAAGGCGACATGGGCCGCTTCGTGCATCAAAATGGCAAGTCCCAACTGGCGTGAGCCAATGATGATAACGGCCAAAATACCAGTCAGCACGTTGGGGAAAACTGCAAAAACCGCAACAGCGCCAAAGATCACGCCCCAACAATGCAGGACCAGCCACAGTCCCATTCCATCGGATCGTGCAGCCAAAGGGCGGATTTCATCGCTGCTTAGATATGCTTTTCCAGGTGTCATACGATCAGCGTTTCAGATGGAACCACGATCCGTCAAGGCAAATGCCAAGTGACGCTGCGCGGGTTCTGCCGACCAATTACCGGTTAATGCCAGTCGAAAAAGCCGTCGCCTGCGCGGTCCAGAAGCTCTTCTGCCAATGCAATTCCCATTTTTTCACCGCTGTCGATGGGGCCGATACGCTCACCGCCGATGGCCTCTGTTCCATCAGGGCGCAGGACTTCGCCGCGCAAACGCAGTTGATCGCCTTCCAGCACCGCAAGGCCTGCAATGGGGGTTTCGCAGGACCCGTCCAGACGTTTCAGAAACGCCCGTTCTGCAGCCAATCGTTGACCCGTTGGCGTATGGTGCAGGGCGGCCAGCATGTGCTCCATTCGTGCATCTTCCAAGCGGCGTTCTATTCCGATGGCGCCCTGAGCGATTGCCGGCAACATATCGTTGGTTTCAACAGGGGTTGCTGGCACCTGGTCCATACTCAGGCGGTTTAGTCCCGCGCAGGCCAGAAAGGTGCATTCCGCCACACCATCCGCCAATTTCTTCAACCGTGTTTGCACGTTGCCGCGAAACTCGACGACATTCAGGTCGGGGCGGCGGTTCAACAGTTGTGCCTTGCGGCGCAGACTGGACGTGCCAACGACAGCGCCTGTGGCCAGTTCGGAAATGCCGCTGAGAGTGGGGGAAATAAAGGCATCGCGCACATCTTCACGCGGCAAGTACGTGTCTAGCAACAGCCCGTCGGGTTGGATGGTTGGCATATCTTTCATGGAATGGACGGCTATATCGATTTTGCCTCCCAACAAATCCTCTTCGATCTCGCGCGTAAACAGACCCTTGCCGCCGATCTCCTTCAAAGCGCGGTCCTGAATCATGTCCCCTGTCACTTTGATGATCACGATTTCGAAAGCCTCCTGCGGCAAATCGAACGCATCCATCAGCCTGCTGCGGGTTTCATAGGCCTGCGCCAATGCCAGCGGAGAGCCGCGTGTGCCAATGTTTAAAGGGGAGGCGGGGGTCGGAAGATGCACAGTCATATGTCGCAGCCTAATTGTGTCAACTTAGATTGACAACTGGTGATGTGTTGACAACAAAGGGTCAAGCGTTATCGACAAGATGCTACGGAAACGAAGGATAAGACAATGGCCCCCACCAAAACTATTTTGCGCGCTCTGGCTGGTGAGACATTGCCGACGCCACCGATCTGGATGATGCGTCAGGCGGGGCGCTATCTGCCCGAGTACAAAGCGACGCGTGCACAGGCCGGGGATTTCTTGTCGCTGTGTTACAATCCAGATCTGGCCGCCGAAGTTACTTTGCAACCTATCCGACGCTATGGGTTCGACGCGGCTATTCTCTTTGCGGACATTTTGTTGATTCCCCAGGCGCTTGGCGCGGATCTATGGTTTGTGACAGGCGAAGGGCCGCGATTGTCGACCATCACCTCCCAAGCAGATTTTGATAAGTTGGGGTCGGTGGACAACATCCATGAAACTCTGAATCCCATTTACGAGACAGTGAAAATATTGTCGCGTGCATTGCCGTCGGACACGACGTTGATCGGCTTTGCAGGTGCGCCTTGGACTGTTGCAACGTACATGATTGCCGGGCGTGGCACACCGGATCAAGGTCCGGCGCATGCGCTGATGCAAAACGATGTCGCTGTCTTCGAGGCATTGCTGGACAAGATCACCGAAGCCACAATTCATTATTTGCTGGCGCAGATTGAAGCCGGCGCTGAAGTTGTGAAAATCTTCGACAGTTGGGCTGGGTCCCTGGCAGGGGATGCGTTCAAGAAGTATTCTCTTGAACCTGCGCGTAAAATCACGTCGGCCCTTAAAGCCAAGCACCCAAACATCCCCGTCATCGGGTTCCCACGCGAAGCGGGTGACGGATACATCGGGTTTGCCAAAGCGACTGGTGTGGACTGTGTGGCGCTGGACAATTCTGTGTCTGCAGACTGGGGGGCCGCGCATGTGCAGGTCGACGGCTGCGTACAAGGCAACCTGGCATCGTCCCATATGGTCACTGGCGGACAAGCGCTGGTGGATGAAACGAAGGCCATTGTTAAGGCGTTTTCGAAGGGGCCACACATCTTCAATCTGGGTCACGGCATCACGCCAGACGCCGATCCAGACAATGTTCAGCGCATGATTGACGCTGTGCGGGAAAATTGAAGTGATTTGAGGGTTGACGACTGCGCCCTTGTCTCATAATTCACGGCCCGAAGGCGCGGTAGCTCAGTTGGTTAGAGCGATCGACTCATAATCGATAGGTCGGGAGTTCAAGTCTCCCCCACGCCACCACTTTTCCTAACTTAGATCTTGGTTTGACTGTGTAGCTGTATGTGGCCCGACTGACGCGCACCGGCTTTGCCGTTACGCTGAGTCCACCACTTTCCTCTTACTGGCTACTTTGTGAAATGATGCCCATTTGAGGGGACGACACGTGCGTTCGGTCTGTATCTCGCACCAAAGTCCAAACTTCTCGTGCCGTTGGTCTTCTTTTCGCTAAAAATATCCCGGGGGTTTGGGGGCAGCGCCCCCATGCAACTTAAACCAAAGGCACATCACCAGCGTCCAAAGGCTGCTTGTAGCCGCGCTGAAACCCGGGCCGGGCGGCCAGTTCCAAGTACCAGCGTTTGACATGCTGGAACGCATTCAGATCTATCTGATGCCACTCAAAACGTGATGCCCATGGCCAAATGGCAAAATCCGCAATGCTAAGGGTGTCAATAATGTAGGGGGATTGCGCAAGGTGACGGTCCAGAACGCCGTACAGGCGTTTGGCCTCTGAATGAAAACGTTGCTCGGCATAGGCAGACGTGCCGGCGTTGTATTTTAGGAAATGATGCGCCTGACCCAGCATCGGGCCAAACCCGCCCATTTGCCACATCAACCACTGCATCATCTTCCAGTATTGCTCACTTCCATAGTCTGGTATGAACTTGCCTGACTTTTGTGCCAGATACATCAATATTGCCCCGCTTTCAAAAAGGGTGACATCACCGTCGACGATGGCAGGGATGCGATTGTTGGGGCTGATTTTCAGAAAGGATGGCGCAAACTGCTCGTCCTTGCCGATGTTCACGGGAAGTGATTCGTAGGAAAGTCCCATTTCTTCCAACGCGATTGATACTTTGCGACCGTTCGGGGTGGTCCAACTGTACAGTTTGATCATGGATTGTGTCTCCCTTTGCGGGCAGGGTGTGATGGTTTACACAAAGGGTCAAGCAACAGGAGCATCACTATGTCGATAACACGCCAGCACACAAATCAGCGCATGAGCCAGATCGTTACGCACAACGGCGTCGTCTACTTGTCAGGGCAGGTCGGTACTCTGGACGACAGCGTTGCGGATCAAACGCAGCAATGTCTGGATAAGGTGGATGCATTGCTGGCCGAAGCGGGCACATCCAAAAGCAACATTTTGCAAACGACGATTTGGCTGGCTGACATGGCGGACTTCGAGGCGATGAACGAGGTCTGGGATGCTTGGGTGCCAAAAGGGCATGCCCCGGCGCGCGCTTGCGGCGAAGCGAAACTGGCGCGACCTGGTTTTTTGGTTGAGATATTGGTGGTCGCCGCGCTGTAGGGCTATGATCCTAAGGGCTAATTACACCGCCGAGTTGATGCGTTGTCTGTGCGGTGTCACGCTGTGCAGCGGCCCATCGGCGCTCTGGATGGCATGACGACGCAAAAGTTCCAGATAAAAGCGGAATTCCTCAGTATCCAGATGTAATTGTTTCAAGCGTGTTTCCAGCGATACTTTTGAACCATCGGGCAGGGCACTTTCAGTTAACGCGCTGATGATGTTCAGGATGGGGCTGGAGATGTCCAGAAACAGGGCTGTCTCCGCCACACGTTTTTGATCTTCTAGTGCAGAATCAAACCCAAAACGTGCAGTGAATGCATTTTGGAAATGGCCAATAAAATGCGCAAACCGAATAATGACATTGCGTATCCCTTCTGATGATTGCGTTACCAGCATACGCAATCTGCCCAGGATAAGTCCCTGTGTCTCAATGATTTTATCTGGATTGGAAAACACTATGTTTTCTTGATTGATACGGGACAAAAGCGTCGTAATTGTTTCAACAAGAACGCTGTTAAACACATCTTCGATACGTTCGTTTTGCTTGAAGGACACCCGGTGGTTGAACTGTTTTGCGTTCACATCGACTGCGCGTACAACGTATTGCTGTGTTGCAATGTCTTCGATGAGAGTGATCGCAAATGAGCTGGTTTGAGCTAAAGCCGTCACGTGTTACATCCCCTTTTCCGTACGTCTTTTTTCCAAATGAATGTTAACAAAGAGTTACCGATTGCACGGGATTGGTGTATTTTTTTAACGCATATCCTCGATTGGCAAACTTTTGTTAAAACCGTACATTTGTGCTGGCATAGATGCGCACAAACCTTTGTATACTTGGAAATATTGGATCGCATGGTGTCGCTGCACTTATGAACAAGATGCGAAAGTTTTGCCTGAGCTTGCTTTGAGAATGGTAAAAGCAACGTGCGCGACGTTTACTTTCGTTAAAACAAACGACAACGGGCCCGCCCCAAATGCATAGGATGCGGGGCAGCCAATCGCAGGGAACCGGCGGTGGCTAGTCCAGCCTGATAATAGACAATGTCATCCCCAGCATTGTGCCCATGCTGTCAGAGAGCGGCGCGTAGTCCATACGCAATTTTTTACCATCTTCTTCGACCGGTACAGTCAAAGGCTCGCGCAGTCTGAATACTTCGCTGGCGCTTTTTGTGATGCTCGGAAAGCCGTCGGGCAAACGACACAATGAAAGGTGCATGCCGGTTTGAGGCAATTCTTCGATCTCGAAGAACTCCAAAGCCTGGGTTGACGCGCGGCGAATGATAAGCGCCTGATCCACCACCAAAACAGGGTAGGGGGTGCTGTTCAGTACAGCAGACAATTCAATCGTCACACTTTGCAATTCGCTTGAATTGATCTGCATTTCTTCGTTAACGGTGATCAGCTCTTCGTTGGTTGATTGCAATTCCTCGTTTGAGGTTTCCAGTTCTTCGTTGGTTGATTGCAATTCTTCATTGGTGGACTGCATTTCTTCGTTTACGGCCTGCAATTCTTCGTTAGAGGTCTGCAACTCCTCCACCGTTTGCTGAAGCGCTTCACGTGTCGACTGCATTTCGTTTTCGATTTGCAGAATGTATTTTGTGCGTTCCTTGTCAGACAAAGACTCCACGATGGTTTCGGTGTCCGTTTCGGTGCGGGTGACCATAGCCATCAAAAAGTGGTTTTCGCCATTGGGGTTGATGATCGGATAGCACACCAAACGGACCTCGTTGAAATCCAGCCCTGCAATTTTGTGCCACCGCCCGCCACGCGCGATTTTCGCTTTGGCCGCCATCGAAATCAGACTGGGTGCTTCGTCGCGCAGCCCGGCACGCAGAATACGGGTGTTCAACGTCAGTGTCGTGTCTTCTGTCAGCTGCATGATCGGGGTGATGTCCCCGAAGACACGCACAATGTTGCTGTTTTGCATGGCGATAAAGCCGTTGGGTGCCACGGATTTTGCCAGTGCGTCAAACATCTGGATTTCGGCCTCCGACACGGCGGCGTTTGTTGCTTTGGTTTGCGAATTGGCTTGCGCGATCGAGCTGCCAAGCCGGCGCTGGTCCATAAAGCCCGCGACCCCGTCACGTCGTGCCAAATTACGCTTGGAATAGATTTTGTCTGCTCCTGCGCGGGCTTCAAACTGGACATCCAGCGCCCCGACAGTTTCTGAAGTGCCCAGAAACAACAACCCGCCAGAGCTGAGGGCGTAATGTATCCGGTTGAGAACCCTTTCCTGCAACAGCGCGTTAAAGTAGATCAGGACGTTGCGCAGTGTGATCAGATCGACATTGATAAAGGGGGGGTCCTGAAAAATGTTATGTTTCGAGAACAACGTGATGGCGCGAATTTCGGGCGACACCACCAGATTGCCGCCCGTGGTTGTGAAATAGCGTTCCAGATACTGGGGTGGAATGTCTTGCGCGGCGGTGATCGGGTACACGCCTTTGCGTGCAACTTCCAAAGCGCGTTCGTCGATGTCTGTGGCAAAAATCTGGACAGAATTTTTTTCCAGCACCTCGGGCCCACCCAGCGCTTCGGATATCAGGATGGCCAGTGAATAGGCTTCTTCGCCGGTCGCACATCCCGCAACCCAGATGCGCAATTGCTGGCGTTGACGATTGCGGGCCAAAGTTCTGACTTCTTCGGCCAACTGTTCAAACTGTCTGGGATCGCGGAAAAAGCGCGTCACAGAAATCAGCAAATCGCGGTGCAATGCGTCAACTTCTTCCAACGAAGTCCGGCAATGCTGCACGTAGCTTTCGTAGTCGTCGATGCCCAAAGCCACCATACGGCGATTGATCCTGCGATTGACGGTGTTGTCTTTGTAATCGCGAAAATCGATGCGCGTGCGGGCCAGTAGGATCTGCAGCAGTTCCGACAACCGGTTCGGTTGGTCGTTGATGTGACGCAACGCATCAAAATCGCGTGGAACCGACAGGATTTTCTCCAGATGCTGGCCCATTTGTGCAGGTGTCAGCGTCAAATCAACGCAGCCTGTTTCAATGGCAGATGCGGGCATGCCGTCATATTTGGCGGAGGCAGTGTCCTGCGCAATCGTGATGCCACCAGATTCGCGGATGGCTTGCACGCCATAGGATCCGTCGGTGCCTGTGCCGGACAATACGATCCCCACGCAACGAACCCCGCAATCTGCTGCGATGCTTTTGAACAAGCGATCCGCCGACGGTTTGGGCGTTGCGGGATGGCCGCTGGGATTGTGTAGGCTGATTTTGCCGTTCTCGACCATCACATCAAGATTTGGCGGTGTGATGTAGATTGTGTTGGGTTCCGGGGTGATTTCATCTTTCAATTCGACCACGGGCAGTTTGGTCTCACGAGAAATCAATGACGTCAGCAAGCTTTTGTGTGTCGGCGACATGTGCTGCGCCATGACATACACTGCATTTGCCGAAATTGGCAGATTTTGCACCAACAATGACGCAGCTTCCAAACCACCAGCAGACGCTCCAATACCTACAAAAATCAAATCATCAGTGTCAGACATTCTGTCCCCACGTACTTTCATATTTCTATGCCGCACCATAGCCTTGCCATGAAATTCATGTTGGCTTTGCACTAAGCTGTCCCGCCCGTATCCGGACCCCATCCTTGCTGAATGTCTTCCATCCTCTGTCGTGACGCAACCACAAGTCGCATCGATGCAGATGCAAACCTGTGTCAGCGGTGTTTGCTTTTGGGTCAATACGTCTAAAATAGACTGTTCAATGCAGTTTCCGAGCGATTTGAGGGCAAGAACCAAGCCGCCCCGTCAAAATGCCTCCGAATGCATTGTGATGCGCCGGATCAAAAGACAGTTGCAAATGCGGGTGACAGTGCCGTCCATCTCACTTAACACTTACAGAATAATGATGCCCAAAGCGGCGCATGAATGAAGAAAAGGGAAATAAAACATGTCACTTACTCGGAAATCGTTTCTGCATTTGGCAGGGGCCGCGGCACTTGCAATGGGGTTCGGTGCCACGTCCGCGGCCGCTCAGGAGGTGACATTGTCACTGCACCATTTCCTGCCAGCGCAAGCCAATGTGCCGAAGCTGGTGTTGGATGTTTGGGCCGACAACGTTGAAGAAGCCTCTGGCGGGCGCATCAAAGTGGACCGTTATCCGTCCATGCAGTTGGGCGGTAAGCCCCCTGAATTGATGGACCAAGCCATCGATGGCGTGGCCGATGTTGTGTGGACAGTTGTCGGGTATTCACCGGGCCGCTACCCGTCCACAGAAGTGTTCGAACTGCCGTTCATGATGACGGAAGCAGGCGCAGGCCCTGTCAGCCGCGCCTATTGGGAAATGTTCGAAACCCACATGAAAGACACCGAATTCAGCGATGTGCATATTCTTGGCACATGGGTGCATGGTCCGGGCATGTTGCACACCAACAAAGAAGTGAAGACACCAGCCGATATGGCGGGTCTGAAAATTCGCGGTGGGTCGCGGTCTGTCAACACGTTCCTGAACAAGCTGGGCGCAACCCCTGTCGGTATGCCTGTACCAGCTGTGCCTGAAGGGCTGTCCAAAGGCGTGATCGATGGCACAACAATCCCATGGGAAGTCACCGCTGCGTTGAAAGTGCCAGAATTGGTTAGCAACCACACAGAATTTTCCGGTGTGTCGCTTTACACTCTGACCTTTGTTTTGGCGATGAACAAAGACCGTTACGAAAGCCTGCCTGCTGATTTGCAAAAGGTGATCGACGACAACTCTGGTCTGGAGTTCTCTGTCTTTGCGGGCACCACCCAGCAAGGTGCAGACGGTCCGGCGCGGGACGCAGCTGTTGCGCGTGGCAACAACATCGTAACCGTTGAGGGCGACGCTGTTCAGGCATGGCGCGATGCCGCGGAACCTATCTATGAAGAGTGGGTCGCGGATATGGACGCCAAAGGCAAAGATGGCCAAGCGTTGATCGACGAGGCCCGTGCCTTGATCGCAAAATACTCAGCCGAGTAAATCAAAGCCAACACCAATAACCGCGGCGCGTGACCTGCGCCGCGGTTTTGCGTAACATCAGGCGACGTCATGCATACTTTCTTCCGATCTCTTGCCCGTATCACCGCCATCATTGGTGGGTTTGTCCTGATTGCAATTATCGTGCTGACGACATTGTCTATTGTCGGGCGATCTCTGAACAAATTCATGCACTCCGATTTTGCAACTTCGATCTTGGGTGGCTTTGCAAATCGCGTGATCGAAATGGGTGTTGGGGAAATAAACGGCAGTTATGAATTGCTTGAATCCGGTGTCGCTTTTGCGATTTTTGCATTTTTTCCGATCTGCCAGCTGTATAACGCCCATGCGACTGTGGATGTGTTTACATCCGCTTTGCCGCCGCGCGCTTTGCGGATGCTGCGCGCGTTTTGGGAAGTTGTGCTAAGCGTCACGATCATCTTCATTTCATGGCGCTTGTATGAAGGCATGCAACGCTACATCGGGAATGGTGAAACGACTTTTTTCCTGCAAATGCCCGTTTGGTGGTCGTATGCCGCCAGCTTCACCGCCGCCTGCGTGGCATGTTTAACAGCCATCTATTGCGCGATTTTACGCGTGGGTGAGGCCACAACAGGTCGCACGTTGCTGCCAGAGAATTGATATGACCGCATTTCTTGATCTTTTGCCGTTCGCGGATATGTCGCGGCTGGAACTTGGGTTCTGGTCCTTTCCTGTGCTTTTGGTGCTGATCTTTCTGCGCGCGCCCATTGGCCTTGCGATGTTCCTATGTGGCATCGGGGGGTGGTATTTCGCGATGAACGGCAATCCAACGCCGCTTCTGTCCAAGCTGAAATCCGAAACCTACACGACTTTTTCCAGCTATTCGCTGTCGATCATTCCATTGTTCTTGTTGATGGGGCAATTCGCGACCCTTTCGGGCATGTCCACATCGCTGTTCAAAGCGGCAGAAAGCTTTCTTGGACACCGCAAGGGCGGTGTTGCTATGGCGGCAGTCGGCGCCTGCGCCGGTTTCGGGGCGATTTGCGGATCATCTTTGGCCACAGCCGCCACCATGGGCAAAGTCGCTTTGCCAGAGCTGCGCCGCTATGGCTATTCCGGTGGGTTTTCCACCGCAACTCTGGCCGCCGGTGGGACGTTGGGCATCCTGATCCCGCCATCCGTGATTTTGGTGATTTACGCAATCATTACGGAACAAAACATTGCCAAACTGTTCCTTGCGGCCTTCGCGCCGGGCGTTTTGGCCGCCGTTGGATATATTCTAACAATCTCGATCTATGTGCGATTGTTCCCCGGATCTGCTGGCACACGCCCGCCTGTGCCCATGGCTGAACGTTGGAAGGCGCTTGGCAACACATGGCCTGTTCTTGCTATTTTTGGACTGGTTGTGGGCGGCATCTATGCGGGCTGGTTCACCCCCACAGAAGGATCGGCCATTGGCGCCGCCGGCACCGGGCTGGTGGCGTGGATGTCTGGCAATTTGAAATGGCATGCGTTTAAAGAATCGTTGTTGGGCACTGGGAAAACCACCGCTATGATCTTTTTCATCGTGCTGGGCGCGGGGTTCTACAACGGGTTTTTGGCGCTGTCTGGCGTGCCTCAGTATCTGGCGGATTACGTGCTGGACCTTGGGCTAAGCCCTTGGGTTGTGTTGGCCATCATCTTGGCATTTTACATGATCTTTGGTTGTGTCATGGACAGCTTGTCGATGATTTTGCTGACAGTGCCGATCTTCTTTCCGGTGATTTCCGCGATGGACTTCGGAATGAGCCCCGAACATGTCGCCATCTGGTTCGGTATTCTTGTTCTGATCGTTGTCGAGGTCGGATTGATCACACCGCCCGTGGGTATGAACCTTTTCATCATCAACGCGATGGACCGTGAAACGCGCATTACCGAAACCTACAAAGCGGTTATGTTCTTTGTAGGGTCTGACATTGTGCGTGTGATTATTTTGGTCGCGTTTCCGGCAATCACGTTGTTCCTGATACCCTAGCAAACACACTGCATTAAAATGCATTATTTGGATTAGTGTTTGCGAGGAAAATATCCTGATTGCAGGATAATGCATGTTATAGCCACGTTGGGGGAGAACGCAGCCATGGCCAATGCCGCAGTGTACTTTGTAGACAGGCACGTCGAAGAAGGGCGTGGCGACAAGGTTGTGTTTCGCGAATACGGAACGGGGCGCAGCCTGACCTATGGCGCACTGGCGGCACAGTCTGACATTGCAGCTGGGGCGTTCAACCGTGCAGGCATCACCCCCGAAGACAGGGCCGCGATGCTGGTGCTGGACACGATCGAATTCCCGCAAATATTTTGGGGGGCCATCAAGCGCGGGGTGATCCCTGTTCCGTTGAACACCTTACTAACCGCCCCGATCTACGATGCGATTCTGCGCGATGCGCGGGCGACGATCTTGTTTGTGTCTGACGTACTTTTTGACACCGTTGCTCCTATACTGGCGGACAATCCCTATTTGCGGCATGTGGTCGTGATTGGAAACGCAGCAAAAGGCACCACAAGCTTTGACACTTTCATGCAAGATGCCCGCCCTGAACGCGCGTTCGACGCCAGCGACGATGAAACTGCGTTCTGGCTGTATTCATCGGGATCTACGGGTGCGCCAAAAGGCGTGCATCACGTCCATTCTGCGTTGAAAGCCACCTGCGACACCTACGGCGCCCAAGTGCTTGGTATCCGCGAAACCGACACGGTATATTCGGCAGCAAAGTTCTTTTTCGCCTATGGTTTGGGCAATGCAATGAGCTTTCCGATGTCTGCCGGTGCCACCACCGTTCTGTTCGCAGGGCGGCCTACGCCTGACGTGGTCGTTGACATTTTGAACACGGAAACTCCGACGATTTTCTTTGGTGTGCCTACGCTGTATGCGGCGATGCTGGCCTACATGGATGCGCACGGCCCGGCCATCGCGCCACTGCGATTATGTGCGTCGGCGGGTGAAGCTTTGCCTGCGGATGTTGGACAGCGATGGACGGCCATGATGAACATCGACATCTTGGATGGGGTCGGATCTACAGAGATGCTGCACATCTTTTTAAGCAACGCACCGGGGAATGTGATCTATGGCACCTCCGGTCTTCCTGTTCCGGGGTATGAGGTGCGGCTTGTCGATGATGCAGGCGTGGATGTCACGACAGGAGAGGTCGGCGAACTCTTGGTGAATGGCGCATCCTCGGCGGGCGGGTATTGGAACCAGCGCGACAAATCCCGCGCCACGTTTGAAGGGGTGTGGACCCACACGGGTGACAAATATGAACGCCGCGAAGACGGGCTGTTTGTGTACTGCGGGCGCACTGACGACATGTTCAAAGTGTCCGGCATTTGGGTGTCACCCTTCGAGGTAGAATCTGCCATAGTGGCCCATGCCGATGTGTTGGAGGCCGCTGTCGTCGCACACAAAGACGCGGACGGGCTGGAAAAGCCCAAGGCCTTTGTTGTGTTGAACAGCGGCGTGTCCGCTGACGGGATCGGCGAAATGTTAAAAACCCACGTCAAAAACAAGATTGGCAAATGGAAATACCCGCGTTGGGTCGAGGTGGTGGACGATTTGCCAAAAACGGCGACCGGTAAAATCCAGCGCTTTAAACTGCGCGAGGATATTCAATGACAGCCCCTTGGACCTCGGCGCCAGACGCACGCCTGCATATCGGTGACGCAGACCTCGAATACGCCTGTTTCGGGCCCACCCCGGATCAGACACCCACACTTGTGATGTTGCACGAAGGTCTGGGCAGTCTGAGCCTTTGGCGCGACCTGCCGGAACGCTTGGCAGCTGCAACAGGCTGGGGCGTTGTGGCATATTCGCGTGCCGGTTACGGGCAGTCATCGACTGTGCCGCTTCCACGGCCAATGGATTATGCGGATCGTGAAGCCAAAGATGTTCTGGGCACCGTGTTGAATGCTTTGGGTGTTGGGTCCTGCGTGTTGATGGGCCACAGCGAAGGCGCTTCGATCTGCGCTATTTACGCGGGCTCTGTGTCTGACATGCGTGTTCGTGGCTTGGTGTTGATTGCGCCGCATTTCTTTGCGGACCCACGCGGCTTGGCGCATATGTCGTCGGTGCGGACGGCGTATGAAACTGGTGGATTGCGCGAGAAAATGGCGCGCCATCACGCTGACCCTGATGTTGCGTTTTTTGGCTGGCATGACCGTTGGACGCACCCCGATCAGGTTCGGTGGAACATTGCGGATTCAATCGACCATTGGCGTATTCCTGTGTTGGCTATTCAAGGATCCGACGATGCCTACGGGTCGTTGGATCAAATCACAGAAATCGAAGATCGCATCTATGCGCCTCTTGAAACGCTGCTTTTGGATGGCATTGGCCACATGCCCCAATTTGAAGCGCCAGATGTCACCCTGTCCGCCATCACCGAATTTTGCACGCGACTGCAGGCGTTTGAGCAAGCGCCGTCGCCCATTGTCTGACACCGTCCCTTGGCCTTCGCATGCGTATGTGCCGGGACAAAATGCACGGCACCCCGAAGGGTGGTTTGATGATATAAAAGCGTCAGTTGTGTCGGACGCTGCCATCCAAGACACACAAGCATGGTCAGTGGGGCTCAAATATCTGCAAGCTGGCTACTTTTGGGAATGCCACGAAGTACTGGAAGCCGTTTGGTTGGCTTTGCCGGATCCATCGCCTGAACGGGATGTGACGCAAGCCATCATCCAGCTTGCCAATGCCCGCTTGAAACACCGTATGGGAAAGCCAAACGCCGTGTTGCGGCTGTGCGATATGGTTGATGCGCTTTTGAAAGGGCACGCAGGCACGATTCTGGGGTTGGATGTGCAAATGATTGCATCTTGGGTTCATCAAACCAGAGTAACGATTAGCAAATAATGCTTTAAAATGCATAAAAGTGGCAGTTTTGGCATCTCCAAGTGCCGTATTGCACTGATCTGTTGTACTATATTTCTCAAAATACAGGTTTGTGCGGAAGGCGGCCCATGACAAAGCGTATCGATTTTCAAACAGATCCAAGCCAATATCGGCATTGGAGGGTCGAATATGACGGCCCGATTGCCAATCTGTTTATGGATGTGGATGAAAACGCAGGTCTGTTTGAGGGCTACCAGCTCAAGCTCAATTCCTACGATCTGGGTGTCGACATCGAATTGGCAGATGTGGTGCAGCGTATGCGGTTTGAACACCCTGAAGTGAAGGTTGTTGTATTGCAATC
This sequence comes from Ascidiaceihabitans sp., assembly GCF_039986515.1. NCBI lineage: Bacteria > Pseudomonadati > Pseudomonadota > Alphaproteobacteria > Rhodobacterales > Paracoccaceae > Ascidiaceihabitans > Ascidiaceihabitans sp. The sequence continues at coordinate 254,803 of NZ_JBDWQO010000014.1, read as the reverse complement.
GGGCAAAGACAAAGTGTTTTGTGCCGGCGCAAATATTCGCATGTTGGGCGGGGCTGCGCACAGCCATAAGGTCAACTTTTGTAAATTCACAAATGAAACGCGCAACACTTACGAAGCGGCCTTGGCTGACAGCGATCAGAACTACATTTGCGCGATAAAGGGGGCCTGTGCGGGTGGCGGATACGAATTGGCGTTGGCATGCAACCACTTGATGCTGACCGATGACAGCGCATCGTCTGTGTCTTTGCCTGAAGTGCCGTTGTTGGCGGTTTTACCGGGTACCGGCGGGCTGACACGGGTCACCGACAAGCGGAAAGTACGGCGTGATCGGGCGGATGTCTTTTGTTCCGTTGAAGAAGGTGTGAAAGGCAAACGCGCCGTAGAGTGGGGCCTTGTGGATGAGGTTTTTGCCAACTCCAAATTTGACGAAGGGGTTGAAATGCGCGCTGCCGAATTGGCGGCGGGCCCGTCCAAGGCCGGAGCCGCAACAGGCATCGCATTGCCGCCACTGCAGCGCGAGATTTCGGAAACAGCTTTGACCTATTCAACGGTTTCTGTTGCCCTTGATCGGGCGGCCCACCGTGCGACGGTCACGATACATGGTCCAACGGATGATGCACCGACCGATATGGGCGCATTCTCTGCTTTGGGTGCACAGGCATGGCTTCTGCGGTGCGCCCGCGAACTTGACGATGCGATTTTACACCTAAGGTTCAATGAGTTGGAGCTGGGTTTGATCGCGTTTCAAACTGTTGGTGATCCGGTCCGTGTCGCCGCACATGAAGCGCTTTTGCTCGACAATGGCGACCACTGGCTGGCCAATGAAGTGCTGCACTATTGGAAGCGGGTTCTAAAGCGCGTCGATGTAACGTCCCGATCTCTGGTGGCGATTGTTGAACACGGCAGTTGCTTTGCTGGTCCCTTGGCCGAACTTTTGTGGTCGGTGGACCGCAGCTACATGATGCTGGAGGAATTTGACGACGACGATCGCTCCGAGGCGACTATCATGCTGACATCGGGCAACTTTGGAACATATCCGATGAGCAACGATTTAACCCGTTTGCAAACGCGGTTTTTGGGCAGCCCGGATGACGTTGACGCCTGTAAGGCGCAGCTGGCTGCGCCATTGTTGGCCCAAGACGCAGAAGCCCTTGGCCTTGTCACCTACGCATACGACGACATCGACTGGGAGGATGAAGTCCGCCTGTTCATGGAAGAACGTGCCAGTTTCAGCCCCGACGCCATGACCGGCATGGAAGCCAATCTGCGTTTTGCTGGTCCCGAAACAATGGAAACCCGCATTTTTGGCCGTCTGACGGCATGGCAGAACTGGATTTTCCAACGTCCCAACGCGGTTGGCGAAGACGGCGCGTTGCAACGATACGGCACAGGTGTGCGTGGCGCATACGACATGAAGCGCGTGTGAAGGATCCGCGCTTTTGCACTGCAATAAAAGTAAAAACCGTAAGGTGCGGCTTGCCGCACCATCCCCTTGAAGGAGATGATGATGGACTTGATGAACGTAAGCTATGACACGCAAATCCCCAACAATGTGGGCCTGTCCCAAGACAAGAAGGTTCTGAAAGCACTGGAGAAATGGCATCCCGGCTACATCAACTGGTGGAACGACCTGATTCCACAAAATTTTCAGGACAGCATGGTCTATTTGCGCACGGCGGTGTCTGTTGATCCCAAAGGCTGGGCCAAATTTGATTACGTGAAGATGCCGGAATACCGCTGGGGTGTTTTGCTGGCCCCCGCTGTCGAAGGCCGCACCATTCCCATGGGCGAGCACTACGGCGAACCTGCGTGGCAGGAGGTGCCGGGCGAATACCGCAACATGCTGAAACGCCTGATCGTTATTCAAGGCGACACAGAGCCGGGGTCTGTCGAACAGCAGCGTTTCCTTGGTCTGACCGCGCCGTCTTTGTACGACATGCGTAACCTTTTTCAGGTCAACGTCGAAGAAGGTCGCCACCTTTGGGCGATGGTCTATTTGCTGCAAAAGTATTTTGGTAAAGATGGCCGCGAAGAAGCCGACGATATGTTGGTGCGTTCTTCTGGCTCTGACGATGCGCCGCGCATGTTGGGTGCCTTCAACGAGGAAACGCCAGATTGGCTATCGTTTTTCATGTTCACCTATTTCACCGACCGCGATGGCAAGATGCAGCTTGAAAGCCTCGCGCAGTCTGGTTTCGACCCGCTGTCGCGCACCTGCCGTTTCATGCTGACCGAAGAAGCGCACCATATGTTTGTGGGCGAAACCGGCGTTGGCCGCACCATTCAAGCGACGCTGGAAGCGATGGCTGCCAATGGCATCACCGATCCCTATGACGTCAACAAAATCCGTGACTTAGGCGTTATCGATCTGCCGACCATCCAGAAAAAGCTGAACTTGCACTACACCCTTAGCCTCGATTTGTTTGGTCAAGAGGTCAGCACCAATGCTGCCAACGCCTACAATTCCGGCATCAAGGGTCGCTACATGGAACAGCGCATTGATGATGACCATAAGCTGCACAATGACACCTATGCCGTGACCTCGATCGTCGATGGCAAGATTCTGACCGAAGATGTGCCCGCCCTGACGGCCATCAACATGCGCTTGCGTGACGACTATGTGCGCGATGCCTCTGGCGGTGTTGGGCGTTGGAATAAACTGATCGCAAAGTCGGGCGTGGAGTTTGCGTTCAAAATGCCACATGAAGGCTTTCACCGCCAGATTGGCGTGTTTTCCTCTGTAGCGGTTGATCCCGACGGCAACATCATGTCGACAGACGAATGGACCAAGCGCCAGCATGAATGGTTGCCCACCAAAGCGGACGGCGATTTCATTACATCGCTGATGAAGCCCTGCTTTGAGCCCGGCAAATACGCGACATGGATCGCACCCCCGAAGGTTGGCATCGACAACAAGCCTGGCGATTTCGAATATGTAAAGTTGCATATGGCATGACCCACCCCACGCCTTTCAAACAACACCTGATCGACCCAGAAATTTGCATCCGCTGTTACACATGTGAAATGACATGCCCGATAGGGGCGATCACCCACAACGATGACAATGTTGTTGTGGATGCGGACAAATGCAATTTTTGCATGGACTGCATCCCGGTTTGTCCAACGGGGTCAATCGACGAATGGCGGGTGGTCGATACACCCTATTCTTTGGACGCACAGTTTGAATGGGAAGAGCTGCCCGATCAAGAAGACATCGCCCCGGCGCAGGGCACGGGCGACGGCGATGGCACGGATGATGTGATTGCACAGCTTTTGGCAGAAGCACACGCAGGTGCCGGTGGTAAAGCCAAAGCACCGGCGACTGCGTCTAAACCAACTATCAATATGTACACATTGGGCAAACCTGCGACCGCTACGGTGCAGGGTAATTACCGTCTGACCGAAGAAGACAGCGACGGGGATGTGCGCCATATAATTCTGGATTTGGGATCGCTGCCGTTCCCTGTGCTGGAAGGGCAAAGCGTGGGTGTCATAGCGCCCGGAACCGACGCGCAAGGCAATCCGCATTTGCCCCGACTGTATTCTGTGTCCAGCCCAAGGGATGGTGAGCGGCCCGGCTACAACAATTTGTCTTTGACGGTGAAGCGCGAAGACAACGGCCTGTGTTCAAATTTCCTATGTGATTTATCCAAAGGCGACACAGTGCAAATCACAGGACCATTCGGGGCGACATTCCTTTTGCCATCCGATCCACAGGCGCAGGTTTTGATGATATGCACAGGAACCGGTTCCGCCCCGTTTCGCGCCATGACAATGCACAGACAGCGTGAAATGCCATCCGTTACAGGGGCTTTGTCACTGGTGTTTGGCGCTCGCAGTCCGCGGGATTTACCCTATTTTGGACCACTGAAAAAGGTGCCTGACAGCTTCTTGCAAAAGTCTTTTGCTTTCAGCCGAATGGGCGATGCCCCGAAAGTATATGTGCAGGACAAACTGCGCGAGAATATGGATGATATCGCAGCTTTGCTGTCCCATCCGAAAGGTCACATCTACATTTGCGGGCTCAAAGCCATGGAAGCCGGTGTTGAGGAAGCGTTAGGTGACATTTCCAGACAAGCCGGATTTGACTGGACTGAAAAACGCGATGAAATGCGTGACAACGGGCGGTATCACGTCGAAACATACTAGGCGGGTGCGCCATACCCTGCCTGCGACAACCCACCGCAGGCAGGGCGCTTTTAAAATTCGACCAGTTTTGTTGCCTTTTATCGGGTTTGCCACAGTTTGATGTCTGCAAGCCAATCTAAACGGTTTGCGCTTTTTGAATACTTTGGTGCCGACACACATGACGCAAAATTTGGAAATCCAGCAGTCTGAGACCGACCGTGAAGTCGACGGTGGTGAGACGTTGATTATGCGCTTGGCGGGCCGCGTGCGTGCTGTGCGCAAAGAGTTGGGTATGCCGCGCCGCGAACTGTCCGAACGGTCCGGTGTTTCCCCGCGCTATCTGGCGCAGCTGGAAAGTGGCGAAGGCAACATCTCGGTTTTGCTGTTGCAGCGTGTTGCAGCCGCGCTGAACACCCGCATCGAAGATTTGCTCAGCGACACCGGCGACACCTCACGAGAGGCGCGACAGATCGCGCAGCTTTACCAAAACGCAGGCTCCGAAACCCAAGGCAAAGTGCGGCGTATGCTTGTTGTGCAAAACCCGCACGCATTACGGGCGCAACGTGTGTGTCTGATCGGTCTGCGCGGTGCCGGCAAATCGACGCTTGGGCAAAAGTCGGCGGCGGCTTTGAACATCCCGTTTGTTGAGCTTAAATCGGAAATCGAAAGACGCGTGGGCATGCCGGCTTCCGAAATCATGGAACTGTACGGCCAAGACGGATACCGCGCGATGGAATCCGAAGCGATAGAGGCTGTGGTTTCTGCGCATGACCGATTGATCATGTCTGTGGGTGGCGGCATCGTCGCGCAAGCAAAGACGTTTTCGCTGTTGAAAACCTATTTCCATACGATTTGGGTGCGTACCAGTCCGGCGGAACATATGGCCCGTGTTCGTGCGCAGGGCGACTTGCGCCCGATGGAGGGCAACCCCGAAGCCATGGAGCAACTGAAGGCGTTGCTTGCCGCGCGAAGCCATTTGTATGAAACGGCCCTGGCGCAGGTGGACACATCCAATAGGCCGCAACAGTCGTCTGTTAACGATGTTTTGACCACCATCGCGAAACATCGCTTTATCGAACAACGTGGACCGTGACATCTGAACTTTCACAAGTTGAAGACGTGCTTTGGGCGGCCTGTGACACACTTTTGTGGTTTCATACGAATCCGTGGGAATTGGATGAAGCCCTTGTCGGGGCGGGCTTTCTGGTGGGGCCGCTGGAAGTGCAGGATCACGTTGGCTTGCTGCATGTACTCACACGCCGCAATGCATATCGTAGCCCTGTGTTGCCACGCATGGTCGCAGAAGGCCGTATCGGCAAGATAGGTGGCGTGGGCTTTTATCGTTACCCAGGTGGCGGCGGGGCGGTGATTGACCCGTTGATGGAAGATCTCATTCTGGAAGAGGCGCATTTTGCCAAGGTGACGCGCACCCCTATGAGCGATGCTGAAATTGTCCATTCTGTTCTAACGCCCGTTTCAGTTTTTCTTCGTGAAAAGGCAACGGATCCAATCGCCGTGGCGCGGCAATTGCAAATCAACGTAGACGATTTGACCGACCTTTTAGCCCAAACCGCTTCTTAAAATGTACTCCCCTTATGGGGGTGAAATCCATTGTTAACGGTTCCTGGTCTAGGTTCGGGGTTTGATGCGTGGTGATGCGCTGCGCCGAACTGCTTTGGGAAGACCGTGTGATATGTGCGGCAAATTTGTTGCTGGAAATTGAACTGGGTTATCGCATGATAATTCCATCTAAAAAGCACGTCTTTTCGGCATTGTTCAGGTCGCCGAGATGACAGGGTTTTTTTCGGTCGGCGGGCGATCTTCAAGTGCGCTTGGGCGTCGCATGGTTATCTATATCTTGCTGGCCAATGCGTTTTTGTCATTGTTTGCTTCCAGCGTTCAACTTTATGCCAGCTACAAACAGGGGCGGGCGCAGGTCACCGCCACTGTGCAGATGATCGAAAACAACTTCAAACACGGCTTTGAAGAGGCATTGTGGCGATATAACTCCCCCTTGATAGAGGCGCTGTTGGAAGGCGTTCTGCACAATGAGGATGTGCAATATCTGAAGCTTCAGTCGGACAATGGACAGATTTGGGAGGCCGGTGAATTCACCGGTGTAGACCGGACGGTCAGCGGCACAGTGGACTTTTTCCACGATGCAGACACCACGCGTGAGGTGCCTTTGGGCAAACTGTTTGTCGGGGTATCATTGCAATCGGTGGAAACACGATTGTGGTCGCAGCTGTTGGTCATGCTGTTTTCAAACTTGGGCAAGACCCTCTGCGCTTCGATGGTGATGCTGCTGTTGTTCGACCGCATTGTCACGCGGCATCTCGAAACGATATCGCAACATGTGTCCCAACGTGGTTGGTTTGACCGTCGAGACCCATTGCGACTGGACCGAGCGCCCCATGAAACACAAGACGATTTGGACAACATCGCGGCCGCCATCAATGAGGCGCACAGGAAAGGGCGGCAGGACTTTGATGCGCTTCAGGCCGAAGTGCATCGCCGCAGAGTTGTGGAAACCCTTTTGCGTCAACGCAGCCAAGCGCTGGAAAACGCCAACGAAGAACAGGCGCAGTTCACTTATGCAATTTCCCACGACATGAAATCACCTGCGAATACGATCCAGATGTTGTTGAAAGAGCTGTTGGAAACCGAAGCCGATAATCTAAGCGAAGACGGCAAGTCCATGATTGCAGACGCCTGCCTAACGGTGCAACGGATGACGCTTCTGGTTGAAGATGTCTTGAATTATGCACGCACCGTTGGGGATGATCTGCAAGTTGAGGATGTCGATTTGAACGTGCTTTTGGCAGAGATTGTGCAAGATCTGACGGGCGATATTGCCCAATCTAATGGGATTGTGGAAATAGGAGATCTTCCAAGGCTGCAAGGCAGCCCTTGGCAATTGCGGTTGCTGTTTCAAAACCTGGTTCAAAATGGCCTGAAATTTGCCAAGCCGGGTGTGACACCCCATGTCACTATCCGCGAAGTCTTGCCCAAAAAGCGGGACCAGATTCGCATCTGTGTGCAAGACAACGGGATAGGTGTTGATCAAATTCACCATGAAAAGATTTTTGCACTGTTTCAGCGCCTGCACACCCACACCGAGCATCCGGGGTCCGGTTTGGGTTTAACCGTATGTAAACGCGTGACCGCTAACCATGGTGGCACGATTTCGATGAAATCGCAGTCAGGCGATGGGTGTGCGATGACGGTTGAATTTCCGGCGGAGGGACGATGACTGAAAAGATCAAAACGGTCATGTTGATTGACGATGAAGAAATCGACCAGCGCAATTACAAACGCATTTTGAACCGTTCCGGATGTGTGGAAAACATAATCTCGTTCAACTACGCCGACGAAGCTTTGATATTTTTAAAGGAAAATCCGGGCCAGAATATCGACGTTATCTTCTTGGACATAAACATGCCCCGGATGAACGGTTTTGAATTCATTGAAGAAGCCACCCAGGAATTGGGGGCTGATTTCGCCCGCATGGTCGTTGTGATGTTGACGACATCCATCAACCCTTCTGATCGACAAAGGGCACAAGCAAACCCCGTTGTGCGTGCATTTCTGGAAAAACCGATGGTGATGGACCATATCGGGTTTGTCGCAGGTCTGTTGAATGATGTGGACGCCGGCAACTACACCCCGACGTCGTGAAAAACGCAGGGTTTTCAGGGTTACGTGACGCACAAAAAAAGGGGCCGCAAAAACTGCAGCCCCTTCTTCAAATTTCTTAGGTGTTTAGGTCCAAGCGATTTCCGCAGGGCGGAATTCGAATGAGATATGGTGACCGCCGCCGACCAAACCTTCTTTGGTGTGGTTGTACAGGGAACGCCAGTAAGGCTGGATCGTAACGCCTTCTTCTTGCACCAATGCTTGACCTTTCATCATCAATGCGCGGCGCGCTTCGACGTCTGGCGTTGCAAGCGCTTCAGTCAGGATCGCGTCGAATTCGTCATTTGCCCAACCAAATTCGTTCCACGCTTCACCGCCGCGGTATGCCAAAGCCCAAACCTGAACGCCCAACGGACGGTGGTTCCAGTTTGTGCAAGAGAACGGATATTTCGCCCAGTCGTTCCAGAACGTAGAGCCTGGCAGAATGGTCCGTTTCACCTTGATGCCCGCGTCACGCAATTGTGCCGCAACCGCATCGGTGGTGTCTTTGCGGTAACCAGCGTCAATCGAAATCAGCTCGTGTTCGAAGTCGGCCATGCCTGCTTCTTCCATCAAAGCTTTCGCGCCTGCTGGATCGACTTTACGCGCTGGCAGTTCTGCATACTCGGGGTGCATCGGGCCAACGTGGTGGTTTTCGGCCTTTTCGCCGCGTCCGGTTACGCCCAGCTCCAACAAGATTTCGTTGTCGACGGCCATGGAAATCGCCTGACGAACACGTTTGTCAGCATAAGGCGTTTTGCCATCAACTTCAGCCAGTTGGTTTGGACGTACAACAACAGTTGCAGCCGTCACCACAGAGTTGTTCACAAAGCCGTCCAACGTATCGAAGATATCGATGAATTCGCCTTCGATGGAATATGTCAGATCGATTTCATCAGCTTCACCGGCGCTGACCCAAGCAGCGGGGTCTGTGCCGTAATCGATGTATTCGATGCGGTCCATGTAAGCGCCGTTGCCTGCGTTCCACCATGTGTGGTCTTCGTTGCGCACCAAGACACCTTTGACGCCGACTTCCAAAGATTCTGGTTTGTAGGGGCCTGTGCCAACCGGATTGGAAAGGGCTGTGTCCGCCGTGTAGGACGCAGGCACGATCGCTGCCGGATAGTCCGCCATACCAGGGATCAATGAAATATCTGGGCTTGGCAGGTTCAGCTTAACGGTGTGGCTGTCCACGACTTCGATGGCGCCGTCCAATGCTTGGTTTGTATCTGCGTCAATCAGTGTCGCAAACCGGCCAGCCATTGAGTTGCCTTCAAGGTCTTTGTCGCACCAGCCAGTGATGTTGCGTGCAACGTCTTCGGCAGTGAAATCGGACCCATCGTTCCATTTTACGCCTTTGCGGACGTTCAATGTGTATGTTTTTGCGTCTTCGGACACTTCCCAGCTTTCCAGAAGCTGTGGTTGGAAGGTGCCGTCATTTTCATATGTGACCAGATATTCCAGCCAACCACGCGAGAAGTTCGCGATTTGTGACCAGTCATAGGTGCGCGGGTCTTTCAGGGCACGTACTTCTGTTTGATAGCGAACTGTGCCGCCCATTTTGTGTCCAGCAGCCATCGCAGGGCGGGCCGTGCCGAGCATTGCATAGGCTGTCGCAGCCGTGGCACCAAAGGCGCTGGCCAAAGCCAAGAATTCGCGGCGGCTTACTTCATCGTTTCCAGCTGTTTTCGCAGCATCCGCAATGGATGAATGCAAAGGTGTGCCAGTCCGTGTCAAAAACGTCATGTTCTTCCTCTCTGTAGTTGGCGTGGCCCTTGGGGCTGGCGCCTGAAACGTGGGTGAGTGACCCACAGGTGCGGCAGTTGACCTGCCTTTGTTGCCACCCTTTTGGCGGATGATGCCCCGGATAGTCGTCACACGGACGCGCGGCGTCAACCCTAACTTGGATCGCTGACATCAGCTTACGTAGCCCGTTATGTACATCTTGGTACAAAAAACGGCATTTGCTTGGTCTGCACCGTCACTTGTGTCGTTCTGGCGTGGCTTGGGGTGTTTTTCCGGACGTAAATTAATATTTTCCAAAGGAAGACTGTTGGGGATTGAAATCTGTAGTGTGCGTGTCCACCGTAAAACAACTTCATTTGGGCGGCTGAACCTCAAAAAACGCGTCTGCAAGTGGCAGCAGGGGGGCTCTACCCGCAACCAGATCCGCGGTCGATTCTGCATCAGAAATCCGCAATTTCGACAGGGGTGCGCTGTCCACATAAAGTGGATCTAACCCCATGGCACGCGATGCGTTTGTTGTAATCAGTGCCAACCAATCTTCGAATGGTGGGTCTAGATGTGCGCTTAATGCTGCAAGGTTCAGAGCAGCCATTGGGTTGTGCTGCCCCAAAGGACAAAACGCATCCCCTACATTGTCGGAGGCCACGCTAATCGCGACACCCGCATCGCGCAATTCTTGTAAACGGGACAGGCCTCTGTCTTCGGGCGTACCAGCAACGCGACCCTGAAGGTACAAGTTTGTTGTGGGCAATGCGCAGATCGTGATCCCGGCCTTTTGCAGTTTGTCCACAATACGAGAAAGGTGGTCTGGAGTTTTGCGGATCAAGCTAACGGCATGTCCACACAATATCGGTCCTTCAAAGTTGCAAGCAATTGCCGCGTCGGCGACCGTTTCAACGCCGTTCAGATCTTCAAGGCTTTCGTCTACATGAAAATCCAAAGGCAGGCCAAAGCGCGTTGCGGCATCAAACATATTGGTCAGTGCCTTTGCGATGTCAGGCTGTCCGTGAATGAACGCGCCCAAGGCACCGTTGCCCTGCGCGACAGCGCGGGCGACGGTGGTGCAATAGGATTTGTCCGCCATTTCGGCAACACCGGTAAGTGCGGCGCAGTGGACGTCCATCGGGGAACGCGCCCCGAGGTCGTTTATAACCGTCCAGGCCAAAGGTGGTTCAGCTGTATCCCCCCAATCGATATGGGTGCGCAGGGCCGCGCAACCGGCATTTTGTGCTTCGGCCAGACCACGCGATGCACGGGCCGCCAAATCGTCAGCTGTCCAATTTGCTTTGTCTTGGCGTTGGCGTTCAATTGCCTCCAACAGATCACCCCCAACATTGTCCATACGGAAAATGGAATGGCATTTGTCCAAGTGGCAATGTGCTTCTGCCAATGCAGGCAAAACCATGCGGGGCGTTGTGGAAAACGCTGATGTCTGCAGGTGAACATGGCCACTGCTGTCGATATGCAAGTCACCTCTCAGGCAGGCCCCTGTATCGGTTCCGCCGAACCGCGCCGGGTGTGCAACCATGGATTTGGGCACCACAACATCACACACAATCCGTGCCACCATCTAGATGCCCTTTCAGCGTTGTTTACTTCGGGTCTTCAGTCGGGCGCGTCGGCATAGATGCCTTTTACCAACTTCCAGGTTGTCCAGATCAAAGTTCCACCAAAAAACAATCCGGCCACGCCTATGGTTTCAAACATGGCGGGCCCCTTTGGCATGCCGCGCACGGCCACCGCGCCGACCAAAAGTCCCAAACCCACGAACGAAAATCCAAGCCGAAACAAAAGCTCTGATCGGGTGGGTCCAAATTTTGGTTTGGTCATGGTCAGCCTTTCTTCAAAAGTCGACGGAAACTCCCGGAAGGTTCAGGGACTTCATCAAGTCGCGCAATTCCTGACGCGCCGCGATGTTTGAGATGTTCAATTGTTTGACGCCGATGTCCTTGAGGTCCAGTAGGGTCAGGCCGCGGGGAAAAAGTTCGCGGAAAATGACGCGTTCGTTAAAGCCCGGCGCGACCCTGAACCCGATACGTTTGGATAGCATCTGGATGGCGCGTTCCATTTTCTCTTTGTTGACCATACGCTGTGCGCCCAATCGGTTGCGCACAACAATCCAGTCAATGGGTTGCAATCCCGCTTGGGCGCGCAGCTGGCGGGCGTTCCAGACCATTTCCGAATAAACAGAAGGGCCTTTGATCTTGTCGCCCGTGGCATCGATACGCGCCAACAGATCGAAGTCGATGAAACTGTCATTCAATGGCGTGACCAGCGTGTCCGCCAGCGAATGGGCAACTTGACTAAGGCGCGTGTGTGACCCGGGGCAGTCGATCAGGATGAAATCACTTTCGGGTTCCAGCGTCGCAACAGCCGCTGATAACCTGTGATCATAGACGTTTTCACCCGGTTTCAGACTGTTGCTGTCAATCTCCGGAAGATCATGCACTTCGGGAGATGGCAAAGACAGGCCAGACTCTTTCATAAACTCGACGCGGTTTTCCACGTATCGTCCGAATGTGCGTTGGCGTAAATCAAGGTCCAACGCACTGACTTTGTGCCCCATGCGCGACAAAGCCGTCGCGACATGCATTGAAACGGTGGATTTACCCGCGCCGCCTTTTTCGTTCCCGACGACAATAATATGCGCCATGATCTGTCCCCTTCGCCGCGGGCCTCTGGGCCGCGCTGTGTACCAAACACAATATCGCGTCATGCTTGAACACACAGTTTCGCGTCATGTTGGGCATACTATATGTGGGGTATTGGTCTTTGGGAAGCGTCACATCGGCAATTGCATCGGCTGTAGATCGGTAAATTCCCGTAAAGCCAGCCGTAAGGGGGCTGCCGTTGTCGCATAGCGGTGCCAATCGCGGTTTGCAGTGTCTTTTGGCAAGTCGCAATGCGCCGACCAATTCAAGCCGCAGCGTTTCAAAACGGCATGAGCCGTGTGACCACCGGGACGACACAACGCATCACCGGACACACCGCATATGTTGGCGTGTTGCGATTCCCAATGGCGCATCAAATTCGCACTGCGCAGTAAGTATGCCGCCAGATGCATCGGTGTGTGACGACAGTCCGGCGCCAGGTCGGGGCCATCGCTGCGGAACGCGGTCCAAGCTGTGTGCACGTGATCACGGGTCATATGCACAACCCGCGCCTCGGGCAGGGCGGCGGCCAGCAATCCTGACCAACGAAAATTCAAGCGCGTGCAATCTATCAGCACGTCGGCCCCATCCGCAGCCTGCCGCAAACCTTCGCGCAGTTGGGATTGCAGCACCAACAGGTCTTCACGTGTCACATCGAGGCGTTTTTCCTGTCTTAGATGACGCATAAAACGCGTCATAATGGTTTCTACGAAGGTCAATTGACGGGCAGACCGGTTCAGTGAACCCTGTTCCAGAACACGTGCCATGGCGGTGACACCTGACCCCGGCAAACCCGTTACAAACAGAGGCAGGATAAAGTTTTTGGTTGCCGGTAACGGTGTGAACCGAAGCCGCATCAGCATGGTAAACAACACGCTGTCTTTGCTGCGTTTGTAGTTTGAAGTTGCTTGTGCGCACGTGTGATACGCGGAAAGGTGTTCCGCTGCACGGGTGGTGTCTTTGCGTTGATCAGATATCCGAAACAGCGCCAAATGAGCGTCCGCTTTTTCGGAAGAAGAGCTGCCTGTCCCTTCTATGCAGGCACTTAACCGTTCTTGCGTCTTTTGCGGGCAGTGTTCGCCTGCCAGTTGCGTTGCGGCCTTTATCAAAGCGATCGGGGTGTCCTTCGCGGCAAGCAGTTCTACGGCCCGCTTTTGAAGGTTTGCGATGTCGTCTGCGGTCTTTGTCACATCACAAAGCCAGTCGAACGCATGAGCGGTGATTGCTTTTCGCGCGTGCGCGACCGCCATAGCTTCCTTGTTACGACCCAACTGCGTCAAAATGCGCGATTTTAGCAAATCCGATGTTTCGGAATGATCTGCCATTACAAAATATGCATCTTGGGGGGCGCCAGCGCTGAGTAGATTTTCTGCCAATGCATGCCAATGTGCTGAATGCGGGGCCGATGCGTGGGCGCGTTCAAAACACAAAGCGGCGCGCGCATTGCGCCCAAGCGCTGCCAAAGCACGCCCTTTGGAGGCCCAAAGATCATCTGTGTCTCGGCTTATCAGGGCCTTGTCAAACAAAGCAATCGCTTCGGTCAGTTTCCCGTCCTTCGTCAGGCAATCACCGCGCAAATGCAGCACCTGTGGGTTGAGAGGGGCCGTTAGGGTCAAGGTGTCTGCGATGACCGATGCCAATTCGACGTGACCGGCTTTTAGGTGCTGCCGTGCCTCCTGGATTTGCGCCGCCAGATCAAGCGTCGGCATGATGGGCGGAAAAATAGTATCAGTGCCGTGACGCGGGCGAGAGAATGGTTTCAAATTCATAAAAAATGGCGGCCCCCTGTGGCGTGTGACTGAGTCTCACTCTTGGGACAAATATTGGTGCATTACTGGTTACCAAATCGTCAAGGATCAACAAAATAAGTGCCAAAAACGCACAAAGCGCCGCTTGTTTCCAAGCGGCGCCCTGTAAAAATATAGCGATGAGAAAGGCTTAGAAGCCCAAACCTGCATATTTGTTTTTGAACTTGGAAACACGACCGCCGGTGTCCAGCAAGCGGCTGCTGCCGCCGTTCCACGCGGGGTGCGCAGAGGGGTCGATGTCCAAAGCCAACTGGTCGCCTTCGGCGCCCCAAGTGGATTTCATTTCGATCACTGTGCCGTCTGTCATTTTGACGTTGATCAGGTGATAATCGGGATGTGTATCTGCTTTCATCTGTCTGACCTTCAGGCTTTAGGGGCTTTGTAGTTTGTATCTTCTGCGATACGTGCGGATTTACCACGACGCGAGCGCAAGTAGTACAGTTTGGCGCGACGCACGCGACCACGGCGGACCACGGTGATGCTGTCGATGTTGGTGGAGAACAGTGGGAACACACGTTCCACGCCTTCACCAAAGGAAATTTTGCGAACTGTGAAGGATCCGGCGATACCTTTGCCGTTGTTGCGCGCGATGCACACACCTTCGTAGTTCTGAACGCGGGTACGTGTACCCTCGGTCACTTTAAAGCCGACGCGCACGGTGTCGCCTGCTTTGAAATCAGGAATTTCTTTTCCCAGGGCGGCAATTTGCTCCGCCTCTAGCTGTGCAATCAGGTTCATCTGATGGCTCCTATAATGCTCAGGGTTTGCCCCCGAAGTGTTTGGTGCGATCCAGAGCTCTTTGTCTTCATCGGGTCCGAAACACATTCGCCCGCAAGAGGATAGGTCAACATTGCTTTGGTACCTTTGGGCTGCAAACAGACCGCGAAGAAGCGGAAACAGGACAAAGGGTCCGGTCACACAGAATGCGAGTCGGAACGCGCTGGGTATAGTTGCAAAAACAGGTTCGGGTCAAGACCGCACAGGCACCAGAGGCGTCCCGAGATCGCTTTGTAATACTGTGTTTTTAGGCGTGCGGGGATCTTATGTGCAAACCGGACGTGCAGGCTGCTGCATTCTTGTTGATCTGAGACGCAAATGTGCATGATAACCAATGCAGCATATAGTCCAGGTGTCGCACATGAATGCATCGATCCTTCTTGTTTTGTTTGTGTTTGCGGGGTTGTTTTCGCCCGGGCCAAATGTCGTCATGTTGACGGCGTCCGGGGCGCGGTTCGGTTTCAGGCGCACCTTGCCGCACCTGTTGGGCGTGCCAATAGGGACCGGGCTGTTGGCAGCCAGCAGCGCATTTGGAGTGAACGCGCTGTTGTTGGCGCTGCCAGCATTGAAATTGGTGTTTCAGATTGCGGCGGCCCTTTGGATTTTGTGGTTGGCGTGGCGCACTGCACAGGCGGGGCGGGCAGGGCGTGCAAAAGATGCAGGACAGCCGTTCACCTTTGTGCAAGCAGTACTGTTTCAGGCGGTAAACCCGAAGATCTGGGCGATTACCTTAGCCGCTTCTGCGGGTTTCGGAATTGGGCTGGACCCACATATCGAAGCGCTGAGGCTGTTTGCGGTTTTTGCCGGAATAAACCTATGTGTCTGCCTGTTTTGGACAACAGTGGGGCACCTTTTGTCCGGTGTCTTGCAGTCAGATGCCATCTGGCGTGGGTTCATGACCGTTATGGCGGCGTTTATGGCCGCCACAGTTGTGCTGATTTTCTTATAAACTGCTTTGCAGCTTACCGTGCGGCATAGGTTCGGTGTCGCGGGTTTTTTGTTTTGAACGCTGACACCCCGCGATCTGCGGCATATTCATTGAGATAGGTGGCAAGGCTTGCCATCAGGTCACCTGAAATTTCGGGGCGCTCGCTTTCAATGTCACGGACGAAATCTATCAAGCGTCGCGCAGGTTTGTCGCGGGCCAGCAAAGACACGAGTTCAAGAAACGGATCATCTGCACTGCGGGTTCGGGTCTTAAGGGGAGGCAAAACCGGCGCAGCCAAAACGCGGGCGAAATGTTCAAACCGTTGTACTGCATTTTCGGGGTCGAGAATTGCAGACTTTAACCAGTCGCGGCCCTCGGCCAGCTCTGCACGTGTCATGTTTCTGGGGATAATATTCGTAAGCGAGGTGCCGCCAACAGACAGGACATCATCGGCTGCTTCCACCAGGCGCCCAGCTGCTTTCATATCGTCATAAAGCGGCGTCGAAACAGGGGCGACCAGAACCGTTACGTTGTATCCAACGATGGGCAGGGCTTGCGCGAAATTAAATTGCCGCTCGAAACACTCGGTTGTATCATGGTCAAAACCAACGATCAGCCCGCTCCGCAAAGCCACGCCACCTTGCAGGATTTTGGTGGTTTCGTCGATCAGGTTGACCTTCAAATTTTGACGCTTGCCGCTGTCTTTCAAAGCCTCTTCGTTGTCGGTTTCAAGGCCGATGAAGGCGCGGCGCAATCCTGCTGCGTTGCACAACTCCAAAACCTCCGGGTCACGTGCAACATCGACGCTAAGTTGGGTATAAAACCCGACGGTTTCGCGTTCGGGTTGACTGTTCCATGTGGCGATGGCTTTTAGAAGTTGCTTGCTGCGGCTGCGGTAGACTGTGAAGTTGTCATCGCTTAACTGGATTTCACGGTAACCGTGGTCGTAAAGCAGCTGAATTTCCGCGATGACCTTGTCGTCTGGTTTATGCCGTTGCACGCGACCAAGATATTGAATGACATCGCAGAAGTTGCATGAAAACGGGCATCCTCTGCTGGTTTGGACGACACCGGACAGGGCGCGGTGGTTTGGGTAGAGATCCCAACGCGGAACTGGTTGTGTGGACAAATCCGCTTTGCCGCCGCTGTAAGAAGGTTTAAGGCCCGCTCCGAACAGATCGTCTATGAAGCTGTTTGCAACAGGTTCAAATTCACCTTTTATCAAGCAATCTGCGCGGCCTTCAAATACCTCAGGCGCAAGCGAGACATGAGGCCCCCCCAAAACAACTGTGCGCCCCTTGGCACGAAAGGCCGCCGCCAATTCCAGGCCCCTTTCCACCTGCGCGACATTGATGCTGATGCCGACCAGATCTGCCGGATCGTCCAGATTGACAGGGTCGATAAGCTCGTCACATAGAACCAAATCAGTTTCTGGCGGAAACCACGCCGCGATAGACGTGATGCTGGCGGCGGCAACCACGACTTTTGGGGACTTAAACCCGATGGTGTTGAGGACACTGTTGTTTTCAGTGTCGCTAGAATTGAAATCAGGTTTTGGGGCAATCAAATAAACGCGCACAGTGTGATCCATTCATGTAAACGGCAGTAATATGTCGTCGGCTAAAATGTTGATAGTTCGTCGGGTTGCGCGTTTTGCATTTCTTCATCGTGCAATTCTTTTGCGCGAAGCGGGGAGATACCTAAAACGGCTTCAACCTGATGCAAAATGTTATCCTCTTCTTCCTGTTCGAACCCGTCAGCAAACACGACGGCCCACAGGGCGCGCAGGGCAGCTTCGGCTTCTTCCGTACCGACCGCTTCTTTCAAAATGCCGGCCAAAGCATCGGTGTCGTGCATGTGTTCTTCCAGCTTTTCACACTGGGCGCGCATTTTAGCGGCTTCGACCGGGTTCAGGTTGTGACGGCGGGCCAACACGCGGTCGATCACTTCGACTTCTTCAAACAGATAGGCACGGTCTGCTTTGGCAGCCTGAACCATCAAGGCGCCAACCACATGTGCTGCGTCCGCTGGCGGCAAAGGTGTTTCATATTTTGTTGGATTTTGGATGAAAGCGAGCAGTCGTTCAAACATGAAAGGGGCCTGTAAATGAGCGTTTTATGCAGGCTAGCGATTGTTGTGAAGCATAGCAAATAAAGTGTTAACAACCTCGCAAAAAGGTTAACGCCGAAAAGGTTAACACAGAAAAGGTTAACGCAGGCGCATCCCGCCGCTATTTTTCAGGCTTCGTGTGTTTTGCCCATAGGTCGGGCCTGCGTGTTTGCGTCAAACTTTCTGACATCTCCTGACGCCATTGTTCTATTTTGGCGTGATTGCCAGACATCAAAACCTGCGGCACATCGCGTCCGTTCCATGTGGCGGGGCGGGTGTATTGTGGATGCTCCAAAAGGCCGTTGGAATGGCTTTCCTCAACGGCGCTGTCGGCGTTTCCCAAAACGCCCGGCAACAGACGTACTGTGGCGTCGATCATGGCTTGCGCTGCGATTTCGCCGCCTGTCATGACAAAATCGCCCAACGAAACTTCCATGACATTGTAATGTTCAAGCACACGTTCATCGACGCCTTCAAAGCGGCCACACAGGATCGTCACGCCATCGCACCGCGCCCATGATTGCGCCATTTTTTGGGTAAACGGCACACCGCGCGGTGACATATAGACCACCGGTATGCGACCCTTGGAATGGGCATTGGCAGCTTCGATTGCGGGCCCTACGACGTCGGCCCGCAACACCATGCCCGCGCCTCCACCTGATGGCGTGTCGTCGACGTTTTTGTGTTTCGTCAGTCCAAAGTCACGCAAGTTATGTGTGTGCAACTGCCATTTGCCGTCTTGCAATGCACGCCCCGTCAGGCTTTCGCCCAAGACCCCGGGAAACGCGTCTGGAAACAATGTGATGACACGGGCTTGCCAAACACCGGCAAGATCGGGAACTTCGTCCATCAGGCTGCTGGGGGTCATTGTGGCGCGTATAGATTTGCGGCCAAATGACTTTGGGGTGTTTGCCACGGTTTCGGGCCTTTCCAGATAGGGTCACGCAACCTGTTGGCCATAGCATCAAGGCTGGGCGGAACTCAAAGCTTTCTTGATTTGGTTCAAAGCCTGTGGGTTAGGTTAAAGAACGCCGTCGGGGGGATCAGCCACAATGCGGCCCGCGTCCAGATCCACAGTTGGAACCGCCGCCAGTGTAAATGGCAACAAAATCGTGGCGCTTGATCCGGGGCGCTGAATTTCTAGCAAGTCTGTCGCACCATGGTTTTGCACGGATTTCACGGTGCCAATCAGCGTGCCACCTGTGTCTGAAACCGTCAGCCCCACAAGATCGGAATGATAGTATTCGTCGTCGGGCAGGCTGGGCAGTTGAGCGCGCCGTGCAAACAACTGAGTGCCTTTCAGCGCATCGCCTTGTTCCTTTGTCTTTACCTCGACCAAACGCGCCACAAAGCCGTTTTTGATGGGGCGGATCAAGGACAGATGGAACACGTCGACGCCGTGTTCGCAGGTCAAAGGGCTATAGGCTTCAATGTCCTCGGGGGTCGCGCAAAAGCTTTTGATGCGCACTTCGCCCTGTACGCCATATGAGCCACTGACAGCGCCCACACAAATCATTTCATCTCTCATTGAAGCGTTCCTTCGCACAGGCCTTCGATCATTTCTCCGCCCTTGGCATCGCAGTCCAGACCATCGTTGTATTGCTCATATAGGACACCCGCAACAAAGGCGACTGCAACAAAGAGTATGGTGCGGATCATGCGAAACATGGGTCACCGTGTCTCGATGTTAAGGGCTGTTTGGCGGGTTTCCCAGCCTTTGGTTTGAAGCTCTGGGGTCGTCGAATTCTCTTCGGGCCATCCGATGCACAAATAGGCAATCAGTGACCAGTCTTCGGGTACACCCAAATCGGCAGATAACTTCGGCGCGTCAAGAATGGACACCCAGCCCATCCCAAGCCCAAGTGAACGGGCCATAAGCCACATCAGATTTACAGCGCCAACAACAGAATAGCGCCGCATTTCAGGCATGGTTGTTGCCCCCAAGCCCGAGCCTTTGGATGTCGCATCATCGCAAAAGACTGCAATATGTTCAGGGGCTTCTTGCATGCCGGACAGCTTCAAACCGGCGTAAAGCTCGGCTTTTTCGCCGGTATAGCCATCTAATGCTTTTGCATTTGCTGTCTGGTAATTTTCAATGGCTTTGGTGCGCATTGTGGCGCTTTGCACGCGGACCACACGCCAAGGTTCTGACAGGCCCACCGAGGGGGCCAATCGAAAGGTGTCGAGGCATTGCATCAGCAACGCCTCGTCCACGGGATCGGTGCGAAAACGCCGCACATCGCGGCGCCACGCCAAAAGGTTTTGAAACTGGTCGCGGAAGTCTTGTGAAAAGGCATCCATGCCAGCTGACCTTCTGATTACTCTGCAGCTTCTTCCGCAGGTGCTTCTTCGGCAGGGGCTGCTGCTGCTTCTGCGGCGGCTTCTGCTTTTGCAGCTTTTTCTTCAGCGCGATCTTGCGCTTTCTTGTGCGGTGTACCCTTCTTGGGGTTGTTACGCTCGACCTTTTCTTTCACGCCAGCTGCTTCCAGCATACGTGCGATACGGTCAGTTGGCTGTGCGCCTTCACCCAACCAGTATTGAACGCGTTCCATGTTCATTTTCACGCGCTCTTCGCTGTCTTTGGGCAGCAATGGGTTGTACGTGCCGAGCTTTTCGATGAAGCGGCCATCGCGTGGCATGCGGCTGTCTGCTGCAACGATACGGTAAAACGGGCGCTTTTTGGAGCCACCGCGGGCGAGGCGAATTTTCATAGCCATGGTATTGATTTCCTTAGGATGTAGATTGGTGTGATTTGTGGTGCTGAATGACTTCAGCGATGATGAAGTTGAGAAACTTCTTGGCAAATTCCGGATCTACGTCGGCCCGGTTTGCCAAATCTTCAAGACGTGCGATCTGGGTGGCCTCGCGGGCCGGATCGGACGGGGGAAGGTCGTGTTCGGCTTTGAGTTTCCCCACAGCCTGTGTGTGTTTGAACCGCTCACCCAACGTGTAGATGAGGATCGCATCAAGGCGATCAATGCTTTCGCGGTGCTCTTTCAGCACGGCGGCAGCGCGGGTTACAGCGTCACTCATTTGAGGCCTCCTTGGGTGCAGGATGTCGCCATATTTCCATGGGTCCAAACCGTTCATGCGTGAAAGTGCCGTCCGGACGCGCACCAAGGCGCTTGGCCACGCGAACAGACGCCTCGTTGCCGTCGGCGATCATGCTGATCAAAGTTGTCCATCCCAAGGTAGAGTAAGCATATGCGCGCACCGCTGCACCGGCTTCGGTGGCGTAGCCTTTGCCTGACGCGCCATCAAACAGGTCCCAACCTAGCTCGTTCTCGGGAAACCCAACGGGGTTCCACAAGCCGACAATACCGACTGTGGCGCCTGTGTCTTTTTCGACAAGACTGAAGCGCCCAAAGCCCTTAAGTTGCCAATGGCCAGCTTCTTGCATCAAGATCCGGTAAGCTTGCTCACGCGGCAAGGGGCCCCCGACAAAGCTGGACCTTTCAGAGGCGTAAAATGCTGCGAACACGTCAAGATCTGCCTCCGTGGGTCCACGTAAGGTCAATCGCTCTGTGTGCAGCGTTGGTATGGAGGCCAAAGGGATCACTTATTTCTTTTTCCCAAAGCCGGACAGGCCAGAAGGCAGGCCCATGCCGCCGCCCATTCCGGGCAACTTGCCGCCCATGCCCATTTGTTTGGCCGCGGCTTCCAGCGCTTTGGGGTCCATTTGGGAGGGGTCCATACCGCCGGGCATGCCGCCTTTGCCCATCATCCCCTTCATGGCCTGCTTCAGCATGCCACCTTTGCCCATTTTGCCCATCTTTTTCATCATGTCTGACATCTGACGCTGCATTTTCAGCAGTTTGTTCAGGTCTGACACTTCCATGCCCGCGCCGCGTGCGATCCGCTTTTTACGGCTGGCTTGCAAGATTTGCGGGTTGGCGCGTTCTTTTTTCGTCATGGACTGGATCAAGGCGATCTGCTGTTTCAGCACTTTGTCGTCAAAACCAGCCTCTTCGACCTGTTTGGCCATTTTGCCCATGCCGGGCATCATGCCCATCATGCCTTGCATGCCGCCCATTTTGATCATCTGCTCAAGCTGCATTTTGAGGTCGTTCATATTGAACATCCCCTTGGCCATGCGCTTCATCATCTTTTCGGCTTGTTCGGCCTCGATGGTTTCCTGAGCCTTTTCCACAAGCGAAACGATGTCGCCCATGCCCAGGATGCGGCCTGCGATCCGTTCTGGCTCAAAGGTTTCCAGCGCGTCCATCTTTTCGCCAAGACCGACGTATTTGATGGGCTTGCCGGTGACGGCACGCATGGACAATGCCGCGCCACCGCGTCCGTCGCCATCCATGCGGGTGAGGACGACACCAGAGATACCAATGCGGTCGTCAAAGTTTTCGGCCGTGTGCACAGCGTCTTGACCCGTTAGACCGTCAACCACCAAAAGCGTTTCGCGGGGGTCGGCCACGTCGCGTACGGCTTTGACCTGTTCCATCAACTCTTCGTCGATAGACAGGCGACCCGCAGTGTCGAGCATGTAGACGTCGTAGCCGCCCATGGCCGCTTGGGTCTTGGCGCGTTTGGCGATTGCGACCGGCGCTTCGCCCTTGACGATGGGCAGGGTGTCGACACCGATTTGATTGCCGAGGATGGCAAGTTGTTCCATCGCGGCAGGTCGGTTCACGTCGAGGGACGCCATCAGAACCTTTTTGCCGTCACGCTCTTTCAAGCGTTTTGCCAGCTTGGCTGTTGTGGTGGTTTTCCCGCCGCCTTGCAGACCGACCATCAGGATCGGGGCAGGGGGATTGTCGATTTTCAACGCACCGGGTTCGCCTTCACCCGTCAGCGTATCGATCAGCGCGTCATGTACGATCTTAACGACTTGTTGGCCGGGCGTGACGGATTTAGTGACGGCTTGGCCGGTGGCTTTTTCCTGAACCGCTTTGACGAAATCACGGGCAACGGGCAGCGAGACGTCAGCCTCAAGCAGGGCCACACGCACTTCGCGCAGGGCTGTTTTCACATCCTCTTCTGACAACGCGCCTTGTTTGGTGAGGCGGTCAAAGACGCCGGAGAGGCGTTCAGATAGGTTCTCAAACATGGGCCACGGCCCCCTTCGGTTCGGTTGCTGGATCACCCCGATGTAGGGACCCAAAGCAGAATACACAAATACCCCTGTGGGCGCGACGCGCTGACAGGGGGCGATCCTTGATATCAAGGACCGGAAGATCAAAGCTTCCGGATGTTGAGGGTCGTTTAGGTGGATGCGTCTACAGAGTCAACCGCCGCGATGCGCATCAAGCCATGTGTTTATAATGTCTGCGATGTCTTGCGCACCGTTCCCGTTTTGGAAGCCTTTGCGCAGCGGCACGTCGCCATCGGGTGTGACCAGAACCGGGCGAAACGTGGTGATGACGTCGCCTTCTTGCCGGAAGCGCTCCACCGATGCGCGTTTGATGGTTTGCGTTGCAACATCGGTCTTGAAGACACGCGCCAAATTCTGGGATTGGATGCTGACGTTTTCGGGCGTGACGACAATCTGTGTGCGTTGCACCACAAGCAGCACGGCAATAGGCAACACCAGCACCGAAACACCAGCGATGAAAGCGCCCAAAAGCCATTGGCGGTGATAGAGCAGCACAAGCACCGTTCCAATTGCGCCCAACGATACGATCGACATCAGGATGCCCAGAACCCAGGGGGTCTGCGACAATACAAGCTGTTCTGCGGTGTTTTCGATGACCTTCATAGGGGGCACCTTATGGTTGGGTGGCGTGCAAAGTCAAAGTGCGCGCCATTGCAAATGCGAACGAAGTGTCGGTAGGTTGGGGTGCGTTGTGAATTTGTGCACATGAGGGCCTGAATGGACAATTGGGATGAGATCAAAACCGCTTATCAAGTGGCCCGCAAAGGCACGGTCAGCGGCGCAGCTGACGTTTTGGGGGTGCATCATGCCACGGTCATTCGTCATATTGACGCATTAGAGGGCCGTTTGGGCGTTAAGCTCTTTCAAAGGCACGCCCGCGGGTACACCGCGACAGAAGCCGGCGAGGATCTGTTTCGTGTGGCACAAGCCACGGATGACCAGTTCAGCCAATTGGTGGGACGCATCAAAGGACGGGGCTCGGATGTGTCGGGTGAGCTGGTGGTGACCTCTTTGGTGTCACTGGCCCCCAGTATGGCGCCGCTGCTGACGGCCTTTCAGCAAGAACATCCTGATGTGATTGTCCGCTACCTGACAGGTGAACGTCTGTTTCGCCTTGAATACGGTGAAGCCCATGTGGCCATCCGTGCGGGGAATGCGCCGGATCAACCCGACAATGTGGTGCAACCTTTTGTCAGCCAGCGCATGGGGCTTTACGCAAGCCGTGGCTATGTTGCGCAACACGGCATGCCGACAGGCATTGAGGACTACGGCCAACATCGGTTTGTGGGCCACGACAACGATGACAGCCGTGCGCCGTTCAACCGCTGGCTGCGCGAAAAAGTGCCTCAGGCGGCACTGACATTCCGCAGCTCGGATGTACGTGCCTTGGAACAAGCGGTGATCGCGGGGGCGGGCATTGGATTTATGGGTGTCAACGAGGCAGAAAGAAATCCTGATCTGCTAGAGGTGTTTCCCCATCAGGAAGACTGGTCTGCCCCTTTGTGGCTGGTCACTCATGTCGATTTGCACCGGACAACAAAAGTGCAGGCGTTTTTGAATTTTCTGAAAGAGCATTCCAAATCATGGGGCAATTGACGCCGTCGCAGCAGGGCCATTTGGCGATGCTGTGTTTTTCGATGTTGGTTGCCGGGTCCTTTTCGCTGGGGGCGATGGCTGCCAATGAAATTGCACCGGGCGCGTTGAATGCTGTGCGTTTTGCGATTGCGGGGCTTGTGATCGGGATTGCGGTTTTGGCAAGTGGTACGCTGACACGCGCAGCGTTTCAGGCCCCTTGGCGCTATGTTGTGTTGGGGGCGCTGTTCGGGACGTATTTCGTGCTGATGTTCGAAGGGCTGAAAACGGCGCCTCCGGTTTCTGCGGCGGCTGTGTTCACTTTGATACCGATTATGTCCGCAGGCTTTGGTTATGTTCTTTTGCGCCAGATCACGACACCGCGTATGGCGCTTGCCTTGGCGATTGGCGGGACGGGCGCCCTTTGGGTGATCTTCAAAGCAGACCTGCGCGCGTTGATGGCCTTTGAAATAGGGCGTGGGGAAATGATCTATTTTGCAGGCTGTGTGGCGCATGCAATTTACACGCCGATGATCCGTAAACTTAATCGTGGGGAACCTGCGGTGGTGTTCAGTTTCGGGGTTCTTGTCGCAGGCTGTGTGCTGTTGACGGTCTACGGGTGGTCCGATTTGCGCCAAACGGACTGGGGGGCGTTGCCGCCGATTGTCTGGATCACAATTCTCTATGTTTCTGTCTGCGCCAGCGCGGCAACTTTTGTTTTGCTGCAATTCGCATCCTTGCGCCTGCCGTCTGCCAAAGTCATGGCCTACACCTATTTGACGCCCTCATGGGTCATTTTATGGGAAATTGCGCTGGGCAATGGTGTGCCGGTGATCTGGGTGTTGGGGGGCGTTATTCTGACGGTGGTGGCGTTGTCGCTGCTTCTTCGGGAAGACTAAGTTCGCCTTCCAAAAACCGTTCAAAGGCATCCAGATGCACGGGTTCGAATTGGCCAAAGCCTTGCATCCAGACCGATGCGCTTTTCATGGCGTCAGGTTCCAGCTTGCACCATTTGACGCGGCCGCGCTTTTCCTGGGCGATCAGGCCGGCGCGGGTCAGGATGGTGAGGTGTTTGGAAATGGCCGCCAAGGACATGTCAAACGGGTCGGCCACGTCTGTCACGGCCATGTCATCTTCCAACAACATAGTCAGGATCATCCGGCGGGTCGGATCAGCAAGAGCTGCAAAAATCGTATCGAGCGTCATGGCCATTTCGCAACCATACCGGCAGGGCGTCGCGGGCGAAAGGTCACAAACTGGGATGGCGCGTTTTGCGCGACGGATACTCAAAGCGCAGTGCCTCGATTTGGGCGGATGTTAATCCGATATCGCGGGCCTGCGCATCTGAGATATGGCGAAGGGGGCATGGGCCAGCAGGTTTTGTAGCGGTCCATAGACGCTTTATCGTCACAAAAAGAGACCGGCTGCGCGAAGGCGCAGTTTGAACGGATTGAGGCATTTGAAACCTATTTTTATGGTGTTTAGGTTAGGAATGCGGGGTTTATTGAAACAGTTCAACGCTCATTCCTTGACATAACTTGTGCTTAAAAGGCACATATATGAAATGTCACGCAACTTACCCCCTTTGAACGCCCTTCGCGCTTTTGAAGCCGCTGGGCGGCACCAAAGCTTTACGCGGGCCGCCGAAGAACTCAGCGTGAACCATTCTGCGATCAGTCGCCATGTGCGCGGACTTGAGCACCGTTTGGGGGTGCACCTGTTTCGGGACTTGCCGCGCGGTGTAGAGCTGAGCGATGAGGGGCGTGCGTATCTGGGGCGGATCACAGCGGCGTTGGATATGGTGGACGACGCCACCGAGGATTTGGCCGAAACCCCCGAGGGGCGTGTCACATTGAACAGTGAACCGCTTTTTGCACAAAAGTTCATTGTGCCGCGCATGGGCGCTTTTCAGGCGGCGTTTCCCAAGATCGAATTGCGTCTGGAGGCATCTCATGATCTGGCAGATGTCGATCGCTATGAGGCGGATCTGGCTGTGCGGTTTGCCCATCGGGGGACGTTGGATCTGCCGTCGGACTTGATAAGCGATGGTCGAATTTTTCCGTTTGCCGCCCCTTCGCTGTTAAAGGGCAAGGTTTGGACAGCCAAAGACATTCTTGCAGCGCCACGGTTTCGGGACCGGCGCGAAGACACATGGCGTAAATGGGCAATTGCTGCGGGCGCACCTGTTCCGCCATCCGAAGAAGGGATGTGGCGGTTGCGTGCAAACCTTGCCGTCGAAGCCGCCTTGGAAGGTCAGGGAATATATCTTGGGTCGCAAGAGTGTGTGGCCCATGAAGTCGCCGCCGGACGGTTGGTTCAGTGTTCTGACGTCAGCCTGATTTCAGGCGCGTTTCATTTGGTCTGTGCCTCGCAGGGCATCCGGCGCCGCGCAGTGCGTCAGGTGCGCACATGGCTTCTGTCCCAAACCTTGCAATTTCGCGATACCGGTGAAGATCAACCAAACGGTTGAATAACCGGAAACCGGATTTTTGACTTAAATCAAAGCCGCGACAGAATAACGCCTCGTTGCGTCTTGTTGGAAATGTATTTCAAATCAATGATTTGAAGGACATTTACGTCGCGATTTGGCGCAGTTGACTCGCATCTGTGCCCGACGTAGCTATGCGCCAAGATTTCCAACTGGGGAAAACCGCGTGCCTGACACCGACCGACAGCAGCGACTTGAGCAGCTAGAGGAAAAACTGGCAGCAGCGCAGCAGGCTCAAGAACCTGCGCCTCGAAAGGAAGAACACTATTCCCAAGCGCAGCACGCGTGGCGGATGGTGGTGGAATTGGTGGCCGGTCTCGGGATCGGTTTCGGCATGGGGTACGGGCTGGACTGGCTCTTTGGGACGCTTCCCATCTTCATGCTGATCTTCACCTGCTTGGGGCTTGTGGCCGGGGTCAAGACGATGATCCGCAGCGCGCAGGAGCTTCAGGACCGACAAATGGCCTATGAGGCCGAACAAGATACGGCGGACGATGTTCGCACGGTTAAAGACACTGCGGGCGATCCCCGCAAGGATGAGGGAGCCTGAGAATGGCAAGCGAAGCGACAGCAGGCGGCGGGTTGGAATTCCACCCAATGGACCAGTTCAACATCGAGGCGCTGTTTGGCGGCCCGATCACTTGGTACACTCCTACAAACGCAGCGATGTGGATGATTTTGGCTATCGTGGCCGTGATCTGCCTGATGGTCCTGACCACATCCAACCGTTCAGTGGTTCCATCGCGCGGCCAATCCATCGCCGAACTGGCATATGGCTTTGTTTACAAGATGGTTGAAGACGTTACAGGCAAGGACGCCATCGGCTACTTCCCCTACATCATGACATTGTTCATGTTCATCGTCTGCGCCAACTTCCTTGGTCTGATCCCTGGGTCCTTCACGCCAACGTCGCACTTCGCTGTGACAGTTGTGCTGGCTATGGCGGTGTTTTTGACAGTCACCATCGTGGGTTTTGTCAAAAACGGTGCGGGTTTCTTGGGCTTGTTCTGGGTTGCTTCGGCGCCTCTGGCTTTGCGACCGATCTTGGCGATCATCGAAATTATTTCTTACTTCGTGCGTCCCGTTAGCCACTCCATTCGTTTGGCAGGCAACGTTATGGCAGGCCACGCCGTTATCAAGGTGTTCGCGGGCTTTGCAGCAATCGCAGTGGTTAGCCCTGTCGCAATCCTTGGCATCACAGCAATGTATGCTTTGGAAATCTTGGTGTCCTTTATCCAAGCTTACGTTTTCACAATTCTGACGTGTGTCTATCTGAAAGACGCGCTTCACCCGTCTCACTAAGCACAACGGGCGGACGTGCTGTCCGCTCTACTCTATCACTCAACATTCCATCGTAAGGAGAATTCTCATGGAAGGTGAACTCGCACACATCGGCGCAGGCCTCGCAGCAATCGGTTCCGGCGCAGCCGCAATCGGTGTTGGTAACGTTGCCGGCAACTTCTTGGCAGGCGCATTGCGCAACCCATCTGCTGCCGCATCCCAAACAGCGACACTGTTCATCGGTATCGCGTTTGCAGAAGCTTTGGGGATCTTTTCGTTCCTCGTCGCTCTGCTGTTGATGTTCGCCGTCTAAGACCGCTTCAAAATACCGGTGTTTGCGCGTCCGCGCTGGCACCAGTTCCTTACGGTCGGGCGGTGCGCACAGGCGCATTGCCCGATGTAATGACAGCCCGTTTGGGCGTTTTGACCGGAGACCGAGATGGCAACCGATACAACTAGCGCAGCTGAAGGTGCCGCCGCAGGGCCAGGCATGCCGCAGCTCGACTTCTCGACATGGGGCAACCAAATCTTCTGGTTGGTAATCACCCTGATCGTGATCTACTTCGTTCTGTCCCGCATTGCGCTGCCGCGTATTGCGTCGGTTCTGGCTGAACGTCAGGGAACGATTACAAATGATTTGGCCGCCGCAGAGGACCTGAAGTCCAAAGCGAAAGCCGCCGAAGCTGCCTACGACAAAGCGCTGGTTGATGCCCGCGCCGAAGCAGGCCGCATCGTGGCAGAAACCAAAGCCGGTATCAAAGCCGACTTGGACGCAGCCATTGCCAAAGCGGACGAACAAATCGCCGCCAAAGCAGCGGAAGGCGAAAAAGCCATCGCAGAAATTCGCGCAGGGGCGTTGGACAGCATCAAAGATGTTGCCAAAGATACTGCAAAAGAAATCGTTGCAGCAATGGGTGGCAAAGCAGACGCCAAATCCATCACAGCCGCTGTGACCGCACGGATGAAAGGGTAATCAGATGCGTACAGTATCCACCGCTCTGACCGCCGCCATTGCTGGTCTTTTGGCCAGCCCGGCATTTGCAGCGTCCGGTCCTTTCTTTTCTTTGAAGAACACTGATTTTGTTGTGACCCTCGGGTTCATCGTTTTCATCGGTGTTTTGTTCTACTTCAAAGTGCCCTCAATGTTGGGTCGTATGTTGGATGCGCGTGCTGATGGCATCAAATCCGAGATCGACGAAGCCCGCAGCCTGCGCGAAGAAGCGCAAACCCTGCTGGCAGACTACGAGCGGAAGCAAAAAGAAGTACAGGCGCAAGCCGACCGTATCGTTGCGTCCGCAAAGGAAGAAGCCAACGTTGCAGCGGAGCAAGCCAAAGAAGATCTGGCCAAGTCAATCGAACGTCGCTTGGCGGCTGCCGAAGACCAGATTGCGTCCGCTGAAGCCTCTGCTGTGAAAGAAGTACGGGATCAATCCATCGTTATCGCGGTCTCCGCGGCGCGCGATGTGATCGCCAAACAGATGACGGCAGCAGACAGCAATGCGCTGATTGATGATGCGATTTCACAAGTTGGGTCTAAACTGCACTGATCGCAGCCCTTTTGACACTACACAAGACCCGGCCATTGTGCCGGGTTTTTTCTTAGGCATGTGTCCCTTTTGGGGGCCAAAGCAAGGACGCCTTCGTGAAGAAGGGCCTAGGATTTGCTTTCCTCGTGATCCAACCGCAGCCGTGCGACGTCTTCGTTTCTGTCTGCCCGTTGCTGATCACGTAAGCTCTTTTCGACAAAATCCATATGGGCATGAACGGCCGCCTTGGCGCCTTCCGCGTCGCGCGTTTGCAACGCATCGTTGATGGCGCGGTGTTGATCCAACAGAACAGATCGAGTGGTCTTTTGGCGGAACATCACTTGGCGGTTGTAGAACACACCGTCGCGCAAAAGCTGGTACATCGACCGCATCATATGCAGCATAACCACGTTGTGGCTGGCTTCGATGATGGCCATGTGAAACTGCGCATCCAGTTGTGCCTCTTCGTCGGAATTGCGTTTTGTGTGGGCGGTTTCCATTTTCGAGAACACCGCTTGCACCACCTTCAAGTCGGTTTGTGATCCAAGACGCGCGGCCCGCTCTGCAGCCAGTCCTTCCAGATCACGCCGGAAAGACAGGTAATCAAAAACGGCTTCATCGTGTCGTGCAAAAAGCTGTGTCAGTGCGGGGGCGAAGGCGGATCCAAGAACGTCCGCCACATACACACCTGCGCCCGGTTTCGCGGCCAATAGGCCGGAGTTTTGAAGCGCTGACAAAGCATCACGCAGGGAAGGACGCGACACGCCCAAGCGTTCAGCCAATTCGCGTTCGGGCGGCAATCGTTCTCCGGGCCGAAGCACACCGCGAAGGATCAGTTCCTCGATCTGCCGTACGACTGCACCGGATAGTTTTTCGGGTTGGACCAGTTGGAAGGGCATATAATTTATCCTTGATTGGTAAAAATATATGACCAACGCGCCAATAGGGCAAATTGATTTGCGACAATAGCACGGTGCAGAGCGTCTTTTATGGGAATCGCGCGATGCGAACGAAAGTTCACTAATCGTTAACCAACATCAGGCCACAGTTTGGCATGGCGAAATATATTCTCTTTACCGTGCTCGTATTCCTTCTGGCAGCCTGTGACACGCCCAGCCCACACTTTGCGGGACTGCCAGCGACACGGGTCACAGTCGACGGATCAACCTTTGATGTGCGTGTCAAAGCGTTGCAGGCCGAAGCCTTGCGTACCAATGCGCAATATGCGCCGCGGCTGGGGCCAATCGGGGACCGTGCCACAGTGGCAATGGAACAGGTCAGCGGTTGTAAGGTGGCACGGATCACCGGAGATGCAGCGCTTGTGCGCGGGTATCTGGATTGCGGGGCAGGTGCCAAGGAAGTTCCCGAAAAGGCGCCAGTGTCTTACGATTGCTATTCCATTGACGGGATCGGCAACGATGGTGATTTCACCGTTCAATGTGACCCATACTAGGGAAACACCCCACTAAAACCGCAATATATTGTGGATAAGTCGCTCAATGCCGCTGATGGTTGTGTCCAAGCGTTGACAGACCCCGCACTGTACCCTCACCCTTTGGACGATATTGGAATCACCCAAAGGACCTTCGTTGCGCTTTTCAAAACTCAGGCTGACAGGCTTTAAAAGCTTTGTTGATCCAACCGACCTGATCATCGCAGATGGTCTAACGGGGGTTGTTGGACCAAATGGCTGTGGCAAGTCGAATTTGCTGGAAGCCCTGCGTTGGGTGATGGGGGAAAACCGTCCCACGGCAATGCGTGGTGGGGGCATGGAGGATGTGATCTTTGCTGGTGCCGCGACACGCCCCGCACGCAACTTTGCCGAAGTCAGTCTGCACATCGACAACTCGGAACGACTTGCTCCGGCGGGGTTCAACGATCAGGACGCCCTTGAGATTGTGCGCCGCATCACCCGCGACGTGGGCAGCGCCTATAAAACCAACAGCAAGGACGTGCGTGCGCGCGATGTTCAGATGTTGTTTGCGGATGCGTCAACCGGCGCTCATTCGCCTGCGCTGGTGCGTCAGGGTCAAATCTCGGAACTGATCAACGCCAAACCAAAAAACCGCCGGCGTATTCTGGAAGAGGCTGCGGGGATTTCCGGATTGTATCAGCGTCGCCACGAAGCGGAATTGAAGCTGAAAGGTGCCGAAACCAATCTGGCGCGTGTTGATGATGTCATTGAACAACTGGCCAATCAGTTGGCGCAGCTTGCGCGTCAAGCACGCCAAGCCGCACGCTATCGCGAAATCGGTGATGAATTGCGCCGGACGGAAGGGGCGCTTTTGTACCGCCGGTGGCGTGAAGCGGATGATGCGCGTGCGGTGGCGGATGAAACGCTGCGCACACGTGTGACGGCGGCCGCGCAAGCCGAGGCGTTGGTGCAGGGCACGCAAAAAGCCCGCGCTGGTGCAGAAGAAGCTTTGCCGCCATTGCGCGAAGAAGAAGCAATTGCAGCAGCGGTGTTGCAAAGGTTGGCGGTGCAACGTGACACGTTAAGCGACCAAGAAGCCCAAGCTGCCCAAACCATACAGACCTTAACCAATCGCATCACACAATTGGCCCGCGACATCGAACGCGAAGGCGGTTTGAACAAAGATGCGGGGGAAACGATTGAGCGTCTCGAATGGGAAGCGCGCGAAATCACCAAAGCCAGCGAAGGCCATGACGACCGTTTGACGCAGGCGGCAGAGGCTGCCAGCGAAGCGGCACATATCCTGCAAGCCCGCGAAGCTGATTTGGGTCAAAAGACCGAAGATGTTGCCCGTTTGGCAGCGCGTCACGGATCTGCGCAGCGTTTGTTGGATGACAGTCGCAAAACAGAAGAAAAATCCGAAGCGGAAGCCGCCAAAGCGCGTGATGCCGTTGCCCAAAGTGACGCAGCCTTGGCAAAAGCGGGTGAAGATTTTGTCGCGGCTCAATCCGCGTCGGAAGCGGCAGAAGTGACTGCAAAACGTGCCGATGACGCTTTGCTTGCAGCGGAAACGGCCCGTGCGGAGACGCAATCGCGCGAAGCGGATGCGCGCGCGGAACGCTCTGAGGCGGAAGGCGAGATGAACGCGCTGCGGGCGGAAACCGGTGCTTTGGCCAAGCTGGTGGAACGCGATACCGCAGAGGGTGGCCAGATTCTGGATCGTTTGCAGGTGGAACAGGGCTTTGAGAAAGCTTTGGGGGCTGCGCTGGCGGATGATTTGCGGGCACCCGAAGTGGCCGAGGATGGACCATCAGGCTGGGCTGTGTTGCCGGCGTATGACCACGACCAGGCGATGCCTGGGGGCGCAACCCCCTTGACGCAACACGTGTCGGTTCCGGATGTTCTGATGCGCCGTATGAGCCAGATTGGCCTGTGTGATGCCGAAGACGCCGCCCGTTTGCAGCCATTGTTGCAACCGGGGCAACGACTGGTGTCTTTGGAAGGCGATCTGTGGCGGTGGGACGGCTTTCGGGCTTGGGCGGAAGACGCCCCAAGTGCAGCGGCATTGCGGTTGCAACAGCTCAACCGACTGGAAGAATTGAAGCAATCGCTGGAACAAGCCAGCCAGCGCGCAGAAGGCGCGCGTGGCGCCCATGAGGCGTTGACCACGCGTTTGGCAGAATTGACAGACGCCGACCGCGCGGCCCGTCTGGCCCGGCGCGAAGCGGATCAGTTGGTGGCCGATGCAGGCCGGGCATTAAGCCGGTCCGAGGCAGACCGCAACTTGGCGCAGGGGCGTTTGGAATCGTTGGGCTTGGCCGTGAAACGCCACGAAGAAGAAGCCATGGGCGCCAGATCGCGGGTTCTGGAAGCCGAACGGGCTTTGGCTGAGCTGGGCGATGTCGACGCTGAACGTGCCAGCGTTGATGATTTGCGCATGACGGTTGAGGCCGCACGGATCACAATGATGTCGCGCCGGTCTGCCCATGATGAGGTGCGGCGCGAAGGGGAAGCCCGCCTGAAACGGTCGCAAGAGATCACCAAAGAAATCAGTGGTTGGCGTCACCGTCTGGAAACCGCCGAAAAGCGCACAGCCGAACTTGTGGAACGCAAGGAAGCTTCCGAGGCTGAATTGAAAACAGCGCAGGCCGCTCCGGCGGAATTGGCAGCGAAGCGTGACGAATTAAGCAAGGCGATGTCGGAAGCGGATGTGCGCAAAGCGGCTGCAAGCGACGCGCTAAGTGTCGCCGAGGGCGTTCTGCGCGATGCGACCCTTGCAGAACGCGAAGCGGAACGGGCCGCATCAGAAGCCCGCGAAGCCCGTGCCCGCGCCGAGGCCCGTGCAGAAGCCGCGCGTGAAACCGTATCTGCTGCCGCCGACCGTATTGCCGAAGATCAACAAAAAACGCCCAACCAGCTTATGACCGCTTTGGATTTAAACCCCGAACAGATGCCGGATGTGGACGTGCTGGATGCCGATGTGAACCGGTTGAAACGGCAACGCGATGCTTTGGGTGCTGTGAACCTGCGTGCGGAAGAAGACGCCAAAGAAGTGCAGGAAGAACACGACACACTTGTGCATGAGAAGGCTGATCTGGAAGAAGCCATCAAAACGCTGCGGTCTGGCATTGCCAGTTTGAACCGCGAGGGGCGTGAACGGCTGTTGACTGCGTTCGAGCAGGTAAACGCCAATTTCTCGCTGCTGTTTACGCATTTGTTTGGAGGCGGCGAAGCCAATCTGGTGATGGTCGAAAGCGATGACCCCCTAGAGGCTGGCCTTGAGATCATGTGCCAACCTCCGGGTAAAAAACTTAGCACGCTGAGCCTGCTGTCAGGCGGGGAACAGACATTGACCGCCATGGCCTTGATCTTTGCGGTGTTCTTGGCCAACCC
This sequence comes from Ascidiaceihabitans sp., assembly GCF_039986515.1. NCBI lineage: Bacteria > Pseudomonadati > Pseudomonadota > Alphaproteobacteria > Rhodobacterales > Paracoccaceae > Ascidiaceihabitans > Ascidiaceihabitans sp. Next base: position 220,200 of record NZ_JBDWQO010000014.1, on the reverse strand, counting down.
CGCCCCGATCTGCGTTCTGGACGAAGTGGACGCGCCTTTGGATGACGCAAACGTCACGCGGTTTTGTGACTTGTTGGACGAGATGTGCCGCCAGACAGACACCCGCTTTTTGATCATCACGCACCACGCAGTCACCATGGCGCGTATGGACCGTCTGTTTGGCGTAACGATGGCCGAACAAGGCGTCAGTCAGCTTGTCTCGGTTGACCTGAAAAAAGCGGCGTCAATGGTGGCTTGATTAGAGCTTTTTAAGCAACGCAGGCGTGGGCCACGCATCGGCTGGCAATCCCAGTCTTTGCTGTTCCTTTTGAACCGCGTCGCGGGTGCGTGCGCCTAGAATACCATCGACTTTGCCGACATCGTAGCCGCGCTTTTGCAGCATCTTCTGCAGGCGCTTCATTTGATCCCCTGACAATCCAGTGTCTGGCTTGCCTACATTGTACGCAGGTGCCCCTTGCAAGCGCGTGCCAAAATAGGCGGCTGTCAGCACATAGGTAAAGGATTGGTTCCACTCGAAGTAGACATTGAAGTTGGGATAGGCCAAGAAGGCCGGCCCTTTATGTCCTTGCGGCAAGATCAGCGATGCTGGCAGTTTGGCTAGGCGCCCGTTGCGTGGTTGCACCCCCATGGCTTGCCAGTCGGCTACGGGTTTCACAGTTTTCAAACCACTTTGTGACCAATCCATTGACGCAGGCACTGTGACTTCTTGCAGCCAAGGTTCATTCGCCCGCCATCCCAGATGCCGCAGCATTTTGCCACCAGATGTCAGCGCGTCAGGGGCAGAGGTTTTCAACGATACCCGCCCGTCGCCGTCGCCATCGGTGCCGTTTTCGATGATGTCCAATGGCAGCATTTGCACCATGCCGATTTCGCCGGCCCATGCGCCCGTGGTTGTGGCGGGGTTGAATTGACCGCGTTTGAACAATTCCATTGCAGCAAAAACCTGAGGCCGGAACAGATTTGGACGGCGGCAATCATGGGCCAATGTGACCAGCGCGTTGGCGGTGTTGAAATTGCCCTGAAAAGCGCCGTAGTCGGTTTCAAATGCCCAAAACGCCAAAAGCACGTTGCGATTGACACCATAAGAGGCTTCGACCTGATCGAACACATTGTCGTAGCGCCGCGCATTTTTGCGCCCCGCTTCAATACGGCTGTTTGAGATCAAGCGCCGCGAAAACTCGATGAAGGGTTTTTGAAAAACACCTTGGGCCCGATCTGCGTTCAGCACTTTCTTATCCTGCCGCACGCCTTTCAAAAATGCATCTGCTGTTCCGGCTGGAATACCTTTTGCCACGGCTTCGGATTTTATCCCGGCTTTGAACTGGTTGAAGGACCCGCCACATTGGGCATGGACCATGGCAGGCAAACAAAGGGCGGTGACAAAGGCGATAAGGCGCATGGGCTTCCTTTTAAAACAGGGCAATGATCACGCACAACACAAGCGCCGTGCCCCACGCTTTCCATAGCATTGCGCAGGCGGCGTCAATCTCTGTTGCGCCGATGGTATGGTTTGCCTGACCGTTGACCCATGGGAAATCCCGCATTTCGCCCTCATAGGCCCGTGGACCGGACAGGGCGACATTGATCGCGCGGGCCATGGCGGCCTCGGGCCATCCCGCATTGGGGGACCGGTGTTGCCCGGCCTCTTGGGAAATTGCCTTCCAATCGCGCAAAACACCGCCCGCAAAAGCAATAAGCAGTGCTGTCAGTCGCGCAGGAATAAGGTTCAAAAGATCGTCCAGCTTTGCGGCCCCGTACCCGAAAGCGGCATGGCGTGGTGTCAGGTATCCAATCATGCTGTCTGCGGTGTTGACGATTTTGTAGATCAACAAGCCGGGGAGCCCCGCAACGAGGAACCAAAAGGCAGGGGCAATGACGCCATCGCTCAGGTTTTCTGCACCGCTTTCGATGGCTCCGCGGGCGACGGCGGAGCCATCCATGTCCCGCGTGTCACGCCCGACGATCATTGCGACCTGCCGCCGCCCTTCGGGCAAAGACATCCGCAATCCATTGGCCACCCGCGCCACGTGATCAACCAATGACCGCTGGGCGATCAGGATGGCTACAATTAAAATGCCAACAACACTACCGAAGTAAGACAGCAGTACGCCGCTGCACCCTGCCACGAAAACCAGCGCCGCAATCACCAAGATGCCCGTAGTCCGCGACGGGGCTTGGGTGTTGAACCTTTGGTCACACCATCCGATCACCCTGCCCATCAAAACTGCAGGATGGGGCAGGCGCGACCAAAGCCACTTGGGTTCTCCAGCGATAGCGTCCGAAATCAGGGCAAGACTTAAGGCGATGGCAGTGCTCATAGTGCCGCCTCCAGGCGGTCCCATTGCGTGGGGTGCGGCAGCCCAAGGCGCAGCCAGCGATCCGAATACGGGAAAGTTCGCGACCAGATATGGGCCTGCGCCAGCTTGTCTTGATAGGCGTTTGCATCGCCTACATCATACAAGCGAAACAGCGTGGTGCCGCCCAAAGGTTGAGAGCCTTTTGCCCGCATCAATGCATCAAGGCGTTGGGTGTCTTGATCCAGGCGGGTTCGGGTCCGTGCGGCCCAGTTTTCGTCCCGCAGGGCTGCGGTTCCGATTTGCAATGCGGGGCCGGATACAGGCCAGGGTCCAAGGCGGTCTGAAAGTGCCGCGATAAGATCAGGTTGCCCAATCGCAAAGCCCAAACGCAGGCCTGCCAAACCCCAGAATTTACCAAAGCTTTTAAGAACGATCGTGTTTGGTTCAGTCGTTCGCCGCACGAGGGATGCGTCGGGGGACACGTCGCAAAAACTTTCGTCGATGATCTTGAAAGGTGCTGTAATATCACCCGCGTCCCAAAGCTTTCCGTCGGGGTTGTTGGGATGTACCACAACCTGCGCGTCACAGGTTTCGGCGCGGGTGCCGTCTTGGGAAACTGTTTGGCCTGCGGCAACAAAGGCCGCGGCGTGTTCATTGTAGGTGGGACCATGGATGTGAACGGTTTTGGCAGCTGACAAATAGGGCATGTTGGCGATCAAGCATGACGCACCGGGGGCTGCGATGATGGACGCAGAGTGTGGCACCTGCCAGAACTGACGTGCAGCTTCGATCAGCGCATCCGCCGCAGCGCGGTCAGGCAAAGCTGTCCAGCCGTCGGCCGCAATTTCAGGAATACCATACGGTACCGGATTGATTCCGGTTGAAAGGTCGATCCATGTGCTGCGCCGGCCGCCATAAGACAGAATCGCCGCATCCAAGCCGCCTCCGTGATCACGTTTGTTCACCATTTCTTTGGGCCTTTTGGGTTCATTTTAAGCGGAATACTGCTTAGAAGGGAGGTATATCTAGCGAAAACCAGCCTGATTTTCATTTTATCGCAAGACAGGTTAATGATCGCGGTGTCCAGTTAATAACTTGTTAAGAACTTGGGAAGTTATTGGTGCTGCATTGGGACGCAGTCGATTCACTCTCGGCGCGGAGGAAAATATGAACGTATTAATTGTCGAAAGCCAAGCACATTTGGGTGCTATTTGGAAACAGCATATGGAACGAAATGGTATGATCGTCACATTGGTGACGGGCCATGATGAAGCCATTTCGCATCTTACAGACCATTCACCTGACATTATCATTTTGGATTTGGTGCTGCCAGACGGCAATGCGCTGGCGATTTCGGATTTTGCCAGTTTCCGCCATCCGGACGCGCGGGTCATTTTTGTTACAAACACCAGCTTCTTCTCGGACGGGTCAATCTTTGCGCATGCCAACAACGCATGTGCTTATGTGCAAAGCGCAACGCCCCCGGAAGATTTGACCGCTATGGTAGCCCATTACGCCGTGGCGCACTGAGCGCGGATACCACCGGATACGCAGTTGGTCGCGTGTCGACAAAAACTATGTCGGAAAGTGATTGAGCCTGCAGCCCATCTGTTGCTAGGTCTTTGACCAAGTGCGCGATGTCGCGTGCATGGGGGTACAGTACATGCGTTTTTCCGGCCTGCGGGTTCTGAAAGAGGGATTGACCGGCAACAAGGGGTGGAAACCCCATTGGCGTGATCCTCAGCCGAAATCCGAATATGATGTGATCATCATCGGAGGCGGCGGGCACGGTCTGGCGACGGCCCATTATCTGGCATCCCAGCATGGCATCACCAATGTGGCCGTTTTGGAAAAAGGTTATATCGGCGGCGGGAATGTCGGGCGCAACACAACCATTGTACGCGCCAATTACGGCCTGCCGGGTAATTCGGAATTTTACAGCCATTCGTTGAAGCTATGGGAAGGTCTGGAAGAGGACCTGAACTACAATGTTATGCATTCGCAGCGTGGCATCATTAATCTGTTCAACTCTGACAGCGCGCGGGATGCGGCCGCGCGGCGCGGCAATCAGATGATCAGTCAAGGCGACGACGCGGTGTTGATGGACAATGCCGCTGTGCGCAAAATGATCCCCTATCTAAATTTTGATCAGACACGGTTTCCGATTTACGGCGGTTTGTATCATCCGCGTGGCGGCACCGCGCGTCACGATGCCGTGGCTTGGGGATTTGCGCGCGCAGCAGATCAGCGCGGTGTTGATCTTATTCAGCAGTGTGAAGTCACAGGTATTGATATCGTGGATGGCAAGGTCTGCGGCGTTCAGACCACACGCGGCCCTATCCGTGCCAAAAAAATCGGCATGGCTGCGGCGGGACGGTCTAGCCAGGTGGCTGCTATGGCGGGCATGCGTTTGCCAATCGAAAGCCACGTGCTTCAGGCCTTTGTCACAGAGGGGCTGAAACCCTGCATTGATACTGTCATCACCTACCCAATGGGCCATTTTTATATCAGCCAGTCTGACAAAGGCGGTTTGGTATTTGGGGGGGCTTTGGATTACTATTCCAGCTATGCCGCGCGGGGTAATTTGCCCATGGCAGAACACGTCATTGAAAACGCCATGACCTTGATGCCCATGATCACCAAAGCCCGTGTTCTTAGGTCGTGGGGCGGCATTATGGACATGTCTTTTGATGGCTCACCGATCATCGACAAAACCCACATTGACGGCCTGTATCTGAATTGTGGCTGGTGTTACGGGGGCTTCAAAGCCACGCCCGGATCTGGCCATGTGTTTGCGCATTTGATCGCGACGGATCGTCCCCATGAGGCCGCTGCGGCACATCGTCTGGACCGCTTTCGCACGGGGCGTGGCATCATGGATGAAGAGGCCACGGGGTCTCAGCACAATTTGCATTGAGGATGTTTGCGATGTGGGGAGCCTCCGGCGGGGATGTTTTTAGGAAAATGAATGAAGAGCGCGTGCTCTTTTTAGGAGAGACCTGATGCGGTTGCCTTGTCCATTGTGTGGTACGCGTGATTTGCGCGAATTCTATTGTCAGGGGGCGGCGTTGCCGCGACCGGCACCTGATGCGGATCAGGCGGCTTGGGCGGACTACGTTCATCTGCGTGATAACTTGCCCGGCGAGGTGCAAGAGTTCTGGCATCACACCCAAGGGTGTGGCGCATGGCTTGTGGTGACCCGCAACACTGTGTCCCATGAAATATTGGGTGCAAAGCTGGCGGTGGACCGCAAGGAGACTGCGCAATGAGAATTGCAGGGAAAGGCCGCGTTGACCGCAGTAAGCCCGTTTCATTCACCTTCGATGGCAACAGTTACCGCGGGTTTCAGGGGGATACGTTGGCGTCGGCGTTGCTGGCCAATGATGTCCGTTTGGTCGCCCGATCCTTCAAATACCACCGTCCTCGCGGAATTTTGACAGCTGGCAGTGAAGAACCCAATGCCCTTGTGACGGTGGGCGCTGCGGGCCATACGGATCCGAATGTTCGCGCCACCGTTCAAGAGCTGTACGAAGGTTTGCAGGCCCGATCACAAAACGCGTGGCCATCGCTTGAATTTGATGTGATGGCCATCAACGACATTGCTGCCCCGTTTTTGGGTGCCGGATTTTACTACAAAACCTTCATGTGGCCGCGCGCCTTCTGGGAACGTGTCTATGAGCCAATTATTCGCCGCGCTGCTGGTTTGGGGGCTTTGAGCGGTGAAGACAATGCCGACACCTATGAACGCGCCTTCGCCCATTGTGACGTGTTGGTCATTGGGGCGGGGCCTGCCGGTTTAATGGCGGCTTTGACTGCTGCACAGGCCGGTGCAGATGTTATTTTGGCCGATGAAGATTCTGTAATGGGGGGGCGCCTGAACGCCGAGACCTTGCAGGTTGCAGGTCAGTCGGGCGCCGATTGGGCCGCAAGCATCGTGGCGCAGTTAGCGGCGATGGACAATGTGCGCTTGATGCGCCGCACCACCGTAACGGGTGCCTACGATCAAGGCACCTATGGCGCGTTGGAACGTGTCAATCACCACACGTCCTTGCGCGATGGAAAAGCCCCCATCGAAACATTCTGGCGGATCGCGGCCAAACACGCCATCTTGTGTGCGGGCGCGCTTGAGCGTCCTATAGCGTTCCAAAACAACGACCGTCCGGGCATCATGACGGCTGGTGCGGTGCGGGCCTATCTGAACAGGTGGGGCGTGGCGCCGGGCAAGGCTGTGACTGTATTTACCAACAACGATGATGCGCACCGCACAGCCGTTGATTTGATGAACGCAGGTGTTCATGTGGCCGCTGTTATCGACAGCCGCGCCCAAGCTGAAGCGCGTGGCGATTATCACTTGATACGAGGGGCCCATGTGTCCGGAACAAGCGGGCGTAAGTTGCTGGAAAGCATCACGGTGCGCTCGGCCTCTGGCACGGAAAACATAGCCACGGATTGTTTGGCGATGTCAGGCGGGTGGAACCCGACGGTGCATATGACCTGTCACATGAACGGTCGACCAACGTGGGATGCCGGTATTGCAAGCTTTGTGCCGACGCCAGATGCCGTGCCGGGGCTGGTCGCAGCCGGTGCGTGCAACGGTGACTTTTCCACGGCGGCCTGTCTGGGTAGCGGGGCACGGGCAGCGGCGGATGTTTTGAGCTGTGCAAAAACAGATGTTCCGGACGCCGATGACAGCGCCTACGCATTAGAGCCACTTTGGGCCGTGCCCGGAAAGGGGCGGGCGTGGCTTGATTTTCAGAACGACGTGTCTGTGAAAGATGTAAAGCAAGCGGCTGTCGAAAACTTCCGTTCGGTCGAGCATATGAAGCGGTACACGACTCAAGGCATGGCGACCGATCAGGGTAAAAACTCTAACGTTCAGGCTTTGGCAATTTTGGCGGATGCCACGGGGCGCGGTATTCCCGAAACAGGCACCACGACATTCCGTCCGCCTTATTCCCCTGTGGCTATCGCGGCGTATGGTGCGGGGGCAGAGGGCAAAGGTTTTATGCCTGAACGCTTCACCACCAGCCATGCCGCGACGGTAGATCGCAACGCGCCGATGATTGAGGCGGGTCTTTGGTACCGGCCCAGTTATTTCCCTGTCCCTGGCGAAACCAACTGGCGTCAATCATGTGACCGTGAGGTTGGCTATGTTCGTGAAACTGTTGGCGTGTGTGATGTGTCCACTTTGGGCAAGATCGACATTCAGGGCCCCGATGCGGCGGCGCTGTTGGATTATGTATACACCAACATGTTTTCGACCCTGAAGGTCGGGCGCACGCGCTATGGCTTGATGCTGCGCGAAGACGGTCACGTCATGGATGATGGCACCACAGCGCGATTGGGTGAACATCACTATGTCATGACCACGACCACAGCTGCGGCGGGCGACGTCATGCGTCATCTAGAATTTGTGACTCAAGTGGTGCGCCCCGACTGGGATGTGCGTCTTGCATCCGTGACCGAACAATGGGCGCAGTTTGCCGTTGCGGGTCCACAGGCACGTGCCCTTTTAAACGGCGTTCTGGATGTGCCAATCGACAACGAAAGCTGGCCGTTTATGGCCTGTGGCGCAGTGTCCGTTGGCGGGGTGCAGGGGCGGTTGTTCCGCATATCGTTTTCGGGAGAGCATGCCTACGAGATTGCTGTGCCGTCGCGTTATGGTGATGCGTTGTTCCGCGAATTGGTTGGACGGTCCGAGGCGCTGGGTGGCGGACCCTACGGGATGGAAGCATTGAATGTTTTGCGTATCGAAAAAGGCTTTATCACGCACGCCGAAATCCATGGACGTGTGACGGCCTTTGATATTGGCATGGGGCGGATGGTCAGCGCAAAGAAAGAGTGCCTTGGCAAGGTTATGGCGCACCGCGAGGGGCTACTCGATGAAGATCGCGAACAGATGATGGGCTTTAAGCCTGTCGGAGCCGTCAAACAGCTTACGGCGGGCGCACATCTGTATGAAGAGGACGTAGAGCCCATCGCCCCCAATGGACTTGGGTATCTGACTTCGGTTGCTTTCTCGCCTACTATGGGGCATTACCTTGCGCTTGGTTTTGTGCGTGGAGGTGCTTTGCGTAAAGGCGATCGCTTGAAAATGGTAGATGCGGTGCGCGGCATCGAAACCGTGGTCGAAGTCTGCCATCCGGTGTTTTTTGATCAAGAGGGGGAGCGGGCGCGTGGTTGATTTGAAATCGAAAACACCGCTGGATGGTGTGGTGCCTATCACAATAGGTGCGATGACCTTGCGCGAAGTGTCTGTGGGGTGCCTGACGTCTCTCGCACCTTACAAGGGTCAGACCAAAGCGGTGTCCGAAGCACTGAAAGCGGCGCACGGCATTGCCTTTCCCGCCCCCAACCGTGCAACAGGCAAAGACGGTGCACGCGCGATCTGGTTTGGACGCGACCAAGCGGTGTTGCTGGGACCAGAACCCGACGTAGGGTTGGCGCGCCTTTGCGCCGTCACAGATCAGTCGGATGCTTGGGCGGTTGTCGAGCTATCGGGTGCGGCGGCCCGCGACGTCCTTGCGCGCCTTACGCCGATAGATATGCGCGACAGCCAGTTCAAACGCGGGCACACCGCCCGCACCGATATCATGCATATGGCCGGATCCATTACGCGCATCGGTGTCGACAGCTTTTTGATACTGGTGTTTCGATCCATGGCGCAGACATTACTGCACGATTTGGAAAAGGCCATGGCAGGTGTCGCGTCGCGCGGATAAGTTGGGAAAAACGATTCCCTTCCTGTGACCGGAGACACCCATGCGCGCCTTTATGATTGCCACAGCTTTTGCCCTGACAGCTACCACAGCCACGACTGCGGTTGCCAACCAAAGCAAAGAACAAGATTGCACATATCAAGCCGAAGTGGTCGCGGCCATCCAGCAAGCCCGTATTGATCGCGTCAAAGAGGCCAATGTGGTCGAAGCAATTGCCGCGACGAACCCCGAGTGGCCCGAGAAATACAACAACATTGTGCCTGTGCTGGCCGGTCCCATATATGACGTCAAACGCCGTGATCTAAAAAACACCGATTTGGGTGCGCAATGGAAGACCGCGTGCATCGGCTCTTAAATGCTTGGGCTGGACTCGACTCTGGCGCTGTGCGCCCCAATATATAAGCTATGAGCCTGCCCCCCGGATTCCTTGATGAACTGCGAACACGCCTCAGCCTGACCCAAGTGGTCGGGCGCAAAGTCATGTGGGATCCACGCAAGTCCAACCAAGGCAAAGGCGACATGTGGGCCCCGTGCCCCTTTCATCAGGAAAAAAGCGCTTCGTTTCATGTCGATGATCGAAAGGGGTATTATTACTGTTTCGGCTGTCAGGCCAAAGGGGACGCCATTTCCTTTGTGCGTGAAACTGAAAATGTAGGCTTCATGGAGGCGGTTGAGATTCTGGCAGGCGAAGCCGGAATGCCGATGCCTGCCCGTGATCCTAAGGCACAGGAAAAATCCGATCATCGCACGGAATTGGCTGATGTCATGGAGCAAGCGGTAAAATTCTTCCGCATGTCTTTGAACACAGGTGCCGCAGCCGACGCGCGAAACTATCTGGAGCGGCGCGGTTTGAATGGCGAAGCGCAGGCGCGTTGGGAAATCGGATTTGCAGCTGACGCGTGGCAAGGGCTTTGGGATCACCTGACTGCCAAAGGTGTCTCCCCCGATCTTATTCTGGCCGCTGGTTTGGCCAAGCCCAGCCAGAAAGGCGGCAAGCCCTACGACACTTTTCGTGGGCGCATCATGTTCCCAATCCGTGACGCCCGTGGCCGGTGTACCGCTTTTGGCGGTCGCGCTATGGACCCGAATGACAATGCGAAATACCTGAACTCACCCGAAACAGAGCTATTCGATAAGGGGCGCAGCCTGTACAACCACGGGCCTGCGCGAACTGCTGCTGGCAAAGGTCAACCTTTGATTGTCGCAGAAGGGTACATGGATGTGATTGCCCTGGCTGAATACGGCTTTGGGGCCAGTGTTGCCCCGCTAGGCACGGCCATTACGGAAAGCCAGTTGCAGATGATGTGGCGCATTGCCCCCGAACCGATCATCGCGCTGGATGGCGATACGGCCGGTCTGCGCGCGGCTATGCGGTTGATCGATTTGGCTTTGCCAATGCTAGAAGCGGGGCAGTCTTTGCGGTTTGCCATCATGCCAGACGGTCAGGACCCCGATGATCTGCTTAAGGCCCATGGTGCGCCTGCGCTGCAAAAGCTGTTGGACGAAGCCATGCCGATGGTCAATCTGCTGTGGCAGCGCGAAACCGAAGGCAAAGTCTTTGACAGCCCTGAGCGCAAGGCGGGGTTGGACAAAGCGCTGCGTGAAAAGATCAAACTGATCAAGGACCCGTCCATCCGGGGGCATTACGGGCAAGCGATCAAAGACATGCGTTGGGACTTGTTCAATCCCAAACGCGGCAACAGCGGCGGGGCACCGCGTGGCGGCAAAGGCGGCTTTTCCGGCAAAGGGTTTGGTCGCAAGGGCGCGGGTGCCAACACGTGGGAACAGACTCATAGCTTTATGCCAACGACCAAATCGTCGGCATTGGTTGGCCGCGCACAAGATGACACGATTGATGCGCATTTGCGTGAAGCTGTTATTTTGGCCGCGCTGATCACGACCCCTGCTGTGATCGAGGATTTTGAGACGGGCATCGAGAATATGCTGTGTCGTGACGAGGACCACCGCATCTTGCGGGACGTGATTCTGCGCTGTGCAGGGCGCGATGCAGAGGTGTTGCGTGAAAATATATACGGCGCACTGGGGCCGGATGCCCTTGATAATCTTCTGAATGCCAGCCATGTCGCAATCGTCCCGTGCATCCGAACACCCGGCGATGTTGAAAAGGCCCGACTGACCGTGGCTGAGGAACTCGCGAAACTTGAAGCGGCCCGTGGACTGGATGCAGAGATTGCCGATGCGGCAGAAGATTTAACGGGCGTGGCCGATGAAGGGGTCACATGGCGGCTCAGCCAGGCCGCAAAAGCAGCACAACAAGCCGTGCGCAGCGACACAGAAGACAGTGGAGAATTCGATGTGGGCCAGAACGGCGCCCGCATCAGCCGCGATGAACGCAGCGCCTTTGAAACGCTGATGGATTCGATTCGGTTTTCAAAATCCGGCCCGAGTTAACGATTTTCGTGACATTTGGGTAGGTTTCCTTAGGAAAAAGACGGTAAACGGGTGGCCGAATCACCCGAAGGCGTGAATGATTCTCTAACTGATTCGATCCGCGAATCACTTGGGGCGCCCTTGTTAGGAGCATGACGTATGGCCGCGAAAGACAACGACGACGCAAAACGCGATGGTGAAGACGCTGAAATGTCCCTGGACATGAGCCAAGCCGCCGTCAAAAAGATGATCGGTGAAGCCCGTGAAAAGGGCTACATCACCTATGATCAGCTGAACACCGTCTTGCCCCCTGATCAGGTAAGCTCCGAGCAAATCGAAGATGTTATGTCGATGCTATCCGAGATGGGCATCAACATTATCGAAGATGAAGACGCGGAAGAAGAAGAAGCCAAAGGCGCCACCGATCTGGTCACCACGGAAGGCACGCGCGATCTGACGCTCGGCTCTACGGGTCAGGAAAAGCTGGACCGCACTGACGACCCCGTACGGATGTATCTGCGGGAAATGGGCAGCGTTGAGCTGCTGTCGCGTGAAGGCGAAATCGCAATTGCGAAACGGATCGAGGCCGGCCGCAACACGATGATTGCGGGCCTGTGCGAAAGCCCGTTGACCTTCCAAGCGATCACCATCTGGCGCGACGAACTTTTGTCCGAAGATATTTTGCTGCGTGACGTGATTGATCTGGAAGCGACTTTTGGAAACCAGATGGGCGAGGAAGAAGAAACCACGCCTGTTGTTCCAGTTGCAGGCGCGGCCCCCGCAGCCGAAAGTGAAAAGAAGCAGGAACTGGATGCCGACGGCAACCCGATTGCATCAAATGACGACGATGATGACGATGAAGACGAACAGGCCAACATGTCGCTGGCTGCGATGGAAGCTGCACTGAAGCCGCAGGTTTTAGAAACGCTTGAAGTCATCGCACACGATTATGAACTGTTGTCTGAAATGCAAGACAGCCGGATTTCTGCGACCTTGAACGAAGATGGGTCGTTTTCTGCCAAAGACGAAGGCACCTACCAAAAGCTGCGCTCCGAAATCGTTTTGCTGGTGAACGAATTGCACCTGCACAACAACCGTATCGAAGCTTTGATTGACCAGCTTTACGGCATCAACCGTCGCATCATGCAAATCGACAGCTCCATCGTGAAGTTGGCTGACCAAGCGCGTATCAACCGCCGCGAATTTGTCGATGCTTATCGTGGTCGTGAACTTGACCCCAACTGGCTTGAAGAAATGGGCCAAAAGGCGGGCCGTGGCTGGCAGATGTTTATCGAACGCTCTGCTGAAAAAGTTGAAGAGCTGCGCACAGATATGGCCCAAGTTGGTCAGTACGTTGGTCTTGATATTTCCGAATTCCGCCGCATCGTGCAGCAGGTTCAGAAAGGCGAAAAAGAAGCCCGTCAGGCCAAGAAAGAAATGGTCGAAGCGAACCTGCGTCTGGTTATTTCGATCGCCAAAAAATATACCAACCGCGGTTTGCAATTCCTTGATCTTATTCAGGAAGGGAACATTGGCCTGATGAAGGCCGTGGACAAGTTCGAATATCGCCGTGGTTACAAATTCTCGACCTACGCCACATGGTGGATCCGTCAGGCGATCACGCGTTCTATTGCTGACCAAGCCCGCACCATCCGTATCCCTGTGCATATGATCGAAACGATCAACAAACTTGTGCGTACAGGGCGTCAGATGTTGCACGAAATTGGTCGCGAACCCACACCTGAGGAATTGGCCGAAAAGCTGCAAATGCCTTTGGAAAAAGTCCGCAAGGTGATGAAAATCGCCAAGGAACCGATTTCCTTGGAAACCCCGATTGGCGACGAAGAAGACAGCCAATTGGGCGATTTCATCGAAGACAAAAACGCGGTTCTACCGTTGGATTCTGCCATCCAAGAAAACCTCAAAGAAACCACAACACGGGTTCTGGCATCCCTGACGCCACGCGAAGAACGCGTTTTGCGTATGCGTTTCGGTATTGGCATGAACACGGACCATACTTTGGAAGAAGTGGGGCAGCAGTTCTCTGTGACACGCGAACGTATTCGTCAGATTGAGGCGAAGGCGCTGCGTAAATTGAAGCACCCAAGCCGTTCGCGCAAATTGCGATCCTTCCTGGATCAGTAACTGCACGTATATCTGAAGGTCTGCGACACATTGGCGCCGTCTCTGTAAAGAGGCGGCGCTTTGTCATATATCGGGTGTATGGAAAAACCGCGCTCTACCCTTCCTGATGCTTTGGCTGTGGAACTGGCTGGCAAAGACCTGATCGTCTTTGATGCAGAATGCGTTTTGTGCTCAGGCTTTTTCCGCTTCATGTATCGACGCAATGGCGCATTCAATTTTGTGACAGCACAGTCGCCGTTGGGGCAACGGCTTTATGCGGCGCTTAATCTGGCGCTTACGGATTTTGAAACCAATCTGGTGATTGTAGACGGGCAAATCCATCAAGAGCTGGACGCCTTTTCGATGGCTATGCAGGAATTGAATTGGCCTTGGAAAGCGTTGGGGGCCGCACGTTTTCTACCTGCTTGGATTAAATCCCCCCTGTACAAAACCATACGCCGCAACAGATTTCGGGTGTTCGGACGGTACGACACCTGCATGGTTCCAGATGCTGAACTGCGCGGGCGGTTTTTGAAAAACGGGTTTTGACCCACTGTCTCGTGATTTGGGCGTGAACAAAACCCACCCTATATGTGTCTAAGACGCAAAGGATACAGTCATGCCGTTAAGATACCTAACTGCTACAATACTTGCCCTTGCCCCTCTGAATGCGGGGGCGAACGGGTTTTATTTTGACCCCGGCCTGACAGTGAACCCGGTGTCCGCGACCCAGTTCGAAGTCATTGAAGCCCGCGGAGAGGGGGCGCGTGGCATGTGGTGTGCCGCTGCGCGGTATGCTGTCTATACGTTGGGTCAGGACAAAGGGCGCCTTTATGTGGATATGCCGCGCGGCTCAAGCGTGACCCAAAATTCTGGAAAGGGTGTCGTGTTCACCACGCAGGCGCCAGAAAACCCAATACAAAGCGTGTCTGTGACAGTGCGTCGCGCCGGTGCCAGTTTGCCAGTCATCCACGCGCTGCAGTTTTGCCGCGACTACGATGTTTTTCCGGATAACAATTTTTAAATTTCGAAAGGTCTAAACAAATGAAGACAGTTCTTTCAGCTCTTGTCGCGACAGCGATCCTGACCGTACCCGCACAAGCCCAGACGTTTCGTGCCGAAAACCGCGTGGTGGTGACACCCGCACAAGGCAACAGCTTCAGTATTTCCAATGGCGAAGGCCAAGGGGCGCGCGGGATGTGGTGTGCCGCCTCTGATTACGCACAGGATGTTTTGGGTGCGCGGGGCAGTGAACGCCTTGTCGTGGACCAACCGCGCACATCGAAACGCGGTCCCGTGGTGTTCGCGCTCAAAGGCCGTGACGGGGGCAGTGGGTCGGTTTTGATCGTTGGCAGTTCGTTGCGCAGCGCCGGCAGCAGCCTGTCTGTTAACCACGCCTATCAATTCTGTCACGATGCTCGGATTACCAACTCGCGGTAACAGGTGCGGGAACTGCAGCGTGACTTTTGTGAAGGCTGCCCTACCTCATTGCGCAGGAGGCATTCAGCATGAGACATATTCTGTTGGTACTGGCGATGAGCCCTGCAATGGGGCTTGCCGCGACTGTGGGTGAAGAAAAAAGGTTTCAGATCAATGCGTTGAACGCATCTGACTTTGAGGTCATTCAAGGCCAAAACATGGCTGCCGCAGAGTTTTGGTGTGCTGCTGCCAGCTATATTGAAAACCGTCAGGGCCTGTCGGAAACCACACGCATCTATGTGCGCAGCCCGCGGGGGCCTGCCCGAACAGCGTCAGGTCGCAAAGGCGTTGTGTTTACCACAAACGGCACTTCGGTGCCAAAGGTTGAAAACGGGCTGACGCTGAAGGTGGATGCGGTTGGCCTAAGCCGAACCTCAGCTGTTGCGCGGCGGTATTGCCGGGACGCATTTACGCGGTCTACAAAGTAACAGCGGCCTTGCGCCTGTCAGGCGTCGTGGACACAATGGGCGCTATGCAAACCACCTTTGACGTGCCAACACAGGGCGCTGGCCTATACGAATTTACAACAAACGTGGCGCGTTGGGTGCCCCGCCGTGACGGGCTGCTGACGCTTATGGTGCAACATACGTCTGCGTCGCTGGTTATTCAGGAAAATGCCGATCCCGAAGTGCAGTCCGATCTGCAGGCATTCTTTGCGCGGTTGGTACCGCCGACTACAGATCCCTCCATGGCCTATCTTCAACACACGTACGAGGGGCCAGATGATATGCCTGCCCATATCAAGGCTGCAATGCTGCCTGTGTCGCTTGGCATTCCGGTCCAGAACGGTGTTTTACGATTGGGAACATGGCAAGGCATCTACCTTTTTGAACATCGCACGGCCCCGCATTTGCGCCGCATTGCTGCTTTTTTCGCCAGCAGCTAATCCCTTATTTTGGGGGTGTATTTCCCCCCTACCCAAATCCTAGCGGTTGGCCTATAACTGTGGATAAGTGGGGCGCGAACCCCACAATCAGGCGGGACTTATAGAATAGGGGAACGGCCAATGCGCTGCCCATTTTGTGGAAATATCGATACTCAAGTAAAAGACAGTCGCCCAGCGGAGGATCACGTTTCGATCCGGCGGCGGCGGTTTTGCCCTGCATGTGGCGGGCGTTTCACCACCTATGAACGCGTGCAATTGCGCGATTTGGTTGTGATCAAAACCAATGGAAAACGCGAAGATTTTGATCGCGATAAACTGGAACGCTCCATCCGGATCTCCATGCAGAAGCGGCCAATCGATCCGGAACGGATTGATCAGATGATCTCGGGGATTGTGCGGCGTCTGGAAAGCATGGGCGAAACTGACATCGGTTCAAAGCAGATCGGCGAGATCGTAATGGAAGCGCTGAACCGCATCGACACAGTCGCTTACGTGCGTTTTGCAAGTGTTTACAAGAACTTTCAGGCGGCAGACGATTTCGACAAGTTCGTAGCAGAACTGCGCCCACCTGAAACGTCCGCGGACGAGTGACGCAAGCGTCCGACACACGCTACATGGCGCTGGCCCTGTCTTTGGGGCGGCGCGGACAAGGACGCACATGGCCCAACCCGGCTGTGGGCTGCGTTATTGTGTCTGGCGGGCGGATCGTCGGGCGCGGCTGGACGCAAGAGGGCGGCGTGCCCCATGCGGAACCTATGGCCTTGGCCCAAGCCGGTGATGCCGCGCGCGGCGCAGATGTTTTTGTGACGTTGGAACCCTGTGCACACCACGGCAGAACGCCGCCCTGTGCCCAGGCATTGATTGATGCGGGGGTCGCCCGTGTTGTTATGGCCATTCCTGACAGTGACCCACGTGTTGATGGGTTGGGCGCTCAGATGTTGCGTGACGCAGGGATTGTTGTTGAAACAGGACTTTTGGGGGATCAGGCGTTTGCCGATCACGACGGGTTTTTGCGGCGTACAGTGATGGGCCGCCCTATGGTGACGCTGAAACTGGCATCCAGCGTTGACGGACGTATTGCCACTGCATCAGGCGAAAGTCAGTGGATCACAGGGGCCCAGTCGCGCCGCATGGTGCATGTGATGCGGGCCCGTCATGATGCTGTGATGGTCGGCGGTGGCACTGCACGCCATGACGATCCGTCGTTGACAGTGCGTGATATGGGGGTGGATCACCAGCCCACGCGTGTGGTCATTTCGCGTCGCCTTGACCTGCCCTTGATGGGAACGCTGGCGCGGACTGCCAAGGAAACACCGTTGATCTTGTGCCACGGCAAAGATGCAGACAAGACGCTGCAACGCACGTGGGCGGATTTGGGGGCCACGCTTTTGTCGTGCCGCGCGTCAGGCACACAGCTGGATATGGATGATGCCATGGCACAATTGGGTGGCCATGGGCTGACCCGCGTATTTTGTGAAGGTGGCAGTGCGTTGGCCGCAACGCTGATCGAAAATGATCTGGTGGACCGCCTTATCACCTTCACTGCAGGCATGACGATCGGGGCTGAAGGCCTTCCGAACATGGGGGCTTTGGGGCTGGTGCATCTACAAGAGGCCCGTAGGTTTACCCTAAGCGGTACGCAAATGATTGGTCCGGACACAGTCACGACTTGGGTGCGTTGATCCGGTTACTTTCGCCAAAGATGGGTATAAGATGCAAACGCGCCTTGGGCCTTTGCCAGCAGTCTGTGCGCGATCCCCGGTTTTGGAATACCGCCCGACGCCAGACGATCCAAAGCGACTTCGACGGGGCACGGCAATTCGGTCTTTGGATCATAGTAACGCGGATAATCTATAAGGGTCGCATGAACCAACCCGGTAAGTGACACGTCCTGACGGCGGCGCGGTGGGATGTCACCCAAATCTTCAGTCAGCCCCCAACCTGCGTAAAATGGTGCACCGGTTGTGACGACGTGGACGCCGCGCAAAAGGGCCTCAAAACCGGTCAGCGATGTCATCGTCCAAAGTTCCTGCACCTCGCCCAGTAGCGCTGCGATGTCGCCTTGCGGGACCACAACATCCGCTATGTTTTGGGCATCGCATGCGCCGCTGCGCAGGCCAGCCTCAACATCTGGGTGCGGTTTATAGATCAAGATCGCATCTGGCCGCGCATCACGGGCTTTGCGCAACAATGCGGCGTTGGAGTTGATGGCCCCTGCGCCTGTCTGAATTGACGCATCATCCTCGACTTGGCCCACCACCAGCACGCGGTGGCCTTGGGACAGTTCAGGTACAGTGCCTGCAAGGTTGTATTTGCTGAGTTTGAGCTGCGTGATTTTCCGCAGTATCGCCTCTGCGCGGTCGCGCTGATCGGGGCGCATGTCGCGGCGCGTTTGTATCCATTTTTCCAGACGGCTTGGCTTTGTCGGGTCATAGTAAATACCCAAATCGTCGGTGACCAGTGACAGGGCGGGAACCAATTGGGCACCCAGACCCCGTGACCTTAAAAAACCGTCTTCCACTTTTGTTGCGGCGTCATGGCCGACTTGCGCTTTGCCCGCCCAAACCATCCATGGACGACCGGTTTGCCGGGCTTGGACAGGATCGTCCTGAAAGATCAACCTCTTATGAGATCCGAACACCTTTTGCAGGGGTGCACGTTTCCAAAGCCGCATGCCGCTGGCCACCCAGCCCAAACGATCTGCTTGCCATGAACGGGTTTGGGCCGCCAAGCTTTCACAAGCGGTTTCAGGTGACGCCAATGTGTCTTGGTAAGGGTCGAACCACTTGGGGTAGAGCATCATTGCGCCTGCAAAAAGCTGTGCGCGGGTCAGCTTGCGTTGACGACGTTGTACTGGAAATTCGTCCACCGTCAGCCCCCAGCCTGCATAGAAAGGTTGCCCGAAAACGCGCGGTTTGTGGCCGGCAAAAATAGCTTCAAAGCCCATTTGCGACGATACGGTGTAAACTGCGCGGGCATTGTCGAACAAAGCCCAAGGGCTGATGGGGTCCGTGCACATCTTGACCCGCACGTTGCAGTCTTCGTCGCGAAAGTAGCCTGTGCGCAGCCCCTGCGCTGTCTCGGGGTGGGCTTTGATGATGATTTTTGCGTCAGGGTGTTCGTCTTGAGCGACAAACAGCATTTCCAAAAACCGGTTGCGGTCGGCACCACAGGCGCGCACTGATGCGTCATCATAGGTTTGATCAATCACCAATACATAGCCGGGGGCGGGGGGGGCAATCTCGGGGTCGTACCCGGTGTATTTGGTCAGTCCGGCGTCACGGGACCGCGCAATCAGGCCACGGGCGCGGTTCAACAGTGCTGTGTCATCCAACGGGTGAGAGGCGAGAATGTCTTCCAGATCGGAAGGCTTCGAGGGGTCAAAATGCATCGCTTTGGTATCGATCATCAACCCAAGCGGCGGCTCATTTTGTGCGCGGCCAGGGTGCAATGATCGCCAAAACGCATCCTCGACATACACCAAAGGGGCATCGTGTTTGGCGGCCACGGCCCGCCCGCGATGGGCCGTTGGGCTGTCGCCCCAAACGGCGACAGCGTCACCTTCGCGGGGCAGTCCCAATGCAATTTGATACCCTGACAATGCCAAAATGCGCCGCACACGGGCATTTTTCAAAAAACCGCCATTGTAAACGCAAAGCCGCCGCGGCCTGTCGACCCCGGCGGCTTTTGTATTTTGCGGCGTCAAAGCCACGCGGCGTCAGTTGCCTGCAAGGCCGGTCAGCGCGTTCACGGATGTGGCGGAGCCGGTCAGAGCGGAAATCGCTTTGTTCCATTGCGTGAACGGTGCTTCGGTCACGTACAATGTGTCGCTGTCGCGGATCACAAAGTCACGGGCCATGAACATGCCGTTGGGTTGGGTCAGGTCCAAAACGTAGACCAAACGCTGTGCCCCTTGCAGGTCATCGCGTCCCATTACGGCGTTTGCCACGACGTCGGGTTCGTTACGGAAGATGAAGATGCCTGTGGGATCAGAGGCGTTGGACTGCAGGCCGCCGACTTGTGCAATGGCTTCCAAGGCGGACAGGTTTTGGCTTTCAAACGGGACTTGGGCCTGGCCACCTGTGGCGCCGAGGGCTGTGAACGACCGGCTGTCTTCTTCGACCAGAATGCGATCACCTGCACGCAAGGCAATGTCGAGACGCGGATTGTCGAACAGGTCCTGGAACCAGATGGTGCCACGGTGTTTGCCACGAATAACAGTGACTTGGGCAATTTCAGGTTCAATCGTCAGACCGCCGGCATTTGCCAGCATCGCGGACAAAGTGCGCGTGGGTCGTTCAATCGCAAACACCCCTTGGCCGCCAATTGCGCCTACCAAAGACACGGTTGCACCGTCGCCTGCAAGACGGCGCACTTCGACTTGTGGGTCGGGTGTCTGGTCTTCAAGTTTGGCTGTGATGATGCGGCGGATGGCTTCGGGGGAGTTGCCCGCGGCTTTGATACGTCCGGCGTATGGGATGAAGATGAAGCCGTTGCCGTCTACCTGAACCTCGTCCAGAATTGTGGCGGCCTGACCTTCGACGCCCAGCAGTGGATCATCGACGTTTTCCCAGATGGTTAGCCCCAATGTATCGCCTGCGCGAATGGTGTCTGATCCAAGGGAAGCCGCGTTTTTGAAGGCCTCGGAAAACCCCAATGCTTCGGTGACAGCCGTTGCACGTGTCACACGGTCATTGACTGAAACCACAAAGGCATCGCCGTTATTTTGAACGGAGCCTGCGAAAATCTGGCGCTTGTTGGGGCCCACTTGGGGCAAACCACAAGACGCGACAACGGCCAAAGCCGCAATCATTGTGATGGGACGCGCCCATCCAAAGCCATGAAAAGTCACTGCTACGGTCTCCTCGACCAATTATCTCTGCCTCGATCCGTCCTGTGCTTTTTGAACACTTATATTCGGACGTGATTTGGTTTAACTTAGCGGTATTCCAAACGAAAATCTACCGCTAGGGGTAGTGTCCGCTATGTGACAACACGCAACTGTTGCCTTGGAGCCGCGGTGCCTGATTTAAGCGCGTCATAAGGATCTTCGGGCGACAACATCATGTCCACGACCTGCCGCAACAGTTGTCTGCGGCCCCGCGCCGAATAGAAACCGCCCGGCAATTGTGAGGTTTCCAGCAAATACCGGCGGTAGTCTTTGTAGGCTTTGTTGTCGGGTCGCGTCGCTCCTGCGAAGAATTGTGCAAGCGGTTGATCCGACACAAATTCAGGTTTCGCATAGACAGCACGGCCGAAGACTTTCAAGGGAATGCCACGCCACAGAACCTGTTGCCCTGCTGTCGAATTGACGGTTACAGCGGATCTGGCGTGGTTCAAAAGTTGCGCAAGTTTGCCCCCACGCACGTAGTGAACCCTGTCCGATACCCCGTGTTTGCGGGCGACGTCGCGGATAGTGCGGCGCACAGGCACCCGCCCATCCTCTAGGGGGTGCGCCTTGAAGACAAGGTGATGGTGCTGGGGGGCGCCATTGGCAAAGCCCTCAATCACCACCTTCAAAAAGTCGCCCATGGTGTCAAAAGGCGAATGCATTTGAAAGCTGCTGTCGTGTTCAAGTTGCAAAGGCACCAAGTGATAGGGAAAGCCGCCGTGTTTGATCCGCAAGGTTGCGATGCGGCGTTCCAGCGCCTGGATCGGCATCAGCAGCAGGCGTCGTAAATACAGCTGGAATTCCTTGGTCACGGTCAGGCTGCGATGGGGTCTGAAGTTGCGGTAGTCACCGTTTCTGAACATCACAAACCAGTGGTACAAGGCGCCATAAAAGACGTGTTGGCGCATGTCCCCCCAATGCGCAGGGGGCAAAGGAGCCTCCATGTCGGATTGCGCCAAAGCGGTCTGCATCTGCGGGATGGTCATATTCATCAACCGCGAATTGCCATTGGTGCCGCCCCGTTCGTAAGTCACCCAAAAAGGCCGCATGTAGCCTTCTTCAAACACATGAACGCCCAGCCCGCGGCGACGGGCCTCTGCCACGGCTTGCGCATGGACCGGGCGCGTGTCGCCGTATAGCACGATATCGGTGACGCCTTTGGCATCAAGCAGTTGGGCAAATGTATCGGACCAGTCGTCTGCATTGCCGCGAAAGGGGATATAGCTGGCAGGATGGAACCAGAACGCACGATCACCGGCATTGAACCCCACACGCCACACTTGCGCCCCCGCCTTGCGCAACATGCGGCCAAGGCGGTGAAAGAATGGGCCATGTGGTCCCTGAAGGAACAAGAAAACCCGATTTTGAGGCGGTGAATGCACCATACATTCCAATTTAGTTTCAAATTCTTTACGAACAATGACCAGAAAACCTAGGCAAAACTATGGCAAATGGAAACAATAGTTCCTTTCCCACCAAATATGGCCTGTTTCATCTTCTGTCATCACGGTCTTGTCACACTGCCACTGTCCCGCTACCTCAATGAAACAGCAACGAAAGGCATCACATGTTCACAGGCATTGTCACAGACATCGGCAGCATCACCCAGCTTGAACAGCAAGGTGATTTGCGCGCCCGGATCCAGACCGGATACGACACATCCGGCATCGACATGGGCGCGTCTATTGCGTCGGACGGCGTTTGTCTGACTGTCATCGCGTTGGGCGATGATTGGTATGACGTGCAGATCAGCGCGGAAACTGTCAGCAAAACCAATGTTGCGTCTTGGACCATCGGCAAGCGGGTCAACTTGGAACGCGCCCTGAAAGTGGGCGACGAATTGGGTGGGCACATTGTGTCAGGCCACGTGGACGGTGTGGCCGAGGTTGTGAGCATCGTGGATGAAGGCGATAGCACGCGCGTAGAGTTGCGCGCACCCGCAGCATTGTCCAAATTCATCGCCCCCAAAGGCTCTGTTGCGTTGAACGGCACGTCACTGACCGTGAACGAGGTGCAAGGCGATGTGTTTGGCATCAATTTTATCCCACACACCAAAGATGCTACCACTTGGGGTGATGTTGCTTTGGGTGATGCTGTGAATTTGGAAATTGACACGCTTGCACGTTACGTGGCGCGTTTGGCGGAAGCGGGTTAGGGGGCCAGCCCCCGTCCTGCCGGACTCCCCCGGGATATTTGGGGCGAAAAGAAAGTGGCCTTTAGTTGCGGTTTTTGCCTCTCTGGTCTTGGTGTTGTGGATGGTCTAGACACAGCGTTTTAAGGCGTGCGGCGAGTCGATTGCGAGGCATATCACATGAGTTTTGAAACACCGGGACCGGTTGAAGTGGATTTGGCGGGCGCGATTTCCCCCATTGAGGATATCATTGCCGAGGCCAAAGATGGCCGCATGTTCATTCTTGTGGACCATGAAGACCGTGAGAACGAAGGCGATTTGGTCATTCCGTCCCAATTCGCGGATCCCGTCGCAATCAATTTTATGGCCACGCATGGCCGGGGTCTGATTTGTGTCACCTTACCCGCAGATCGCATCGAAGCTTTGGGCTTGCCCATGATGGCGATGCACAATTCGTCACGCCATGAAACGGCTTTCACTGTGTCTATCGAGGCCCGCGAAGGCGTCAGTACCGGTATTTCCGCAGGGGACCGCGCATTGACCGTGGCCACTGTCATTGACCCGGACAAAACATCTGCCGATATCGCGACACCGGGCCACGTGTTTCCATTGCGCGCCCGTCAAGGTGGCGTTCTGGTCCGTGCTGGACACACGGAAGCCGGATGTGATGTGGCCCGCCTTGCTGGCCATTATCCCAGTTCCGTCATTTGCGAAATCATGAAGCCCGATGGCGAGATGGCGCGTCTGCCGGATCTTGTGGAATATGCCCAAGAACACAGTTTGAAAATCGGCACCATCAGCGATTTGATTGCCTACCGTCGCCGCCATGACAATTTGGTGGTTGAAACGGATGCGCGGACTGTGACGTCGGAATACGGTGGCGATTGGGATTTGCGCATTTTCACAGATCAAACGTACGGTGTTGAGCATGTGGTTATGATCAAAGGCGATATTTCGACCCCAGACCCTGTTCTGGTGCGCACGCACGCATTGGACGCGACGGCTGATATTCTTGGGCTTGGTCCTAAATCTGCAGGGGAATTGCCCCGCGCAATGGAAATTATCGCGGACGAAGGGCGAGGTGTGATCTGCCTGTTTCGCCAGCCGCGCAAAGAATTGTTTGGCACAGAAGAAGACGGCCCCAAGGTCGTCAAAAACACTGGCCTTGGAGCGCAGATGCTGGCGAAGCTTGGATTGCACAAGCTGGTCCTGCTTACAGACAGCCCATTGACCACTTATGTGGGGCTGGACGCCTACGACCTTGAGATCACGGGCAAGCGACCGATCATGGGAGACGACTGATGGCGACCGCAGAGCAACACCATATTCTGGACCGTCCAACGTTTGATAAGCCTGCGAAACTGCTGATTGTGGTGTCACCTTATTACAAGGACATCTCGGACAATCTTGTGGCTGGCGCTAAGGCCGAGATCGAAGCGGCGGGTGCCACTTGGGATTTGGTTGAAATGCCCGGTGCATTGGAAATTCCCACCGCCATCGGTATTTCGGACCGGGCGTCCAACTTTGACGGCTACGTCGCACTTGGGTGTGTGATCCGCGGCGAGACCACGCATTACGAGACAGTGTGCAACGACAGCAGTCGCGCCATTCAACTGTTGGGCCTGCAAGGGCTGTGCATCGGCAACGGTATCCTGACGGTGGAAAACCGTAAGCAGGCGGAAGTGCGTGCTGACGTGAAGGACCAAAACAAAGGTGGTGGGGCGGCGGCTGCGGCCTTGCACCTTATCGCGCTCGCCCGTAAGTGGGGCACCCAATCCAGTGGCATCGGCTTCAAGCCCGCCTCGGACAACATCCTGCTTGCAGGCGATACAAACGGAAACACCACGGCATGAGCGCACATTCCAACCTTTCGGGCAACCAACGGCGCAAAATGCGTTCGGCCTCGCGGCTTTATGCGGTGCAGGCTTTGTTCCAGATGGAGCATTCCGGTCAGACCGTTGAAGTGGTCCGACGGGAATTTCTGGATTTCCGCTTTGGGGAAACCTACGAAGGCCAGGAAATGCTGGACGGCGACATGGATCACTTCCGCACCGTGATGGAAGATGCCGTGAACTATCAGGCGGCCATCGACCAACAAACCGATCGCGCTTTGGTGGCGAAGTGGCCTTTGGGGCGCATCGATCCCACATTGCGGGCTATCTTTCGCGCGGCCGGTGCGGAATTGCGCGACACAACTATCCCGCCCAAAGTGGTGATCACCGAATATGTGGATGTGGCGGTTGCTTTCTTTCCTGAAGGCAAAGAAAGCAAATTCGTGAATGCGGTGTTAGACCACATGGCCAGAGAAGAGCGCCCCGAGGCATTCTAGGACAAAATCGCCACACCCCAAGGGGGCCTAGATGACCGCAAGTTCCAAAGACCCCAATCTGATCCGCCTGTTTGTTTGGCATGCGTTTTGGGGCAGTGTGGCGGCGGCAGTGTTTACGGGCTTATTGCTTTATTTCAACGTGTTGAATTTGTGGCATCTGGTGACACACAGCGACATTGGTGTGTTTGCTGTGTTTTTACTGTGGTGGATGTTGAGCACGGTGTTCGGCGCCGTACAGATTGCTTATGCGGTGATGCACATTGGCTCTGATGAAACATAAACCATCGACAAAAGGGTGATGTGATGCGCGCAATGCAAGTGGTGGAATTGGGGCAGCCTTTGGAACTGCGCGAGGTTGAAAAGCCCACGCCGCTGGCCGGAGACGTACTGGTCAAGGTTCACGCCTGCGGGCTGAACTTCGGGGACACGCTGGTTATCAAAGGTACTTATCAGGAAAAACCGCAATTGCCTGCGACCGTCGGCATGGAGTTGTGCGGCACCATCGAAGCGCTGGGCGATGGGGTCGAGGGGTTGCATGTCGGCCAAAAGGTGGGTGCGTATTCGGGGTTTGGTGGACTGGCGGACTACGCCGCGATACCAGCGGGGATTTGCGTGCCCGTACCCGACGATATGGACAGTCTGGACGCGGCGGCGTTTCTAGTGGCTTACGGCACCAGCCACGTGGCTCTGGATTACAAAGCACAGTTACAGCCAGGTGAACGGTTGCTTGTTCTTGGGGCGTCCGGAGGCGTTGGATTGACCGCGATCGAGGTGGGCAAAATCATGGGAGCAGAGGTTATTGCCTGTGCCCGTGGGGCCGCCAAGCTGGAATTGTGCAAAGCCGCGGGCGCGGACCATCTGATTTGTTCTGAAACCGAGGATATTCGGGATGTCGTCAAGTCCTTGGGGGGGGCGGATGTTGTGTACGACCCAATCGGGGGCGACCAATTCAAAGCGGCCATGCGGGCATGTAACCCCGAAGCGCGATTGTTGCCATTGGGATTTGCATCGGGTGATGTGCCACAAATTCCAGCCAACCATTTGCTTGTGAAAAACCTGACAGTGATCGGTTTTTATTGGGGCGGATACGTGCGTGTGAAGCCGAAGGTTCTAACTGACAGTTTTGCCACTTTGATCGATTGGTACAGTGCAGGGAAAATCAAGCCTCATGTCAGTTCCGTGCACGCTTTGGAGGACGCGAACACAGCCCTTGATTTGCTGCGTACCCGAAAAGCCACGGGCAAAGTGGTTGTTAAAATCAGCGCGGACTAGGCGGCGGATACCTTTTTAGAACGCAACGATTTGCAAGCGACGTGCCATGTCCGGTCAGCGTCCCTTGATGCGGCCCCGGATCGGTTTGGCCGCCCGAGTTTTGTATCTTTCGCGCAAAAACACAAACACGCCCGATGACAGGATCATTGTGATCCCTATCCACACCTCGAACACGGGCAATTCAGCGAAAATAAAGAACCCCCAGAAGACGGCCAAAGGCAGTCCGACGTATTCAAAAGGGGCCACGGTTGCGGCGTCGGCCACCCTGTAGGCCTGGCTTAGGCAATAGCCGATGATGGCCGCATTCAGGCCAAGACCCACAAAGACCCAAAGGTCGTTTTGATCGGGCCAAACCCATGCCCTAAGCAAAAATTGCACCGAAGGGTTGCTGCTGCCAAGGGCGAAACGCCCGTCTCCAGCCACCAAAAAGAAACCGGCAGACACCACGATGAACATGCCCTGAATATAAACCGCCAGCGCAGAGGCTTTGCTTTCGACCCCAAGTTTGCGTGTCAGAAGTTGCGTCAGCGCATAGGTCAATGCGGCCGCAACTGGCAGCAAAAGAACGATACGCGAGGTACCTATGTTGCCCGCGCCTTCCCATGGGCGCTGCATCACAATCACCCCGACAAAGCCGAAGACAACGGCGCCCAACCGCAAGGGGCCGACCTTTTCGCCCAGGATCGGGATCGACAGAAGCGTGATGAACAAAGGTGCGGCAAAGAAAAGCGCCGTGGCGTCGGCAAGTGGCAAAGCGGCCAGTGCTAGAAAAAATGTCATGTTCGAGATCACGATCAAAAGCCCACGCACCACATGGATGCCGGGCCTTCTGGTGTACAAGATCCGCCACCCGCCTTCCAGCTGTACCAGTATCAGAGAAAACAGAATGCCGATGAAAGACCGTGCAAACACAATCTGGTGCAAGGGGTATCCGCCAGACAGCTGTTTGATCAGCATGTCGTTGATAGATATGCAAAAGACACCCACAAGAACGAAGATGATCCCAAGTGTCGCTGTGTTGGTTGGGGCTTGTGACATGGTTCATTCGGTATCATGGATGTCGCTTTCGGCAATAGCCAATCTGCACTGAAACGGATATGCAGTCTTAAGCCCAAAAAAGGACCTGCCTGATGAAAATGACAGACACCCGCCAGATTGCCGCATCCCCTGAAGACGTATTTGCAGCGCTTTTGAATCCGGATGTTTTGAAGGCGTGTGTGCCCGGTGCGACAGAGGTGACAGGATCGCCCGAAGAGGGATTTGAAGCTTCTGTGACCCAAAAAGTGGGCCCTGTGAAAGCGACATTCAAAGGGGCCGTGACACTGTCTGATATGGTTGAAAACCAATCACTGACGATTTCAGGCGAAGGCAAAGGCGGTGCCGCGGGTTTTGCCAAAGGCGGCGCCGAAGTATCTATGAAGCCATCAGAGGGCGGCACCGAACTGAGCTATGATGTTGAAGCCAAGGTTGGCGGAAAACTGGCGCAATTGGGCAGCCGTATTATCGACGGATTTGCCAAGAAAATGGCGGATCAGTTCTTTACGAACCTGCAAACCCATCTTGAGGGCCCCGCTGACCCGGCCATGGACGAAACGGACGCGGAACAGCCCGAGAAAAAGGGATGGTTGGGCCGTTTGACTGGCAAGGATTAATTGCGCATCTCCGAACAGCTTGTGTTCATTGCCGCGCCGAACAATGCGCCCTAGGGTGCGGCAAAAGCCAAGGGGATACGTATGTCGGTGATTTTGGATATTAAAGACCTACGCAAAGCCTACGCTGGTGGCTTTGAGGCACTGAAAGGTGTCACCTTGTCGATTGATGAAGGTGAGATCATCGCTTTGCTTGGCCCCAACGGGGCTGGAAAGACGACACTGATTTCAACGATTTGTGGCATTACGACCGCGACTTCGGGGCATATTTCGGTTGGTGGTCACGACATCGAAACAGACTTTCGTGCCGCGCGCAGCATGATTGGCCTTGTGCCGCAGGAAGTTGCTTTGGAACCATTCGAAAAGGTTCTGAACACGGTCCGGTTCAGCCAGGGGTTGTTTGGCAAAAAACGCGACATGGGCATGATCGAAACCATCCTAAAACGTCTGTCCCTTTGGGATAAACGCAACAATCAGGTCAAGGAATTGTCGGGCGGCATGAAGCGCCGCGTTTTGATTGCCAAGGCCTTGGCCCATTCGCCGCGTGTTCTGTTTCTGGACGAACCAACCGCGGGCGTTGATGTGGAATTGCGCAAGGACATGTGGGACATTGTGGCCGATTTGAAGGCTGATGGCGTCACCATCATCCTGACAACCCACTACATCGAAGAAGCAGAAGCCATTGCTGACCGTGTGGGCGTGATTGCAAATGGCGAATTGCTGTTGGTGGAAGACAAAGACAAGCTGATGGCCCAGATGGGCAAAAAGCAGTTGGAGGTGCAACTGACAGCGCCTTTGGAAGCGGTGCCTGCCGCGCTGGGCGTCCACGGTCTAAGCCTGTCGCCCGATGGTGAGGCATTGATCTACACCTATGACACCCGCAAGGAGCGCACTGGCATTACCCAACTGTTGAATGATGTGGCCAAAGCAGGGTTGACGTTGAAAGACGTTGTGACGCGTCAAAGCAGTTTGGAAGATATCTTTGTGACCCTGTTGCAGGAGGATGCAGCATGAACTGGACAGCAATTCGCGCGATTTATGTGTTTGAAATGACGCGATTTTTCAGAACCTTTGTGCAAAGCTTTATCTCGCCCATCATTTCGACGTCTTTGTATTTCGTGGTGTTCGGGGCCGCCATCGGCAGCCGCATCGACGAGGTGGATGGCGTCAGTTATGGGGCGTTTATCGTACCGGGGTTGATCATGTTGACGGTTATGACCCAGGCCATATCTAACGCATCATTTGGCATTTATTTCCCCAAGTTCATCGGCACGATTTATGAATTGTTGTCAGCGCCGCTTAGCTTTCTCGAGATCGTCGTGGGCTATGTGGGGGCGGCAGCCACCAAGGCGTTTTTCATTGGCACTGTCATCCTTGGCACGTCGTTCTTCTTTGTGGACATCCAGATCGCGCATCCTTTGGCCATGATCGCATTTTTGCTGCTGACATGCTTCAGTTTTGCGCTGTTCGGGTTCATCATCGGCATTTGGGCTGGCAACTTTGAGCAGCTGCAACTGGTGCCTTTGCTGATTGTGACGCCGTTGGTGTTTCTGGGGGGATCGTTCTATTCCATTTCGATGTTGCCCCCGGTTTGGCAAACCATTTCGATGTTCAATCCGGTTGTGTATCTGGTGTCGGGTTTCCGCTGGGCCTTCTTCGGACTTGAGGACGTGCCGGTGCTGACCAGCTTGTTGGCCATCGGTCTGTTTTCAACGATGTGTTTGGCTGCAGTCTACTGGATTTTCAAAAGTGGCTGGCGCATTCGCCAGTGACGCGGCGGAAAGCGTTGCATTGATCCCCCACAGGTCGTTCGATTTGTCGCAGGCCTTGTGCGAGGGTGCCTGTCAATCTACATGGCATTCAATGAAACGCTGGATACCCTTTATCAAATCCGAACCCACCGTATCTGTGATCCGCCTGCAAGGGGTGATCGCGGGCGGGGGACGTGGCGCATTGAATGACGCGGGCCTGACTGCCGTCATCGAGCGGGCTTTTTCCAAAGGAAAGCCTGCAGCCGTCGCCCTTGAAATAAATTCACCCGGTGGCAGCCCTGTGCAATCGTCGCTTATTGCGGCGCGCATTCGACGGCTTGCGGATGAAAAAGACATCCCCGTTTTGGCATTTGTCGAAGATGTTGCGGCATCAGGTGGGTATTGGCTGGCCACAGCCGCAGACGAGATTTACGCCGATGAAAGCTCTATTCTTGGGTCAATCGGGGTGATATCTGCCGGTTTCGGGGCCCATGAATTGCTGGCAAAGCAAGGGGTCGAGCGCCGCGTTTACACAGCCGGAAAATCGAAATCGATGCTGGACCCGTTCCGCCCGGAAAATCCGGAAGATGTGGCGCGACTGAAGGGCTTGCTGGAAGAGCTGCATGGTAATTTCAAGGGCCACGTTACGGCACGTCGCGGTGCAAAGCTGACCCAAGAGATGGATTTGTTCACCGGAGAAGTCTGGCTGGCCCGCAAAGCCACGGAACTGGGTTTGATCGATGGCATTGGCCACTTAAAGCCAATGTTGCAGGATCGCTTTGGTGAGAAAGTCAAAATTAACCGCTATGGTGTTAAGAAGCCGTTTCTGGCGCGTTTCGGGGCACAGCTGATGCAAGACGCAGTCACCAACATCGAAGAACGGGCTGCATATGCCCAGTTTGGGCTGTGACCGCATGATGTCTAAAGTCGTTATTCTGTTTCTGGTTTTCATGGGCGCGCTTGCGATGTTCGGAAAACTGCATTGGATTGGCGGCAAGCGACTGAAATCCACCAAATGCAAAGCGTGCAAGCGTCACAAGATCGGTTCCGGTCCCTGTGCCTGCGGTAAAGGGGACGCATGATGGAAGCGTTGATGCCATGGTTGCTGTCCGGGCTTGGACTGGTCATCTTGCTTTTGGCGGGTGACGCGTTGGTCAAAGGTGCTGTGAACCTGTCGCTGCGTCTTGGCGTACCAGCTTTGATCGTCAGTTTGACGATTGTTGCTTTTGGTACATCCGCGCCTGAATTGTTGATTGCGATATCGGCAATTTTGGACGATGCACCGGGCTTGGCATTGGGGAATGTGGTCGGTTCGAACACCGCCAATGTGTTGTTGGTGCTTGGTGTGCCTGCCTTGATGGCGACGCTACATACTTCGGAATGTGACACGCGCAAAAACTTCAACTTCATGCTGGCGGCGACCTTTTTGTTTCTCGCCCTCGCGTTCCGCGGTGTGTTTGATATGACAGCTGGCCTCGCTTTGTTAGGCGCGCTTGGATACGTTCTGTTTGATGCTTTCCGACAGGCCAAGGCGCACCGGATTGCATGTAAATCCGTCCCCGATGAAGATGAAGAAGTCGAAGGCGCTGACCCCGATATGCCGTGGTGGCGCATCATCACGTTTTTGGTGCTGGGATTGATCGGATTGCCTTTGGGCGCTGATCTATTGGTGGACAATGCCACGGTGATTGCCAAAACCTACGGCGTCAGTGACACCGTGATTGGGCTGACACTGGTGGCGGTGGGCACCTCTTTGCCGGAACTTGCGACAACCGTTATGGCGGCGCTGCGCAGACAAGCCGATGTCGCATTGGGCAACGTCATCGGATCGAACATGTTTAATTTGTTGGCGATCATTGGCATCGCAACGCTTGTGGGCCCAATTCCTGTGGACCCGTCTTTCTTGCGCTTTGACCTGTGGGTCATGTTGGGTGCTTCGGTCTTGCTGATCCCGTTCGTGTATTTGCGCAAAGATATCACCCGCAATTGGGGGATCGCCTTGACCGCGGCGTATGCGGGCTACCTTGCTTTGGTGTTGATCTAACCCAAAGGACGGACCTTATGACGCGCTATTCGCCAAATGCCCTTGTGACCGGTTCAAGCCATCGGTTGGGGCGCGCAATGGCACTGTATTTGGGGCAACGCGGCTACAATGTTGCTGTGCACTATGCATTCTCTGACGATGGCGCATCCGATGTGGTCGATCAGATAAAAGGCATGGGGCGAAATGCCGTTGCTTTGCAGGCTGATCTTTTGATTGAGGCACAAAGCCAAGCGTTGCTTGGGCAGGCGGCTGACGCGCTTGGCGGACCGATCACGTGTTTGGTCAACAACGCGTCCATCTTCGAATACGACGATTTCACAACAGGCACGCGCGACAGCTGGGACAGGCACATCGAAAGCAATCTGCGGGCGCCGTTTGTCTTGACGCAAGCCATGGCAGCACAGGGGTTGCAACCGGGCCGCGACGCCGCACAAGAGCCGCTTGCAAGTGCTTTGATCGTCAACATGATCGACCAGCGCGTGCGCAAACTGACCCCTGAATTTACCAGCTACACAATTGCAAAAATGGGGTTATGGGCTTTGACGCAAACTGCGGCGCAGGGCTTGGCGCCTGTGATCCGGGTCAACGGCATAGGGCCGGGGCCAACACTGCAAGGTGGACGTCAAACAGCGCAAGATTTTGCCACGCAACGGGCAGCTACAACGCTACAACGTGGGGCTAACCCGGACGATATTACTGCTGCTTTGGGGTACTTTCTGGACGCGCCTGCCGTAACGGGGCAGTTGTTGTGTGTCGATGGTGGGCAGCACTTGGCATGGCAAACAGCGGATGTGTTAGACGTTGAATAAATGAGACTAGGGTCGAAAGTTTTGCACTGGGTTAAGTCTCGTTACAAATTTGTTACTAAAAACTTAATGTTTTCAATTATTTGCAATGACAAAAATAAAAAACACATATAAATCAATTGGTTACATATGTGCCTAAAAAACAGGCAAATCCATGAAATCCTTCAAAACTAACGAAAATCTCCCACTGTGAAAAAGTTATCGGCAGAGTTATCCACAGGAACAGTGGGTATGTTAACTGTTGCTACGGTCTGCACTACATTGCAGCCAAACCAGAGAATCGAGCGACTCACATGGCGACTGAAATCGACGCTGCACAACCCCAGATAGCCACAGGCCATGATGTCATTCAGGGGTATCTCAAGACGATCGATGGCTCCCCCGGTGTGTACCGCATGTTGGACAGCGAAAGCCGCGTTCTATACGTTGGAAAAGCCCGTAATCTTCGTGCACGCGTCAGTAACTATGCAAGACCGTCCGGCCATTCGGGCCGCATTGCACGCATGATTTCCCTGACAGCGTCGATGATGTTCTTGACGACGCGCACCGAAACAGAGGCGCTGTTGCTGGAACAGAACCTGATCAAACAGCTCAAGCCGAAGTTCAATGTGCTGCTGCGCGATGACAAAAGCTTTCCCAACATTCTGGTCACTGCGGAACACGATTACCCACAAATCAAAAAACACCGCGGTGCCAAGAAGGAAAAAGGTGCCTATTATGGCCCCTTTGCGTCCGCAGGTGCTGTCAACCGTACGCTTAATCAATTGCAACGGGTGTTTATGCTGCGCGATTGTTCCAATGCGATGTTTGACAGCCGCACGCGTCCGTGTTTGCAGTATCAGATCAAACGCTGTTCTGCGCCGTGTGTTGGCAAAATCACCCCGGATGCATACCGCGAAACGGTCAAAGACGCCGAGAAATTCTTAAGCGGCAAGAATGCGGACATTCAGGCCAAACTGGCCGGCGAAATGGCGCAGGCTTCAGATGATATGGAATTCGAACGCGCCGCTGCGCTGCGTGACCGCATCAAAGCCCTAACCCAAGTGCAAACCGCCCAAGGCGTGAACCCGCGCGGCGTGTCAGAGGCCGACATCATTGCATTGCATCTGGAAGGGGGGCAGGCCTGTGTGCAGGTCTTCTTTATCCGGGCCAACCAGAACTGGGGCAATCACGATTATTACCCGCGTGTTGGCGTAGACGTGGATGCGGCGGAAGCGCTGGAAGCCTTCATTGGCCAGTTTTACGATGTGCGCGAACCGCCGCGTCAACTGATCTTGTCCAATGATCTCGAAAACCCGGATTTGATGGCAGAAGCGCTGGCAATTAAAGCGGGCCGCAAAGTTGAAATTCTGGTGCCACAACGCGGTGAAAAAGCCGAATTGATCGATGGCGCATTGCGCAACGCGCGCGAAAGCCTTGCACGCAAAATGGCGGAAACCGCGACACAGGCCAAATTGTTGAAAGGCGTGGCAGAAGCGTTTGATCTGGACGCGCCGCCCCAACGCATCGAAGCTTATGATAACTCGCATATTCAGGGCACCAATGCGGTGGGAGGGATGATTGTGGCGGGCCCCGATGGGTTCATGAAAAACCAGTATCGTAAATTCAACATCAAAGGCGATGATCTCACACCGGGCGATGACTTCGGTATGATGAAAGAGGTGCTAACGCGCCGCTTCAAAAGGCTTCTGAAAGAGGACCCCGATCGCAGCAAAGGCATGTGGCCGGATCTGCTGCTCATCGACGGTGGGGCGGGGCAGGTCAGCGCTGTCCGTGAAATCATGATTGAATACGGTGTGGGGGATGTCCCGATGGTCGGGGTGGCCAAAGGGATTGACCGCGACGCAGGCAAAGAAGAATTTTACCGCACAGGAAAGCGCCCCTTTGCTTTGCGACATAACGATCCGGTTTTATACTTTATCCAACGGTTGCGCGACGAAGTGCACAGATTCGCAATCGGAACACACCGCGCAAAACGGGCCAAGGCGGTGGGCGCCACACCTTTGGATGATGTGCCCGGTGTTGGCGCGGCACGAAAGCGGGCACTTTTGGCCCATTTCGGGTCTGCCAAGGCCGTAAGCCGCGCAAACCTTGCCGATCTGAAAGCCGTCGAAGGGGTCTCGGCGGCCTTGGCGCAAAAGGTCTATGACTTCTTTCAGGAAGGGTAATCGTATCGCATGTTTCTTTTCGCCAAAAATATCCTGGGGTGAGGCCATAGGCCGAGGGGCAACGCCCCTTTCCCCGCCCATGAACAAAGGTTAACACTAGACACATGAACTGGACCATTCCAAATATCCTGACGCTGATCCGTCTCGGGGCCGCACCTATGGTGGCCGTGATGTTTTTGTACTTCACACGGCCTTACGCGGATTGGTTCGCGTTGATCCTGTTTGTAAGTGCTGCGATTACGGATTGGTTCGACGGGTATTTGGCGCGAAACTGGCAACAGGAAACCAAACTCGGGGCGATGCTGGACCCGATTGCAGACAAAGCCATGGTGGTGATCGCGCTTATGGTGATTATCGGCTTTTCCAGCTGGCAGGCATGGCTTGTGCTGCCGGCGACGGTCATTCTGTTTCGGGAAGTCTTTGTGTCGGGCCTGCGGGAATTTCTGGGGGATACGGCAGGCACTTTGAAAGTGACCCCGCTTGCGAAGTGGAAAACCACATTCCAGATGGTGGCGATTGCAGTGCTGTTTTCACAAGGCGTGTTCGAACATTATTTCGGGATGTCGACGTGGGGCATGGACGATGACATGGTGGTTGCGATCCTGAATGGCGAATTAACCGATGAATTGGGCCTTGGATGGAAGTTCCAAGGCATGCAATGGGCCGGAACGCTCGGCTTGTGGTTGCTGTGGATTGCAGCGGCACTGACTTTGATCACCGGGATTGATTACCTGAAAAAAGCGATACCGCATCTTAAGGATGAAGACTGATGGATATTTTGTACTTCGCCTGGGTGCGCGAACGCATCGGTCGGCCACGCGAAACACTGGAGACCGACGCTGCGACTGTGGCTGAGCTGGTCGAGGAACTGAAAGGCCGTGAAGACAGATACGCCGCTGCATTCGCGGATCTGTCGGCGCTGCGCGTGGCGGTGAATCAGGAACTCACGGATTTTGACGCCTCTTTGGAAGGGGCCCGCGAGGTCGCTTTTTTCCCTCCGATGACGGGGGGATAAATCATGCGTATTTTGGTTCAGGAAGACCCGTTTGATGTGGGAGAGGAAGTGTCACGTTTTTCTGCCGGCCATCAGGATGTGGGGGCTGTCGTCACCTTTACAGGCGTTGTGCGCGATGTGCCGGAGGAGCGCTTGAAGGTCATGGAAATCGAACACTACCCGGGCATGACAGAATCAGCGCTTGCCGAAATGGCCGCTAGGGCCATGGACCGGTGGTCTTTGGCAGATGCTTTGGTGATTCACCGCTATGGGCGGCTTGCACCGGGGGAGATGATTATGATGGTCGGTACAGCGTCCAAACATCGCAAAGACGCTTTTGAGGCCGCCGAATACCTGATGGATTTTTTAAAATCCCGTGCCCCGTTTTGGAAACGCGAAATAACGGCGCGCAGTGCGCAGTGGGTTGCTGCAAAGGATGATGACGAAAACGCGTTAAAGCGTTGGTAAAAACCTTTTAGTGCGCCGCTCCGGTGGCTTTTTTCCAGTATCCCGTCAGCTTTTCGATCTGGGCGGCGGCGCTTGGATGATCGTCGGGTAGTGTTTCTTTTGCCATGTCTATGTTGGATTTTAGCTGGTCATATCGTTGAAGACGGTAGTTGTTGTACGCAAGCTTGATCCAGGCAACGCAATGGGGCCGCAGATCTATCATGCGGGTGAGCACGACGTCTCTGGCAACCCAATCAGACCGCGCGGTGATGGCGGCGTCGATGATCCGCAATGCGCGCAATTCGCCATTGTTGATGTCGCGATTGCGTATGGCTTGTTCCAAAGCGATCTGACCGCATGCTTCGGCGGTTTCAAAATCCTCTGCCTCCAATGCTGCGGTGCCTTCAATTAGATTGCTGTTGAAGATGACTTCAGCATCATGCGCTGACGCGATCTTGGCTTCAAAGTCCTGCCGCTGCGTTGCATCCACTTCAAAGTAGGTTTGAACCAATTGGGCAACCACGCCTTTGACGGCAAAGTCGGACACATGGCGTAGGTCGGGGGTGAAAACATCCCAGCTGCGGGTCAACATAATGCGTTCAAATCCGGGGAAATAACCTGCGCGCGGCTCATTGCGAATGACTTCGGTAATGACTGTGTGCAGCAATGCCTTGGACCGCATCGACGCCAGAATTATGTCGTCTCCGCTAAACGTGGCTTTGGCTGAGACAGGCGAGACAGTGATCAGGATTTTGGCGTCCGGATTCATATCCCAGATCAGATCAAGTGCGCCACGTACAAACCCCAATGAGGTCTCGAAGTCGAGATCTACAAATTCCAGCCGCTCACCCAAGGCACGGCGCAGTGGACCGATAGCGACGAGGGCATTGGACACGTAAAGATCACGTTCCACATCGCGAAACACTTCTGTTAGGCCAAGGGTGATCACGACGCAATCTGTCTGAAACATTGTCTTGAACACATCAAAGATGTGTTGGCGTCGCTCCAACATGCGCTCTTTGCTCAGCGGATAACGCCCGTGGGTCGCCGTGTCGTAATACATGCCGTCTTTTTCGAATGCGATGGCCTCGCAGTCGGCCCAATTTACGATGCCGTCCCTTTTGGCAATGTCGTAACACCATTTGACCTCCTGATAGATCGCGGGCGGGGTGTATTTATTGACGATGTTTGCCGCGCGGCTGTTGATTTTTTCCTCAGGGGGCAATTCAAATCGGAGCATAGGCAAATCATAGCCCAGTTGCCCAAGGTTTTCTTCGATGTTGCGGGCAAAACAGCTGCCTATCGTAAAGACACTGCTGCGTGCTGGGACCTTGAAACGCGGTTGAATAGAGGGGGCGCATTGATCGTAAAGGCGTGGTGACACATCATCCCAATTTGACACTTCCGAAGCACGCATCTGCGCCCAAAGTTGTTCAAGGGTGGGTTTGTCTGTCATCAGTGTTTTTCCCGTATTTGCATCTAAATGACGTGTTTGCGGGGTTCATAAAAAAGGGGCGGTTAGGTTCCCTGTGTCACCCGCTCAATGTAGCCACGCAGTTCTTCGGCCTCATGCCGCGCATCGCGAAGGCCTTCCATCGCGGCACGCAATTCCGCTTCGGTCTGACTGAGCTGGTTTGTCAGTTCCGCTTCGCGCTGTTGAAGGTATGTGATGGCTTGATCGCGGGTCTCTTCGGCCTCATGCAACTCCTGGCTCATACGGTCCAGTTGGGCCACATCGCCTGCCGCCACGCGGGTAAAGCGATGGATCAGCCAGTTGGCAAACCATCCAAGGCAAAACGCCACAAACAGAATGATCGCAGTTGCGATAACAAACTCAGTTCTGCTCATCGGATGTCCCTTCTGTTGCAGGCCCTGTATTGCCCGTTTCGGCAACAGAATCTAGCGTAGATTCAGGCTCGGGTTCCGTTGGATTGGGGCGGATCAGACGAAATTCGATACGACGGTTCGCTTCGCGCCCTTCTTCGGTGTCATTGTCTTGTATCGGGCGCGTTTCGCCGTAACCTTTGGCTGAAAAGGATGATGTCAGGACGCGCCGTGCCCGCAGTTCATTCAG
This sequence comes from Ascidiaceihabitans sp., assembly GCF_039986515.1. Classification (NCBI taxonomy): domain Bacteria; kingdom Pseudomonadati; phylum Pseudomonadota; class Alphaproteobacteria; order Rhodobacterales; family Paracoccaceae; genus Ascidiaceihabitans; species Ascidiaceihabitans sp. The sequence goes on along the minus strand of NZ_JBDWQO010000014.1, from coordinate 181,748 downwards.
AACGGACTGGGCGCGGCTTTGGCTTAGGGCCAGGTTCATTTCGGCACGGCCTTGGCTGTCTGTATGGCCTTGCACTTCCAAACGCATATCGCCGCAGACTTTCAAGATTTCAGCGATATCGTCCATCGTGCTCAGGGATGCCGCATCAATTGTTGCGCTTCCCGGCTCAAAGCTGATTTGCCCTGTTTGCAGCACGTCCCCGATTTGCGCCTCGCATTGGTCGGGTGTTGGGATATTGGCCACAGGATCAAGTTTTTCCTGATAGGTCACGTCAATCATGAAGTCTTCCGCCTCGCCCAGTTTGGACGACAGCAATGTCGCGATTTTCGCGTTTGCATCTTTGTTGCCGGTATTGCCGCGCACGGAAATAGATGTGGGCGACACGGTGACTGCGCCGTTGCTGAGGCCGGACAGCGCCTCCAATCCGGTCAGAACGCGGGTGGCCCAATCGTTTGGCAGGCCCTCCACGACACGGGTGCCAACGTAAACCCTGTCTGATCCAAACCGCGCTTTTGCATAGCTGTCGGCCACAGTGCGCAGGTTTTCATCGGACAACCGGCCCCGCAGTTGCACCTGGCCTTCCGGACTAAGCGTGGCGATGAATTCCGGCGGCCCCACATTCGGGTCCACGGTTTCAGGCAGTTTTGCGTAAAGGGCAAAGACATCTGGCAAATCGTTTTCAAGTTCGCCCATGACTTTGTCAAAGGTCGCTTGGCTAGCGCCTTCGCGGCCAATCAAGGTGACGTCTGCGTCAGAAAACGTAACAGACCCGCCGCCCACTTCCGCCAAGGCGCTTATCGATTTTTCCACGGCTTCTGACCAACGCGGGCTTGGAACGCCCATGCCGACGGTGCATCGCCCGGACCCGGTGTGGCCCGCCTTGAGGGCGGCTTGCAAAATCTGGGTCCGAGAAGCTTCTGTGTCTGCGGAACACGCATCAAAGCGCACCCCGTTGTCGTCGATCAAAAAGCGCAAAGTGAATGGTGTGATAACGGGGCGGGGGGCCGCAATGTCCAGCGACAGGCCCAAACCGGGGGGCGCTGCGCGGTTGAGGCGTGCCTCAAGCTGTGCTTTGGCGTCGGCGCTTTGTGTGATGGCCGTGATGGACACGCGGCCCGCTTCTACCGACACCTTTGATCGCGGCAATTGTTCCATTGCGGTCAGCGCAAATCCAAGCGCATCGGTCCATCCGTCCGGGGTTGGATAATCTGCCGTCTCGATAAGGTCCGTGACAGAGGCGTCGTCGCTCATGGCTGCAAAGCGTTCGATGATGGCGTCGCGGTCTGTGGCCGTCGGCATCAGGCCGATGATCGACACCCCTGCGTCGTTGCGCAGAATTTCGGCGGAGAACCGCGGAGGGGCAATGGCGGCCATTGCCTCGACTTCCATGGCGTCAATCACGCGGGCAGCATCGACCACTGTGCCCGCGGTGCTCAGGGCGGAAAACCTGCGGGCTTCGTTTGGTGCAATGCCCAACAAAGTGACTTGCAACCCGTCCGCTGCGACTTCGGCCCATGGCATTTTGGCGTCGTCCAAGGCCTGTCGCACACCAATTTCTGATGTTTCTTCAATCAGTTTGACGGAAAAGTTGGCAGCCACCAATGACACAGCAGCGGCCCCGACAAAGGTTGCGGCAACGATGATGAGAGAAGACAGTCGCATGTGCGTTTTTCAGGCTCTTTTGGTCTTGGGATCGCTCTTGTCTTTGGTGATACGCCCTGTGCGTCGGTCTTTCAATCAAACCATGAGCGCTATGAGAAAAAAGACCAGCGGAATTGCGCCTGTGTCGCGGTTGGCGCGAAACAGCTGCATGCACTTTGCTGGATCGCCAATATCGAGACCGCGCAATTGCCACGCCATATGCCACCCCATCGCCCATGGCGCGGCCAGCGCCAACGCCATAGCCAGGGGGGACGCGTTTGGAAGCGCTGCAAAGATTGCGGCAATGCCCATCAGCCCGACGGTGGCGGCCAGAAACCTGCGCAACCAGTCCGGGGTTTTTTCCGCAAACAGACGCGCGGTTGATTTGACGCCGATCAACGCGTCGTCTTCGATGTCCTGATGGGCATAGATGGTGTCATAAAACAACGTCCAAGCGATGCCAGCAAGATACAGCACAACAGCAGGGGCGCCCAGTGATCCCGTGTGTGCAGTCCATGCCAGCAATGCCCCCCAATTGAAGGCCAGCCCCAAAAAGACCTGCGGCCACCATGTGAAGCGCTTGGCGTAGGGGTAAACGGCCACTGGCAGCAACGCCAACACGCCCAAGGCGATGGCCGCTTGATTGAAGGTCAGCAAAATACCCAATGACAACAGGCATTGAATGGCGATCCACACCAAAGCGCTTTTTGTAGACACCCGACCGGACGGAATGGGCCGCGACCGTGTGCGTTCGACTTCTGCGTCGATGTGGCGGTCCGTGAAGTCGTTCCATGTGCAGCCCGCGCCGCGCATCAGCCACGCGCCCAACGCACATCCCAAGGCGATCCATGCATCCATCCAACTGGCGGTTTGCGTATACAGCATGGCCAAGGCCAGCCCCCACCAGCATGGCAGCAAAAGCAACCATGTGCCGATGGGCCTATCAGCCCGGGACAATCGCAAATAGGGCCGCGTCCATTCAGGTGCATATACATCGACCCAATTGTCTTTTACGGCATCGGCCACTTGACCATCTGGCGCGGGCGCTTTGTCTTGCATAAAAGGGATCCATGACTGCAAAAATTCGCCTCTTTCTAGACCCGCCGCTGGCCCAAGGGCAATCGGTTGAATTGTCGCGTGACCATGCGCACTATCTTTTTGGTGTGATGCGCCTTGGTATGGGGGCGCAGGTGCTTGTCTTTGACGGTGTGCATGGCGAATTTTTGGCGCAAGTGACAAAGGCCGGCAAACGTGGTGGTACTTTGGAGGTGTTGCAAAACACCAAACTGCTGAAGATGCCGCCAGATTTGTGGCTCGTCTTTGCCCCGATCAAAAAAGCGCGAACAGATTTTATCGTGGAAAAAGCTGCCGAAATGGGGGCCGCGCGCATTCTGCCCATGCAAACCGAATATACCAATGCGGGACGTATCCAACGCGAACGTTTGCAAGCGCATGCTATTGAGGCCGCTGAGCAATGCGGCGGCACTTTCGTTCCTGAAGTGACAGAAATGCTGCGATTTGACCGTCTTTTGGCCCAATGGGAGAGCCCCCGCCGAATCATGTTCTGTGACGAGGCGACAGCAGATGATCCACCGACGCCGTTTTCGGGTGGGACAGGACCGTGGGCTATATTTATCGGGCCGGAAGGCGGGTTTTCAGCGGCTGAACGCACAAAGCTGCGTGCGATGGAATGTGCCCACGTCGCCCAATTGGGCCCCCGTATTTTACGCGCGGATACAGCTGTGGTTGCGGCGATGACCCTGTGGCAAAGCGCAGTTGGGGATTGGACGTAGACACCTGTTGAAGCTGTTTCAAATGGGTCTGGTGTCTTGAATATTTTGGATCAGAAGACCCCATAAGGGTGCGGCGCCATTGATCTTGCGGCGCATTGGCCCCACTTTGGATGTAACAACATCTACGGGACGCAATCGCTATGAGTTTCATTAGACCAGAAGCCGCCACTGCGCTGCGCCGTTGGCGCGAAGCCTTGGTGGGGGTGGCCGTTTTGGCGCTGGCGGCATTGTGGCTGTTCGGGCGGCCGGGGCTTTTGCAGCTGATGGGCTACCCGTTGTTGATGATCGCTGCCGTTTTGATCTGGGTTGGCGTGCAACGTGCCCGGTTTCGCACAGGGGCGGGTGGTGCGGGCGCTGTGCAGGTTGATGAAGGGCAAATTACCTACTTTGGCCCTTTGACCGGTGGCGCCGCGGCCGTCGCAGACTTGCAGCGGTTGACGCTGGACCGCGCCCTGACCCCTGCCCATTGGCGTTTGGACGCCAGCGACACGCCGGCGTTGCTTATTCCGGTCAATGCCGAAGGGGCCGATGCGTTGTTTGATGCGTTTGCGCGCCTTCCGGGGCTTCAAACCGAACGCATGCTGACAGAGCTGACCAAGGGCGGCACGCGGTCGCCCAATCAAGCCGTTGTGATCTGGGAAAAACAACCCTTGCGTCCACCCCATGCCCGGCTGCATTGACAGTTCTGGAAATTGATACCATCCCTGAACCTCTTGAATAAGCGCGGCAAGGAGCCAGCCCATGTCTATCCCTCAATCCGGTGGCGGTTTGATCGAGCATCACGACCAGCTTGCAGAATACCTGTCTTCGGGGTGCAAGCCCAAGCAAGACTGGCGCATTGGCACAGAGCATGAAAAATTCGGCTACTGCAAAGACACACTGAAGCCGTTGCCCTTTGAAGGCGAACGGTCGATCGTCAAAGTCTTGTCAGGTTTGCGTGACCGCTATGACTGGTCCCCCGTCGAAGAAGGTGGCCACCTGATAGGTCTGGAAAAAGACGGCGCGAATGTGTCGCTGGAACCGGGCGGCGCGTTGGAATTGTCCGGCGCTGCTGTCGAGACGATCCACGCCACCTGCGACGAGGTCAACACCCACCTGCGCGAAGTCAAAGACATCGCGGATGAAGTCGGCGTGGGTTTTATCGGTTTGGGTGCGGCACCGATCTGGACCCACGACGAAATGCCTTTGATGCCCAAGGGCCGCTACCGTTTGATGAACGACTATATGAACAAGGTCGGCACCATGGGCACGACCATGATGCGCCGGACATGTACCGTGCAGGTCAATCTGGACTTCGGGTCTGAGGCGGACATGGTGCAAAAGCTGCGCGTCGCCTTGGCCTTGCAGCCTGTTGCCACAGCTTTGTTTGCCAATTCGCCGTTTTTTGAAGGCAAGGTCAACGGCCATAAGTCATGGCGCAGCCGTGTGTGGCGTGATCTTGATCCGGCCCGCACCGGCATGTTGCCCTTTGTGTTTGAAGACGGCATGGGGTTTGAACGGTACGTGGAATACGCCCTCGATGTGCCGATGTATTTTGTCTATCGCGACGGCAAATATATCGACGCGCTTGGCATGTCTTTCCGTGATTTTCTAAAAGGCGAACTGCCGGCCTTGCCCGGTGAAATGCCGTTGATGTCTGACTGGGCCGACCATCTGACAACGGCCTTCCCCGAGGCCCGCATCAAGAAATATATGGAAATGCGCGGGGCAGATGGCGGCCCGTGGCGTCGTTTGTGCGCTTTGCCCGCTTTCTGGGTGGGTCTGATGTATGATCAAGGTGCGCTGGATGCCGCGTGGGACATTTGCAAAGGTTGGGACGCTGAAACGCGCGAAGCGTTGCGTGTGGCCGCATCCGAAGATGGGCTGCAAGCACAGGTTGGCAACATCAACATGCACGATTTGGCGCGTGAAGCCGTGGCCCTAAGTGACGCGGGCCTGAAAGCCCGTGCACGTGCAGGGGCTGGCGGGATGGTTCCCGATGAGACGCATTTCCTGAACGCTTTGCACGAAAGTATCGAAAGCGGGAAAACCCCCGCAGACGAGCTTTTGGACCACTACAATGGTGATTGGAATGGTGATCTGACGCGCGTGTTCCCAGAATACAGCTACTGATCGGTCGCGTCGCCCGCGCCCTATGTTGGCGCGGGTCTGCCCAAAACGCGTTGTTCATAAAGGGCGCGCACCTCTTCCTTACGGGCGGCGATGACCTCGGGTGTTGGTTTTTCGTTGATCCGGTCCAACACGGCATAGCCTTGCATCGGGTCATGGGCGCGTGCGGTCCCTGATCGGTCAGTGGACATCCGGCGATTGGTGCCGGAGCCTGGCAAATGGGGCGGTGGCCCGTAGATATTGGTGTCTGGTTTGGATGGTAAAAGCATCATGATGAAAACCATCAAACCGCCAATGAATGGCACGAAATACAGCAAAAAGAAGAAACCCGAAAAACCGGCATCGTGAAGCCTACGCACGGTCACGGTTATGGACGGAACAAAGTTGATCAAAAGCCAGTATGTGCTGAAATAGTCAAACGGGTTGTATGACAATTTGCCTACGACGCCAGCAGTGCCCAATGACCAGACATCGAAGCTGACGGCCGCAATCATAACGACAACGTAGAAACCGATATACCACCAATATTCTGCGCGGCTGGCACGTCCCATAATTTTGAAGAATTTCGAAAAGACGGAATTGACCGCCGCAAGTGGTCCCATCATGGCTCATTCCCTACATTGCTTTGAATGTCAGTATGGCGATGTGGATAGGGCGAAAATGGGGCAGGGTGCGTCCATTTTCGCGATAATTTTAGCAATGCTGCAACGTGTTTAGACGTCAGCCTGCGTTATCCCAAAGTGGGACAACGGGTTGGCGCGATTGCGCATACCCTGCCACCTGACTGTCCAAACGGTCGGCCAAAGCCGGTAGGTGACATACAGGCACCCGCGGAAACAAGTGGTGCTCCCGATGATACAGCATCAAGTAAGCGGCCTTCGCCATGATCCCTCTTTGGCTGCGTCCCGCCAGTCCCGACCCATGGGTGCCTTGGTGGGTGATCCAGACCGCAAACAATGCAGTCAGGCATTGCGCAATCGCCATCGCGGCAAGGTGCAACAGCAAAAAGCGGGCACCGACCCCAAGACAAAGCGCAACAAAACTCGCAACGAAAACCCAGTCCAACACCATTTCGCGCCGCCAATAACGTGATCCACTGCGCCATGCAGCCTTGTTCAAGTCCACCGGAAAGCGCGGCCCATATTTCAGCACCTGCCAAAAGGTCATGTGACCGCAGCGCCCCTCAACATCGTCTTCGCCCATGTTGTGTTTGTGGTGTTTCAGGTGGCAAAAGGCGTCGGCATGGTTTGATCCTAGCATTATGGCGCTGAGAACATGCATCACGATGCTGTCGCCGCCACGGCTCAGGCCTAAATTGCCGTGGATGGCTTCGTGGTTGAGACGCAAGGCGCATAGAAAGAACATGAAGCTGGCAAAGGGGCCGATCATCCACAAGGGGCTTGCGTACAAAACAAAAGAGGCACCCAACCACGGCAAACACAATGTCAGTTCCTTTAGGGTGTCCAAGGGGCCGAACTGGGTCAGATCGTGCCAGTGAACGCCTTTGGGGGGTTGCTCTGAATGTGCCATGGGTGGGGTCCTCTTTACTGTTGTTGTTTTATGCAGGTGCAACCTCGGCTTGCATCTTTACTGGTTCCGGGGGCAGGGTCACGGCCCGCAAAGTGGCGACAGCGTGGGTAAATCCAAGACCCAGACTTAGGGCTGCAAAGCCAAGGGCAATCATCAACGCAGCTGCGGGTTCTTGTTGCAGCACTGGGATGGCCGCGCCGATCAGAATAACGCCGCCTGCGCCGATGGCTGCAAATCCGGTTGCAATGGTCAGCGATGCAGTTTTGGCGCGGGCGGCGGTTATCGGGCAATCGCCCATCAAAGTGCCGATCCGTAAAATCATGCTGGCCAAGGCAATAACGCCGCCAAAGGCAATCAGAATATAGCTGAGAATAAGAATGAGCATGGTGTTTCCTTTCGCTCAGAAGTGGGTGGGAAGAGGCTGCGCATACATATCTTTGCGCAGTTTGAAGTAAATCCAGCCAAAACCGCCAGCCCAAAGGGGGGCAAAGATGGCTGCGAAAACGGATAGGCCGGCGATCAGGCCGATGGCGGAAGACCCTGCAAGGATCAGCGATATGATGCCGCCACCGACACACAGGCCCAGCACGGCAAACAGGGACAATTGCATGACGCCTTTGGTATCGCCTGCGTTGTTGCGCAGGTAAATCAGCAACAAGGGGGTGCCGATCACCAGATACACCGGACCGCCCATGATCAAAGCGCCAACAGGAATAAACAACATCCAGAAGGTGGCAGCCGTGATCAAAAGGGGGCCGCCGATAAGTGCTATGACGAAGGCCACCGGATCCACAAGATACCGTGGGGGGCGGTGCCTTGGCATCCAGAAATAGCCTTTTGGACTGGAGGGCACGCTGGTATGCGCGGCTCTGATTGGGTCGTTATTTACGGTCATTTCTGTCATGAGAGAAATTAAACTCCAAAATTTTTAGGCGTTAGCCCTTTGATTTGCCCTTTGGCAAAAAACGGGCGACGCTTGCACCCAGTTTGATGACGGTCAATTGCACGGCGCGGGGCAGGCGCGACACTTCGGTGTACCAGTCGTCAAACATCTGCATCGTGTCCAAGGTCTCTTTGAAGCGCTGCTTGACAGCTGCGGGTGTGGCGTCGTCTTCGGCTTGTTTTTGAACGTCGCGTAGGGCGGCCAAAGTCGGGGCATATTCGCGTTCGCGGCGGGTTTCGATCACGGTATTGACCAGGTCGAACATGTCACGCACCGAATGAAAGTGATCACGACGATCCCCCAGTTTGCGGCTTGATTTCACCATGCGCAGGCTTTGCAGTTCTTTCAGGCCGTTGGATACATTGGACCGGGCCAGATTCAACAACTCGCAAATTTCGTCTGCGCTTAGGGGATCGGGCGAGATATGCAGCAATGCGTGGATTTGTGCGACAGACCTGTTGGTGCCCCATTTTGCACCCATATCCCCCCAATGAAGGATAAAATCTTGCATGGCAGGGGTCAGGTGCATCGCGAATCTCTTTCTAAATTTCTGTAATGACAGAAATAACAGACAAGACTGTCCGCGCAAGTTTTTTCTTTCACTTGATCTTCAGGACTTTAAGCCCAAGGTCACACGCATGATGAAATTTTTATGCACTGCTATTTTTGCCCTTCTACCAATGGCTGCGTCCGCCCAATGGGAAAGCCCCTATATGGACCGCGCACGTAAAGTATTGGCAAAAGGGCTTGGGCAGATCGGCCAGTGGCAAACAACACACACAACAAACCAGACAGTAATGCAATGCACATCCTGCGCGCAGGTGGTGACAGTGGTGCTGCGCCAGATCGACGACTATACAAAGGGGTCTGATTTTACGCGCCCGATGGACTTGTACATGGCGGGACGCAAGGCTTTGTGCCGTGATTTGGCAGCGGATCAATCCGGCCGATGTCTTGATCTGAAAGCGCCCGGGTTCTTTTCATTGGAACAAGACGACATGATCTACGAATTCGTCACGCCGCTAGGGGCCAGTTTGTTGGCAGGGTATGTTGAGGGGCCACAAGACGCCACTGAACTGCCACAGGCGCAAAACATTTTGCGTCAGGCTGTAAAAGCCCTTAGCCCGCTTTGGTAACGCCCCACATGTCTATATGCTGAAGAATCCCGAAACCTACCCAAATCGGGCCGTCAGAATGCTTAAACTGCCGGCGCCAAAAGCCAAAGCAAACACTGTTTCAAAACCCCGTTTCATTCGGGTGTAGGCCGCCGTCATTGGGGCGGAAGAAAAGATCAAAGCATACGCATGAAACATGACAAAGCTTTGGATGCCGATTGCGACAATGACCGTAATCAAGGCTGAAACATCCGTTCCGGGGGGCACACCGATGGAATAGAGTGCGCCAAAGAACAACACCGCCTTGGGGTTGGTCAAATGCAACGCCAATCCTTTGGCATAGGCCCGCGCGGGGGTGGTTCGGGTCAACTCAGGGGCCTGCAATTTTGCGCCGTACCACGCAGACCGCGCCGATTTGAAAGCTAGCCACATCAGATACGCAGCGCCTGCATAGCGAATGGTTTCAAAAGCCCAGGTGTTGGCCAGCATTATAGCGCCCAATCCGAAAGCCGCCGCGATCGACCAGATCAATGATCCCGTCGTGACACCGGACGCCAAAGCCAATCCCGCCCGACGGCCGGACGCCATCGAAGTTCCCGCAATGGTTAATGTGGCAGGGCCGGGTGATGCAGAGGCCAAAAATGCGGCACCCAAAATCAACGGAAGGTTGATACCGTCGATCATGCCTGTTTTTGTCCGATCTTCGGCTCAGTGCCTGCGCGAATACGAGAGATGTTCGCACGGTGCCGCCAGAAAATCAGCAGCGTCAGCACGATACCCATCAAAAGGGCAGTGGGCGCCCCCATGAAGGTCAGCAAAAACGTTGAAGCTGCGGCAGACACAAGGGCACCCATAGAGGAAATCCGCGTCGTTGCGGCCCCGACCAACCACGCGACACAGCACGCAATGCCAACGGGCCACGTCAATGCCAGCATAATGCCGATAAATGTCGCAACACCTTTGCCGCCTGCGAATTTTAACCAAACGGGATAGCAATGCCCGATCATCGCGGCGATGCCTGCGATCTGTGCGGCGTCCTCGCCGACAAAGTGGCGTGCCAGCAATAGCGCCACGGCCCCCTTCGCGGCGTCGAAAACCAGGGTCAAAGCGGCGGCGGTCTTGTTGCCGGTCCGCAGCACGTTTGTCGCACCGATATTGCCAGACCCGATGTCACGCAAATTGCCAAGGTTCATGACACGCGCAATCACCATGCCAAAAGGGATGGACCCCAAAAGATAGCCAATCACGGCCCACAGAGCCAAAAGCGTCAAACTGTTTTCGATGAATGGCATTATGCGGCCTTAAAAATTTCTGTTCCATCAACGTAGGTCGCAAGAACCTTACCCTGCATCCGCGCCCCGTCAAACGGGGTGTTGCGCGATTTTGACCGTAAGGTCGTTCGATCCATCAAAAATGGGGCATGGGCGTCAAACACCACAAGGTCGGCCGGGGCATCTTTCGCCAATCGTCCCGATGCCAATCCCAAACGCTTTGCAGGATTGAGCGACATGGCGCGCCACAACACGGGCAACGCGATTGCGCCGGAATGCACAAGGCGCATGGCGGCGGGTAAAAAGGTTTCCAAAGCCACGGCCCCGCTGGCGGCTTCTTCGAATGGCAGGCGTTTGCTTTCTTCGTCTTGGGGGGTGTGCATCGAACTGATGATGTCGATCAAACCACTGGCCACGGCTTCGCCTATGGCAAACCGGTCGTCCTCATCGCGCAGGGGCGGTTTGAGTTTGAAAAAGGTCCGGTAATCGGCAACATCAAGGGCGTTCAGCGTCAGGTGGTGAATGGACGTACCTGCCGTGATGTCCAACCCGTTGGCTTTGGCGCGTTCCAAAGCAGGCAACGCGCGGGCGGTTGTGATCTGGTCTGCGTGGTACCGCGCACCGGTCATTTCAACCATGGCAATGTCACGGTCCAGCCCCATGCGCTCGGCCATTGGTGATACGGCAGGCAGTCCGCGCAATGACGCAAACTTGCCGGATGTGGCAGCAGCGCCAGCGCTTAAGATCGGTTCTTGGGGGTGGCAAATCACCAATGCCCCCAAAGACCGCGCATAGGTCATGGCCCGCGACAACACCTTGGTGTTCGTGACAACGGCGTCGCAATCGGTAAAGGCGATGGCGCCCGCATCCATCAAGAACCCGATTTCAGTCATTTCGCGCCCCAACCGCCCTTTGGTCAGTGCGGCCATGGGATGCACATGGACAGGCGCCATTTCCCGGGCGCGGCGAATGACAAATTCCAGCGTTTCCGGGTTGTCGATGGCGGGATCGGTATCGGGACGGGTGATCATGGTTGTGACGCCACCCGCAGCGGCCGCCAATCCGGCTGTACGGTAGCTTTCTTTGTGTCGTTCGCCCGGTTCGCATACTTTGACACCCATATCGACAATGCCGGGCGCCAAATACTTGCCCGCGCAATCGACAACCACGTCCGAAGGCACGGAGGGCGCGGGATCATCAAATACAGTGTGGATGTGTCCGTCTTTTATCAAAAGCGCACCGAAGGTTTCGGTTGTGGCCTCTGGATCGATCAATTTGGCGTTTGTGAACAAAGTTGTGGTCATGCGGCGATCCAAATGAAAACGGCGGTGAAAAGGAAGATGAACAGCAGCGCGAAGGTGGCGATGCGGCCGGACATGGCGGCATCCGACGGGCGTTTCTTGGCGGGTGGTCCGGAATACGGCTCGGCGCTGGGGGTGCTTAGGGCCATGCCTTGGCTCCAGTCCGGCCCATGGGTGTTGTAGGTCGCGATCAAAGTCAGGTCTGCGCGTTTGGGCAAGGTGACGGCATGGCCTTGAAACGCAAGTGACAGCACAATCAGAACATGGCCGCGCAACGCGGCAAGCTTGGTGCGGTCAGCGCCCAGAACATCGTCGCCCAGATCGTAGCCTTCGCGCAGGTACCCCATCAACCCAAGCTCTGACAGGTCTTCGATACGCACAAGCTCCATGTATGTCGGGTCAAGATCGTCGACACCCAACATAAGGCCAATCGCCTCCGGTTCGGCGTTGTTTAACTCTGCCATAGCCTTTGCATCAAGATTGACGGCAAACAAACGCAATCGTCCGGTTTCTGCAGCCTGTATGGTCAGATCATTGGTCATGCCATTTTGTCTTTCGTGCTTTGGATCAAATCACGCGTTTGGCGCGGATTTTCGATATAGCGCATGGTCACAGCCTGCCCATCAGACAGGCGCAAAACAACGTCCCACCAAAAGCGGGGCTTCACGGCTGTGATATCCATCAACGACACCTGATGGGTGTCCAGATCATCCATCGGGTTCTGGTACAGCAGGGCATTGGGGGTCAGTGTCCATGTGGCGTTCTTGTGGGTCCGCCATTCAGCGAAGTCATCCAGAACAAACATATAGATTAGCGACAAGCACAGGGCCGCCAGCAGGGCCTGAGGCCCGCCAACAAAGGGCACTCCGGGCAACAACAGCGCGAAGGTGACAGCAAACAAGGCCAGACAGCGCAGGGCAAAGGCGCGTGGGGACGCCGTCCAGATATGCACAGGCGTGCCTGTCATGCAGGTTGCGCTTTGTGATTGCGGGCCAACAAATCCATCGCAGCCATGCGCACGGCCACACCCATTTCCACCTGTTCCTGAATGACAGACCGGTTGATGTCGTCGGCGATGTCACCGTCGATTTCGACACCGCGGTTCATGGGGCCGGGGTGCATAACGATGGCGTCGTCTTTGGCATGTGCCAGTTTTTCGGCGTCCAGCCCGTAGCGGTGATAGTATTCGCGCTCGGACGGAATGAACCCGCCATCCATACGTTCTTTTTGCAAACGCAGCATCATCACCACATCTACATCTTTCAGCCCTTCGTTCATATCGTCGTACACTTCGACGCCGAAGTGTTCGATTTCGGAAGGCATCAGGGTGGGGGGACCGATCAGCTTGATGCGGTTTTCCATTTTGCCCAACAAAATGATGTTGGACCGCGCCACACGGCTGTGGGCGATGTCGCCGCAGATGGCGATGGACAAACGATGCAAGCGCCCTTTCGCGCGGCGGATGGTCAGCGCGTCCAGCAGCGCTTGGGTCGGGTGTTCGTGTCTGCCATCACCTGCATTCAGAACGGCGCAGTTTACCTTTTGTGCAAGCAAATCCACCGCACCGGAATGGGGATGGCGCACCACCAGCAAATCGGGGTGCATGGCATTCAGGGTCAAGGCTGTATCAATCAGCGTCTCGCCCTTTTTGACAGAGGACGCCTGCATGGCCATGTTCATGACATCGGCCCCCAACCGTTTGCCAGCCAGCTCAAAGGATGCTTGCGTGCGCGTTGAATTCTCAAAGAACATGTTGATCTGGGTGAGACCCGCCAACACGTCAGAGTGTTTGTGCCCGCCGCGGTTCAGCGACACATATTCCTCAGCCAGATCCAGCAGGGCCGTGATGTCATCTGGCCGCAATTGTTCGATCCCCAGAAGATGGCGATGGAGAAATGTCATGGGCAACCTCGTGGATATTTCAGGCGTTATAGTGTGGGGCGGGTGCTGCGGCAATTGAGTATTTTTGATTAGAACAAGCTTGGGGCGTTTTGTCTTTGCCTTGTGGGGCGTAGGATGGCGAAATGGAATCACAAGACTTTCATTCGGCGGCGGCTTTGTTGGCGTGGCAGATTGAGCTGGGCGCAGATGAAGCGATCTGTGATGCCCCGGTTGACCGTTATGCTTTGCCGGACCGTCTGGCCAAACCGGAACCTGCTGTAAAACAGAAAACCCCGTCCAAGGGGATACCTGCGCCTGCAGCGACGGTAGATGTATCCGCGGTGGCCCAGATGGTGGCACAGCAGGCTGTCGATTTGCCGGGATTAAAAGCCGCGATGCAAGGGTTCGAACATTGCGATCTGAAACGCGGCGCACGCAACTTGGTTTTTTCGGATGGCGACCCGTCTGCGCGCGTCATGATCATTGGCGAAGCGCCAGGGCGGGACGAAGACCGCGAAGGCAGGCCATTTGTGGGCCGCGCCGGACAGCTTTTGGACCGGATGCTGGATGCGATTGACCTTAGCCGCATCGCCGGATCGGTCTACATCACAAACGTATTACCTTGGCGACCGCCTCAAAACCGTGACCCGAAACCCGATGAAATCGCCATGATGAAACCTTTCCTTGAACGGCACATCGCTTTGGCAGATCCCGATGTTCTGGTCGTTATGGGCAACATCTCGTGTCAGACGTTGCTTGGTAAGAAGGGCATCACCCGATTGCGTGGCGATTGGGCAGAGGCCTGTGGCAAGCCAACTCTGCCGATGTTTCACCCCGCTTACCTGTTGCGCAATCCCATCGCCAAACGCGAGGCTTGGGCGGATCTTTTAAGTTTGAAAGCGAGGCTGCACTCATGAGCCGCATTGATGAAAGCGCGGAGTTTATCGCCGTGCGTATCGCTGTTTTGACGGTCTCTGACACGCGTGGTCTGGATCAGGACAGGTCTGGCGACACGTTGGTGGCGCGTATCGAAAGTGCAGGACATGTCGTTGCCGACCGTTTGGTGTTGCCGGATGAGCGTGACCAGATCGCGGAACAGTTGCGTGCGTGGTGTGACAACCCAACGGTTGACGTTGTGATTTCGACGGGCGGCACAGGGCTGACGGGGCGCGATGTCACAGTTGAGGCGCACCGTGACGTCTATGAAAAAGAGATCGATGCCTTCGGGACCGTCTTCACAATTGTGAGCATGCAAAAGATCGGCACCAGCGCGGTCCAAAGCCGTGCGACAGGCGGCGTACGGGCCGGAACATACCTGTTTGCATTGCCCGGAAGCCCGGGGGCCTGCAAAGATGCATGGGACGAAATTCTTGTGCGACAGTTGGATTACCGCCATCGCCCCTGCAATTTTGTTGAAATTTTACCGCGCTTGGACGAACACCAGCGACGGAAATAACACATACGTGCGTTTCACGTATGTGCCTTGGTATTTCAGCAAGGCAAACTAAGTTATAGGACACACGCGCCACTTTGGTGCGCAAGGAATACAACATGCGGTTTCTAGGGCGAAGTTTGGTAGGCATGCTTCTGGCGTCAATGACGCTGGCGCTGATGGCCTATGCCGTTTTTCTGGTGAATGGTGCAGTTCAGGCCAGAATTGGCGTCGAAAAGCGTGTGCCGCCCGCCCGCGAGCGCGTCTTTGCTGTCAATCTGGTGGATGCGCTGTTGGGCATAGAAACACCCGTTCTTGAAGCGTTTGGGGAAGTGCAAAGCCGACGCACCCTTGAATTGCGCGCGGCCGCCAGTGGGCGGGTGATTGCATTGGCCGAAGCGTTTGAAGACGGCGGCGCTGTGGTCGAGGGACAGGAACTGGTCCGCATTGACCCGGCCGATGCCAAAGCGGCGCTGGACCGTGTCCGTGCAGACATTGCAGATGCACAGGCCGAAGCCCGTGATGCTGCAAAAGCGTTGAATTTGGCCCGCGATGAACAGGCTGCTGCCCAAGAACAGGCCGAATTGCGACAACGCGCGTTTCAACGTCAGCAAGATCTGGTGACACGCGGCGTTGGAACGGCTGCCGCTGTGGAAACCGCTGAACTGGCAGCCTCGTCAGCCCGTCAGGCGGTGTTGGCGCGTAGACAGGTCATGACACAGGCCGAAGCCCGCATTGATCAGGCCGAAACCACTTTGTCACGGGCCAATATCGCACTGGCCGAAGCCACGCGGGGGCTTGAGGACACCACGCTGACGGCCCCGTTTGCTGGCACTTTAAGCGCCACCAACGTGGTTGAAGGGCGTTTGGTCAACAACAACGAAAAGTTGGCGGATCTGGTCGATCCAGACGCGCTTGAGGTATCGTTTCGGGTGTCCACGGCACAGTATTCGCGGCTTTTGGATGCGTCGGGTGCATTGATCCGTGCCGATGTTGTTGCGGTTCTTGATGTTTCTGGCGTGGATTTGACAGCAACCGGCCGGATCAGCCGTGCCAGCGTCACAGCCGGTGAAGGGCAAACTGGCCGTTTGGTTTTCGCACGGCTTGAAAATGCAGTGGGCTTCAAACCGGGCGATTTCACAACTGTGCAAGTGCGTGAACCGGCTGTGGAAAATGTTGTGCGTTTGCCTGCCTCTGCTTTGGATGCATCTGGAACTGTTTTGGTGCTTGGCGATGGTGACCGCCTTGAAGCATTGTCCGTGACGTTGGTGCGCCGCCAGGGCGATGATGTATTGGTGCGCGGTGACGGCCTTGCGGGGCGCGAAGTGGTTGAAGCACGATCACCCTTGTTGGGTGCGGGCATCGCCGTGACGCCCTTGCGCAAAGCAAAAAACGGGGAAGTTGCCCCTACATCCCCCGCGATGGTTGAACTTAGCGATGACCGCCGCGCAAAACTGGTGGCCTTCATCGAAGGCAGCACACGTATGCCAGAGGCGGCAAAAGCACGCGTTTTGGCGCGGTTGTCAGAGCCATTGGTGCCGGAACAGATGATCAAACGCATTGAAAGCCGGATGGGGGGCTAAGCATGGCCCGACCTATCCCCAAAGCGGCTGGTGGATTACTTTCCTATTTTGTGCGGCATCGCACCATAGCCAATCTGTTGCTTCTGGTGATGCTGGTGGCGGGGATGGCTTCTATCCCGAATATGCGCGCCCAGTTCTTTCCCGATGTCATTTTGGACAACGTGAGCGTTACTACGATTTGGGACGGCGCAGGGGCCGAGGATGTGGATGCAGGTATTGTTCAGGTGCTTGAACCCAGCCTTCTGATGGTGGAAGGGGTCGAAAGTTCCGACAGCACATCGCGCGAAGGCACTGGCGTCATTTCGCTGGAATTCGCGCCCGGCTGGGACATGGCCCGGGCCGCTGACGACGTGCAGGCTGCGGTGGATGCGGTCACGACATTGCCTGATGACGCAGAAGACCCCAAGGTTGTGCGCAGCGCGTGGCGCGACAGGGTGACGGATGTTGTCATCACAGGCCCAATTGCCCCCGAGCAACTGGGCCTGTTTGCTGACGAATTTGTCACGCGACTGTTTTCAGTGGGTGTGACCCGCACCACGATCCGCGGCATTGCGGCCCCGCAAGTCATGGTGGAAGTGCCGACCGCGCAACTTATCGCGCGCGATGTCACGATGTCTGAAATCGCCGAGGCCATCGCAGGCGAAGTCAACGCGGATCCCGCAGGCGATGTGACCGGTGCCAATGCGCGGGTGCGAACGGGCACACAAAAACGCACTGCTGAGGAAATCGCTGGCATTGTGCTGCGTTCAAACCCCGATGGCAGCAAACTGTTGATCGGTGATGTGGCAACTGTTTTGCGCCAAGGGGTCGACCGTAATCGCACTTACTTTGTGGATGAAAACTCTGCGGTATCGATCCGTGTGGACCGTTCTAACACTGGCGACGCCATCAAGATGCAAGCCAAGGTGCAAGAAGTCGCCGACGCGATGCAACGTACCTTGCCGCGTGATGTCACGGTTGAATTGATCCGCACCCGCGCCGAAGCGATTTCGTCACGGTTGGAATTGCTTGTGGATAACGCATTGGTCGGTTTGGGGCTTGTCGTGGCATTGCTGTTTTTGTTTCTGAACGCACGGACCGCGTTCTGGGTCGCAGCCGGTATTCCTGTGGCGTTGATGGCGGCGATTTCCTTTATGTGGCTGGGCGGTTTGACCATCAACATGATCAGCTTGTTTGGTCTGATTATCACGCTTGGTATTGTCGTGGATGATGCCATTGTGGTGGGCGAACATGCCGACCACAGGGCGCGACATTACGGCGAAACACCCGTAGAGGCGTCCGAGCGCGCGGCCCAACGGATGGCGATGCCGGTGTTCGCCGCAACCTTGACCACGGTGATTGCGTTCTTTGGCCTTGTGGCCGTGGGCGGACGTTTCGGGGATCTGATACGCGACATTCCTTTCACGGTGATCGCGGTGCTGATCGCATCCCTCATCGAGTGTTTTTTGATCTTGCCCAACCACATGTCACATGCGCTTGCCAAAAGCGGGCAGGGCCCAAGGTTCAGTCGCTTGAAGTTGCTGATTGGACTTGTCGTGTCCATCGCAGTTCTGGTGGCTTTGACGGCAGCTTTGTTTGTGGCGGGCCATGGGCTTTACACATATCTGACGGACGTAGACGCGCTTGAAGGTGGGGCTTTGGCGTTGCTGAAAACCGGCGCGGCGCAAGCCTATTACGTGATTGTGGGCGCTGCAGTTGTGTTTTTGATTATGGGACGGCACCGCAAGGCAAGCGTTGTGGCGTCGATTGGCACACATGGCATCGACACGCCGTCTGTTGTGATCAACCACGGATTTGAATGGGTCCGCAAGCACCTGTTCCGCCCCTTCATGGCGGGCGTTGTACGCGCACGTTACGTTGTGCTGGCGGGGGTTTGCGTCGTGTTGGCGTCGCAGGTTGTGTTGTTCATCAGCGGCGACGTGAAATGGCGCTTTTTCAACGCGCCGGAACGCGGTTCGGTGACAGGCAATTTCGCCATGGCCGAAGGCGCCACACGCGATGATACGCTTGAGATGATGCGTGAGTTCCAAAGGGCCACGGAAAGCCTCGGCGCGGATTATGAACAGCGGCACGGGCGCAATCCTTTGGATTACATCATGGCAGAAATCGGCGGCAATGCGGGGCGCGGGTTGTCCGGTGTCGAAACCAAAGACGCAGATTTGTTGGGTGGCATTTCGATCGAATTGATCGACGCCGACTTGCGCCCCTATTCCAGTTTTGCTTTCGTGGCAGAACTTCAGGACATGGTGGTGCGGCATCCCTTGGTGGAAACGGTCAGTTTCCGGTCGTGGCGGTCCGGGCCGGGGGGCGACAGCCTGAGTGTGCAGTTCTTTGGCGCAGATACGGACGTTTTGAAAGCGGCCTCTCAGGATATGCAAAAGGCGCTGGGGCAATATCCCGAAGTCAGCGCCATGCAGGACAATCTGGCCTATGACAAAGAGGAACTGATCCTTGATTTGACGCCTCAGGGGCAATCTTTGGGCTTTACGATCGACATGCTGGGACGCGCATTGCGTAGCCGATTGAACGGGATCGAGGCCGCGACGTTTCCCGAAGGCCCACGGTCAGCGACCATTCGTGTTGAGCTGCCAAATGGTGAACTGACGGCTGATTTCATGGAACGTATGCAAATGCGCACGCCCACCGGCGCTTATGTGCCATTGGCGGATATTGTCAGCGTTGAGCGGCGCACAGGCTTTAGCACGGTACGCCGCGAGAACGGCGTGCGGTTGATATCGGTGACAGGCGATATTTCGGAAGACGACCCGGCCCGTGCGGCCGAAGTCACCCGCGCTCTACAAGAGGACATCCTGCCCAAAATCGCCTCGGAGCGGCAGGTTGAGTGGCGGATGTCCGGTTTGAGTGAACAGGAAAGCACATTTTTGAGCGACGCTTTGACGGGGCTGATATTGTGTCTTGCGGGCATTTATCTGGTGTTGTCCTGGGTGTTTGGCAGTTGGACGCGGCCTATGGTTGTCATGGCCATCATTCCGTTCGGCTTGGTGGGCACCATTTACGGGCATCATCTGTGGGATGTGCCGCTGAGCATGTTCACCGTTGTGGGCCTTCTTGGAATGACAGGTATTATCATCAACGATTCCATCGTGTTGATCACATCCATTGATGAATATGCCAAAGACCGTGGTTTGGTCCCGTCCATCATCGATGGGGCAGCGGACCGTTTGCGGCCTGTGTTGCTGACAACGCTGACGACGGTTTTGGGTATGGCCCCGCTGTTGTATGAACAAAGCCAGCAAGCGCAGTTTTTGAAGCCGACAATCATCACGCTTGTCTACGGTCTTGGATTTGGCATGGTTCTGGTGCTGCTTGTTGTGCCATCGTTGATCGCCGTTCAGAACGATGTGGGACGATTGATAGCTGCCATGCGTCGGGGCGTTGGATCACGCGCGACGGGATTGGCTTGGACGTTGCGGACGATGTGGGGTGTCATTGCGGTATGGGGTGCGCTGACCATCGGGGTTGTGATGGTCACCGGTGCTTTGCCCCCACAATTTCTAGCGGTGTTTCCCGGTTTGGCCGACGTGGCGCAAATGCCGTTGGCGATGGTCTTGTTTGTGGTTGGCGTCGCGCAGCTGGTGTTGGTTGTTTATCTCATGTTTGCGGCCATCTATCAGCTGATGGCGTTCCAGCAGCGGTCTTTGCGGCAACGCGAAACCTGAATTTTCTAACCTGCGGTGCAGCCTTGAATGTCGACGGCATGACCGCTGCCGATGACTGTGATCCGAATGTTCGCCCGGTTGACTGAAAACGGTCCACCGTTCGGATGCACCATATCTGACACCGCCACAATGTCGCGGCCGTCGCGTTTGGTTTTGGGTTCACTGACCCACACGCCGGGCACCCCCGGTTCAATAACAGTTTCTTCGGGCCCCCCTGCGGACGGCATGGTGACCCGCGTTTCTATGCGCATGCCATCTTGGCTTGGAGTGATGACGCATGTGGCACGTTTCACCCCTGCTTCTGCGGCCGAATAGGGGGCTGTCGCAAGGGATGCGGCAATAGCAGGTGTGGGGGTGCTGTCGGCGTCTTCCAATGTTGCAGAGAAGCGCAACGTGTGTGGCATGCATATGTCGCTACACACACCCAGATCCATACGCCCTTTGATTTGCACAGGTTGGCCTGTGCGTTTGGGGGCGATATGCAGCGGGATCACCACTTGGTTTTTATAGCCGATAGAACGCATGCCATTGTCATGAAACACATATGGCTGGGGCCATGTAATCCGCAGATCGTCCAGATTGCGCGACCCTGACCATGAAAACTGCGGAGGAATGCCAGCATCACCGGGCGCACGCCAGTAGGTTTTCCAACCCGGTTTCAATGTCAGGCGCAAAGCGGCTATTCGGCTGCCGTCGGCACGTTCCCAGCCTTGCAAAACCTCAACCGCGATGGGATCTTCGAACACATTCGCTGATTGCGCAGCCAAGGCCTGAGCCGAACAGAGCAAAGCAGCGAGAGCGGTATGTGTGGCGTATTTCATTCATTCTAAATGACGATATAGCGCTGAAATGCCAAATCACGTTGTGGTTAGCTTTTGTAATGGACGTTCACGCCCCGAGTGCAGGCTTTAGATGTTAACCGGTTGGCCGTGTTCCGCCTTGCGCTCATATGTCTCTTGCCAGCTCTATGCCCCTTGCCGCACAGTGGGGATGCGGTGGCAGGAAGGCTTGGTATCTCGTGGAATTGAATGGAAAACTTTTGATTGCAATGCCGGGTATGGGAGACCCCCGGTTTGAGCATTCCGTGATTTTTCTATGCGCCCACTCTGATGAAGGGGCTATGGGCCTGATCGTCAACAAGCCTTCGAAAGAAGTGGATTTCACAGAGATACTTCAGCAGCTTTCTATCGAAATCACTCCGCGGTCCAAAACGTTGTCCGTCCATTTTGGCGGCCCGGTTGAAATGGCACGCGGATTTGTTCTGCATTCGCTGGATTACATGTCTAGCATTCAGACTTTGAAGGTCGCAGGTTACGGGATGACCGCAACTTTGGATGTCCTTGAAGATATCGCGAAGGGCGAAGGCCCCGAACAATCGGTTCTGGCCTTGGGGTATGCAGGATGGGGTCCTGGTCAGCTTGAGGCCGAGATCGCACAAAACGGATGGTTGACCTGTGATGTGTCGCGCGAGGTTGTGTTTGAGTTGCCTGATGCCGAAAAGTGGACTGCTGCGTTGGCATCTTTGGGTGTTGATCCCTTGTCGTTGTCCGCGACGGCCGGGCGTGCCTGAAGCGGGTTAGGGGGCGCTGCCCCCACGCGTCCCGCGTTCCCCCGGGATATTTTTGGCGAAAAGAAAACCTGCGTTGTGACAAGGATCAGCCGTTTTTGGGCGCGGCGGCGCGTTTGAGACGGTCGTTTATGGCCTGCCCTAGCCCTGTGTTCGGAATGGGTGCAACCGCAATGGGTTGTTGCGTTTCGTCAAGCTTGTGGAGATGGTCAAACAAGTTGGATGCAGCTTCGATCAGGTCGCCTGTTTCTGACAGGTTCAAATCGCCCCCGATTTCACCGAACCCCAGCATCACTTCGTGATCTTCTGCCTGCGCCGCGTTCAACCTGACTTGCGCGGTCGGAGCGTAGTGGGAGGCCAATTGCCCGGGCGCCGTTATGGTATCGGGTTCCGGCGCCTCCACAGGGTGTTTCAAAACAGTCTCAAGATCTTCTTGCGCAACGCCCCCGGGACGCAGCAATGTGGGTGTTTCGATCAGGCCCACAATAGTGCTTTCCACCCCCACCGGACAGGGGCCGTTATCCAGAACAGCTGCGATTTTTCCGTCCAAGCCGTTCAGCACGTGATTTGCGGTGGTCGGGCTGATCCGACCGGACAAGTTGGCCGAAGGGGCAGCGATTGGAATGCCTGCACGCGACAATACTGCCAGTGCGACGGGATGATCGGGCATGCGCACTGCCAGTGTTGTAAGCCCCGCGGTCACAAGGCTTGAGATGCCATGATCGGGTTTCAAGGGCAAAACCAGCGTAAGTGCGCCGGGCCAGAACGCGTCGGCCAGCGTTTGCGCCGTGTCTGACCAAACCACGAAACGGCGCGCCATTTCGATGTCGGAAACGTGCACAATCAACGGATTGAAGCTTGGCCGACCCTTTGCCGCATAGATGTTCGCAACCGCATCCGAATTGCGGGCGTCGGCCCCCAAACCGTAGACCGTTTCGGTTGGCATTGCGACCAATGCCCCCTCGCGCAACAAAGTTGCAGCGCGGTCAATTCCAAAAGTATCTGATGTCAGTCTGTCGGTCATTGGCAGCTCTTGATGTGACGCGGCGTATGGGTTGCGTGTTGGAGTGCGCCAGACCAAAGTGCTGCAACCTGCACTGCAACACTTTGGCAAAAATTGCGCTTTAGGTGATCTTCGGTAACGGGTTGTGCCGCGCTTGCCAAGCGGTCGCAAACCTTCGTCCACAAAGAATGAGGTTGAAATGTCATACCGTGCCCCCGTCGATGATCATGCGTTTTTGTTGGAACATGTTGTGGGTCTTGAGCAAGTCCGCGCCACCGCGATGTTTGAAGACGCGACGCCGGACCTGACCCAAGCCATTTTGTTGGAAGCTGGCAAAATGTGCGAAGAGGTGATCGCGCCGGTGAACCGTGCCGGTGATCTTGATCCCACGCATTTGGAAAATGGCGTGGTGCGCACCGCCGCAGGGTACATAGAAGCATACACAGCCATCGCGGAAGGTGGTTGGGTGGGCATGAATGCGCGTCCAGAAAATGGCGGGATGGGATTGCCCATTGCGCTGACCACGTCTGTCAACGAAATGATGAGCGGGGCCTGCCTTGCGCTGCAATTGGTTCCGATGATGAGCCAGGGCCAGATCGAGGCGTTGGAGCATCATGCGTCTGACGATCTGAAGGCGCGGTTCTTGCCCAAGCTGATTTCCGGTGAATGGAACGGCACGATGAACCTGACAGAGCCACAGGCTGGATCGGATGTTGGGGCTTTGACCACAAAGGCCGAAGACAACGGTGATGGAACTTACGCCATCACGGGCCAAAAGATTTACATCAGTTGGGGCGACAGCGATGTGGTGCAGAATGTGTGCCATTTGGTGCTGGCGCGGATGCCCGGAGCGCCAACCGGCACCAAAGGTATCAGTCTGTTTCTGGTGCCAAAACGTATCCCTGATGACGCCGGAAACCCCGGTGTGGCCAACAGCCTGAATGTGGTCAGTCTGGAACATAAGATGGGGCTTCATGGCTCTCCGACTTGCGTGATGCAGTATTCGGGTGCGACGGGTTGGCTTGTCGGGCCAGAAGGCGGCGGCATGGCTGCCATGTTTACAATGATGAACAATGCGCGATTGGGTGTTGGTGCACAGGGCGTTGGCATTGCGCATGCAGCTTACAACTATGCGCTGGCATATGCAGTGGACCGCAAGCAGGGCCGCGTTGCGCGACAGGGCGGCGGCACTATCGTGGATCACGCCGATGTGCGCCGTATGTTGATGTCGATGAAGGCCGACAGCTACGCGGCACGGGCCATAGCTTTAAGCTGCGCGATAGCGATTGATATGGCCGCGGCCACGGACGATGCCACATGGGCTGCCCGCGCCGCGTTTTTAACGCCCATCGCCAAAGCCTTTGGCACCGAGATCGGCCAATCTGTGGCCAATACGGGCATTCAGGTGCATGGTGGCATGGGCTTTATCGAAGAAACAGGGGCTGCACAGTTTGTGCGCGACGTGCGTGTGACAGCGATTTATGAGGGCACCAATGGCATCCAGGCCATGGACCTTGTGGGCCGTAAATTGATGGACGGGGGCGAAGCTGCTTTTGCTTTGCTTGAGGAAATCGAAAAACAGGCCGAAGCATCGCGCGGACGCTTTCCTAACATGGCTGGCGCTGTGTGGGATGCTGCCGAATCCTTGCGTGAGGCCACCGAATGGATGGTGGGGCAGTCTGATGTTGATGAACGGTTCGCGGGTGCGTTTCCCTATCTTATGGCATGGGGCCGCGTTTTGGGCGGGCACCTTCAATTGACGACGGCCTTGGCCGACACGCCTGGGGGCGCGCGTGAACGCCTTGCGCGGTTCTATATCAAACGATTGCTGCCTGAATATACAGGCCATCTGACCCATGCCACAGAAGGGGCAAAGGGGTTGTTCGACATGAGCATCGAGGAGTTGCAAGCATAATGGCTGACGGGGCGCCCACAGGGCTGAGATATCCATGGGACACACCGCCGGATCATGGCGTTCCTGTTGAGGTGGCTGACGGGGTGTTGTGGTTTCGCCTACCGCTGCCCATGAAGCTGGATCACGTCAACGTTTACGCGTTGGACGACGGGGATGGCTGGACGGTCGTAGACACTGGCTTTGCGTCGAAGAAGACCAAAGCGATCTGGCAAGAGATGATGGACGGCCCGCTTGCAGGCAAGCCGATCACGCGCGTTCTGGTCACGCATCATCACCCCGATCATATTGGTTTGGCGGGATGGCTGCAAAGCGACTTTGGCGCGGAAATGATCACCACCCGCACCGCGTGGTTGATGGCACGCATGTTGACGCTTGATGTGCAGGACGTGCCAAATGCGGAATCTCTGGAATTTTACAAACGCTGCGGCATGAACCCGGAGCTTTTCGACAAACGCGCCAAGGAACGCCCGTTCAATTTCGGGGATATCGTGGCGCCGATGCCTTTGGGGTACACCCGCATCAAACAAGACGATGTGATCACGATCGGCGGGCGCACGTGGGATGTGCATATGGGCAACGGGCATGCGCCTGAACATGCGACGCTGTGGTCGCGCGATGACAATCTGGTGATTGCGGGGGATCAGATTTTGTCCTCTATCAGTCCGAATGTCGGAATTTATGCGACTGAACCGATGGCTGATCCGATTGGCGATTGGTTAGAAGCGTGCGAGCGGCTTGCGACACTGGCACGGGAAGATCATCTGGTGTTGGGGGGGCATAAGCTGCCATTTACGGGGCTGCCGACACGCATGCGCCAATTGATAGAGAATCACCACGGTGCCTTAAAGCGCCTTGAGGCCTACATCGACACACCGAAATCAGCGACGGAGTGCTTCGCGCCTTTGTTCAAAAGATCGATAGGTGAGGGCGAATATGGGCTGGCGATGGTTGAAGCCGCTGCGCATTTGTCGCACCTTTACCAGATGGGTCAAGCGACGCGTTCTTTACGGGACGATGGCGCGTGGGTCTATCAAGCCAAACAATAACGGCCAAAAGGATGATCGATGGGCGAACAGGTAAAAACAGCAGCAGAAGCAGAAGAAGCCGACGCGCTGCCCAAAGTGCACGAGGTGCATGCCGACCCAAAAGCCAAGAACGCGGCGCAAAAGCCTGTGCCCGATGGTGTCAAAAAGACTCCGGTGGGCAAGAAAAGCCCTGCGCAATGGGCTTATGAGCGGCTGATTATCTATCTCAAGAACTTTGAAGAAGATCTGGACAACGAACATGAGATGGCCATGGGCTTTACTGGCGGTGACGCTGGTGTTTTGCGCATTGAAGGCATGGGGTACTACGACCCTGACATCGTCACGTTCTACGGATCGGATCCAAGCGGATCGAAGACACAGCTTGTTCAACACGTCAGTCAGCTGAATGTCATGCTGCGGGCTTTGCCCAAAGCCGTCGAACAGGCCGAGCCCAAGCGGATCGGATTTCGTCTGGCGCAAGACCTTGATGATGCTTAACGCAGATTAACGCCATAAAGTAAGCCCTGCGCCGCTTTGACGTGGTGACAGGGCGTTTGGCTTGGTGTAAGTCCCGACCCAACTTGGCAAGATTGAAGGAATAAGATCATGGCAGATCACAAACACGGCGAAATGGACACCAAAGTGCAACAAAGCACCTTTGACGGGTTCATCAAATTCACAACATGGTCCTGCGTGGCGATTGTTGGAATTCTTGTGTTTATGGCGCTTTTCGCCCGTTAAACCTGTTTTTGGTGGCGCTGGGGGGCGTTTGGTATGATGCGTATTTGTGCGGCTTTGGCCGTTGTTGCAGTCCTTGGTGCCTGTGCTGAAGGCCCAAAGGGGCCACAGGCAAGTGACACCCGTGTTCTGGAAGAAGCCTACCGCCATCCCGGTCCCGCGACGATCACTTTGATCACCATGATCAGCAATACGTCAGGCAGTGGTGCACACACAGCTTTGATGGTGAATGGATCACAACGGGTCATATTTGATCCTGCGGGATCCTTTTACAACGACGCCGTGCCGCAACAAGACGATGTCTTGTTTGGTATTCGTCCCGTTGTTTTCGCCGCTTACAAAAGTGCCCATGCACGGGTGGCGTATCATGTTGTGACCCAAGAGGTCGAAGTGACCCCGCAACAGGCGGAGCTGGCATTGCAACTGATTAAGGCCCGTGGCCCGGTGTCCCAAGCGGCGTGCACCAATTCCACCACCAGCCTTTTGCAGCAAATTCCCGGCTTTGAAGACATCAAGGTCACTTATTTCCCTAAAAAACTGATGCAACAGTTTGAAACACGTCCGGGCGTTGTGACTGATCGTTACTATGAAGACGATGAAGGCACGATTGTTGACGGTGTGGCTAAAGTTCAACTTTAGCCGCCGTGCAGCGCTTTTGAGCAGTTGCTCAAGGCGCCCCGCCCACCGTCCCGTCCGTATTGTGCTGCGGTTGATGCGTGGCGCAAATCTGCTAGCCAAACAAATAAAGACCGCCCGATAGGATGATTGCACCGGTGGCAATCGTCAAAATCGTATTTTTGCCCCAGATGCCAACCACCAAAGTTGCAACTGCCGCCGTCAAACGTATGGGTTCCGGTCCCGTCCCGCTTTCATTGGAAAACACAACCACAGGCGTGACCAGTGCGGGTAAAATTGCAACGGCAGTATACCGCAAGTGCCGCAACAACCATGGCGGCAAGGGCCGGTTACCGACCAGCCCGATAAAGGAGAAACGCAGCAAGAAGCTGCCCACACCCAGCGCGACAATGATAAACCATAAGGCGCCTGACCCGCTCATGTCATGCCGCGCTTTTCAAACCAAAGTTCCGCCTGTGCGCCAGCCGCCATGCCAGCCGCCCCCGCAATAATAAGTCCCAACGAATATGGCACGGACACTGCGGCCAGACTGACCACAATCGCAGTGGCTGCTGCGATCAAATGGGGCACCGTGCGCATCATGGGGGCAGCCATGGACAAAAACGTGATAGGCAGCGCAAAATCCAGCGGGATATTGGCGGGCAAGGCTGTGCCCAAAGCGGCCCCTGCAAAGCTGCATGAAAACCACGCAATCATCACCAGCGTGCATGTTCCGAAGTAATAGGCGTAGCGTTGCGGCGTTGTCATGTCCGGTGCATCATCAAATGTCGCATGCGAAAGCGCATAGCTTTGATCCACCAGCAGATAGGACGCAATGGCGCGTTTCCAGATCGGCGCATGGCCAAGATAGGGCGTCAGCGCCGCCGAATACATTGCCACCCGCAGGTTCACCGCCAGCGCCGAAATCAACACAATAAGCGTGGGGGCGTTTTCTTGCATAAGCTGCAATGCGGTGAATTGCGCGGCCCCTGCAATGACAGCAACCGAAAACATCATCACCTCGAACAGGTTCAACCCGGCTTCTGTCCCAAGCACACCGAACAGCGCGGCGAACGGCGCTGCAACTGCAACAAACGGTGCGCCGTCGAAAAAGCCCTTCCAATAGGCGGATTTGGTGGTGGTGATGGCCATTGCGACGCCTTAGGTTATGGTAAAGGATTAGCTGGCTTCACAGGGGTATGCAATTGGCCAAACGCGACGACACTGACGGCTATTTGATTGCTCCGGATCCGGGCCGTGCCGGTTTGACGCGGGCAGTTTCGGGCACCGATCATCTGGGCAACATCACGCAGATTTCCGTGGTCGAAGAACGCCCTTTGACGATTTTTCTCAACGCTCAGGAAATTGTCACAGCGATGACAATTGGGGACTATCCCGAATACCTGGCGCTGGGCTTTTTGCGCAATCAGGGCATGTTATCGGACACTGATGTGGTCACTGCCGTAGACTTCGATGAAGAGCTTGAGGTTGTAGTGGTGCGCACGGAGGTACAAACCGACCACGAAGAAAAGCTGAAGAAAAAGACACGAACCTCAGGCTGTGCTGTTGGCACGGTCTTTGGCGATATGATGGAAGGGCTTGAGGGTTTGGTGTTGCCCGCGACCCAAGTCAGAACCTCTGATCTTTACGCGCTGGCAGCCAAGATTAACCGCACCCCAAGCCTTTATCTTGAGGCTGGCGCGATCCACGGCACGGTCCTGTGTCATGGCGACCAGCCTTTGGTTTATATGGAAGACGTGGGTCGTCACAATGCTGTCGACAAGATCGCAGGCTGGATGATGCAGACCGGAACCACTGCCGCCGACAAGGTGCTTTACACCACGGGGCGCATGACGTCCGAGATGGTGATCAAAACAGCGATGATGGGCATCCCTGTGCTGGCGTCCCGATCAGGTTTCACAGCGTGGGGCGTCGAAATCGCGCAACAAGTGGGGCTGACACTGATCGGACGTATGCGGGGGCAAAGGTTCATGTGTTTGTCTGGGCAGGAACGGCTTGTCTGGGACGCGGACCCGCAAGCCATCAAGGAAGAGCCGCGCAAAGCGGGGCGGAAAGGCAGTCGATGACCGCGCAGGTTTTGACGTTTGAATACGAGTTATCAGCCCGAGAGATAAAGCGGGGCGGTACAATCTTGTATTGGGCGCTGTTTCCGGGGTGGACAAAATTGCAAGCGATTGTTTCGCAATCAGCGTGGGGTCTGGGCGCCCTTGTCCTTGGGATGTTGTTTCAATTTAAGGTAATTGGCACGGACAACATGGGCACATGGTGGGGCTTGGCGCTATATTTGACTGTGACGCTTGGGATATTTTGGATCGTTATTAAAGGCTTGGCAAAACCGCGGGATGCGTCGTTGGCTCGATTGATCAACAAACCTCATAAGGTCACCTGCACGCCGGTTGGCATGGACTACACCTATGGAGATGTGCAGATGAAAACGCCTTGGACCGAGGTGACCGGCGTGTCGTTCAAAAAAGGTATTCTTGCGTTTTCAATGGGCGGGACTGGGGTGTTGGTTCCGGCGCATGCTTTGGGCGAGAACGCAAAAGATACAGCGCAGCATATCAAAAACATGTGGAGAAGCGGACAATGACGCGGCCCGTTGGCATTATCCTCGCTGGGGGGCAGGCCACGCGCATGGGTGGTGGCGACAAAGGTATGTTGGCGCTTGGTGAAAAGACACTCTTGCAGCATGTCATCGACCGTCTCGGCCCCCAAGTGGATGGGCTGGCGCTTAATGCCAATGGCGCGCCATCGCGTTTTGCGCCTTTCGATTTGCCTGTGATCGCAGACAGTATCGACGGGTTCGCAGGCCCTTTGGCTGGCGTGCTGGCAGGCATGGATTACGCCGCGACCAAAGGGGCAGACACCGTTGTTACCGCCGCCGCTGACACGCCGTTTTTCCCAACGGACTTGGTGACGTGTTTGCAAGCTGCCGCACAGGGCATGGCGCATCCGCTTGCACTTGCCGCGACACCGCACCCGGATCGCAACAAACTGCGCCACCCGACGTTTGGATTATGGCCCGTCGCATTGCGCGACGACCTGCGCGCTGCCCTCAACGCAGGGACCCGCAAGGTGGTGCAATGGACGGATGGCCACAATGGCCGCCTTGCGATGTTCCCGTCTGAGGATGCATTTTTTAACGTAAACACCCCAGATGATCTGGCCAAAGCACAGGCGATGTTATGAAAATCTTTGGCGTTGTAGGCTGGAAGAACGCAGGTAAAACCGGCCTGATGGAACGGCTTGTGACCGAGATCACGGGGCGCGGGTTTTCGGTGTCTACGATTAAACACGCGCACCACACATTTGACGTGGATCACGAAGGCAAAGACAGCCACCGCCACCGCGTGGCCGGCGCGACAGAGGTCTTGCTGGCCTCGCGCAACCGCTTTGCCTTGATGCATGAATTGCGAGACGAAGAAGAGCCAACGCTTGCGACTTTGTTGGGCAAGCTTGCCCCCGTCGATCTGGTGTTGATCGAGGGCTACAAACGCGATGCGCATCCCAAAGTGGAAGCGCACCGTGCCGAAACGGGCAACGCCCTGATTGCGCCGGATGACCCCACGATCAAGGCCGTTGCGGCGGATGTTGAGCTGACGTTGGATCGTCCTGTGTTTGATTTGAACGATACGTCTTCTGTGGCGGATTTCATTTTGGAGCACGTCGGGCTGTGACCGGGTTTGACACCATCGTCATGGTCGATTGGTCCGCGTCCAAAGCGCCATCGCCGAAACGCCCCAGCGCGGACGCGATTTGGATGGCTGTTGTCAAGGATGGCGGAGCTGCGACCTGCACGTACCACCGCACGCGCGCAGATGTCATGATGCAGCTAGAGACGTTGCTGGCCGTAGAACTGGCCGCTGGACGGCGCGTGTTGGCGGGGTTCGATTTTCCTTTCGGCTATCCCGACGGGTTCGCGCAGACCGTGACGGGGCAGGCCGATCCGCTGGCGCTTTGGGCGGATTTCGCGCGGCGCGTGACGGACAGTGACGACAATGCCAACAACCGTTGGGATGTGGCAAAGCAATTGAACCGGTTGTTTCCCGGTGTGGGACCATTCTGGGGATGCCCTGCTGGGCAAGACGGGCCGGATCTGCCCGCAAAAGGTACTTTGCGTCACGGACATGGCATGACGGAACGCCGCGCTGTTGAACAACAGATCAAAGGGGCGCAGCCGTGTTGGAAACTGTTTACAACAGGGTCTGTGGGATCGCAGGCCTTGTTGGGATTGGCCCGTCTTCAGGGGCTGCGGGAGCGCTTTGGCGCGGATGTGTCGGTAAGCCCGTTCCAACCTGCGACAACACCGATTGTGTTGGCGGAAATTTATCCGTCGATGTTGGGCGTCGATGTGGCAAAGCTGCAAGGCCCCGATGAGATCAAGGACCGTGCGCAGGTCCGTGTGATGGCGCAAGCCTTTGCCGCGCTGGACGGGGCCGCGTTGGAGACGATGCTGGGTGAAGGTCATCCGCTAGAAGGCTGGATTCTCGGGCTTGGATTTGAAGACACGTTGCGCAAGGGACTTTATACGGCCCCTAAGCCACCCAAACTGACAAACGATTGTTTTGCGCTGCCTGCCGGAATTCAATGGACACCTGTCGACGACGCGTTGGCTTTGTTGGAGACGCGATTGACCCCTGTGACTGCGTTAGAGGACGTCTTGGGCACATCGTCCGTGGGGCGGGTTTTGGCGCAAGATGTGACTGCTTTGCGGTCCAACCCACCGCTGCCCAACACGGCCGTTGATGGGTACGGCTTCGCGGGTGGTCGTGGTGAAGGCCCACATGTGATGCCACTGGCAGAAGGTCGTGCCGCGGCCGGCCTGCGCCATATGGACGCCGTGCCCGGAGGTCATGCAATGCGGATTTTAACGGGTGCGGCATTGCCTGACGGTGTCGATACGGTTGTGCTGCAAGAAGACGTCACAGTGGGTGCGGGCCAAATTGCGTTCAACGGTCCCATAAAGTGCGGCGCAAACACGCGAAAGGCCGGTGAAGACATAGAGGTCGCGCAAGTGATACTGCCTGCGGGCCGCCGCGTGACGGCTGCAGATGTCGCGCTGATGGCGGCCACGGGCGTGGACCGTGTTGCGGCACGCCAGCCTTTGCGTGTGGCGGTTGTCTCAACTGGGGACGAACTGGTCGAGGCGGGCGCAACCGCACAGCCGGGGCAAATCTATGATGCAAACCGCCCCATGCTGCTTGGGCTGATCGCGCAAATGGGGCATGTGCCTGTTGATATGGGACGGGTCGCTGACAACCGCGATGCTTTGGCGGCCTGTCTGGATCGGGCCACTGCGCAAGCGGATGTCGTGCTGACCAGCGGCGGCGCGTCAGCGGGAGATGAAGACCACGTGTCGGCGCTGCTGACAGATGCAGGTGCCATGCAGATGTGGCGGATTGCCATAAAACCGGGGCGGCCACTGGCTTTGGGATTGTGGCAAGGCACCCCTGTTTTTGGTCTGCCGGGCAATCCGGTGGCGGCACTTGTGTGTGCGCTTGTTTTTGCAGGGCCCGCCTTTGGACTGTTGGCGGGGGCAGGGTGGCGCATACCCCAAGGTTTCGACGTGCCTGCGGCTTTTTCCAAAAGAAAAAAACCGGGACGGCGCGAATACCTACGCGCCCGTATGGTGGAGGAACGCGTCGAGATATTCAAATCCGAGGGATCGGGGCGCATCAGCGGATTAAGCTGGGCGGAAGGGTTGGTGGAATTGCCCGACGGGGCCGCGACCATCACACCGGGTGACACTGTGCGCTACATTCCCTTCAGCAGCTTCCTGTCATAGTCTTTTAGCGCCTTCATGATGCGCATCAGGCAAGCGTCCTGTGTTAGTTTTGCGGTATCAAGGTTCAACTGGGGCCGCGGGTGTGGATCAAACGGGTGTCGTTGCACATCAGGCCAAATGGGTGGGGTGTTGCGGGCGGCAATCCTGTCGCGGTGCATGGCAAAGTCGGAACATGTCAGCGTCACCCAAAACAGGCTTGAGTTGCTGCGCTTGGCACTGTGCGCCCACATGTCATGAAACCGTGCCGTTGGATTGATTGCGTCAATGATCACACTGCGCCGCAATTTCAAATTTGTTTCGGCAACGGCTTGTGCTGCACAGTAGGCGGCGTCTTGATCCACCTCTTGCGATTGCAGGTTCTGTGTAAGGGATGCGTTGATGGATGCCACATCAAGATAGATGGCGCGGGTTTGTTTTGCCAAAGCGACAGCCAAGGATGATTTGCCTGTTCCGGGCAAGCCGGAGAATGAAATCAGCTTTGACATAACGCTCCAGTTAGTGCGAATGCGACGCTGGACGAGGGAAAACTGCAACCGATCCGCGAACGTGTCGTTTTCTGCTGATGTTTTGCGCAAACCGGCGCTTGTTTTGGGGCCATGCAGTGGCTACGACAAAGCCATGACACAAAAGCCTGATACACCCGCCGAACCCACAATCGTCAACAGTTGGAACGAATGGGATCCATTGCGTCATGTCATCGTTGGTCGTGCCGATGATTGTCATATCCCGCCTGAAGAACCTGCCTTGGATGCAAAAGTGCCCGAAGACAGCGATATGCGCGGGCAATGGGGGCGTCGTCCGCAGGAAATGATCGATCGCGGCAATGAGTTGCTGGATAACTTTGCCGATATGCTGGTGAAACGCGGTGTGCGTGTGGATCGGCCCGATTCCATCGACCATTCCTTGCCCGCCACCACCCCCGACTTTCACACCGAAAGCCAGTTTGGATGCATGCCGCCGCGCGATGTGTTGTTGACGGTAGGGTCCGAAATGCTGGAGGCAACGATGTCTTATCGCTGCCGCTGGTTCGAATACTTGAACTATCGCCCGTTGATGCAGCGGTACTTTAATGAAGACCCCAACTTTCGCCACGAATCTGCACCAAAACCCCGTCTGACCGATGCGGATTATCACCCTGATTATCTAAGCGACAAAATCGGCGTCGAAAAACGGCTGCAATGGGCCGAAGAAAAGTTCTTTGTCACCACTGAAGAAGAGCCGTTGTTTGATGCGGCAGATGTTTTGCGTTTCGGGCGCGATTTGGTGGTGCAGCACGGGTTCACGACGAACCTGAAGGGCATCGAATGGTTGCGCCGTCACTTCCCGGATCACCGTGTGCATACGGTGAACTTCCCCGGCGATCCTTATCCGATCCACATTGACGCAACCTTTACACCGTTGCGGCCCGGACTGATCTTGAACAACCCGCAGCGTCGTTTGCCCGAAGAGCAACGCAAGATGTACAATGACAACGGATGGGACATCGTGGATGCCGCGCAGCCCGCACACAATGCACCGCCGCCGCTTTGCTATTCCTCGACGTGGTTGTCGATGAACGTGCTGGTTCTTGATCCAAAAACTGTGTGTGTCGAAAAATCAGAGGTTTACCAAGCCGAGCAGATGGACAAGCTGGGCATGAACGTCGTTGAGGTCGAGTTGCGCGATGCCTATGCCTTTGGCGGCGGATTGCATTGCTGCACGGCGGATGTGTACCGCGAAGGCGATTGTGAAGATTATTTTCCCAAGATGGCCTGAATAAAACCTGCCCTCCCCGTGTTGTTTGGATAGAGCCGCTGTTGCGGTGCTTAAAAATAGCAATCTGGGAGGGCACTATGCTCAATAAAATTATGCGCGCCGCAGTCATCGCGGCTGTTACATTGTCAGGCCACGCGGCAACCGCCGATGGACATACATCCACCAGTTGGACGTTGGATGCCTCTGCGTCAAAGCTGGCCTTTGGATCGGTCAAGAAAGACAGCGTTGGCGAAGTCCACAGCTTTGAAACCATTTCGGGAGGTGTCAGCGCACAAGGCGCTGTGGCCATCGAGATCGATCTGACGTCCGTTCAAACGAACATCGATATACGAAACGAACGCTTTGGTGAGTTCGTGTTCAAAGGCGCACCCAAAGCGATCCTGAACGCGGAAGTCGACATGGCCGAGATGTCCGCAATGGCCGTGGGCGCGTCGGATGTGATCGACGTTGCGGCGGTGTTGTCGTTCCTTGGGGCGGACATCGAAGTCGAGGCAGAAATGTTTGCGCTGCGTGTGTCTGATACCCAAGTTAT
Source organism: Ascidiaceihabitans sp. (assembly GCF_039986515.1). Classification (NCBI taxonomy): domain Bacteria; kingdom Pseudomonadati; phylum Pseudomonadota; class Alphaproteobacteria; order Rhodobacterales; family Paracoccaceae; genus Ascidiaceihabitans; species Ascidiaceihabitans sp. Next base: position 146,513 of record NZ_JBDWQO010000014.1, on the reverse strand, counting down.
GATCACCACCAACGACATGATCTTTGTTGGCACCGATGATCTGGGCATCACAGCCGGCGTCGACAAACTGATGGAATTGGCAAAACTGCCGGGCATCACGCGCACCACGCCTGTAACCCTACGCTTGATGTTCACCATGGACGACACAAAAGCTGAGGTCGCGCCCGCGGCCCCGGCCCCTACTCAGGTCGCTGCAGTTGCAGGGGACGTGGATGCTGGCAAAAAGGTCTTTAAAAAATGCAAAGCCTGCCACAAGCTGAAAGCGGGCAAAAATGGTACTGGCCCGACTTTGTACCAGATTGTGGGGGCGCAGGCTGCGGCGGTGGAAGGGTTCAAATATTCCAAAGCTATGGCAGCATCCGGTCTGGTTTGGGATATTGAGACGTTGTCGGCATTCTTGGCAAAGCCCAAGTCCTTGGTCAAAGGGACAAAAATGGCATTCAACGGACTGAAAAAGGAAGATGATATTACGAATGTCATTGCCTACATCGCTGACGTTTCAAAGTAATACGCCCTGATTGATTGCCTTTAGTGCGTGTTGGGCTAGCTTTTTCTATAGCTAAAGGAGGCCCTAACATGCGCCGAATTCTTCCCATCAGTTTTCTTGCCATGGCGGCCCCGATCGCCGCAATGTCCGCGACCTGCGGTGTTCCCTTGGAGGCCCGCTTCGTTGAAGGGGCACCTGTGGATCGTTTTGTGATCACCAACACAGGGGCGTCCGCTTTGGATGTGACCGAAATTTCGTTGGACCTGGCCCCGTCAAAAGGGCGATTAATTTTTGACACTGAGGGCGGCGGCGCGGGTGTTGAAGTGTTTCAACCGTTTCGCAGTGACGCAGGCACTTTGGCCGTGGCGGATGGGGCCGAGATGCTCAGCTTACCACTTGCAGGTCTGCCATCAGGTGCCAAAGTATCGTTTACCATCGACGTTGATGATCGTTTGACGGCTTCGGAACTGGGTCAAATCCGCGTGTCGGGGTCCGAAATGCAAGGGGCACAAATGGCGTTCACAGTCGCTGGCAAAGGGTACACCGCTACGTTCGACACACAAAATGTTGCACGGATCGCCCCCACATGCGGTGACAACGCCTAAAGCTAAAACGCGTTAATCAAAAGTACCGGCAACGCGCCCTAACAACATAAAGGCGCGGGCCGTTCGTGTGTCGGCCAGTGCCGAAATCTCGCTGTCTGTTGCGTCCTGGGCAAACTCCGCAAACTGCTTGTCGAAGCGACGCAGGAAATGGTGTGCAGCGTCGCGGAAAATCGGATCTTGCTTCATGCGGCCTGCGGTCAACGCCAGCGAAGACCGATCGCGGACACCGCCCAAGGCAGCAATCTCGCGGCCCCGTCCACCGGCAGCAAACTGGCGCCAGACTTCGGGGCGGGCTCGGTCGGGGCGCAAATCATCCATGTAAATGCCGTCCTGGCTGAGCAGGGTCAGCACATCTTGCGCGGCTTGCACCAGCTGTGACGCGGTGCGGTCTTTCAATGCCAAACGCAAAGCCGCAAAGCCGGCTTCGTCCTCGGCCGTTTCAGGGAAATTCATCGCGCGGACAAAATCACCGTTGGGCAGGGGCGGTGTGATATCTTCGGCTGTTGTGCCCAAGGCCAATGCAGGTTGATCGTCGGCAGCAATTTTGGGGGTAGGGGCAGGACGTTGTGCTTCCTCGGCTTCGCGGCGGGTCGAAAAGGTGGCCAACGCCGTTTCGGTTTTTCGGGCCGCTGCGGCAATTTCATCAAGCTTGCGCGAAACAGAGGGTTCCGCGCCAAGATCGCGGCCTTGGGATTGCGCAATATACGCTTGACGGATTGCGTCGATTGCGGCCTGCAAGCGCTGGCTTTCTTCGCGCATGACCCGGCTGGCGCGGGCTGCTGTGGCGGCCACCCAGATCATTGCAACGGGCATGAATATAGCCAGCATCGTCATCAAAAACCGCAAGCCACCCGTGTCCGACGTGGCGGCGTCCGATGGCAAAAACACAAAGAAAATCGCAGCGCCCAGCAACCACAAAGCGCTAAGCGCTATGGCAATCACTTCGATACCGGAAATGCCATCCTTTTGTGGACGGTCATAGATGCCAAGCGGCGTGGGTTTGGCTTGGGTTGACTTTGCGCTTGTTGGTTTATCGGCCATGACGTGGGTGTCCCGTCGACAGTTCAGGCATAAATGACGCTGAGCACTTCGTAAGATTTGACGCCGCCCGGTGTCCGCACATCGACGCTGTCACCTTCTTCTTTACCAATCAAAGCCCGCGCAATGGGGGATTTGATGTTCAGCAATCCGGCTTCAATGTTGGCTTCGTATTCACCAACAATCTGATAGGTTTTTTCTTCGTCGGTGTCTTCGTCTACCAATGTGACCTTGGCGCCGAATTTGATAGAGCCCGAAAGCTTGGACGGGTCAATCACATCTGCAAGTGAAATGGCGCCTTCCAATTCCTTGACGCGGCCTTCGATAAAAGACTGTTTTTCCTTGGCGGAATGGTATTCGGCGTTTTCAGACAAATCACCATGTTCGCGCGCTTCTGCGATGGCTTTGATGATGGTCGGACGCTCAACGGTTTTGAGCTGCTTCAGTTCAACTTCCAAAGCGGTATACCCTGCGCGGGTCATTGGGATCTTTTCCATGGCACCTGTCCAACTGTCAAAAGGCGACCACATGGGCCGCCGTTAAGTAATACGCTTGCAATTGAACCAAAGCGGATGGGAATTGCAAGCGCTGAGCATGGTTTAGGCGTGTTTCAGTCGTATTGCACGACTTCATATTCGATCCCGTCATCGTCATGGAAATAAAACCGCTGTCCAGGTTCATAATCGTGATGTTCACCAGGGGTGAACCCTGCAGCCTTTACCCTTTTGCGCATGTCGTGAATGTCGTCGACCACAACAGCGATGTGGTTCAGCCCGCCGACGGTATCATAGGAATTTTCCTGCCGTGGTTTTGCATCTTCACGGGTGTACAGCGCCAGATAGTGGGTGTCCGTGCCGACATGCATCGATTGCCCCGTTAAGGCGCTGTCACCTTGCCAGCGGATATGCCAGCCAAACAGATCCTGCATCCATGCGGCTGTCTTTTCGATGTTGGAAACGGTGTAATTTGCGTGTTCTAACATGGCGGTCATCGTTTTTCCTTTCATTGTATCTTGTCTTACTGTAATTTCTAAACCTAACTTTAGGTCAAGATATTTTTTTCGATAGGAACAGCACATGGCAAAAGATGGAATGACCATAGGTGATCTAGCGCAGCGCACAGGATTGGCCGTGTCTGCGATCCGCTATTATGAGGCGCAAGGATTGATCCAGCCTTGGCGGAACGCCGGGGGCCAGCGACGCTTTGAAAGGGCAGATTTGCGTCGGCTCAGCTTTGTGATGATAGCACAGCAATTTGGGTTTACGTTGCCGCAGATAAAGGTGGAACTTGATAGATTGCCGGGCGGGCGCACCCCGACGAAAGCCGATTGGGCCCGCATCAGCCGTGGCTTTCGTGCAGCTTTGGATACGCGCATTGATGCGATGACGCGTTTGCGTGATAATCTTGACGGGTGCATTGGGTGTGGATGTTTAAGTTTGCCGAACTGCGCACTGTATAATCCCGCGGACGCTGCTGCAGAAATGGGCGTAGGGCCGCGATATGTTATGGGAGACACCCCTGCGGGGTGATATGTTATGGGGGACACCCCTGCGAGGTGATGTGTGATGGGGGACACCCCCGCAGGGTCATGAATTCAACGCCTTGAGTGGAATCATTGCACCCGTTAACCTTTGCCGCATTAGATTAAGTATTTTTGCGTTAAAGGGAGGTCAATTATGGCCGTTTCAGATCATATTCAGTGGTTCAAAGATCAGTTTTTTGCCGAAATGGCACAGGCCACCCAAGACACAGTGTTCGATCCCGATATGCTGTGCGCCCTGGCGTTTCAGGAAACCGGAAGTATCTGGGGTGTATTGCGCAAGAAGGCGGGGCTAAGTCCCGAAGACGTCGTGCGATTGTGTTGCGGTGACACGCTGGATGCGCCCAACAGACGCGCGTTTCCCAAAACCCGCGCCCACCTTGATGCCGCCCCCAAGGGCGCACAAATGTTTCAAATCGCGCGCACAGCTTTGCTGGACATGGCCGCCCATATTGATGGCTACAAATTCGCCTTCAAACGACCCGACAAGTTCTGCCACGGCTTTGGTGTTTTCCAATACGACATCCAGTTTTTCAAAACAAATCCCGACTACTTTTTGAACCGCGAATACGAAGCTTTCTCGGGCACGTTGCACCACGCCATGGTGGAATTGAAATCCTGTTTGAAAAAGCGCGGCCTGCAAGATCGGGCATCGATCACAGACGCTGAATTTCTGACGATTGCCATCACCTACAATACCGGCCGCTATCGTGCCTCAAAAGGGTTGAAGCAAGGTCATCAGTCGGGCGGCAAGTTCTACGGCGAACATATGCGTGACTACCTCGCAATCGCGCGGCGCCTGCCCAATCCGGATCTAAATCAGGCAAAGCCTTTGCCCGCCGGAACGGCCGTTGTCGACAAACCCATGGCGTTGCGGGCGTTCGGTCGGTGGATGCACGTCGAAACGATGACAACGTCGTTGCGTTTGCGCATGAACCCAAAGATCAGCCAGCCTTTGACCAAAAACGTCGTCGCCGAATTGCCCTGCGGTTGGCCCGTGCGCAGTTTCGGGGAAAGTGCCGTAGACGGGTTTGAACATATCGAGGTCGAGATGGGAGGGACCGTGTTTCATGGCTATGCCGCATCGCAGTACCTGAAGGACGGTAAAACGCCTGTGGTTGTCCCCAAAGTTGCGGGTGGCGCAATGTCACCCGTGGAAATGCCGCGCAAGGCGGGCACCGTGACCACGCGGATGCAGAACGCAAATGCACATTCCCTGAACGAGGCCAAAATGCCCGGGCGCACTGGAAGCACACCGGATACGCTGCGTGATGATCTTGCGGGCATCGTGAACTATCTGAATCCGGCTCAGGACACGCATGTCCGATATCAACCCCGTGCCGGCCTGACGTTTTGCAATATTTATGCCCATGATTTTTGCGCATTGGCAGGTGCCTATCTGCCGCGGGTCTGGTGGACGGCAGATGCATTGGCTGCGATGCAGGCGGGGCATTCGGTGGCGCCCCGATACGGAAATACAATCCGCGAAATGCGGGCCAATGATCTGTTTCGCTGGCTTGTGTCTTATGGGCAGGATTTCGGATGGCGACGCGTTTCTACACCCACAGATGTACAACACAGCGCCAATCTGGGTGCTGTTGCATTGATTATTGCGCGGCGGAAAGACGACGGGCGTTCTGGCCATGTGTCGATGGTTGTGCCTGAGGGCGCAGGCGGGCTGGCGCGGCGATTGTCTGACGGATCGGTGTCCGCGCCGCTGCAAAGCCAGGCGGGTAGTACGAATTTCAACTACAGCGCAGGCCGCACCGATTGGTGGAAAGCGACCAAATTTGCCGACAGCGCCTTATGGGTGCACGCCTAGCCCAAAATTCGGGTTAAAATGACGCGTTTCGCCCAATAATGCTGACATATTCTGCTTAAGGTTCTGATTTACGCTATGTCCCGATTGCAATGGCTTTGCACGTGGTTTAGCCAAGCGCGAACGAAAGTTGCGTGCGCAGTTTGATGCGTGGCAGATTTAGAAAAGGGAGCCTCTGACGATGGCCGATATTGAACGCGAAGCGATGGAATATGACGTTGTGATCGTGGGGGCTGGCCCTGCGGGTCTGTCTGCGGCCATTCGACTGAAACAGCTGGACCCCGACTGCAATGTGGTTGTGTTGGAAAAAGGCTCTGAAGTGGGCGCACATATCCTGTCCGGTGCAGTTCTGGACCCCTGCGGCTTGGACGCATTGATCCCTGACTGGAAAGAAAAAGGTGCACCGCTGAACACGCCGGTGAAGGAAGACAACTTCTACATGCTGGGCGAAGCGGGCAAGCTGCGCATCCCCAACTTCCCGATGCCGCCTTTGATGAACAACCACCACAATTACATCGTATCTATGGGCAACGTGTGCCGCTGGATGGCCGAACAAGCCGAAGAAATGGGTGTCGAGATTTTCCCCGGCATGTCTTGTTCCGAACTGGTCTACGGCGACAAAGGCGAAGTCAAAGGCGTGGTCGCTGGCGTGTTTGGGCTGGAAGCGGACGGTAGCATTGGCGAAAACACAGAGCCGGGCATGGAACTGCACGGCAAATATGTGTTCCTGTCTGAAGGTGTGCGCGGCTCGCTTTCGAAAGAGGTGATCGCCAAGTACAACCTTTCTGAGGGCAAAGAACCGCAAAAATTTGGCCTTGGCATGAAAGAAATCTGGGAAATCGACCCTGCCAAGCACAAAGAAGGCACCGTGACCCACACGATGGGCTGGCCTTTGGGCAGCAACGCAGGCGGCGGATCTTTCGTTTATCACCTTGAAAACAATCAGGTCTACGTGGGCTTCGTTGTTCACCTGAACTACAAAAACCCACACCTGTTCCCATATATGGAATTCCAGCGCTTCAAGCATCACCCGATGATGAAAGACCTTTTGGAAGGCGGCAAACGCGTGGCTTACGGCGCGCGCGCCATTTCCGAGGGCGGCTACCAGTCGATGCCCAAAATGGTCGCACCCGGCGTGGCCCTGTTGGGCTGTTCCGTGGGCATGGTCAACGTGCCGCGCATCAAGGGCAACCACAACGCGATGCTGTCAGGCAAAGCGGCCGCAGAAGCTGCAATGGATGCGATCAAAGCTGATCGTTCCGGGGACGAATTGAACGCCTACGAGGACGAAGTGCGCACAGGCGCCATCGGCCAAGACCTCAAAAAAGTGCGCAACGTCAAACCCTTGTGGTCCAAATATGGCCTCACAGCGTCTTTGGCTGTGGGTGGCTTCGACATGTGGTGCAACACGTTGGGCTTCTCACTGCTTGGTACGCTGGGCCACGGCAAGAACGATGCGGACAGCACAGAAGAAGCGTCCAAGCACAAGGCCATCGACTATCCAAAACCTGACGGCAAGCTGTCCTTTGACCGGCTGACCAACGTGGCGTTTTCCTTCACCAACCACGAAGAAAGCCAACCCGCACACCTGCACCTTAAAGACGACGCAGTGCCAGTGGGCGTAAACCTTGCCAAATACGCAGGGCCGTCAGCGCGCTACTGCCCGGCGGGTGTGTATGAATTTGTCGAAGAGGCAGGGAAAGACACGAAGTTCGTGATCAACTTCCAAAACTGCGTGCATTGCAAAACCTGCGACATCAAAGACCCCAGCCAAAACATCAACTGGACAACGCCCCAAGGCGGCGACGGGCCAAATTACCCGAACATGTAAACTGGCTTAAATTGGTTTGAGAAGGGCGGGGATTTCCCTGCCCTTTTTTGTTGTGACGTCCCGAAAACCTTGCGTTGCCGCGAAGGGCCTTCCAGTCTGGTCGTAACAACGGAGGGTGCCATGACAGTTTTGACAGCAGATGGAACCGCAATGGTCGCCGAAGTGCGCGTGGCTGTTGGGGATTTGGTGCCTAAAGGGGGCGTTCTTATTGCCACCGAACTGATGAAAATGCGCCATGAAATTCTGGCACCTGAAAACGTGCGGATCATGGCGGTTCACGTGGCCGTCGGAGATGAGCTGCATGGCGGCATGGCTTTGGTGTCGTTTGAGGCGGCACAGATACAAACCACTGTAGATGCGAAACCCGACGTCCCACGCCCTGAATTCATCGAATTTGAAAATAGAATGGGAATGTTGCACGATAGTGCGCGCCCCGACGCCGTTGCCAAGCGTCATGCAGGCGGCTACCGCACCGCCCGCGAAAACATCGAAGACCTTTTTGATGCCGAAACGTTTAACGAATACGGGGCCTTAGCTGTTGCGGCCCAGCGGACCCGCAAAACGGAAGAAGAACTCCAAGCCAAAGCTCAAGCGGATGGCATCATCTGTGGCACAGGGTTGATCAACGGGCGCCCCGTCGCTGCCATGGCCGTGGATTACATGGTGATGGCAGGCACCCAAGGCTATCAGCACCACCGCAAAATGGACCGTTTGATCGAAGTGGCCGGGCGCGACCGACTGCCCATCGTGCTGTTTGCCGAAGGGGGTGGCGGGCGGCCCAATGACGTGGATGTCGATCCGCTGATCGCAGCGGGGTTGAATGTGCCGTCCTTTCGTAACTTTGCGGCCCACAAAGGCCCCAAGATCGGAATTGTGGCGGGATATTGCTTTGCGGGGAACGCAGCCCTTTTCGGGGTATGTGACCTTCGCATCGCCACCAAAAATTCGTGGGTCGGCATGGGCGGACCTGCGATGATCGAAGGGGGCGGGCTAGGGCGGTTCGCCGCCAAAGATATCGGCCCTTCTGATTTGCAGATGGAAACAGGATTGATCGATCTGCGGGTCGAAGATGAAAGGTCAGCGGTTTTGGCCGCCAAACAGGTTTTGGGGATGTCTGATACTGTGTCGTGGCAAAATCCCGACGCGGATCTGCGCGATATTGTGCCAAGCGACCGGACCCGCGCCTATGACATGCGCCGCGCGATTGCAGGCATTGTGGACGACGATAGTTTTCTGGAGCTGCGTCAGAAATTTGGGGACGGTATCATCACCGGTTTTGCCCGTGTGAAAGGCCGCCCCTTAGGACTGTTGGCAAACAATCCCTTGCATCTTGGTGGCGCCATTGATGCACAGGCGGGCGATAAGGCTGCCCGTTTTTTGCAGCTTTGCGATTCCTGGGGGCTGCCGGTTCTAACGCTTTGTGACACTCCGGGGTTTATGGTCGGCCCCGAGGTCGAAGCAACAGGACAAGTGGCGCATGTGTCGCGTCTTTTTCTGGCGGGGGCGCATTTCAGCCAACCCTTGGTGACGGTGATTTTGCGCAAAGCCTATGGGTTAGGGGCCATGGCCATGGCCGGCGGCGGTTTTGACAGGCCTCAGTTTTGTTGTGCTTGGCCGACAGGTGAATTGGGTGCCATGGGCATCGAAGGGGCCGTTAAGCTTGGCGCACGTGACCATCTGGCAGCGATCGAAGACGACCAAGCACGCGAAGCAGAGCTGCAGCGTCTTATCGATGCACTGTATGCACGTGGCAAAGCGCTGAACGCCGCAAGTGTCTTGGAATTTGACGCGGTGATTGACCCTGCAGATACCCGCCACGCCGTGGACCGCGCCTTTGCGACGGCGGGGGCTGCTGTGCCGGGACACCGTTATGTTGATGCGTGGTGAACTGCCGCACAGCGATCACACCCCCGTGCGCCCCATTGCGCATCTTCGGGAACGTGTTAGCCTGAGGGAAAACCAGCAAGAGGTGCCCTGAGCGTGTTACGTTTTCTTCTGTCGTCTGCCCTTGTGGGCGTTTTGTCTTTCTCTGGCTTGGATGTTGCTCAGGCACAGTCTGCAGCGGGGGCCTATCTGGCGGGGCGTGAGGCCGCTGTAAACAGCGATTTCAAACAGGCGGCTGCGTATTATAGCAAGGCGCTGGCACGAGATGCTCAGAATGCAGAATTCATGGACGGGGCGGTTGTGTCGCTTTTGTCGCTGGGTCAGTTGGACAGGGCATTGCCGATTGCAAAGCTGATGGAAGATGCAGAGATCCGTGCGCAGGCGGCGCATATGGTGGTGATTGCCGATCTGGTCAAACGCGAAGATTTTGCCACTTTGGCAGCCCGTGATGCAGAAACACTTGGAATTGGCCCCCTTGTTGACGGGTTGTTGGCCGCTTGGACCAAGGTCGGTCTTGGGGATATGCAAGGGGCATTGGACAGTTTTGATGCATTGATGGACGAACCCAGCTTTGGCGGGTTTGCACGCTATCAAAAAGCGATGGCGTTGGCGTCGACTGGCGATTTCGCCGCCGCCGAAGCCGTTTACGCGTCGGACGATGCCGGGGCTTTGAATATTATGCGGCGTGGGATTATGGCGCGTGCCGAAATCCTGTCGCAACTGGATCGCAACGAAGATGCACTGCAAAAACTGCGTCTGGCCTTTGGGGCGGCCTCTGATCCGGAACTGGCGCGTTTGATCGAAGGTCTTGAAGCGGGCAAGACGATGCCGTTCACCCATGTGACGTCGGCCCGCGATGGCCATGCCGAAGTGTTCCACACCTTGGCAGACGTGTTGCGCGGTGAAGCCGGGGCAAATTACACGCTGCTTTATGCGCGTCTGGCACAGTATATTCGCCCCGATCATATCGATAGTGCTTTGTTGAATGCTTCGCTTTTGGAGGAATTGGGACAGTTTGATCTGGCAATCGCAGCGTACGAATCTGTCCCTGACGGGCATGCGGCCACCCACGCGGCCCAGTTGGGACGCGCCGCTGCCCTGCGCCGCAGTGGCAAGCCCGATGCCGCAATCGAGGCACTGCAACAAATGTCGCGGCGCTTTCCTGATATGGCGCCTGTGTTTTCGACTTTGGGCGATGTCTACCGGCAACAAGAACGTTATAGCGATGCCGTGGGTGCCTATGACCGGACACTAGAACTGATGGAACCCGACGCGCGGGGGCGCTGGTTTTCGCACTACGCCCGTGCCATCGCCCATGAGCGTTTGGACAATTGGGACTTGGCAGAAGCGGATTTCCGGCAAGCTTTGGCATTGAACCCAGATCAGCCACAGGTGTTGAATTACCTAGGCTACTCGATGGTCGAAAAACAGATCAATCTGGATGAAGCCCTTGGAATGATTGAAAAAGCCGTCGCAAAAGAACCAGACAGCGGCTATATTGTCGACAGTCTAGGATGGGTTTTGTACCGGCTTGGTCGTTACGGCGAAGCGGTGGCACATATGGAACGCGCCGTGGAATTGATGCCTGTTGACCCGGTTGTGAATGACCACTTGGGCGATGTGTATTGGGCTGTTGGCCGCACCCGCGAAGCTGAATTCCAATGGAGCCGGGCTTTGTCTTTCGCTGAATACGGCACGGCCAGTGAAGACGTGAAACCTGACCGCATTCGGCGCAAGCTTGAGGTTGGTTTGGATGTGGTGCTGGAAGAAGAAGGCGCCGATCCCTTGAAGGTCGCCGATGACAACTGAGTGCTTTGCACCCGCTAAAATCAACCTGACACTACATGTCACAGGGCAGCGGGCAGATGGGTATCATCTGCTCGATTCTTTGGTTGTGTTTGCCGATGTGGGTGATGCGATAACCTTCACCCCAGCACCTGAAATGTCCCTGAAGGTGGATGGCCCTTTTTCAAAGGGCGTGCCGTGCGACGGGCGCAACCTGCTTTGGAAAGCCGCGGAATTGGCAGGTGTGACGGGTCATTTGACCTTACAAAAGAACCTTCCGCATGGGGCAGGAATTGGCGGTGGTTCGTCCGACGCGGGGGCTTTGCTGCGTGCGTTGGACTGCGACAATGCAGGGTTGGAGCTGGGCGCTGATGTGCCGGTGTGCTCATATGGCAGGGCGGCGCGGATGCAGGGCATCGGTGACGTGGTGAACCCTGTCGCCAATATGCCACGGCTTTTTGCGGTATTGGTGAATTCGGGGGCCTATGTGCCGACCCCGCAGGTTTTTCAGGCTTTGGCGCAAAAAGACAATTTAGGTCAGGAAGACATGCCACAACATGGCGTGGATTTTACACAGTGGTTGCACCGTCAGCGCAACGATCTTCAAGCCGCTGCTATCACAATAGCCCCTGACATTGGCACAGTTCTTGCGGCGCTAGCGGCCTGCGATGGCCAAAATCTGGTGCGGATGTCGGGGTCCGGGGCCACGTGCTTTGCTTTGTTTGATACAGCGTCCGCAGCCCAAGCTGCAGCCCACAAACTTGCAACGGCATATCCCGATTGGTGGGTAAAGCCTTGCGTGCTTAGTTGACGCGATCCACCACGTAATCCGCCAGATCAATCAGCATTTGCTTTACAGGGTGGTCCGGCAATCCGTCCAAAGCCGCCTTGCCTTTTTCAGCCCAAGCCAAAGCGTCGTCGCGCGTTGCAGCCAGCGTGCCATGCGTGTTCAACAGGGTCAGGGCGTGATCCAGATCACCGTCCTCTTGCACACCTTTTTCGATCGTGCGTTGCCAGAAGGCGCGTTCTTCTGCGTCGGCCAAGGCAATTGCCTTGATAACGGGTAACGTCAATTTGCGTTCGCGAAAGTCGTCGCCGACGTTTTTGCCTGTGGCAGCCGCTTGGCCTTGGTAATCCAGCAAATCATCCACGATCTGGAAGGATACCCCAAGAGCATCTCCGTAGTCATACAAAGCCTGCACCGTCGCGTCGTCGGCCCCGGCAATCACACCCCCAACTTCGGTGGCCGCAGAAAACAAAGCTGCTGTCTTGCCGCGCACAACCTGCAGGTAAATCGCTTCGGTTGTGGCCAGATCCTGCGCGGCGGTCAGTTGCAAGACTTCGCCTTCCGCAATGGTGGCGGATGCGTTGGCCAAAATGTCCAACACACGCAATGATCCGGTTTCGACCATCAACTGGAAGGACCGTGAAAACAGATAATCCCCAACCAAAACAGATGATTTGTTGTCCCAAAGCAGGTTGGCAGTCGGGCGTCCACGGCGTTGGCCGCTTTCATCTACAACATCATCATGCAGCAAAGTTGCGGTGTGAATGAACTCAACCGTCGCAGCCAAGTGCACGTGGAACGGACCGTCGTAGCCACACATATGGGCCGCGGCCAGTGTCATCATGGGGCGCAAACGCTTGCCGCCCGCTTCCACCAGATGGGCGGTGACTTCTGGAATGCGTGGGGCGTGTTCGGATGCCATGCGGTCGCGGATCAAAGCGTTCACAGCGACCATGTCATCGGCTAAAAATGCGGCCAACTGGTCGTGTGGTTTCTGGATTTCCAAGGCACTGTCCATGATGTTTCCCCAAGGTCTCTCGACTGTTGCGTGCCTTAGGCGTAAACCCTTGGCGTATGAAGGAACTTTTGCGCACAACCGACCCGACGATCATTGCATTCGCGACAGCCCTCCTGTCAGGCGAGGATATAGATTGTTTTCAAATGGACGTAAATATGAGCGTGCTCGAAGGTGGCATTGGAATCTTCCCCCGTAGACTGATGGTACGGGACGGGGATCATGATGCTGCGGTGCGGGTGATGCGTGATAATGAAATTGACCTTGGAAAATGACCTAACATATGACGCGTTTCTGGGTGGAAAACTGCATCTGTGGCAGCCACGGCGGGGATATCGGGCGGGTGTAGACCCTGTTTTGCTGGCGGCCAGCGTCGAGGCAAAGACAGGGCAAACAGCTTTGGATCTTGGCTGCGGGGTTGGGGCTGCGGCACTTTGCCTTAAGGCGCGTTTGCCGGATGTGGACGTGTTTGGGGTAGAACGTCAGGCATTTTACGCAGATTTGGCGCAACGCAACGGTTTGAACGTCTTGCAAGCAGACCTTGCCGCGCTGCCTGCTGATGTGCGGCAGCGACAGTTTGATCATGTTCTGGCCAATCCCCCCTACTTTGATCGCTCTGCCAGTGTTGCGGCCAGCGATGTGGGGCGCGAAACAGCAATGGGTGAAGCGACACCTTTGCAAAAGTGGGTTGAGGTTGCGGCTAAGCGATTGAAGCCAAAAGGGTATGTGCATTTCATTCATCGTGCGGAGCGGTTGCCGGACCTTTTGGCAGCGTTGCCATCATCCATGGGGTCCACGCAGGTTTTGCCGATTGCGCCGCGCACCGGACGCCGCGCTGAATTGGTGATTTTGCGCGCACGAAAGGAAGGCCGCGCTGCATTTGAACTATTTTATCCGCGCATTTTGCACTGCGGCGAAAAGCACGAAAAAGATGGTGAAAGCTATACCGCTGAAATCAAAGCAGTTTTGCGTGACGGGGCGGCGCTCAAGTTTTAATCATTCATTAAGAGGTTCTCTGCCTACAATGCGGGTGCGGCGTGACAGATCATGTAATCCATGATTCAATCGTCCTCGCAACTTGATCAATCAGGAGGACTAAATGAGCTTGAATGCACATCTTGAGACACTGAAAAAGAAGCACACTTCCCTCAGCGAAGCTGTCGAACAGGCGCAACGTGCGCCGGGCGCCGATGCGATGGAAGTGGCCGCGATGAAGAAGCAAAAGCTCCGACTTAAAGAACAAATCACGCGACTGTCTGATTAGACAGGCTAGGATTTTCGGTCAGTTACCGGAATAATTTCCAATGATGCTGTGATGTTGGCGGTTTTATCGATTTCTGCCAACATCCATTCCCGCAAGGCTTTAACTTGGGGGCGGTTTTCAGTTCCTTGTGGGCACAAAAACCGGAAACGTGCGCCCGTTCCAAGCGCCGTTGTGAATGGCAGGACAAAACGGCCATCAGCGATGTCCTTGACCACCAACGCCCTTCGACCCAACACGACGCCAACACCAGCCAATGCAGCGTCCACGGCATGGTCGGCTTGTGAAAACTGCGGCCCGTGTAGATCATTGAATGAAACGCCCATCGCATTGAACCACGCGGGCCAATCGCATTTCGGGTTCAAAAAATCGATGCTGTGATCCACGATCAGCGGTGCATCAACCAGGCTTTCGGGGGTTGGGTACTTTTCCGCCAGATCTGGCGTCATGACCGGAGCCACCCATTCTTCTGCCAAAGGCAAGGAAAACAGGCTTTCGTCCGGGCCATATCCGAACCGGATTGCCACATCAATTGCATCTCGCCCAAAATCCATCATGCGCAACGACGCCGAAAAGCGAAGCTCTATTTCGGGGTGGGCTTGGGCAAATTCATACAGACGCGGGGCCAACCATTTTGCCGTGAAGGCTGGCCCGGCTGTCACGGTGAGTGTCTGGGTGTCTTGTAGATGTACAGCGGCCCGCCAGGCTGCGGCCAGTGTTTGGAACCCGTCTTTCGCACCGGGCGCCAAGGCGGTCCCGGCCTCTGTCAACTCGACTGCCCGGTTCAGGCGACGAAACAACGGAGCACCAAGGTGGTCTTCAATAGATTTGATCTGATAGCTTAGTGCGGCCGGGGTCACGTGCAACTCATCTGCAGCTTTTGCAAAGGACATATGGCGTGCGGCGGCATCAAAAGCACGCAAGGCGGTCAGCGGAGGCAGGCGATCAGGCATACTCAGTTCAGTATACTTTAACTGAAGCGTTGAAAAGTCTCGTTTGTCGCAACCACGAAAGTTGCCCATATTAGGAGCAAGTCAAAAATGCGAAAGCGAAGGAAAACCCAATGTTTGAAGTAGCAACAAGCCCCGCTATGCGCCGTGCCATCAAAATCGCCCATGAGGAACGCGCCGAAACGGTTGCCCAAGCTTGGGGCTGGCTGTTTGGTAAAAAATCTTCCCGCTGATCACCGAGCCAATCTGGTTACGATGATCTTACGGGACGACAAAGGGCCGGCTCATTTAAGGTGAACCGGCCCTTTTTCTATTTTTAAAAAACTTTTAGACGAAGAATTGTGCACCATTTGCAGAGATCGTCGATCCGTTGATGAACCCGGAATCGTCTGATGCAAGGAACACAACGCAGCGCGCGATTTCTTCTGGTTCGCCCAAACGCCCGGCCGGGATTTGCGCAATGATGCTGTCGCGCACTTTTTCAGGAACGGCCATGACCATGTCAGTACCGATATAGCCGGGGCAGATGGCGTTGGCAGTGATGCCTGCGCGCGCACCTTCTTGGGCCAGGGATTTCACAATGCCCAAATCGCCCGCTTTCGTGGCGGCATAGTTGACCTGCGCGAATTGCCCCTTCTGGCCGTTGATCGAAGAGATTACGATAACGCGACCAAACTTGCGTTCGCGCATGCCGTTCCAGACGGGATGCACTGTGTTGAACACACCTGTCAGGTTCGTATCGACAACTTGATGCCACTGTTCAGGTGTCATTTTGTGGAACGGAGCGTCGCGGGTGATACCAGCGTTGGCCACAACGACGTCAACAGGCCCAAGGTCGGCTTCGACTTGCGCTATTCCGGCGGTAGATTCGTCGTAGTCAGCAACGTTCCATTTGTAGGTTTTGATGCCGGTTTCTTCTGTGAATTTGGCCGCGGCTTCATCGTTGCCTGCGTAGGTGGCAGCAACGGCGTAACCTGCGTCTTTCAACGCTTGAGAGATAGCGGCTCCGATTCCTCGGGAACCACCAGTGACGAGAGCAACGCGTGACATTTTGGGACACTCCTGATTTTTGTCTTCGAAAGGTTATTACAAATTTTATTTTCGCGGCGCAACAATATTACGCTGCGGATGCGAAATAGTTGAGGTCAGATTTTACAAACTAAGAAGGCGGCACCAACTGGCACCGCCTTTGTTCAGGTTAAGCTGCCTTATGGGCGCTCAAGACACATCGCGACGCCCATGCCGCCACCGATGCACAGTGTTGCCAGACCTTTTTTCGCGCCGCGTCGCTTCATTTCAAACAGCAATGTGTTCAATACGCGTGCACCGGATGCCCCAATCGGGTGACCGATCGCGATGGCGCCGCCATTTACGTTCACGATTGCCGGATCCCAGCCCATGTCCTTGTTCACGGCGCATGCCTGTGCAGCAAACGCTTCGTTTGCTTCAACCAAGTCGAGGTCTTCAGCTTTCCAACCGGCTTTTTCCAAGGCTTTGCGGCTGGCATAGATCGGACCAACCCCCATGATGGACGGGTCAAGGCCTGCGGTTGCGTAAGATGCGATACGCGCCAGTGGCTCAATGCCGCGTTTTTCGGCCTCATCGGCGCTCATCAACAGTGCGCCAGCGGCACCGTCGTTCAGGCCGGATGCGTTTGCAGCGGTGACTGAACCGTCTTTTGCAAAAGCCGGGCGCAGCTTTTGCATGGCTTCTATTGTCGCGCCGTGACGAATGTATTCATCTTGATCGACGACGATGTCGCCTTTGCGAGTTTTTACAGTAAAGGCTGCAATCTCATCTGCGAATTTGCCGGCTTTTTGCGCGGCTTCCGCTTTGTTTTGCGACGCGACGGCGAACTCATCCTGCATGTCGCGGCTGATCTGCCACTGTTCTGCAACGTTTTCAGCAGTTTGACCCATGTGGTAACCGTTGAACGCATCCCAAAGACCGTCACGGATCATTGTGTCGATGTATTTCATGTCGCCCATTTTGTGACCGGCACGCAGATATGCGGCATGTGGGCTGAGGGTCATGTTTTCCTGACCGCCTGCGGCGACAATGTTGGCGTCGCCCAATTGAATGTGCTGTGCTGCCAAGGCAACGGCCCGCAGACCTGATCCGCAAACCTGATTGATTGACCAAGCAGCACTTTCTTGTGCCAGCCCTGCATTTATGTGCGCTTGACGCGCAGGGTTTTGTCCTTGCGCTGCGGTTAAGACCTGACCCAAAATCGTTTCCGATACCTCAGATTTGTCGATACCTGCGCGTGCCACGATCGCCTCGAGCATAGCGGACCCCAAATCGTGGGCAGGGGTGTTGGCAAAAGAGCCGCCGAAGCTGCCCACCGCAGTACGGGCTGCGGATGCGATGACGATGTTGGTCATGGTAGTTGTGTCCTCTTACGAAAATGCCAGAGGTCTAAGGTAGCCATCAGCTTTGCCCCTGTGCGTTCCACATATAGCGGATTCGCCGCACTGCGGCAACGCGACAGAACTGCGCATTCCATCGAAGCTACGCGAGCCACCCGGCTATGACCTTCACAAAGTGAGAATCTTTGAGGTGAGAGATGGGTTAAGCGCGCTTCACTTCGGGCTGCATCCAATCCGGGCGCGTGGTGGGCGCGGAAAACAGGAACCCTTGCAAACAATCGACACCCAAAGCCACCAAAGTGTCCATGTCCGCTTTGGTTTCGACGAATTCTGCCACCGTCAACATATCAAAGTGACGGGCGATATCGATCATTGCGCGGGTCAGCGCCTGATTGTCTGCATCATCAGCGATGCCCTGAATGAACTGACCGTCAATTTTGAGCACATCAAAGTAGAAGTCTTTGAAATAGCGTAAAGCGGTATGGCCCGCCCCAAAATCATCTAAAGCAAAGCTGATACCAAGCGCTTGCAGATCATCCATGAACCGAACGACGATGTCTGGCATGTCCATTGCGGAACTTTCAGTGATTTCCAAAATCAACCGTTCTGCAATGGTTTTGTCTTTTGCCATCCAGCGTTTGAAATTTTGCATCCATCGACCATAGCCAATGGAGCGTGCGGACATGTTGATTGATAACCTCAAGGCCGGGTTTTCATGTAACGCCCGTAGACCCATATTCAGCGACAAGGCATCGATGTGGCGCCCCAGTTCCGTGTCTTCGATCACGTCCATGAAATCTTTTGCAGGTATGATGCGCCCTGTTTCGTCCATCACCCGAATGAGCGCTTCGTAAAAGCCCACGCGTGTCGGGTCGCTGGCCATCATGACCGGTTGATAGGCCAACAGTGTTTGCTTGTGGGTTATCGCCGCCGCGACCATGTCTAACGTCGCGCGATCGCGGCTGTTGACCGCAAAATTCAGCGGATTGTCTTCGCCTGACAGTGGTGCATTACCCTGAAAACGGTTCACTCGTTTGCGTCCCCATTTGTTGTGTTGTCTGACCATGTGCTTTGAACGCATAATAAAGTCTTAATATTCACCCTGTGTACTTCCTCAAAGAAGTATCAAATAGGAACTAAATTATGAGTAATCGGTGCACTTGGGCGGGTCCGGAACAGATATATCTAGATTATCACGACACCGATTGGGGTGTTCCCGAATATAACAGTCGTGCGTTGTGGGAAAAGCTGATCCTTGACGGGTTTCAAGCCGGGCTAAGTTGGCTCACGATCCTTAAAAAGCGAGATAACTTTCGCAGAGCCTTTGCTGGTTTTGATCCCAACATTATTGCCGCGTGGGGCGAAGATGATGTGCAGCGCTTGCTACAAGACAAGGGAATCATTCGCCACCGCGGCAAGATTGAGGCGACCATCACCAATGCCCGTGTCTGGCAAAAGATCGAACAACGGGTCGGCTTTGACACCTATTTATGGAACTATGTCGGGGGCACCCCCCAACTTAACCATTGGAAAGCGCAGGAAGATGTCCCGACGTTCTCGGACCTGTCCACCCAGATTTCAAAGGATCTAAAGAAAGAAGGCTTCAAGTTTTGTGGCCCCACAATTGTCTATGCGTTCATGGAAGCGACGGGGCTTATCAATAACCATTTGGTGACATGTCCAAGACACGCGGACGTGCAGCGCTTAGTGCGCGATTAATGCGTTGACTCCGGTCAGTACCTCTCTATAAGCCGCTCATTCATTGGTGTTGGTGGCCTCCGCAAGGGGATGCCTGTCGGGGTTCGCCCAAAGGACAACGCCCTTCATAGCCTGCAAAGGCACCCTAAGAAGGAGAACAGTCGTGACCAAACGTACGTCTGCCAAGCACAAAATTGACCGCCGCATGGGCGAAAACATCTGGGGCCGTCCAAAATCCCCAGTGAACCGCCGTGAATATGGCCCCGGCCAGCACGGTCAGCGCCGCAAAGGCAAATTGTCCGATTTCGGTATCCAGCTGCGCGCCAAACAGAAGCTGAAAGGCTACTACGGCGACCTGACCGAAAAGCAATTCCGCCGCATCTACGCCGAAGCTGAGCGTGTGGGTGGCGATACAGGTGAAAACTTGGTTGGTCTGCTTGAGCGTCGCCTTGACGCTGTTGTGTACCGCGCGAAGTTCGTAGCGACAGTATTTGCCGCTCGCCAATTCGTGAACCACGGCCATGTGAAAGTGAACGGCAAGAAGGTGAACATCCCGTCTTACCGCGTCAAAGAAGGCGACGTGATCGAAGTGCGTGACCGTTCCAAGCAATTGGCGGTTCTGCTGGAAGCGACACAATTGGCCGAGCGCGACGTTCCGGATTACATGGAAGTCGACCACTCCAAAATGACAGCGACATTCGTGCGCACACCTGCGTTGGGCGATGTGCCTTACCCGGTCATGATGGAACCCAACCTGGTTGTTGAATTCTACGCGAAAAACTAAGGGTTAACGCCCTCGTTTTTCAGAACCCAAGAATTTGGAAAAGCCGCTCTGAAAAGGGCGGCTTTTTTTGTTTTCGGCATGCTGTGTAGGTGAAAAAAATCTTGATAAATGAATTCTTTGCGGAGACTCTGGTAAGCCTTTCGCGTTAAGACCCTTCTACAAATCAATTGGAGATTGAGTAAGAATGAAGAAGATGAGTTTTGCGGCCGTTGCAACGGCCATGGTACTGTCAGCCTGCGTATCGCCGGAAGTTGTGCAGACGACTTCTGTGAACGACGAAAGCCTGACCTGTGAACAGATCAAGGTCCAATTGACACAACTTGAAGAAATCCGCACGGAAGCCGCCAAAGGCAAAACGGCATCAGGCAAAAACGTAGCGGCCGCTATTTTGTTTTGGCCTGCGGTCATCGGCAACTATTCCAACGCGCAACAGGCGCTGGAAGCCGCGAACAAACGCAATGAAGTATTGGTTGCTTTGGCGAATAAAAAACGCTGCAACTTCTGAGCTGTAAACGAGAATTTCGAAGAAAAGGCCGCTCTGGAAAGGGCGGCCCTTTTTGTTGGCAAGCCTGGCGGCCAAGTGGGACAAACCCATCCCTAATCTTCCATTGCGTGAATCCACACTTCAGCCTCAGGTTCATGGGGCGCCCGCGTGCCGTCCGTGACGGCCCCAAGCCTTTTTGCAACAGCCTGCGAACGCGCATTTTCCACATCAATGTAGCTGTATAGTTTATCTCGTCCCAGATCATCGCGGGCCCATTGCTTGACGGCCATCGCAGCTTCTGTGGCAAAGCCTTTTCCCTCTGCACCTTCAAACAGGTGCCATGCCAGTTCAACATCTGGCCAGTCAGAATGCTTGATCAAGCCCACGCGGCCAACCGGTTGCCCGGTCTGCTTTTCTTCAAGAGTAAAAAAGCCAAACCCGTGCCAGTGCCAATGACCAATGCTGATCAGAAACCCAAACCAAGCCTGTTCTGGTGTGATCGTTTCGCCCTGCGCTTTCATTGAAGGTGCGCTGGTCATAAAACGGGTGAACTCCGCCAGATCACTTTGTTTCGGCCCACGCATAACCAACCGTTGCGTTGTGAGCTTCGGAGCAGTCGAAAGATGTTTCATGCGTCGCCTTTGAATTTGCAGATTTGGGGTGTGGTCACGATCACTATACGGATCAATCGCGGATAGCCGAATGTAACACGTTAAGCTGGCCATCGCATTCTTGGATATGGGCGTGGGGTGGTTCGGCGAAATGTGTACCCGAACTGAATGGGGGGAGCGTGACTTTGAAAAGCGGCATTTCGCAAACATGGTTATCCAAAAGTTACGGTCTGAGCACAAACGTTAACAGCATTCAAAACCTAACAATCCGTTAGCCCTGCACCGCCAGACAAATTGTACAAAACTAGACCGCAATTGTACAAAACCCTCAAATTCGCCATTCGGGGCCACCAAAAAGGCAGGCAAATTGTACAATTCACCCGCCTTTTTGTACGTTTTTCTCGAAACAGCCCACCGCACGCTGCGTTAACCCCGCTGCGCGGTGGACGGCCTTTAGTTTAGTTCACAGGTTTTGCATCCTCGGCCGCGTCTTCGTCAGACACTTTTGGTTTCGCTTTTTCCGCCCCCAAAGCTTTGGACGTCAGACCCGCCAAACCGTTCTCCATCGACAGACCCAACTCGTCGCCGAGTTTCTTCAAGGCGGGCATCTGCACGGCCATCCCCATGATGGAATCAAGCGCTTGATTAACGACGGGTTTGTCGCCAGACGCGCCGCCAGCAGTTGCGCCCATGGCGCCACCCATGCCACCGATCTGGTGGATTTTGATGCTGTCGATTTTCTCGGCGGGTTTGACCATCTCTGCGACGATGCCAGGCATCGCTTCGAGGCGGGCCAGATCGACCTTCATCGCGATGAGCTCCTCGGACAGAGTGTTCTCTGCGTTGGTGATCGCCTGACGGCCCTCGGCCTCTGCCAGCAGATCGTCTTTCTTGGCTTTGGCTTTGATCGTGATGGCGTCCGCCTCGGCCTGCGCCTGTTCGCGCACAGCGTCCGCACGGTCTTGGGCCGCGTCCTTCTGGGCGGTCGCAGCAAGACGAATTTTGGTCGCCTCGCGTTCGGCTTCGCGCGCTGCTTCAATCAACGCAATCTGCTTCACACGCTCCGCTTCGGCCACTTCACGCGCTGTCACAACAGCCTCTTGCGCTTTGGTGGATTCAGCCCGTGCAAGGTCCGCTGACGCACGTGCGCGGCTTTCTTCCTCGGACTTCTGGTTGATGATAATTTGGCGTTCTTGTTCCGCCACTTCCAAATCACGGTCTTTGGCAATTTCAGCTGAGCGAATACTTTCCTCGCGTACAATCCGCGCCCGTTCTTTTTCTTGCTCGGCTTGTTCCTGACGCTGGCGGATCTCTGAATCCTGAGCTGCACGCAAGGTTTCAACCTCTTGGATTTGCGCGATTTGTGCTGCTTGTTCGTCACGTTCAATGTTCAGCTTTTGGCGTTCGCCTTCCATGGCAGCGCGGCGCACAGATACTTCCGCATCCGCATCAATCTGGGCGCGTTCCTTTTTGGATGTCGCAATAACTTCGGCCAGTTTGCGCATACCCACGGCGTTAAAGGCGTTGTTTTCGTCCAGATCGTCAAAGGGGGTTTGGTCCAAGGCCGTCAGCGATACAGATTCCAACTCTAGCCCGTTTTTCATCAAATCTTCCGATACCGCGTTCTGCACGTCTTGCACAAATTCGGCGCGGTTTTCGTGCAGCTCGTCCATGGTCATTTGCGCGGCCACAGCCCGCAAACCGTCAACCAGTTTGCCTTCGATCATTTCGCGCAATTGATCGACATAGAAGGTGCGGTCGCCCAGTGTTTGTGCTGCGCGTGAGATACCTTCGATCGACGCATTGACCGATACGTAGAACTCGACACCCACATCGACCCGCATCCGGTCTTTAGTGATCAAAGCGGCTTCTTTGTTGCGCTGAACTTCAAGACGCAGGGTCTTCATGTTCACAGGGCTGATTTCATGCAGCAATGGAATGACGATCGTACCGCCATCCATGATGACTTTCTTGCCGCCCTGACCTGTTTTAACCAGTGACACCTCACGCGTCGCACGGCGATACAGGCGTGCCATAATCAGACCGATAAGGACAAGAAACACCAGAATACTGGCAACGACGACGATGATAAGTTGGAACTGCATAAGCTCTCCCTCTGTTTCAATTGTAAATTTTATTCAGTGCGGCAGGCGCGCCATCAGGTGGCCTGCCGGTTGGTGCCCGTTGTACTACGTTAAGGGCACAAGGCGGTAGCCGTCATCGCGGGATTGGCGCATGACCAGCACTTCGGTGCCTTGCGTGATGGTCGCATCATTACGCAACGGTTCGGCGCGCAGATAGTGTGCGTTGCCATGTCCGTCCATCACGCGCACTTCGGCAGGTTTGCCGCGGGCTGCCGTGCCTTGGCTTACGATGCCACGACGGCGTCCCAGATGGCGGTTTGAGACTGCTGAGCTTTCGCTTTTCGGGATCAGCCGCGCGAAGACTTTTGCAAAGTTCTTGGCAGACCAGATGCCTGCAGCCGCTGCGGGAATGGCAACAGCCCATGGCGTAAGCAAAGTTCCGATAATGCCATCGGCGAAGGTTTGGATGACCAGTCCTGTCAGCCCGAAAGCCAACAAAGCGGCCGCAAACCATATCAGCGTTGGCACTTTGCTGATGCCAAGCCAGTCGGTAGAAGCAGTGGCGTCAGCGCCGCTGTCGTTGGCCGCATCAAGTTCGGCTTCCCAATTGCTGAAGTCGGAGGCGCTGAACTCGGCGTCCAAGTCGATGTCGGGACTTACGTCGAAGTCCACATCCAGATCGATATCCAGATCCGCATCCGTGTCTAACCCCAGCAATGATCCGCCAAACAGTACGGCCATCAACTCAAGCGCCAAAAGCCCGAACAGCAATGTCAAAGCGACTGTAAACGGCAGCAGGGCGGGATCTAGCAGTAATGTGGCCATCTGGGTCCTTTGATGATTTGTATACGACGGTATACTGAATATAGGCCTTCACAGCTTCGTTACAACCCTTGGTATGACATGTTGCGCATTTCATGCAGCTTGACCACAGACTATTCGCGCTTTTCTTGGCGGACGTGTGGCGGTATGTCTGGCGGGCAACAAAGGGGCAGATCATGGCTGTTATCACACCGCAACCGGGTATTATGGACATCAAGCTTTACGAAAGCGGTGCAGCCCATGTGGCGGGTGTGTCCAACGTGGTTAAGCTAAGTTCCAACGAAAACCCGCTGGGGCCTTCCGAGGCTGCGATCGAAGCCTTTCGGCGGGGCAGTTTTACATTGCATCGCTATCCCTCATCCGATCAGGCCGAATTGCGTACTGCGATTGCTGATGTTTGGGAATTGGACGCCGAGCGGGTGATATGCGGTGCGGGGTCTGATGAAATCATTACCTTTTTGTGTCAGGCCTTCGCAGGCCCCGGAGACGAGGTGATCCATACCGAACACGGCTTTGCCATGTACAAAATCAGTGCGTTGGCGGCGGGGGCAACCCCTGTAGAAGTCAAAGAAACAGAACGCGTCACAGATGTATCCGCTATTCTTGCGGCCTGCACAGACCGCACGAAGCTGGTGTTTTTGGCCAATCCAAACAACCCGACAGGAACAATGATCGGTTTGGCGGAACTGGAACGGCTTGCCGATGGTTTGCCGCCCCAAGCGCTTTTGGTGTTGGACGGGGCCTATGCGGAATACGTCGAAGGCTATGACGCAGGTGCATCCCTTGTTGAGGGCTGCGAAAATGTCGTGATGACACGCACGTTTTCCAAAATCTACGGGCTGGGCAGTTTGCGGGTTGGTTGGGGCTATGCGCCAAAGCCCATCATCGACGTGCTGAACCGTGTGCGTGGCCCTTTCAATCTAAGTCAGGCGGCCCAGGATGCGGCCATCGCCGCAGTGCGCGACACTGATTACCTGAACCACTGCCGCACCGAGAACGCCAAATGGCGGACGTGGTTGGCAAACGGATTGGCGGAAGTCGGCGTGCCCTCCGACACCAGCAACGCCAACTTTGTGTTGGCGCGTTTTGCAGATGCCGCCGAAGCCGAAGCTTGTGACGCACATTTGCAGGCTCAAGGGCTGCTTGTGCGCAAGGTTGCGGGCTATAAATTACCAGCGGCGCTGCGCATTACGGTCGGTGACGAAAGTGCGTGCCGCCAGATCGTGCATGCGGTCAAAACCTTCAAGGCAGAAGCGGAATGAGCGTAATGTACAACCGCGTGGCTTTGATCGGTTTGGGACTTATCGCGTCCTCAATGCATTGGGCGATGAAACGCGGTGGTTTGGCAGGCGAGGTCACCGGCTATGCCCGTTCCGAGGAAACACGCGAAACCGCGCGGCGTATCGGATTGTGCGACAGGGTGTGCGACAGCGCGGCAGAGGCCGTTGAAGGCGCGGATCTTGTGGTGCTTTGTGTGCCTGTTGGTGTGATGGGTGCCGTCGCAGCCGAAATTAAAGATGCGTTGGCTGCGGGTGCGACTGTGACTGATGTCGGGTCTGTTAAACGCGATGTTATTGCCGCCGTTGGCCCGCATATTCCCGAAAACGTGCATTTTATTCCCGGGCATCCTATGGCTGGAACGGAATACTCCGGCCCTGAATCTGGCTTTGCCGAGCTGTTTGATGATCGGTGGTGCTTTTTGGTGCCGGTTGAAGACACTTGCCCGGACGCGATCGCCAAGTTGCGCACCTATTGGGAGGGGCTTGGATCGAACGTCGAAGAAATGGATGCGGAGCATCACGATCTTGTCGTTGCAGTCACAAGTCATGCGCCCCACTTGATCGCCTACACGATGGTCGGCGTGGCAGATGATCTGCGACGTGTCACTGACAGTGAAGTCATCAAGTTTTCCGCTGGCGGCTTTCGCGACTTTACGCGTATCGCGGCAAGTGATCCGACGATGTGGCGTGATGTGTTCCTAACGAACAAAGACGCGACGCTGGAGATCCTCGGACGCTTCACTGAGGAATTGTTCGCGCTTCAACGCGCCATTCGCACCGGCGATGGAGACCATTTGTTCGACTATTTCACGCGCACCCGTGCCATTCGTCGCAGTATCATCGATGCAGGCCAAGACACAGACGCCCCGAACTTTGGGCGAACCGGGACACCCAAGTCATGAAGGGTTTGTTTGCGGCCGCTCTTGTTTTGACAGGCAGTGTGGCTGGTGTGTTGGCCAGTGCGCCCGAGGCGTCATTGCGTCCGGTGGGACGCGCTGGCACAGACGCAAGAAACCCCGTGAGCCTTGCGCAAACAGTGGCCTCCGCAGATGCGGCGCAAGCCGGTGTCAGGCAAACAGCATCCAGTCAGGGTGTGGTGATCCTGTCGTCTGCCGAGGCTCCGGGGCTGGGGCAATCCTTGCGACCGGAAGTGCGGTCGCAAGGGATCGTGCAAAAAGCTATGGCCAAGCGAAAGCAGCGCCGCAAAGGGGCTGTGTGCGGTGATCTGGACATTCAAGGTGAAGACGTGGGGCGCGTTCCGGGCAAACTGAATGGATGCGGGGTGAGCAATGCAGTGCGCGTGCGGTCCGTGGCCGGTGTCAGCCTTAGCCAAGGATCAGTGATGGATTGCGGCACAGCCAAAGCTCTGAAGTCATGGATCGTGAACGGGGCACGCCCTGCCATCGGATCCAAAGGGGGCGGATTGGCGCGTCTGAAGGTTGCAGCGCACTATGCGTGCCGTACGCGCAACAACAAGACCGGTGCGAAGATTTCTGAACACGGCAAGGGCCGCGCGATAGACATTTCGGGCTTTACGTTAAACGACGGCAGCACGATCACCGTTCTGAAGGGATGGCGCACACGCGGACAAAGCAAAGCGCTGCGTCAGATGCATCGCGCCGCATGTGGGCCTTTTGGTACAGTGCTTGGACCGGAAGCGGATCGCTACCATCAGGACCATTTCCATTTCGACACGGCGCGCTATCGCAGTGGACCTTATTGCCGCTGATCAACGCAGAATGATGCGTGGGGCAGGGCCGATGGGAATAATGCCCACCGACATGAACCCCGACCGGAAATTCAGTTGGACATCAAGGGCCGTGGGGTCACCTGACATCCGGGCCAACAGCCCCAAGCCTTCTTGGGCCTGAGTACGCAGTTGTGGTGGCAAAAGCCCTGCACCTTCTGCCAGATCCAGCATTGTTTGCCAATTTTCAGCCTGCAAATTCAATGTTCCTGTTGGCACACCCGTGTCGTCGACTTCAAGATCTGCGGCGGCGAACAGACGCAAATCACCCCATGCCGCTTCTGCCAGATCCAGTTTGATGACACGCGGCTGCGGGGCACGATTTTCCAACGCGCGCATGTCCCATGGGCGATCAAATGTGATGCTTGCGCCCAATTCCAATCGGTCAAATGACACAGGCCAATCGTCCGGAACCCGCAGTTCGTTGCGCATCGCCGACCCAAGGGTAAATCGGGGGGCCATAGCGAAAAATGTGTAGGTCTGGGGGGCATCGGGCGATTGCAACATCTGCATCGTTAAACGATCGGCTGCATAAAGTCCGCCGTTTGGCGTGGATATGTCCCATGCACCGGCATTGGCGGTCAGCCCCTCAAGCTCAAGAGACGTGCCGGGGTGCAGGCGTAAATCTGTATGCGCATTGGCGGCCGTTACGCTGGCTTTGGACTGCGGTGTGAAAAATTGCATGGGCGCGTCGGTGAAGGTCACTTTGACATCGCCGGGCCACCAAATTGGCGTGCTGATGGACATATGTGGAATGTTGACAGCCACACCACGTTCGGGATTGGCAATGGCGATGTCCGTTAACGCGCTTTCGATACGCAGCGGAAAGCCAGTGCTGTCGTGTGACAGGCTTTCGGCTTGCCATCCGAATCTTCGACGGTCTTCGAACCACGTCTCAATGGCGGTGCGCAAACCAAATGCGGCGACAGCCCACCAGACACACCACAGGATGAGCAACACAAGAACGGCCCACAGTAATTTGCGCATAAGCGCCCCTTTCGCTTTGTCCAGAATTCAGGTTTACCCAGCCCAAGGAAAAAGGACCAGCGCGATGACAATGTGGGTGTTCGGATACGGAAGCTTGTTGTGGAACCCGGGGTTTGAGGTGGCAGAACAGGTGATTGGGCAACTTGACGGGTATGCACGGTCGTTTTGCATGCGCTCCATTCACCACCGCGGCACCGAAGAGGAGCCGGGTTTGGTCTTGGCATTGGACGAAGCATCAGATGTGTCCTGCCAAGGGGTGGCTTTGGCCGTCGCGTCTGGACAGGAGGCGGAGACGCTGGCCTATTTACGCGAGCGCGAGCTGATTTCATCGGCGTATCTGGAAAAGAACCTGACAGTGCGCTTGGCAGACGGGCGTGATGTGATGGCAGTGACCTATGTTATTGACGAAAGCCACGATCAGTATTGCGGCGGGATGCCCTTGGAAGAGCAGGCGCATATTATTGCAAAAGCTGTCGGTGGACGCGGCCCCAACACCGAATATCTGTATAATACAGCGGATCATTTGACACAAATCGGGCTGCACGACCCGGACCTTGCATGGCTGACGGAACGCGTAAGGGTGCTCAGCGCATAAATCCTTGGCGCATACTGTGTTTTTTCGTTAACCTGAGCACCAAGAGCAGAACAAACAGGTCAGAAACGAGACGCCCATGGCGCAAACAGGCCACCAGGTCCGACCCCAATTTTCGCAACCCGTCCGGCAGATCACTACGATGTTGCTGGTTTTGGGGCTGTGCGGTGTAGGCGCATTCTTTGCTGCCCCTCGCGTATTGCCCGTTTTTCAAGCCAACCCTTACCTGAACGGGTTCATCGTCTTTGTCTTTCTCATCGGGGTTCTTGCGTGTTTTTGGCAAGTTTTGCAGCTGATTGGATCCGTGCGCTGGATTGAGGCATTTGTCAGCGAAGACATGGATGAAGACATCAAGGCGCCACAGCTTTTGGCGCCGTTGGCTACGTTATTGCGTGCGCGGGGCGCGCGTATGCAGGTCAGTTCTGCCTCAACCAGTTCGATCCTGGAATCTGTCGCAACACGCATTGACGAAGCCCGCGAGATCACGCGCTATATCGTTAACCTTCTGATTTTCTTGGGGCTGTTGGGGACGTTCTACGGTTTGGCAACGACGGTACCGGCGCTTGTGGACACCATTCGCAGTCTCGCACCACAGGAAGGCGAAGCCGGGGTCGAGGTTTTCGGGCGCTTGATGAACGGCCTTGAAAGTCAGCTCAGCGGCATGGGCGTGGCATTTGCATCGTCCCTTTTGGGCCTCGCCGGATCGCTTGTTGTGGGGCTCTTGGAATTGTTTGCGGGTCACGGCCAGAACCGGTTTTACCGCGAACTTGAAGAATGGCTCAGCACGATCACGCGGGTCGGCTTTACATCCGGTGAAGAAGCCACCGCAGATCAAGTTGCGATGGCAGGGGTGCTGGATCACATGGCCGAACAGATGGAAGCTTTGCAACAGATGTTCACGCAGTCTGACGTCAGCCGGTCCATGGTGGATGAACGGCTGGGCACGCTGGCGACATCCATTGAGAACATGACCCATCAGATGCAGCACGGTGATGCTGAAAATTCTGCATTAGAGCGCGTGGCCGCAGGCCAAGAGCGATTGATCGCCCACCTCGAAACGCAAGGCACAGGCGACGGGATCGACGCAGAAAGCCGGATGCGACTGCGGTCTATCGATGTTCAGATGCTGCGCATTCTGGAAGAGATTTCCGCGGGTCGGCAAGAAAGCATGGCGGCGCTGCATGCAGACATCAGCGCATTGGCACAAGCATTGTCGCAACCCAAAGGGCAGGCGAGACGCTTGACCAAGGGGTCAAACGCTAAGGGACAAGATTAACGATGGCCCTCTCGCGTCGCACAGGAGCAAGGTTTCAGGCCTCGATCTGGCCGGGCTTTGTGGATGCGATGACGGGTTTGTTGTTGGTTTTGATGTTTGTGTTGACCATTTTCATGGTGGTGCAATTTGTCTTGCGTGAAACCATATCGGGGCAGGAATCCGAACTGAACACACTGGCGGGCGAAGTCGCGGCATTGGCGCAGGCGCTTGGGTTGGAGGAGCAACGCAGCGCCGGTTTGGAAACGCGGCTTTCGGGGCTGAACGACACGCTTTCCGATGCGCAGGTGCAACTTGCGGAACAGTCCAGCATCATCGCAACTTTGACGTCCGAACGCGATGCGCAGTCTGCAGCATTGGCTGCAGCGGAAGCAGAAATAACGGGTTTCGAAGCGCAAGTGGCCGGGTTGCTTGCGCAACGGGACGCGGCACGCGTGAACGTAAGCGAACTTGAAGCCCGTGAGGCAGAGTTGTTGAGCGAACAAGAGGCCCTAAATTTGGCTTTGGCGTCATTGCGAGGAGAGGTCGACAGTCAGAACGAACAGGCCCGCTTGGCTGCGGCGCAAGCTGATGCAATGCAGGCCTTGATTGCTGATTTACAATCTGAGAAATCCGACGCCACCCAACGCATCGAACAGTTAAATTCAGACTTGGCAGCCGCGCAGGATAGCGTGTCAGCACAAGAACAAGCCCGGCTGTTGGAAGCGGCTGCCGCCGAAGCGCTTAGGGCACGCTTGGCCAACGCGGATGCTGAACTGACTGCGATGACCTTGGCATTGGAAGAACAACGCAAGCAGGCCGAAGACACTTTGACATTGTTGGCGGCTGCACGCGCGACCGGTGATGCGCTGGACGCCGAACTGGCAGATGCTTTAAGCCGGATTTCGATCTTGCAAGAGGTGGAAGGCACGTTGTCCGAAACGCAAAAATCTGCGGCCCAATTGGCACAAGACAACGCCGATTTGATGGTTGAACTGGACCAGATGCGCCAAGCACTGTCCGCCGCCGAACAAGCGATCGATGCTGGAAACGAAGATGTCAGCACCTTGCGCACCCGGTTGGCGGCAGCTGAAACACAGTTAGCGTCGGGGCGCGATGAAGCCGTATCTTTGCAAGACCAGTTGGCCCGAGCATTGGCTGAAAAGCAGGCCGCAAACGCGCAAACCGCGAGCACACAAACAGAAATAGATCGCCGCGAAGTCCTGTTGAAAGCGGCGCAAGACGCGCTGACCGTAGAAAAAGAAACAACACGCGCGGCCCAGCAACAGTCCTTGGAGGCACAACGCCAAACCGAGTTGTTGAACCAGCAAGTTGCGGCATTGCGCACCCAATTGGGTGATCTTCAAGCCCTTTTGGACGATGCCGTGGTGCGCGACGCCGCCAAAGACGTGCAAATTCAATCGTTGGCCAGTCAGGTGAACACCGCGTTGGCGCGTGCTTTGGCGCAAGAAACCCGTGCGCGGGCCTTGGAAGAAGAGGACCGCAAACGTCTGGAGGCAGAGGCACAAGATCTCGAAAAATATCGGTCTGAATTTTTTGGACGGCTGCGAGATTTGCTTGGAAATCAAGAAGGCATTCGCATCGAAGGGGACCGATTTGTCTTTTCGTCCGAAGTGCTATTCCCGCCGGGTGGGGCGGATTTGTCAGTTGAAGGTCAGGCAGAGATTGCCAAAGTTGCGAGTATTTTGCGCAGCATTGCAAACGACATTCCCGCCGGGATTGATTGGGTCATTCGCGTTGATGGCCACACTGACAATGTACCGCTTCTTGGCACAGGGGAATTTGCAGACAACTGGGAACTTAGCCAAGCGCGCGCGTTGTCTGTTGTGAAATACATGGTCAATTTCCTTGGCATTCCACCCAGTCGTCTGGCCGCCAACGGGTTTGGCCAACACCAGCCGGTGAATTTGGCTGATACGGCGGCTGCACGGGCACAAAACCGCCGGATCGAGCTGAAATTCACTGAAAAATGAGTTTATTTTAGCGTGACGTAGCCATTTTGCCCGCTGATGACCTGTCCATCCCTGATCAACAGTGCTGTGCCTGTGTATTTACCGCTGGGCCAGCTTTCACCGTTCAATCGTTTGCCTGCTGCTTGAAAATATTGCGCTTTGTTTTTTTCAATTGTCGTTGTGTGGTCCGTGATATTGCCGTTGGGGCCCTTGATCACCAACCTAAGCTGATCGCCTTTTTGCAATCCAAAACCGAAGCCAAACACAACCAAGGCCGGAGCATCTAGTGGCAATACGCCCTTTGCAGCACGGCCCGATTTAACGTCTTTGTAATCAGGCACCCTATCGGCGAAACCCGCATAGATCATGCCCCCAGGCTGGTAGTTTAAAGGTGTTTTCCAAAGTGTTTCCTTGTCCGGAGCGTTGCATTGTACAACTCCGTCGGGATCAAATGGATCAACGACTTTGCCGTTTTTGCGCACCGAAAGATGAACATGGGGAAATTGCGTGCGGCCACTTAGACCGACTTCACCCAAAGCTGCGCCAGCTTGAACCGTCTGCCCTTTGCGTACCACAATCGATCCCTTTTTCAGATGGCAATACTGGGTTTCCCACCCATCTGAATGTTCGATGACCACGCCGTTCCCACATTCCCGACCCGCAACGCTTTCTGCGTTTGCGTCTGTTTTTAACTGATCTTTAATGGAGTTACGCAATCGAACCACCGTGCCGGGTGCGGCAGCAACGACGTTCACTCCGTCGCGCATTTGGCGCAGGGTCCGAAGGGCAAAATCTGTGCCCTTGTGGTTGTTATAGCTGAGCGGTGCGCATCGGTAGTCTTTTGCATTCTTGGTGGGATCATGGTCGACATACTGCTGTATGAAGCAGTCTTCCCCAAGCGTGCAGTCAATGGGTTGTTGTAGTTGAATGGTCTGCGCCGCAGCAGGTGCCGCGGCGCAAAATAGCAAAGCCGATATGATATCCTTAAAGGTCACTCAGCTGTCAGAAGGGGCGGTTTGTCACCGGAAATACGCGGCTTTTCAGGGCCTTCGATCCGCAAATCCAATTCGCCGCTTTTGACGCCAACTTTCACCACGCCGCCTTTGGCCAATTTGCCAAACAGCAGTTCTTCGGCCAGCGGCTTTTTGATGTGTTCCTGAATAACACGACCCAAGGGGCGTGCCCCCATTTTGTCGTCATATCCTTTGTCTCCAAGCCATTCGGCCGCTGCACGGGTCAGTTCAATGGTAACATTGCGGTCCATCAATTGCGCTTCCAGTTGCAGCACGAATTTCTCGACAACTTGCGCGATGATAGATTTACCCAATGGTGCAAAGCTGATCACAGCGTCCAGACGGTTGCGGAATTCCGGCGTAAATGTCCGTTCGATCGCAGCGGTGTCTTCGCCCTGACGACGTTCACGGCCAAATCCGATGGCTTCTTTGGCTTGTTCGGCAGCACCCGCATTGGAGGTCATGATCAGAACAACATTCCGGAAATCAACAGTGCGTCCATTGTGATCTGTCAGTTTGCCGTGATCCATGACTTGCAGCAAAATGTTGTACACATCAGGATGTGCCTTTTCCATCTCGTCCAACAGCAATACGCAATGCGGATGCTGATCAACACCGTCCGTCAGCATGCCGCCTTGATCAAAGCCCACGTATCCAGGGGGCGCACCGATCAAACGCGATACCGCGTGCTTTTCCATGTACTCTGACATATCGAACCGCAAAAGTTCCACACCCAACGTATCAGCCAATTGTTTTGCAACTTCGGTTTTACCAACGCCGGTGGGGCCTGCGAACAGATAGTTGCCGATTGGTTTTTCGGGTTCACGCAGCCCGGCCCGTGCCAGTTTAATAGCAGAGCTGAGCGCCTCGATGGCTTTGTCCTGACCGAACACTACACGTTTCAGAGAAGCTTCGAGATCTTTCAACACAACAGCATCGTCTTTGGTGACGTTTTTGGGCGGAATGCGCGCGATTTTCGCGACGACGGATTCGATTTCCTTCGTTCCGATGGTTTTACGACGTTTCGCGGCCTGAACCAAATGTTGCGCAGCACCGGCTTCATCAATCACGTCAATAGCTGAATCGGGCAATTTGCGGTCGTTGATATAGCGCGATGCAAGTTCTACCGATGTTTTGATCGCATCAGCTGTATATTTGACCGCGTGGTGGTCTTCAAAATAGGGCTTGAGCCCCTTTAGAATTTTGACCGCATCTTCGACTGAAGGCTCGTTCACGTCGATCTTCTGGAAACGACGCGCCAACGCACGGTCTTTTTCAAAATGCTGACGGAATTCTTTGTAAGTTGTGGACCCCATGGTGCGCAATTTGCCACCTGCCAAAGCAGGTTTAAGCAAATTGGACGCGTCCATTGCGCCGCCAGAGGTTGCTCCGGCGCCGATCACAGTGTGGATTTCATCGATAAACAGCACTGCATCGTCGTGATCTTCCAGTTCCGTCACAACGGCCTTCAGGCGTTCTTCGAAATCACCGCGGTACCGCGTACCGGCCAACAAAGCACCCATATCGAGGGAGAAAATCGTCGTTTCAGACAAAACCTCGGGTGTTTCGTTAGCTACGATTTTACGGGCCAACCCTTCTGCAATCGCCGTTTTGCCGACGCCTGGGTCACCGACCAAAAGCGGGTTGTTCTTGCGGCGGCGACATAGAACCTGAATGCACCGCTCGACTTCGCTGTCGCGCCCGATCAGCGGATCGATGTCGCCTTCACGGGATTTGGCGTTCAGATCAACGCAGTATTTTTCAAGAGCGCTGTCTTTCTTTTCGCCCTCGGTCACCCCTTGGGCTTCTTCTTCGACTTCAGGTGCACCGGACACTGGACGTGCTTCGCCAAAGGCAGGGTCTTTGGCCACGCCATGTGCGATAAAGTTAACAGCATCGTAGCGTGTCATGTCCTGTTCTTGCAGGAAGTAAGCCGCGTTGCTTTCGCGTTCGGCAAAGATGGCGACCAACACGTTGGCGCCGGTCACTTCCGTGCGGCCGGACGACTGCACATGGATAGCGGCGCGTTGGATCACGCGTTGGAATGCTGCCGTTGGCACGGCTTCTGATCCGTCGATGTCCGTGACGAGATTGGAAAGATCTTCATCCACGAACTCCGACAAGGTATCGCGCAGTTCTGACACATCGACCGAACAGGCCTGCATCACGCGTTTGGCGTCGGGTTCATCTATTAAGGCCAGCAGCAGATGCTCTAGCGTTGCGAATTCATGGTGACGATCATTGGCCAGCGCGAGGGCGGCATGTATCGCCTTTTCAAGTGTTGTCGAAAATGAAGGCACGGGCGTGCTCCTGTCGATCGAGGTCATCGGAGGCGCGGAACCATATCACGCGTCTTCAACAACCATGGCCTCATAGTATTAGAGTTTGGTTTATCAGCGCCCAGCTTCAAGCTCTAATTTAAACAAAACGGTCACAATTTTCGTTATTGGGCAGAAAAAGCCAATATTTTAACTTCAAAATCTGTCTTTGCGTGCGCGAATTTCTTTAAAAACCTCAGCGGGGCGTGCGCCTGCCATGCCGAGTTGGGTTTGTATTTCGGGATCTGATGCACGCAAAAACGGGTTGGTGTCCAATTCCAGTTGCAAAGTGGACGGGACCGTTGGGCTGCCGTTTGCCCGCATTGCATCAATTTCCCGAACCCGAGACACCAGCGCGGGGTTGGAGGGATCAATCGTCAGCGCAAACTTGGCATTGGACTGTGTGTATTCATGACCGGAATAGACAATGGTGTCCGATGGCAACGTCATCAATTTGCTAAGGCTTTCCCACATTTGCTCTGGTGTGCCTTCAAACAGGCGCCCGCATCCCAATGCCATCAGACTGTCGGCGGTGAAAACGGCATGTGCGGCGGGCAGATGCAGTGCGATGTGCCCGATTGTATGCCCCGACACGTCAATGACGTGAACGTCATGGCCTGCGAAAGAAAAGGTTTCGCCTTCGGTCAATGCCAGATCCAAAGCTGGCAAACGGTGCGCATCATCGGCGGCACCAATAACCTGTGCCGAGTGGTCGGCCAGAAGATCCGCCAACCCGTCAACATGGTCCCAATGGTGGTGGGTCAGCCAGACCTGGGTCAATGTCCAGCCTTTGGCGGACAGTTCCGCCTTCAATGGGGCTGCGTCGGGAACATCAACGATCGCGGTTTCGCCAGTGCTGGCATCGTGCAGAATGAAGGCATAGTTGTCCGCCAGACAGGGGACAGTGATAATTTCGAGACCCATGGTCATTTTCCTTCAGATTGCTAAGTTAGCCCAAGCTTGACCCAACTGAACCGGAGCCGCAATGCACCTTGATGTGCAAGACCTGCGCAATTTCTACTATCGCAGTCCTTTGGGACGCGCGGCGCAGGCATCTTTGCGGGGCCGGATGTTGGAGCTTTGGCCAGAAGCCAAAGGGCAGACAGTTGTGGGGTACGGTTTCGCGGCACCGTTGTTGCGGCCCTATCTCAAGGATGCGCGACGTGTGCTGGCCTTGATGCCGGGGCCGCAGGGTGTGATGCCATGGCCTGCCGGACTGCCCAATGTGTCCGTTTTGACAGAAGAAACGCTTTGGCCAATTGAGACGGGGCATGTTGACAAGCTTGTTGTTTTGCACGGGCTTGAGACGTCCGAGCTGGCGTTTGATTTGCTGGAAGAGTGCTGGCGGGTGCTGGGGCCGGGGGGCAAGGCGTTGTTTATTGTGCCCAACCGCGCTGGCCTTTGGTCGCGCCGTGATCGCACCCCGTTCGGATTTGGGCGGCCCTATTCAGCAAGCCAGTTGGAGACCCAGTTGCGCAAGCACCAATTTCTGCCGGAACGACATATGAGCGCATTGTATCAAATGCCCTCGGCACGCCGCATCTGGATGAAGTCCGGACGCGTGTTCGAAAAATTTGGCCAAACTATGCCGGGTATCATGGCGGGTGGCGCCTTGATGGTTGAAGCGTCAAAGCTGGTCTATCCGCCAAAAGGCAAAGTGACACGCACCCGGCGGCGCATCAGCGTGCTAGAGGGTTTGGGGCAACCTGTTCCAAATCCCGACAGTCTAATGCGGTGAAAATACCCCGGTGTGTTCACAAATGAAGGCATGTGCGGGCATCGGGGACTGGATCGGACGCGCACCGATGCATCCTATACCCGACCAAGTGTCGCATGGTGCACCTATATCGGGAAAATAGCGCGACATCCTTGGGTTTTGATGGCCGAGGGCATGGCGAAGCGGGACAAAAATTTGCGACAGGTTTGCCTGGATGCGACGGATTCGAGGCCATAATTCCCCAAAAAATGAACGCTTGTACCATAAAAATGCAGGCGCACTTGGTCGCACCTTCGCCAAGCCTTTGTAATTGTTAACAAACCCTCAAAAAGGGAGTGTGCACTGCCCTGTTGCGGGGTGAGGATACCTCTGCTACATCCGCCCTGATTTTGTCGTCACGTTATGTTGTGCACGACACCAACCCCCTACGTCGCGCGGCAATAAGCGCAATGTGGGGCCAAGACATCGGAAGGGTGGACGTGTCAGAACCAGTTTCCATTTCCACAGGTATCGCGTTGCGTTACGCAACTGCGGTGTTTGATCTGGCCAAAGAAGGCAAAAAGATCAAAGCCATCGAAACAGACCTCGCGGCGCTAAGCGGTGTAATGGCAGACAGCGGCGACTTTAACGCCCTGATCCATTCTCCGATTTACACACGCGACGAACAGGGGGTGGCGATTACAGCCATCGCCAAGAAAATGAAACTTTCCCCAATCATGGCAAACACGCTGGCTTTGATGGCCACCAAGCGTCGTTTGTTCGTGGTGCCGCAACTGGTCGCATCGCTGCGGGCTTTGATTGCCGACGACAAGGGCGAAGTGACAGCAGACGTGGCCAGCGCCAAGGCTCTGACCAAAGGCCAGGCCGATGCGCTTGCCAAGACGTTGAAAGCCCAAATGGGCAAAGACGTGACGATTAACGCGACCGTGGATGAAAGCCTCATCGGCGGTCTTGTTGTTAAAGTGGGTTCGAAAATGATCGACACGTCGATCCGTTCGAAGCTGAACTCCCTCCAGAATGCAATGAAAGAGGTCGGATAATGGGTATCCAAGCAGCAGAAATTTCTGCGATTCTAAAAGACCAGATCAAGAACTTTGGTCAAGAAGCAGAAGTGGCCGAAGTTGGTCGCGTTTTGTCCGTTGGTGACGGTATCGCCCGTGTTTATGGTCTGGACAATGTCCAAGCCGGTGAGATGGTTGAATTCCCCGGTGGCATTCAGGGCATGGCCTTGAACCTCGAAGCCGACAACGTCGGTGTGGTTATCTTCGGCTCTGACCGCGACATCAAAGAGGGTGACACAGTCAAGCGCACCAACTCTATCGTGGACGTTCCGGTGGGCGACGAATTGCTGGGCCGCGTTGTTGACGGCTTGGGCAACCCAATTGACGGCAAAGGTCCGATCAAAACGACCAAACGCCAAGTGGCTGACGTGAAAGCGCCGGGCATTATCCCACGTAAATCCGTACACGAACCGATGGCGACTGGCCTGAAATCTGTCGACGCGATGATCCCGATTGGCCGTGGCCAGCGCGAATTGATCATTGGTGACCGTCAGACTGGTAAAACAGCTGTGGCTCTGGATGCGATCCTGAACCAGAAATCCTACAATGAGGCCGCACGCGACGACGAGTACAAGAAACTGTACTGTGTTTATGTTGCGATCGGCCAAAAGCGTTCCACAGTGGCGCAGTTGGTGAAAAAGCTCGAAGAAACAGGCGCGATTGAATATTCCATCGTGGTTGCGGCGACAGCGTCCGATCCAGCCCCAATGCAGTTCTTGGCCCCATACGCCGCGACATCCATGGCGGAGCACTTCCGCGACAATGGCCGTCACGCGTTGATCATCTATGATGATTTGTCCAAGCAGGCCGTGTCTTACCGCCAGATGTCCTTGCTTTTGCGTCGCCCACCTGGCCGTGAAGCCTATCCTGGTGACGTTTTCTATCTTCACTCTCGTTTGCTTGAGCGTTCTGCGAAATTGGGCGATGCGTCCGGCAACGGCTCTTTGACGGCTCTGCCGATCATTGAAACCCAAGGCGGCGACGTGTCTGCGTTTATTCCGACAAACGTGATTTCGATCACAGACGGTCAGATCTTCTTGGAAACAGAATTGTTCTACCAAGGCATCCGCCCAGCTGTGAACACAGGTCTGTCCGTTTCCCGTGTTGGATCTTCGGCGCAAAC
Organism: Ascidiaceihabitans sp.; assembly: GCF_039986515.1. Lineage (NCBI taxonomy): Bacteria > Pseudomonadati > Pseudomonadota > Alphaproteobacteria > Rhodobacterales > Paracoccaceae > Ascidiaceihabitans > Ascidiaceihabitans sp. Next base: position 107,596 of record NZ_JBDWQO010000014.1, on the reverse strand, counting down.
CAAGGCGATGTCGTCTGTCGCGGGTCCGGTGAAACTGTCGCTTGCGCAGTATCGCGAAATGGCGGCCTTCGCGCAGTTCGGGTCTGACTTGGATGCCTCCACGCAAGCCTTGCTGAACCGTGGTGCACGTTTGACTGAGTTGATGAAGCAGCCACAATATGCGCCGCTGACCAACGCGGAAATCGTATGCGTGATCTTTGCAGGCACAAACGGCTACCTCGACAAGATCGACGTGTCCGACGTTGGCCGCTTTGAGGCCGCAATGCTGAAGCACCTGCGCACCAACAACGCGGATTTGCTGGCAGACATCACAGACAACGATCGTAAGGTTAAAGACGACCTTGCGGACGCAATGAAAGCAGCGCTCGACGCATTCGCCGCTGATTTCGCTTAAGGAGCCAAGGTAAATGGCAAACCTTAAGGACCTTAAAAACAGGATCACAAGCGTGAAAAACACGCGGAAGATCACAAAGGCCATGCAAATGGTTGCCGCGGCGAAGCTTCGCCGCGCGCAGGAAGCGGCTGAGCAATCGCGCCCCTACACGACGCGTTTTAACGCGGTGATGGGCGGTTTGGCCGCTTCTGTTGGTGGATCAGACAGTGCACCGAAATTGTTGTCCGGTACGGGCAGCGACCAAGTGCAGTTGCTGGTTGTCATGACGTCTGAACGTGGGCTTTGCGGTGGGTTTAACACCAACATCGTGAAGCTGGCCAAAAAGCATGCAAGTGAATTGCAAGCCGCTGGCAAGACTGTCAAAATTCTGACCGTGGGCAAAAAAGGCCGCGATCAGATGAAACGTGATTTCGGTGATACATTCATCGGCCATGTGGACCTGACAGACGTGAAACGCGTTGGATATGTGGATGCCCAAGGCATCGCCAAGGACGTGTTGGGCCGCTTTGATGCGGGTGAGTTTGACGTTGCCACGATCTTCTATGCGAAGTTCGTGAACGTGGTCAGCCAGATCCCAACGGCGCAGCAGGTTATTCCAGCTTCATTTGAAGCCACGGAAGACGCCGGCGACGCAACGCTTTATGACTACGAGCCCAGCGAAGAGGCCATTTTGGCTGACTTGCTGCCCCGTGGTGTGGCGACTGCCATTTTCAGCGCGTTGCTGGAAAACGGTGCGTCCGAACAGGGTGCGCGGATGTCTGCAATGGACAACGCGACACGCAACGCAGGCGAGATGATCGACAAACTGACCATCCAATACAACCGCTCGCGTCAGGCCGTGATCACCAACGAGCTGATTGAAATCATTTCGGGCGCGGAAGCGCTCTAGAGAGAACCGGAGAAACACGACATGGCTAACGTCGGAAAAATCACCCAAGTCATCGGCGCCGTCGTCGACGTGCAGTTTGAGGATGCTCTGCCAGAGATCCTGAACGCCTTGGAAACAGACAACAACGGCAAGAAACTGATCCTCGAAGTGGCTCAGCACCTTGGCGAAAACACAGTGCGTACCATTGCGATGGACGCCTCTGAAGGTCTTGTGCGCGGTGCGCCCGTGTCCGACACAGGCAAGCCAATTCAGGTGCCAGTGGGCAACGGCACATTGGGCCGCATCCTGAACGTGACAGGCGATCCTGTTGACGAACAGGGCCCTGTTGACGCGCAAGAAACGCGTTCCATCCACGGCGACGCGCCTGCCTTTGACCAGCAGTCCACAGCGACTGAAATCCTGACAACAGGTATTAAGGTTATCGACCTTTTGGCCCCCTACACCAAGGGTGGTAAAATTGGTCTGTTCGGTGGTGCCGGCGTTGGCAAAACCGTTCTGATCATGGAACTGATCAACAACATCGCGAAGGTGCACTCTGGTGTGTCCGTGTTCGCGGGTGTTGGTGAACGTACGCGTGAGGGCAACGACCTTTACCACGAAATGATCGAATCCAACGTTATCGTGCCTGACAACTTGCCAGAGTCGAAAATTGCACTGGTATACGGTCAGATGAACGAACCTCCCGGTGCGCGTATGCGTGTTGCTTTGACCGGTCTGTCCCTCGCGGAACAGTTCCGTGATGACACAGGTTCCGACGTTTTGTTCTTTGTGGACAACATCTTCCGCTTCACACAAGCCGGTTCCGAAGTGTCCGCTTTGTTGGGTCGTATCCCATCTGCGGTTGGCTACCAGCCCACATTGGCGACAGACATGGGCCAGATGCAGGAACGTATTTCCTCCACGAAAAACGGTTCCATTACATCTGTTCAAGCGGTTTACGTGCCTGCGGATGACCTTACTGACCCGGCTCCAGCGACATCCTTTGCGCACCTCGACGCGACAACGGTTCTGGATCGTTCGATCTCTGAAAAAGGCATCTACCCGGCTGTTGACCCACTTGGTTCAACATCGCGTTTGCTTGATCCACTGATCATCGGTGAAGAGCACTACAAGGTTGCAACAGACGTTCAGCAAATCTTGCAGCGTTACAAATCCTTGCAGGACATCATCGCGATTTTGGGCATGGACGAATTGTCAGAAGAAGACAAATTGACCGTGGCCCGTGCGCGTAAGATCGAACGCTTCTTGTCCCAGCCTTTCGACGTTGCAAAAGTATTTACTGGCGCAGACGGCAAACAGGTTCAGCTGGAAGACACGATTTCGTCGTTCAAAGCTGTTGTGGCTGGCGAATATGATCACCTTCCCGAAGGCGCCTTCTACATGGTTGGCGGCATCGACGAAGTGATTGCAAAAGCCGAGAAAATGGCCGCAGACGCAGCCTAAGTCACGCAAGTAGGAGGTCTGACAAATGGCAGACACGATGCAATTTGAACTGGTATCGCCCGAGCGGTTGTTGGCCTCTGTGCAAGCATCCGCTGTGCAAATCCCGGGCGCAGATGGCGACATGACGGCAATGCCCGATCATGCGCCAACCATCACCACGCTGCGCCCTGGTGTGCTGCGTGTTGAAGGTCCAGAGGGCACAACAGAATATGTTGTGACCGGTGGTTTTGCGGAAATCGGTGCGGGTGGCGTTTCGGTTTTGGCGGAACGCGCGGTGCCCAAAGCAGAGATGACGCAAGAAGAAATGGCAAACATGGTTGAAGAAGCAAAAACTGCTTATTCGACGGCCAAGGAATTCTTCGAAAATGAACCGGGCCCTGTAGACGACGCAGCCAAGCTGTTGTCCGATATGGTCGCTATGGGAGAAGACATCGGCTTGAACGCCCGCTAAGGCTGGTTTTTACGCCACAGACTTTGAAAAAGGCCCCGGGTGACCGTGGCCTTTTTTGTTTTTGACAAGAGTGATCGTGTTATGCCCTTTCAAGTATTTAAAGCGAAGACACTATGAAACGATTACGAAGCCATTTGATGGGCGTTGAGCAGGGCGATACCGTTCTGTTTTCCGATTTTGAAACTGACGGAGAAATGTGGACAGGTCGCGGTCAACGTGAACGCCGCCGTCGCATAAAGTTTTCTGAAAATTTCCGTTCCGTACCCACGGTCCAGACCTCGGTCAGCTTGTGGGACATGGCGGCGGATACAATAATTCGCGCTGATGTTGCCGCGGAAGCTGTCACTGAAGACGGCTTCGACCTTGTTTTTCGCACTTGGGGCGACACCCGTGTTGCCCGTGTACGCATCGGGTGGATAGCGATTGGTGAGTTGTCGGATGATGATGATTGGGAATTGTATTGAGGAGACGCTTGGCGGTTGTTTCAGTTGTCTCTCAACTTGAGAATTTCAGGGGCAAAAACTCTGTTAGCCCGAAACAGAAGACCAACCCCAATGCACTGAAAACGACATAGGCAAAGGCCTTGGCCCACTTCTGATGCAATTCAGGAAGAATGTCGCCTGCCCAGAAGCGTCCCATAATCACTATCGAACTGTTTTGATTTGCTAGAGCCCCCCAGGGGGCCAAGCCATCGTTTCCATTGTCGGATAAGCCTTCCACTCCAATAATGACCCTATACCGCCAAAAACAGAAAACTAAGGCCGATATAAAAGCATTGAAGAAAACACCAATACAAAGAAAAAGAACAATTGCCGCCGTATTCGCAATCTTCCACGGTTAGGGGCAATTGTAACTATCAAGAGCTTAGGCTCAGGACCCATTAATCTCATTGCCTCAGCGCGATTATCACGAAATATCAGAGGCTTGGGTCGCGCCGATAAGAGTGGTTCTCTTTTCAAGCGGTCCAGGACACTGAGATGAAGTGAAAATCGGGTCTCCGATTTCCCTGATTTGGCTTGTGAGCATCGTTGCATCTGCTTGAAATAGAACCACTGTTTCTGCGCAGCCGCGCCGCGCCTCGTCACAAACCAAATCAGGGAAACTGAGGGAATAAGATTAATGGGTCCTGAGCCTACAGACCAAGCGGCAGGTCGATCACACCAAGTTTCACGAAGACGACACTAGAGGTCCACCCAAATGGGCTTGTTTTCACTCCGCCGCGTACAGCCCATCATAGATCGGGCTTAAAGTTGTGTCGTCGAACAAGGACGAAACAGATGTGCCGTTCCAGATGTTCAGGATCGCTTGGGCAAAAATCGGGGCTGTTGGCACAACACGAATGTTTGCGGCGTCTTTGATGGGTTGGGTTGGCTCGATTGTATCTGTCAGCACCAGCGACTTCATTACGGAATTCGTAACGCGTTCGACGGCAGGACCAGACATGACGCCGTGGCTGATATAGCTGTGCACCTCTTTGGCGCCATTTTCCATCAACACTTCGGCTGCTTTGCATAGGGTACCAGCCGTATCGCAAATGTCATCAACGATCAGGCACACCTTGCCTTCGACATTGCCGATGACTGTCATTTCAGCAATTTCACCGGGCTTTTCGCGGCGCTTGTCAACGATGGATAAAGGCGCGTTGATCCGTTTTGCCAATTCGCGGGCGCGGGCCACGCCGCCCACGTCGGGGGAAATGACCATCAGTTCGTCCATGCGGTCTTTGAACTGGGCTTTGATGTCCAAAGCAAAGACGGGGGACGCATACAGGTTGTCGACGGGAATATCGAAGAACCCCTGAATCTGGGCTGCGTGCAGATCCATTGTCAGAACGCGTTCAATGCCGGCACCGTGGATCATATTGGCCACCAGCTTGGCGGAAATAGGGGTGCGGGCTTTGGTACGACGGTCTTGGCGGGCGTATCCGAAGTAGGGAATGACAGCGGTGATCCGAGACGCGGAGGACCGGCGCAGCGCATCGCACATCACCAACAGTTCCATCAGGTTGTCATTGGCGGGGTTCGATGTGGACTGGATGATGAACATGTCCTCGCCACGGACATTTTCAAAGACCTCAACGAAGATTTCGCCGTCGTTGAAACGTTCGACACGCGCATCCACAAGGCCCACGTTGACACCTCTGTGCAGCGACATGCGCCGCGCGATTGCTGAGGCCAAAGGCTTGTTTGCGTTCCCGGTGATAAGTTTGGGTTCGACGATGGCTGGCATATGTGGGTCCCCGTGATGCAGCGTCATTAACAACATTTCGAATGTGACAGATTCGTGATGTTGGCTTTCGCTTAACACGCCTATACCGTCCGGCAAAGCATACCTTAGGAGAAAGTTAATGGCCCATATCGACTATTATTTCGCGACGCTGTCCCCCTATGCCTATCTGGCCGGGATGCGCATGGAAGCTGTTGCAAAAAAGCATGGCGCAACCGTAACGTATAAGCCTTTGGACCTTATGACTTTGTTTGGGCGTACAGGCGGAACACCCCCAAAAGATCGTCACATCAGCCGTATCGAATACCGTGCAATTGAACTGGAACGGCAGTCGCAAAAGTTGGGCATGGACTTTAACTTGAAGCCGTCACATTGGCCCACAAATATGGCGCCGTCATCCTACGCGATTATCGCCGCCCAAAAAACAGGCGGTGATGTCGGGGCGCTGACACATGCGTTTTTACGGGCGTGCTGGGCGGAAGAAAAAGACATCGCCCAAGATGACGTCATTCGCGCCTGCCTGGAAAGTGCCGGTTTTGATCCGGCGTTGGCGGACAGCGATTTGATGGGGTCGGCCGATACCTATGCCGCCAATCTGGAAGAGGCATATGCAAATGGCGTCTTCGGCGCGCCATTCTATGTGGTCGACGGGGCGGGCCGTTTTTGGGGGCAAGACAAAATCGACGATCTTGACGCACATTTGGCCAGCCTCGCTTGAGTTTGCATACGCATAGCCGCAGTTTCGGCCAAGGTCCCCGTAAGGCGCTCGGTATTCATTGCACTTTGGCGCATTCTGGTGCCCTGAAGGGGCTTGGCGTGGCACTGGAGGACCAAGCGACATTGCTTGCCTATGATTTGCCCAGCCATGGGCAGTCCGGCGACTGGGATCGCAAGGGCAACCTGCACGACGTGGCCACCGATATGGGGCGGGCTTTGTTGACCGAACCCATGGATCTGATCGGCCATTCGTTCGGCGCGACCGTGGCTATGCGCCTCGCCATCGAGATGCCGGAAATGGTGCGGTCCCTGACGATGTTTGAACCTGTGTACTTTGCCGCCGCAATGGAAGATGCGCCTGCGTTGTGGGAAACCTATGACGCACATAATTCAGCATTTGCTGATGCATATGCGTCGGGTGATATGATGGAAGCCGCCCGCACCTTCAACAGAGGGTGGGGGGATGGCACCAAGTGGGATGCGATTCCGGACACTTTGCGTCAATACATGGCGGACCGTATTCATTTCGTACCTGCCAGTGCCCCGTTTCTGTTTCACGATTCAGCTAATTTGCTGGCGGGCAATCGTTTTGCGCAAGCGACGATGCCCACCCTTTTGATGCGTGGCGACCAAAGTTCCGACACAACCATTGCCATCAATGCGTCGCTGGAAAAGCGTTTGCCTGATGTCCGGTCCGTTGTTGTGGAGCGGGCAGGGCATATGGCCCCGATCACGCATGCAAAGCGCATCGCCGCTGAAATATCAAAGTTCTGGGCGTCGCTTTAAGTGCGTGCCCAGAACAATGGCTGGCCTTAAGGTTAGAACCCTAGTCGTCTGTCCAAAAGAATCCATCGCCCGTCGCACCGATGTGCCCGATGGATGGCAGCTTGAAGTGGCTGCCGATGATGCGGGCATGTGTTTCTGATGCGGTTTCAAGAAGCTGTCGTCTTGAGGTTTCTGCCAAGTCGGCATCCATATCAAATGAAAAGTGCCATTCGGGATGCCAGCATTGCGCGGTGGTATGCAGCGCGTCACCGGTGATGATGGCTTGTGCGGCTCCATGTTTGATCCCGATCGACACATGACCGGGGGTGTGCCCTGGCGTTGGCATCAATGTGATGTAATCGCCCAAAGTGTGCCCGGCTTGCACCAGCTCTGCTTGTCCGGCTTCGATGACTGGTAACACGCTTTCGGTGAAGGTGTCGTTGGCGGCGGCACGAAACACGGCCTCGTCTGCCGAGGGCATTAGATATTTTGCATTTGGAAACGTCGGTACCCAGCGTCCGTCTTGCAATTGCGTGTTCCAGCCGACGTGATCTGTGTGCAGATGGGTGCAAAGCACGAAATCGACTTGTGCGGGTGTCACCCCGGCGGCCGTCAACGCCGCCATAAATCGCCCGTCCTGACGTTTGTTCCATGCGGGCAGAGCGGCTGTTTTGTCGTTGCCAACACAGCCGTCAACCAGAACAACATGGTCAGGGGTTTTCAACAAAAACCCCTGCACCGGTAGGATCATTGCCCCCGTTTCGGCGTCTATTGCACCGGGGACAAGTTTTTCAATTCTGGCGCTGACGTCCGGCCCCGCGTTGGGAAAAAGTTTTAGCGGGTCCAGAAAAGGACCGTTGATCTCTAACAGGCGCCAGATTTCGATATCACCAATTTTACATAACATGGGCTGTTCCTATGCTTCGCGGGGCAGGGTGCCGTTTTGTGTTTGGTCTCGTGTTTGAAGTGGGGCTCTGTCCCCTCGGGATTCTTTGGGAAAAGATAGGCTTTAAATGTGGCTTACAAACGTATCGATGTCATCTGGAGTTATCGACCAATCGCATACGAGGCGCATCGCCAATTGTTCGTCCGGGTCGTCGCCTTCCAGCGATCCTTCCCAGATGTAATATGTAGCCCCAGCATCGTGCAGCCGTTGGTGTGCGCTACGCGGCAATGTAGCGAAGATCATATTCGCTTGAGGCTGATGCAGAAACGAGGCCCCCTTTGCTTGCAATCCTTCAGCCAATCGGGCGCAATTGCGATTTGCCATGGCCGCTGTTTCCATCCACAGACCATCGGCCAGATACCCCGCCATTTGCGCTGACAAGTAGCGGTGTTTGGAAAAAAGATGTGCCCCGCGTTTGCGGCGCAGTTCAAATTCCCATGCTTTTTTCGGGTCAAACAGTACAACGGCTTCGACCCCCATGCAGCCGTTTTTGGTGCCCCCGAAGCTGACTACATCAACGCCGGCTTTCCATGTCATCTCGGCTGGGGTGCATCCCAGTGCCATCATCGCATTGGCAAATCGCGCGCCATCAAGGTGGACGGGCAGGTCGTAGTCTTTGGCAACAGCTGTGAGGGCGCTGAGTTCGTCCAAAGTGTAGACCGATCCGCGTTCTGTCACCTGCGTGATGGACACCGGCCCCCGTTGCGGGCCATGCACGCCGCGGACTTCTTCGCCTTCGATGGATTTCCGCAGGGCTTCGGGTGTCATTTTGTCTGTGCCCGGCACCAGCGTCAGTTTGGCGCCTGCCGAATAGAATTCTGGCGCGTTGCATTCGTCTTCGTGGATATGCGCAACCTGTGTGCAAAAGACGGTGCTGTAGGCCGGGGCGTAGCAGGCCAGTGCCAAGCTGTTAGCAGCGGTGCCTGTGGCCACCAGATAAACGGCAGCCTCCGGCGCCTCAAAGAGGTCGCGTATTGCACCGCGTACCTCGTCCATGATCGGGTCAGCGCCGTATGGCATTGCGTATCCATCATTGGCTTTGTTCAGCCTGTCCATGACTTGCGGATGCACTGGGCCTGCGTTGTCAGAGGCAAAAAACATCAGGTGGGCTCCTCTATGATGTGATCTTCCCAATCTTCCTCGGGGACGCTGAATTCAGACACTGTTCGATGTTGCATGCTGACGCCGGCCTTGTGGACGGAATTCGGGTCGCCAGTGATCAAAGGATGCCAATCGGGCAATTCCTTGCCATCAAACAGCAGGCGGTAGGCACAGGTTTGCGGCATCCAGTAGGCGTGCGTGTCCAGATTGTCTGGGGTCAGACTGATGCAATCAGGCACAAATTGGCGGCGGTCTTCGTAATGCACACATCGGCATGTTGCATCATCCAGCAGGCGACAGGCCACATTTGTTAATGCAACTTCGCCGCTGTCGTCGTCTTCCAGTTTGTTCAGGCAGCACTTGCCGCACCCGTCACATAGCGCTTCCCATTCCGCGTCATTCATTTTTTTCAGCGGTTTACGCTTCCAGAATTCGCGGGCCAGCCCCTTTTGTGCAATTGCACCGGTCATAGAGCGGCCAAAATGGAGCGGGCTTGTAGGCTGTCGGCATCCATCTGCGTGATCAACGCATCAAGGCCGTCAAATTTCTCTTCGCCGCGCAAATGGGCCACCAGACCGATAGATAAATGCGTACCATAAAGATCGCCGGTGAAGTCGAAGATAAAGGTTTCTAGGTTGGGTTTATTTTCGCCAAACATGGGACGCACGCCCATGGATGCGACGCCGTGATACTGGCCTGTATGCGGCCCGTCTAACACGTCGACCAGAACAGCATAAACGCCAAAGGCCGGGGGATGCAGCCCGTCAATGGACATGTTGGCCGTTGGATAGCCCAGTTCGCGGCCGCGCTGTTCGCCACCAATCACAGGGCCTTCGATACGGTGCCAGTGGCCCAGCATTGCAGCGGCATCGGCGGGCCGCGCATCGCTCAACGCTTGCCGGATGGCGGTGGACGAAATCGTTTTTTCAGATTGTGCGATCAGGGGGGCGATGGTGACGCCAAACCCCATTTCGGCCCCGAATTGCTGCAAATCTTGCACAGTGCCTGCACGGTCTTTGCCAAAGCAAAAATCAGCGCCGACAATAACATGCTGTAACCCAAGGCCATCAGCGATCACGATCTTTGCAAAATCATATGGACTAAGACCGGAAAGTGCAGCGTTGAAATTCAATTCATACAGTTTTTCAACACCCAGCTTTTCCAATCGTGACGCGCGGGCTTCACGGCTCATTAGCCGAAAGGCCGGGGCGTGGGGGGCGAAGAACTGGCGAGGGTGGGGTTCAAATGTCAACACGCCCAAAGGCGCGTCGGGCCTTGCGGCGCGGGCCATGTCTATGACGGATTGATGGCCTTGGTGAACCCCGTCAAAGTTGCCGACAGCGACTGTGGCGCCGCGGTCTTGGGGTTCAACGAAGTGGTAGTCTCGGATGATGCGCATGCGACATGCCTAGCCTTGGAGGGCGAAGGGTGCAAGCGGGCATGAGGCACAATCGCCGCGCCTTCACTGCGCTTGCGTTGATCCTTTGCGCGGGCGCGGTGATGCAGGCAAGCCATAGGCCTTGCGTGCCGTAACCAAACGCAAGTCTTCAGGGTCCATGCCCATGCTTAGATTGGTTTCTGCATCGAACCGGTCGCGGGCGGTTTCCCTGTTGTATCCGGTGCCAAACACCCGATCTATCCATCCCATGCCGAAGGACACATGAAAGGTCGCATCATGGTCGTTGAAGTGATGGCGCAGGTGGCTTTGGGTGATTTGAGTGCCAAACCAGCCTTTGGGGACTTTAAGATGCGCTAGGGTATGACAAAATTCGTAAAAGGCAAACGCGCTGACTGATCCGACAAAAATGGCGATGATCGAAAACCAGAGGGCCGTTTGAAATCCTACAATCCATCCCAAAACCCCGACGTGCAGGGCCAAAGACAAAAGCCCGAACCGCACTGGATACCAGTGGTCGTCACCGGTGAAGAATTCCGGCGTGTTTGGAAATTCATGATGGCCGATGTGGCTGCGGTACAATGCGTTGAAGGGGCTTTGATCGGTTGGGGGCGCACGGTGCAACAAGAAACGGTGCATCGCGTATTCAACAAAAAATTGCATGACACCGCCCCAGACCAAAGCGGGCAGGATCCATAAGGAAGGCACCCAGACCATAAGGGCCACCCCAAGCAACCAAAACGGCAAAAGCCGTTGCAATGACCCCATGTGCATCAGCACCCGCAGCGTTTCTTTCATAGCATCCTCCTTTGGATGGATATGATGAAAAGCGTTGTTTGGTCGTGTGTAAAGGTTGACGTGGCGTAGGGTGACGTAAGGCTAGATCAATCGAATTTACGCGACGGCGCCATGACGGTGGCTTCGCCAATGACCACTTTCTTACCATCGACAGAGCAATGGCAGTCCAGTTTCACACGACGTTTGGAGATCTCGATGTCGATGACTTTAACCTCGGCATAGACCATGTCACCGGGGCGCACAGGGGCCAGAAACTTGAGATTTTGCCCCATGTAAATGGTGCCATGACCGGGCAACTGTTCTCCGATGACGGCGGAAATCAACCCTGCAGTTAGCATGCCATGGGCGATGCGGCCCTCAAAAATCGTGTCTTGTGCGTATTCGTCATCCAGATGGACCGGATTGTGGTCGGTCGACACCTCGGCGAACATTTCAATGTCTTTGTCGGTGACTTGTTTGCGCAAGTAGCGGGTCATGCCCATTTCGATGTCTTCAATGCAGATGGTGCCGCGGGGAAGATTGTCCAACATTTCACGCTCCGGTAACTTTCTGACGCCTGCCGCCAGTTTCAAGTAACTTAATTACTTTGCAGGCGCAGAAAATCAAGCGAAAAAAGGGTCAGCGCAAATGTCCTATTGTGAAGGTTGGCGATGACATTTCTTTTTCTAAATAGGCACTTAGAAGATTTGGGTCAGGTTGGGTGATTGTTTTTGTTTCTGACGCGGCCAATCCGCCCGAGATGAATAGGGAATCAATGTCTTCACCAATGGCCCCTTTGATGTCGGTCAGGACCCCGTCGCCGATGGCCAATATACGTGTGTCTGGAATATCCGCACCAAGTTCTGCAAGCCGGCGGCGCGCAAGATCATAGATAGGGGGGTGGGGTTTGCCGAAATACAGGCTTTCGCCGCCCATCTCTGTGTACAATTGGGCCAAAGCGCCCGCACACCATTCACGCACGTCGCCGCGGTCCACAACAATGTCAGGATTTGCACAGAGCAATTTCATGCCTTTTTGCTTGGCATACAGAAAGTCGGCACGATTGACGTCAGGGTCGGCCATCGGATCAAAAGGGCCGCAGCAAACGATGCCCGTGGCCTCCTGCAGGGGCACACGCGAAATGTCCAAAGGGGTGTCCAACAGGCTAAGTGGCTCAAAAAACTGCGCATCACGCCGTTCTTCGCCCATAAAGAACACCTTTTCACCAACGGCACCCCGAAACATCGCGGACCGTGCGGAATCGCCAGATGTGGCGATGGTGTCATAGGCATCAGCGGGAACACCAAAGCCCAACAGCTGGTCTGCGACCCCGGCACGTGGTTTGGGTGAGTTGGTGACCAAGACCACTTTCCCACCAGTTTTGCGGTAGGCTTGCAACGCCTCAACAGCAGGGACATGGGCTGTAACACCGTTGTGGACGCAGCCCCACAAATCGACAAAAAGTGCGTCGTAGCGTTGGGACACTTCGGACAAAGCAGTGATGATCTGGGTCATTAGGAGGCTCCTTTGGCGTGGGTCAAATCACAGTTGCGGTTCATGAACAACGCATCTGGACGGATCCCAACATGTATTCTTTGAAAAACAATAAGGCGCACCAAGGTGCGCCTTACGAGATCACAGGTCAGTAAGGTGCAGTTCACTGCACCACACCGATCATACTTTCAGGTTTGGTATGATCTGCTTTTTACGGCTCATGATGCCTGGCAACACAACAGTGTCGCCCTTGACCGTCGCATCAAAACTTTTCTCCGCGACTGTTTTGACCAGATCATTAGGAACCAGCAACGTCGCTTCTTCGTTCAGAATGTCGATGACAAACAAAAGCACCTGATCCGCACCATCTTCGGTGGCAACACCCGGCATGGACGCCATAAGGCTATCCTTACGGTCAATCAGGATTTGCGGTGCAGTGGTTTCCAGAACGGACACACGGAATTGTTTGCCGTCAACTTCGTATTCCTTGCTGTCCATGCGCAGCAATTCCGCGTCCGAGAAGGCGGACACATCTGATTTGGCTTCGAACATTTCCGCAGCATAGGCGGAAATGTCGACGTCCAAATCTTTGGCCAGATCATAGGCGATGGCTTTGTCTTCTTGTGTCGTTGTGGGGCTGCGGAACTCTAGTGTGTCCGACAAGATGCACGACAACATTGCCCCTTTCACGTCTTTGGGCATTTGCGCCATGTCTTTGCCGATCATTTTCCACATGATCGTGGCCGTGCATGCCAAGGGTTCGATCCGGATGTCGATGGGGCCTTTGGTTTCCAGCCCACCCACCAGTTTGTGGTGATCAATGATAGCAGTGATATCGCAATCGTTGATCCCTGCAGGCAATTCAGCGGGGTTGTTCGTATCGACGATGACCACTGGGGTGTCTGCCGCAACGTCGGACACGATTTCTGGTTTGTCCAAATTCCAGCGTTTCAGCACAAAGGTCGCTTCTGTGTTCGGCTCACCCAAGAGAACTGGTTTGGCGGATTGGCCTTTGATCTCGTTGAGATACCACGCCCAAATAATGGGGCTGCCTGTACTGTCGGTGTCTGGTGATTTGTGGCCAAAAACGAGAGTTGTCATGGGTGTATTCCTGCTCAAAGCGTCTGATTTACGCGCCTTATAGGATTGCTTATCGCGGTTGTCACCTGCGGCATTTTTTGCCGTTTCATTGATGAGGGGCGCTGCCCCTCAAACTCCCCGGGATATTTTTGGCGAAAAGAATCGGCGCAACGTTGTTATGGGTCTTGTGTTGTAGGTCTGGACCATTTTCAGGGTTCTCTCTGGTGTTGCGGATATTGTCACCTCTCTGGGCGCTTGGGCAAAACCCTGCTACGACGCCTGTATGGACGCATTTAAAGAGACCGATTTGTACCCGCCAATCAAAACCTTCTTAGAAGGGCAGGGGTATGTCGTGAAATCCGAAGTTGGTGCTGCTGATGTGGTTGCGGTGCGCGGTGCAGAACCTGCCGTTATCGTCGAGCTTAAGCTGGGATTTTCGCTGACCTTGGTGCACCAATGCGTTGCGCGATTGTCTGTCACCGATGACGTTTACATGGCCGTTGCAGACGGATCGGGCAAACGGTTTTTGAAATCCGTAAAAGACATGACCAAATTGGCCCGTCGTTTGGGTTTGGGTTTGATTACAGTCAGGATTGCTGATGGTCTTGTTCAAGTTCATTGTGATCCCGGGCCCTATGCACCACGTAAATCTGCCAAACGGGAAGCACGTTTGTTGAAAGAGTTTGCAGGACGGGTGGGTGATCCCAATGATGGCGGTCAGACCCGTGTTGGATTGATAACTGCCTATCGACAGGATGCAATCAAGGTCGCGCTATACCTTTTTGAAGTGGGCGCGTGCCGTGGTGCCGATGTGGCCCGTGAAACCCAAGTCGCGCGGGCTACGACAATGATGCGTGACAATCACTATGGTTGGTTTGAAAAGGTTGAAAAAGGCGTTTACGGACTGACGCCCCTTGGGGCTGATGCAGTTTCTGCTTCTGGACAAATTCTAGGCAGCAGTTAGCACCAGAATGGCGAGGCTCTCAGAACGGCTGACGTTCCATTTTATATCCGACGTTTTGCAACATTTGTAAAATTCCGTGCGGCCCTGATAAATGCCCCGCCCCAACAGCAATCACGATACGGGTGTCTTTTTGTGCTGCAATCACATCCATCCACGCCAGATTGCGTGCCACAAGCAAGTTCTCCAGAAGCGCATCAAAGGCCGTATCGAAAGCAACGGGTGCCATATCGACCTGCGCCCTGGTGATCACACGCGATGTGTCCATGACGGCGCCGTGATCTTCATCGAAGTATTGCGCGACCAAAGTGGCAACCGTGTCTTCGGCGGCTTTGATAGGCATTACCGACAATTTTAGCATTTCGATCTGGTCTTCGATCGGATCGTTACCGAAGATTTCAAACAATGTATCCCAAGGCTCTAACGCGGCTGTCGGTACCCCGGCTTTCTTCGCCTCTGCCATGATGCGATGATCCAATCCGCGCCCGCCTTGCGCCATTTGCTGCATCACACAAGGGGGCAGCCCCAACACTAGACTTAAGTACCAAGGCTGAAATTTTGCAGCCATGAAAGAAGGAATTCCACGGGCCTGTGCTGCTTCGGACAATGCGGCCCACTCTTCGGCAGACATCATGTCGATCAGGCTTGGCCCTGTCTGGATAAACATCACGTCCGGCTGCAGCGCCATGGCGTTTTCCAGGGCCTTTTCTTCCGCCTCGGTCGCCTCCACAAGAAGTAGATCTGCGCCTTGTAAAACGGGTTTTAGCTGTTTCACGATGGCGTCATGACGAGGGTCGTCCAGGTGCAAGGTGCCGATGATGTTCAAACGCACATCTTCCTTCGTCGCAACCCAGTGATTGCCGTGCCGGAAAGGTTGATCCCTCAACCGGCTCTGCAGGTCGGATGATTGTGATGCCGATAATTGGTCGCGCAAGTCGACGCCCGTGCAGGCTGCCCAAGCGGATGTGCCGCACAAAAATAGACTAAGACAAAGGGCTGTGATGGCGCGCATTGCGGCTCCTGTTGCTGATTGTGTGCAGGATATGGGCCTGTTGCCTATGCTGCAACACCTATACGCTAGGCTGCTTGCAGGTCATGGCGCGGACAGGTCCAGCTGCGTTGTAAACTTCTTAAAAGCTGAACTTCAAAATGACGCAAACTGGGTCTGATACAAGCCATCGGGCTTTGTAAGAAATCTGTGGCGGATTTGTTGTGATCTGCGCTTGGTTGGGAGTGGGTGCCATCGGTTTGGTCGCTTTCAGTGGCACAGCCTTCGGCGAAGATAATCTCATGGCGGGACAGGACGACATGGTCGTAGGTGATGTGGACCACTGGCATACGATAAACGGTTTTGCCGTCGCATAGTGATTTTGCAGTTGCCAAGACTTCGGCCTGCCCAAACATAACTTCTGCTTGCGTGTCCCTAAGCATCATGCGGTGTGCGGGAGAGACGGTCAACGCGGCTTTGTTGCCAAGCATTCCGGACTGGATCACAATTGGCGCGTGCCTTCCATAACCCGGGGCGGTATTGGACAAAACGGTACACACCCTTTGTGCCCCATGGTCAACGTGCAAACCTTGTGGTGCTGCGTGAGCCGTTCAATGGCAACAGGTGCTTGATCGGTTTCGGATGAGGTGATGGTGTCGTTTCCACTGCCCCCATAGATCGTATCGTCCCCGGTCCCTCCGAAAATGCTGTTGTCACCTCGACCGCCTTCAATGCTATCATTGCCTGCACCGCCGTCGATGGTGTCATCGCCCGAATAACCTAGAATGGCGTCGCTGCCGTCCCCGCCACTGATGGAATCGTCGCCAGTTCAACTATCGACATAATCGTCTCCTTCGCCGGCGTTGACTGTATCATTGCCGCCACCAGAGTAGACGCGATCATTGCCCGCCCGGGACTCAACGAAATCTGCACCGCTGCCAGTGCTAACAGTATCATTGCCAACGTTAGAAGTGACGGTATCATTCCCGCCGCCTCAGTTTATGGAGTCGTTTTCACTTTCGGTGTTGATGTTTTCACTGCCGCTGCCACCATTTACCGTCGCCATTGTCGCACTCCTGAAACTGCTAATCCCGTCAGGTGCGATGGTTAATACAAAGCAAGCTAACAGCAGGTTTCTTGTCACGGCATTTCTGTTTCGCATTTTTGCAAAACTTTTACGGTCCCTTTCCTTGACTCGCCCCATACACATGCCTAGCTATGCGCCGTTATCACTCGAATTGATTGAGTGCTAACGGCCTTGGACGACCAAGGTCAGGGAGAAACTTTGATCCTTTGAGGAGCTACAAAGATGGCATTGAAACCGCTTCATGACCGTGTGCTGGTACGCCGCACCGAAAGCGACGAAAAAACAGCTGGCGGGTTGATCATTCCCGAAAGCGCGAAAGAGAAACCAAGCGAAGGCGAAGTTGTGTCTACAGGCGAAGGCGCCCGTAAAGACAGCGGCGAACTGATCGCAATGGCTGTTAAAGCCGGCGACAAAATCCTGTTCGGCAAATGGTCCGGAACAGAAGTCACCGTTGAAGGCGAAGAGCTTTTGATGATGAAAGAATCCGACATCATGGGCATCATCGAGTAAACCTTTTCGGTTGTCTCGTAAGGTGCATTTCAATGCACCGCCCCTCTCGATATTTGAATACTCTTAAGGAGAAACAACATGGCTGCTAAGGACGTAAAGTTCGGCACAGACGCCCGCAACCGTATGCTGGATGGCGTGAACATTCTTGCAAATGCTGTCAAAGTCACATTGGGCCCAAAGGGTCGTAACGTGGTTCTGGACAAATCTTTCGGCGCACCGCGCATCACCAAAGATGGTGTATCCGTGGCGAAAGAAATCGAACTGGAAGACAAGTTCGAAAACATGGGCGCACAAATGGTTAAGGAAGTTGCTTCCCGTACCAATGACGAAGCTGGCGACGGTACAACAACCGCGACAGTTCTGGCCCAAGCCATCGTCAAAGAAGGCATGAAATCTGTTGCCGCTGGCATGAACCCAATGGACCTCAAGCGCGGCATCGATCTGGCGACAACAACTGTTGTTGAAGCGATCAAATCTGCTGCACGTGAAGTCAACGATTCCGCTGAAGTTGCGCAGGTCGGCACGATCTCTGCAAACGGCGAAGCCGAAATTGGTCAGCAAATCGCAGACGCGATGCAAAAAGTTGGCAACGAAGGCGTCATCACTGTTGAAGAGAACAAAGGTCTGGAAACAGAAACCGATGTTGTTGAAGGCATGCAGTTCGACCGCGGCTACCTGTCCCCTTACTTTGTCACAAACCCTGACAAAATGACGACAGAGCTCGAAGACTGCATCATCTTGTTGCACGAAAAGAAACTGTCTTCTTTGCAGCCAATGGTTCCTTTGCTCGAGCAAGTGATCCAGTCCCAGAAGCCACTCTTGATCATCGCAGAAGATGTTGAAGGCGAAGCGTTGGCGACACTCGTGGTCAACAAACTGCGCGGCGGTCTGAAAATCGCAGCTGTCAAAGCACCTGGTTTCGGCGATCGCCGCAAAGCCATGTTGCAAGACATCGCGATCCTGACAGGCGGCCAAGTGATTTCCGAAGACCTCGGCATGAAGCTTGAATCCGTCACAATGGACATGCTGGGTTCCGCGAAGCGCGTCGCCATCACCAAAGATGAAACAACAATCATCGATGGCAACGGCGACAGCGGCGAAATCGAAGCACGTGTCACACAAATCCGTCAGCAGACAGAAGAAACAACATCTGACTACGACAAAGAGAAGCTGCAAGAGCGCGTTGCCAAATTGGCCGGCGGTGTTGCTGTGATCCGCGTCGGCGGCATGACAGAAGTAGAAGTCAAAGAGCGTAAAGACCGCGTTGACGATGCATTGAACGCGACACGTGCCGCTGTTCAAGAAGGTATCGTTGTAGGTGGTGGTGTTGCTCTGGTTCAGGCGGCCAAGCTGCTTGAAGGCGTGACAGGCGCAAACAACGACCAGAACGTTGGTATCTCCATCGTGCGTAAAGCCATCGAAGCGCCATTGCGTCAGATCGCTGAAAACGCAGGCGTAGACGGCGCCGTTGTTGCGGGCAAAATCCGCGAGAGCGACGACCTGACATTCGGCTTCAACGCACAAACAGAAGAATATGGCGACATGTTCTCCTTCGGCGTCATTGACCCGGCCAAAGTTGTGCGCACAGCGCTTCAGGACGCGGCATCCGTTGCATCCTTGCTGATCACAACAGAAGCTATGGTTGCTGATCGTCCCGCCAAAGACGGCGGCGGCGCACCAGCAATGCCCGACATGGGCGGCATGGGCGGCATGATGTAAGACGACTTTGGTAAAACCAAAGCCTGTCTGCACGACGCAAACAGAAATGCAAAAGGGCCTTCGGGCCCTTTTGTCATGAGAGGGTCTGTCTCCGTAGTGTCCGGTTGTTCACGCTTTCAATGCGCAGAGGGCCCCAGGTGTTATGCTACAAAAGCGCTGGTTCCATAGGGGGGGATTTCTTTTGGGTTTGCGTGATCCCTGGACCTTTCAAAAGGTTTTGTGATCGAAACACTCTGGATAGAACGCAGGCCATATGATCTGGTCAGTTTGAAGTGTCAGATTTTTTGGGAAACGTCATGCTTGTAAAAGAACGCGCAAAAAACCTTGTTCTTGGCGCACTTGTTGCAGACGCCGCGACCATGGGAACACATTGGATCTACGATCAAGATCACATTGCCAAACTTGCCCCGTCTACTCCGGAGTTTCGTGCCCCGAATGCTGCGGATTATCAGGGCGTACCGGGCTATTTCGCCCATGAGGGGCGTAAAGTCGGCGATTTGTCCCAATATGGTGAACAAGCACTGGTCCTGTTGCGTTCGGTTGCCGCAAATGACGGCACCTACGATGCGTCACATTACGCCGCCGCATTTCGCAGCCATTTCGGTTATGGCGGTGCGTTTACCGGATACATTGATCACGCCACCAGAGAGACTTTGAACAATTTCCTGCGTGCTGAAGACGCCGCTTTGGCGCAGGTCAAAGGTATTGCCTTCCATGGAAATCCCAAAGTGACTGTCGCGATGATGACAAAGGCTTTGGCTTTAACGGGACAGTTCTCTGGCCCTGTTTTGCGCACTGAATTCGAACAAGCGGTGCGATTGACGCATGATGATGATGCAACGGTTGACTATGGCTTTCGGGTTCTGGATGAAATTTTGGCAATGAAACCGGTTTTCGGGGCTTGGGACGTGCAATTGCCTGCGATTTCAAAACTGCCGGGATTGGCAGGATGCTTTGCGCGGGATAATGGCGATGGCGTGCTGCAGGATGCATGGTCTGCGGTGCGAACCACCAACGATCATCCCACGGCGCAGGCGCACGGGCGAGTGGTTGCGCGCATGATGCAGCGGGCTGTTCACGGTGACACAGTGCGCCAGCTTGTTGATGCTGGCCGCGCAGAAGCCAGTCCAGAGGTGGACACTTTGTTGGCGAATGCGCTGGGCCGCATGGACGAAGATGCAAATTCTGTCACACGTCATTTCGGATTGGCCTGCGATCTGGACTATGGCGTCCCTGCGGCTGTGCACAATGTGATGACTGCTGGCAGCTTCACTGCCGCTGTGCGCCGCAACATCTATGCAGGGGGCGACAATTGTGGGCGCGCGATATTGGTTGGGGCGTTGTGTGGGGCGGTGTACGGTGTTGGTGGGGACAAAGGCATTCCGCAGACTTGGCTGGAAAAGCTGACGTGCCGTGACGATGTTGAAGAGTTGCGTGTGGATGCCTGAAGGTGACACGAAGGGATGTGTAAGATGGTCCCGTCACCGTTTTGGCCAAAAGATGAAAAGACGAACTCATGATCCAGTTTCCTGACCATATGCGTCCAATGCAACAAGGCGAAGAAGATGCCGTAGACGCTTTGCTGAGCGATGCGTTTGATGACCCGTCCGAAGCACGACTGGTGCAACAGCTGCGCCGCACCAAAGCCATCGCGGGTGAAACGGTTTTGCCTATGGGGGACAGAATTGTCGGCTACTACGCCTTGTCCCGGATGGTTGCGCCAAAGGGGTGGTTGTGTCTGGCGCCGGTGGCCGTGGCACGTGATGTGCAAGGACGGCGGTTTTGCACCCGCATGATGGGAATGTTGACGGAATGGGCGCGGATGTCAGACACCTATGTGGTGGTTCTGGGCAAAGTCTCGCTTTATGAACGCGGTGGTTTTAGCCATGCGAGAACGGCCAATCTGACGTCCCCTTACCCTGGCAGCCATTTGATGTTGGCAGGGCCGGGCAGTGATGCGCCAACACAGACGCTGGTGTACCCGAAACCGTTTCAGGACTTGGACTAGGCATGCGGTGTAAGGCGTGGCCTGCCGCGCCTTCTAAGGGTGCAAAATGCACCAGCCCCAAGAACCAAATTGTGAACGACACTTTGTAAGGTGGTCCTTGGCCCACCACTTTTTCAGGATTAAGATCGCCCCATGCAACTGTTTTTACTTGTTACTCTTACCATGATTGCTTTTGCCGCCAACTCTGTTCTGAACAGGTTGGCAGTTGACGGTGGATACATTGACCCCTCTAGCTTTGCAGTGATCCGGGTTCTGGCCGGCGCTGTCGTGTTGGGCATGGTGCTGAGCGTTAGGGGCGGGCAATTGCCGCTTATGAAACGCGGCCGGATCATCGGGGCACTTAGCCTGTCTGCATATATGATCGGGTTTTCACTGGCCTATGCGACGCTTGATGCGGGGCTTGGTGCGTTGATCTTGTTTGGCGTTGTGCAAATCGTGATGTTTGCATGGGGTGCTGCCACAGACGCGCGACCTACTATGCGCCAATTGGCAGGGGCAGGCATTGCTTTTGTGGGACTGTTGGTTGCGTTGTGGCCAGGGCCGGGTGGCATTGCGGACACGGGCGGGGCCATATTGATGACCATCGCAGGCATCGGATGGGCCGCCTATACGCTTGCAGGTCGCGGCGCACCAAATCCACTGGGCGCGACGGCGGCCAACTTCATTCTGGCATTGCCGATCTTGGCCCTTTTGCTTGTGGGGCAGGGGCTGTCTGCGAATATGACGGGCGTTGGTTTGGCCGCTCTTGCAGGTGGCGTCACCTCGGGGCTGGGATATACGCTTTGGTACGCCGTTTTACCCCGCTTGCCTGCGTCAACTGCGGCCGTGGTACAGCTGAGCGTGCCCATCATTGCCATTATCGGCGGCGCCCTGTTGCTGGGCGAAGCCGTTACTGGCGTCATTCTCATTGCGGCGGGTTTTGTTGTGGGGGGGATTGCGTTGGCCGTTACGACACAATCGCTTCCAAAGGGTCGTAAGTAATGATGGGGTCGGTGTTGTGGTCCGCAAAGGCCACGGCCCCTAAACTGTCAGGCTTGTGATTGATCGATGCCAATTCGTCTTGTGTGACCCAATGGTGTCGACTGACAATGGCTTCTGGATCGACCCAACCTTCAGGCACTTTTGTGGACCCCATCAAGGTGCAGTGAAAGAACACTTCCATCTGGTGATACCCCGACCGCGGATCATGAAATTCGTTCACAAGGGCAGGGGCACCCACCCGCACCCTAAGCCCGGTTTCTTCATAGACTTCACGGGCCAGATTTTGGGGCAAGCTGCTGCCTGGTTCTGCCCCGCCACCGGGGGCACACATCAAATCGTAGCGGGCGTCTTTCCATGCGTTGACCAACAACAAGCGGTCCTCATGCACGATTAATGCACGCACAGCGCAGCGGATGGGGCGTTTGGACATATTTTGCCTTTGAAGACTACCGGAATTCCTGACCCACCATTCCATATAGGGCACAGAAGGTCTATCTGGTGCGTCATGAGATATGCATTGACCCTTTTGACGTTTATGATCTTGCCCCGGCTTGCTGCGGCGGAATGTGTGATTTTGCTACATGGATTGGCGCGCACGGATGTGTCGTTTGCGGTCATGGAATCGGTGCTTGAGGGCGAAGGGTACACAGTTGTGAACCCCGGCTACCCGTCGCGGGATGCAAAAGTGTCGGTGTTGGCGGATCAGACGTTGCCTGATGCCTTTGCCGCATGTGGGACGCAAAAGGCGCATGTCGTCACCCACTCGATGGGGGGGATATTGTTGCGCGACTGGTTAAGCCGCAATGATGCACCGACATTGGACCATGCGGTCATGCTGGCCCCGCCAAATCAGGGCAGTGAAGTTGTTGATGTGTTGGGGGATGTTTACGGCTTTGGATTGTTAAATGGTCCCGCAGGCGGGCAGCTTGGAACAGGGGCCGACAGCCTGCCGCGCCGCTTGCCGCCCGTAGATTTCACGCTTGGGGTCATTGCTGGCGATCAATCGCTGAATGCTTATTTTTCGTCCGTGTTGCCCGGACCCGACGATGGCAAAGTCAGCGTGGCATCCACGCGTGTGCAGGGCATGACAGACCATATCGTGCTGCCTGTCACACATACATTTATGATGAATAACTTGCGTGTGATCACCGAAACACTTGTCTTTTTGAAGGAGGGGCAATTCGACCATGATCTGACATGGGGCGAAGCTGTGTTGTCGCGGTTGGGATGCGAAGGCGAAGATTGCTTGATCGGGGGCGTGCGTGTTGAACGTTGAATTTACCGGCGCAGATGTTCTTGGCGCAGCTGGTTTCGAAGACCGGACCCTCAGCATCACAGATGGCGTAATCTCGGATCAAAACATGCCGCGCCGTGTGGATCTGGCGGGCTTTCGGATTCTCCCGGGGATCATCGACGTACATGGCGACGGCTTTGAGCGGCACTTGGCCCCCAGACGTGGTGCCATGAAACAGATGCATGAAGGCCTGCTGGCCGCCGAGGCAGAGCTTGCAGCCAACGGAATCACAACGGGTGTCATGGCACAATTCGCCAGCTGGGAAGGTGGCTTGCGGTCGATGGATTTTGCCGATCAAGTGCTGTGTGCGATCCGTGACACCCGCGGCGCAATGGTGACTGATATCCGTCCGCAATTGCGGTTCGAAACGCATTTGTTGGATGACTATGACGGGTTGCCCGAAAAAATTGCGGACTGGGGTGTGGAGTACGTTGTGTTTAACGACCACCTGCCACACGACAGGCTGGCCGAGGGGCGCAAACCACCTCGTGTTGTGGGGCAGGCATTGAAAGCAGGGCGCAACCCCGAGGTTCATTTCGCCATGATGCTGGAGATGCATCGCCGTACCAATGAAGTGCCTGCTGCGTTGGATGTGCTTTGTGCCCGACTTCAAACCCAAGGCGTGCAGATGGGCAGCCATGACGACAGCACACAAGTGGGCTGTGCTACGTGGCAGGCACGGGGCGTGCATGTCGCGGAATTCCCCGAGACGCTTGAAGCGGCAGAAGCAACGACGTCAGCGCAGGGCCGCGTCGTGTTGGGGGCGCCCAATGTGGTGCGTGGGGGATCCCACAAGGGCAATGTCAGCGCACTTGATTTGATCATCATGGGACATTGCGATGCCATCGCGTCGGATTATCACTACCCCAGCCCGCGCCGTGCCGCCTTGATGTTGGCCAAAAGCGGCGCAATGGATTTTGCGCAAGCTTGGGGGCTGGTGTCCAAAGGGCCGGCAGAGGTGCTTGGGCTCAAAGATCGGGGGCAGCTGAAAGCAGGCTTGCGGGCCGATCTGGTTGTCTTGGACGCACAAGACAAAGTCGCCGCAACCCTGTCACAGGGCCGCGTGAGTTACATGTCTGGCGATATTGCGGATCGATTTGTAAACGCCCTTTAGGCGTCGACCCGACACTCAATCGCAAGTCTCATTTTACGGATGGATAATCCGGTTGATGTGGCCCATTTTGCGGCCCGGCTTTACCTCAGACTTGCCATACAAATGCAATGCCACATTGGGGGTCGTCGCAAGCTCTGGTACACGGTCCATGTCGTCGCCGATCAGGTTTTCCATCTCGACGTCGGAATGGCGCTTGCCGTCCCCCAGCGCCCACCCGGCAACCGCACGAATGTGTTGTTCAAACTGGTCGACAACACAGCCATTTTGGGTCCAGTGCCCTGAATTGTGCACCCGAGGGGCGATTTCGTTGACGATCAAACCGTTTGGCGTGACAAACAACTCAACACCCAAAACACCAACGTAATCCAATGCATTCAGGATGTTGGCTGCGATCAAAACGGCATCTGTGCGCAATGACGCTGACAGCTTCGCAGGCACAGTTGTGGTGTGTAAAATGCCGTCACGATGCACATTCTGGCCGGGATCGAAACACGCCACGTCCCCGCCTGCACTGCGTGCCGCGATGACCGATATTTCAAAGCTGAAGTCCACAAAGCCTTCCAGAACAGCGGGAGCACCTGCCATAGACGCAAAAGCATCAGAAGCATCCGAGACATCCATGATCCGGGCTTGCCCCTTGCCGTCGTATCCAAACCGGCGTGTTTTCAAGATCGAGGGCGCACCGATGGTCGCCATTGCAGCGTCTAAGGCTGCCATGTCCGGAATGTCAGCATAGGGGGCGACTTTCAGGCCAAGGCTTTCCAAAAAGGATTTCTCTGTCAGACGGTCTTGGGAAATCCGCAAAGCTTCGCGGCCTGGGCGAATGGGTTTGAGCGTTTCCAAAACATCAAGCGCGGACGTCGGGATGTTTTCAAATTCATACGTGATGACGTCAACGGAATTTGCAAATGCCCTTAGGGCGCCTGCGTCGTCGTAAGATGCCGTGGTCACGGAATGTGCAACGTCGCCCGCAGGGGGCTGCGCACCGGGTTCAAAAATGTGGGTCTTTAGCCCCAAGCGGGATGCCGCGACACACAGCATGCGCCCCAGCTGTCCGCCCCCCAGAATGCCAATGGTTGCGCCGGTGGGAAGGGGATCATTCATCTGAAGGCTCATCTGGAATAGAAGCGGAAAGGGCCACGCGCCATGCGTCAAGGCGCTGGGCTAGGGCGGGATCGTTCAGGGCCAGAATACCAGCGGCCATAAGCCCCGCGTTCTTGGCGCCTGCGGCCCCGATGGCCATTGTGGCGACAGGGAAGCCGCGCGGCATTTGCAATATGGAATATAGGCTGTCTACACCCGATAAGGCCTGGGTTTGAACAGGCACGCCAACCACCGGCACACGCGTCTTTGATGCCATCATACCGGGCAAATGTGCGGCCCCGCCTGCACCTGCAATGATAACTTGCAAACCACGGTCCACGGCGGTTTTGCCGTAGTCCCAAAGGCGGTCGGGGGTGCGATGTGCCGACACAATCTTTTTTTCATAAGGGATGCCCAGTTCGTCCAGAACGTCGGCAGCTTCGCGCATGGTGGGCCAATCAGATTGACTGCCCATGATTATGCCAACAGGCGGGGTTTTGTCAGTCATTCGGGCACGGCCTTTTGGTGCGATAAAACCGCACTATACTTGGGAACAAGACTAAGGCAACGGGGTGTGGAATTTTTCGAAAATTCCACGTCGTTTTCTTTCAAAGAAAACGCCTGCACCAAGCCGCCGACGATTGGCTTTAAGCGATAATGTCGGGCGTCAGGCGGTCTTCTATCCGCGCGATGCGGTCTTTCAACGCCAGTTTTTGTTTTTTCAGGCGCCGGATGGTCAATTGGTCGGAGACAGCCTTTTCGGCCAAAGCCGCAATGGCACTGTCCAGATCGCGATGTTCTGAGCGAAACACTTCAAGTTCGACCCGCAACACTTCGTCTGTCTTCATGGCAATGTCTGACTGCGCGTTCATACAAACGAATCCCGATTATGAAATGAAACCTTAATATACTGTGATGCATTAAATGCGCATAGCCCTTGTTCTGTAGGATTTTTCTTACCATATTCTGATTAGGGTTGCCGCAGCCGGGACCTGAATTGACTGTCGCTTGGTATGATAAGGACGTGTCGCATGACAAAAATGACCCTTGCCTCTTATCCCCATATGCTGGGATTCGAGCAGCTGGAACGCCTGGTGGAACGCACCGCCAAGTCCGGCAACGAAGGCTATCCGCCTTTCAATATTGAACAAACCTCTGACTATTCCTACCGCATCACGCTCGCGGTTGCGGGGTTTGCCGAGGAGGATTTGGCCATCACAGTCGAAGATCGCCAATTGGTCATTCGTGGTCGCCAGTCCGACAGCCCGGATGGTCGCATCTTCTTGCACCGTGGCATCGCAGCCCGTCAGTTTCAGCGCAGCTTCGTGTTGGCCGATGGCGTAGAGGTCGGGGAAGCAATCATGGAACACGGGCTTTTGCATGTCGATTTGACCCGCGCAAAGCCCGAAACAGTTGTCCAAACCATCAATATCCGGAAAGGGTAAGACATGAACACACGTTATGAATTGAACGCCGACGCGGATCGTATGGTCTATGTGAAGCCAGTTGTTGTTGATGATCTGCCCCCCGAAGTGCGCAAAAGCGCAGGCGATGCACCGCAATTGTTTGCTGTACACGCCTCTGACGGGCAGCAGCTTGCTTTGGTTGCGGATGAACGTCTGGCTTATGTTCTGGCCCGCCAGAATGACTATGCGCCGCAGCCCTTACACTGACAAATGATATGGCGGGCAGTCGGTCTGGCCTTGTGCCTTTGTGGCACGGTTGTATCGGCTGGCCCACGCCCGCAAATCGAAACGGACGGCGTCGGGGCGCAAGCCAAACAAGCTATATTGCAAGACGCATACCGTCAGGTCGAAACCTACTTTGAAAAACAACATGGTTTGACGCTGGACCAACCTTTCGTTTTGGTGGGCACTGACATGCCCGAGGATATGGGCGCACGGCTTGCGAAGGGGTTGCGTGCTCTGGACCGACGCCCCCTGCGCAGGCCGATCGATACCGAACGTTTGTGTGGTCAGAAACGTATCGGCGCGGCTGCAAATCGCAACTATATTCTGATGTGCTGGCAGCAACCGGATGCCTATGACG
This sequence comes from Ascidiaceihabitans sp., assembly GCF_039986515.1. NCBI lineage: Bacteria > Pseudomonadati > Pseudomonadota > Alphaproteobacteria > Rhodobacterales > Paracoccaceae > Ascidiaceihabitans > Ascidiaceihabitans sp. Next base: position 80,123 of record NZ_JBDWQO010000014.1, on the reverse strand, counting down.
CGGCCTGGCGTGCGGCTCTTGGTCCACGTCTGACGCAAATTCTTGCCCATGAATTCACCCATCAAATTCAGTACCAATTGGCACAAGATCGGCCCGCGCGGCGGTCCAAACCGTTGGATGACTGGTTGTTGGGTCCCAATTGGATGGTGGAAGGCACCGCGGAGTTGATCGAGACGGATTTTGTCACGCCGATTGCAGCGTTCACAGGGAAAGATGTGTTTGAATATCAAAATCGAGCGCGTCGTAGTCGTTTGACTTTGTCGGAGATGTCAAAATCCAGCAGCGTCAAAGGGCCTGCTGGCTACGGCGTGTCGCGCTTTGCTTGCTTAATGCTGGCCCGAAAACATGGGATTTCTGCGTTGTTCGACTACTTCGAAGCTTTGGGGAAGCTGAGAGATCGAGACAGGGCCTTTGAAGTCACCTTTGGACAAACATTTGCTGCATTCGAGGCTGAGTTTGAAAAATTGCGCCGCGACTTTGGGGCTGCACGAGACTACGGAAGAGACGGATCATGAGCTTTGAATTTGACTGGGTCGATGCCTTCACCGATCAGGCCTTTGGGGGCAACGGGTGTGCGGTGGCGCATGGTGGGGCTGGTTTGGAGGATGCGCAATGCCTTGCTTATGTGCGCGAAACCTCCCTTGTGGAATGTACGTTTACCGGCCCGTCAGATATCGCCGATATTCGGGTTCGGTACTTTCTGGCCAGCCGTGAAATCCCCTTTGCGGGCCACCCGACCTTGGCCACTGTGGTTGCCATGCGTCACCGGGGGCTGATTGACGACGGGGACTGGGTGTTGGAAACGCAAGCGGGGTTGGTGCCTGTGCGTGTGGATGGCACCCATGTCACTATGACCCAAGTGCCGCCAGTGTTTGGTCAAAAGGTTCCCGCTGATATAGTGGCCGCCGTTGGTGGATTGGACGCGCAGGATATTGTGCATCTTCCGCAAATCGTCTCAACCGGATTGCCCTTTTGCATCACGGTTCTGAAGTCTCGTGCCGATGTAGACCGTGTGCGGTTGAACCTTGACGGGTTGCATCGCTATGCAGATTTTCTGGGCCGGAAGGATGTCGACATTATGGAACCTTTCTGGGTGGCGCAGGATGGGGCAACATCCGATGGAGACACTTATGCGCGGCTGCTGCTGGCCCCGCCAAGCCCACCGGAAGACCCATTCACAGGGTCTGCCACAGGGGCGATGGCGTCCTATTTGTGGGCGCACGGGTTGATTGAAGCGCCTGAGTTTACAGCGCAACAGGGGCACGGTCTGGGCCGGCCAGGGCAAGCAACTGTAAAGGTGCTGGGGCCTCGGGACGCGATAACCGGCGTCGAGGTGTCCGGGTACGGCTATGTGCTGATGTCTGGCAAATTGCACCTGTAAGATATGCGCGTTGCCCTGTGTTGTTGATTTCGGCGCATTTTTATCGCAAAGCCAACCCCTAAGGAGAGGTTTATGCGTGACCCCTATATTGCAGTTTTGCCGTACGGGCATCAAATGGGTGCGCATTTGGATGCGATGCCACTGGATGCGCTGCATTGGCCTTTGGGCACGCCCGAAAGGCTTGAAGGCACGGTCGCGGATCTGGAACCATATGACCATCTGCTGGTCTTTCCCAAGACGTCCATACATTGGAAATTGAATTGGGGAACGCAGGCCAAAGTATCGTTAATGGTTGTGGAGCCACGTCTGATCCATGCACGGCATTTGGCAATGTTGCGCGTGTCTTACCGACGGTTTCATCGTGTCTTCACCCACGATGCCCTGACATTAAAACGCTTACCAAACGCGCGCTTTTTGCCCGCTGCCAGCACTTGGGTGCCGGACTACGCGCAGATTGATCTGACGAAAACGGCGCAGACTGCCTTGATTGCATCAGCGCGCCGCGACACCGCAGGGCATCAGCTGCGTCATGCCGTGGTGGATGCGGTGCGCACCAAAGGGCTGGACGTGGACATTATGGGGCGAGGATACGCGCCGTTTGATCATAAGTCTGAAGGCCATGCGCCCTACCGCTTTTCGGTTGTGATCGAAAACATACAAGCGGGCGGATACTTTACCGAGAAATTGATCGATAGTCTGTTGTGCGAAAGCGTCCCGATTTACTGGGGCGCTCCGGATGTTGCGCATTATTTTGACGATAAGGGTATTATTGTTTGCGACAGCTTGGATGCCTTGGTGGCTGCCGTCGCGGGGGCGGATGCGACAAAATACAACGCTATGCGCGAACCTTTATTGCAGGCCAAAAAACAGGCCATCGCGCTGCGCGACTACCGTATTCTTGCTGCTCAAAATCTGCAGCAGGACGCTTAGGGCCGGAAACCTTCCAAGCCAAATGGCATCCGAAAACGAAAAAGGGCGAGGAACCCCCCGCCCATATTCAATAAAAGTGTTCGCCCTTAGTTTGCGGCGATCAATCCCATGCTTTCCAGCTTCAAAAGCACCTGATGAGCGCAATTGTCGACATCGACATTTTCCGTCTCAACACTGAGTTCCGGACTTGCAGGCACATCGTAAGGATCTGAGATGCCTGTGAATTCTTTGATTTTGCCTTCACGCGCCAGCTTGTACAGCCCCTTGCGGTCGCGGCGTTCACATTCTTCGATGGATGTGGCGACATGTACTTCGACGAAGGCGCCAAAGGCTTCGACATCTTCGCGCACGGCCCGTCGGGTTGTCGCATAAGGCGCGATCGGCGCACAGATTGCGATACCGCCATTTTTGGTGATCTCGGATGCGACATAGCCAATGCGGCGAATGTTCAGATCGCGATGTTCTTTGCTGAACCCAAGTTCTGAAGACAGGTTTTTACGCACGATGTCCCCGTCCAGAAGTGTCACGGGACGTCCACCCATTTCCATCAATTTGACCATCAAAGCGTTTGCAATGGTGGACTTGCCGGAACCGGAAAAGCCGGTGAAGAAGACGGTAAAGCCTTGCTTGGAACGCGGCGGCTTGGTGCGGCGTAGTTCTTTGACGACTTCAGGAAACGAGAACCATTCGGGAATTTCCAGACCTTCCGCCAAACGGCGGCGCAATTCGGTGCCTGAAATGTTCAGGATCGTGACTTTGTCTTTATCTTTGATCTCGTCGATTGCTTCATATTGCGCACGCTCCGCGACCCAAACCATGTGTTTGAAGTCGACCATTTCGATGCCCATCTCGTCTTGATGGGCGCGGAAAAGGTCTTGGGCGTCATAGGGGCCGTAAAAATCTTCGCCTTGGCTGTTGCTTCCGGGACCAGCATGATCGCGGCCCACGATGAAATGCGTGCAGCCGTGGTTCTTGCGGATCAGACCGTGCCAAACGGCTTCGCGGGGGCCTGCCATACGCATGGCGAGGTTCAGCAAGGACATGGATGTGGTCGCTTGCGGATATTTGTCCAGCACAGCCTCGTAGCAACGCACACGGGTAAAGTGATCGACGTCGCCGGGTTTGGTCAGACCGACAACGGGGTGGATCAACAAGTTGGCTTGGGCTTCACGCGCGGCGCGGAACGTCAGTTCCTGGTGCGCACGGTGCAACGGGTTACGGGTTTGGAACGCCACAACTTTGCGCCAGCCCATTTTGCGGAAATAGGCGCGCATCTCATTAGGCGTGTCGCGGCGGGCGCGGAAATCATAATGCACAGGCTGTTGGATGCCAGTGACCGGACCACCCAGATAGATTTTGCCAGCTTGGTTGTGCAGGTAGTTCACAGCCGGATGCGCATCGTCATCGGCCCCAAAAACCTTTTCAGCTTCAAGCGCTTTGTTTGGCTCCCAGCGATCGGTGACAGTCATGGTGCCAAGGATGACGCCTTCTTGGTCGCGCAGGGCGATGTCTTGGCCGATTTCCAGCGACGCCGCAAAGTCCTCGGACACGTCCAAAGTGATCGGCATTGGCCAAAGCTCACCTGTGGACAGGCGCATGTTTTCGACAACACCGTTGTAGTCTTCTTCCGACAAGAACCCTTTCAGCGGGTTGAACCCACCGTTCATCAACAGTTCAAGGTCACAAATCTGGCGCGGGGACAGATCGTGGCTGGTCAGCTCTGCGGCCTCCAGTTTCATCTTTTGGGCGGAATCGTAGGATACAAACAGTTCAGGGATCGGAGCAAGATTACTGATAATCGTCATGGTGTTCTTCTTTTGCCTCGGGTTGGGCCCTTTTGGACCGTTGCGCGGGGCTTAAACCGCGAATGTGGCAAAAGTCTAGCAATTGGCATGGAAATTGGGGCATTATTCGTGCTGCGTTGCAGAAAATCAGCGAGAGACAGGGAAACTGGCGGTGTTACGCCGGTTTCAATGTGCCAAAATCTGACAATTGCGTATCTAGGGTTTCTGCATTTTCGACCTTGAGCGCCCGCAAAACGTCCGCCACGCCGCGCAGGTCCAGTTCGATCATGGCGCTGGCTGGCATGTCAATTCCGGCAGCCTTCAACAAAGGTTGCGATAAAAAGACCTGAGCGCTGTGTTCTTTGGTGATGGCCTCCAGGCGGGATGCAGTGTTGACGGTATCGCCGATCAACGTGCGTGGGGCGTGTCCGGCCGCGCCGATTTCGCCCAAAACTACGTCGCCCAAGTGTACGCCGATGCCAATTGCGACGGGGGGTTGGCCTTCGGCGTTCAGCTGCACGTTGAACGATGCCAGCGCTTTGGCGATGCCCATGGTCGCGCGCAATGCGGCCTGCGCAGAGCTATGGGCGTCGGCCGTTTCAAATACCGCCAAAAAGCCGTCGCCCATGTATTTGTCGATTGTGCCATTGTTGCGCGTGACAGCCGGAACAACCGCATCAAAGAAGCGGTTGAGCAGAAAAACGACGTCGTAGGGCAATTGTCCGGTGGTGCGGGCTGTAAATCCACGCATGTCCAGAAACAGAACTGCCAGTTCTTTTTCTTCGCCCTGCGTGGCATGGGCACGTCTTTTGCGACCGTCTTGGAAAACCCGGAAAACGGTTGTCGGGTCGGTTGGTTTGATTTGGCAAGCTAGTCGTGTCTTGGGACCCGCCCCTACGGCGGCAAGGCTTTTGGCTTCGGCCTCAGAGGGGGGATGCAGTAAATCCAAACCTTCCTCGACCACAACGCGGCATGTGGTGCACCGCCCCTTGCCACCACAAAGGGCGGTGTGCGGCACACCGTTGGCACGCGACATTTCCAACAGGGTAAGCCCTTTGGGGGCGGTGATTGCAGGGCCATCGATGTAGTGCACAGATACGGCACGGCGGCGGGCCAAAGTCTTGCGCAAAAGGTAGTATCCAACGACCAACAAAATGACGGCGCCAAAAACGGTCAAAGCCCATTCGGTGGTTTTAACCAGAAAAGCAAATTCGCTTGGGCCGGGCCAATTGTAGTTGTCCATCATGTCCAGTTGCGTGTCTTCATCGGCAAAAGCGGCCACCAACCGGCGGCCTTCGACCAGGAAACCGGCAAGCGCAAAGGCAGGAACCAGCACGGCGCAGCCAATCAATGCAGGCTGCCACCTGTGCCACCATGGCAGTGGGCGCAACCAAAAGTGCAAGCCCGCACAACCATGAACCCAAACAATCAACAAAAGCAGACTTTGCTTCAGGCCCGACCAAGTGCCGTGGATCAGAACCATAATATAGCCCATTTGGTCATCGACGTTCAGAATTTCATGGGCCGCACGCGTATGAACGATGTGTGTGATCAAAAGGGCAGGGATCATCAACCCCAAGATGATTTGAACGGCCTCCCAAACGGGCATACGCAACGTGCGGCGACCGGCCAGTTTGACGAAGGCCAAGATCGCATGAATACCGAAGGCCGCATACAAAACGACGCTGCCAATGGCGCTGCGGGTGATCCATTGGCGACTGTCCTGAAAGGCGTCCATCCAAGTCGGGGACACCAGTCCCAAGCCAATGTTGATAAAATGGAAAAACGCATAGGCAAACAGGATCAAGCCACTGCCAATGCGTAGACGTGTTGCCAGATTACCTTGCCATAGGCCGTTCATGAAATGCCCCTTGTTCAAATGTAACTTTGTGCAAGGGACGTTCAGCCGTCAAGGACAGAGCCGCTTCATTCTTTTCGCCAAAAATATCCCGGGGGAATCCGCAGGATGGGGGCAGAGCCCCCGCCCGCGCAGCGCGGCCCATAGGACAAGCGGTGCGGCCTATCACTCTTGTTCGGCAATCCAACGCTCTGCTTCCAAGGCGGCCATGCAGCCCATGCCAGCAGATGTAACGGCCTGACGGTACTTGTGATCGGTCAGGTCGCCCGCGGCAAACACGCCCGGAATCGAAGTTTCGGTGCTGTCGGGTTTGGTCACGACGTAGCCGCCCATGTGGGTGTCCAGCACGTCTTTTACCAATTCATTGGCGGGGGCATGCCCGATCGCCACGAAGACACCTTTGGCTGGGATGTCTGATATTTCACCGGTTTGGGTGTTTTTTACCTTTACGCCCTCAACGCCCATTGGGCTGTCTGTGCCGTAGACCTCATGTAGTTCATGGAACCACAACGGTTCGATCTTTGGGTTCTTTTGCAAACGGTCGATCAGAATTTTTTCGGCACGCAATTCGTCACGGCGATGGATCAACGTAACTTTGGACGCGAAATTGGTCAAAAATAGCGCTTCTTCCACAGCGGTGTTGCCGCCGCCGATCACCACGATCTCTTGGCCACGGTAAAAGAAACCGTCGCATGTGGCACAAGCAGAGACGCCGAAGCCTTTGAACTTCTCTTCAGAAGGCAAGCCGAGCCACTTGGCACGGGCACCCGTCGCCAGAATGATTGCATCGGCGACATATTCTGTGCCGCTGTCAGACTGGGCGACAAAGGGGCGATTTTCGAAATCAACGGATGTAATGATGTCGTGGATGATCTCGCATCCCATGGCTGCTGCGTGGTCTTGCATGCGCACCATCAAATCCGGTCCTTGTACTTCGGTATCGCCGGGCCAGTTTTCGACTTCGGTGGTGGTGGTCAATTGCCCACCCGGCTCAATCCCTTGAACCAGAATAGGATTTAACATGGCGCGGCTTGCATAGACGCCGGCGGTATAGCCCGCAGGGCCAGAGCCGATGATCAAAACTTTGGTTTTACGTTGCTCAGCCATGTGGCCCCCCGAAACAATAATGTGCAGCCCAAGTGATATAGCGGGGCCATGCCCACGCTTAAACCCCACAAATGGATTGTCGCAGCAGCAGGCATACACATTTTGCGGAGCATTTATGTCAGGAAATATTCTTGCGAGACTGCGAAACATTGTTGCGCTGAATGGGGCGGTGTTATAACAACCGCGAAATAGGAGATGTTATGGCAAGTACACGTCTTGATCCGATTGACCGCAAGATTCTCGCAGAATTGCAAGCCGATGGCCGAATGACCAATGTAGAGTTGGCCAAACGCGTTGGTATTTCTGCACCCCCCTGTTTGCGGCGGGTGCGCACTTTGGAAGACAGCGGCTACATCAAAGGCTACCACGCCGAAGTTGACGCCAAAGAACTTGGGTTTGAAGTGCAGGTGTTTGCCATGGTGGGATTGGCCAGTCAGGCCGAAACTGATCTGTCAGCATTTGAAGCGCAATGCGATACGTGGCCTCTGGTTCGCGAATGCCACATGCTGAATGGCGAAGTGGACTTTATGCTAAAATGCGTGGCCCCCGACCTGTCCAGTTTCCAAAGCTTTCTGACAGGTCAGCTTTTGACCACGCCTAACGTTGCCAGCGTAAAGACATCGCTTGTTATTCGTGGCGCCAAGGATCAACCGGGTGTCCCGTTTGATGTGTTGGAAGATAGGCTAGCCAAGCAGGCGTAGCCTATCTGCAGATTTTCTTAAATCAACTGATCCACATCGTTGTCTGGTGCGCGCGGGTGCGCCAACGGCCCAAAATCGCTGACATGCGAGATATGTGGAAACATCGACAAGAACAGATCACGCATCGCATGGCTGACGGACCGTACGGCTGCTGATCCCGGATGGAATGTTTCCATTTCCAATCCTCCGACATTGATCGCTGCATGGCGCGACAGGCAAATATGAAATAGGCGCACTTGCGTCGGGGGCGTCACTTCGATGACGTTCATCCCGTCGACAAAGTCCCGTGCCGGCGTGAACATTGCCTTACCATGTGCTTCGCCTCGCAAATGTGCAGGTGTTTGCAAAATACGCGCCGAGGGTCCGACGGTCAGAAAAGACGCAGGGCGGGATTGGCCAAACGTATCTGCCATAATCCGCGTCAACGACGTGCGTCTTCCGACATCCGCAGGCACAAAATTGGCTGATCCGATCCACAATACCTCTGCGGGATCTCCGCTTGAGGTGTGAACCATTTCGCCCGGCTGGAGGTCTTCGATTGCCACATCACCCTGGTTCGTCTGGATCAGCGTGCCGTGCCCGAAGGCTGCAAATGCGCTTTCGAACAAGGGCAATGCGGGCGCTTTGTGTTGCCCGATGTGAAGTGTGCCATCAGCGCGTTTTGAAACAACTTCGTATGTTCGCATAGAAGGCATTGCCGTGCGTGCCGGCGGTGTCTGGCCGTGAAATGGCGCAGAAGAAGTAGGCTGGCAAAGCGCAGCCGCAGGGGTCGTCATGCGAGTAACCTCGTATGGTTGGTCACATCTGCGTCGGCCCCCACCGACAACGACAGACGAACTGGGTTCATGTGTCTCGATGAGGCCAAATTCCTGCAAAACTTAGCGCATTGTCAAAAAGGAGTGAACATTTATGCGCACAACGGCGCCAATTCACTCAAAATATGGGGTTTTGTTTCCGGTAGATTGTCGAAGTTTGCCACAATTAACCAGAAACCCCTGCTCCGAATTGCGAATCGCAAAGCCGAACGAGGGGTTTGAACTGAGGGAACTTGTTACCAAACTGATCCTCAGTCGCTTGGTTTAGGCCGCCTTTTTAAAAGATGCTGCCTGACGTTTTGCGATCATGGCGGCACGACGTGTCCCGCGTGTCCATGGCATCACAACCTGCGTGTCAGTGGCTGTCTGTGTGATGGACTTGATAAAGCGTGTGTTCGTTTTCATGTCTGCGTTCCTGCTCGGGGGTGGGGTACCCCTGTGTTTGGTGTTGAGACGTGTATGACGTTGCACTTGGGCGGGTTTGCGGCGCGTTTAAGAAAAGTTTGTAGAAAGTTGTCACGGAATGGGCGTCAAATGTGGCAGGGGCTTCGGGCTGCATCCCCAATAAAATAGGGGCCATTATGATTTTGTGCGTCACTGGGTCCAAAGGACAGGACACAATTCGCGCGATTGCGATGGAATTGTTGCCATATTTGGGACTGTTCTGATCATTAGAGCGTGGCGCGTTACAGGCGAATGGCCGAAATCAGTCGCCCGTAATCGGCTTCTTTGCGATGCACGCTGCGCCGGTACGAATAGAAACGGTCCGGATCGGAATAGGTACAATGCCGTGTCCATTCCGCATGTCCGATACCCGCGGTGCGCAAACGGTGCACGCCGTACCCAGTCAAATCGAACTGCATCCGATCTCCGGTGCCGGCTGCAAAGAAACGCGCGTTTTGCGAATCTTCCATCATGAAATCGTCCATGAATTCCGGACCTACTTCGTAAGCGCGCTGGCTGATCGAAGGGCCTATGATGGCGGTGATCCGTTGTCTGTCCGCCCCGATTGAGACCATGGCATCGACAGTTGCGTCCAGAACGCCATCCAATGCCCCCCGCGAACCTGCGTGCGCGGCACCGATCACGCCTGCGTTGGTGTCTGCAAAAAGAACCGGCTGACAATCGGCCGTCAAAATAGCCAAAGCAATGCCAGGCGTGCTTGTGACCATTGCGTCCGCCTTGGGGCGTTCAGACGACGCGTGTGTCACGGTCACGACATCGGCAGAATGGATTTGATGCACGCCGACCAATTCTTCTTCGCCCACGTCCATGGCCTGCGCGACACGGGCCCTGTTGATTTTTACAACTTCCGTTTGATCCGAACTGCCAACCCCGCAATTCAGGCCCTCGAATACGCCTGATGACGCACCGCCCCGTCGCGTGAAAAATCCGTGCTTGATCGATTGCAGGGCTTCGCTGGTCAGAATTTCGAGAGTCATGGTTCAAGTCCCGCTGGTGGCGCATGCTGCTTGGGAAAAAGGCCCAGCACTTTGAACAGGTTTCCCATTTCGTCGGGGTGCGTCAAGCGCCGATGTGCATCAATATGCGCATCAAGTGCCGCGTCACGCAAAGACGCAGCCAGCGATTGCGCCCTTTGGGTAATGCCTAACCGTTCTAGAAAAACACCTTGTGGCGTTACTTTGGAATGGGCACAGGGCACAGCGGCGCACAGGGCTTCAAAATCGACGTGGGCGGTTAGGTCAGCGCCTCCGGGACACTGTAAAGGATCTGTTGGGGCATGGTTTTGCAACGCTTGAAGCGTGTCGCCAAGACTGCGCCAATCGCCATAGTCAATGACAATCGCAGCGCCGCCATGCCGTGTGATGCATGTTCCGATGCCGTCGATGATAGGGGCGGCACCGGGGCAGTCTTCGATCATGTCGCCGTCTTTGGTGTCTTCCAGCCGGTGCGATAAGGCCGGTTGGGGAAGGTTGGGACCAAGGCCGAATTGCAATATTTCGCCGTCTATTCCCACTTGCCGTTCCCGCCAGCCTGCACCGTCACGCACGAATTGTCGTATGGGCAAAGCGTCGAAAAATTCATTGGCCACCAGAAACAATGGGAGTTGTGGCAGATCAGCGATGTCTTCCAGATAGGTCAAAGGATGTACAATCGTGTCGCTTTGTATGCGTCGCAACGTGCTTGAGGCTTCGAACAGTGTGACTTGGGCTGCGGTATGAAAACCGGGCACTTTTGCGGTGGCGCGTAAAACGTCAGCCATCATGGTGCCGCGCCCCGGGCCCAGTTCTGCCAATGTGAAACGGTCGGGGGCGCCTTGATCCAACCAGCTTTGGGCCAGGGAAAGGCCGATAAGCTCACCAAACATCTGGCTGATTTCCGGTGCAGTGGTGAAATCCCCGTCTGTGCCAAACGGGTCGCGTGTGCTGTAGTATCCGTGTTCGGGATGCAGCAAACACGTCGCCATATAGTCGGCGACACTGAGCGGACCATCGTGGCGGATGCGCCGGACAATGATGTCTTTAAGGCTCACGCCGCTGCGGTGCGCCGCGCGCGAATGATCAAAACAAGGCCCACGACGATCATGGGCAAAGACAGCAGTTGCCCCATCGTCAATCCGTATCCACCCACCTGCAAAGCCAACCCCAACGGGTTGGTGTCGGTGATGAAATGCGCGTCTGGTTGGCGTACAAATTCAACCAGAAACCGCGCCAGCCCGTAGCCTGCAAAGAATGTGCCAGCCACAAGACCGGGCTTTTTCAGAGCATCGCGGCGCCAGACAAGCCAAAGCAAAACAGCGCCTAGCAAAAGCCCTTCAAGTGCGGCTTCATACAATTGCGACGGGTGGCGGGCGCAAAGCCCCACCACATCGGGGCAGTATTGCGCGGCTTGCGTGGGGAAAGGCACACCCCAAGGCAGATCGGTGGGGCGGCCCCAAAGCTCTGCGTTGATGAAGTTGGCAAAACGGCCAAGCAGCAGCCCCGGAGGGACGCCAAGCACCACGATATCGGCAGCACTTAGTTTTGGGATGCCGTAACGCCGCGTGTACAGCCACCCTGCGATGATGACGCCGATCAAACCACCGTGAAAGGCCATCCCCCCTTGCCACAAAAACAGGATTTGGGTCGGGTTTTGCAGATAGGCTGCAGGTTGGTAGAAAAACACATACCCCAAACGACCGCCAAAAATGACACCCAAAATCACCCATGTCAGCAGATCCTCGATCTGTTGAGGCGTCATGACGGGTTGGTGCTCTGGCCATAGCCGTGGCGCTTTGATCGCCATGACAACCAAACGCCACCCGATCAAAATACCTGCAATATAGGCCAGCGCATACCATCGCAGCGCAAATTCCATACCGAACAGAGTAACGGAAAATATCTCGGGCGAGATATTGGGGAAGGGGATCATGGCTTTCATCTGCGTCTGAATGCCTCTGCTTCATGGGCGAAGTCAACCTTGCGCAACCCACACCGTAGCCCCATATAAGGGATACCCACGAAGGAGAAACGCCCCATGCAAGCCCGCGGTAAGATTTTTGATGATATTTCCCAGTTGATGACCAACGCAATGGGCGTGGCGCAAGGCGCCAAAGATGAAGCCGAAACAGCGATGAAGTCGCTGATGGATCGTTGGCTGGCAGACCGTGATTTCGTGACTCGCGAAGAATTCGACGCGGTGCGCGCCATGGCCCAGAAGGCACGTGAAGAAAACGAAGCGCTAAAAGCACGTCTTGAGGCGCTGGAAGCCAAATAACCGGAGGCGCTGCCGCGCCATTACAATTTACAGCTGGTGGAAAGTGATCGCCCTGCCTTTAGGTGGGGCGCTTTTGTGTTTGCACACAGCATGCCTTCGGCGAGGATATTTATAGCGAAAAGAAGTCCAGCCCGCATTATCTTGATGTCAGGTTGTCTTTGTCCACAAGTTATTGCGGTTATCCCCAACTAAAGGGTTGCCAGATGCTTATGCGCATAGCACCATATGTTGTGAAGGTACGGGGGTGATCCCCGATATCTCATGCAGGCATCTAGTGTTTGGGGCGTTAATGACCCCCTTCGCTAACCCAATAGACTGGTGGTATTCATGGCCCTTTCCGAACAGTTCATTGAAGACGATATTCACCCCATTGATTTGGTCGAGCACATCGCAGTGCATCACGAGTGGGATTTTGACCGCATTGCTGATGACCAGATTGCCATGGCTGTGGAAGGCCAATGGCGCACCTATTCTGTGACCCTTGCCTGGTCGGGATATGATGAGACTTTGCGTATGGTATGCACTTTTGAAATGGAGCCGCCGGAAGAAAAGCTGCCTGCGCTTTACGAATTGTTGAACCTTGTGAATGATCAGTGCTGGGCCGGGTCCTTTACCTATTGGGCGGAACAAAAGCTTATGGTGTACCGTTATGGGCTGGTGCTGGCTGGTGGTCAGGATGCAGGCCCTGATCAGGTCGACACCATGATCAATGCCGCCGTCATGAGCGCCGAGCGATATTACCCTGCATTGCAATTGCTTGTCTGGGGCGATCGGACCCCCAAAGACGCGATGCAAGTTGCCATTGCAGAGGCATACGGCCGCGCGTAACACTTCGCCCCGAAGCAAAATTGGGGGCAATTCATGAAAGACAGTCGTATCGCACAAGGCGGCCTTGTGTTGTTGGGGTGTGGCAAGATGGGGTCTGCAATGCTGGCCGGATGGCTGGACAGCGGTTTGCCTGCAACGTCTGTCTATGTGCTGGACCCGAACCCGTCCGATTGGTTGCGAGCGACCGGAGTTCATATCAACGTCGACGTGCCATCTGCCCCCGCAGTGGTTTTGATTGCGGTCAAGCCGCAGATGATGGGCGAAGCTTTGCCCCGTTTGCAAGCCATGGGTGGCGGTGACACGCTGTTTGTGAGCGTTGCCGCTGGCACCACCATCGCGCATTTTGAAGCCGTTTTAGGCGCTGGCACCCCCATTGTTCGTGCGATGCCAAACACCCCTGCGGCCATTGGCAAAGGCATCACTGCGATCGTCGCCAACCCTCATGTCCCCGCCGGTGGTCTGGATGAAGCCGACGCGCTGTTGCAGGCCGTTGGCCAAGTTGTACGTCTCGACACTGAAGCGCAAATTGATGCAGTCACTGGCGTGAGCGGGTCTGGTCCCGCCTATGTCTTCCACATGATTGAATGTCTGGCGGCTGCGGGCGAGGCCCAAGGTTTGCCTGCGGATATGGCTATGCAACTGGCCAAAGCCACGGTTGCTGGGGCCGGTGCCCTGGCTGAACAATCCGGTGATGCGCCAAGCCAGTTGCGGGTCAATGTCACCAGCCCAAATGGCACGACACAAGCAGGGCTTGAGGTTTTGATGGACACTGCAACTGGTTTGCCGCCGTTGATGCAAAAAACGGTGGCTGCGGCCGCTGACCGATCAAGGGAGTTGGCCAATGGCTGAGATCACTTTCGACGATTTTATGAAAGTCGACATCCGGGTCGGGCGCGTGGTGCGGGCTGAACCTTTTCCCGAAGCACGCAAACCCGCCATCAAGATGTGGATCGATTTCGGACCCGAGATCGGTGAGCGCAAAACGTCTGCGCAGATCACTGCGCATTACACGCCCGAAGCGCTTGTGGGCAAACAGGTCATGGGCGTTGTGAATTTCCCGCCCCGCCAGATCGGTCCCTTTATGTCCGAAGTGCTGGTGCTGGGCTTGCATGATGCGGATGGCGGTGTCGTGTTGATCTCGCCGGATCATGACGTTGCAGCAGGGGAACGGATGTGTTGAAAAAAATCTTGATCGCGCGGCCTTTGCCCGAGGTTGTTTTGGCCCCCGCATATGCGGCATTCGAAGTGGATGTGCGACCCTACACACATCCACTCAGCGGTGACGAAATGCGCAATGCTTTGCGTGATTACGATGGGGTGATGCCCACGTTGGGGGATGTGTTTTCGGCGGAGGTGTTTGCCGATGTGCCAAACCCGCGCTGTTCTATTTTGGCCAATTTTGGTGTGGGATATAACCACATTGATACCGATGCGGCGCATGGCGCGGGGGTGGTTGTTTCCAACACGCCGGGGGCTGTCACGGATGCGACAGCAGACACCGCCATGACCCTGATATTGATGAGCGCGCGCCGCGCTGGCGAAGGTGAGCGCTTGGTGCGCAGCGGGGCATGGGAAGGGTGGCATCCCACGCAAATGCTGGGCCTTCATGTGACAGGGAAAACCGTTGGAATCGTCGGCATGGGCCGTATCGGGCAAGCGATTGCGCGGCGCTGTCATTTCGGGTTTGAGATGCAGGTGGCCTATTTCAGCCGCTCACCCAAAGATCTTGATTTTAAGGCAACACCCTATGACAGTTTGACGGCTTTGGCTGCCGAGGTTGATGTTTTGGTTGTGGCTGTGCCGGGCGGGGCCGCGACACATCATCTGATCGGGGCGGATGTGTTTGCTGCTATGAAACCCACAGCGCATTTGGTCAATATTGCGCGTGGCGATGTGGTGGAAGAAGCCGCGTTGATAACAGCGCTGCAAGAAGATGACATCGCAGGGGCGGGTTTGGATGTGTACGAATTTGAACCACAGGTGCCGCAAGCGCTTCGGGACTTGGAAAATGTGGTGTTGTTGCCGCATTTGGGGACAGCAGCCCTAGAGGTCCGCGTGGACATGGGTTTGATGGCGTTGGACAACCTGGCTGCCCATCTGAATGGGGGGCAAACGCCACCGAACGCAGTTTGAAGACAGCAGTATGGGGCTGTTTCTAACGCCCGACGGCTTCGCGCCAATGGCGGCGGCACAGCGATACATAGGTCTCGTTGCCGCCGATTTGCACTTGATCGCCGCCGGTCAACACGCGGCCGTCGTCGTCTTTGCGGACCACCATGGTGGCTTTCTTGCCGCAGTGGCAGATGGTGCGGACTTCACGCATTTCATCCGCCAAAGCAAGCAGGGTGGCAGAGCCGGGGAAAAGTTCGCCTTGAAAATCAACGCGCAAGCCGTAGCACATGATGGGCAATCCAAGATCGTCAACGGCATCGGCCAATTGCCAAACCTGGTCACGGCTTAGGAACTGCGCCTCGTCTATAAAGACGCAGGCGATGGGGGTGGTCGCAAGCACCCCTTTCAGCTTGGCAAACAAATCTGTTTCGGCGTTGAAGGTGTCGGCGTCCGACCCGATGCCGATACGCGATGCAATGCGACCGTCGCCTGCGCGGTTGTCGAATTGTGCGGTCAGCAAATAGGGGGTCATTCCGCGTTCCACATAGTTGTGGGCCGCTTGCAGCAAAACCGTGGATTTGCCCGCATTCATCGTCGAATAATGGAAGTATAGTTTCGCCATGGTGTCTGAATAAAGGCGCACTCAAGCCGGAGCAAGAGCGCGCCCCAAGTTTTGGGTGGGGTCGTCGCAAGTTGGCGGCTTTTGCCGCTCTATCGTCTGCAACACCGTTAGACCACATACCTTCATGCCTTGCGTGGACTTTCGCCCGAGGGATGGGTGCAAGGCATGCACCGCCTAAACCAACGATCCCGTTTGAGGGCAAATGACCCCACCCAATCTGTGCGACACATGTCGCATACTCTTCACGCCCGATCCGTTCGGGTTGATTAAGCAATGACATTTCAATCCGTTCTTAGTAATGGGAATAGACAATGCGCATTCCCCTGTCAGGGTTTGGCGGCAGACGTGGGGACCGATCTATGGAAGCATTTGGCAGCTATTTGAAGAAACACACCGAGGCTTTGGTGAAGGATGTAGGGATTGAACCTGCATGTGAACTAACGGGAAAGTCGAAGGCGACGCTTGGGCGGTACTATTCCGACCATGCCGAACATGCCGATCGGTTCATGCCGATTGACGCCGTGGTGCATCTGGAACGGGCGTCCAAGTATCCGCATGTGACTGGTGCTTTGGCGGAACTTCAGGGCGGCACGATTGCCTTCGATGAACGCCGGCCCAATCATAAGGTCAAAGGCAGCGTCAATTCTGACGTCATCGCGCTAAGCCAACGTTTTGCGATGCTTATGTCCGAGTACCAGCAATCCATCGAAGACGGCATCATCACAGTGAATGAAGCCAAGCGATTGCTGAAAGAAACCACGCAGTTGCAACAGGTTCTGATCGACATGAAGCTTCATCTGGAAGATGAAAGTGGCTGACGATCTGGAGGCTTTGATCGCAGAGGCTTTGCCATCCATCGACATCGATATGCTGAAGGCGCCTGATGATCCCGGACACAAGCCGCGCATATTGTTGCTGTATGGATCATTGCGGGATGCCAGCTATTCACGTTTTGCCGCGGAGGAATCCGCGCGTGTGCTGCGCCTTTTGGGATGTGATACTAAGATGTTTGCCCCCACGGGGCTTCCCTTGGTCGATGATGCAGACCCGGATCATCCCAAAGTACAGGAATTGCGTGATCTTGTTGTGTGGTCCGAGGGCATGGTGTGGTCCAGCCCCGAGCGGCACGGCGCAATGACGGGGCTTATGAAAACACAGATCGATTGGCTGCCGTTGTCATTGCAAGGCGGCATACGCCCCACGCAGGGCAAAACACTGGCCATCATGCAAGTATCAGGCGGGTCCCAGTCCTTTAACGCCGTCAATCAGATGCGTATTCTGGGCCGTTGGATGCGTATGGTCACAATCCCCAATCAATCCAGCATCCCGAAAGCATGGCTGGAATTCAAAGAGGGGCGGCTGCCCGAAGGCCCGTTTTACCGCCGCATCGTTGATGTGATGGAAGAACTGGTAAAGTTCACATGGATGGTAAGGGGCCGCTCAGATTATCTGGTCGACCGCTATTCGGAACGGGTGGAAACTGTGGAAGAGGTGCACAAGCGAGTGTCTGTGAAAGACATCTAATCGCAGCGTTCCACAATCACAGAGCCCACGGAATATCCCGCTCCAAACGAACAGATCAGACCGATATCGCCATTTTCAAAATCGTCCGAGTATTTGGAAAACGCGATAATCGATCCGGCTGAAGACGTGTTGGCGTAGTCTTGCAAAATGTTGGGCTGTTCGCCCGGCTCAGGATTGCGTCCCAGGACCTTCTTGCCGATGAAATCATTCATCGATTTGTTGGCTTGATGCAACCAAAGGCGTTTCAGGTCAGTGGCCTGCACGTTTTCGTCACCCATGTGTTCTGCGATATGCGCACTGACCAATGGCAGCACCTCCTTGAACACTTTGCGCCCGTTTTGCATAAACTGCATGTCGCGGCGGTCAGCCACGCCATCGGGACGGGAGCGCCGCAAAAAGCCGTTGTTGTTGCGGATATTGTTGGAAAAATCCGTGGCGCAACGGGTCGACTTGATCTTGAAATGGGACCCTGTGGCGTCTCCTTCACGCTCGATGAACGTTGCGGTGGCCACGTCGCCAAAAATGAAATGACAATCGCGGTCGCGCCATTCCAAATGTGCAGAGCAAATTTCAGGGTTCACAACCAAGGCGCTTTTTATGCTGCCCGATTTGACCATGTCAGCGGCGGCTTGAATGCCAAAGGTTGCAGATGAACACGCGACGTTCATATCAAAGGCAAACCCTTGCACCCCAAGCAACTGCTGTATTTCGATCGCAACGGCAGGGTACGCGCGTTCCATATTTGAAGCGGCGCAAATCACAGCGCCCACATCGTCAGCCGATTTTCCTGCCGCTTTCAGGGCTTTCAAAGCGGCGTCCAAGCCCATTTCAGCCATCAAGGACGGTTCATCATCGCCACGTTGACGCAACAAGGGATGCATCACATCCGGGTCTAAGATACCTGATTTGTTAATCACATAACGACTTTCGATGCCGGATGCTTTGAAAATGAAGTCTTCAGAGGAATGCGGCTTTGCGTCCATGTCGCCTGCTTCAATCGCGGCCGCATGTTCGGCATTGAATTTATCAGCATAGGCATTGAAAGCCGTCACCAGCTCGGCGTTGGATATGGTATTGTCCGGCGTGAAGACGCCTGTGCCAGTTATGACCGGTGTATGCATGTTTTAAGCCTTTCACAGTTGACTGATTTGGCCGATTTTGCCGCTAAAGGTCAAGCGATCAACGGGAGGCTTTGCGCCGGTGTGTTTGTGTGGCCTCCGCAAAATGCGGTTCAGGTGCAATCGGTTGGTTCCCATGGCGCCCCCGCATCTTGGTGTTGTTCTTAATCTCCGTCGGCAACACCGGCGGCGCGGCGTTTGGCAATTCTGCCGCGTATGCTTGGCAACAAAACAAGCCCGCCTGCAATCAGCAACAGCCCCAATGTCATTGGCCGTTCCCAAATGAAAGCGATGCCATCGTAAAGCTGCATGGAGCGGGCAAAGTTGTCTTCCATCAACCCACCCAAAATGAAGCCGATCAACAATGGGGCAAGCGGGTAATCCGCAAACTTGAGTGCCGTGGCACATACGCCAAACCCGACCAGCAACAAAAGCTCGGTCGCGTTGTTTTGTCCAATATAGGCGCCCATGAGTGTGAAGAATAAGATGAACGGAATGAGATAATTGCGCGGTACAGACAAGACTTTGGCGATGTAGGGGATCAACGGCAGGTTCAAAATGAGCAACACAAGATTGCCAATGAACATCGACATGATCACAGCCCAGAAAATTTGGGGTTCATCAATCATCAATCTTGGACCGGGGGAGACATTCAAGGCGATAAGCGCACCCAGCAAAATGGCCGTTGTACCCGACCCCGGAATACCAAGCGTCAGCAAGGGGACAAATGACCCTGTGCAGGCGGCATTATTGGCAGTTTCGGGGGCGGCCAACCCTTTGATGGATCCTTTGCCAAATTGGTCTTGTTCCGCCTTTGGTGCAATGTTGCGTTCTACCGCATACCCCAAAAAGCTGGCGATGGTGGCGCCAGCACCGGGCAAAACGCCAATGAAGAACCCTTGCAGTGACTGTCTGCCAATAACGGGCGCGATGGCTTTGGCCTCTGCCCGGGTGATGCGCAGATCCTTGATCTCACCCTCGCCACCTTTGAGGTTCTTGGGTTTAAGGACCAGAAAAATCGCTTCGGGCAGGGCGAACATTGCCATGGCCAAGGTTATGAACCCAAATCCGGATTGCAGGTCCATGATCCCCATGGTGAACCGCGGCAGATTGAACAGCGCCCCTTCGCCAACGGTGGCCATGATCAGTCCCAATATGGTCATAAGCATCGCTTTCGCCACTTGGCCTGTGCCTGCAAATGTTGCGATGGCGGACAATCCAACAACCATAAGCGCAAAGTATTCAGCGGAATGAAACAGCAGTGCAACGGAAGACAGCGCAGGCGCAAAAACCATCAACAAGATTGCCCCGATGGTACCGCCCGCAAAGCTTGCTATGGCTGCAATTGTAAGCGCTTTGCCCGCTTTGCCTTGTTGGGCCATCGGGTAGCCGTCAAAGCTTGAGGCGACAGTCCCCGCTACTCCCGGCGCATTCAACAAGATGGATGATGTCGACCCGCCGAAAATAGCCCCATAGTAGACGCCGGCCAGCAGGATAAGGGCAGCAGAAGGGTCACCAATGGAAATGGCAACGGGGATCATAATCGCGATGATCGACATAGGGCCAAGGCCAGGTAGCATGCCGATAAAGGTGCCAATTAGGCAGCCTCCGATCACCATCAATAAATTTTGGAAGGAAAAGGCCGTTTGCAGCCCGATCAATAAACCCTCAAGCACGTCAACCTCCTATAAAGCCAGGCAATGGCCGCATGTAGATGCCAAGAATTTCCTGAACCAAATACCAAACCACCAAGCTGGCGCCAACAGCAACAGGTACCATAATGTGCCATTTGCGTTCGCCGAGGATAAACGCCCCCAGCATCAGAAAAAGCGTCGTCGATGTCAGAAAACCAATGGGACGAAGACACAGGGCATAGGCGATCATAAGACAAAGGAGCAAAAGGGCTTGGCCCAAGTGATAATCTCCCAGCCGCCGATAATCGATTTCAGCTTCCTTGGGGGGCGACTTTTCCACACCCAACAATATGGTCAACGCAGCTATAACCCCCAAAATCGACAGAACTTTTGGGAACGTACTTGGCCAGATAGGATTTCGCTGCATGAAAGGCGCAAGATTGCCGTCCATCGTGAACCATGCCGCGTATCCATAGGCCAGACAAATTCCAAGTAAGATCAAACCTATCCAGCGATCCAAAGCCATTTTTGGTTTTCCTTGTTATATTAAAAATGGGGCGCTGCCCCCGTCCTTCGGACGCCCCCGAAGTATTTTGTGCGAAAGGAAAGCAATTTTTAACAGAATGCATCCTATCGTCCGACCACGGTACAGGCTGAAGAGCCGATGACCGTGCGGAAGGAAGGTCTTGATCACCTTCAAAAGAGAGAGGAGGCCGCGTTTGCCGTCTCCTCTTTTCCTTTCGCGTCCAAGTACTTTGGGGGGGCCCGTTAGGGCGGGGGCAAAGCCCCAAAGGCGGTTTACAAGAACCCTAGTTTCTTCATGAGGTCCCCGATGGTCTTCTCTTGTGCCTCGAGAAACGCTTTAAAGTCGTCACCCGAGTTGTGGATGTTCACCCATCCATTTCGTGCACGCACTTCTTCCCATTCGGGTGTATCATACATCTTTTCGATCGCGTCCTGATACATTGCCAGTTTGTCCGCTGGAAGGCCCGGTGCTCCGAAGAACCCGCGCCAGTTGACGAAGGTTGTCTCAATGCCCTGTTCTTTCATGGTCATGGCGTCGGGGGCTGCGTCTACGCGTGCGTCTGAAGTGACACCAATGATTTTGACCTCACCGGCATTGGCCAGATCAACTGCCTCTGAGAACCCTGTCGAGAGTGCTGCGATTTCGCCTGACAGTAAGGCTGCCATAGCTTTGCCACCCGCATCGTAAGGAATGTACTTCACGCCCAATGCGTCTTTACCGGCAGCTTCCATAACCATGGCCGCGACCAGATGATCCATGCCGCCCGGAACAGATCCACCGCCGATGGCCGTTCCCGATGCGTCTGCGTCATAGGCCGCCATCAAGTCAGCCATCGAATTGATCGGGCTGTCTTTGCCCACCACCATCGCAGCGTAGTCTCCGATTGTGCCCGAAACCAAAGTCAAATCCCGGAAGTTGTGTGGGAAAACACCTGTCAAAGACCGGATCACGATTGGGGTTGAGTTGACCATCAAAGTGCCGTGGTTGCTGTCGGCGTTTTCGATCAGGTAACCGATGGCTTTCCCGCCGCCGCCACCTGACATATTTTCGTAAGATGCATTGTCCACAAGGCCTGCGGCGGTCAAAGCTTCGCCTGTGCCGCGCGCTGTGCCATCCCATCCGCCTCCCGCGCCGCCGGGAATCAAAAAGTGAATGCTGTCCAGAACTTTGTGTCCATCCGACAAGGCGGGTGCTGCAAAGCCCAATGTTGCAATGGCTGTCGCAATCAAGGCGCGGCGGCCCAGTTTAAATGTCTTCATTGTCGTCCTCCCAATTGGCAGCCGCCCGCACTGTGGGGCAGCTGCGTCTGGAAGACCCTAACAACCTAAAACGGACCTGTCACCAGAACACCTTGGAGTTGAACAATTGATTGCGTTCGGGTCGAAAATGCCCTGCAAAGCAGTTTCTAACCCTGCAGTGACTTGACCACTACGTCGCCTTCGGCCTGTTCTTTGATTGCAAGTGCTGCAGCGTAGCTGGCTGCAGCCGTCGTATAATATGGGATCTTGTCGTACAGCGCGATGGAGCGGATTGATCTGGAATCCTCAACCGCCTGTGCGCCTTCCGTGGTGTTCATAACCAGTTGCACACCGCCGTCTTTCATCATGTCCGTGATGTCGGGGCGCCCTTCATAGACTTTGTTCACCACATCGCAGGCAACGCCGTTTTCAACCAACCATGCTGATGTGCCGCGCGTGCCCACGAAGGTGAACCCAAGATCGGTCAACACACGGGCGCCATCCAGCATATCGGCAGTTTTGTCGGCGTCTTTGATCGAAATGAACACGCAGCCTGAACGTGGCAAAACCATGCCTGCTCCCATTTGGGCTTTCAAAAAGGCGCGTGGGAAGGTGCGGTCCCATCCCATGACTTCACCGGTTGACCGCATTTCCGGCCCAAGGATGGTGTCCACGCCCGGGAAACGGGCGAATGGCAGCACAGCCTCTTTTACCGAGAACCACGGCATGTTCGGATCAGCCAATGTCATCGGATCGCCCAAAGGCAGAACATCGTCGTAGCCTGCGTCCGCATCGTAGGGGGCACGCATCGGGAAGTTCGACAGGGGTTCACCTGCCATGACCCGCGCGGCGATAGAGGCAATCGCTGAATCCGTCGCTTTGGCCACAAAGGGCACGGTGCGCGACGCGCGTGGGTTGACCTCGATCAGGAATATCTCATCCGTTCCAGAAGAATTGGCTTTGATCGCGAACTGGATGTTCATCAATCCGACAACCTTCAGACCATGCGCCAGCGCGTGGGTTTGTTTCTCGATTTCTGCGATGATTTCGCGGGACAGGGAATAGGGTGGCAGGGAACAGGCACTGTCGCCCGAGTGCACGCCAGCCTCTTCGATGTGCTGCATGATGCCCGCAACATGCACATCTGTGCCATCGCAGATCGCATCCACGTCCAACTCGACAGCACCTGCCAGATAGCTGTCCAATAAAACAGGGCTGTCACCGGACACCACAACTGCCTCTGAGATATAGCGTTCCAGCTGGGCTTGATCGCGCACGATTTCCATGGCGCGGCCCCCCAAAACATACGAGGGACGGATCACCAGCGGAAACCCGATATCGCCAGCGATTTCCAGCGCTTCGGCGTCTGAATGTGCAAGGCCGTTGTGAGGTTGTTTCAGCCCGAGGTTTTGCACCAATTCCTGAAAACGTTCGCGATCTTCGGCCAGATCAATCGCGTCCGGTGTGGTGCCAAGGATTGGGATGCCTTCATCGTTCAGCGCCTGAGCGATTTTTAGCGGCGTTTGGCCGCCAAACTGGACGATGACCCCGTGCAATGTGCCGTTGTCTTGTTCGACGCGCAGGATTTCCATGACGTGTTCAAAAGTCAGCGGTTCAAAATAGAGCCTGTCGGATGTGTCGTAGTCGGTCGAAACTGTTTCGGGGTTGCAGTTGACCATGATCGTTTCATAACCGGCATCTGTCAGCGCAAAGCAGGCGTGGCAGCAGCAATAGTCAAATTCGATCCCTTGACCGATGCGGTTCGGACCACCGCCCAAAATCACAACTTTCTTGCGGTCGGATGGTCGCGCTTCGCATTCCACTTCGCCCATCATCGGGGTTTCGTAGGTGGAATACATATAGGGTGTCTGGGCTTCAAACTCTGCCGCGCAGGTGTCGATGCGTTTGAAACAGGCCACAACGCCAAGGTTTTGGCGGGCTTTGCGGACGTTTGATTCGTCGCGTCCAGTCAGATGCCCAAGGCGCGCGTCGGTGAAGCCCATCATTTTGAGCGCACGAAGGCCTTCTTCGGTGACGGGCAGTCCGTTTTTGATCACGTCGGCTTCTGTTTCGACAATTTCGCGGATGCGGTCCAAAAACCACGGATCAAACTTGGTGACGGCATAGATCTCATCGTTGCTCAGGCCGTGGCGCATGGCTTGCGCGATGGTGCGCATCCGGTCCGGAGTGACCTGAGCGATGGCGTTGGTTACTGCCGCTTTGTCCGGTGCACCAGCGATTTCGATGTCGTCAAAACCCGTCAGGCCTGATTCCATGGAGGCCAAGGCCTTTTGCAAGGATTCGTGGATGGTACGGCCGATGGCCATCGCTTCGCCCACAGATTTCATGGCCGTTGTCAGATAGGGTTCGGAGCCCGGGAATTTCTCAAATGCGAACTTCGGGATTTTAGTGACAACATAATCAATCGTCGGCTCGAACGACGCGGGTGTGACGCCCGTGATGTCGTTGTCCAACTCGTCCAGCGTATAGCCGACAGCCAGCTTCGCGGCGATTTTTGCGATCGGGAAACCGGTTGCCTTGGACGCCAGCGCAGAGGAGCGCGACACGCGGGGGTTCATTTCGATCACAACCATACGCCCGTCGGCGGGGTTCACGGACCACTGTACATTCGATCCGCCGGTTTCCACGCCGATTTCGCGCAAAACAGCGATCGAGTGGTTGCGCATGATTTGGTATTCTTTGTCGGTCAACGTCAGCGCAGGGGCGACAGTGATAGAATCACCTGTGTGCACGCCCATGGGGTCTACGTTTTCGATGGAACAGACGATGATGGCGTTGTCGGCGGTGTCGCGCACGACTTCCATTTCGAACTCTTTCCAGCCGATCAGGGATTCGTCGACAAGGATCTGACCCACAGGGGACGCATCCATTCCGGACCGGCAGAAGTGTTCATAATCGTCGCGGTTGTAGGCGATGCCCCCGCCGGTGCCCCCCATGGTAAAGGCGGGGCGGATGATGGCGGGCAGGCCTACGTCTTCCAGAACGTCAACGGCAAGCTGAACACCGGCGACAAGGTCCTTTTTGCCGTCCGCATCTTTAGGGGCCGTGACAATGGCCGCACGCGGGTTTTCGATGCCAAGGCGGTCCATGGCTTCGCGGAACAGCTTGCGATCTTCTGCCATTTCAATGGCTTCGCGTTTTGCGCCAATCATTTCGACGTTGTATTTGTCCAGTACACCCATTTCTTCAAGGGCGAGGGACGTGTTCAAACCGGTCTGTCCGCCCATGGTGGGCAGCAGTGCGTCGGGGCGTTCTTTTTCGATGATTTTTGCGACCACTTCAGGTGTGATCGGTTCGATGTAGGTGGCGTCCGCCAGTTCCGGGTCCGTCATGATGGTGGCGGGATTGGAGTTGACCAGAATGATCCGGTACCCTTCTTCGCGCAGTGCCTTACAGGCTTGTGCGCCGGAATAGTCAAATTCGCAGGCCTGTCCGATGACAATAGGGCCTGCACCAATGATCATGATCGACTTGATGTCGGTTCTCTTTGGCATGGTTCTGGACCCCCGATGATATGCAAATCGTGCCGTGCAAGCGGCGCACGGCAAATTATCGGGGGTTATAGGCGCGGAGCGCCTAGGTGCAAGGGGTGAATCGCCTCAATCTGATTTAGGCGTTTTTCACCGCATCGAGGTACGTCCGCACCGCTGCTTCGAAGGCGCGGGGTTGTTCGGCATGCAACCAATGCCCCGCGTCCGGTATTTTGGCAAAACGCGATTTTGGGAACAACGATTTGATATGGTCGCGGTCTTCGCGTTTGACATAGTCTGATGTTGCCCCGCTCAGAAACAATGTCGGCTGCTGGAAGGTGGATTGAAGCGCAGGAAAGGACATGATTTTGGGCATTTCGGCTTCAAGCACATTCAGGTTCAGCTTCCACCGTTTTTCCTTCACATCCAGCGATTGCAATAGAAAGGGCTGTACGGCAGGGTCGACGCCCGCAGTCGCCAGTTGTGCCCCCGCATCAGAGCGGCGCGTGACCGCTGTCAGATCAACAGATTTCATGGCCAGTATATTAGGCAGTTGCGAATGGGTGTAGCTGACCGGGGCGATATCGGCCACGATCAGGCTGCGCAGCAGTTCGGGCCGGGTCAGCGCCAAGGTCATTGCCGTTTTGCCACCCATAGAGTGCCCCAACAGATCAACGGGGCCGCCGATATGTTCAATCACGCCGGCCAGATCCTGAGCCATATCTTCATAGCTGTTGGTTGGTAAATGCGGGCTGTCACCGTGATTGCGCATGTCGACTGTAATCACGCGGCGCGTATCAGACAGACGTTTCGAAATGACACCCCAATTGCGGGCAGAGCCGTATAGCCCGTGGGCGATCAGAAGGGCGGGGGCATTGGCTGGGCCCGTGCCGATGTCGTTGAAATTGAGCATGTCCTCTGGTTATCGGATTGTGTGCGATTGTGCCAGCGGGGCAGGGGTTGTAATACAAGGTTATGACACCGGCAGAAAATATCAGCGATACGGCAGAACGCTTGCGGGCGATGCTTACGCAGAAATTCCGCTTTAAGGCGCGGGATTTGCCGCGTGCCTTGTCCAAGGCGGGGCGCCGTTTGCCGCGCAAATTGCATGTTCAGGCGCAGGTCATTGTCGAAGCGCAGAAACTTGGTGGAAATCCGAAGCTGATGCGGCGTGTTGATATGGATGCTGTATCACACGCCCATGATGCAATTTCTGCCTATTTGGCAAAGATTGATCCTGAGGACGTGCGGCGCGGCCGGCGTTTGGCGTTGTTGGGGGATATTGCAGCCAAGCTTCTTATAATTGTTGCGGCATTTGTTGTTTGGCTGTGGTGGACAGGCAAGCTATAGGGTGAACCCTGTTCAAGTTTTATGAGGGGTCACATGGCGGGCAAGGTTCAAGAGCGCAAAGAAAAGCTGCGTGTCACATTGATTGATGTGGCGCAGAACCAGATTGTGTCTGGTGGACTGGCATCTTTGAAAGCACGTGACATTGCGCGACAGGCGGAATGTGCATTGGGCGCTATCTACAATGTATTCGACGATATCAATGCGTTGGTGATGGCGGTGAACGGGCGGACGTTCCATGCGCTGGGCGCGGATGTGACGGCGGCTGTTCAACAGGCGCAGGGGCAGTCACCCAATGCGCAGTTGATCGCAATGTCCAAAGCCTATCTGGGATTTGCTGTAGACAATACGCATTTATGGCGGGCGTTGTTTGATTTGGACATGTCTGTCGAAAGTCAGGTACCGGATTGGTATTTGGCTGAGCTTGGTCAGCTTTTTGCACATATTGCGGTGCCTTTGGCGCAGTTGTTTCCGGATTTGCCAGAGGCCGAACTTGATCTGATGGTGCGCGCTTTGTTTTCTTCGGTGCATGGAATTGTGTTGCTGGGGTTGCAAAACCGCATATCAGCTGTGCCGCGCGATCAGATAGAGATGATGATTGCCCAGGTTTTGAACCAGGTCGGGTAACCGGTTTCAAACTTTTTTGAACATTGTTCATTTTTATTCTTGAACATCGTTCAAAAATTTCCATATACCAATTCATGAACGACGTTCACGAAAAGGAAAGCAAATGTTTGGAACTTTGAAAACACTGATGATCGGCGCAAATGCCCGGGCCGAAGAACATGTACGGCAAGTCTACTCGATAGAATTGATCGAACAGAAAATCCGCGAAGCTCAGGACGGTCTCAAATCTGCAAAATACGCATTGGCCGGTCTTATCCAGCGCGCCCGTTCCGAAGAGCGACTGATCGCAACGCTGAACACCCGCGTCACCGATTTGATGGCTCGTGCCGGAGAGGCAATGGCGGCAGGACGCGAAGACATGGCCGCCCAAGCCGCCCAAGCCGTTGCAGACATGGAAAACGAAATTGAAGTCCGCCGCGAAACGCTTACTCGTCTCGAAAGCCGCATTTTGCGTCTGCGTGCTTCGGTCGAAACCGCAAATCGCCGGATAATTGACCTCAAACAAGGTGCGATTGCCGCAAAAGCTGTGAAGCGCGAACACGATGTTCAATCTCGATTGGGGCGTACTTTGACCCAAGACAGCGCCATTGATGAAGCAGATGCACTGATCAAATCCGTTCTGGGTCGTGATGACCCGCTTGAGCAACGCGAGATTTTGAATGAAATTGATCAGGACCTGTCCCATGAGGGTGTTGCGGACCGCATGGCCGCCGCGGGTTTTGGCACCGCCAGCAAAACCACAGCAGCAGATGTGCTAAAGCGTTTCAGCGCCACATAAATCCCCTCTTTTTAACTGTGCCCGCCCCAAGGCCCCAGCACATCTTCAAAACAATTTAGGAGAACGACAATGTACAATGAAAATTCAGATAACGGCATGATCCTGACCATCAATGTGGCTGGCGTGCTTTTGGCCTACGCTTTGCTGGCAGTGTCCTTGTGGATGTCCACCGATGTGCCGCTTTCGACAAAAGGTTACTGGGGCATGGGCATCGTCCTGTTGACCATCAGCTTGATCAACGTTGTGAAATATCGCTTTGACCAACGATCCAGCGCCGACCGTATTCGTCAAATCGAAGACGCAAAGAACGAACGGTTGTTGGAAGAGTTTGTGAGTGATCCGAAGGCCTAAATCAGCCCCGGATGGCGCAACGAGTGTGCAGTAACGAGCAAGGCGGGCCGAGGCCCGCCTTTTTTGTCCCGTGTGGTGCACCAAGGTGCACCTTACGATCCAGTGGTTCGGTTGGAAGCCGTCTTAAAGGTTTGGATACATCGGGAAGCGGGCGCACATGGCTGCGACTTCTGCTTTGACTTTGGCTTCGACTGCGCCGTTGCCATCTTCGCCGTTCGCCGCCAATCCGTCGACCACCTCGTTGATCCAATCCGCGATCTGGCGGAATTCGTCTTCTCCGAACCCGCGCGTTGTACCAGCCGGTGATCCAAGCCGGATACCGGATGTGATCATGGGTTTTTCATCGTCGAACGGCACGCCATTTTTGTTGCATGTGATATGCGCACGTCCCAAAGCTTTTTCAGTGGCGTTGCCCTTGACCCCTTTGGGGCGCAGATCCACCAGCATCACATGCGTGTCGGTGCCGTGTGTCACAGTATCCAAACCACCTTTGATCAGCTGATCCGACATGGCTTGCGCGTTTTTGATCACTTGCTGGATGTAGGTTTTGAATTCGGGGCGCAATGCTTCGCCGAAGGCCACAGCTTTGGCGGCGATCACATGCATCAAAGGACCGCCCTGAATGCCGGGGAAAATCGCAGAGTTGAATTTCTTGGCCAGCGCTTCGTCGTTGGTCACGATCATGCCGCCACGTGGTCCGCGCAGGGTTTTATGCGTGGTGGTTGTTGCGACATGGGCATGGGGGAAAGGCGACGGGTGTTCACCTGCAGCCACAAGACCGGCAAAGTGGGCCATGTCCACATGCAGGTACGCGCCAACCATATCGGCGATTTCGCGCATGCGCTTGAAGTCGATTTGACGCGGAATGGCAGAGCCGCCTGCAATGATCATCTGCGGTTTGTGCTCTTTGGCGAGTGCTTCAACCTGATCATAGTCCAGAAGGTTGTCTTCGCGGCGTACACCGTATTGCACGGCATTGAACCATTTTCCGGATTGGTTGGGGGCCGCACCGTGTGTTAGGTGGCCACCCGCATCCAAAGACATGCCCAAAATGGTGTCGCCGGGCTTTAGCAAAGCCTGAAAAACGCCCTGGTTGGCTTGGGACCCAGAGTTTGGTTGTACGTTTGCAAAGTCGCAGCCAAACAGCTGTTTGGCGCGTTCAATCGCGAGATTTTCCGCAATATCGACGTATTGGCAGCCACCGTAGTAGCGGCGCCCCGGATAGCCTTCTGCGTATTTGTTGGTCATGACAGAGCCTTGCGCTTCCATCACAGCGGCAGAGACAATGTTCTCGGATGCGATCAGTTCAATCTCGTCGCGTTGGCGGCCAAGTTCAGAGGTGATCGAACCGAACAGCTCAGGGTCGCGATCCGCGAGGGATTGTGTGAAAAAACCATCGTTATTGTGAGGCGTGTTCATAAGGCAAGCTCCGGTTTGGCTGATTGAATTGTGCTGTTTCGTATCGGAAACAACACATTTCTCAAAGAAGGTAAAGCGACGCTGCGCGGTTAAATTGCGCCAATGCTGGTGGTGCGCGAAATAATGTGTTTCTTTTGGCGCAGAACGGCCGCCATCGGAAACCTGCGGACCTTATGGGAATGGAGCCTGCACAATGAAAATCGCCTTTACGGCCAGCACCACACCTGTGGCGCAAACGGCGCGGGCCGCATTGATTGGCCGGTACGGCGATGCCCCCTTGGAGGAGGCGGATGTAATCGTGGCCTTGGGCGGCGACGGCTTTATGCTGCAAACGCTGCATTTCACCGAAAAGCTGCCCGCGGCCGTCTACGGGATGAACCGTGGCACCATCGGGTTTTTGATGAATGAATACAATGAAAGCAATCTGATTGATCGCCTTCAATCCGCCGAGGTTGCCGCCCTGAACCCGTTATCGATGGATGCGGTCGATGCCAGCGGCAAAACCCACAAAGCGCTGGCCATCAACGAAGTGTCGCTGCTGCGCGCCAGTGCGCAAGCGGCCAAGTTGCGTATCACTGTGGACGGACGGTTGCGCATGGAAGAACTGGTGTGTGACGGGGCGCTGGTCGCAACTCCTGCGGGGTCCACGGCCTACAATTATTCCGCGCACGGTCCCGTTTTGCCCATTGGTTCGGACGTTTTGGCATTGACCGCTGTGGCCGCTTTTCGCCCGCGCCGATGGCGTGGGGCGTTGCTGCCCAAAACCGCAACCGTTCGCTTTGATGTGTCAGAGCCGGAAAAGCGCCCTGTGATGGCGGAAGCAGATTCGCGATCTTTCAAAAACATCGTGTCCGTTGTGATCCGCTCTGACCCAGCTGTGACACACCGTATTCTGTTCGATCCCGGGCACGGGTTGGAAGAGCGCCTGATTTCAGAGCAATTCAACTGATGGATTTGCGCGATCCCGCCCCCCGCAGTCTGTGCACGGATTGTGGTGTATCGCGTATGAAAGACCCGTCCATGTGTGGGCGGGCATGCCAGTTTATCCAACCTGACTATCCGGCTTTGGAAACCAAAATCCACGGGCGTGTTCGAGGCATCGGCGACGAGATGTACTTTGGCGCCTTCAAAGCAATGTACAAAGCCCGGATGGCGACCCCCAAGACGGGGGCCCAGTGGACAGGGATCACCACGTCTTTGGCTGCGGATTTGCTGGACAAGGGCAAAGTCGATGCGGTGCTGTGCGTCGTGCCGGACCCCGATGATGTATGGAAGCCCCGCCCCGCATTGATCACAGATGCGCAGAACATGGCGCAGGCCCGCGGTATGCGGATGGGGTACGCGCCGCTGCTTGCTTTGCTGGAAGAGGCGCAGGCACTTGGGTATTCGCGCCTGTGTGTGGTCGGTATCCCGTGCCAGATTTACGCGCTTCGTGCGTTGGAGGCCGATCTGGGGTTCGAACGGATTTATGTGATTGGAACGCCATGTTCTGACAACACCACCACCGAGAACTTCCACAGCTTTTTAGCGCTTTTGGATGAGGATCCGGAAACGATAACTTATCTGGAGTTTCGCGCTGATTATAAGGTGGAATTGCGCTATAGCGATGGTCGTGTGCGCCTGATCCCTTTTCTAAGCCTTCCGATCAGCGACCTGCCAAACGACTTTTTCCCGATGACCTGCAAAACCTGTGTGGACTACACCAACGCGCTGTCTGATGTCACCGTGGGATATATGGGGGGCGAGGGTAAGCAATGGGTGATTGTACGCAATGATCGTGGTGCAGAAATTTTGGAGGGTCTGAGGCGCGACGTCATATTGGGGCCTGTCGGTTCTGCAGGCAAACGCGCGGGGGCTGTAAAGGGGTTCATTGCGAATACGGCGCTGGCCGCGGGCGGGCTGCCTTTGCGGCGTATGCCAAACTGGGTCCGTCCGATTGTCAGCTGGTTGCAGCCACGGATTGGGCCAAGGGGCTTGGAATTTGCACGCGCCCGGCTTGAAATGAAAGCCGCTGAGACGATCCTGCATTTGCGCCGGGCCATGCCTGCGAAGATGAAGAATATGGTGCCACCGCATGTTTGGGACATTGCAGAACCATATGATTTGTCACCGGAACCCGGTGAACGCGATCCAAAGGCGGCTGCGTCCCGCGATTGATATTTTAGGGGCTCTGCCCCCAACCGCGTGCCGTGGTTTCCAACAGGGTTTTTGGGAAAAAGAGAAGGTCATACATTCCTGACTGTGTGCTGCGCGAATTTCCCGTTATTCTTGGTTGAATTTAAGGGAGTGGTTTTATGGCGTTCTACGGGTCTTTGAAAAATGAAAATGTGTATCCCAGGGGCTGTCAGGCGCCGGGGCAAGCTGGTTGGATTGCGCATCGTCTGTTGCGCTTGCGTGCGATGCTGAATGGTCAGATCACATCAAAACGTCGGCCCAATTCATTGATCATCGGGTCGTGGAACATCCGTCATTTCGATGGGGGACGAAAACGTCTGAACGAAAGCTATCACTACATTGCGGAAATCATTGACCACTTTGATGTGTGCGCTGTTCAGGAGGTTAAAGATCTTGAAGCTGTGGAAAAGTTGATGCGTCTTCTGGGCCCGAACTGGGATTACTTTGTCAACGACAGCTCTGGCGCGGGGCGCGGCAACCACGAACGCATGGCATTTTTATACAACCGAAACACTGTCCGGTTCCGCAATTTGATTGGTGAGCTGGTGTTGCCCAAAGATGCATTGCCCAACGACGAACAACTGGCCCGAACGCCTTTTTTTGCAGCGTTTCAGGCAGGCTGGTTCAAATTTACTTTGTGTTCTGCCCATATCGTTTTCAAAGAAGAAGACGGGCGTCCGCTGCGCGAAGATGAGATCGGGGCTGTTGCCAGCATTCTGGCAGACCGCGCAAAAGACACCGGTGATGTCCAGATATTTCTAGGCGACATGAACATCGACAAACGCGAGGATGCGAGTTTCAAAGCGTTGACAGACAACGGTTTTGAAGTGCCAGACATCGGGCCCACGTCTTTGGGCGGCACCAAACACTACGATCAGATTGCCTTTGCCGGTCCGTCCCACGTGTCGCACATGCTGGGGCATGGTGTCATCAAGTGGCAAGAGGCCGTGTTTCGTGAGGATGAAGTCGCGGATTATGAACAGGTTGCGATGGATATTCGCGAGACGCCGAACACAGGGAAACCCTATTCCAATTGGGCGCGTGAGTATTCCAGTTGGCGGACGCATGAAATGTCGGACCATTTGCCCGTCTGGATCGAACTGGAAGTCGATTATTCAAACAACTATCTGGCGGGCATCACAGCGCTGGACTAGATGGCAAAACTGAGTGCCGCGCTCATGCTGATGATCAGGGTCCCGCAAAACGCCAGCCAAAGCGTTGTCATACGAAACGTACGCTGTGGTATGGTTTTTTCATATCGCAAGGCAATCACGCGGTTCTGAACCCGGTGTTGCGCAGCGTTGTGAAATAGCTTTGCGTCTTGTTGCATTGGTTGCGTTCCTTTCGGGATGCTCGCTCCCTGTCTGAGTTTTGAAGCAATTAGGTGAATATCCATTTAATGAAGTCCCGGGTTGAGGTCGGAACAGGGTTGGGGTATGCGCACAGCCTTTCTAAGCGGGGATGATTGGGCATGGCGCACGACTGGGCAGGCAAAACGCTTGGCATCGACTTTGGCACCTCGAACTCTGCAGCAGGGGTGGCTGTCGCTGGTAAGCCCTATCTCATCCCGATAGAACAAGGGGCGCCGACGCTGCCAACATCGGTGTTTTTCGGTGTGGGGGCATCGCAGATGTCCATGGGGTCAGCCGCCAATCGCGCGTTGATCGCGGGCGAAGAAGGTCGGTACATGCGGGCGCTAAAAAGCGTTTTAGGCACATCATTGATGGGTGAAATGCGCATGTTCCTTGGCGAGAAGATGAATTTCTACGATATCATTGGCGCTTTTCTGAGCCAGGTGAAATCCCGTGCGGAAGCGCAATGCCACCAGACTTTTGATTATGTGCTGTCGGGGCGTCCTGTGCGGTTCCACTCGGCGGACGAAGACCGGAATGCGCGTGCAGAGGCCGATCTGGTTGAGTGTTACATGCGGGCGGGTTTCAAGGATCTGCGGTTCTTGGTTGAACCGGAAGCGGCGGCTTTGGCGTCGGGTGTGCCGCGCGGGCCGGGCCTGTCGTTGATTGTGGATATTGGCGGTGGTACTTCGGATTTTTGCGTGTTCCGCATGGCAGACGGCATCGAGGTTCTGGCCAATTCGGGCATCCGCATGGGTGGGACGAACTTTGATAAACGCCTTAGTCTGGACCATGTTATGCCGCTGCTGGGCAAAGGGGCTTTGATCCGCAACGAGATGGGCAAAGGCGCAATGGCGACGCCGAATTCACTGTTTCAAAAGCTGGCAACATGGGAACAAATTCCGTTCCTGTATGCGGGTGATGTCAAACGTGATGTGGCCAAGATGGTGCGGTTGGCGGTTGAGCCAAAGCCGATGGAGCGATTATTCGAAGTGTTGGATATGGAGCTTGGCCATGAAGTGGCATTCGCCGTTGAAGCGGGCAAAATCCGGTCCAACGAAGAAGATGCCCAGATCAACCTAAGCATTGTCGAGAAAGGGCTTGGTGCACCATTGACGCAAACTGGAATGCAGGCGTCGTTGGCCAAAGAGGTCGCAGACATCAAGCAAGGTGCGTTGGATACATTAACCATGGCAGGGTGCATGCCTGAAGACATCGTGCGCGTTGTGTTTGTCGGTGGTTCAAGCCTGTTGCGCCCGGTGCAAAACGCCTTGGCAGAGGCATGCCCAAAGGCTGAACTGGACTACCGCGACGCCTTTACCGCGGTGGTGGACGGGTTGGCGCTGGGCAGCGCCGACCCGATGCGTTTTGGACGTCAGCCTGCAGCGTAACCGATGGACTGCAGCGCCACTTTGATCTCGTCCAGAATGGCAGGATCGTCGATGGTTGCGGGCATCTTGAAGGGTGTGTTGTCCGCAATATTCACCATGGTGCCACGCAGGATTTTGCCTGACCGTGTTTTGGGCAACCGGTCGACCACCACTGCCAATTTGAAGGCGGCCACTGGTCCGATTTGATCCCGGATGCGTTTGACACACTCTGCCACAACCTCTGCGTGATCGCGTTTGGATGCGGTGTTCAGGCACAAGAATCCAACGGGCATTTGCCCCTTCAGTTGGTCTGTGACCCCGATCACCGCACATTCGGCAACATCTTTGTGACCTGCAAGGACTTCCTCCATGCCGCCAGTGGACAGACGGTGTCCCGCCACGTTGATCACATCATCCGTTCGCGCCATGATATACAGGTAGCCTTCTTCGTCGATCATGCCCGCGTCACCGGTTTCATAGTAGCCGGGGAAGGCGTGCAGGTAGCTTTTCTTGAAACGCTCAGGCGCGTTCCAAAGCGTTGGCAATGTGCCCGGTGGCAGGGGCAGTTTCACCACGATCGCGCCTAATTCGCCTGCAGGCACAGGATGGCCTGCGTCATCCAGAATTTGCACGTCATAGCCGGGCATTGGCACAGTGGGCGATCCGATTTTTACAGGCAAAGCTTCCAGTCCGGCGGGATTGCCCGCGATGGTGTAGCCGGTTTCGGTTTGCCACCAGTGGTCATAGACAGGTTTGCCCAGCAATTCCTGTGCCCATTCGATTGTATCGGGGTCGGCGCGTTCACCTGCAAGGTACAGGGCACGCAAGCCGGACAGGTCGAAATTGGCCGCCAGTTTGCCTTCGGGATCATCCCGTTTGACGGCACGAATAGCTGTGGGGGCGGTAAAGAAACTGCGGACGTTGTGTTCGGAAATGACTCGCCAGAACGTGGAGGCATCGGGTGTGCCAACAGGTTTGCCTTCAAACACCACGGTGGTGTTGCCCGCGATCAGGGGGGCGTAGCAGATGTAGCTGTGCCCCACGACCCAGCCCACATCGGATGCCGCCCAAAACACGTCACCGGGATCAACGTCGTAGATGTTCTTCATTGTCCAGTTCAGCGCCACAAGATGGCCTGCGGTCGGACGCACAACCCCCTTTGGGGCCCCTGTCGTGCCGGACGTATAAAGGATGTAGGCAGGGTGGGTGCCTTCGACCGGGACACAAGGCGCGGGGGTGGTGCCTTGCTGGAAATCATACCAATCGACGTCATTTGTGCCCAATTCGCATGGGTTTTCTTCACGTTGCAAAATCATGGTAAATTCTGGCGTGTGGTCTGCCAATTCAATTGCGCCATCAATCAGGGGTTTGTAAGCGACAACGCGGTTTGGCTCCAGCCCACAGGAGGCGGCGATGATCGCTTTCGGGGTGCAGTCGTCGATACGCACAGCCAGTTCATTGGCAGCAAACCCGCCAAAAACCACCGAATGCACCGCACCTATGCGGGCGCAGGCCAACATGGCTTCCAGTGCTTCGGGCACCATGGGCATATAGATGATGACGCGGTCGCCTTTGGTGACGCCTTTTGCGGCAAGGCCACCTGCAAGGGCTGCGACCCGTGTTTGCAATTCTGCGTAGGTGGTGGTGGATTTGCGGCCCGTGATCGGGCTGTCGTAGATAATGGCTGCTTGGTCTGCGCGCCCGTTTTCAACATGGCGGTCCACGGCATTATAGCATGTGTTCACACGCGTATCCGCGAACCACTCATAGATGTGTTCGCCACGATCAAACAGCGCCTGTGTCGGGGGCACATCCCAGTCGATGGCCTCGGCAGCCTTCAGCCAATAACTTTCGGGATCTTGTAAAGACGCTGTGTATTCCGCGTGATAACCCATTGTGTTCCTCCTCCACTTAATCCGTGCAGTGTTAAGAGGGGCGCAAGGGCGGAGCAAGCTTGTTGCGCTAACAGAGGCATTTTGGAGTGAACGAGTTTTCAAACCGCAGGGGTCGGTTTGAAAATTAGTTTAACAACGCAGCACCAAGAGGCCGACGCCTTACCCGTAGTGGTCGACAGGGGTGCCTGCGATCGCTGACATGTTCAACAAACCGCGTGCCGTAATCGAAGGGGAAACAATATGCGCACGATTGCCCATGCCCATCAGGATTGGACCAACCTCAAGCCCGCCCCCTTTCATTTTCAAAATGTTACGCACCCCTGACGCGGCATCCGCGTTGGCAAAGACAAGAACGTTGGCCGCGCCATCCATGCGACCGTCTGGCATGATGCGCTGACGCAGTTCGGGATCGAGGGCCGTGTCGATGTTCATTTCACCTTCATAGCAGAAGTCACGCGGGCTTGCGTCCAGATGGGCGATGGCTTCGCGCATACGGGCACCTGACCCGCCCGGCTGGTTGCCAAACTGGGATTGTGTGCACAAGGCGATGCGCGGTTCCAGCCCGAAGCGACGCACGTGACGGGCCGCACCCTCGACGATTTCCGCAAGCTCGGACGCAGAGGGTTCCATGTGCACATGGGTGTCGGCAATAAACAGTGGCCCGTCTTCCAGGATCATCATCGACAAGGCACCCACAGGATGCAGTCCTTTGCGCCCTAAAATCTGGGTCAGATAATTCATGTGCCAGCGGAATTCGCCAAAAGTGCCGCAAATCAGACTGTCGGCTTCGTCGCGTTGCACCATGACTGCGCCAATGGCTGTGGTGTTGGTGCGCATAACGGCGCGGGCCAAATCCGGCGTGACACCCCGGCGCGACATTAGACTGTGATAGGTGCCCCAATAATCGCGGTAGCGCGGGTCGTTTTCCGGGTTCACCAGATCAACATGTTCGTTCAATTTAAAGGTCAGGCCCGCGCGTTCGATGCGCTTTTCAATGACATCGGGACGGCCGATCAGGATGGGGCGTTCTGTGGTTTCTTCCAGCATCGCTTGGGCTGCGCGCAAGACGCGTTCATCTTCGCCTTCTGCAAACACGATGCGGCGCGACTTGGCGCGGGCGGCCTCAAAGACTGGACGCATCAAGAGGGCTGACTTGAAAACAGAACCGTCCAGTTTTTCTTTGTAAGCTTCCAGGTCGACGATGGGGCGCTGGGCCACTCCGGTTTCCATTGCGGCTTTTGCTACGGCAGAGCTGACAATGCCCACAAGACGCGGATCAAAGGGTTTCGGGATAAGATAATCCGGCCCAAAGGTCAGTTGTTCGCCTCGGTAAGCAGCTGCAGCTTCGGCCGACGTCGTTTCACGCGCCAGTGCTGCGATCCCTTCGATGCAGGCCAGTTGCATCTCGTCGTTGATGGTTGTTGCGCCAACGTCCAACGCGCCGCGGAAGATAAATGGGAAACACAGTACGTTGTTGACTTGGTTGGGGAAATCACTGCGGCCTGTGGCGATAATTGCATCAGGGGCCACGGCACGGGCATCATCGGGCAGGATTTCAGGGGTCGGGTTGGCAAGGGCAAAAACGATGGGTTGCGCTGTCATTTGCGCGACGTGTTCCGGTTTGAGAACGCCGGGGCCTGACAGGCCAAGAAACATGTCTGCCCCTGCAATAACATCATCCAATGTGCGTTTGTCGGTGGCTTGCGCGAATTCCGACTTTGCGGGGTTCATGTCGATTTCGCGCCCCTCGTATACAAGGCCATGAATGTCACACAGCCAGACATTTTCGCGTTTGACGCCAAGCTTTAGCAACATATTCAGGCAGGCGATGCCGGCGGCGCCCCCGCCTGTGGATACGATTTTTATGTCCTCGAATTTTTTTCCTGCAACGTGCAACGCGTTGGTCGCTGCGGCGCCGACCACGATGGCGGTGCCATGTTGATCGTCATGGAAAACGGGAATGCCCATGCGTTCGCGGCACAGTTTTTCGACGATAAAACAATCGGGGGCTTTGATATCTTCCAGATTGATCGCGCCAAAGGATGGTTCAAGCGCACAGACGATGTCGGCCAGCCTTTCGGGGTCGGTTTCATCCACCTCAATGTCAAAGCAATCAATGGCAGCGAATTTTTTGAACAAAACCGCCTTGCCTTCCATCACGGGCTTGGAGGCCAACGCGCCGATGTTGCCCAATCCCAAAACAGCCGTTCCATTGGACACCACCGCAACCAAATTGCCACGTGATGTGTAGCGGGCTGCGTTGGCGGGGTCTTCTTTGATTTCAAGACAGGCTTCTGCCACGCCAGGGGAATAGGCACGTGCCAGATCGCGGCCATTTGCCAAGGGTTTGGTTGCTCTGATCTCAAGCTTCCCGGGGCGCGGAAATTCGTGATAATCTAGTGCGGCTTGGCGTAGATTTGGCGTGTCGCTCATCGGGGTCTCCGGGGTGTTTGAGATTTAGTTTAGTATTAAACTATTTTTGTGGCGGGGCCAACCTACTTTGATTTCAACGCAAAAATTGGTAACGATGGTTGCGTCGGCGCACGCCGTCGCGCAATGTCGGTGCCATGACAATGATACATGCAGAACTGTGTTTGCCCACAACCGACTTGCGCGGTGATATCGCCTTTTTCACCAAGAGTTTGGGGATGCAAATGGATATGATTTATCCGGCAGATGACCCAAGCGTGGCTGTGTTTTCCGGTCACGGTGTGGCTGTTCGTTTGGACGCGGGGCTGACGGCCAGTGCGGGTCGGATGATGATACGAACCGACGATGTTGCCGGTTTCGCAGCGGGTGAGGCGCAACTGACCAGTCCGGGCGGCACCGTGGTTGAGATAACAGAATTGCACCCGCCGCTGGTGTTGCCGCAAACTGTGCATTCCTTTGTGGTGCGCCGTTTGGCGGATCAAGCGCCATGGGTGATCGGACGCGCGGGCATGCACTACCGTGATCTGATCCCCGACCGATTGGGTGGCTCTATCATTGCGTCGCATATTCGTATTCCTGATGGAGGTCCGGTGCCGGACATGGTGCACTACCATAGGGTCGGTTTTCAGTTAATTTTCTGTTACCGCGGATGGGTGGATCTTGTGTACGAAGACCAAGGTGAACCGTTTCGGTTGCATGCGGGCAACTGTGTGATCCAACCCCCTGAAATCCGTCACCGTGTTTTGTTTGCGTCCGACAACATCGAAGTGATCGAAATTGGTGTGCCAGCCGAACACGTCACAAGCATCGACCATGAGATGGAATTGCCCAACGGTCCGGCCAATCCGACCCGTATGTTTCAGGGGCAACGGTTTGTGCATCATAAAGCAGAAGACGCCACATGGGCACCGTTTCGTGTTCCGGGACTTCAAAGCCGAGACACTGAAATTGCCGACCATACCCAGGGGGTTGCGGGCGTTCATGTGGTGCGTTTGGCGACGGGCGATGTGCCATGGTCCCAACACGCCAGTGACATTTTGTTCACCTTTGTAATGGAAGGACGTGTGACGCTGGAAGGCGAAGGGCGCGATCCGTACATGTTGGAACCGGGGGACGCGTTTGTTGTGCCGCCCGGCATGCGGACGCGCCTTGTGGGTGCGACAGACGATCTGGAGCTGCTTGAAGTATCATTGCCGGGTGTTTTTTCGACGACCGTAGGATAATAATAAAACCGATGTGGTGAATTGCCTGATGCCTTGGGGATTTGCGCAATTCAGGCAAGCGTCCCCTTGCAAATCGGATGCCATAGGCACATGAATACGGATCAATGGTTTTGGGCGCACTGGGGGTGAAAATGTCGTTAAGGGAAGCTGCAAAAGCTGTTCGGCTGAACGCACACGCGCCTTATTCGCAATTCAAGGTCGGCGCTGCAATCCGGTCCACTTCTGGCGCAATCTATGTGGGCTGCAATGTAGAAAACGTGGCCTATCCTGAAGGCACCTGCGCGGAAGCGGGTGCGATCGCTGCAATGGTCGCGGCAGGTGAGACAGCAATATCAGAGGCTTACGTGATCGCAGGGGCTGCCTTGCCCGTGACGCCATGTGGTGGGTGTCGTCAGAAGCTAGCTGAATTCGGGGATGGCGCGGTGCCGGTTACAATGGCAACCACGCAAGGTGTGGAACAGGTCATGACCTTGGCAGAGCTGTTGCCAGGCACCTTTTCCGCGTCGCATATGGAAGAGTAAAACAATGAGTGATTTTTCTGCGCAAAGCGTGATTGCAAAACTGCGTCAACGCCAGACCCCCAACCGCGACGCTATGGCGTGGTTTGCGCAGGGCTTGGCGGATGGAACGGTCAGTGATGCGCAGGCTGGTGCCTTTGCTATGGCGGTCTGCTTGAACGGTTTGGGCGATGTGGGGCGTGTTGCCTTGACGATGGCCATGCGCGACAGCGGCGATGTGTTGTCTTGGGATCTGAATGGTCCAGTTTTGGACAAGCATTCCACAGGCGGCGTGGGCGATTGCGTCAGCCTGGTTCTGGCGCCTGCTTTGGCAGCTTGTGGTGCATTTGTGCCAATGATTTCTGGCCGTGGTTTGGGCCACACCGGCGGTACATTGGACAAGCTTGAGGCCATCCCGGGCCTCAGCACCCAACTGTCTGAACGACGGTTTCGTGACACGGTCACCAAAGCCGGCTGCGCCATTGTCGGTGCCACTGCTGACATCGCACCTGCCGACAAGCGGCTTTATGCTGTGCGCGATGTGACGGCCACCGTTGAAAGTATGGATTTGATAACGGCGTCGATCCTGTCCAAAAAACTGGCGGCTGGGCTGGATGGTCTGGTTTTGGACGTCAAGACGGGGTCAGGTGCCTTTATGAAGGACATCGGGCAGGCCCGCGAATTGGCGGAAGCCCTGACCAAAACAGCGAATGCCGCGGGCTGTCGTACAACTGCCATCATCAGCGATATGAGCCAACCTTTGGTGCCCTCATTGGGCAATGCCTTGGAGGTTGCGGAAATCATGCGCGTTTTGACCTGCGGCAAAGGGCAGGGGCCAATTGTGGATGTTTGTGCGGCTTTGGGTGGGGTTTTGCTGGCCAATGCCAAGCTGGCCAGCGACGTGCAATCTGGTGCAGAGGCTATTGTCGCGGCCATTCGGGATGGTCGTGCCGCTGAGCGGTTCGGCCAAATGGTGGCCTCTATGGGAGGACCCGTGCAGTTCACTGAAAATTGGGCGCGTTTCCTGCCTGAAGCCACAGTGATCCGCGAAGTCACCGCCAAACAAAACGGCTATGTCAGCGGGATGGACGCTGAAGGTTTGGGCCATGCTGTTGTGGCCTTGGGGGGCGGACGCCGTGTGGAAACCGACAAGGTCAACTGGGCCGTCGGGTTTTCGGATGTCATACGCTTGGGCGCAAAAGTGACACGTGGGCAACCTTTGGGCGTGGTCCACGCAGGCCGTTCGGATCAAGCGGATGCCGCCGAACATGCGTTGCGCAAAGCGATCGAAATAGGGCCGAAACCTGCCGTCATTCCCGAACTGATCCAAGAGCGTATCGGCTGATGGCACGCGCGTTTCTGGTGGTGATCGATTCAGTTGGTATCGGTGGCGCGCCGGACGCGGGTGCATTTTTTAATGGCGACTTGCCGGACACAGGCGCGAACACCGTTGGCCATATTGCGCAAGCCTGTGCGCAAGGTGATGCCGATGTGGGGCGCAGCGGACCTTTGCATGTGCCTTGTCTGGACGCTTTGGGCTTGGGAGCGGCCGTGACCTTGGCATCCGGTTTGTCCGCACCGGGGTTGGGCTGCAAGCCGGTTGGGGCGTGGGGCGCTGCCACGGAGACGTCAAATGGCAAAGACACGCCATCGGGTCATTGGGAATTGGCCGGATTGCCTGTGCCCTGGGATTGGCATTACTTCCCGGAGGCATCCCCGGCATTCCCGCCTCATGTCACGCAGACTGTGTGTGACATTGCTGGCGTAGAGGGCATTTTGTGCAACGCGCATGGGTCAGGTACGCAGGTTCTGGAGCAATACGGCGCGGCCCACATTCAAAGCGGGCAGCCGATTTGCTACACCAGTGCAGACAGCGTGTTCCAAATCGCGGCGCATGAAGAGCATTTCGGGTTGGATCGGTTGTTGGATCTTTGCGTGCGGGTGGCCCCTGTGTTGCACGAAATGAAAGTGGGGCGCGTGATTGCGCGGCCTTTTGTGGGGCAAGCTGGCGCTTTCGAGCGTACTCAGAACCGGCGTGATTTCGCGATTGTGCCACCAGGTCCCATTTTGACCAATCGGGTTCAGAACGCCGGTCATAAAGTGTACGGGGTCGGCAAGGTCGGTGACATTTTTTCGATGCAGGGTTTTGACGAGGTGCGCAAAGGCAGTGATGCCACGCTGATGCAGCACTTGGCTGATCTGGTTGCCGAGGCGTGCGATGGCAGTTTGACCTTTGCCAATTTTGTTGAATTCGACAGTCTGTTTGGGCATCGCCGTGATGTCGCCGGCTACGCCCGCCATCTTGAATGGTTTGACATGGCCCTTGGGCAGATTTTGCCCAAGTTGCAGCCAGATGACATTTTGATTGTGACAGCTGACCATGGCAACGACCCAACCTGGGCGGGAACAGATCACACCCGCGAACGTGTGCCGGTTCTGGTGCATGGTCTGGGACCGCGTGAATTGGGCCATATGGGCTTTGTCGATGTGGCGGGTTTGGTCGCGGATCACTTGGGTGTTGCCTGAATGAGCGCCTGATCGGCGCACACCAAAACTTGAATGGGGGCGTTGCCCCCAAACCCCCAGGATATTTGTCGCGAAAAGAAGAAGTGTCGAAGTGTCTTGTGTGTCGCGCGGCGACTTGGCACAACGGCTTTGCATAAGGAGCCAAACCATGTCTGACCATCTTACCGTTGTCGATCACCCGCTTGTTCAACACAAGTTGACGATTATGCGCGACAAGCAAACCCCGACTGCTGTGTTTCGCCAGCTGCTGCGTGAGATTTCGCAGCTTTTGGCCTACGAAGTGACACGTGGGTTGCCCATGACAACCAAGCGTATCGACACACCGATGCAAGCCATGGACGCGCCGACGCTTGATGGTAAAAAACTGGCTTTGATTTCGATATTGCGTGCGGGGAACGGTTTGCTTGATGGTGTTCTTGAGCTTATTCCGTCAGCACGCGTCGGCTTTGTTGGTTTGTACCGCGACGAAGAAACCCTGCAACCTGTGCAGTATTACTTTAAGGTTCCCGATGCGATGGAAGACCGTTTGGTGATTGCTGTTGACCCAATGCTGGCGACGGGAAACAGTTCTGTCGCAGCCATCGACCTTTTGAAACAGTCTGGTGCCACCAACATCCGGTTTTTGTGCCTTCTTGCAGCTCCAGAAGGAATTGCCCGTATGAAAGAGGCACATCCCGACGTCCCGATTGTCACAGCCGCGGTGGATGCGCGTTTGAATGACGTGGGCTACATCGTGCCGGGGCTGGGCGACGCTGGCGATCGGATGTTTGGCACCAAGTAAACTGTGTGAAATCCGCCTTCACGGCCTCTATGTCCCTAGACTCGCGGGTGGAACTGGGGCATTTTGCTGCCATATCTTGTGGGGGCGCAGATGAAACTTACCAGAATTATAGCGACAACTGCCATTGTCGCGGCCATGATGGCCCAAGCCGGACATTCGCAAAGCTTGCGTAATGCAGACGAACCAGCGGAGTTTCCGCCGGCCAGCTACAAAGGCACGCAATATGTCGACAGCCGTGGGTGCGTCTATATCCGCGCGGGTATCAGCGGCAACGTGTCGTGGGTTCCGCGTGTATCGCGTGACCGCAAACAGCTTTGTGGGCAAAACCCGACATCCGTTCGTCGTACGGCCGCGGCCTCTGCACCGGCTGTAAAACCACCGGTTCAGATCACTCTTGATCCGCCAAAAACTCAAGCTGCTGCACCTGCACCCGCTTTGAAAAAACCGGTCCCGAAGAAAAAAGCCCGCGTTCAAGCGCCTGCGAAAACCGTTAAGGTGGCCCGCGTTAAAAAGCGTGTCAAAACGACTGCGCCTAAGC
This sequence comes from Ascidiaceihabitans sp., assembly GCF_039986515.1. NCBI lineage: Bacteria > Pseudomonadati > Pseudomonadota > Alphaproteobacteria > Rhodobacterales > Paracoccaceae > Ascidiaceihabitans > Ascidiaceihabitans sp. The sequence goes on along the minus strand of NZ_JBDWQO010000014.1, from coordinate 35,428 downwards.
CTGTCGTGCGTCGGGTTCAGCAGCGTGCACCGGTTGTTGTGGCCCAAGTTGCACCACCAAAGCCTGTTGTCGCGCCAAAACCAGCGCCTGTTCGCCGCACTGTACCGGCTGCTGTGCAACGTGGTGGCAATTGCGGTGTGACATCGCTTAGCCGCAAGTACATCAATTCCAGCAGCAAACTGCCTGTGCGCTGTGGCCCGCAAGCTGGCCGTATCGTCGGTGTGCAGGGGGGGCAAACCGCTGCTACTGTTGTGACCCGTCGTGCGGGTGTGGTCAGCCAACCTGCGCAACCGCGTCGTATCACATCTGTGCCTCAGGGGATCGCGACTGGCGGAACCGTGAACAGTGGCACACGCATCGTGCCGCGCCATGTCCATGTGCAGCGTCAAAACACCCAAAAGACGTCCGTTCCGAACGGATATCGCACTGTATGGGAAGATGATCGATTGAACCCCAAACGCGCGGAGCAATCTGTCGGCGGTGTTTTGGCAACGAACTACCTGTGGACGAATACAGTGCCGCGCCGTCTGATCAACGCGAACACGCGCCGAGATGTCACTGGCTCTGTGCCACTGATCTATCCTTACACCGATATGGCGACACAACAACGCGAATTGGGCACGGTGTCTATTGTGCGTCGGGATGGACAAGTTTTGAAGCGGATCGTGCGCAACAAACAATCCTCGCGTACGCCGATTGCACGTCAACCTGTTGTGTCGACCCGGTCCGCGCCAGTTGCAAAGCCAAAGGCCGCGCCGCAGGCTGGTCGTTACGTTCAGGTTGGGACATTCGGCCAAGCAGGCAATGCACAAGCGACGGCACAGCGGCTGAAAGCCATGGGTCTGCCCGTGCGCGTTGGGAAATTCACACGTGGCAGCAAAACCTATCGTCTTGTGTTGGCGGGGCCGTTTTCCCGTGATGCGTCGCGGGCTTTGGCCCAAGTGCGCCGTGCGGGCTATTCGGATGCATTCTTGCGCAAGTAACGGGTCACTTCGTGGCAAAAGTATCAAAGCACGGTTGCATTGCGGCCGTGCTTTTTTCGTGTGTTGGATAAGGGATCAACTGCCGCAGATGGCTTGAAGGCGCAGCCAGTCCGCATCGCGCAAGAGTGGCTTGGGGTCAGCATTGCGCATCGGGTCTGCTTCTATCAGCGGCAATGTTTCTTCACCGGTGATGTCGCGTGCATAGGCATACGGAGAACTGCGAATTTCAGCGGATGCAAAGGCGGCCAGCAGGGCCACGTCGTCCACGGGGGGACGCGGTGCTTGTAATATGCGTTCGGCGTGTGCGTCTAATGTCGTGGATGGTAGATTTCCGGTGGTCAACAAGCTGATGCTGGCGCGCATACCTGCCTGAGACAAAAGGGTTTCCAGCGGATCATGTGTCTGGATGCGTAGGGTTTCTGCCAAAATGTAGCCAGCCGCCACGTCGGGTTCTTCAAAGCCTTCGACGAGACCGCGATGCAAAAGGATTTTTCCGCCAGGCAATGACAGGCTGTCGTTTAGTCCGCTGCGCAAGATCACCAAGTTCTCGGTATTCGTTCGCAAGCCCAGCGTTTTTAAACCGGGGCCTGCCCCGGCGGATCTGCAGGGCTGTCCTGTCACCCGCTGGATACGGCGCAACAAATCTTCGCCGATCTGGGCGCGTATGACCGTTGGCACCACGTCCAGTGCGTGTTGTGTCAAAGCACCGGGCAGCCACAGGGTAACACCCGCAACCACGGCTGAAACCGACAACGCAGCCCCCAACCAGCGCAAGCGTCCGGGGCGGGGCCGGGCCTTGGCCACTGCACGGCGCAGTTGATCAATAGCGTCGATCATATCGGCTTCGTCTGCGGCCAGATCCAAAGTTTCGCCGGGATCTCCGTCGGGATGGAATGTAGCGGGTGCATTGCCAGTGGTGCTGCGTTCCACTGCGGCCAAAGACCAATGCGTGATGGCTTTGTCTGTGAGATCCTTGATGACGAGGGTCGCGTTCCCGATGGACACCACAACTTCGCGTCGCTGGTCCTGCGGCGTGGCCCGCCACAGCCCTGTGGCTTCCAAACGGTCATATTTGGTCAGGGCGGTCATCGTCTGCTCAGTTTTTGCTGTTGTTGAGCACGCAGCCTAACACCTGTTGTGGCATCTATCAAAGTGTCCGCGCGTGATTGCGCAATTCAAATTTCTGGATTTTCCCCGTCGATGTCTTGGGAAGCTCTTGAAAGATGACCAGTTTTGGCGCTTTGAACCCAGCCAACGTCTCGCGGGCGAAAGCGATCATTTGCGCGGCGTCGCCTGTGCACCCCTCTTTCAATTCAACAAAGGCGCAGGGCACTTCGCCCCATTTGTCGTCCGGTTTTGCGACAACAGCGGCCAATGACACGTCAGGATGGCCCATCAAAACGCCTTCCACTTCTACAGAGCTGATATTTTCGCCGCCCGAGATAATGATGTCTTTGGCGCGGTCCGCGATCTGGATGTAGCCGTCGGGATGCTGGATAGCGAGGTCTTCGGAATGGAAGTACCCCCCTTGAAAGGCCTTGGCTGTGGCGTCCGGGTTCTTGAGGTAGCCTTTCATGACAGAGTTCCCCCGCATCACGATTTCGCCTTGATCGGTACTGTCCATCCTGACCTGACCCATGGTCTCATCCACAACGGTGATATGTTCCATCATTGGCATGGCAACACCTTGGCGGGCCTTTATGGCGGCTTTGTCGGACTGGTCCAATGCGTCCCATTCTTCTGATTTCCAGACACATTCGGTGACGTGCCCGTAGGTTTCTGTCAGCCCGTAGACTTGGGTGACGTTAAAGCCCAAGGCCTCGATCTTGCCCAATGTGGCCGGGGCGGGGGGGGCACCTGCCGTGAAAACTTCGACTTGGTGGTGGAACTCGCGCCGTTCTGCTTCATCTGCGTTGACAATCATATTCAACACGATGGGGGCCCCGCCAAAATGGGTGACGCCTTCGTCGGCGATGGCTGCATAAATTGCATCAGCGCTGATGTCGCGGCAGCATACCAAAGTGCCACCGATCAAGGGCATCATCCATGTGTGGTTCCAGCCGTTGCAATGAAACAAGGGTACGATGGCCATAAAGACCGGATGCAAGACCATGCGCCATGAAATGACGGTGCCCATTGTCATCATATATGCGCCGCGGTGATGATACACGACGCCTTTGGGGCGGCCCGTGGTGCCGGAAGTATAGTTCAGGGCAAGGCTTTCCCATTCATCTTCGGGCATGATCCAAGCAAAGTTCGGATCGGCCAGCGTCAGGATATCTTCGTAAACCGGATGGCGTCCCGAAGCGGGCCAGCCGTTGGCAGCGTCCGCAACCTCGATCAGAATCGGGGCGTTCCCGTCCATTTGTGCGACGGCGGCTTCTGCCAATGGCATGAATTGCGGGTCAGCTAAAACAACTTTGGCTTCGCCGTGGTCGAAAATATACGCAACAGTATCGACATCAAGTCGGGTGTTGATCGTGTTCAGGACTGCGCCACAGGCGGGCACCCCGAAATGGGCTTCGGCCTGCGCGGGCAGATTGGGAATAAGGGTCGCCACGACGTCGCCCGGGGTGACGCCCATCGATACCAAAGCAGAGGCCAGACGCGTGCACCGGTCATAATACTGTGCATATGTGACACGGTGATCGCCATAAATCACAGCGGGGCGTCCGGCAAAAACATGTGCGGCGCGCCGCAAATGCGACAAAGGCGTCAGCGGTACATAATTGGCGGCACATTTGTCCAAACCAGTTTCATCGTTCATCCAGCCCATTTGCGATCTCCCCTTCGCGTTGATCTTACTTGAATTGCCAAAAAAAGAGGATATTGCAAGTGGGTCTTACCCCAAATGAAAGAGACTGCCATGTCTGCGGCCGCTTCCCCGACCAAACCGCTTGCTGCTGCGGGCTGTATGATCGGCGCCATGGCGTTGTTGGGGTTCGTCGACAACTACATTGCAACCATCGCTTTGGAAATTTCGGTTTGGCAGTTTTTGTCGGTGCGGGCCGTGATGGCCGTGTCGTTGATTGCGGCGCTTTCGATGTTGGGCTTGGGATCAATCTGGCCGCGACGCTGGTGGGCGGTCGGCTTGCGATCTATGTTGGTTGCAGTGGGTATGTTGCTTTATTTCGGGTCGCTTGCGTTTATGCCGATCGCGCAATCCTTGGCAGGGTTGTTTACCGCGCCGATCTTTGTCCTGCTTCTGACGGTTTTGGTGCTGAAACAAACCATCGGACCTTGGCGCGTGTTGGCTGTGGTCGTCGGGTTTTCGGGGATTTTACTGGTACTGGGTGTACAGCAGGGGGCCCCGGGGTGGATCATGCTGATGCCGGTGGCTGGCGGGCTCTTTTATGCCATAGGGTCTTTGGTGACACGTATTTTGTGCGCTGAAGAAAGTACATTGTCCATGTTGGCGGGGATAATGACGTCGCAAGGTGTCATTGGTGTATGCGTTTTGATCGGGTTGGCGATTATCGACCCTGCCGTTCCGGAAGGGACCCAAGGCTTTTTATTGCGGGGATGGGTTTGGCCAATTCTCTCGGTATTTCCCTTTATCGTGCTGCAAGCCGTCGTATCGGTGGCCGGTGTATTTTTGTTGACCCGCGCATATCAGTGGGGTGAGGCCAGTCAGGTTTCTGTGCTGGAATATTCAATCATGATTTTCGGGCCGTTCTTTGGGTGGGCCTTGATGGGGCAGGTGATCACACCGTTGATGATTGTAGGCATTGCTTTGATTATGGTGGCTGGTGGCATCATCGCCGTCCGGTCCAAATAGGTGGGTCGTTCAGATTTTGCCCTGTTGACCGCTCAAAGCACTTGGGGCTGGCTGCGGCTGCTATAGACTGTGTTTTATGATCATCTCTTATGGCCGAAAATATGTGTTTGTTCATGCCCCCAAAACGGGGGGGACTTCGATGGCTTTGGCCTTGGAAGATCGGGCAATGAAAGATGACATTATGTTGGGTGACACGCCAAAGGCATTAAAGCGCCGGCGCAAGTTGACCCATGTGAAGACGCAAGGCCGCCTTTGGAAACACGCGACTTTAGCGGATGTGGGTGGGCTTTTGCCACTGCGCGATATTGACGGGATGTTCGTTTTCACAATGGTCAGAAATCCGTGGGATCGCATGGTAAGCTACTACCATTGGCTTCGCGATCAGCGCTTTGATCACCCTGCGGTGTCTTTAGCGGGGCAGGTTGATTTCAAGAATTTTGCGCAATCGGATTTGATTGCGGCGTCAATGGCTGCAAACCCTGCGCATCGCTATGTCACGGATATCACGGGAACAGATCGGTGTAGTCTCTACATCAGATTAGAATATTTTGTGCAAGATGCACGCCCCTTAATGGATCATTTGGGATTTGACCTTGAACTGCCGCACCAAAACAAGTCGCAAAGATCTGTTCACTACCAGGACTACTATGATGATGCGACGCGAAAGGCCGTGGCAGGGGCTTGTGCAGATGACATCGAACAATTCGGATATCGTTTTGATCAATGACAATCAGCTGCTGATCCTAGGATGCTTCTTTCTGGGCAATACCCGCCAGTAAATTGTGCAAATCCGTGAGGGGAAGAGGTGTGCCAAAGTAGAAACCTTGCACATAGGCACATCCCGCATCTTCTAAAAAAACTAACTCTTCTTCGACTTCCGTGCCCTCGGCAAGAACCGGAATTTGCAAAGCATCCCCGATCAGCATTGTGGCTTTGGCAATCGCTGCGCGTTTTGGGTTTATGTGGATTTCCTGCACAAAACTTCTGTCCATTTTGATTTTGTCGAATGGAAAAGACTGCAGGGTACTCAGAGATGAATACCCGGTTCCGAAATCGTCCATCGCGATCCGTAGCCCCATTGCCTTCAACCTGTGCATCACACGCAATGTGTGGTTTTCGTCGTCGATTATGCTGGCTTCGGTGATTTCCAGTTCCAGTCGTTCGGGTGCCAGTCGTGTTTCGAACAAAATGTCCGAAACGCTTTCAATGAACGAGGGTTGTACCAGTTGTTGGGGTGCCACGTTTACTGCAATGGATAAAGGAATAGGCCATTGCACAGCTTCTTCGCACGCGGTGCGCAACACCCACAGCCCAATATCGCGGATCAACCCGGTTTCTTCGGCAATTGGAATGAATTCCACAGGCGACACCCTTCCGCGAGTTGGATGGTTCCAACGCAATAGCACTTCGAACCCGATCAGGTCGCGCGAGGGCAGTTTATTTTGTTTTTGATACACCAGTTCCAATTCCCCACGGGCAGCGGCCTGGCGGAGGTCCGTTTGGATTTCGAGCCGTGCGCGTGATTGTTTTTGCATGTCGGCATCAAAAATCTGCACGTTCACGTCGGGGTTTGCTTTGGCATAAAACATCGCAATGCCGGAGTTCTGCAAAAGAGTGTCCATGTCGCGCCCGTCTTGTAAACTGGAGGACACGCCCATGGATGACGTCACAAGAATGGGATTGTCGCCCACGTTCAAAGGTTCTTTTAAATAGGCCGATATGCGGTCCGCCATTGAGGTGACTTGACCCATTCGGCGGAACCCACGCGATACTATAACGAATTCATCGCCGCCTGCACGGAACAATGTGTCTTCATGCTGCAGCTCTTCGCCGATGCGTTGGGCAATTTTCGACAAAACTATGTCGCCGGATGCTGTGCCGTATAGTTCGTTGATATGTTTGAATGCGTCAATGTTCACTGTGTACACAGCAACATGGTCCGCGAGACCGCCTTTCAGCGCTGTTGTCCAGTTTTCCAAGGCGAGATGCAAAGCATGACGGTTTGGCAAATTTGTCAAAATGTCTTTCATCGCAGCAGATTGCATCTGCTGGTTCGCATGTTGTGACAGACCCTGTTCGATATTGAGGGCCGCATACCCCATGATAAAGATAAAAAGCGCAACCAGAATGACGATCAGCCCCAGAATATGATCAGAAAACACTTGATCCGGAACGTCATAAAGCGGGCTTAGGGATATAGAAAACGCACCCATGCCGACAAAGTGCATGGTGCAGATACCCAATACCATCGCGGTAATACCTCCGGCCGTGCAATAGCGCGTCCAAGGGTAAGCGATACGGTGGTAGGTGATCGCACCAAAGCCTGCGCCCAGGCATATGGACACAAAAACGGTTGTCGCATGCCAGTCCAATGTACCTGGCAGCACATAGGCTGACATTCCGACGTAATGCATGGCGCTGACAGTTATGCCGAACATGATGCCTGCAAAAACAAACCGCGTTCGTGTTTTCATGTATGCCATTGTGAAATTTGCACCCAGGGCGCCAAGTACCGCGATCACCAGGGAAACCGCTGTCAAAATCGGTTCATATGCGTGGGGAAGGCCAGGGTCGTAGGCGACCATGGCGATGAAGTGTGTGGCCCAGATCGTAGCCCCGGTCATTGCACCTGCCATGGCGACCTGAATGGTTCTAATTTTGTGTTTCACAATCAGAACACGGCGCAAAAGAGTGACCGATAGTGAGGAGCCGACCACACACACAATGGCCGCCACAGCGACAAGCCAGAAAGAGTGTTCTTGTGTCAGACATTCGATAACGCGGTACATGCACCAGCCCGAAGAATTAGCAGATCCTCATCGTGATAGGGGTAAGAGGTAAATGAACGGTTCAGGCCATCAAACCTTTGCGCACATTCGGTGTACAACAAAGCCAGGTCTTCACGGGAAGTGGGTGCGTTTTCCACTTTGGGTCGTGGAAATACAGATAATTTGTTTCAAATTGATGATCAATAATAGGCGACCCTAATGAACTGTTCTGGAATGTCGAAACAATGCCCCAATTCGGCCCAATTGCCGACCCATCGGCGTCATGCGAATCGCAACATCTGTCCTCACTGCTTCACATGCGCCGCCGCTGCAAACTTAGGCGCTTTATACCACGGGGATGGACACAATGTTTGGATGGAAAAACAAAGCCAACGGAATGCCGCAGCGGATGGTCGAAAAGACCGGCGCATATGATGGCGGTATCTACAACGCCACAACGCACGGATTGCTGAGCGGGACACGCGTCGCCTCCAATCTTGGCTGGCGATCCGTTGACGCCATCGAAATCGGTGATTCAGTTTTGACATTTGATCATGGCATGCAACAGGTGACTGACATTCGTCGCAGCACCTTGTGGGTGGATGCAACAGCGGTTCCAATACATATGTGGCCTGTGTTCGTGCCAGCGGGCGCACTGGGGAACCGCGTTGACATGACCGTTTTGCCAGAACAAGGCATCTTGATCGAAAGCGAAGCGGCGGTTGACCAGCACGGCGACCCATTTGCAGTTGTGCCGATCAACGCATTGGCTGGTGTGCGCGGCATAAAGCGCCAACCCCCGGTGCAACGACTGGAAGTCATTACACTTTTCTTTGCTTCGGAACAGGTCATCTACACGGAGGGGTCATTGTTGTGTCACTGCCCCCGCGCCCATCTTTCGTTGACTGACATGGTCGCAGGGTTGCAGCAGCCCTATGATGTTTTGTCTGGAACCGATGCGTCTTTTTTATCGGAATGCATCGTCGTCGAAGATCATTTCGCCGCTCATGAATTCGGCATTGCCTGCTGATCCCCATTTGACCAAGCGCTGAATAGTTGGCGCCATGGTCATCCCTTCTCTGCATCCGGCCGCCGGTCAGACCGGGCTCCACCCCCAATGCTGGAGTGGGTCGGATGCAGGGACAAAATGCATGTAAAGCACTGTGACAATACCGGCCATTTGGCTTGTGCCAAACCTGCGATCTTGTGACGGGGTTCAAATCAACTAACATGATTGGCACTGATACTTCGACGTTCGGTGTAGGCCTTTCAGAACTGGCGCTGGTGAAGGCCAGCACGGACACCTAGGATAGGGCCTTTATGCAATTGAATAAAAGGATCGCCCCATGACGGAAATCGAGTATTTCTATTCCGCGCACTCAGCTTTCGCTTATATCGGCTCTTCAAGATTGATGGAGATTTGTGCAAAATACGGCGCGTCATTGGTGCACAGGCCCATTGCGCTATCGCCAGTTGTTGAGGCGGCGGGAGGATTGTCTTTTGCAGGGCGTACGCGACCGCATGTGGATTACTATTTCGGCCGCGAAATCGAACGCTGGTCTGAATTTCGCAACGTCTCAATCATAAACCATCGCCCGACCTACCACGACAATGCGCTGGATCTGTCGAATGGCATGATAATCGCATCCATACCCTTGGATGTGGACACCGACGCGTTGGCACATGCAATTTTGCAAGCGCATTGGCGGGACGATATTGATCTTGCGGATGTGGGGGCATTGATGGACGTGGCGCAGGATCTTGGACTAGATGGGCGGGCATTGCTGGACGCGGCGCAGGGGGACGACGTTCGCAGTCAACATGAGGCTAACACACAAGAAGCGATCGCGCGAAACGTCTTTGGGTCACCGACATATTTCGTGGGCGGGGACATGTTTTACGGGCAAGACCATCTGGAATTGGTCGCGCGCGCATTGGAAAAACCATTCGAGCCGAATGCGTTTCGAAATCCGGAATAAGACGGATTATAGAACGCCAATTTCTGCCAAAGCCTTGTTCAATTCGATAGGAAGTGGTTCTTCGTTTTCGCGTCCTTCTGGCAAATCGAGGGGCGCGTCTTCGGGTTTTAGGTAACGCCATCCTTGAAAGGGGCGTTTCAAGCTGCCTTGGGTGCGTATCAGTTTCGGGTCGCTGACAATGCTGCAGCGTCGAATACCGTCCGATCCAATGTATTCATCCAGCCGCAAAATCTTTTGACGGCACTGGATTACGCCTTTGATGACCCAATAGATGGATCCTCCGTTCAAAATTTCGGCTTCGCGTTTGGGCCACATGCGGGTGACGTGTCGGGGGCTGCCATCGGGGGCTTGTGCCCTCTTTGTGGCTTGCCACGCGGCCAACCCTTCGACGTTTTCGGTGCCGACAGACAGTTTGATGATGTTGATGTGGCTGCTCACGCGGGATGCTCCGAAAGTGGTGTGGATATACTATATATAGCGTTTCGCTTCGCGTCACCCACAATTTGTTGCGAAAATTCTAGAAATTCCTGTGGCGCTTGTGGTATAGATGGTCTAATCCAAACCTTCGTCAAGCCACCAATCAGAATCGCCGACCTTAGAGGGATGTCCGTATGACTCGTTTCGCAGCACCTATCGCCGAACAAATTTGGGATATGAAGTACCGCTTCAAGGAAGCGGACGGCACGCCTTTGGATACGACGGTTGAAGACAGCTGGCGCCGCATAGCGCGGGATTTGGCACGGGTCGAAGACGACGCTGACCATTGGGAAAACGTTTTTTACGGAGCATTGGAAGACTTCAAATTCTTGCCAGCTGGCCGCATCACAGCGGGTGCAGGCACAGCACGCAAGGTGACGTTGTTTAACTGCTTTGTCATGGGTACCGTTCCTGACAGCATGGGCGGCATTTTTGATATGTTGAAAGAGGCCGCGCTGACCATGCAGCAGGGCGGCGGTATCGGATATGACTTTTCCACGATCCGTCCGAAAGGCGCGGATGTGCACGGCGTGGCGGCAGACGCATCTGGGCCTTTGTCGTTTATGGATGTGTGGGATTCTATGTGCCGCACGATCATGTCCGCGGGCTCGCGCCGCGGCGCTATGATGGCGACCATGCGGTGCGATCACCCCGATATCGATGATTTTATCACGGCCAAATCAGACGCGGCACGGTTGCGCATGTTCAATGTGTCGGTGTTGATCACCGATGACTTTATGGAAGCGGTAAAAGCCAACGGATCTTGGGATCTCAAATTTGACGGTAAGGTCTACAAAACGGTTCAGGCGCTGGATTTGTGGAACAAGATCATGCAGTCGACCTATGACTATGCTGAACCGGGTGTGATCTTCATTGACCGTATCAACGCTGCCAACAACTTAAGCTATTGCGAAACTATTGCGGCGACGAACCCGTGTGGCGAACAACCTTTGCCACCGTATGGCGCGTGCCTTTTGGGATCCATCAATCTGGCCCGCCTGGTGTCTGACCCATTTGGCGATTCGGCCAAACTGGACGAAGATGCGCTGACGGAACTGGTCGCAACGGCTGTGCGTATGATGGACAATGTGGTCGACGCCTCTAAATTCCCACTGCCAGAACAAGAACGCGAAGCCCAAAACAAGCGCCGCATTGGCCTTGGTGTCACAGGGTTGGCGGATGCGCTTTTGATGGTTGGGCAGCGCTATGGCTCTGACGAGGCGGCGCGTCAAACGGAAGACTGGCTGCACGCGATCGCCCGCGCCGCATATCGGGCGTCGGTCCAGTTGGCACGCGAAAAGGGCGCTTTCCCGCTGTTTGATGCCGACGCGTATCTTGCATCCGGCACCATGCAAATGATGGATGAAGACGTCCGTGCCGAAATCAAGGAACACGGTATCCGAAACGCCTTGCTGACGTCTATCGCGCCCACAGGCACCATTAGCCTCTATGCGGGCAACGTAAGTTCCGGCATCGAACCGGTGTTCGCCTACGCCTACACGCGCAAAGTGCTGCAAAAAGACGGGTCACGGACCGAAGAAGAAGTTGTCGATTATGCCGTGCAAATGTGGCGCGACAAAATGGGTGATGCGCCTTTGCCCGACTATTTTGTCAACGCCCAGACGTTGGCACCCTCGGATCACGTTAAGATGCAAGCTGCCGCCCAGAAATGGGTCGATTCCAGCATTTCCAAGACCATCAACTGCCCCGAAGACATTAGCTTTGATGAATTCAAAAATGTCTACATGCAGGCTTGGGATACCGGGTGTAAAGGGTGCACGACTTACCGGCCCAACGATGTGACAGGGTCTGTCCTGAGTGTAAGCGACGACACCGCAAACAAAACGGATCAAACGGCCCCCGAAATCGTCACTCACGATGACGCAGAGCCGATGCAACCGCACGGCGACGTCATCTACATGCAAGACCCATTGGACCGGCCTGAAGCCTTGGAAGGCAGCACCTACAAGATCAAATGGCCTGACAGCGAACACGCCATCTACATCACTGTGAATGATCTTGTGACCGGCGGGCATCGTCGCCCGTTTGAAGTGTTTATCAATTCCAAGAATATGGAAAATTTTGCGTGGACCGTTGCTTTGACACGCATGATCTCTGCCGTATTCCGACGCGGCGGAGACGTATCGTTTGTCGTCGAAGAGCTGAAGGCCGTGTTTGACCCACGAGGCGGGGCCTGGATGAACGGCAAGTATATTCCGTCAATTCTGGCGGCGATTGGTGGCGTTATCGAACAACATCTTGTTGCAACGGGCTTTATCGCAGGCGAGGGCATGGGGCTGAAATCGGATCCACAGGCCGAAATCATCGGCATGGACCGACCCAAAGGCAAAGCCTGCTCAAGCTGCGGCAGCTACGAACTGCGCATGGTCGAGGGATGTATGACATGCGCAAGCTGCGGATATAGCAAGTGCGGCTAAGAGGTTTGGTGGCCGATTCTGGAGCGACAGATAAGGTGACATTTCAAACTGCTCAATAGCCATGTTTTATGGGGCTTGACGAAACCGTCGACTACTAAGTTGCCACTTCTCGACCGACAAGTTGCAATTCTCGGGACGAAGCAATGCTGCCCACGAATTGAAGCGCCACTACCAACGCAACTCACGTACTAGTAGGATCACGAACCAGGTTACTGCTTCGTACCCACGTGGGACAGCTTGTTGAAGGAAAGAAGAGGTAACTTACTACCGCTTTTCGCGGCCACCCAAGCTTCCCTTGATCACATCAATCTCGCCCTGAAGATGCGATCCACTGTAGGCGATTGATGTTTCATGACGGGCGTAACGTCCCTTTCGGTCCGCACTCAGCCAGTTGTAAGAACCAATGCAAAGCTGATTGGCATCCACAATGACGATCTTGCTATGCAGTTGGCGGACTTCGTGAATGCGGACACCCACTTCTGTCAGCGCAGCCTTTGCGATGTCGAGTTGTGTCGTGCCATCATCATTCCGTGACTGGTTAAGGAGCGGATCAACAAACACGTCGATCTCAGCTCCCCGATTTGTAGCTTTCTGGAACGCATCGAGCAGACCAGCGCGTTTCATTGTCGAGGATATGACCCACGGACTGACGATAGTAAACTCGCGCGCTGATGACGACAGCGCCTCGATCAGGAAGCTGTCATGCTCTGCCGCATCTCGCAATGTCTTTAAGGATTGATCCGAGATCTGAAGGTCAGGTCGCGGTTGAGCGGCAAACTCTAGTGAAAAACCTTTGGGAGAGAAGAGAACCTCGGCCAACACTGCTCGGGGCGTTCCTTTGGCGGCTGAGGAGAAAACGTCCATATCGCCAAACACAAGGAAGCTGTCTTGCGCACGAGAGACGGTCACATTCAGGATGCTGGGCGACATATCGATGAATTGCCCGTCAGCGTGTTTCGAGTAAACGGGCGAGAATATGATGATCGGTCGCTCAGCACCTTGCAAAGAATGCACATTGCCAACTGTCATTTTCGAGCTGATACCCTGAGCAGCGCATGCTCCTTTGATTTCTTGAACCTGGCGTCCAAATGGCGCGACAACACCAACGATGTCTTCCAGTTTCTTATCATATTGCCGTTCAAGGTCTTGGCGGTTTGCCGCAAGCCAGCCAGCAATCGTTGCAGCTTCGGTAGTGTTGGCGCGACTGCCGCCATAACTCAAAGCCATACCGTCGATATGCAGATAGCCCATTGCCGGGACAACGCATTCTTTGGTCGCGCTACCCCGCTTAGGTTGGAGCATCCCCTTGTAGCAAAGCGTATTACAGAAGCTGATGATTTCGTCATAGCAACGGCGATGCTCAAACAAGTAGAGGCCACGCTCCAGGTCCGGATACGGCTCAAACGAGCATGCTTGCTGAGCTAACCGCATCACACTGCCATCAACACTGCGCATACCCGTATTTGAGACTTCGGTCAGATCAGCTTCGGTATAGGTGTCTTTCAGAAATCCCAGGTTCTGCAGATTACCAATATCTACGGCACTGGAAACGGATGATATCGGCTCAATCTGTTGGGTATCTCCAATAACCAGAGCCCGCTTTGCCAGTGCGAATGATGGCGCAGCTACTTCGGGAAAGACTTGCCCCGCTTCGTCGACGATCAATAAGTCGATGAAGTCGAACATATGTCCGGTCTTCCAATCGCCGTCGGATTTGAGGCCATATGACATATTGCCCGGAAGGCTTGCAAAGGTAGATACGGCGCAAGGCGTCAGCATCATACGGCGGTGCCAGCGTGGTTCGACCGTTTTTAACCCGGTCTTTCGGTGTGCTCCGACAATCTCATTGAGGTTCGCCTCCATTTCGAGCAGCCAGCGTCCCTCCCAATAGTGGCAGGCAAGCCGAAAGAGGTAAAAACGCGTGTGGCAATCTGCAAACTGATCAACAGTCAGTGCGCCTGAAGCTGGTACTGATGGCGCACCCAGATTTTCGATTGTGCTGGTCCAATCATCCCGGGCCTGATCCAGGTCCTTCATCGCAGCCTGTGCCTCTCCATGGTCATGACGAGCGGCAACGGCCACGTCTTTAGCCGATCGCAGAGCCTCTCGCAGCGAGGTGCCGATGCTTGCAATCGAACTCGAACTTTTGCTGGAAAAGTCCATCGTGCAGCCAGCATCTTCAAGCGCAACACGTGCCTTCATCAATCTCTTTCGGGCAACAGGAGGAAGAAAACTGAACAAGGAAAGCAAGACAGATTCATCAGCTTGGTGTTTGATCCAGCGGGACTCCCAAGATTTGTGGCGTTTATGCGCTGCCTCGCTTTCATGAGCGGCCTTTTCAAGCTGGGCCGAAGTCGTAGCCGGGTCATTGCCCAGCAGGTCAGCGACTTTAGCCGTTGCTTTCTCAACCCATGTACGCGCGTCGTCCACACTGGACAGTTTGGAAACCTCGGCAGCAATTCGTTTTCTCAACTGAGAAACGATGCTTGCGACATCTGGGTTTTCAAGATCGGGAAAAGCATTGTTGCCTGAGGTCAGATACGCCTCTTTGGCACGTTCAAAATAGACATCGTTTTCAAGCTCATGAAAGAAGCGCTCTGTCTGATACTTCAAAGCCGCTTCCGCTTCTTTGGAACGCGCTGGAAGAAACAGACCGTAGCTCTTTAGATCAGGCAACCATCGCCCTGCAAATGGCCCTTCACCTTCAGCAAAATCCTTTCCGAAAGCATCGATGATATTTGTGACAGCCTGGTTGTTACTCGATGCCGCGACGATGATCGGCGGTTTGCCCTCTTCGAGCGCTGCACGAACCCAGGCATCGGCGATAGCGGACAAAAGCATCGTCGTCTTGCCCGTTCCCGGTGGGCCGTTGACAGCAAGAACATCCCCATCTGTGCTGGTTGAAAGGTACGAGAGAACTTGACGTTGATGGTCCGCCAGAGGAAACGCATCGTTGGCATGGCCAAGGCGATTGGCGAAGTTCGCCTCGGTCTGTGTGGAAAGTTTTTTTTGCGCTGAAGACGGAACCGCCAATTGTCCTAAAAGCGGGGTCTCAGGTTTATCTTCGATGAGACTATCATATAATTTGATGACCTGCGCGATGGTGGCAGCTGCATCTCCTGCTACCTCAATGAATCCGACACCTGCAGAGACGTAGTTGTCGTCGTTTGCTGGCCACCCTGGTGACACGGCATCAAGCATTTCGCGGCAGTGACTCAGATATTGTGACCAGATCGGAGAGTTTTCGTCCGGCGAGAATGGTGTAGCCGACAAGAACGTATCGAAATCCTCAATGCCGCCTAGCGAAAACTCATCATTCGGCAACGGCGTAAGTAGGTCCCGCGCAAGCACATTTCGTGATGGTCGAATATTTCCTTCTCGGTCAACTGACGCCTCGGTAACGACAGGAGCAACGAGTTCGGGAAAACCATTTGATAACGTCGCACCATGGGACTTCATGCGGGCGGTGACCATCGGCCAAAGTCGGACCGACATCAGCTTGGTATCAGGTTTCTCTCCCTCAAAGACCTTCTCAACTTGGTTCTTTGGCAAAACACCGGTGCCCAGAGTGTCTTTGGACAGTTCAATATAGTTTTTCCGATCACGCTGCTTGAAGCGACCCTGCCCCAACGCGCCATCAGCGAGAGACGCACGCCAATACTTTAAGGTTTTTTGTAATTCTTGCTGCATGATGCTCAATCGCTGTTTTCGCTAGAACGAATTGATGGTCCAGCGTAAATCAATTCCTTAATACAAACACATGCCAATGCGATCAGCAACGCGATCACGCGCTTATGTTTAAGATAATTCATTTACCAAATTCACGTCAGCGCGGCGGAAAAAACGACCACGACACCTGGAAGGAACTGGCAATTCATAAATCCCTTTGCCCTTTAAGCTATGGCTTAGTGCGCGCCCAGAGATCTGCCTCTCAACTGCCAAGTTCCTGAGGCTAACGTATTCTTCTGAGAAGCGATCGACACTAGCTTTGGTTACATATGAACGAATCTTGCGTGATGTACGGCAGCGCGTTCGAAACTCATCAAAATGCCCCTCTCGAAGAAGAAATGCGACAGTCGCGCCACAGACCCCGAATTGCTTTAACAACTCTTCCCGCGTCAGCGCGGCTTCTACAGCTTCATAGGATGGAAGCCCCTCAAAGACCTCTTTTGGATCGACCCGAATGGCGTCAAAAGTTCGTAGGCCTTGCATTAGGCCGACAATCTGAATTTTTCCTGACACAAGCAGCTTCACGACTTCTGCAATACCGCAAACTGACTGATTGGCGGCCTTATAAATGGGCACCAAACTGTCGTCTTCCTGTTCTATGTTGCATCCATTCTGACACAGCGCGTCCCGAAGACGACTGAGGTCATGTCGGCAATACATGTACTGCCCTCCGCATGCTGGGTTTATCGGCGAAATCAACCCAGCGTCCTGCAGGCTCATCAGGTGCCGCCATGGTAGCCCAAGGAATTTGAGGGCGTCCCTCGTGAGAACCGCATTCGACAGCCTACGCAACATCTCTTCGGCAGGCTCCGCTTCGATTTGGATGGAATTTGTATCTTCAGGTCGCGGAATCAGACCGGCGGCAGTCAGCACACTCGCGACTTTTGTTGGATGTACCCCGGTTTGGTCGGCAGCCGACTGTAGAGAGTGAAACCTGCGCTTCACACATAGCTCTCCAAGCAATTTGTCACCGGGATGAACTACGAAGTTTTCTAGAATGACCTCCCTCAACACATTGCGAACTGATGGAATTTTCTGACCCATTTTTCCGTCCATCAGGTTGAAGAAAACTCCAAAAACGCGCCGTGTACCCGAACGACCTCGCTTGTTTATCAAGTCGAGCAAGGTGGCACGCAAAGCGTCGGGCCCATCTGACAATACCGCAAACCCGATATCAGCTAATCTCGCCAGTTCAGATCGGGCGAGATACTTTGCCGACGTCACTCCTTCGACGGCGCATCCCAGCCTCTCACTGGTGCGGGACACAACATACGCGTCGGAATTGCCCAGCCAAGAGCGATCAGCGTCCCCGGATAGTAAACTGATCGAAAATTGGTCGACTTTGTTCGGCGCTGGCGCGATCAAATCGACCAACTGGTCTCTTGATATCTGAGATCTCTTGAGCCGTGCAGCAAAGTCATAGGGAAACCAGCCCTTTTGTCGCTCCGGCAATGGCACGAGTAAAAGACCGTGCTTCGGACACGTGCGTACGAAGTCCAAATACCAAAACACGCGAGGTGCGGCGAAGTACAATTCACGATCGATAGAACTATCTAGAATGCACTTAGGACAAATATGCTGTGTTTGAATTTTGATGTCTTTGTTGGGAAATATCTGCCCTCCTAGACAACGGGTCGCCCGTGTCTCGGTGCAAGGTGTAAATCTGGTCAAAGCCGAAACATCTGTCCCAGTGAGATCAGACAAGTGTTTTAACGTCTCCGCATCCCCCTGAGCCAATTTCAGGGCTGACAGCCCAGTCAAACCGCAGAAGGACCATAGACTATTGCAACCGTTCAAAGCTGCTATTCGGGAGGCATATGTCACCGCTGGTTCATGCTCACCGACCGGAAGAGTTAGCCCAAGTCGCCCATACTTCACGACGTCACCCACGCTTTCTTCGGGCCCTTCTGTTTAGTCAACTTGCCCTCAAGAACGACCCGCGTGTTGATCCCTTGGTAATCACTTGCGACAAACGGATTTGCGCCATTAACAGCGCCAGTACGATCTCGATAAACGTCGCGAAAATCATCAACACCGAGCCGTAGTCGCTGAGCATCAAAGACCCGCTGAATGGCTTCCAGGATAAACTCAAACACCAACCCTAGTTGGCATGATGCCGAAAAAATGAGCCTTGCTAAAAAGTCGTCCATATCGGTAGGTCTCTGAAGTTCCAAACCTGCCGCACTCAAATACTGGGACAAGATATGTTCGACGTCACTCAGGTCAGTTTCGGGTACGAGGTTCTCAAAAAATACGGGTGGGACCCTTCGCCCAAGTTGAAAATCGCTATCAAGAAAATCGGCTAGAACAGTGTTCCCTGACAGTATGACAGAAACTGGCCACTTCTTGCATTGCGTCAGGCTCTTAATTGTATTGATAACGCTGGTTGATTCCCGGCCAGATTGGTTCAGGATAAAATCCTGCGCCTCATCGAAATGCAAAAAAGTGACCTTATGCATATGGAGATGATGCCGCACCAACCTCCATATTTCCGACGCGTTCGGATCCCCAACGACCTGAAAGTTAAGAGCTTCAAGTGTTGCGATACCAGTCGATTTGAGTGTTCCAGGTGAAGGTGTCTCGACTGTCACGAAGGAACCGACACGGTCATCAGGGGCCCCTTCCCGGGGCCCTTGATATTGGTTCTTAATCTTCGCAAGCGACTTCGACTTTCCAGCACCAGAAGGGCCGATCACTGAAAGCCCTTTTCGTTCCCGTGGCTCTCCATCCCTAATTTCCGCGCGTCGCTGGCGCGCTAGAGCGGCAATTCGTTGCTCGAGATCAAGAAAACGGTCGTGCCGCACAAACAGTTTGCTGAGTTGCACCATACGATCCGCATTACTTTCGAGAACTTCCTCCTTGCTCTGTACGTTCATTTGTCGCCCTCCAGTGTCCAATTGGACGGGAGATCCGAAGATCTAGGAATATCTGTCGCAGGCGTTTCTGATTTTGGTGGTTCATGACTGGATTGACCTGTGGGCGTACCTGAAGCGAAGATTTCGCCAACATCAGGGATTGGCTCTGGATCGCTCCACGGAATGACCTCTTCCCCGCTGAAGAGCTCTTCTTCCAGCTTGTTGATATAGTCAGCCGTTAACCTCTTAGGGGTAAGCCCAACCAAGGCAGCTGCGTCCCCATTGATTTTCCGGATCGACGCAATCGCTCTTCGAATAGCTGGGAGGTCACGCTCGAATTGCTCCTGACCCTTTCGTTTTCGCGCCAAATTCGCACCAGACCATTCTTCCGAGGTGACACCCTCAAGATCAGGGATAGTAGAATAAGCTGCAACCCACGCGTCGTCGACCTGAACAACGATCCAGCTAATGTCATAGGGGTCCACACGTAGGTTGACGTCGCACATATAGTGATCAACGAAGAACTTTCTGAGTTTGGGACACGTATATCGAATTCCATTCACAAGAAAGCCTGTCCCGTCAACTCGACGAGTGAGTGCTTCTCCAAAAGCCGCACGCATCCGATAGCCATCTGGCGGTGCGGTTGTCCCTACTTCTTTGGTAAGTTCTGCCCATTTGACTGATGGGGCCGTGTAGCCAATGCCAGAATGAGGGGTCCTGTGATAGATATCGACAACATACCAAATCAAGATGCGCAAAAGCTGCTCAGGTGTTAACGCCGCCGTGGAAGCCGGGTCGACATCGCCCCGTTCAAAAATGTTCCCAAACGTCCGACCACTCATCATTGGCGTCAATTTAGTTGAAAAAACACCGAACAGCCGTTCATTGACCCCCCTTAAGGAAGGGGCCGCAGCACGATTTCTCTCATAAGCAGCTAGTGCGGCCAGCACGGCGGTTTCGTACCGATCATTTGCAAATTCGCTTCCCTGATCAGACACGACCATTGAGAACCCGCCCCCTTCGACCCAATCAGAGGTTGTGCCAACGGCATCTGATATTGCCGTTTTGTCGCGGGTTGCCATTTCGAGGACACGCACAGTTTCGTCAGCCTTGCCGCTCATAACAACGCGCAACCCAACAACGCACCGTGTCGCATGGTCAATTACGACGTACACCCAAACACGTTTTCTAGGAATTTTCTTCAGGATTTCAGGAGGCAGCTTACTCGCAATGCCAGAATCCCGAAGCAAGATCATGAAATCTCCCTTCCAGCCATCCATCTCAAAGCGTTCGCACGGTATGAGCGTTTCTAGGCCAGCCGAAGAACTCATGAATTGACTACGCCCACGATCAATCCCTTCACGCTCACACGTTACAAAAAACGGTGGAAGATCTGAGATATACCGCTCGATTTGTCTACTGCACGGTCGCCCCAGCAGATTTTCACCCGCCTCTGCTCGAATTTCGTTCAGATCATCAATTGCCCACTGGGTTTCTAATGCCACAGCATTTGCATAGGGCCTATCGGGCGAAGCGTAAGCAAGAATTTGGTCATCAATGAAGGCATAAGTTTCGTCGCAGAACTTCCGATTCCAGTTGCCTGAATTACATCTTCCGTCTTTGAGACTCATCGGGTCGCAACCCGACTTCTCGTACTTTCTGACCCATCTGATTAGAGTGTCGAAAGATGGCCCGAATGTGATTTCAACTTTTTGGCCCGTTTGCCGTTTCTTATGCTGAAATTTATTACCGATACACCTCTTCATCATTTCGACATCAAGCGCAGTGATGAACGCTGCCGAACACAGAGGCGTTCGCTTTACATTCCCAGCATCCTCTTCAGTCAGCCACCTTTGGACGCAAAACAACCGATGGCGGATCGTTTCTTGCTGCCATGGGGGAAGGTTCGTAATCAGTTCTTCCGTGCCGACGGCCCGGAAGCGCGCTGATTTTTGAGAGTAATGCCCAGGCCAGATTTTGAAATGCGGCGCTTTCAACAATCGCCTGAGCTTCTCATGTGGTATGGTGTCGAAGATCTCGGGGTCTTCTACACTGCGAAGTACAACACCCTCGGACCCGTGTGTGAACGCCCTCCAGTTTGAGCCAAGGTAGTCGACCTTGTCGTGGGGATAAATTCTGAATATCGGTGCATTTTTCATGCGATGCTCCCCCCTTTGACTACAAGGCTATCTCTGGTCAGGGATGCCGCTTTTAGTCTGCGGATCTCGCCGCGAAAAACCGTGCGGTACGCTGCGCGGAAGCCTCGACCGGCAAGGTCAGTCTCACGAACAAGCGCGCCTATCGTGGTTTCTCCTGCCAAGCAGGTTATTACACTTTGGACGGCATCATCTGCTTCGGGGTCTGGGTTCTTACTAAACTCATGCACACGACGGGCGTCTGCAACGAACCATTTCGGGCAGCTTTTCTCAGTGAAGAGGGAGATTTGGTTTGCAAATTCCGGCGGTACGAACTGCGCGATATGCTTCAACTTCAGCTCTGTATTTCGCCTTTGGGCGATCGCAAATGGTTTTGTTTCGACCAACACCTTGAAACCAGACTTATACTCGATAAGCGCATCCGCCGTATAAGCCACCTCACGACCATCCTCGCATGTGTACGTAACTGAACTGGGCTGGTCCCAGATATGAACAACCTCCGGATCAGCCATGGCGACAAACAAGCCATCCCCCTCAAGGTGGCTTTCGGTTTTCAAAGTGATGTACTTTTTCAGCTTCTGGCTAAAGAATGGGATCCCGCCCCGGCTGCTTTGTCGAGATCGCTTGCTGAGCTTTCTAGTTCCAGCGCTTTCTAACGGGATCTTAACGAACCCGAACGAGCAATCCACATAGGATTGTCGAGCACAAGGTTCAGATTTCGGTGTTCTTGTTGGTTGATCTTTGACCCGCAGGTCATCTGTTGGTGACGACATCATGCGCCTCCCTCATTTGCGTGAAAACAATAGCTAACGCCGCCGCAAAAAACGGCGTCGCAGCTTGACTTTTGGCGAATGAGAAGGGAAGTTCGCCTGAGGTGGCGTCGAAATCTACCTACAGAGAGCCCTCAATCGTCGATGACGAGAGAGGGTTTTCGCCTTCTCGGGGAATTGTTAACTATTCATCCGAGACCTCCATATTTTCCTGAATTGGGCCGAAGAGTTCATCGACTGGAGTGTCGAGTTGACGCGCGATGAACTTCTGGACCTCTTTTGAGCGACGGCTTCTATGAAGCACTTTGCTGACTAAGCTACGAGAAACGCCTACTTTTTCGGCTACCTCAGCCAAAGAATATCCAGCCATCTTTAACTGGTATTTCAGCGATTCCGCATCCGTAAGCCGCTCATTCATTAGCCGCCAGCCTCATTGGCAAAGTACAATATTCGGCGCACCATATTTAGTGTCACCGCGTGTACAGGATACGAATTACAGCGAGCCTTATAAGGGTGAATCGGATGAGACTCGACCTTTTATCGTTCCCCATCAGATACTTAGGTTAAATCTAAAACTACTATTAACATAGCAGCACTCTGCCAGATGAAATTTCCGTAAAGATAACAAGTTCATGCAGTTGTTCAGATCTGCACTACACTATTGTCCAGAGATCTGTCCGAAACCAAGAAATCTTGTTGGAACCTCGTCCGTCAGCCAAACGCCGTTGTCGGCACGAAAAAACTCGAACCCATCCTTGAACATCTTCTCAGCTTCGACGCGCAGAACAACTGGTTTTCCGTGTCGCTGGCCGACCCGTTCGGCTGTCTCTTGGTCGAGAGACAGGTGCACTTGCTGACGACGCCCAGAATTCAGCCCATCGGCGAAAATCGCATCGAGGTTTGCGGTTGCGGTCCCGTGGTAGAGTTCATTCGGTGGGCGCAGCGCCTGCAAACCAAGATCCACGTCGATCGAATGACCTTGAGCCGCCCTAATCCTCAACCCGTCTTCGGACAACGTGAAGCGCTTCTTCTCATTGGCTTCGACGATTTGGATCAGTTCTTCACGGTTCAGCCTTCGATTGGCCTTTTTCATTTTTCGCAACAGCTGGTCAACTTCGACCCACCCATGCTTGTCGAGCTGAAGATCTATCTCTTCAGGTTTGTGCCGGAGCACAAGGCTCAAAAATTTGCTCTCTCTACTCATCAATAGACCGCACAGAAATGTTGGTTTGTCTGCCGTTATCATGGTGCCCGGCGTTTAGAAACTGTGGAGATTCTCTTATTAATGCCAACACTTGCTTTTTAGTCTTCCTTCGGACCCGGGATCAGTTGCCTTTCGCTACACCGCGCATGAACTAGTAGACAGCGGACAAAGCCGCCGCTCGCGGCGGCAGCGCCAATGGCCGCTTAAGGCCCGGCTCCAAAGGCGATACGTTGTGCGAGGAATTGGAACCTAGCCAAAGTTAGCCGTCGGAACGGAAGTGGGGCTTCGGCATCTGAATTGTCATGGAAAACCGGCTTTCTGCACGTCGGTTTCACCGATCCATATCACAATAAATAGAATTGCGAACGTCCTTGGCGACAGAATACTCCGTACTTATAAACAATCGTTAACGGATCGAATTTCAACCCGTGCGCCAAAACCGTTTTGGCCGACGGAAAATGGAAATTCGTTCAGTGCTGCTGATGGAAGAACCGACGTGCCATTAGTCAGGACATTTAATCCAGGCCAGCCATCTCTTATCCAAACCGTTCCCTTTGGCACGCGTGGTGTGACCTTTGCGCGGGCCAGAAAAACACCAAGCGTATTCGACAATTCGACTTGGTCGCCATTTGCAATTGATCGCATGTCTGCATCAGCCGGAGATATCCATAAATCAGCGACGTCTTCGCGGGCTGCAAGCGTCGGGATGGCACGGCCGTGATCGTAAAAGGAATGAAAATGGGCGAATGTCCGGCCATGGGTCAGGATAAGCCCATCGGCCTCACTGGTTTCTGCGGCAATCGGAAGCGGCGGCAACTCCATCCCATAAGCTCGATCAGAATAGAATTCAATCTTCCCAGTAGGCGTCGTGAAATCCAATTCAGGATAGGCGACGTGCGATATGTTCAAGGCCATCCGGCCTCCATTTTGGCGTAATGCCTCGACTGTGGTGTAATTCGTCGCAGGATGATCAAGCACTGCGTTCATGGCTTCTTCTTGATCTCCCCAAGGATAAACATCAGCAACGCCAAGCCTATCCGCGAGCCCCTTATATATTTCATACGCGGGCTGTGCTTCACCTGCTACCGGTAGCGCTTTATCGGTTAAGTGGATATATGCGTTTGTCGATTTCGCGCCTATTTCCTCAAGCCAAATCGTCCCGGGCAATACAATATCTGTGGCTTCGCGGATCATCTGATTGGGAAAGATATCATAAGAAACCACCAGCTCGGCCTTGGCGAGTGCGGCGCGGACGCGATTGGTGTCGGGAAAAGACGAAAGGACGTTAGACCCGATCGAGACAAAGATTTTTATCGCACCACTTTCAAGCGCCTCAATAATTGCCTCCATCTGGTTTGGTACGTAATCACCAGGTTTGCGACGATCATGGGCAGAAAAATCTCTGAATCCTGCGCCGTGGCTGCGTCCACCGTGACGCGGGCCGATCCCACCGCCGGGTTGACCAAAACTTCCGTTCAGAGCGGGCAGACATGAAATCGCACGTGCCGCATTCCAAGTATTGTCGCCCTTATGCATGGACGACCCGCCTATGACGATCATTACGGCAGTTGTCGCGGCGTAGCTTCGAGCCAAATTGATGATCGTCGCGGCTGGAACGCCTGTTTGAGCTTCGCCCCAGTCTGGTGTCATGGGCTGCACGTGGGTCTCCAACGCCTCAAAACCTATGGTATTCTTAGCCACAAAGTCTGTATCCAGAATCCCCTCCGAAATGATCACATGCATCATCGCAAGGGCAAGTGCTGCATCTGATCCCGGCCTCACCAAGATTACCTCATCCGCCAACGCCGAGGCTTCAGTCCTACGAACATCGATGACCACAATACGAGCACCACGACGTTTGGCCGTTTCAACATGTTGAAGTGTAGAGGCCTGACTAACAGTATTGGCACCCCAAATGATGATTAATTCTGAATTGGCGCTCAGGTCCTCTTTGGTTGACGTTTCCAGCGCACCGGTCATGCCAAGTCCAAATCCACCCATGCCCCAACAGATCATTGCCGGATTCCAAAACTGGCAACCATAAAGATTTGCAAACCGATCCATCTGTGAGCGTTTCAAACCAAAGGCGTAATCATTCGCAAAGTTACCATGTCCTTGCCAAAACCCCACCGCCTCAGGCCCAACCCGTTTCATATGTTCAGCGATAACATCAAGAGCCCCGTCCCAACTCGTTTCGGTCCAGCTATCTGATCCGCGCGATTGCCGTGTCAAAGGTTTCAGCAGTCGACGTTCATTGCCCACGATCTGATGTGCCGCTTTGCCACGCATGCACAGGAAACCCTTACTGTCGGGATTGGTTACGTCCCCTTCAATCGACACAAATTTACCGTCCACGGTCGTCACCTCCATCCCACAGAGCGTGGGGTGACAATTCATTGGGCACATGGTCTTCAAGATCTGTTGGTCTGGCATTTCTATTCCGTTCTTCTGATCTTCATTTGGACGATATCACATCGGCGGGGCATTCGAACGTGGAACCTAGTGTGTCAAATAGAACTCGGCAACGATCGAGGCACCCGATGAACCCAATCTCGGCGACCAAAAGCGAAATCGCTGGCAGGCCGACCTTTATCGCTTCTCTTAATGCGGCTTTCATCCCGGTTTCGGCAAAGCGGCGCCCCGGCGTTGAATGATGTGAAAAGGGAACCATTATAAGTCGATTTCTGGAAGCCATCTTCCCCGCCCCCCCCAACTGGACATTCGCTGCAGCACAGAAAATCGGTAAATTGGGCTCATCGAAGACCTTCGCCGCACGATGATCGAATGGCCTGTCTCCGTCTTGGGGCGAAAATCATGATATTTGTAACGACCCGAAGCAGTCATCAAAAAAGGCTTTTGGACTTGTGCATAAATCAGGTGAGCAACACTTTGCCTAGTGAACGCTCATGGTTTTCGCCATTGAAAGAAGCATAGATGATCAGGAGCCGTCGTTCGCAATACTAGCCGTCTTTTATCTTACCCAAGTTCGCCGCTTGTTGGACCCAGCCCTCGAGACGTATTTCGGCAGTCACATCACTGTAGCCCTTTTGCAGGGCAAAATGACGCTCGAGCGCCTCTTGGCGTCCTAAACTGATACGTTCTTCTAAGGCTTGATTGGTCCCGTAGTTTTTCAATACGCGAGACAGAGCGTCCCAAGTCTGGAATAAGCGGCAAGGTTCGCTTTCAAGCTTTTCAACCTGCGTGGAAATAAAAGTGCACATAAGGAGAGCAACATTTTCCTTGTCGGGGGTTCCATTACTTTTGATCTGGTCAAAAATTTCTTCAATTCGGTGAAGATCGACTATTGTCTTGATGTCACGCGGATAGAGACTGATCAACCGATCCGCAAAACGGTTATTACCTAGCCATTGTCGCGCATCGCGCAGATGGTCAAGGACGCCGTCCGAAACGGCATCAATCCGTTCGAACATCGCATCAAGCAATCCGACATCTTCGGCCCGCTCTAAAAGACGTACCCAGCTTTTGTCCCTCCAAAACCCATTACAGCCCAGCTTGTACTGTAGCAGTAAATCGAACGCCTGCATCAGCGCGGTTTCAGGCAGCTCATCAACAATGTCGCGCAACTCGCCTTGACCTCCAGAACTGGCCACCTCGGTGAAGCATTCACCAAACAGGGGGTGGTCTGGACAAGCGGCAATGGCGCGGACAATTTTTGGCCAAACAGGATTGTCAGAATGATGAGTTCCATACCACCAAAGCGGTTGCGGATCACCTCGGTACATACGTATGCATGCCGCCAACAAATCGGTCCCGAGGGCGGTTTCAATGTTTTCGGCATCTTGCTCGAAGAGATGAGTATCGCCACACAATTGCCCAACGAGGACCGGTGGAGGTGCACTGCTTGTCAGGACGGTGGCACAAAGCCAAATTGCGTCAGGTCGCTCTTCTGAAAGGGCCTCAGACAGCAGGGCCTGTTCTTCGGCGACGAGTTGATCCCAGAATCTAACAAGCCATTTGACGGTGACGGTGCGCGCACCAGTGTCCGGAACACCAAGCAGATTCTGAAGTTGAATAAGTCGGCGGTCTGGAGACAGAGCAAAGAGGAGTGGCTCAATGATCGAAAGCTCGTATTCGTCCAACATGCTGAACGGGAGCCGGCGAAGCAAACGGTACGCCCAAGCCTCTAAAGTTGGAGCCAGCACTTCTGAAGGCGATGCCTCAAGTGCTGCATCCAGTACCGCATTGAGGCGGCCGTTTCTAAACGCCACCGACAACGGCAAATGCGTTATTACAGTGGGCATGAGGTCTGCGAACAACGGCCATGGCGGTGTTTCACCAAAATGTTCAATTCGATTGAAGAGAACGAGCTGATTGAACAGGACACTTGCGCAACCGACTGATGATGCTTGGGATCGTAGCGTTGTCGTCACAGCTTCGCGCCGAGCAATGTCGATTTCTTCCCAACTGTTTGCCACGCTTTTTAGGATTGCTGTGCCAATTGAGGGGGCACGGTCATGAGCCAAGGTTTTTAATATATCTGTGTCTCCTCCGCGAGGCCGCGCGAGCCAGACACCAGCGGTCGTCGCCCGGATGACTGCTTCATCCGCACTCAGCAAGCGTCGGCAGACGGCTGCAGTCAATGCTTCGGGATCAAGTTCAAGCGTAAGAAGAATGCGTCGACTAAGTGCTAAATCGAGGTTGACGGGCTCCCCGGCGTCAATCGCATCGAGGTAAGGCTGGATGTCGCTAAGAGGTGAGGTTTCTGCGAACAGCAGAAACTGGTCGGTAATAAAACCAACGCCGTCGTGTACATCGACGTTTTCGAGTTGAAGAGAAACGCGATCCGCCCATTCCGGCAGACGGTTGCGTTGCTCGGGTGGCAACTCGTCGATCAGATCCGCTAAGAGAGCAAAGCAGGCATCACGTGTTGCAGGGAAAAGCGAACGTAGCCCTTTGATTGCGATGGTTAGGATGGTTGGCCGCATATCGGGTGGGACCGCTGCGCGCAGCCAACGTAAGTTGCGGGCAGTCGCAAGGGACGTGCCCGCATTCGCACAAGCGAGACTGCGTTCGGTCTGTGCGATCAGAAGGTCAAGATCGGATGGAATTTCGGGCTGCAAAACTGCTTGAGCACCAGCACGCAGATAGGGATGAGTGAAGTTTAATCCTTTACCCCGAAAATTTAGAATACGTCGGCGCTGGAGATTATCCACCGCCAGCCCTTGCGCTTCGTCCAATTGGGGCGGGTTCGAATACTGCGGTGCCGGTCGCGGGCTTGCACCAAGCGTGATCCCTAAGTCATCAGCCAAACTAGGGCGTGCTTCACCACCATTGGCGACGAACGCCAGCTCGGGGATAGCAGCTTCTTGACCAGGGCAGTCGCAAGTGCTGCAGCGCAGAGCATTGCGCGATATTCTGGAGAGACATCTGCTAGGCTTTTCGCAAAATCAACCGCGTCACGGCGTGCTTGGAACAGGATCTCCGCTTCACCCGCGTTACTGGGAAGTTCGTCAAAGGTTTGGGCAAGATACGATAACGCACCCGGCTCCCGTAGTTGGTCGTTACGTTCGATGATCTTCGCGACCAGTTCGACTTTGGAAGCTGAAATTTTTTGATGTTCAGCGGCAGATCGCCAGACTATGTCGGCATGCGTGGGAGATAGTGTTGGAATTACACGCCATGGCTGGTCGCCGATTTTACATGCCTCGATCGAAGGGACGCCACGTGTTTGCAGCAGCACAGTGTCCGTTTGTGCAACGATCAGTCGTCTATTGGTCGGTAGGCGTTCAATGAGCTGACGCAGCGCAGCTAGGCGCGCACTCCCGCCAGAAAGCGGCTCTCTAGCGCCGAGCGGGTCATCAAGCAGATACACCCGCGCTGCACTGATCGGGTCAATGAGAAAACGCTCCGCCTCATCTATGTGGCTGCCGTTCGCCACTTCATAGCCGAGATGTTGTAGCTCCCCCCCAATACGCCGTGCGGTCCATGATTTGCCGGTGCGCGGTGGCCCAACGAGCAGCAGAGTTTTTTGATCCTGAAGTTGTTTGAATAGGTCTGCTTCGATACCGCGATCAAGATAATCAACCGGACGCACTTTCAGAGGCGCACGCTTTTCCAGTTCAACGCGCATCGCTGGGATAACATCCGACTGACTCCGCTTGGCGTCATTGAGATGGTCAGTCAGGCTGGCCAGAATTCCGCGAAGGGTAAGTGTATCGAAGCGTCGTCGTTGCAATGTGCGATGCAGACTTACCTCAACGGTTTCGGCGGTCTCACGTTCGGTGATAGCGAGATGCGCCAGCGCCTGAGAATAATCCGAAAGGGGGCGAGCGGCAAGTATCTGCGCATCGGCGTGGCGATCTTCCTGAAGTCTAGTCGCGCTTTCTGGAAGTGGTTTTTCACCAATTAACCTTACAGCTGCGAGAACCGCTTCGGCAATTGATGTGAGAACTGGGCGCCCTTTGGTAAGTTCTTGTGGGCTGCGATCAAGAAGGAGAGGTGTAAGACTGTCTGTGCACCGGGCTGACATAACAAACAGTGCTCCGTGGTTCTTCAAGTCCATGAGGCGCTCAATCAGAGAGCCAGTTCCCTTGCGATCCGGATAGTGAAGCAGATGCTCAACTAGCGTTTGTAAATCGACCTTCCCAGCCGCCCCCTTGACTTGCACTTCGAGGGTCGCTGTCGGGCGGTCTTTGTCCGCTGGCCATACAAATGTCGCGTCTTCTCGGCCTGCCTGTTCAGGAATCATCGAAACTGAGCCATCTTCCAGAGCCATGAGTGCTAGGTCCACGCAGACAAGGTCTTGGAAAGCAAATTTTTCAGGCGCAATTATAGCAATCGACATGCTGAATGAAGTACTGCGGGGAACGTGCACTGACAAGCGCGGCGCAGGAAAAAACTAATGACGCAATTTGTCCATCGCAACGGTCGCATGTCTTTGTGCTTTGCCCGATGGTCAAGAGAAATCTGAAAATGGACTGTTCGTTTGGGTCAATTCGAATCAGAAACAATTTAAATTTAGGAGCCGTAACTTCCAATCCAATCGGGAGTGGGCCCAACAGGGAATGACCACTCATAACCAGTCTTTTTCTTCAATCGGCCAAGTATCTTCGTAAGCCGGTCATGCATATGCGCATCTATAAAGGTGATGATTTCTTCCCACTCATCTCTGCCGCCAACGTGGAACCCAAGGGTCATCCGCACACCGACTCGGAAGCCGCCGTCGTCAAAATTAACTTCAACGCCACTCTGTTTGGTTTTGTGGGCATCATTGTGGGCATATCGTTTGTTGCGTAGCTCCATGATGTCATCGTGAACGAATTTCAAATGCGCTGGGATGTGGTTTCTAGATATGCCACTCGCACCATTGCCGCGTGAGAACAAACGGGCGTAAGTCACAATGAATGCTGTCGTCAGAATCTCCTGTTCCATCACTGCTTCTGCGGTGAGCTCGAATTTGGTCGTTCTCAAACGGTGAAAGATGTAACTGAGACTTGAGGTAGTCGGTATTGCATTAACGAGTTTGATAAGGCCCTGAATGTCCTTGTCTGCGATTCGAAGAACGTTTTGTCCTTGCTGCTTACGTGCCTCTGCGGCTTCACGGTATTCTGGCGGCAAATGGTGGAAGAGTGCCTCTGGCACATAGACAAAATCGTCATCCTCCCAAAGTTCTTGGTGTTCTGGTTCCATAGTCAATTGAATCCTCTTGTGCGCCAAACCTTTTCAGGAGGACAGACGATTTTCCAGCGCTACCAGATCTTCGTCATTGAGGTATAGCTTTCACCAAGCCAGGTCTAATCCTCTTGATATTTTTTCTTAAGGAAACGGCTTTGTTTCGTGAACCTAGCTCGTACACTACTTGCCAACGCATTCATGGCATCAGGTGCATCCGAAGATGCCCGATCCGAGTTCAAAGTCAGTATGTATTGTCCTTGTAGCGCCGGTGCGTGCTGAGCGATGAAGCCCAAACTCCGTTTTAATGTATCGGAGTCAACTTCGAAAATATTGTCATGTACCAGAAGCCCGAAGTGTCTTTCACCAGTCAACTCATTGGTTAATAGGCTGAAGTCATAGATAAAGGTTTTCTCTCGTTCAACGCTGTGACTTCCATCACTATCTATTCTCAGTGTGATATCAACGACTTGTGCTTTATCAACGGTTTCAACGTGAATTGCCGCCTGTCGATTGCCCATGACGAAATTGTGGATATCCAGAATTGTTCCTTCAAAGCTCAACTTTATCCTGTTTGCTTGATCAATATTGACTTGAAGCCGTTGCACTTCTGTATCTTTTTCCAATAGCTTTTCACGCCTTTGCGACACAGCACCGTCATGACCAGTAATAAAGCTACGTAGGTCAGCAAGTTGGTCAGCCTTTTCTTGATAGGTGGCGAATGTTTGCTTTAGCGCTTTGAGTGCGCCTCCCTGATCCAAGAGACGGAGCTTTTTCTGGTACTCTTTGTCCATCACCCTGAGTGCGTCTTTAACCTCTTTCAGGCTTCGTTCAAGGCTGTCTCGGCGCTTCCGTAGAACTTCATTTTGAAAACGATAAATCTTGGCTTTGAAAGCCTTCAACTCGTCGAAGTCCTTTGCAACCAGATCTCCCAAACCTGCCTTCAAATCATTGTAATATTCAGAGAGTTCATCAGTCGATATCTCAACTCTCTCGGCTTCAATTGGTTCAAGGCGAGATATTTTGTCCAAAACTATTGCTGATTGGCGGCGACGCTCGAGAATTGACTCGTCCAGTTCCTGCATTTCAGCTTCAAGAGCGTCATAGGATGCTGTGTTTTCGAGATTTTCGATGTCCTGTTCAATAATTGAAACTTCGGCATCTAGTTCGTTCAAATCAGCTCGAGCGTCATCGATTTTCTTCTGGCGCAGAAGCATTACGCTCTTTTCATATTCTTTTACCTTTTGACGAAGATCGGAAGCTTCCTTCTGCAGAACTTTGATTTTCTTGTAAGAACTGATGTTCACACCAAGAAGATAGAGATGAGGTGCGTAATCATCAGATATTTTGAGCGTGGTGTCGTATCCATTGATTATTGATTTAAATTCCGATCTTTCATCTCGGAGAAGTACGCCCAGCATCGATCTAAAAGAAGGGTGTGTGGCCTCACTTCCTTCAAATAGCAAGTTGCCTAAAAAAGACTGTGCATCTTCCAACTTGGAGAATTCAAAAAGGTCTCCATTCACCAAAATTGCTGGTCTGTTTTCCTCACCGCGCTTCCTTTTAATCGTTACTTCCTGACGGCCAATCAAAAGATCAACGCAGATTTCTACATCCAGTGGAACGACGACCTTAGGGATTTTTTTGACGCGTGAGGAAGAATATTTGGAAAGCAGAGCGAAGTTCAGAAATTCTATTGCAATGGATTTGCCAACTCCATTCGTTTTCGCGCTTCCTTCGCTTGGCTCCCCAAGGATCAAGTTAACTCCTGGTAAAAAAGGGATCGCATCAAAGACGGTAGGGTCGGAGTATAGCTTCCTAATCTGTAGCATGTTTACCTGCAGATACATGCACTCCATCGAACTCAATAAGGTCGGTGGCGTAGAGGAATGTCAGGGCAAAGTATATCACCTTTGGCGCGAACCATGGGCGGTCTTTCAGCTTCTCGAAAACATCAAAGAGTGAGACCTTTTGTTGGGGAGATTTCCGAACCAACTGCATGACTTCCATCCCGACCAAGGGAGGTAGCGAGCTCAAATTTTCGTTGCTTGCGAAAATGTTAGGCACTTAACTGCACCGGGTTTGGGAAAACATGACATTTCACCATCTGATCTAACATGAAGAAGCGCACTGCACCTTCATCTGAATGCTTGTTGTACTTTTGGAGGGCCTTAACATAGAACTCAACCAACTTTTCAAGCGCTTCCTTCGGGTCCCCTTCAGAAGCCATAAGTATGGCGTTGCTCTTTGTTGCGAGATGTAAACCGAGCCTTCGAACACGTGCGGAGCCAAGATCCCCTTGCTTGATGGTCTCGGCCAGTACTGCGCCATATTCTACAAAATGCAATCCATACTGTTCTAGCAGATAGTCAGCGTGCGAGCTGAAACGGTGCTTGATCTTCCCTTCGGGATCAGGCTCCTTCAAAACGCCTTTGCCTGCTTCATCGTGAGTTTCGTTACTTAGGATTTCCATAAGATCGATGAATGTACCGACCTCATTCAGCGGAGTCGCAACCTCTTCAAACTTGATACCAGCTTCTACAAATGAGCGGACAATACTCAAGTCGTCTTGAGATAGGTCGTTGGCGAGCTTGACCAGATCATCCCAATCCCAAACATCTTTTTTCAGGTCAATTTCGAATTCTGAGTTCGCGCTGGAGACTTTGTCAGCTTGATATTTCTTCTTTTTTGTAGCGATTAAGACGACCAAACGCTTGTAGTCATTGTGCAGACCATGTTCGACAAACTTCTTCACTGTCTTAGTGATCTTGGGTTTATCACTTGTCGAGGTAACCTGGATGCACATGGCCTGTTTTTTGTCACCCAAGTCAATCGCTGCCGCATTCCCTAGTTCAACATTCAGGTTCTGAAACTCACTGTTCAAGATCAAGTTCAACAGGTCCCTGAAAAAATTCTCTGAAATTACATTCAGGCTCGTCAAATTCTGAACAACAGACATTTCAATGATGTTTCTTAGATATGCAAACCGCTGAATAATTACGTTTATGTCCTGATCTCTCTGCAAACCCATAAATTAGCACTCCAACCACCTTGACCCGACAGTGCAACTCAAGAGTGAAAGCGTCAACCGTTTGCGGGCAAGAAGGGCGAGGGCGAAAACGAAGTGAGCTTATAAGATACATTAGGAGCATTTGTCGGAATTCGTGAATAGGCCTTCTAGATCCTCGAAATTCCAAAAACCCGAAGCAAGATCGCGGAAATGCTTTCTTACCCAGCATAAGTTGGGTTTCTTGTCGGACAAGTTATAGTTCACGCCGGACGGCACACAAACAGGCGAAAAATGAGCAAATTAGGATTCGAAGCTACGGACAGCTATCAGAAAACTTGCCCCTTCCCATCACAAGGCTAGAAGCTGTGCGAAGCCCTACAGCACCTATATCTGAAGCTCGAAAGACGTTCTGGGGCAGAAATTGCAAATTAGCTTTCAAAAAGCAGTAACTCGGCGTCAATAAGTGTCACCTTACGTGTCATTCCACACCGATGTGAATTGGCCCATAGTTTTTCCATTATTGCATAATGAACTTCCTTTAATTGGGGCATAGTGCTGAAACTAGGCTGATTTTATAGGTTGGACTTGCTAGACAAGTCCTCACCCCTATTGTGCTCAGAACTATTGAGAGCAACAGATGGCAAAATGGTACACGGCTGACCTACACTTCGGTCACAAACGCATAATCGAGTTTTGTAAGCGGCCATTTGCATCGGTTGCCGAGATGAACGCGAAAATAATCGGGAATTTCCAATCTCGCGTGCAACCGGATGATGATCTGTGGATAATTGGTGATTTTGCCTTCGGCCAGAGTGAGAGTATTTCTCAATTCGAAGGTTGGTTTCATGGTCTTCCGGGCCGTAAGCATCTGATCTTGGGCAATCATGACGATGAGGCGATAGTTTCGCTGCCGTGGGAGAGTGTCGAAGACATTGCGAGAGTTACCGATGGAACGCAGAAATTGGTTCTCTGCCACTATCCAATGATCACATGGGAAGATGCACGTGATGACGCGTTACAGCTCTTTGGCCATGTTCATGATCAATGGCCCGGAACACGCAACAGCGTGAATGTCGGTGTGGATCAATGGGATTTTTGTCCTGTTCAAATTGACGATATTCGCCGGAGAGCAGCGAAACTAGATGTAAATAAGCATTGGGAAGATGTTGAACACGGTAACGCATTGTAGTGATCGGCCTTTATGGGTCACTCAACAGCCATTGTTGGTCCGGCGACTGCCTCATTATAGTGGCAGACCATTTCAAATCGATAGGTTCAGGCCCGCACTCGGTCTTTTTTGTTGCCGGAGTTCGGTTCATGGTTCCAAATATGAGTTGACTCTCATACAGTTGTGAAAAGTTCAAATTGAGCACACACATCAGAACTGCTTTGGCCGCATTTTCCGGTCGAATCTTGAGGACAAAATTGTTTGATCAACAAGTTATGAGGGTGTCTGACGTCAGCGCTTATGGGTCCAAATAGGGCAAATTGCTAAGAGAGTGTTCTTGGCTCATCGTAGCCACTGAGGAGTGGATGATGAGAAAGACAACGAAGAGCCCTGGCGAGAAGATCGTCAAAGACATCAAGCGCGCGACGCGCAAGCATTATTCATCCGAAGAGAAGATCAGGATCGTGCTGGATGGCCTGCG
>NZ_JBDWQO010000013.1:0-90767 GCF_039986515.1 Ascidiaceihabitans sp. | reverse complement strand
GTTTTCCAGCAGGATGCGGTTCTTTAAGGTTTGATGCCATCGTTCGATCTTGCCTTGAGTTTGAGGGTGATACGGCGCACCGCGAGAATGCTTCATGCCCTTGCCCTGCAGCCATTCAGCCAAGTCGCTAGAGACGTAGCTGGACCCATTATCGCTGAGCAGTCGCAGCTTGTGCACGACATGCACCTGATCACATCTAGACGCCTGCAATGCGAGGTCCAGCGTGTCGGTCACGTCCTCTGCCCGCATGTTCCCCTCTCGGGACATTGCTGCGCAATACCCTGCGGGGCAGTGGTAGCAGAGTTTCCATGAGACGATGTAGCGGCTGTAATCGTCGAGGACCGTGCTGAGATAGAACCAGCCCCACACGCGACGATGCAAGGCGGGACGTGTTCGAATACATCGAGATGTTTTGCAATCCAAGGCGCAAGCACACAAACAACGGCATGCTGTCGCCGGTTGACTATGAGATCAAACAAAGGAAAATGAACGAGGCAAGCGTCTAGGAAGCTAGGGGCACCTCAGTGAGCTGCATATGTACAGCCTTCATCATGGTGGGACTGGCGCTGGTTAAGGCGTTTCCTAACGATATCGGCAAGACCCAAACAACAGCTTTTGGGGGCCTCAAAAATCTGCACACCAAAGGCTGCTTTTGCTTAGGTGCTGTGACTTTGAGTGTGTCTAGAATTGCGCTTTAACTTGAACTTGTGTGACGGAATATGTTCAAAAACGTTTCAAATTGTCGACATTGTCCGGGCTGGTAGCTGCATTTGGTTTGACACGTGGGAATAAATTTTTATCATGAGGAAAGTCGTGAATCACTGTTTGCATAAGCGAATGTGAGTTTGTAATGAAAACTACACCTGATGATCAAACTTTAGGCCGGTGCCTTGGTAATAAGCGTTTTGCGGCATCAGGCGGTCGAACTGCACAGAGGGATACATAAGATGGGGCGCCCGGAAACCAACTTTGACAGTGTTGCTCAGATGAAGCCAGTTTTCGGAGACAGCACACGCCAGTGCGCTTTTGAAATTTTTGTCACCCCTGGATTTGCCGAAGCCGAGGTGTCTTCGGTCATAACAACATTGCGGACGGCCAACAGCGTTCTGGCGCAGCCATTGTTTTCGTGGACATGTGTGTCCGACACGCCAGGTTATGTGAGAAGCAGGGGCGGCATGATTGTTGACGCGAGCCCTTGTATAGACGACGCGGTTTCCGCCGAGACTATGATTGTGGTCGGCGGCGAAGTGGAGCAAAATCACGTCTGGCCCCGCAAAATGCGGTTAATGCAGCGCAGAATGCTGACTGTCGTTTTGTTGTCGGAGGCTGCGACCAACTACATCCGGCAAACCAATCCATCGGGCAAAGTCACGACGCACTGGCGTGAGGCGGCCAAGCTGGAAGAAACAGGGTGCTACCCCGCCCTAAGCACCAGATTCTCTGAAAAGAGCAACGGTGTTATCACCGCCGCTGGTGGGGGGGCGTCGACATCGGAACTGATCATCGGGTTGATCGCGCCGTTTTTGACCTCTGAACAGGTGGCTGAACTTGGCAACCGTTTGCTTTTGGGTGCCATTCGCCAAAGTGACGCGGAACAACCCAAACACATCGCGCACAACACAAGCCTGTTTGATGCACAGATCACTCAGGTATTGCGCAAAATGGAAGACAGTGTTGCGGATCCTTTGCCGATGTCTGCCCTTGCCGATGAGATTGGAATTTCCACCCGTCAGTTGGAGCGGTCCTTCAAAGCGTCGTTGAATGAAACGCCTGCAAAATTTTATAAGCGACTGCGGGCGAAACGGGCGCGGGTTATGATCGAAGAAACACTGCTGCCTTTGGTCGAGATCGCGGTGGCCACGGGCTTTGGGTCCAACAACACCTTGTCCAAGGCGATCAAAGATGAATATGGCCTGACCCCATCTAAAATGCGGGCCCGCAAATCGGTGCAATTGTTGCGGTTCGAAGCGGCTTAGGTCAGCGGACCAGTTTTTCTTGCAATACGCAGGGCAGGCTATATTCTTCACGGTAAATAAATATTCCACCCGTGCAACACGCCTTTGACGGAGCGCATCATGCTTGACGAACCCTATGCCAAAGTGCGGCCCGGCGCCCCACGCCCAAGCAAAATGTTTGTGCCAAGCCAGTTCACGCTGCCCCCCGGTACAGAACGCTACACCATCGAAGGAATGGGCGCGGCGCTTATCCCTGTGTCTGCAGGGGACCAGATCACAGTCATCAATGACGAAGGGGCGCAAATATGTGAGATCGTCGCAGCCGCGAAAAACGGTAAAGTCGATCCAAGCATCCTGGATGCCCCAGCCAACAGCCAAGCCGACGGATTGCGCAGGCTTTTGACAGGCAGTGACCAGTCGCTGCGCGGGCTGCGTATGGGGTTGGATGCGCGCGGTATCAACCTGCACGAGGCACCAGCTTTGCGCCTGTTTGATCCGCAGGCAACGGCCAAAGCCCAAGAGACCGTGCGCGTCACGCGCGACGGCAGCGTTATAGTCGCGGCCCCAGGCGCACCCATGGACATTGAACTGCAAAACACCACGACCCCTTTGACGGTTATGGTGAAGCGGGCCGTGTTGAAACAACATGTCGGTTTTGAACTGCCGGACCCGCTTGCCGATCCGCTTGACGATATTCGTGTCCATACACAAACTGCCGAAGCGTATTTTGTTAAAGCTGGTGATTACATTCAGATCTTGGACGTTGATGGGCGGCAATGCACTGATTTTGAATGCTTCTCTGCGCGAAAGCTTGATAAGGGTATCGAGCACGCGTTGGACGTCACAACCACACGTACCCTGATGGGGCATGCCTATCCGATGCCCGGTTTACATGCGAAATACTACGATCAGGAAATGTTGCCTCTGGTTGAAGTTGTGCAAGACACCTGCGGGCGCCACGACGCATTTGCGCTGGCGTGTTCCGCCAAATATTACGACGACATCGGCTACCCGGGGCATGTGAATTGTTCTGACAACTTCAACAGCGCCTTGTCCAAGTTCAATGTTGCGGGCCGTCCCGGGTGGATGGCGATCAATTTCTTTTTCAACACTTTCCTTGATGATCACGGGGTGATGTATTCGGATGAGCCGTGGTCACGGCCCGGCGATTATGTGCTGCTGCGTGCGCTCACGGATATTGTGTGTGTGTCCTCGGCTTGCCCCGATGACACCAGCCCGGCCAATGGCTGGAACCCAACCGACATCCATGTGCGTACCTATTCCGGCAAAGAAACCTTCCAACGGTCCGTCGCCTATCGCCCAACACCAGAATCAGAGCCTAAAATGACCAAACAAACCGGTTTCCACGACAAGTTCGCCCAGCACACGCGCAACTTTATCGAATACAACGGCTATTGGTTGGCCAACTGCTACGCCGACGCAGGCCCTATTGAAGAATACCACGCCTGCCGCGAAAAATGCGTCATTCTGGACCTGAGCCCGTTGCGCAAATTTGAAATTATGGGGCCTGACGCAGAAGCGCTGTGCCAGTATATTTTCACCCGCAACATGAAGACGTTGGCTGTGGGCGGCGTGGTTTATACCGCCATGTGTTATGAACACGGCGGCATGATCGACGATGGCACCGTGTTCCGTTTGGGTAAGGACAATTTCCGCTGGATCGGGGGCAATGACTACGGCGGCGAATGGATGCGCGAGCAAGCCGAAAAACTGGGTTTGAAAGTGTTGGTGCGTGCCTCGACCGACCAGATGCACAATGTGGCAGTGCAAGGCCCGGAAAGCCGCGATTTACTGCGCAAGATCGTTTGGACCGCCCCGCACAATCCCGAAATGGACCAGTTGGGCTGGTTCCGTTTTACGCCCGCGCGGTTGCACAACGAATCCGGCACCCCCTTTGTTTTGTCGCGCACGGGTTACACAGGTGAACTGGGCTACGAGGTGATGTGCCACCCCAAAGACGCCCCAGAAATTTTTGACGCAATCTGGGAGGCAGGTCAGGATCATGGCATAAAACCCATGGGTCTTGAGGCGCTGGATATGGTCCGCATTGAGGCAGGGCTTATCTTTGCGGGATATGATTTTACGGACCAAACGGACCCGTTTGAGGCAGGGATCGGTTTCACCGTGCCTTTGAAGTCCAAAACGGATGATTTTATCGGGCGTGATGCGTTGATACGGCGCAAGGAACACCCGATGCGCAAGTTGGTGGGACTTGAGATCGACAGCGCCATTGATGTGGGCCACGGCGATTGTGTCCATGTGGGGCGTGCGCAGGTTGGGGAAGTGACCTCTGCGATGCGGTCGCCGATATTGGGCAAAAATATTGCGTTGGCCCGCGTTGATGTGGCCCATGCGGCCGTTGGGACAGAGCTGGAAATCGGCAAACTGGATGGCCATCAAAAGCGTTTGCCTGCCGTGATCTCACCTGCGGTGGCGGCCTTTGATCCCGGCAAGGAACGCCCGCGTTCATGACCCGGATGATCGATCAAATCGGAGGGGAAGACGGCCTGCGCGAATTGGTCGGACACTTCTACGATCTGGTCGAAAGCGACCCGGCGGCTGCCCGTTTGCTGGAATTGCACATGGACGGCCACGGCCTTGCGCACACCCGTGAAGAACAATTCAACTTTATGTCGGGTTTCATGGGTGGGCGTCAGTATTATCTGGAAAAACACCGTCATATGAACGTGCGTGAATTTCACGCGCATGTGCCGATTTTTCAAGAAGATGCAGAACTGTGGCTGACAATGATGGACAATACGCTGCGTGATCTGGGGCATATGACACCGGCCACCACAAGGCTTAGAACCACACTGCGCCGTGTCGCTTTGATGCTGGTCAACAACGGAGAGGTCGCAGGCGCATGATACTCAAGAAACTGGTAAAATCTGTATGTGTGGCCGCTGCGGTTATGACATTGGCCACGGGCGCCATGGCGCAGTCGGTGAAACTTCAGGCTCACGAAATTGACGCTTTGCTGTCCGGTAATACCGCTGTGGGCAAATGGGACGGCGCAAAGTACCGCCAATACTTTGATGCAGACGGTTCCACCATCTATGCACAAAAGGGCGCACGATCGACCCTTGGGCAATGGCGCGTTGATGAAGACCGCGCCGAATACCAAAGCATCTGGCCACGAGATGCCGACTGGGAAGGATGGTATGTGATGGAATATGCAGGCGCCTTCTATTGGGTTAGCAAAACCACCCCACCAACGCCGTTTCGAGTGATCGAAGGTCAACAGTTGGGTGTAGAGTAATGCGGCGCGGTATGGGTGCCATCGCGTTTGTGGGGCTTGCTGCTATGGTAAATCCCGC
The DNA here is from genome assembly GCF_039986515.1 of Ascidiaceihabitans sp. Taxonomy (NCBI): domain Bacteria; kingdom Pseudomonadati; phylum Pseudomonadota; class Alphaproteobacteria; order Rhodobacterales; family Paracoccaceae; genus Ascidiaceihabitans; species Ascidiaceihabitans sp. The sequence goes on along the minus strand of NZ_JBDWQO010000013.1, from coordinate 85,474 downwards.
GCTGGCGCACCCCATTTGCACCACGTTAGCCGATTTGGAAGTGACCAACGAAGACATCGATCAAAAGTTCGCCATGCCTGACAGGTCAGCTCATGCGGCGGGGTGCGTTGTATCGCTGAATCTGGATGGTGGCAGGTCGTTGCATTGCATATGGCGTTTCGATTATCGGGCGGCAAATGCGAAAAAAGCGTTTGAGATTCTTGTGGCCAAAGTGGCTGCATGTGGAGATGTCGCAGAGCAATTGGATCAAGGCGTCAACCATCCAGATTCATACGATTTGCGTCAGTTCACGTTGCAAGATCGGGGTGTCGCCGTGTCACTGAAAGACAAGGGCGCTTTGCAGCAAACCCTTGTCTTTTTAACCGTCAAGGACTGACGACCCTAGTTTTGTAGATAGACCTCAAGGCTGTCATCCAGTGCGTCTTTCCATGGCGTGTGGTGTTTGGGGGCCATGGTGCCTGTGATGACAGATTTGTAGCCATTGTCGCGGAAAGTCATGATGCCGGCCTTCTTATGGCCTTTCCACGCTTTGAACGCCTGACACGCACCCTCTACGTCAAAGGAGGGGTAATCGGTTTCCGCGATCAGTTCCTTGATGTAGTCGCCTTGATACCAGATGGCATCATAGTCATCTTCGCCCGCATCTTCGCGTGCGACACGGTCCGTGACATCCGCTTCCATTGTGGCACGATCGGGCAGGGTGATGCGGTCCATAATCACATCGCGCACCCACCAAGCCTGCGCATCGAACATGTTGAACGTGAACCACTGGTCTTGCATCCCAAGGTAAAACAGCGCCGGATTGTCTATCCAAGCCACACCTTTGTACAGATCGGCAGTGGCCAGTCGGTTGGCGGTTTTCAGACGTAGATCTTCGGCCATGAAAGGGAAATGGTGCTGGTAGCCCGTGCAAAGCAGTACGGCGTCCACATGGCGGCTTGTGCCGTCTTTGAAATGGGCTGTGTTGCCATCCACATGGGTCAGCAGCGGCACCTCGGCCCAGTTGTCGGGCCAGTCGTGGCCCATAGGGGCGGTGCGGTGTGACACGGTGATGGATTTCGCGCCGTATTTCCAGCATTGCGATCCGATGTCTTCGGCGGAATAGGACGTGCCGACAATCAGTATGTCCTGATCTTTGAACTCGAGCGCATCGCGGAAGTCATGCGCATGCAAAACGCGCCCCTTGAAGCTTTCGAAGCCCTTGAATTCCGGCACGTTCGGCGTCGAAAAGTGACCGGGTGCGCATATGACGTGGTCGAACTCTTCTGAGTACTCTTCGTCAGCCGGTAAGTTCTTGACCGTGACTGTGAACTTGCCATCTTCAAAATCAACGCGGCGCACCACAGTTTCAAAGCGGATCAAATCACGCACACCTGCCTTTTTGACGCGGCCTTCGATGTAGTCAAACAGCACGGCGCGGGGCGGGTAGCTTGCGATTTGTTTGCCGAAATGTTCCTCAAAGGAATAGTCGGCAAATTCCAAACCCTCTTTCGGGCCATTGGACCACAAGTAGCGGTACATCGAACCATGTACGGGTTCGCCGTACTGATCGACGCCTGTGCGCCATGTGTAATTCCACAAGCCACCCCAGTTGGATTGTTTTTCAAAGCAAACAATTTCCGGGATATCTGCCGCTGCATCCTTGGCGGATTGAAAGGCGCGCAACTGCGCCAGACCGGAAGGGCCCGCGCCGATAATGGCTATTCTTTTAGTCATGGGTGTCTCCGTATTTCAAAAAAACCAGCGTTAGATGTCGAGGGTGTTGTCACGTTCCCACTGGCTGAAGAAGGATGTGAAATCATTCCATTCCTGCATCTTCATTTTCAGATAAGCGGCTGAGAATTCTTCACCCATCATCGCCTTCAATCCTTTGTCTTTGTCGTATTCGCGCAAGGCGTCCAGCATGTTCAACGGCAGCTTGGGTGCACCGCGCACTTTGTGGCCTTCTGCGTACATGTCGATGTCGTGGCGCTTGCCGGGGTCTGCTTTGGACCGGATGCCCGACAGACCCGCCGCGATGATAACGGCCTGCAACAAATAGGGGTTCACCGCACCATCGGGCAGGCGCAATTCAAAGCGGCCAGGGCCGGGGACGCGCACCATGTGGGTGCGGTTGTTGCCCGTCCACGTGACGGTGTTGGGCGCCCATGTGGCCCCTGACATCGTGCGCGGCGCGTTGATGCGCTTGTAGCTGTTGACGGTGGGGTTGGTGATGGCGGCCAAGGCACTGGCGTGTTTCATGATACCGCCAAGGAAATGCTTGCCGCGCTCGGACAGGCCCAATTCGCCGGTCTGGCCTTCGCCTTCGCCCGCAAAGACGTTTGTTTTGGCATCTGCCCCCGGTGCATCCCAAACCGAGATATGCGCATGGCATCCGTTGCCTGTTAGCCCTTCGATGGGCTTGGGCATGAACGTCGCGCGGTAGCCGTGTTTTTCCGCGACGCATTTGGTCATAAACTTGAAGAACGAATGGCGGTCTGCGGTCTTTAGGGCATCATCGAAGTCCCAGTTCATTTCCCACTGGCCGTTGGCGTCTTCGTGGTCGTTCTGGTAGGGGTTCCAGCCCATTTCCAACATGTGATCGCTGATCTCGCGGATCACATCCAAGCGGCGCATAAAGGCCTGTTGGTCATAGCAAGGCTTGGCGGCGGTATCGAAGCTGTCGCTGATTTCTTCGCCTTGGGGGGTTAGCAGGAAGAATTCGGCCTCGATACCCGTTTTGACATGCATGCCTTCTTCGGCGGCTTCTGCGATAAGTTTGCGCAAGACGTTGCGGGGCGCTTGGGCCACGTCTTCGCCTTCCATGACGCAGTTTCCGGGCACCCAAGCGATTTCGCGGTTCCAAGGCAGGATGATCACGGCCTCCGGGTCTGGCACAGCCAACATGTCGGGGTGGGCAGGTGTCAGATCAAGCCATGTCGCAAAGCCCGCAAACCCGGCGCCGTCTTCTTGCATGTCTGCGATAGCACGCGCCGGCACCAACTTGGCGCGTTGTCCGCCAAAGAGGTCCGTAAACGAAATCATGAAGTATTTTACGCCATTGTCTTCGGCGAATTTTGCAAGGTCGGTGGCCATTTTAAGTTCCCTGTCGTTCTGAAAAAATGAGGGCGCGTGCATCGCTGCCGCGCCCTTCGTTGTGGTGTGATTTAGTAAGAGGTGCCGGGTTTGCCCGGATACCAATCGGTGCCTGCCAGAGGCACTTTTGCCATGGCGGCGGCTTCCATTGTCAGCGCCACCAGATCCTCGGGTTCAAGGTTGTGCAGGTGGTTTTTACCGCAAGCCCGCGCGATTGTTTGGGCCTCAAGCGTCATGACCTTCAGATAGTTCTTCAGGCGACGCCCCCCCTCGATCGGGTCAAAGCGTTTCATCAGTTCCGGGTCTTGCGTGGTGATGCCTGCAGGATCCTGACCTTCGTGCCAGTCATCATAGGCGCCGGCGGTTGTGCCCAATGCGTTGTATTCTGCTTCCCACTTGGGGTCGTTGTCGCCCAAGGCGATCAGGGCCGCGGTGCCGATTGCCACTGCATCCGCGCCAAGTGCCATGGCTTTGGCCACATCTGCGCCGGACCGGATACCACCGGACAGGATCAGCTGCACTTTGCGATGCATGCCAAGGTCTTGAAGCGCCTGAACGGCAGGGCGCACGATGGCCAATGTTGGCTGGCCCACATGTTCGATGAAGACGTCCTGCGTGGCCGCTGTGCCGCCCTGCATCCCGTCCAGAACAACCGCGTCTGCGCCTGCTTTGATGGCCAGCGTGGTGTCATAGTAGGGACGTGCCCCCGCAACCTTCACATAGATTGGCACTTTCCAACCGGTGATTTCACGCAGTTCCAGAATTTTGATTTCCAGATCATCAGGACCGGTCCAGTCAGGGTGACGGCAGGCGGAGCGTTGGTCGATGCCTTTGGGCAGGTTGCGCATTTCTGCCACGCGGTCGCTGATCTTTTGCCCCAGCAACATGCCGCCGCCGCCGGGTTTCGCACCTTGGCCCACAACAATCTCGATGGCGTCTGCTTTGCGCAGATCATCGGGGTTCATGCCATAGCGGCTGGGCAGGTACTGATAGACAAGCTTGCTGGAATGGCCGCGCTCTTCGGGTGTCATGCCGCCGTCGCCTGTGGTGGTGGATGTGCCAGCCATGGATGCGCCACGGCCCAATGCCTCTTTGGCGGGGCCGGATAGCGCGCCAAAGGACATGCCCGCGATCGTGATCGGAATATCCAGTTCAATCGGGTTGGATGCGTGCAAACCGCCGATGGTGACATTGGTTTCGCATTTCTCGCGGTAGCCTTCCAAAGGATAGCGGGAAATGGATGCGCCCATGAACAGCAGATCGTCAAATGATGGCACTTTGCGTTTCGCGCCGCCACCACGGATGTCGTAGATGCCGGTTGCGGCCGCACGGCGGATGTCGCTGTTTATATCTTGGGTAAACGTCGCGGACTGGCGCGGCGTTGTGTGGGGGATACCCTTGGGGTCATGTTTGTTCATTGTCGGGTGTCCTTAATATGCGCCGGCGTTGTCGACGTCGAAATTGTACAATGTACGGGCGGACCCATAGCGCGTGAAATCCTTTGGATCGGCATCTATACCGGCTTCGTCCAAAAGGCCTTGCAACAGCGTCAGATGCTCTTCACGCATCTCTTTCTTTTCGCAATCCGCACCCAGTGACTTTACGGAGCCGCGCACAAAAAAGCGGGCCTCATAGCAGCTGTCGCCCAATGCGTCACCTGCATCGCCGCACACCACAAGATTGCCCGACTGGCCCATGAATGCGGACATGTGTCCGATGTTGCCCTGAACGACGATGTTCACGCCTTTCATGGAAATGCCACAGCGCGACGACGCATTGCCTTTGACCACAATCAGACCGCCATGGCCCGTGGCGCCCAGATATTGGCTGGCGTCCCCTTCGATGACGATTTTGCCGGACATGATGTTCTCACCTGTGCCCGGACCGGCAGATCCGTCAATCTTGACAGTGGCTTGCTGGTTCATGCCGCCGCAATAGTAGCCGGTGGATCCTTTGACCGTCACTTCGATTGGGGCATCCAGACCGCAAGCAATGGCATGTGCGCCGCGCGGGTTTACGATTTCCCAGGCCGTTTGATTGGTGTCAGCGGACTGATCATGCAGCGTTTTGTTGGTTTCGCGCAGACCTACGTCTGACAGATCTATTGTTTGCATGTTCAAGCGGCCTTTTCGGTAGAGGTTGGGGCCGCGTTGTGGCTCCAAAAATAGACGGTTGCGGGTTCGGGTTCCCAAACACGGGCGGTTTCGATGCCCGGCAGATCGACAAGCGCGCGATATTCGGATCCGAAGGCCACGTATTGATCGGTCTCGGCCATGACGGCGGGTTTGCAAGCGATTGGATCACGCACGACGCCAAAGCCGTCTTTGGTGCCGACGACGAAGGTAAAGAACCCGTCCAGATCATCAAGCGAGCTTTGCAAGGCTTCGCCCAGGGTTGATCCTGTTTGCATTTTCCACGTGAGGTAAGCTGCGCCCACTTCGGTGTCGTTCTCGGTTTCGATGTGGACACCCAAACGGCGCAACTTGCGCCGCAAAGAGTTGTGGTTGGACAGCGAGCCGTTGTGAACAAGGCACTGATCCACACCGGTGTTGAACGGATGCGCCCCCATGGTTGTGACCGCAGATTCGGTGGCCATGCGGGTGTGGCCGATGCCGTGTGTTCCGCTCATTTTGCGAATATCAAAGCGTTCTGCCACATTTTTAGGCAACCCGACTTCTTTGTAAATTTGCAGTGTTTCACCGTGCGACATCACCCGAACGCGTGGGTTGATTTCCAAAAGTGCCGCGCGTGCAACAGGGATCTGGTCAGCTTGCATTTCAAGCACTGCATGGGTGTCTTGCACCTGCATTGAAACATTGCCTTTGATCTGTTTGCGCAAGGCTGAATCAAGGCCTTTGAAGTCGTCTTCTGGGCTGTCTGATTGGACCGTCAGCTTCGCCTTACCATTTGTTTCTTCGCCATAAATGGCAATTCCGGCACTGTCCGGTCCGCGATCTGTCATGGTGATCAGCATGTTTGTTAACATGTCACCAAGCTGCGGCTCCAAAGAGGCGTCTTTTAGAAATAGTCCTACGATACCGCACATAGCAAAGTTCCCCCTCGGGTCGGTGAATTCATCGACTCAAACGCTAGCATCAAAAAATCTGGCGCTCAACACTTAGGAAACTTTTTTTCACCTACGTGAAAAAAAGAGTCGCTTTGATTTCCGTCTCGTGTTTCATTTTTGATTAACACCGCGTCCGGTATACCGCGGTGAACAAAAGCTATGACAACGACAGGGGACGAAACGTGGAAGAACAGATTGCAGAATTAACCGCCCAAATTGCGGCGTTACAAGGGAGCGGCAGTACGACCAACCGTATGTTTGCCGAAACGTTTTACTATTTGACGATCCCGTTGATGATCATCATTCACGCAGGGTTTCTCGCCTATGAGATGGGCGCGTCACGACTTAAAAACGTGCTGAGTTCCGGTGTGAAAAACATCCTCGCTTTCGCATTCATGATCCCCACGTTCTATTTCTTTGGGTGGTGGATCTACTGGGGTTTCCCCACAGGCCTGACCTTTTCCGAAGGCCCTGCAGGCATTTCAGGCGCGGCCTATGCCAGTTCCATCGCTTTGGGCTGGGGTGATGCGGCGCAATACATGGGGCCGAACATTGCCGATCAGGCATCGGGCGTGTTCTTTGGCGCCTTTGCATTGTTTGCAGCCACCACGGCATCCATCATGTCAGGTGCTGTGATTGAACGTATCCAAACTGTCGGCTTCATCATTCTGGCCGTTGTGCTGGGCAGCTTTGCCTGGGTCGTCGCCGCCGCTTGGGGCTGGCACGCAGATGGCTGGTTGGTCACGAAATTTGGCTTGCATGACTTTGGTGCGGCAGGCCTTGTGCATGCGGTTGCCGGATTCTTTGCCTTGGGTGTTCTGATTAACCTTGGGCCGCGCATCGGCAAGTTCAACGCAGATGGTTCGGCCAACCACATTCCGGGTCACAACATGCCTTTGACGGTTGTCGGCTTGATGCTGATCATCGTGGGCTTCTGGGGTTTCCTTATGGCGTGTGTCATTGTTCCCGGCGAAGCGTGGAGCTGGTTCGGCGATAAAGCCGCCACAATCTACGGCACACCCATCACGCTGTCGGCGCTGTCTTTCAACATTTTGATGGCGGTTGCAGGCGGCATTATCGGCAGCTGGTTGTTCACCCGTGATCCGTTCTGGATGATGTCGGGCGCATTGGCAGGGATCATTTCCACGGCGTCCGGTCTGGACATCTACTTCCCTGCGCTGGCCTTCATTATCGCGTTCTCGGCTGGGATCATCCTGAAACCTTGTGCGGATTGGCTGGAACGCCGCGGCATCGACGACGCGGTGGGTGCGGTGACAGTTCACGGCACAATCGGTCTTTATGGTGTTGTTATGCTGGGCATCTGGGGGTCGGGTTATCCTGCCCTTCAAGGCGCTGCGGGCGAAGTGCCAACCATCAATTTGATGGGTCAGATCATCGGTGCGGTTGTCTTCTTCCTGCTTGGGTTCGTGCCGGGCTACGTTGTGTCTTACATCCTTAAGATGTTCGGCATGCTGCGTATCCGTGAAGGGGCGGAACTTGCGGGTATGGACCTCGTGAAGGTTCCGGCTGCGGGGTATCCCGAGTGGGACAATGATGTTCCTGTGACACCTGCCGAATAATCTCAACACTCAATTGAAAGGAACACATCATGTTTCCATATGAAGAAGCCTCATGGAGTGTCGTAGACGGCGCGATGTTTATGGGGTGGGGCGGCGCCTTGCCCGGGATCGCAACATTCGTCGCAGCAGCAATCTGCGTCGTGGTTCTGGTGATCGGACAAAAGTCGGAAACGGCGAAAGCCAAGAAATTCGACAAATAAGTCGGACGCATACTGAAACGGAAGGCCGCCCATTTGGGCGGCTTTTTGCGCCTTAATTTGCCTGACAGGAAAATAAATTGCACGAGAATGTTGCTTTTCAAAGCAAGCTGAGGCTCAATGTTGGCAACAAAAGACTCGAATAGAACAGGGAGAACATCATGGCCATTCTTTGGAGACATTCCGCGCTTGCGCACCGTCACGCCGAAATCGGCGGAGAGTTGGAAGACTGGAACGGCATGGGCACTGCGTGGTTCTATGACGACACGCCCGAACGCGCAAAAGCCGACTATGAGGCCATCCGCACCAAGGCGGGATTGATGGACGTCTCGGGTTTGAAAAAGGTACATCTGGTCGGTCCGGATGCCGCTTATGTCATTGACCGTGTCACCACGCGCAACGTCGAAAAAATCGCGCCTGGCCGGTCCACATATGCATCCATGCTGAACGCCGATGGCAAATTCGTGGATGACTGCATTATCTACCATCTGTCAGTGAACACGTGGCTGGTTGTGCACGGCACAGGCATCGGAATGGAGCAATTGACCACCGTTGCCGCCGGCAAAAACGTATCCGTTCTTTTTGACGACGATCTGCACGACATGTCGTTGCAAGGTCCGGTGTCCGTGGATCTGTTGGCCGCCGAAATTCCTGCCATCCGCGATCTGGCGTATTTCGGCATCATGCAAACGCGTCTGTTTGGTCGTGATGTCATGATCAGCCGCACGGGGTACACCGGTGAGCGTGGCTACGAAATCTTCTGCCGGGGTAAGGATGCCACGCATTTGTGGGACAGTATTCTGAATGCAGGCAAAGATATGGGTGTACGCCCTGTGCAATTCTCGACGCTCGATATGTTGCGCATCGAAAGCTATTTGCTGTTCTATCCGGGCGACAATTCCGAAACCTTCCCCTTCGACAACGATCTGTGCGGCGACACTATTTGGGAATTGGGTCTGGAGTTCACGGTATCCCCCGGTAAGACAGGCTTTATCGGCGCGGAAAACCACTATGCTTTGGAAGGCAAAGAGCGCTTCAAAATCTACGGTGTGCAGCTGTCTGATGGCGGCATGGCGCAAATGGATATGGGTGCGCGGATCATGCAGGATGGCAAAGACGTGGGTGTCATCACCTATGGTTTGTCCTCTGATCTGAACAACTATTCCGTGGCCATCGCACGATTGGACCCAAGCGCGGCCAAAGCCGGCACCAAGCTGACGGTTGTGCAATTGGATGGCACAGAGCTGGCAGCAACCGCAGAGGAAATGCCGTTCTACGATCAGGACAAAAAGGTCCGCACAGCAAAAGGCTGAACCAAATCAATAAAGGGGTGTCGCGCCGTGCGTGGCATCCCGTTTTTCTGTGACCCGAGGACGACAATGTCGAAATTCGAATTCCCCCCGTCCATCCGAAGCCGCCCTGTCTATGGCACTTTGGAAGAACGCCCTGGCAAGCACCACCTGATGATCGCAGACGCTGAAGGGGCCGAGGCCATCATGGATGTGGCCACCCCGGAGCTGATGGCGAAAACCCATATCATCTTTATCCCGCGCGGCACGGATTTTGCCGGTAAACTGCGCGGCTTGAACCCTGCGCAGTTCTATGAGGGGCCGACCTATCAAGCCTCAGTGCAGCGCATTCGCCGCGTTTTGCAAGATGCTCATATGGGGTTGCAGCTGTATTTGACGGGCACCGAAGGCCTGATGGGCCAAGCCCAGAATGAAGCCATGCAAGCCGGCATCCCGCACACAGCCATTCAGACAGAACACCGCGGCTCAACTGCGCGGCGTATGCAATGTGTGCACTGTAAAGGCATCACCGAAGATGTGGAAACGGATCCTTTTGTGTGCGCTCATTGCGGGTTGAACCTGTTTGTGCGTGATCACTATTCACGCCGTTTGGCCGCCTATCAGGGGGTATGTATCGACGCCGAAGATCCCGGCAACGTCCCTGCACCAAAAGGAATTTACGAATGAGCGGTGCCGAGAAAATCAATATCCGCGTCACTGAAAAGACCGAATTGAACGATCTTGTGACGCGCTTTCGCTTTGAACCCGTGAATGGCGGCTTGTTGCCCACGTTTTCCGGTGGCGCCCACACGGTTGTTGAGATGCAGGATGGTGCCATTACGCGCCTGAACCCGTATTCGCTGATGTCGGACCCTTTTGACCAATCCGCCTATACTATTTCGGTGCGCCGTGATGACGAAGGCCGGGGTGGGTCACTGTTCCTGCATAAGAACGTGAATGTGGGCGACGAGATGGTGATCTCGAACCCGGTCAATCTGTTCAGCCTGGATTTGCGGGCGAAAAAGCACCTGATGATTGCAGGTGGTATCGGCATCACGCCTTTTCTCGCGCAGATCAAGCAATTGGACCGCGCCCATGGGAACTGGGAACTGCATTATGCGTGCCGCTCTGAGGCGTTGGGATCGTACGTCGATTATCTGACAACCACCCACCCCAATGATGTGAACGTCTACTATGACGATCAGGGGCAGGCGATTGATCTGGAGACCCTGTTTGATGGACAGCCTTTGGGCACGCATATCTATGTGTGTGGTCCCAAAGGGATGATTGATTGGGTGCGCGGTAAGGCGGCAGACCTTGGTTGGCCCCGCGAGGCTGTGCATTACGAAGAATTCCTTGCGCCGCAACCGGGCAAACCCTTTGAGGTGAAACTGGCTGTGTCCAACAAAATTGTGCAGGTTGGCGAACAGGAAAGCCTGCTGGAAGCGATGGAACGGGTCGGTGTTGATGCCCCTTATCTGTGTCGTGGTGGTGCCTGTGGCATGTGCGAAACCCGCGTGATCGATTACACCGGTAACTTCGTCCACCGTGATCACTGGCTGGAAGACGATGAACACAGCAGCGGCGAAAAGATCATGCCCTGCGTATCACGATTTGAGGGCAAGACCCTCGTGCTGGACCGCTAGGGAGGCCCGCTGATGACCATTCAATTCAACGACGAGACGTTCCGCGACGACTATTCTTTCCACAACTCAGACCGTGCGATCCGGCGCTTTCCGTTTCCCTTCGACAAAGACAGCTACATGTACGCCGTCAACATGGAACAGCATCGCGGCGGGCCTGCGGATTCCGTTTACGAAAAGCGGTTTGATGTGGACGAACACTATGTTTCCGAAATGCGTGATCGCGCCAAAGTTTTGGCGGATGATCCGTTGCGCTGCCAATCCTTGCCGCACATGACGCTTGCAGGTTGGGATTTGCTGGAACTGATCATGGTGTCCAAATCCGAAGACTATCCTGATCTGTTTGAACTGCACCGCGACGGCGACCAATGGCGCTGGATCAACAAGCCGCTTGGCATTGACGATACATTCACCTTCATGGACGAAACCACGCTGCCTTACGGCCCGATGGAATACATCACGCGCCAATCGCAGGGTGATTTCGCAGTGCTTGATCAACGCGATGACAATCTGTGGATGGACGCAGGCATGATCACGACGCAGGCTGACTGGTCGTTGGATTTTGACATCGGTATGAACTTTTTTGAATGGCATGCGCCGGTGCCATTGGCACATGAAAAGGGGATTTTTGTTCGGGCGTTGAAGTTTCTGCTGAACATCCAGCAAGGGGCGCCCGCGCGGCGTTTGAACTGGACCATGACAGTGAACCCGCTTTTGGACACGAGCCCGGAAAACTACCACAAATGGGGCATTCAAAAGACGTCGCTAACGCCTGAAAACATTGGCGCGAAACAGCACTTGCGTGTTGAACTGCAAACATTCTTTCGCCTGCCGCGGTCCAATGCGTTGGTGTTTCCGATCCGGTGCTACTTGTGCAGCTTTCAGGACTTGATGACTGCGCCCAAATGGGGGCGGCGTTTGCACCGTGTGATCCGTGATTTGCCCGAAGAACTGGCGACGTACAAAGGGTTCATCGACAACCGTCCCATGATGTTGGACTACCTGTCGCAATTCGATGACGGGCTGCCGACGTCCAACGGTATCTGGCCTGAATTTGAGACAGAACCTCCATTGCAAAAGTGATCCGGAAATCTGGCGTCCATTAACTGAAAAATCAGGAAACAGCATCATTGTGGCCACATCGAAATCGGAGTGACCTAATGAAGGATGTGTTGGATAGCATTTTTTCGTCAGTTGAAGTGTTTGCCTATCGATGTGTGAACGATGACGACTACACGATGAAGGAAATGCACGGCGCCGTGGAATTGATTACGGGTTACGCGCCGGATGCAATTTTGGGCAACGCCCAGGTGTCATTTGTCGGACTGATGTTTGAAGAAGACAAAGAAAAGGTTTTTGCCGAAATTGATGCGGCAATTGAAGCAGGCAAAAACTGGGATGTGGCCTATAGGCTTGTGCGTCCCAACGGCGATCTAGTGCCTGTGCGCGAACGCGGCAATGCCGTGTTTCAAGATGGTGAACTGGTGTACTTGGAAGGGTTGATTGTCGGCGCCCAAGCCGAAGTCGATCTTCGCGATGAAATGCACGATATGTTGCATATGAGCCAAACAAAGAACGATCGTGTTCGGCAGGTCGTATCGCAGATTACGCGATCTTTGCGCCAATTGAACATGTTGTCGATCAACGCCAGCGTTGAGGCCGCGCGCAGTGGCGAAGCGGGGCGTGGTTTTGCCGTTGTCGCCACAGAGATGAAAGCCCTCGCCAATCAAAACGCAACATGGGCCCGCGCCATTTCAGACGAGCTACGATTGAATTCCTAGCTGGATCTATGTGCTTTGTGGATAGCTGATGATCGATAGGTAACGCGCCGGCAGTTCTATCAGGCGCTCAGGGCCATGTGGCGCGTCGGCATCAAAAAACAACGTGTCTCCGGGCTGCAAGCTGTGCACCGCATCACCGTGCCGATAGTCCACTTTGCCTTCAAGCATGTAGATCGTTTCGATACCGCCATGCTGGAAAGTTGGAAAGACGTCGGATTCTTCTGTTAAAGTGATCAGATACGGCTCTACCACGACGCCGGATGCGTTTGATCCGATGTGGCCCAAAAGAGTGTAGTGGTGATTTGCGCGCGTGCTATCACGGTCAATTTCCACGCCTTCGCCCGCAGGGGTATGAACGGCCTGCCGTGTTTCTTCGAAACGGCGAAAGAAACTGGTCAACGGCACAGAAAGCGCATTGGCGAGGGCTTGTAGCGTTGTCAGTGACGGGGATGTGTTGCCGTTTTCGATTTTTGACAACATGCCAATCGAAATACCCGTCATTCCAGACAGTTCCGCCACGGTGGTTTCTTGCTGACGCCGATAGTTGCGCACTTCCCGGCCGATGGCGACTTCAAGCACTTTTTCGCGCTCATTGTCGCGTGTGCGATGCGGGTCTTGGGAAAGGGGGGCAACCATATCTGAGTTATGCTTTTCAAAGTTCAAGGTGCATGCCTTTTATGCAGCTGTCACCGAAGCAACAATTTAAAACCCAGTCCCACTGACTTAATTGTAGCTGAAGTTTTCATAAATTGCAAAAAATATGAACCTGAGTGAAAAAAATGCCAGTTTTCTAAACTTTTTGAACGTAGCTCATTTGGACAAGGCATTTTGCCGAATCCTGTCGGTGGCCTGTATTGCCACAAATCGTCGTCTCTTTTGAAACGTCTAAGCGTACTTTCTAAAGGCGGTTCAAAGCAGGTTCGCAGACACCATCGCTGTTTTTAGCGCATGATGCAGGCTACCTGCGGACGACCGCGGCCCCCAAATGCGCACCCCGTCTTCGGGATCCCGACGCAGCACAAAACATCCCAAATGATGGATAGATGTGCGCTGCGCATCACCTGTTTGCATGGCACGGATGTTTAGATTGCAGCACAATTCCATTACGGCTTCCATTTTGGCCCCACGCAGATCAAAGCAAACCCAAGCGTCGGATTGCTCTGTCACGGATGCGGTGTTTTCGAAACGTGTTTTCAGGTCATCGGCCAATGTTTCGTGTGTGTCATAAGGGGCACCAACCATCCACTGGTCCGGACCCATCCAGAATGCCGCTTCCGGATCATGCAACCGGCATTTGCCGGGGCCCGGTGCGTCGCCGTCCAGCAGGTCGGCCAAATGCTTGGCGCATTCGGTCTCGAAGCCCACGCGCGCCATGACGGACGCCAGCGCAAGGCCGGGGTTCTCGGACAGGGTGACTGTGCCTACGGTTTCCACTTGCGGGGTCGCGCCGCCCAATGCGGTGATGGGTGTTAGATCATGCACGAACACGGTCCCCCTCTGGGTCTACAAAGTGGTGGGACACGATTTCCACATCCACCGTTAAATTTGTGACAGGCGATACAAGTCGCATTTTTTCGCCAACGCGTGTGCTGCCATTTTTCAAAAAGCCCAAGCCAATCATGCTATCCAAAGACGGTGAAAAGGCGGCAGACGTCACATAGCCCTGATCGTGCGCGGCATCCACAGGGCCATCCTTGGCCATTAAATGACCTCCCGCAGTGATTTTATCGTTGGCGTCTACTGGTTTGATCCCGATCTGCATCAGGGCGTCTGCCGTGTTCAACCCGTCGCGTTCCGACAGTTTTGATCCGATGCTGTCTTTGGCCTTTGACACCATGCGGCCCATGCCCAGGTTCAACGCGGTGGTTGTGCCGTTCAGCTCATTGCCCGCGGCGTGGCCTTTTTCGATGCGCATCACACCCAAGGCTTCGGTGCCATAGGGGGTGACGTCGAATTCTTCGCCCTCGGCCATCAATCGCCGCATCAACGCGTCGCCGTATCGCGATGGCACTGCGATTTCAAAAGCCAGTTCACCGCTAAAGGAAATCCGGAACAACCGTGCACGTAATCCGCCGCAAACAGTGATGTTGGCACAGGCCATAAAAGGAAAGCCGTCGTTTGAGATGTCGAATTCAGGATCAACAATCTTTTGCAACAACTTGCGTGAATTGGGTCCCGCAACCGCGTATTGTGCCCAGCCTTCGGTGGTGGAAATCAACTGCACGTCCATGTCGGGGCACAGGCACTGGCGCACAAATTCCATGTGCTGGTATACTTTTACGGCATTTGCGGTTGTCGTTGTGACAACAAAATGGTCCTCAGCCAAACGTCCTGCTGTGCCGTCGTCCATGGCGATGCCATCTTCGCGCAACATCAAACCGTAACGGGTTTTCCCAACCGCCAATTTGGCAAAGCCATTGCAATAGATTTTGTTCAAGAACGTCGCCGCATCGGTGCCTTGTACGTCGATTTTTCCCAAAGTCGTGCAATCACACACGCCCACGGACGCCCGCGTCTGCCGTACTTCACGATCGACGCTTTCACGCCAATGCGTTTCGCCGGGCCGGGGGAACCATTGCGCCCGAAGCCAGTTGCCGACCTCGACAAAAACAGCACCTTGTTCCTTTGCCCAATAGTGCGATGGCGTCAGGCGCGTCGGATGAAAGTCCTTGCCCCGCATTCTGCCAGCCAAAGCCCCAATAGCTGTCGGAGTATAGGGAGGGCGGAAAATCGTTGTGCCCACTTCGGGAATGGCCTTGCCTGCCAATTCCGCCATGATCGCCAGCCCGCCGATGTTTGATGTCTTGCCCTGGTCTGTTGCCATCCCAAGCGTCGTGTAGCGCTTTAGGTGTTCAACAGATCTGAAGCCTTCCTGATGGCTTAGTTTCACATCTTTGACGGTCACGTCGTTCTGCTGATCCAACCATGCCCGGCTGCATCCCTCGACATACCAGAAAGGCGTTTGGCTGGTCGGCGCATCTTCGGTGGTGGGTGAAGGTGCTGCCTGTGTACCAAGCATGTCCGCTGCGATTTGCGCCCCTGATTGCATCGCGCCCTGTGTCGAAAAAATGCCTTGTGCGGCACCCGCAACCCGCATTCCAGGGGGCAAAGTACCTCCGGGCACGAAGGCCGCAAGATCGGTGTTCCATGTGGGTCTACCACGTTGATGACACGTCAAATGAACATTGGGGTTCCAGCCGCCGGATACGCCCAAAGCACCACATTCGACAGTGCGCATTGTGCCATCGGCCAGTTTGACCTCTGCAAAGGTCAACCCAAGACGCCCCATGGTATTGACCACTTGCGCCCCCGAAAGCACCTCATAGTCGTAAGACTTCGGCGCGTCAGGTCGGGTGTCGATGACGCTGGCGATTTTTACACCTTTTGCATGCAAGTCCGCTGCGGTGCGATGTCCATCATCGTTATTTGTGAAAATCGCCACGCGTTTTGCGGGGGCTGCGCCGAAGCGGTTCACGTAAGCGCGCATTGCGCCTGCCAGCATGATCCCGGGGCGGTCGTTGTTGTCAAAAGCGATGGGGCGTTCGGTCGCCCCTGCAGTCAGAAGTGTTTGCTTGGCATAGATGCGCCACAGAATTTGACGTGGCGTGCCAGCAGGGGCATTCCGAAGATGGTCCGTGATCCGCTCAACAGCGCCATAGATACCGTGATCAAAGGCCCCGATCACCGTTGTGCGGGGCATCAGGCGTACATTTGGACAGGATGACAGTTCGGCGATTGCGGCTTTGACCCAATCAAGGGCGGGCGCGTCGTCTACGGAAAAAGTCTCGGATATAAGACGTCCGCCAAAGGCAAAATCTTCATCTGCAAGGATGATTTGCTGGCCGGACCGCGCGGCGGTTAGGGCTGCCATCAGCCCGGCAGGACCGGCGCCGACAATCAGCAAATCACAATGGCGAAAGCCCTTGTCGTAAACGTCGGGATCTTCTTGCATGGACAGCGACCCAAGTCCCGCAGCCTTGCGAATAATCGGCTCATACAGCTTTTCCCAGAACGCGGCAGGCCACATGAATGTTTTGTAATAAAAACCCGCTGTCAAAAAGTTGGAAAAGCGGTCGTTGATGGCCATCGCGTCAAAGGCCAAGGATGGCCAGCGATTTTGTGAATTGGCAACCAGCCCGTCAAAAAGTTCTGCTGTAGTGGCGCGGGTGTTTGGTTCTTTGCGCGCCCCTTCGCCAAGCTCTACGATGGCGTTGGGTTCTTCGGACCCTGCCGTGAGCGGTCCGCGCGGGCGGTGATATTTGAAGGATCGCCCCATAAGTCGTACATTGCTGGCCAGCAGCGCAGACGCCAGCGTGTCACCGGGATGGCCTGTATAGCTTTTACCGTCAAACTTGAACTTGAAGGTTGCGGACCGGTCAATCTGGCCGCCGGATACACGGTTTATCTGGGTCATTTTGACCTTCCTTGGGCGCGTGCCACATCGCATGCCATTTCGACCTTGCTGATTTCGTGGGTCAGAGTGTTACGTGTGACCACCAACCACGACCGATCACCGCCTTCATGAAACCAAAGTTCGCGCATGTCGCCGGCCACGTTGTCCCGCAGGTAGGCATAGGCGTGCCAATCTTCGGGGGTGGCCGTTTCAGGATCGGGACGGTCGATCAGCGAGGCGTCGCCAAGATAGACGAATTCGGCGCTGTCGCGGGGGCCAAGGAGGGGGTGATTGATAATCATAAGCGGGGCCTTTTGGGGCAGAGGAAACTTTAGATACTACGCGTGTCAGTGAAGGTTGGGTTGGTTTCCCATGCCTTTTTCGTCGATCATGTCACCTGTTTGGAAACGGTTGAACCGATACGCTGTGGCTGTGGGGTGGGGGGCATCGTTGGCCAGTAAGTGGGCATAAACATAGCCTGATGCTGGCGTAGCCTTGAAGCCGCCGTAGCACCAGCCGCCGTTGAAATACAGCCCGTCAATGTGGGTGCGGTCAATGATGGGAGAGCCGTCCATGGACATGTCCATAATGCCGCCCCACATTCGCAGCAATCGCGCCCGCCCGATCATGGGCATGATGGCCATGCCGCCTTCGCAGACGTCTTCGACCACAGGCAGATTGCCGCGCTGGGCGTATGAATTGTAGCCGTCCAGATCACCGCCAAACACCAAGCCGCCTTTGTTGGATTGGCTGACATAGAAGTGGCCCGCCCCAAAGGTGATGACGCCGGGCAGTACCGGTTTCAGCCCTTCGGAGACAAAGGCTTGCAAAACGTGGCTTTCGATGGGCAAGCGCATGTTGGCTTTGGCCATCAAGCGACCCGAAGATCCGGCCACACATGACGCGACTTTGCCCGCACCGATAAACCCTTTGGAGGTTTCAACGCCCAGGCATTTGCCACCTTCGATGCGAAAACCGGTGACTTCGCAATTTTGTATGATGTCGACGCCGTGCTGATCGGCTGACCGCGCATAGCCCCAGGCAACAGCGTCATGGCGCACTGTACCGCCACGGCGTTGGGCCAGACCGCCCTTGATGGGGAAGCGCGCATCGTCAAAATTCAGAAATGGGTATTCAGCACGAATTTGCGCCTCGTCCAGATACTCGGCGTCCGCCCCGTTTAAAATCATCGCATTGCCGCGTCGGATAAAGGCGTCGCGTTGGGCGTCGGAATGGATCAGGTTCATGATGCCGCGCTGGCTGACCATGGCGTTGTAATTCAGATCCTGTTCCAAGCCCTCCCACAACTTTAGCGAAAATTCGTAAAACGGTTCGTTGCCGTCCAATAGGTAATTGGACCGAATGATGGTTGTGTTGCGCCCAACGTTGCCGCCGCCGATCCACCCTTTTTCGATGACCGCGACGTTGCGCACGCCGTAAACTTTGGCAAGATAATGCGCAGTGGCCAATCCGTGCCCACCCCCGCCTATGATGACGACATCATAGTGGGCTTTTGGCTCAGGATCACGCCACGCTGGTGTCCAACCTTTGTGGCCCAACAAGGCTTCTTTGATGACTTTGAAACCGGAATATCCCATGGAATCAGTCTCCTTTGCCGTAGACTCTCAGAAAACGACGTGCATGACGTCCCGAAACGCGACATCTGTGCATTGAAATCGGACCTGCCTGCAGATTTTGTTGGCTGGATGTTCAAACCCGGATTTGGAAAATTTGCGCCCCTGTAAGAAAAAAACTTGATTGATAGGAAAAATGTGCAACTGTGTATACCATGGAATTCAGATTGGCAGTGCCCAAGAACCGGCACCCGACGCAAGATCGCACAACGCGGCGTTTCCATAAGCCAAGCGGTTTCAAAAGGCCGCACCAACCGGGAGAAACACATGAATAAGTTTACAACAGCTCTGGCATCGGGCGTTCTTGCCTTTGCCCCACTGGCCGTTTTGGCCGAAGACAGCAGTGATCCGATTGTTATTCCAATTCACAACTGGTCATCGCAGATCGTGATGTCGAACGTCGTAGGCCAGATCTTTGAAGAGATGGGCAACAACGTCGAATATGTCACAACGGACAGCCAAGCGGTGTACGAATCCGTGCGTCTTGGTGACGTCACGCTGGAACTGGAAGTCTGGGAAGGCGCATTTGGCGCATCTTACCGCGCGGCCATGGAAAAAGGTGGCATTGTTGACGCTGGGGACCACAACGCGGTGACACGCGAAGACTGGTGGTACCCGATGTGGACCAAAGAAGCCTGCCCGGGTTTGCCAAGCTGGGAAGCTTTGAATGATTGCGCGGCTGTTTTCGCAACGGCCGAGACGGGCGACAAGGGTCGTTATCTGGATGGTCCCGTCGATTGGTTGAAGCACGGTCAGGAACGTGTTGCGGCCTTGGATATGGACTTTGTTGTTGTGAACGCGGGATCTGCTGCGGCGCTTTGGGCTGAAATCGGATCTGCCGAAGCGGACAAGCGTCCTGTTGTCGTCTTTAACTGGACGCCAAACTTTGCCGAAGCCGTATGGCCGGGCGAGTTTGTTGAATTCCCGGCATGGGAAGACGGTTGCGACAAGGATCCAGCCGTTGGCCCAAACAAAGACGCGCTTTATGATTGCGGCAACCCTGCCAAAGGGTACCTGAAAAAAGCGGCATGGGACGGCATGGAAGCCAAATGGCCTGCGGCTTACGGCGTGTTGACCAAAATCTCTTTCACAAACCCACAAATCGCTGAAATGGCAAAGTTTGTCGATGTCGATGAAATGGAGCCGGAAGAAGCAGCCGAAGCTTGGCTGGAAGCCAACCCAGACGTTTGGAAGCCTTGGTTGGGCAACTCCTAAGGGCTTGCTGACATAAGACGACACGCACCCGTCCAAAGTAAATTTGGGCGGGTGTTTTTGACAAAACTGATCTGTTTACCGATGAAAAGAGCCACTCTATGACCGCCGCACCCGTCATTTCATGCAAGAACGTCTGGAAGATTTTTGGGGCCGATCCAGAAGGGTATCTGCAAAAGATGCCGCAGGATCATAGTTTTGATGATATTCGCGCGGATGGCTACATTGCGGGTGTCAAAGACGTCTCTATCGAAGTCAACAAAGGCGAGATGCTGGTGATCATGGGGCTGTCCGGCTCCGGTAAATCCACGCTGGTCCGGTGCTTTTCGCGGTTGCACGACATCACAGGCGGCACGATCGAAGTAGACGGTCAGGACATCATGAAACTGTCCGAAAAAGATTTGATCGAATTGCGCCGCAATAAAATGGGCATGGTTTTTCAGAGCTTTGGGTTGTTGCCGCACCGCACGGTGCTGGACAACGTGGCCTTCCCGTTGGAAATGCGCGGACAAGACAAACATGAACGCCGTGCCCGTGCGCTTGAGGTGGTCAAACTGGTGGGTCTTGAAGGGCGCGAAGATTACTTCCCCCGCGAGTTATCCGGGGGGCAACAGCAGCGGGTCGGCATCGCCAGATCGCTGGCGATTGAACCCGATATCTGGTTTTTGGACGAACCGTTTTCTGCGTTGGACCCGCTGATCCGCCGGGAAATGCAGGACGAATTTTTGCGTCTACAACAGATGCTGAACAAAACAATTGTGTTCATCACACATGATTTTGACGAAGCTTTGCGTCTTGCCGATCGTATCGCCATTATGAAAGACGGCGCTGTGGAACAATGCGACACGCCGGATCAGATCGTGTTGCACCCTGCGACAGAATACGTGCGCAAGTTCACAGAAGAAATCGACAAGGCGCGCGTTATTCATGCTGAAACCTTGGTTCAATCCGAGGATCATGGCAGCGGCGATCCCGTTGATGCCGCCGCGACCGTCAAAGAAATGGCGAAACTGCTGGTTCAGGATACACGCGATGTCATTCCCGTGGCCCGTGATGGCGTTGTGATCGGTGGCTTGCATCGACAGGATGCGCTGGGCATTCTTTTGGGGGCGGAATAATGGCTGGCGCTGGCGCCTCTCGCGAATTGGATCGTTCCAAAACAGCACTTGTGCTGGTGGCAGTCGCCGTCTTCATGACGGCTGTGCATTATTTGGGCCTACTTCCCGAGGTATTGTTTCGGGTGCCCGAAGGTTTGGTGCCCCCTTTTGCCATATGGCTTGACGCTATTTTTAACTTTGTAAAAGACGACCTGGGTCTGCTGAAACTGACCCGCACATTGACAGAAGGCTTGGAGTGGCTGCTGGATGTCACTGCGAACTTGTTATTTGGCAAACGCCGTTGGCCAAACCTTGGGCCCATTCCATGGACATCTGTTGCTGCTGTTGGCGCTGTGATCGGTTACTATCTGGGGGGGTGGCGGATGGCTGCGCTGGCGGGCGGCACATTCATTTGGACGGCGTTGATCGGCCAGTGGAAAATTGCCATGGAGACGATGTCGGTGCTTGTTGTGGCAGCGCCTTTGGCTTTTATGATTGGCTTGACGCTGGGCATTTTGGCGTGGCGCAAACCGTGGGTGAACCGGGCGCTTAAGCCGATATTATCTGTGCTGCAAACCTTGCCGTTTTTCACCTACCTGTTGCCAGCGGTCATTTTCTTCAAAGTGGGACCAACCGCGGGGGCTGTGGCGACCACGATCTACGCCATTCCCCCGATGATTTTGATGACAACACTGGGTTTGCAAAAAGTTTCACCCGAAGTTGTGGAAGCTGGTGAAATGAGCGGCTGCACCCGTTGGCAATTGCTGCGCCACGTCTACTTGCCCTCTGCCCGGACCGAGATTTTGGTGGGGGTCAATCAAGTCATCATGCTGTGTCTGGCTATGGTGGTTCTGACCGCTTTCATCGGTATGCCGGGCCTTGGCGCAAAATTGCTGGCGATGATGGGCAGTTTCAAATTGGGTCGATCTTTTGAGATTGGCGTCACGATCGTGTTGCTTGCCGTGACCCTGGACCGCATGTCCAAGGCGTGGGTTGTCAAACAGCCGGAGCATTTTGAAAAAGGGACACCGTGGTGGAAGCGTCATTTAATGTTGCTTTTGGGTGTGGGTTTGTTTGTGCTTTTCATTGGAGTGGCGCAATTCATTGAGGTTGCATCGACGATCGGGCGTAAACAAAACTTTAGCCAAGGCAAGGAAATCGACACGCTGATCAAGGGTTTTCTAAACATTGATGCCGTGAAAGCGACGACAGGGTTTTTACGGGCATTTCTGAACGTGCAGGTGTTGATTCCGTTCAGAAACTTCATGCTGTCCATCCCGACGCCAGCCTTCATTCTGCTGATTGTTGCGTTCGCTTTGTGGTTGGGTGGCAAACGGCAAGCGGTGCTGGCTGCAATCTTCTTTTCTTTGGTCGCTTTCTCGGGGTGGTGGGATCGGTCCGTTATCACGCTGTATTCCGTGATTTCCGCCGTGGCCTTGGCGATGCTGATCGGATTGCCTTTGGGCATTTGGGCGGCGCGGACTGAAAGGTGGTCAAACCGGATTCTGCTGGTTTGCGATACCGCCCAAACATTCCCAAGCTTTGTTTACTTGATCCCTGCCATCATGTTGTTCGGGATCACGGACATTGCTGTGATCTTTTCAATCCTTATTTTTGCGATGGTGCCACTGACCCGCTACACCATCGAAGGGCTGCGATCTGTTCCCGAAGAAATGACCGAAGCCGCCGATATGTCAGGGGCCACCCGCATGCAAAAATTGTGGAAAGTGCAATTGCCTTTGGCTTTGCCGACCATGGCTGTCGGGTTCAATCAGGCGATTATGTTTGCATTTTTCATGGTGATCATCGCGGCATTCATCGGCACGCAAGATTTGGGCCAAGAACTTCAACGCACATTGGCAGGTACCGATTTAGGCAAAAACTTTGTGCTTGGGATTTGCGTGTCCTTGATGGCTTTGACCTTCGATTTGACCATCCTCAAATGGGCGTCAGATCAGAAGAAAGCCTTGGGGTTAGGGGACTGACGAAGCAATGGTTCGGGGCGTTAGTCTACCCCAGGACAGCGGCCTTGTTGCAGTTGCCTGATATGACGCCCCAACCCGTAAACGACCCTGATTTGGTCGCTGTCTGTGATCTCAAAAGCAACCCAGCCGCGCGTTTCAACATTGGCGGCCGGTTGCAAGCGCATCCGGTCACCGCGACCAAGGGCAAAGGCCTGCGGGAAGGTTGTGCTTGGTCCTTCGTGAAACGTCAACTGATTGGGCAGCACGCAATGGGTTTTGCCAGCGCCATAGGACAGCGTGATCGGGGCAGGGGGCGCGAATTTTTGCGCCAAATTGCGCTCTAGGATCACCATACCAACGAAACCGCAGACATATCCCAGAACGACTGCGCCTGAGACCAAAACGGCCTTTGTTCTGCCGTCCAAAACCTTATTCCGCATGACAATTAAGGCAAGGCGCAGGAAGGTTGCTGCCACTGAGGTCGACAGCATTGCAGCGATACCTGCAAAGTAGAATAAAATGGCAGCGTCACTGGCGCTTTTCGGGGCATGATCCCCGGACAGATACCGATAGGCCACAAACAAAAACACAAGGCCAGTCAAGCACAAGACCCCCATGACAGCTCGCGTGGTTTTGGGCGGCAAAGAGGTTTTGAAAACCACAAAGGCAATTCCAAACACAACGCTGGTCAAAAGCAGGGTCAAAGCGACAACGGTCAAGGCCGCGGCGAGGTCGGCCAGTATGATTATTCCAACCATTCAGTCACGATCATGTTGTGGGCCACCTTTGACAACCCATCAAAGCAAAAAGCCGCACAGAGGACTGCGCGGCTTTGATAGATTTCACTTTTGGGAAAACGCTTAGCGGCGCAGGCCCAAACGTTTGATCAGGTCTTGGTAACGGGCTTCGTCTTTGGCGCGGGCATAGTCCAGCAGCTTCCGACGTGTCGCAACCATTTTCAACAAACCACGACGGCCGTGGTTGTCTTTTTTGTGTGTTTTGAAGTGCTCTGTCAGTGTCGCGATGCGCGAAGACAGGATAGCAACTTGCACTTCTGGGGAACCTGTATCGCCTTCTTTGATGGCGAACTCTTTCATCAGTCGTGCTTTTTCTTCTGGCGTAATCGACATCGGGGTCTCCTTTAAAAGGTTGGTGTGATGGCGCAGCCCGGGATGTCGTCCAGTGCAGGCCCATGGAGGTATTGCTTATGATTCCACAAGCAATGGGCGCGTATAGGAAGTTTCGCGCCAAATGGCAAAGAGAAATTGGATGTGAAAGGCGCTGATCAGGCCGCTAGGCTTGCAAAGCCAGCGCTTGCAGCCACACTCATCGGGATAAGGGATACGTCGGAGTAATCAAATCCTGTATCCGCATCGACAGTGGCCACCACCACGCCGTCCATTTTGACAAACATCACGGCTTCGTTTTCGGGATCAACTTCAAGGTCCACCATGGGTTCTTCCCCAAGGCTGTCATCCCAGATCAGAATCAGATTATCGTCCATCACATTAAAATCGGTAATCGATGTGGCATTGCCTTCCGTGATCCAGTTCCCAGCGATGAAGGTGTCGGCACCGGCGCCGCCCGTGGCGATGTCTTGCGCGCCCATCAGGATTTCATCGTCGCCTTGGCCGCCATTCAGAAAGTCACTGTCGTCGCTGTCGCTAAGGCCTGTTGTGGCGGGATCATTTTCTACACCGCTCAGCACATCGTCTCCGTCGTCGCCAAACAAGGCGTCCGACCCGGCGCCACCCTTCAAGATGTCATTTCCGTCGCCCCCCTGAAGGGCGTCATCCCCTGCGTCACCAGAAAGTAGGTCGTCACCGGCAGATCCATAAAGACTGTCATTACCACTTCCGCCGTTCAGCGTGTCATTGTCATTGTGACCAAACAGGGCATCGGCCCCGTCGCCGCCATTCAACGTATCGTTGCCGTCCTCACCGTGCAGGGTGTCATCGCCTGCATCGCCATGGACCAGGTCGTTGTCATCACCTCCGTACATGACATCATTGTCGTCGCCGCCGTACAGGGTGTCGTCGCCCCCTCGGCCGCCGACCTGGTCGTTCCCACCCATAGCGTCCAATTCATCGGCGCCATCGGTGCCTGCCAGAATTTCGGCGTCATCACTTGCGATGTCGTAGGGGATGTCATCGTTTAAGGTGTCGGTATCTTGCGGGTAAGTTGTTTCGCTGTCAGCAACGGTGGTGTCTGTATCTTCCGCCACATTTTCGGAGGTGGCGGCATCCAATTCCAATGCGTCTTGTTCTTCGTTTTCAAGGCGCACAGTAGGGTTCTGCGTTTCTTCTGCTTCTTCTTCGGTCTCGTCCATTTCAACGAATGTTACGGCACCAACTGCCATCAAACCCATCAAACCTGCCAACCAAAGCATAAAACACTTCCCACATACCGGAATTTACCACCGGCTGCATAACACGTATCACGATTCGATCCAAAGCCCGAACCGATGGTTGGTTAACAGATGATGAAGGCTGGAAAACGGACTAAAGCCACGCCTCGGGCTGCTGGACGTAAGGTAGATACAAAGGGTGTTTGGGATGGCCTGCCTTGGACAAACCAAGGTGGAACAGGGGGCGATTTGTGGATCGAAGAAGCGTTTCTACAGCGGCTCCGCGTGCCAAATGCGCCCCGTGTGTACCCCACGCCGCAATCACGTCATCGGCCCAGGCAACCCCATCAAGAATGGCGGCGTCATTGTGCGGCCCAACGGGGTCGGCTGCTGCCTTCATTCCCTTCGGATCAGTGTCGCGCCAAGCGAAGATATTGGTGACTTGAAACGCCCCGAACCCAAGCGTTCGGGCGCGTCTTTCACAGCGTTCCACGGTAGGGTCGTTTTGCACTTCTGTGGCAGTCGAAGGGTTAAGCATCACAAACAACACTTTGCGGCCCGAGGTGTCCCAGTTTCGGGTCAGGCTGTACCGGTAGCATTCGCAATCTGAATAAACAGCGACCGATGGTGCGTCGCCTTTGGTGTGAGAACGTGTGATCATAGCCCTTGGTGCCAGTAAATAGGCTGCACTTCAATGGTGCAGCCTTTGGTTTTATACAGGTTTTCAGATGGTTGCTGGTTTCATGCGGCCTGGCAGTTCCAATACTGCCCCCTTGGCTTCCATGATGTAAGCCGCAACGAAGGCGTAAAGAACATGCCCCCAAAGCGCGACCCAAGTGATGCCGGTGAAGCCAAGGAAAGGCTTATTGCCCGCGATCAAATGGGCCACCACATAAAGGGCCAAAACCCATAGGGCGACACCGTAAACGGCGGCTGTCACGGACCAATGCAAACGGGGTAAGATGGCGCGTTGAACGGGGCGTGCAATTGCAAAGTACCCTACGGCGTAAAAGACAAGGCCAGTCAGGACATGTAGAAGATGGGCGGCGCCAGATGGATTGGCACCGAAGACAGATTTCAAGGTCGCGCCAGCAAGGCCCACTGGCGCAAGTTTTGAGTAGCCCAGCAACGGGCTGATCGCCTGTCCAAACGTGTCAAACGCAAGGGTGGCAAAAGCGCCTGCAGTCAGTACGGTGGTGATTGTGCGAAGCTGTGTCATGTGTCTGTCCTTTTTTAGGGTTCCGGTGTGTCGCAACTGTTTTAACAATTGGTTCCGAATGTGTCAGGAAACAGCTTCGATCACGCTTCTCTGATGAGATCGTTAAGATTTGATATAGTTTTTGACACAAACGTGGCGCATCGCTCACAGACCTGTGAGCGGTGTTTCCATCTGTAACGTAAATGCGTCCGTTGTAACAAAAGGCCGGTGGTTTAGGTGTTGAACACGCGGCTTGGGTGTAATTCACCAGACTTGAAACGCCCAACGGCTACGGCTTTTCCATCCAACGACGCCCAGCATTCGTCACCATATTCGACGTCTGAGGCAAAGACCATGCCGGGGTTGCCGTTGCGCATCTTGGCGGCCCCTTCATCTGTGGCGCGGACCTCGGGCAGCTCTTGCAGCCCTTCTTCCAAGGGGCGCAGAAACGCATCAAGGTCAGGTGTTTTTGCCAAAGCGTCTACCTGTTCAAGGGTGACGCCGTCACTGGCATCGAAGGGTCCTGACCAGATACGGCGCAATTCGCGGACGTGACCGTGACATCCAAGTGCTTCGCCCAGATCCCGCGCGATTGAGCGCACATAGCCCCCCTTGCCACAGGTCATTTCAAGCGTGACGTGATCTGCGTCGGGGCGGTCGGTCATGACCAATTCCTCGACCCACAAAGGACGTGCCGCGATTTCGACGTCTTCGCCGTCACGCGCCAGTTTATAGGCCCGTTGGCCATCAATCTTCACAGCAGAGAATTTGGGCGGCACTTGCATGATGTCACCCACGAAAGCGCCCAACGCATCCTTGATCGCGGCGTCTTCGGGGCGCAGATCACTTGACGCGATCACTTCGCCTTCCGCGTCGTCTGTGTTGGTGGCTTGGCCCAAACGCACCGTGAATGTGTAGGCCTTCAAGGCGTGGGTGATAAACGGAACGGTCTTGGTGGCTTCACCAAGGGCGACGGCCAGAACACCGGTTGCGTCCGGATCCAAAGTGCCTGCGTGGCCTGCTTTCTTGGCATCCATTGCCCAACGCACTTTATTGACCACAGCGGTGGATGTCAGACCCGCCGGTTTGTCGACCACAAGCCAACCGGAAATATCGCGACCTTTGCGTTTACGTGCCATGGGATTGCCTTTGTGGAGGTTTCAGAGCGTGCGGCCTATCTTGCACCGCACATGCTGTCAATTCGCAGGGGTGTCCGTGCTAATGACGGTGCCGATGATTGGACCAAGCCGGCGGCCAAAATCATTGCGGTTCAGGTCCGGCGCATACAACCGGCTGACGTTGCCATCAAAAAACAGCGCCTGTGGCAGTTTTAAGTGGTCGCGGAAAAACGATCCAAAAGAGTGAAAATTCACAAACCCTTTGGAAATGACAAAAACTGCTGTTTTGCCATCTGCAGATGTGCCAACGCCATTGCGCAGATAGCGCGATGTGCCGTCTTGCAGAAAGCGGGGGTGCAGGGCACCGTCGATGACCAACATTGGACCTGATTGTGTGGCGTGGATGCAGCTTGGGGCCTCGTCCACAAATCGCAGTGTCTCTATCACATCGGCGCGGCCTTCGCGGATGCATAAGACGCCGTTCGGCAAAAGGCCAAAGTTGCCGGGACCTGAATTGGGAATGACGCGCATCAGTTCTTTGCCGTCCTCGACGTAGTGGCCGACAGGGGCGCGGTCGTCATGATACATGCCGGCGTTCATGGCAAAGCCAAGTGTTTTGCCTTGGGCTTTAAGGGCGCGGTTGATCGCGTCGAATTGGCCGTACGGCGCACCTTCTGGATCATACAGGAACAATCGCAGGTCTTCGGACGCCATATCGACATGACACACGGAATATCCGGCGCCCTCATAGGTTACGTCTTTGCAGGTGGCGGCCTGAACCACCCCGGCACTGAGCAACCATATCAGGGCAATGCGGAAAATCATTCCTGCGTGTCTCGGCGCACGTCCGCCTGATCCAGCATGCGGCGGGTTTCGTCCATGCGGTCAAATGTGGTGTCCAACTGGAACCGCAAGTCAGGTGTGAATTTCAAAGCCAACCGCTTGCCCATGAAACGGCGCAATTCGCCTTTGTTGCGAGCCAGCAGTTTCAAACAGTCTTCCTGTCCTTCGCCCCCCAACGGCAACACGTAAGCTGTCGCAATTTTAAGGTCGGATGACACGCGCACTTCGCCCACCGTGATCGACATGCGGTTCAAGTCGCTGTCATGCACATCGCCCCGCGACAGCACATCGGAAAGAGCGCGGCGGATGGTTTCACCGACACGCAATTGTCTTTGTGACGGGCCAGAGCCGTCCTGAAATTTGTTCTTTGCCATAAATGTGCATGTAAGGCCCCGCGCAGGCTTTGCCAAGCGCAGCCTTGCGGGGTAACAGATGAAGGCAGATTTGCGCGGAAGGAAACATGACATGAGCAATGGACCGGGAATTGTAATCACAGGGGCCTCCGGGCGCATGGGGCAAATGCTGATTAAAACGATACTGGACAGTGATCGTGCACATCTTGCGGGGGCGATTGAGCGTGAAGGCCATGACTGGGTCGGGCGCGATGTGGGCGAGGCGATGGGCGGCACAGCCAACGGGGTTATCGTCACTGACGATGCCCTGGAAGCGATTTCAAAAGCGCAAGTGGTGATTGATTTTACGGCCCCTGCTGCGACATTGGCCTTTGCGGCCCTGTGCGCCCAAGCCCGCGCTGTGCATGTGATCGGAACAACAGGCATGACGGACGATGACATCGCCAATCTGGAACCTGCGTCGCGTCATGCTGTGATCGTGCGTGCCGGAAACATGAGCCTTGGTGTCAATCTTTTGACGCAGCTTACTAAAAAGGTGGCTGCGGCGCTGGATGAAGACTTTGATATTGAAGTGATCGAAGCGCACCACCACCACAAAGTCGATGCGCCATCAGGTACGGCTTTGATGTTGGGTGAAGCCGCCGCCGAAGGGCGGGGCGTTGCGTTGAAAGATGTCAGTGACAGCGGGCGAGACGGGATCACAGGTGCACGTAAACGCGGCGACATCGGATTTTCGGCCATCCGTGGCGGCGATATTGTCGGTGAACATGACGTGTTGTTTGCGGCCCCCGGCGAACGCATTATTTTGCGCCATATGGCGACGGATCGGGGGATCTTTGCCCGCGGCGCATTGAAGGCGGCCCTTTGGGGGCTGGATCAATCTCCGGGTCATTATGACATGTTGGATGTGCTTGGATTAAGCTAACTTGGCTAAAAACCGCCCAAAATAGATGCTGACGTTGAGGGTGCGGTCACACTTTTGATCTAGATTTTGATCCAGATCGCAGTGTGCTGCGTATTGTTTGGTAAGTTCTGTTGAAAGGGTGTGCCCTGTGCAAAAGTTTTTCGCCACGATTGCTGTCGCTGCCTGTGTATCTGCCCACACCGCTGCCGCAGATGTCGCCAAAGTGCAAGACAAGCGTCAATTCGTTGATCTGGTTGCCGGCAAGACCCTAACGCGTCCTTTCGTGAAACTGGAAGTGTCCAAGGATGGCACAATATCAGGGCGCGGTGCGCGTTGGGATGTGACGGGACAATGGGCATGGCGAGACGGCTATTTTTGCCGTGACTTGTTCTGGGGTGGGGACCCGCTGGGGTACAACTGTCAGGAGGTCACTGTCCGCGAAGGCCGTGTTAAATTCACGTCGGACAAGGGCAATGGCGATTCCGCAGAGTTCCGTGTGAAGTAACCTGATCCAGCGGTGCGCCCCCTGTTCGGGGACGCGTTTCATTCTGATTTGGCGCAAGACCGATGCCTTTCATGTTGCAGCCGCCGTCAAATCCGTTCCGCGTGTGTTCGAAACGTTTCAGCGGCACGCCCCCACACACCTTCATCAAGCTGGCCAACCCCTGTGAGGGAAGGCAGAAGCTGATCTGCGAAATCCTCTGAGCTTTCAACAGGCAGCATCGACGGAAGATTGTCGATGGCAGTGACATCCAGAACCGGCGTCGTATGCACCCGGAGCGCTGGCGCGTCCCAAGTCGTGGCCCTATCGTATACTTTGATAGGGGAAAAATCGCTGTCTGGATCACACGCAATGTCGCTGACCACGCAAAGCTGGCGAGGTGCGGATAAGGCTGATTCGGGCACGAAAGCCGGGGTGCCCGGCCGCGCCAATACACAATTGAAGAAGATATCGTGGGCTAAGATTTCGGGAAAGGGGCCACCGCTTGCGGTCTCTGCCATATCCCATTTCGTCGTCGCAACCCCCATGGCCGTGCACAGGTCTGCAGCCCCGGCGCCGACGCGCCCCAACGCGCCGATGATTAGCCCGATGGGACGTTGCGTGCCAAGTGCCACCAGTTCTGATTGCAAATCTAGCAACATTTGTGTTGATCCATCGTAACTGCTGACTGCACCTGCCACTTGGCCCCGTTGCTGTGCGGCCCAGCACTTTAGGGCCACCGCCGCCCCCGCGTATCCCGCCCAATAGCCGAAGGCCGCTACGCGTCTGTTGTTGTCATCTACAAGATATTCCAGATCATAGAGTGTGCCACCGCCGTCTTTGAAACGCTGTAGCAACCGGATTCCGGATGGCTGGCCCTTATAGGCATGACCGAACATAATATGGCGATGATGCAGGGGTGTTCCATCGTCGGGCAGTTCCTTCAGACCAAAGATAATCGCATCCTTGGGGGCATCCGGCCAACTGTTTTCTTCGGCCACGTCGCAGCCTGCATCAATGTAACCTTGCAAGGGAATGCAACGGTTTGTGCTGTGCTCAACTGTGATTTTGATGCCCGATGCGATCAATTTGGCGGCGCCTTCGGGGGTGAGGCCGACGCGGGTTTCAAAGTTGCGTTGTTCGCTGCGCACCCAAACATGTGTCATGTAATGACTCCTGCTGCGCGCACGGCCTGAATGCTGTCGCGGCGTTCCATCATGGACAGGAATGCCGTTATTCTTGGGAAATCAGCCATATTCACGCCGTCTCCTTCCAGCCATCGGGACACTGTATAAAGGTAGAAGTCAGCGATCGAGATATGCGCACCCAAAACAAACGGTCCGGCCAGACATTCGGTTTCAAGATACTGCGCTGTTGCTGTCATCGTTTCTGGAACTTTCGCCTTCATGTCTGCAAAGCTGGCTTCGGTGTCGGCCCAGCGATGACCGCGCATTTTATGGGCGTGGTTGATGTGTGCCGTAGAAGCCAGATAATACATAACGGATCGCATTTTAGCCGCGTCCATCGGATCGCTTGGCACAAGGTTGGCCTTTGGATTTAATGCGGCGATATAGTCCAGCAAAGCCCCTGTTTCGGTTAACACAGTATCGCCAACAACCAACGCCGGGACACGCCCTTTGGAGTTGACCCCGAGATATGCGGGGCTGCTTTGTGCGCCATTGGCAAAATCCACCGGAATCAGATCGTAGCTTTGCCCTGCTTCTTCAAGTGTCACTGCCACAGCGACTGCGATTGTATTTGGTGCGAAATATAACTTCATGCGGATGCATCCTTCAGACGTGTGTTTGTGCGTGGTGCCGCGTTGGATCTTCAAGGTGAGGCACGGCGTTGAACATCACAGGAGACCACGTGCCGCCCACCGGATACAACCGGTGTATAGAAGTGTTCATAATCGCCAAAGCCACATTTGCCATGGACGATATGTCCAGTTTCAGATGCTGGCGCATCACCATTGAAATCAGACCGCCGGAAGTGACCACCAATGCAGGGCCATCGCCCTGAGCGATGTCATTGATTGCGCCGTTTACCCGGTTTTCAAACGCCTCAAAGGTTTCGGGCGCACCGTTCAGAATACCGTCCTTCCACGCTGCAAATACCTTGGGCAGGTGGTGTGCGAAATCTGGCTGTGCGGTTGGCATGGGAACGCCGTGTTCTTTTTCCAAGGCTTGCGCCAAAGTGAAATATTCCAGCTCATTCAGCCGCTTGTCGCGTATCGGATCTAACCCTGTATCCATGTTGTTTGCGGTTTCTATGTGCCGCTGAAGCGTCCCTGTGAAAAGTCGCATATGATGGCTTTTGGTCTGTTTTAGATGCTGCCCAAGCCATTTGGATTGCTGTGCACCCAATGTGCTGAGCTGGTCGTAGCTGGCTTCATCCTTGGCTTCCGAATTGGCTTGTCCGTGGCGGATCAACGTTATGTGCGACATTGGGGCTCCTGTTTTTTCCTTGATAGGCCAGTGTTGGCGCGTGCGGAAGGTGCTGGACCCTCCGGGGGAGGTTTATTTTGCGAGATGAAGCAGGGAGGAATGTGCCATATCGGAAACAAGCGTGGCGCAAATTCGGCCCTCTGTGTCGGGATTGGGAGTCCTTACGCTTTGTTAAATTTGCTATGAGGGCGCGACGGCATAAGGAGCGCGGCATGTCTGGCACGGTAAAATTCACTCTGGATGGTGTGGAAGTTGAAGCGGACGCAGGTCTAAGCATCTGGGAAGTGGCCAATGGCCGTGGCCTGGTGATCCCGCATTTGTGCCACAAACCGGCGCCGGGGTATCGCCCCGATGGCAATTGCCGCGCGTGTATGGTCGAGATCGAGGGCGAGCGCACATTGGCGGCGTCCTGCATTCGTGAGCCCAATGAGGGCATGGTTGTGACGACCAATTCTGCGCGCGCCGAAAGTGCCCGCAAGATGGTTGTCGAGATGTTGGTTTCTGATCTTCCCGACCGCGATGTGGCCCATGACAAGTCCGCGCACATGTGGGACATGGCGGACTTGAATGGCGTTTCTGAGAGCCGCTTTCCAAAACTGGAAGAAGGCCGCATTCCGCTGTTGGATGACAGCCACGTTGCGATGTCAGTGAACTTGGACGCCTGTATTTCATGTGGCTTGTGTGTCCGTGCGTGCCGCGAGGTTCAGGTCAACGATGTGATTGGCATGTCTGGCCGTGGTCACGACAGCTATCCCACCTTTGATATGGCGGATCCCATGGGTGCCTCGACGTGTGTGGCTTGCGGTGAATGCGTGCAAGCCTGCCCAACGGGTGCCTTGATGCCTGCAGCCGTGACGGAAGGCGCAGGGGTTGGCGACAGCAAGGATTTTGATTCCGAGACCGAAAGCGTTTGTGCGTTTTGTGGTGTTGGGTGCCAGATTTCGATCAAGGTCAAAGACGGTAAGGTGAAATACGTTGAGGGCATCAATGGCCCTGCGAACGAAGGTCGTCTGTGTGTGAAAGGCCGTTTTGGCTATGACTACATCCACCACAACCACCGCTTGACCAAACCTTTGATCCGCCGTGATGATGCGCCTGCCAAGGGCCTGAACGTCGATCCCGGCAACTGGCAAACCCATTTTCGTGAAGCAACTTGGGACGAGGCCTTGGATGCCGCAGCTAACGGGCTGAAGGGCCGTGGCCGTGAAGTAGCGGGCTTTGGCTCTGCGAAATGCACCAATGAAGAAGCGTATCTGTTTCAGAAATTCATCCGCGAGGGTTTCAAGCACAACAACGTCGACCACTGTACGCGGCTTTGTCATGCGTCTTCCGTTTCTGCTTTGATCGAGAACGTAGGATCGGGTGCCGTGACCGCGACCTTCAACGAGATTGAAAACGCCGATGTAGCGATCGTCATCGGGGCGAACCCGATTGAAAACCATCCCGTTGCGGCAACCTATTTCAAGCAGTTCACCAAACGCGGCGGCAAGTTGATCGTGATGGACCCCCGCGGTCAGGCGCTAAAACGCTTTGCGACACATATGCTGCAATTCCGCCCGGGCGCGGATGTGAGCATGTTGAACGCGATCATGCATGTGATCGTGGAAGAGGGTCTGTTTGACCAGCAGTACATCGACGCCTACACCGAAAACTGGGACGCTGAAAAAGAGCATCTGAAGAACTTTACCCCCGAGAAAATGTCCGAGATTTGCGGCATTGATGCTGAGACGCTGCGCGCTGTGGCCCGTGATTTTGCCGGTGCCAAGGCGGGTATGATTTTCTGGGGTATGGGCGTCAGCCAGCACATCCACGGCACCGACAATTCGCGGTGCTTGATTTCCTTGGCGCTGATGACGGGCCAAGTGGGCCGTCCGGGATCGGGTCTGCACCCATTGCGTGGTCAGAACAACGTGCAAGGGGCGTCTGATGCGGGCCTCGTGCCGATGTTCTTGCCGGATTATCAGTCGGTCATGGATGATGGTGTGCGATCTGCCTTTACCGAAGTTTGGGGGTCCGATGACTTCTCAGCCGAAAAAGGCCTGACCGTCACCGAGATTATGGATGACGTGCATGCGGGCAACATCAAGGCGATGTATGTCTTGGGCGAAAACCCCGCCATGTCGGACCCCGATGTTGAACATGCACGCGATGCTTTGGCAAAGCTGGATCATCTGGTGGTGCAGGATATTTTCATCACCGAAACAGCCAACTATGCGGATGTAATTTTGCCAGCCTCGGCGCTTTATGAAAAATCAGGCACAGTATCCAACACCAACCGTCAAGTGCAGCGCGTGCGCCCTGCGGTCACGCCCCCCGGCGACGCGCGTGAAGATTGGTGGATCGAGGTTGAGCTGGCCAAGCGCTGCGGATTGCCTTGGACCTACACGGACCCCTCTGAGGTGTTCGCCGAAATGAAGGTGAACATGCGCAGCTTGGACAACATCACCTGGGACCGTTTGGCGACTGAGGCGGTGACCTATCCGTCCTTGACGCCGACCGACCCGGGCCAAGCCGTTGTGTTTGGTGACGGCTTCCCGCGTCCCGAAGGGCGCGCACGATTCACCCCTGCAAACGTGATTGCGCCGGATGATACGCCGGATGCGGAGTATCCGATGATCCTGACCACAGGTCGGCAGCTTGAGCATTGGCACACGGGGTCCATGACCCGCCGTGCAAGTGTGCTGGACGGGTTAGAGCCTGAAGCAAACTGTTCCTTGCACCCTTCCACCTTGCGCAAGTTGGGTGTGGAGCCGGGTGGACATGTGCGCCTGACCACCAAGCGCGGTTCCATCGAGATCATGGCGCGGATGGACCGTGCGGTGGCCCCGGACATGGTGTTCTTGCCATTTGCATTCGTTGAAGCGGCGGCCAATATCTTAACGAACCCTGCGATTGATCCCTATGGCAAAATTCCGGAATTCAAATTCTCTGCTGTGAAGGTCGAGAAAGCGGAAGGTGCGATTGCGGCTGAGTGATCCTACACGGAAAAATTTACAAAGATGGCGCGGGGGACACTCTGCGCCATCTTTGTTTTTGACGTAGCATCAGACCGTTAAATTCGCGACAGACCCCAAGAGATCAGCACCAAAAGCGTCACTGCGCAGGAGACGCTAAACAACATTGTAGACCTTGGACCCGGCAAGTGAAGGACCGTGTCAATGCGGTCGAACCATGCGGCGCGTTCCACGGACGCTTGCCAAACCCGTGTGATGTATCGGTCGATCATACCAATTCGACGAACCGCGCTGATCAGGGCGTTGCCCCAGTGATAGAGGAACAAAACGAAACACCAAATGATGCCAAAACTGATGGCTGCAACGAAGGTTCCGAACAGAAAGGTTTCCGCCGTAAGTCCATCTGGATAAAGAACAAAAACGCCCCCCATATACATAATCAAACACATGAAAATGCGGGCACGCTTGGCATGTAGCGGTGTCTTTTGTGGGCGCGGTTGGGCTTTGACGTTTTGCGATTGCACGGCCCGCGCAACGTCATAGGCCACCAGCTCAGAGCCTTCATGCCAGCCAAATTTCTTGTTGAACCGAACGCCGTCGCTGGCCCATCCAAAGTTCTGTTCCATCAGCTTAGCGACACCTTGCGAAATGGAACGTCCCTCTTCCACAACAGCTTCGCGCAGACGGTCAAACAATAGATATTCTGCGTGATCCCGTACGCCACGATCCATGGCGATGTCGCGTTCAAGTAAGTTTTGAAGCGGGGTCAGCTTCCACACGCCTGTGTTATAAGTTGCTGCGAGATCCCGGAAAAAATCGGCTTCTTTGTCCGCGTCGCTTTGTGGTTCTTCTTCTGGTTTGGACCAAGGGTTGGATGCGGTCGACATCGCGGTAGGAAGGGGGGCGGTAGGAAGGGGAACGATTGTGTCTTCTGTGTCCAAGTCCTCCGGTGGCGCCTTGGAAAGGTCAGGTCCTTCGGATTGCGGGTTGGGGTCTTGTTCGGGCTGCGATGCTGCCGGAAGGTCGTCGAAATCTAAGGTGTAAGACACAACGCCAGGCACGGTTTCCACCCCGTTTGCTGCTTGCCGCATGCTGGGTTTTTTGGGGCTTGGGCTGGCTAGAAACTTTGCCTCATCGAAGGCCGTGCGCAGGCTTTGAAAGACATTGGCGTCGTTGCGGTCGATGGTTTTTAGTTTTTGGGCGTAGGCGCGTTTGACCGATCGCACATCGGTTCGCCCGTCCAGATCCAATTCGGACCACGGCCATTTAGCTGACATAGTAGTCGTCGATGCGGTTCAGGACCTCGGAGATTTCGCCGCGGGTCGTTTCAATCAGGTCAGGGTCTTGTTTGGTCAATGCGGTTTCGAATTCAACCAACAGATTTTGCACCATGGTGCGATCATCGCCGGACGCCATTTCATAAAGGCGTTTGATCCGCGCCAGAAGGGCTGTGTTTTCTTCATCTTCACGCGGGTGCAGCTTTAGTTTTTGCATCGCTTTCAGCTTGGACTTTATGTCAGCGTCGCTAAGGCCCACGACGTTGTCACGGATCACAACACCTGCTTTTTTGCCGGTTGATGTGGATACGGCTTCCACGTCGATCAGACCGGACGGATCGTAGGTGATCCGCACCATCATGCTTTCCATGCCGGCCTTGGCGCGGGGCACCGTCAGGTCGAAACGCCCCAGATGGACGTTGTCATACACCATTGGGGCTTCGCCCTGATAGACATCAACCCCAAGCACCGTCTGGTTGTCCGCCATAGTGGAAAATGACCGCTCGCGGCTGGCGGGCAGGGCAGTATTACGTTCAATAATTGGGGTAAAGAACCCTTCCATGGAAGATCCGTCGCGCAATTGGGTTGCGGTTTCGATGCCGACGGAAAAAGGGCTAACATCTGTCATGACCACATCGTCCAATGCGCGGTCTTCAGCGACAAGCCCCGCTTGAATGGCGGCCCCAAGTGCCACGGCGTGATCCGGATCAATGGACATATCAGGCAGTTTTTTGAATTGCCGGGCCACCAGTTGGCGGATCATCGGCATGCGGGTGGCACCGCCGACAAAAACGACACGGTCCAGCGTCTCCATGCTTTCATTGCTGTCATAAAAGCAGCGTTCAATCGGGCGCAACAGCCGCTTCAATAGACCGGAGCACGCAGTTTCAAAGAAGGTGCGGGTGATTGTCAGATCGTGGCTTTCGCCGCCAAGTTTCAAGGTGACGTCGTGGCTGTCCGCTGTCCCCAGACGCCGTTTCAGCCCATCGGCCACAAAGCGCAACTGGTTCTGGTCATCGCTGCCGAGTTTGGCCCATGGGCTGTTGATCTTGTCGGCCAGCCCTTTGGCCAAGGCTTCGGAAAAATCTTCTCCGCCCAAAAAGGCGTCGCCAGACGAGGCTTTGACTTCCATCACACCATCAAAATGTTCCAATACGGTCACATCAAATGTACCGCCGCCAAGATCGAACACCAGAAACTGGCTTTCGCCGTCCCGGTCTTGCAAGCCATACGCCAATGCCGCAGCTGTCGGTTCATTGACCAACCGTACGGGGTTCAATTCGCACATAGCGCAAGCCGCCATCGTCGCTTGGCGTTGGGATTGGTTGAAGTAGGCCGGTACCGACACAACCACATCGCGGATGGGCATCCCCAAGGCCTGTTCCGCGTCTTCTTTCAGCTTGCGCAGAACCAACGCAGACAATTCCTCTGCACGCAGGCGTTTGCCACCCAACGAAAACACTTTGTCGGTCCCCATGGATCGCTTGAAGGCCGCCGCCGTGTCGCGTGGATGCGTGGCCAAACGGTCGCGGCCCGCTTCACCGACCAACACGTCCTTGCCATCCATGGACACCACGGACGGGGTCAGTGGATGGCCCAAAACATTGGACAACAGTCGCGGCGCCCCGTTCTCAAAGACCGCAATCAGCGAATTTGTTGTTCCCAGATCAATCCCGATGGGTGGATGTTCCATAGACAGGCCTTTGCATGCGCGGTTAGTGTGCCTTCGTTATTTACTGCCCGTCTCACCGGGTCAACCAATCCAAAGGAATTGCGCCAAATGATCGTTGATGCAGACCGTTTTTTGCAAGATCTGGACCACCTGCGCAGCTTTGGGGCGCAAGGCACCGGGGTTGTGCGCCCTGCGTATTCGGACGCAGACATTGCGGCGCGTCACTGGTTGGCGACGCGGATGGAGGACGCAGGATTGACGCCGGTGTTCGATGCGATGGGCAATCTGTTCGG
This sequence comes from Ascidiaceihabitans sp., assembly GCF_039986515.1. Taxonomy (NCBI): domain Bacteria; kingdom Pseudomonadati; phylum Pseudomonadota; class Alphaproteobacteria; order Rhodobacterales; family Paracoccaceae; genus Ascidiaceihabitans; species Ascidiaceihabitans sp. Next base: position 46,655 of record NZ_JBDWQO010000013.1, on the reverse strand, counting down.
TTTGGTCGATGGTCCATCCCTTTTGCTGGGGTCACATAGCGACAGCCAGCCCGAAGGCGGTTGGCTGGACGGCGCCTTGGGTGTTGTTGCAGCGCTTGAAATTGCGCGGGCGTCTCGTGAACAAGGCGGCCCTGCTGTGTCTGTGGTTTCCTTTCAGGATGAAGAGGGCCGGTTTGGCGTGACAACAGGAAGTGCGGTTTGGTCTGGCCTGTTGTCTTTGGATATGGCGGATCAGTTGACCGATCATTCGGGTGTGGCTTTGGGGGACGCGCGAAAAGCCATGGCTTCGGTTGCGGGTGCGCATGTTGATCCGTCCCGATTTACCGGGTTCATTGAAATGCACATCGAACAAGGTCCGGCGCTGGACCAAGGTGGATTACAGATTGGTGTTGTGACAGACATCGTGGGTATTCGCGATATGAAGATCACTTTTGGAGGGCAGCAAAACCACGCAGGGACTACACCCATGGCGCTGCGCCGCGACGCTTTTCAGGCTGTGTCACAATTCAATGCAGTGCTGAATGATCGGTTTCGCAATGTTGTAACGCCACAAACGGTTTGGACCATCGGGCATGTCACATTGCACCCCAATGCGTCGTCAATTGTACCAGGCCGTGCGACGTTTTCGATGCAATGGCGTGACGCGGATGTGCAGCGTCTGACGCAGATGGAAAAGATTGTGCGCGACACCGCCATTGAAGTGGCTGAGGCTGGTGGATTTACGGTTGAGTTCGGCGACATGCTTGGGCTTGAGCCTGTCGCGATGGATGCGCGTTTGCGCGGCGCGTTGGAGCTGGCGGCGCAACGTGCCGCGCCAAATGCCTGGCAAACGATGCCGTCAGGGGCATTGCACGACGCTACAAATGTGGCGCGTCTTATGCCTGTGGCAATGGTGTTTGTGCCATCGATTGACGGGATCAGCCACGATTTTGCGGAAGACACTGAGCGCAAGGATCTGGTCGCGGGCTTGTCTGTTCTGGCAGATGCGGTTTCAGCGCTTTAACCGCGTTCATATCCGCGTTTCAAAGCCTTTTTGCGGAACGTATCCGCAGCGACCGACGCATCGCGCAGATTGCCATAGCAGGTGATGACCTCGCGGGGGGCACCGCCTTGCATGCCCCATTCGCGCAACACCGAAACTTCTGAAAACAGGTTCATTGCGATTTCCACCCGGTAGAAATGCGGTCTGGCTGCGCGGCCAAGGCGATATAGGACAACGTCGAGCATTGTCGTGATTCTAGCAGCGATTTTGGCGATGTGAAGGGGGCTCTGCCCCCGTCCTACGGACTCCCCCGGGATATTTTTGGCGAAAAGAAACTGCGCCCTGGCCCTTATGTCCAACTGACGTCGCCGAGGAAGATGTATCCTGCCCCATAGATCGTCTTTATCAATTGTGGGTTTTTGGGATCTTCGCGCAATTTTGTCCGTAATCGTGAGATTCGTACATCCATGGCACGGTCAAAGCTTTCGCCAGCGGCCCCCCCAAGGCTTTGCTGCATTTGGCTGCGGCTGATCAGACGCTTCGGGCTATTGAGAAACAGGCGTAGCACTTCGCCTTCTGCATGTGAAAACGGTGTCTCAACCCCCTGCGCATCGATCAAGAGATAGCTGTCGAAATGGGCCACCCATCCGTTGAAGATGGCTGAGTTACTGCTTTGTTGTTCTGCTTTGCTAGATCGCAGCCGCGCCCTGATGCGGGCCACGACTTCGGCCGGATCGAAGGGTTTGATGATGTAATCATCCGCCCCCAGTTCCAGTCCGGTCACTTTGTCCTGCACCTTGGCGCGCCCCGATATGATGATGACGATGGCCCCTTTTTCCAGTGCCAACTTATGCACCACCGTCAGCCCGTCTGTGTCGGGCAGCGACAGATCCACAAGGCACACATCCGGTGTCTGGTGCTTTAGGGCGGCTTCAAATTCACGCGCCCGCCCGAACCCGATCGTTCGAAACCCGGCGTCTTCCAATGCATCGGCCAGCATTGTCCGGATGGCAGGTTCGTCGTCCAGAATAGTTACCAGTGGTTTGGTCATGTCGCAGCTTTCGGGGTCAACAGGATTTTCAGGGCGGCCTCGTCAAAAGGTTTGCACAACACCGGAGCGCACTTTTGTGCGGTTTGGTGCAAAGGGTCCGACATTGGAAGCGAAGTCATCAAAATTACCGGAATTTGCGCGGCTTTCAATCTGTCCGCCAAATCCAGACCTGTCGCTTGTCCTTCCAATCGAATGTCCGACAGCACCAATGCGATATCAGGCAAGTCAGCGACAAGCGCTACAGCTTCGTCGACACTGGTCGCCTCAATGACCGAGAAGCGCAGGTTCATCAACATTTCGCGGTAAAGATCCCGCAACGCGCTGTTGTCTTCGACCAGCAAGGCCAATCCACCTTGGGTGGAGGGGCTATACCTGAGCGGCAAACGCATATGTACCGCTGCCCCGCCTTTTGCTGTATTGCGCACACGCACATCGCCACCCGCCAGTTTGGTGATGTCATAGACCATGGGCAATCCCAGCCCGGATCCTTCGCTGCCTTTGGTGCTGAAAAACGGATCAAATGCCTGCTCCAGTGCCGCGTCAGAAAATCCGGAACCGGTGTCGCTGACAGTAAAGTCAATCCATGTGTCCTGCACCGTTTCAACGTCCAAAGTGATTTCTCCTGCTGCCCCACAAGCATCGCGGGCGTTCAGGATCAAATTGACAAGGCTGTCTTGAACGGCACCTGGATCGACCAACACAGGCGATTGCGGCCCTGCGTTGTGGATCGACAGTGTCACACCGTGTGGCAGCGTAGGCTCTGTGAGGGTTTGCAAGTCTTGCAACAAGCTTTCCAGATGCGTGGCACGCGGGCGTGGAATGCGCTGTCCCGTCATGTCGGCAATACTTCCAAGCAGTTGCCCGCCGCGTTTTGCGGCTGCCATTGTGCCTTCAACCAAGGGATGGGCGTCGTCGGGCAGAGTGCCCATACGGGCCAGCTTGGATTGTAGCCCAAGGATAATCGTCAAAAGATTGGAAAAGTCATGCGCCAATCCCGATGTCAGCTGCGCGGCCAATGCGCGCCTGCGTGATTGCTGAAGGGCGACACGGGCTTGGGTTTCTTCTGTCACGTCTGTCGATAGAATATAGGCCCCGCCGTTTGCATCTGGCGCAAAGGCCACCCTGATCCTGCGGGCGCTGTCTACGTCTGTGAATTCGGTCAATGCGTCCTGTCCCGCATAGGCCAAGGCAAGCTGATCTTCGATGCGGGCATAAATGAATGGCCCAAGAATGTCTGCAATATGGTGTCCCAGGATATCGCTGGGGCGACCTGGCACGATGCCGGACAGGCGGTTGTTGGAGAATGTATAGTGCCCGCCTTTGCTGACATGCGCGATATGCGCGGGCATCATTTCGGTTGTCAGGCGGGTCCGCGCTTCGAGATCGGTCAGGTGGCGCTTTGTTTCTTCGAGCGCCCCTACAGTTGCGGCAAGCGCACGGTTGGTCGAGGCCAGTTCTTCTGCATGTGCCAACACCTGATCCGAAAGTTCTTCGGAACGTGCGCGCAAAAGCGCCTCTTGTTGTTTGCTGGGTGTTATGTCGGTGTAGACTGTCACCCATCCGCCGTTTGGCAGGGGTGATCCTTCGACAGAAATTGTGCGTCCGTTCGCGCGGGTGCGTTCCATGTAGTGGGGGTGAAATGCGCGGGCCACTTCGGCGCGTTCACGCACAAAGTCGTCGACATCGTCGACAGGCCCATATTCGCCCAGTGTCGCAAGGTGGTGAATTGTTTCCTCAAACGTAGCGCCGGGTGTCACAAGCTTGTCGGGTAAATTGAACATTTGCTGGAACGGTGCGTTGCATACCGCAAGTTTCAGGTCGTGGTCGTAAATGGTCAAAGCCTGCCCGATCAGATTGAGGCCTGCGGCAGTCAACGTCTGTGTGTCTGAACGGGTTTGGGGCAATGCTTGGACCCTGTGTGATGCACATGCTTTGATGTGGCTGTTTGAAGAAAAGGGGCGCTGACGCGCATGACACGTCCCCGTCTTTGCCCTTTGGGCGCAGTCGGGTGCTGGTACTGTGAGGGGCTGTTCCGCTTAAGATCAAGCGTCGATTTTGCCCTGTTACAATTCGAAAGGTTTGGGAAAACTTCAGGAAAAAGTTGACGCCCAGTCTGTTCTCATCATCCTTGGGGGATCAAAGAATCGCCTGAGCGATCGGGGCCGACCGTGGGAGTGGTTGGTTTGGGAGGAAGTAGAATTGTCTAAAACGTCTGATGGCGCAAACGGGCTGGTGTCCGTACCGGCGCTTTTGTATCGCAACGCATCCGAATTCGGTAACGCGCCTGCGTATCGTGAAAAAGAGTTCGGCATCTGGCAAAGCTGGACATGGTCGCAAACCTGCGAAGAGGTTGAGGCCTTGGCGCTTGGTTTGTTGGACCTCGGCGTTGCAGAAGGTGATTTTATCGCCGTGATCGGGCGCAATCGCCCCTATTTGTATTGGTCCATGATGGCCGCGCAAATGGTCGGCGCGGTTCCGGTCCCCTTGTATCAGGACGCCGCCGCCGAGGAGATGGCATATACCTTATCCCATTGTGGTGCGCGTTTTGTCATCGCAGGCGATCAGGAACAGGTCGATAAGGTTATGGAAGTTCAGGCAGAGTTGTCTGATTTCGAGGCTATGATTTATCTGGACCCACGCGGTCTGCGCAAATACGATCATTCCGCCCTGACGCAGTATAGTGCAGTGCAGGCTGCGGGCCGTGACAAGCGCAGCGCCCTTGAGCCAGAGATGAAGTCTCGCATCGCGAAGCTGGATTACGACAGCACTTGCGTGATGCTTTACACATCCGGCACAACCGGCAAGCCCAAGGGCGTCGTCTTGTCCAACCGCAATGTGATTGAGACGTCCAAATCGTCATCCGAATTCGATGGTTTGCGCCAGTCTGATAGCATTTTGGCCTATCTGCCGATGGCTTGGGTCGGTGATTTTATCTTTTCTGTGGGGCAGGCGTTGTGGACAGGGTTTTGTACAAACTGCCCTGAAAGCGCCGAAACCATGCACACAGATTTGCGTGAAATCGGACCAACCTATTATTTCGCACCGCCCCGCGTTTTCGAGACCCAGTTGACCAATGTGATGATCCGCATGGAAGACGCGTCACCTTTCAAAAAGCGTCTGTTTGACTATTTCATGGGCGTGGCACGTCGCGTGGGACCTGCGATTTTGGACGGCGAAAGCGTCAGCGCATCTGATCGTCTGTTGTACAACATCGGCGAGTTGATGGTGTACGGGCCATTGAAGAATACCCTTGGATTTTCGCGTGTCCGCGTCGGCTATACTGCGGGTGAGGCAATCGGGCCCGAAATTTTTGATTTTTACCGGTCTTTGGGTATCAATCTGAAACAGCTTTACGGTCAGACCGAGGCCACCGTGTTCATCACAGCGCAACCAGATGGCCAGGTGCGATCTGATACGGTCGGTGTGCAGTGCCCCGGTGTTGAACTGCGTATCGCAGACAATGGCGAGGTGTTTTACCGAAGCCCCGGCGTTTTTGTTGAATACTACAAAAACGCAGACAGCACCGCCGACACCAAAGATGCCGAAGGTTGGGTTGCGACGGGAGACGCGGGTTTCATCGAAGAAAGCTCGGGTCACTTGCGCATCATTGACCGTGCAAAAGATGTGGGAAAAATGGCGTCTGGGTCGATGTTTGCGCCTAAGTATGTCGAGAACAAGCTTAAGTTTTTCCCCAATATTCTGGAAGCGGTTGTGTTCGGGAATGAGCGCGATGAATGCACGGCTTTTATCAACATCGACTTGAATGCAGTCGGCAACTGGGCGGAACGCAACAACATTGCGTATGCGTCTTATCAGGAACTGGCCGGACACCCTGAGGTCGTTGCAACGATCCAGTCCCATGTTGAGGAGGTCAACGCCTCTGTTGCGCAGGACGAGATGTTGTCGGACTGCCAGGTCCATCGTTTTGTTGTGTTGCACAAGCAGTTGGACGCGGACGACGGCGAACTGACCCGGACGCAAAAAGTCCGTCGCCGGATAATCGAGGACAAGTTCTCGGATATTATTGATGCCCTCTACAATGGCTCCACTGACGTTTCGACCACCACGGAAGTGACGTATGAGGACGGTCGCAAAGGTGCGATTTCCGCGACGTTGGATATTCGCAGTGCGGCGGTGCAACCCGTGGCGCAAAAAATGGCTGCGGAATGATGGATTTTGACGTTGGAGCCTCCGGCGGAGGTTTATTTAGCGAGATGAAGAGGGATCGGTTTCATGCTTGATCAGGCGGACGGATATGTGACCGCGGATGGGCGCCAGATTGGGCCTGTTGTCATGGAAATGCAAAATATTACCCTGCGGTTCGGCGGTGTCGAAGCGATCAAGGATATCTCTTTTGATATTCGTGAGGGCGAGGTTCGCGCAATTATTGGCCCCAACGGTGCTGGCAAATCATCCATGTTGAACGTGATTTCTGGTTTCTATGTCCCGCAAGAGGGGCAAGTTTTGTATAAGGGCGCACCGCGTCCCTCGATGAAACCGTTCGAGGTTGCGCGGCAAGGTATCGCGCGGACCTTTCAGAACATCGCTTTGTTTGAGGGCATGAGCGTTCTGGACAACGTTATGACCGGGCGTTTGACCCATATGAAGACGGGTATGTTTTCACAGGCGCTTTGGAAAGGGCGTGCTGAGGCGGAAGAGACCGAGAACCGGGAAGTTGCTGAAAAGATTATCGATTTCCTAGAAATTCAGGCCATTCGCAAAACCCCTGTCGCGCGTTTGCCGTATGGTCTGAAGAAGCGTGTAGAATTGGCCCGTGCCTTGGCGGCGGAACCGAACCTTTTGCTTTTGGATGAGCCGATGGCGGGGATGAACGTCGAGGAAAAAGAGGACATGAGCCGCTTTATCCTGTCGATGAATGACGAATTTGGCACCACGATTGCCCTGATCGAGCACGATATGGGCGTGGTTATGGACCTCAGCGACCGCGTTGTGGTCATGGATTATGGCAAGAAGATTGGCGACGGCACGCCGGACGAGGTGCGCAACAACCAAGACGTGATTGATGCCTATCTAGGCGTGTCGCATGACTAGGGTTTTGGCCGGAATAAGGGGTATGATCCGCGTATTCCATGCGTATGGAATTTGTATTCCCGCTGCGTGCGCGGCAACGATGTTCGGCGCAACAGCGCAGGCTGGTGCGTGGGTTGAATTTGAGGCTCGATGTTTGATGCCGTTTGAGAAACAGGCGTCGGCGGATGTGGATGGTCTTGTTTTGGGATTGCAAGATGGGACCGTTGCCGCATTTCGCGGGTTCGATGAGCCGTTTATCAGCATGTCGACAGGCGACATTGCAGGAACACGATTTTGCGCCGTGATTGGTCGCGAAAATAGTCCGGACAAAGCGGAGGGCTGGGTAGAAGCCAGTCTCAAAAGTGGGCGGTATGTGCCGATGATGATCGACAACGACGATTGGTTTGCAAGCAATGAATGGATTGAGCCTAGGATTGCCGTCAGAATCTATCGGTCCAACGAGATCACGCAATATTACGTCATCGAGACGGAACTTGAGAGTTAATGGGAGAGTGGGCCTATGCCTGAGCAGTTAATCTTTGCGATGGAGGTGTTCCTGAACGGTCTGATGGCCGGGGTGCTGTATGCGCTTGTCGCTTTGGGGTTTGTTTTGATCTTCAAAGCATCGGGCATTTTCAACTATGCCCAAGGTGTTATGGCGCTGTTTGCCGCCCTGACCTTGGTCGGGATTATGGAGGGGCAGGTGCCCTTTGCGCATCTGATCAACGCGACATTCGGGACCAAGATTCACCACTTTGGCTGGGAGGTGCCTGCGTTGCTGGCCATTCTGTTAACCATGGCTGTGATGGTCGGGTTTGCCATATTGGTGCAGCGGTTGATTTTCCGCCATCTGGTTGGGCAAGAGCCGATTATTCTGTTCATGGCCACCATCGGCCTTGCCTATTTCCTTGAAGGTGTGGGCGATTTGATGTGGGGGTCCGAGATCAAGAAGATGGATGTGGGTCTGCCCCAAGGCATCAATGAGTGGATTGATGAGACCACTTTTGTCATCTTTGACTACGGATTTTTCATCGACAATCTGGATATTGTTGCGACGGTTATCGCCATTCTTTTGGTCACGGTTCTGGTGCTGTTTTCGCAGTATACAAAGCAGGGGCGCGCGATGCGCGCTGTGGCGGATGATCATCAGGCGGCGCTGTCTGTTGGGGTTTCGCTGAACTACATTTGGATTTTGGTTTGGTCTGTTGCCGGTTTTGTCGCCTTGGTCGCGGGCATCATGTGGGGCGCAAAATCCGGCGTGCAGTTTTCGCTGTCCCTGATCGCATTGAAGGCTTTGCCAGTTTTGATGTTGGGTGGGTTTACGTCCATTCCAGGCGCCATCGTGGGTGGCTTGATCATTGGTGTGGGCGAGAAGCTGTTTGAATTTGCGCTGGGCCCGATGTTGGGTGGTGCGACCGAGAACTGGTTCGCTTATGTTCTAGCGCTGATTTTCTTGGTGTTCCGTCCGCAGGGCCTGTTCGGGGAGAAGATCATTGAACGTGTGTGATCAATCCTCGATGGATAGGAACAGCTTGATGGTCAGCGCGGCCAGCACGGTGATGCCGAAGGTCATTGCCATGAAGATATCTCCCACGATGAGCAAAACGGCTGATCCGCAGAGGGCCGCGGCGATGAGCAAGAGCACAAGCATGTCCCACGAATTGTTTTCCGATGCAGGTTTGGGTTCAACATCTGTGTTGGCCACCTCGAATGCGTCGGGGATTTCTTGCATCAACGCAGATTTGCGCCGCGCGAGGTCCGCGTCGGTGATCCGGCCACGCGCGTGTTCGGCTTCCAGCAGCCGCAGTTCTTTTAAAATTGCCGTCATGGCATCCACTCACTTTTCCCGTGGCCAAGGTGCCAAAGGAAATGGGGCAGAATGTGGCAAAACGCGGAAACCTGAACTGTTGGTTAATGCGGTGCGCTGCGGACTTGGGGCCCTGCCCCAAACCCCGAGGTTTAATTTGCCAGATGAAGATGGATCCGATGTGATCTGCGGAGGAATGGGTTAATGTTTTACCGTGAAGCAGGTGATTTCAGCACCACATATCCTGAAGACAGCCAGACGTTTCCGATCAAGTTCGACCGGTACCGGTATTATTTTGTGCTGTTTGTTGCAGCCGTTGTCATTCCGTTGCTGGCAAACGACTATTGGGTCAGCGCCATTTTTCTGCCCTTCCTGATCTATGCGATCGCTGCCATCGGGCTGAACATCCTGACAGGCTATTGCGGGCAGGTGTCTTTGGGCACCGGTGGTTTCATGGCTGTGGGTGCCTATGCCTGTTACAAGCTGATGACCGCCTTTCCCGATGTCAGCATGTTGATCCATGTCTTGATTGCCGGGCTGATTACCGCGGGCGTCGGCGTGTTGTTCGGTTTGCCGTCGTTGCGCATCAAAGGCTTTTATCTGGCTGTTGCGACCCTGGCTGCGCAGTTCTTTTTGGTTTGGTTGTTCAATCGTGTGTCCTGGTTCTACAACTATTCCGCCTCAGGTCAGATCAACGCCCCCGAGCGCGAGGTCTTTGGTGTCATCATCACAGGTCCCAATTCATCCGCTTGGGCAGAGTATATGTTCTGTCTGTTCTTTGTGGTGCTGAGCGCTGTCATTGCCCGCAACCTGACACGCGGGTCATTTGGGCGCAAATGGATGGCCATCCGTGATATGGACATTGCCGCCGAGATCATTGGTGTGAATCCCTTAGCGTCGAAGTTGAGCGCCTTTGCTGTCAGTTCTTTCTTCATCGGCATATCCGGTGCGCTGTTTTTCTCGGTGTATTTGGGAGCTGTTGAAGTTGGTGAGGCCTTCGGCATCCAGAAATCCTTTATCGTGTTGTTCATGATCATCATCGGTGGCCTTGGATCAATCTTTGGCGCCTTTGCCGGTGCCGCCTTTTTGGTGGTGCTGCCGGTGTTGTTGAAAATCATGTTGGCGGATTCGGATGGAGATATCTCTACCCTGCAATACGCCTTTGGCTATGTGTTCCTGGCCGCTTTGTTGGTCAGCTTCATTATGATGTTGCGGGCCGCCATTTTTAAACGCGGTGTGCCCGACAACGGCATGGTGGGTTGGATCTTTGCCATGATCGCGGCCTTCATCGCATACACGATCACCATTGGCGGCATGGGCTGGCCCACGGACATCGTCGCGCATTTGCAGCTTGTCATTGTTGGCGCATTGATCATCATCTTTTTGATCGCTGAGCCGCATGGCATCGCCCAGTTGTGGCGCGTGGCCAAAGAGAAACTGAGATTGTGGCCGTTCCCGCACTAAGGGCGCGTCCACCAAGAATGGGTGGGGTGAACCCCACCTTACGACAAATCGGAACACCAAGGGAGGAATACCGATGAAAATGAAACTAGGAACAGCCGCAGTTGCGGCAGTGATGGCCGCAAGCCCTGTGATGGCGGACCTTGTCTTTCCATCGCTAAGCTACCGGACTGGCCCATATGCTGCGGGCGGTATCCCGTTTGCAGATGGCTACGCTGACTATTTCAACATGCTGAATGCACGCGATGGCGGCATCGGTGGCGTTATGACCAACGTTCTGGAATGTGAAACCGGCTACAACACCGAAAAAGGCGTTGAATGCTATGAGAGCACCAAAGGCGAAGGCGCGTTGGTGTATCAACCGCTGTCCACAGGCATCACGTACCAGTTGATCCCAAAAGCCACAGCGGACGGTATTCCGATCCACTCCATGGGTTATGGTCGTACCTCTGCCGCAAACGGCAAAGTGTTCTCGAACGTCTTTAACTACCCTGCGAACTACTGGAACGGTGCATCCGGTGCCATCAACTATTTGATGGAACAAGGTGACATCGCGGGCAAGAAAATCGCGTTGGTCTATCACAACTCTGCCTATGGCAAGGAACCGATCCGCACCTTGGAAGAACTGTCCAAAAAGCACGGATTTGAATTGGTCTTGCTGCCTGTTGACCACCCCGGTCAGGAACAGAAATCCCAGTGGCTGCAGATCCGTCGTGAAAAGCCAGACAATGTCATCATGTATGGTTGGGGCGTCATGAACCAGGTTGCGGTTCAAGAAGCTGCAAACATCCGTTACGACATGGAAAACTTCATCGGCATCTGGTGGTCAGGTTCTGAGAACGACGTGCTGCCCGCCGGCGAAAAAGCCAACGGTTACAAAGCACTGACTTTCCACGGCGTTGGCAATGACTTCCCTGTCTTTGCGGACATCCAGAAGCACGTTGTGGATGCGGGCAATGCCGCAGGCAACGGTGACCAGATCGGTACTGTCTTGTACAACCGTGGTCTGTATGCCGCGATGCTGGCTGCAGAAGCTGCCAAAACGGCCCAAGAAATCCATGGCGTGGCAGACATCACACCTGCGATGATGCGCGACGGTATGGAAGCTTTGGTCATCACCGAAGAAAAGATGGCGGCCCTTGGTTTGCCGGGCTTTGGTCCTGAGTTCAACGTGTCTTGTGAAAACCACGGCGGCCCGGGCCTTGTGGGTATGACGCAATGGGATGCATCTGCGAAAACGTGGTCTTTGATCAACAACTTCGCACCATCCGACATGGATGTTATTCAGCCACTGATCGACGAAGACTCAGCCGCCTACGCAGCCGAGAACAACATCGAAGCAAGCTGCAACTAAGCTGTACTACACCCGGCGGCGACCTGTCGTTGCCGCCGGGGCTCTTTGAGTATTTGGGATGAGATGAACATGCTGGACGGCGCACATACAGACGAGGCCTTGTTGGAGGTCAACAACATTGAAGTGATCTACAATCACGTGATCCTTGTGTTGAAAGGCGTGAGCCTGAAGGTGCCCAAAGGCGGTATCACCGCTTTGTTGGGCGGCAACGGCGCGGGCAAGACGACCACTCTGAAAGCGATCTCTGGTCTTTTGGCATCCGAACGTGGCGAAGTCACCAAGGGTTCCATCAAGTACCGTGGTGGCATCATCCAGCATCAAGATCCCGCTGAGACCGTAAAAAGCGGCGTCGTGCAAGTTATGGAAGGCCGCCATTGTTTCGAACACCTGACGGTGGAAGAAAACCTTCTGACAGGTGCCTACACCCGCAAGGATGGCAACGCAGCCATCGCGCGAGATCTTGAGATGGTCTACGACTATTTCCCGCGTCTGCGTGAGCGTCGTAAAAGCCAGGCGGGTTACACATCGGGGGGTGAGCAGCAGATGTGTGCCATTGGCCGTGCCCTGATGTCGCGTCCGGAAACGATCCTGCTGGATGAGCCGTCGATGGGGTTGGCGCCGCAACTGGTGGAACAGATTTTTGAGATCGTGAAGTCGATCAATGAAGGCGAAGGCAAGACATTCTTGCTGGCTGAACAAAACACCAATGTGGCGCTGCGGTTTGCGCATTACGGTTACATTCTGGAATCGGGTCGCGTTGTTATGGACGGTCCTGCCGCCGAACTGCGCGAAAATCCCGACGTGAAAGAATTCTATCTGGGTATGTCGGACGAAGGTCGAAAGTCTTTCCGCGATGTCCGGTCTTACCGCCGTCGCAAGCGTTGGCTGAGCTAATCCGCTTTTCCCTGACCTGACCGTTTCAAAGAAAGTGACGCCAATGTCTGCGTATTTTGATGATTTAGAAAGCCGCAGCGCTGATGCGCGGGCTGCGGATATGGCGGTGGCTTTGCCGCAGCAAATCGCACGTGCACAGGCGTTGGCGGGGTATGCCCAAAGCCTTTCAGGTGTTGATGCTGCGTCCGTCACGGATGCCGCAGCATTGGCGGCATTGCCTGTGCTGCGCAAATCGGAATTGGGTGCCGCACAGGCCGCTGCCGCCCCGTTTGGGGGGTTTGCTGCGGCGCCTGCTGCCGGGTTTTCCCATGTGTTTCAATCACCGGGACCAATCTATGAACCGGGCCACACAGGTGCTGACTGGTGGCGCATGGGACGCTTTCTGCATGCCGCAGGCATCGGACAGGGCGACGTAGTGCAAAACTGTTTTGGGTATCACCTGACCCCTGCGGGCCACATGTTTGAAAGCGGTGCGCGGGCCGTATCCGCCACCGTTTTGCCTGCGGGTACCGGCCAAACAGAATTGCAGGTCATTGCGGGTCGGGATGTGGGTGCCACGGCCTATGCGGGCACGCCTGACTATCTGAAGATCATTCTGGAAAAAGCCGACGAGATGGGTGTGTCCTTGGGCATTTCCAAAGCCGCCGTCGGTGGCGGTGCGTTGTTTCCATCGTTGCGCAGCTGGTATGCGGACCGCGGTATCGCGTGTTTGCAATGCTATGCAACCGCCGATCTGGGCAACATCGCTTATGAAAGCAATGCGACAGGTGGCATGATCGTCGACGAGGGCGTGATCGTGGAAATCGTCACTCCGGGCACAGGTGATCTTGTGGCGCCGGGCGAGGTGGGCGAAATCGTCGTCACGTCTTTGAACCCCAATTATCCGCTGATCCGGTTTGCAACCGGCGACATGAGCGCGGTGATGGATGGCGAAAGCCCGTGTGGCCGCACCAACATGCGCATCAAAGGCTGGATGGGGCGGGCCGATCAAACCACCAAGATCAAGGGGATGTTTGTGCGTCCCGAACAAGTCGCGGCCCTTGTGGCCCGCCACGCTGAGGTGGGTAAAGCGCGCGTCGTGGCCTCTCGTGAGGGTGAAATGGACGTGCTGACGGTCCATGTTGAAAGCAGCGGCGGCACAGTGGACACCTATGCATCCAGCGTCATCGAGACCCTGAAAATGAAAGGCCGCATAGAGATTTGCGCGCCCGGTAGTTTGCCAAAAGACGGGTTGGTTATTGAGGACCAACGCAGTTACGACTGAGGACCTTGTTTTGAGGTGCGGTTTCTTACACTGGATATTCTGACTAAAATAGTCGAAATAGCGGTATGACTGATCAAATCCTTCCCGACACACCGCGCGTCCGGCCACATCGCCGTGCGCGCTTTGCGCCGCGCGGGCTTAGCGTTGTAGCGCTTGGTGTGGCGATGGTGTGTTTGCTGCCGATGCTTGCCGTTGTCGTGGCGGCCTTTAGCGGGGGCACAGATACGGTTGCGCATTTGGTAAGCACTGTGTTGCCGCGGTATGCGGGCAACACGTTGCTGTTGGCTTTGATTGTGTCGTTTGGCACTTTTGCGATTGGCGTAGGTGCGGCTTGGCTTGTGACGATGACCCGCTTCCCAGGCGTGCGCTGGATCGAGGTGGTTCTGGTTCTGCCGTTGGCGTTTCCAGCCTATGTTCTGGCCTATGCCTACACCCATATTCTGGATCATCCCGGCGTTGTTCAAACGGCATTGCGTGATGTGATGGGCTACGGTCCGCGCGACTATTGGTTCCCTGAAATCCGATCTTTGGGGGGGGCTGCATTGATGTTGGTTCTGGTGCTTTACCCCTACGTTTACCTTTTGGCACGGGCATCGTTTTTGCAGCAAAGCGGCACGACATTTCTGGCGGCGCGTGCGTTGGGAAGCTCTGCGTGGTCAGCTTTCTTTCGCGTCAGCTTGCCGTTGGCACGACCTGCAATTGCCGCGGGGGTATTGTTGGCGGTTATGGAAACCATCGCGGATTTCGGAACCGTTGCCTATTTTGGCGTGCAGACCTTTGCCACAGGGATCTACACAAGCTGGTTTTCATTGGCGGATCGGGTAGGGGCTGCGCAACTGGCTTTGTGCTTGCTTAGCTTCGCCTTGTTGTTGGCCGTGTTGGAACGCATGCAACGCGGCCGTTCAAAATACTATGACCCTGCGCGACGGTCTCAGGACAAAACGCTCATTTTACTAAAGGGCTGGGCCGGTTGGGCCGCGTGTGCTGCGTGCCTGTTGCCCGTGGTTCTGGGGGCTTTGCTTCCGGCTGCGGTCTTGTTTTGGATGGGGCTGGGATCAGAGCAGAATTTGCTAAGCGCCCGCTATCTGGGCTTTTTGCAAAATTCGCTGACATTGGCGGGAACTGCAGCCGTGGTCACGGTGTGCGCTGCGATTGTCGTTGGGTTCTACCAACGTTTGCAGCCGGGGCGTATATCAGCGGGTGCGGCTTATGCGGCACGGTTGGGATATGCTGTGCCGGGCGGCGTGATTGCCGTGGGGCTTCTGGTGCCATTTGCGGCCTTTGACAACGCGCTGGACGGCTGGATGCGTGCGACGTTTGATGTGTCGACAGGGTTGCTGATTACAGGGTCTATCTGGTTGTTGATTGGCGCCTATCTGGTGCGCTTTTCCGCGGCGGCGCTGGGGGCATATGAAGGGGGGCAGGCGCTGGTGCATGCAAATATGGATGCAGCCAGTCGGTCATTGGGGCAAACGCCAATCGGTACATTGCGACGGGTTCATCTGCCGATTCTGACACCTAGTTTGTTGACGGCATTGCTGATTGTATTTGTGGATGTGATGAAAGAATTGCCTGCAACTTTAATCATGCGCCCCTTCAACTATGACACATTGGCAGTACAGGCATATCGGCTTGCATCGGATGAACGGTTGGATGGGGCCGCGGTCCCCAGCTTGGTGATTGTGGCAATGGGGTTGTTGCCCGTTATTCTGATTTGCCGACAGGTCGGACGGCAAACTTAAGATACCCGTGCCTCTTTTCGCTAAAAATATCTCGGGGGAGGCGTGAAACGCCGGGGGCAGAGCCCCCAGCATTCCGTTCTATGCGTCGCCAATTTTGTCTTGGGTCTTGGTTTCGAAATCTGACGCATCGTGACGTTCATGCAATTGCATGGACGGCTCGCCAAACGGACGGTTCACCATACGTCCGCGCGTCACGGCAGGTCGTGCATCGATTTTTTCGGCCCAAGCCACGACGTGCTTGTAGCTTTTCACATCCAGGAATTCAGCGGCCTCATAAAGACGTCCCAGCACCAACTGGCCGTACCAGGCCCAAATCGCCATATCCGCGATCGTATAGTCTTCGCCCGCGATGTAAGACGTTTCCGCCAGTTGCCGGTCCAACACATCCAGCTGGCGCTTGGTTTCCATTGTGAAACGGTTGATGGGGTATTCATACTTTTCTGGCGCGTAGGCATAAAAATGCCCAAAGCCACCGCCCAGATACGGGGCGCTGCCCATTTGCCAGAACACCCAATTCATAACTTCGGCTTTGGCTGCTGCGTCTGTCGGGACGAAGGCGTCAAATTTTTCCGCCAGATACAGCATAATCGACGCGCTTTCGAACAAGCGCACAGGTGTGTCGCCGGATCGGTCCATCATAGCGGGGATTTTGGAATTCGGATTGATGTCGACAAAACCGGACCCGAATTGATCCCCTTCACCGATGTTCACCAGATAGGCGTCATATTCCGCGCCCTTGTGGCCCGCTTCCAAAAGCTCTTCCAAAAGTACGGTCACTTTAACGCCGTTTGGCGTCGCCAGTGAATGCAGCTGCAAGGGGTGCTTGCCGATCGGCAGTTCCTTGTCGTGGGTGGGCCCTGCGATGGGGCGGTTGATGTTGGCGAATTTCCCGCCTGAAGACGTGTCCCATGTCCAGACTGCGGGGGGGGTGTATGTTGGGTCGCTCATGTGACGTGCCTTTCGGGTAAATTCTGTCGGCCTAACCTATGTCATGTGGTGCGCGGCGCAAGGAGGGTGGCACGCAGAAGTGATAACATCCGTCGCGTCATTGATTTATTAAAGTGAACAAAAATCTCAAAAAGTTATATTTTTATAATGACTTGATCACAGCTACATCGTGTTCCAACGCACATAAAGGAACGCGCCATGGGTATGCTTGCAGACGTTGCCACCACGATCATCGCTCAGATGCAAAAGCCCACGCTGGCTTTCTTGATTGGGGGGATGATGCTGGCCGCCTTGGGCCATCGGGTTCTAGGGGGCTTTGGCCTGCCCCCCGCCAGAAGCGGCCCCTTTGCGTTGCGACCAGACAATTGCAATCAAGATGATCGCCCCGCCTGCAAGCGTTTGTAGGGCAGGGTGTTCGTTCAGGATCAGCAGGGCAAGAACCGGGGCCAGCGGCATTTCCAAAATTGAAAGCAATGCGGTTTCTGCCGAAGGCAGGCGTCGCGCGCCTTCAGATAAGGTGACGGATGCAACGGCAAACACCAGTCCAAACGCTGCCAGAACGGGAAGATCCGAAACTGGTACCTCAAACGGGGCGCCCAGAATGGCGGCGATGGGCAGCAGAATGATGGAAGACAGTGCTGCTGGCAGCGCTGCTGGCGTTTCGGGGAAGCGACGGTAGATGACCATGCTGCCTGCCATCATACATGTCATCCACAAAGCCAGCGCGTCCCCTGCAATGTGCAACGATCCAAGTGAGCCTGACAGGATGACAAACACGCCTGCAAACGCTGCGGTACTTGCGATCATGACGGTTTTTGTGGGCGCTTCGCGGATCAGACCCCACGCCAAAGCGGCGGCGACAAAAGGGGCAGCAGCGTAGATGATGGCGACATTGGCCACGGTGCTCAGCTTGAAGGCCGGAATGAAGGCCGCTGTGCCAGAGGCCAGCAGCAAGGCCGCGCCGTAGGCAGGCCGGGTCATTGCCCGAACTTCCCGACGCAACGCACCGCGCAGCCCAAGGTACAGCAACGTGAAACCCGCAGCAAAGACCCCGCGCCAGAAAATGATGTCCCATGCGGCGGTCTCTACGCCTTTGGTGAAGATACCCGCGCTTGAGAAAACCATCGCTGAGACAATGACAAGAATAACACCGATGCGGTGTTGGGGGTGTTGTTGATGATCTGGCATAGGTGCTGTCCTGTTGTTTAGAGCAGCAATAATGCATGTCTCCTGACATCTGCGTGTCAGTGGTGTTAGTCTATGAGGGCACAAAAAAGGGACAAGCCTGTGTCTAAAACCAATCGCTTTTTTGAAATCATTCAAATGTTGCGCATGAGTTCCCGACCGGTGTTGGCGCAGGACTTGGCCGATGCGTTAGAGGTTTCGGTGCGGACGATCTACCGTGATATTGCGACGTTGCAGGCCCGCCAGACCCCGATCTATGGGGAAGCGGGGGTAGGCTATGTCATGCGCAAAGGGTATGATTTGCCAAGTCTCAATCTGGATATGGAAGAAGCCGAAGCTGTCGCTGTGGGCCTCAGCATGATTGCACGGACCGGTGATGCTGGCCTGTGGCGTGCGGCGGTGCGGGCTGCACGTAAATTGCATCAGGTGGCCCCGGGCACGCGCCAGCTTGTGGCGTCGTCCTACGGGGTCGAAGCGACGCCGGTGGATTTGGGGTTGGTGCGTCGCGCCATCCGCGATGAACGCAAGCTGCGCATCACCTATAGTGATGTGAACGACCACCGGACCGAACGTGTGATTTGGCCCATCGCAATGGTCTATTACATGGACGCTGCTATGGCTGTCGCGTGGTGTGAATTGCGCTGTGGTCTACGACACTTTCGCATGGATCGCATGCCCACATGCGTTGAAACAGAACACCATTTCGCGGGACAAGGGGCCGCATTGCTTGCGCTTTGGGAAGCCACCCAAAAGGATGAAACGGTGTCCACCCGTGCGCTTAGAGGGTCATAACCCTAGGCTTTGACTCGCGACCGGCTCAGACCTTTTTGCTTTTTACCAAAGCCCGCACAATCGCAAAGATTGTCAGCACGGTCAGCCCCCAGAAGAACCATGTGATTGGGCCACGCAATAAAATCGCGGGGTCGCTGCCCGACATCAACATGGATTGTCGAAAGTTGTCTTCCAGCAAAGGGCCAAGAATGAATGCAATCAGGAAAGGCGCTGCGGGGACGCTGTACCGCATCATCAGATACCCGACCCAACCCATGACGAACATTACACCCACATCAAAGATGTTGTTGTTTACCGCGTACACGCCGTAAATGCACAGCACCAAAACGGCAGGCATCAGGATGCGTTTGGGGACGTCTGCCACAAAGCGGAACCCCTTGATGGCAACGCTGCCGACCACGAACAAAAAGGCCGAGCTGACGATCAAACCGATGAACAACCCATAGACAATATCCGCGTTCAGCAAAAACATCATGGGTCCGGGTTGCAGGCCATGCACCATAAAGGCGCCGATGATGATGGCCGTGATGACATCACCGGGCACGCCAAGCGCCAACAACGGGATCAGCGTCGCCCCTGCCACGCCGTTGTTGCCGGCCTCAGAGGCGGCAACGCCTTCGATTTCACCGATGCCAAACTTGTCTTTGTTGGGTGATTTTCGCCGGGCTTCTGAATAGCTCAGAAACGCAGACGGGGCGGCGCCGATGCCTGGAATAGAACCAAGGAACACCCCGATCATGCTGCCACGGATGATGGATTTGAAGCTGCGGCGGTAGTCTTTGAAGCTGACCTTGCTTTGGCCCAAAGCGCGGGCCTTTCCCAAATGTGCGACAGGGTTCCACGCCATTGCGATGATTTCGGGGATGGCAAACAACCCGATCAACACGGCGATGAAATTCAAACCGCCCATCATGTTGGGATCGCCAAATGTGAAACGGTTCGTGCCATAGACCAGATCAAGGCCCACAGTCGCCAGCAGCAACCCCAACATCGCCGACAAAGCGCCACGCAACAGGCTTTCGCCGGACACACCCGCGATGATGGTCAGTGAAAACAGAATAAGTGCAAAGAACTCCGGCGGTCCGAAACTAAGGGCAAAGGATGCCAGCCATCCCGCAAACAGGATCAGCGCTAGGTTTGATACCAAATCGGCGGTGCAAGACGCCCAAAGCGCCATACCCAAGGCACGACCCGCTTCGCCTTTTTCGGCCATGGGATAACCATCCAGAATTGTGGCCGATGACGCGGGCGTGCCCGGTGTCTTGATCAGGATGGCAGGGATCGATCCCCCGAAAATGCCGCCTTTGTACACACCCAACAGCAACAAAATGCCGGTGATGGGTTGCAGTGAAAACGTAAAGGGCAAGGTCAACGCGACAGCCATCGTCGCGGACAAACCCGGAATGGCGCCACCCACAACGCCGATGCAGATGCCCGCAAAAAGCGCCAGAAAGGCTTCGAATGATGCGACAAGGCCAAGCCCTGTCATAAGGCTGTCGGCAAAGCTCATGGCAGTCTCACAAAGTTGCCTTGCGGGATGGCGACACCGGCGACATGCGCAAAGAAAATGTACAATCCCAACGGGATCAGAATTGCGCAGGCCAATGCGATGCGTGGGTGCCGTGTGCGAAACAGGATCGCCGTGACGAAGAAGACCAGCATGGTGGTCCAGACCATGCCAAGGCGGGGCAGCGCCAACATGGTCAACGCCATGATGACTGCCAATGCCGCCAAACGCAGCCATGACGCGCCATCGGTTTCGGTTGCTGCATCCGGTGTGACGTCAGGGCTGGCGAAGCGCCCCACAAGGATCAGCCCCAAACCGATCAATCCCGTAAGCCCCGTCAGAACATAAGGCCAAAATGTCGGAGACAGCACAATGTTGGACACGTTGCTGGGCGATGACACCCATGTGGGGATCGCAAGAAACCCCAAAAAAAGTGCCGCGATACACGCGCCGATCCCCAGCCTAAGCTGAACGACTTTTGGTGACATATCAGCTGTCCCTTGTTAAGGACGCGGCCGCCCGGTGTCGGGGGCCGCGTCAGGTCGCAGTGCTTGAAAAATGACCGGATGTCAGCCTTCGATTCGCATACCCAATTCGTCCACAAGATCGCGGAAGATTGTGTATTGGCCTTGAATAAAGGCGTTGGCTTCTTCGGGGTTCATCAATTCGATGACTGATCCCCTTGCGCTCATGGTTTCGTTGAACTTGGCATCTTGGGTGGCTGCGGCCATCCATTCACCCCAGTTTGCGGCAACATCGTCAGGCAGATCATCCGGCCCTGCAATGCCTGTCCAACCAACCAGCTTGTTCAGGCGGTCTTTGCCCAGATCATTGGCGGTCGGGGCGTCAAAACCCACAACGGGTTCCGGCGTTGTCACCATCAAAGGCTTCAGCTGACCATTGGCCACAAAGCCCGCCAAAGCGGAAGAGTTGGTGCATAGAAACGTCGCAGTGCCGTTCAAAACAGCCGTCGCGGCAGCACCGCCACCCTTTTGTGGGATATGCGTTGCGGCCGTAAGGGGATCATCCACGCCAAATTCCTTCAGCACCATGGCACCCGCCAAATGCAACAACGACCCGACACCGGAAGAACTGTAGCTGACGCCACCTTCGGCGACTTTGGCAATCAGTTCGTCCATGGAATTGATGCCTGACGCAGGGGTTACCGCACATGCGACAGGGTTGATTTCATAGACCGTTACAAAGCGAAAATCGTCTAGCGTGTAAGGCAATGTGGCTTTCATCGCGGGGTTCACCGAATGGGAACCGACACGGGCGAACAACATGGTATAGCCGTCGGCCTTGGCATTTTGGACCGTCACGGATCCGGTAGCACCACCCGCGCCAGTCACGTTGGCCATGATCAGGGGCTGGCCCACCGCATCGCCCAAAGGTTCGGCAATGGTGCGTGCAGAAATGTCTGTGGCGCCACCTGCGCCGTAGGGGATCACCATCTTGATGGCCCGCTCGGGGTATTCAGCGGCTGCCGTCGTCGCGGATAATGCCGCGCCCAATGCAAGTGCGGATGTCAATTTGTGAAATGTCATGATGTCCTCCCTATTGTTCTGTGCCAGTTGAAACAGGCTTGAGGGAAGTGTAGGCGTAAGCTGTGCTTAAAAGTAGTTAAAATATCTTACAGCTACTGAAAGAATAGCTTATGATGTGTCGGAGCCTGAAATGACCATTCGCTTGTTGCGCACCTTGATTGCGATTGCCGATACACGCACGTTTACGGCAGCCGCTGGCGTCGTGCATGTGACCCACGCGGCTGTCAGCCAACAAATGCAAACCTTGGAAGCTGACCTTGGTGTCGCCCTTTTCAATCGCAGCACACGCACCCCTGAATTAACTCCGGTGGCGCATCAAATTGTGGCCAAGGCCCGCAAACTGGTTGCGGATTATGACAATCTGGTGCCGTCGGTTTTGGGGGATGGCGGCTTGAACGGGTTGGTGACATTGGGGGTGTTGCGCACCACTTTGACCGGATTGACGCCACAGGCCATGGCCATTTTGAAAACCAATTTTCCCGATGTCGGATTGCGCATCCGTCCGGGTTTGACGGGTACATTGTTGGCCGATGTCGCACGCGGTGATCTGGACGCGGCCATCGTTACAAAACCGCATCTGATGCCAGACGGCATTCAGTTCCGCGACCTGACAGAAGAACCGATGGAGCTGATCGCTGCCATGGAGGAACAAGGTGATGATCCTATTGCCTTGCTCAAGACCCGCCCCTTTATTCGATTTAACCGCAATGCCGTGGTCGGCACCCTGATCGACAACTGGATTTTGTCGAAAGGGCTACGTGTGACCGAAACCATGGAGTTGGACAGCCCCGAGGCCATCTCAAGTATGGTGCGCGCCAACCTTGGGGTGTCCATCGTGCCCAGTCTTGCCGTCAAACCGCTGGAAAGTGTGCCGGTGAAGCGATTGGCATTGGGGCAGGACGCGCCGACGCGGATATTGGGGCTGGCATATCGCAAAGATCAGTTGAAAATCCGCCTTCTGGATGAACTTTTCGCCATTCTGGAACGTGTTGTCGAAAAGGCGGGATCATGAATTTTGATCTTCTGCTTTATCTGGTGCTTGGGGCCGTCGCGGGCGGGTTTATCAATGGTCTTGCAGGGACCGGCACGGCCTTGTTCGCGCTGGGCTTTTATCTGTTTGTGCTAGAGCCGATAACGGCCGTTGCTGTTGTCGCCTTTATGGCGGTGCTTGCTGGGATACAGGGCCTTTGGATTGTGCGGGCGCAGATTTTCAATGAGCCGCGCCGCTTGTTGCGTTATGTTGTTCCAGGACTTGTGGGCGTGCCGTTGGGGTTGCTGTTGTTGGGGCTGATCAACGCAAGCTTGCTGCGCATCGCGATTGCCACTTTGTTGATTGTGTATGGTGGATATTTCACTTTTCGGGCCGCTTTGCCCGCGTTCTCACGCAAAACGCCGCTGTTGGATGCAGCTGTGGGGTTTATTGGTGGGGTCTTGGGCGGGGCTGCGTCCGTATCGGGGGCGATCCCGTCCATGTGGTTGTCTTTGCGCCCTTGGACAAAGTCGGAAATGCGGGCCGTTTTGCAGCCCTATAACATGGCCACGCTGTGCACCACGGTCACGCTTTTGGCCTTCAAAGGGGCCTACGATGCAGTCGCGTTTCAAGCGTTGATGGTTACGGTTCCTTGCGGATTGATTGCGGCGCAAGTGGGCATCATGGTGTTTCGCAGGCTGAGCGACATCGCATTTCGGCGGCTTTTGATCGGGCTGACCTTGTTGATGGGGATAGGCATTATGGTCAGCGAAGTGCTTTAGATCACTTCATCCGTGCGGTCGTCGCTTTCACCATACCGTTTCAGGGTTGCAGGGCGTGTGCCTTCATAGATCCGTTCCACATTATGTGCGATTTTTGCGTTTTCACGTTCAAACAGGCAATCGCCGTTCATGTCAGACGCAACGATAAAAGGCCCCATGCGGTTGCATTTTATGACCCACATGGCTTGCGCGATGCCCAGTTCTTCGTTCCAGTGCACGGCTTCTACGTTTTCGACGCCGCGCCCTAGCAACGCGCCTGTACCGTAACCCACGGTGGACAGATACACAGCACCATTGGGCACGAAGTAGTCCTTATAGTCCTTTGAGGTCATGCCCCCTTTGCCGACGATCAGTTTTGCGCCCGTTTTGGCCATCCATTCAGGCAACCATTTGGCAAAACGGAAAGACGCGGTTGCCGTGACTGCCCCCATGTCAAAACTGCCATCCGCGTTGATCCGTGCCGCAGGAGAGCAATGGAAGTTTGCCGCCGACTGGCTTGGTAATTCCATGGGAATGTTGGCTTTTTCCTCAAGTGCGCGCATATAGACCCCTTCGCGCGCGGTATACATCAGCCCCGTCAGGTACACGATATCACCAAGGCGCAGGTCCGCGATGGCGGCGTCTGTGGGGGTGGTGGACAGTTCAACCTCGCGCAAGCTCATTCCGCGGCCTCCTGCAGGGGTTCCCAATCGACGGTTTCGCGCCGTTGATAAGGTGTGAACCAATCGGGGTCAGTGCGATGTTCGATCCGTCCGTCTGCGTGAATGCGGGCCACGGCGCGGCGCGATGACAGGCAGAAAGCATGCACAGACATCGGCATCCCGCCCGTGTGGCAATAGCCGACCTCGATGTTGCAATCGATCACCATGTTTTTGCCAACAAAGCCCATAGCCCCCATACCGATAGAGTTGCCAAGTTCTTTGAACTCGTCCTCCATCTTGGCGATTTCGGGATCGCTGTTGCGGCTGCCGACGATGCGCAACGTTGAGGCGCGTTTTCCCAAAGTCATGCAAATGTCTTTTGATCCGCCAAGCCCGATGCCGATGATCGCAGGCTGGCAGGCAAGGCCGCGTTTGCCGAAAGCCATCAGGCTATCAAGGTAAAACCGTTTGATGCCTTGAATGCCGTCGCTAGGAAATAGCATCCTGTAATCACTGCCAAAAAGCCCGCCTTTGTGCACGGTGACCAGATCAATCCACGCGCCTTCCGGCTCAAACCCGTATTCGATTTCGGGCGCGCCGATGCCAACGTTGTTGTTGTGATCCGTGCGCCACAAAGGATGTACGCGATTGGGGCGCAAAGGCACGCCGTTGGTGGCATTGGCGGTGGCGCGGCGCAGGGCGGCTTCAAGTGCTACCATGCCGCCCTCGACCTGTGCCTCATTGCCCATCTTCACAAACCAGCGCGGCACGCCCGTGTCGCCGCACATCGCGCGGCGGTCTTCCTTGGCGGCCTCATAGTTCTCCAACATAGCCTTGAGAACAAAGGACGACAGGTCGCCATCTTCGGTCTTGGCAGCTTGTTTCAACCCATCAAGGTAGTCCTGAGGGATCTCAATCGCGGCCTTGTCCATGAGGGTTTCGGCGGTGGATTGGATGAGGTCGATAGGGATCACGTTCCGTTTCCTTTTTCCTGTGCCGGGACTGTTTCGACAATAGTTATGAGCCAAAGCTTTTTGCGGTTGTCTACAAAGCTCACGCAAAACGTGTTTTCGGTGTTGGTGATAGGCGTATAGTCAACCATCTGCTCGAACAAATCTGGCTTTGCATTGTCCTGAAGATTGCGAAACTCGCATGACACTGACTCTTCAACAAATGCCAAAGCTGCGAGTTCGTAAGTTGTTTCGCGCTGTTGCGAAATATACGTTTCACCGTCTCGATCGACAACAAAAGTAAATAACTTCATGGTACTGCCACCAAAGTCTCAGGCGCATCCTCAGGCAAGACGGTTTCCCCCGGTTTAACGATTGTGAATTGAACGGGTTCGCGGGTGACTTGGACTGCATCGCCACTCATTTGTGCCACGGTAAAATCGCTGTCTTCCATGGCGCCGGGATCGGGGAAATCTTCGCGGAAATGTGCGCCGCGTGAGTTTTCGCGTGTGATGCCCGCTTTGGTGATGACTTCGGAAATATCACACAGCGACCGCAGGTTCAGCCAATCGTGCCATGTCAGGTTAAACGCCAGATTGCTGTCGTCCACGCCCACGTCCATAAGCGCGTCCGACACCTGCGTGATGCCTGCCAACCCGCGTTTCATGCCAGCTTCGGTGCGCATTACGCCGACCTCTTCCCACATCAAATCTTGCAGCTGTTTGCGCAGTGGCAGCACCAGATCGGGCTTTTGCGTCAGGGGATAGAGGGCGCGTTCCAATTCGGCTGCCAATACTTCCTCATCCGGGTCGCGCAGGGTCATGCCAACGATATCACGCCCCATCGTGTCGCCTGCGATGCCGCCATAGACGGTGGAATTGGCCACACCATTGCCGCCCAAACGGTTTGACCCATGCGCGCCGCCCGCGTCCTCGCCTGCCACATAAAGCCCTTCCATGGCCGTGCGTGTGTTCACGTCCACAACCACACCGCCCATGAAATAATGCGCGGTTGGCACGACCTCGACCTTGCCTGCGGCCAGATCAAAACCTGAATCTGCACATCGGTTTACCATGCCTTTGAATTTCTGACGCACAAAATCCGGCCCCAGATGCGACATGGAAATGAACACGCCCTCTTGGTCGGGATTGTTGTTTTTGCGCATTTCCGCGTAGATGCCGCGGCTGACGACATCGCGTGTGGCGCGTTCACCTTTGGGATCAAAGTCGAACATAAACCGTTGCCCTGCATGGGAAATTAGCTGACCACCTGCGCCGCGTAGTCCTTCTTCCAGCACGGTGCCGGTCATGCGGGTGTGATCCCCCGCCAGCAGCCCTGTGGGGTGGAATTGCACCATTTCCATATCGCGCAGTTTCAGGCCCGCGCGTAACGCCATCGCCAGCCCGTCCATCGTTTTGTCGCCGGAAGGCGTGTGGTATTTGTACATGGTCGGGCCGCCGCCGGTGCCCATCAGCACGGTCTTGGCGCGCACCAAACGGAACTTTCCGGTGCGCATGTCGATCATCAAAACACCTGCTAAGGCGCTGCCGTCTTTTGTGGGGATCAATCCCACGGCGCGGTGTTCCTGTAATTTTTCCACGCCAGAAGCGAGGACCTTTTCCATCAAACGGTTGATGATTTCGATGCCCGTCAAATCACCTTTGTGCACGGTGCGGTCTGCGGTTTGGCCTGCAAAGGCCTTTTGGTGCAGTGACCCATCTGGATTACGGTCAAAGAAGCAGCCGACCTCGTTTTCCAATTCGCGGATACGCACCACGGCTTGTTCGCACAGCCGCCATGCCATGTCTTGGTTGGGCAGCCATTTGCCCCCCTGAATGGTATCCATAAAATGTCGTTCAACCGTGTCGCCGCCACCAAGGGCAACGTTGTAGCCGCCTTGCACCATGCGCGTGCAGCCGCATTTTCCGATCAATCCTTTGACGGCGATGGTGATTTTGGTGCCTTCCGGTGCCGTTTGCCCAGCGTGAAGGGCCGCGAAAAGGCCCGCGCCGCCCGTGCCAAGGATCAGGATGTCGGTGTCGTGCCGTTCAATGTCAGAGACGCGCATGGGTCAGATCGCTTTCATAAAAAACAGGCAGGCAACGGCGAAGGATGTCGCAGTTGCCAAGGCGGCCAGTGTTTTTTGGGGTGGGGTCCAGGGCAACCATTCCATTGCCATCAGGCGCAGGCCTCCGAACAAGTGCACCGCGAGCAGGAACACCAGCCCGAATTCTGCCAGTTTGAAGACAAACATCTCCGAAAACTGCAAACCTGCATCCAACGCGGCGGCCCCGTGCAGGGCTTGACCCAGAAGCAGAAAGTGCAGGGGCAGAAACAGCGCCAGCCCGATACCGGACAGGCGGTGTAAAACATAAGCCAACCACAATGGGTGGGCACGTGATGTGATGGTGGGTTTGCTCATGCGCTGACACCTGTGGCGAAGGTCACGGCCCAAACGGCGCGTGCGCCCAGCAACAACAGGATAAGACCAAAGCCCCACATGACCCCTTCAAGCACAGGACCTTTTAGCCCGCCCCATTCATGCGCCACAGTTCGCAGCCCGATTGCGCCATGTACGGACACGGCGATCACGAAGGTGCCGTAAAACAAGAACCATGCCAGCGACCCTTGGGTGCGACCCAGAATTTCCGCTGCCGACACGCCGCCTTGGATGGCGTAGATCATCACAGCCAGATGGCCCAGAACCAGCGGCGCCATTAACAGGGCGGTGATCCGTTGCAGCATGTAAAGGCGCAGGGTCAGCATCTAACGGTCTTTCTTGAGAAAGAAGGTGTTGAAAAAGGATTTCGCCGTTTCGCGTTTCAGCCCCGCGATAGCGGACATCGGATCCAGATCATTGGGGCAATAGGTGGTGCAGGACCCCATCGAATGACAGTTGTGACAGCCACCCGTACCTGAAATGGCGTCCAGAATGGCCACGCGACCGTCGTCTTTTGCGTCGTTCAAAAGCGTCCATGCACGCTGCAAGGCGGCGGGGCCAAGGTAGTCGGGGTTGCCTGCCACCGTGTCGCAGGCCGCGTAACAGACTGAGCAGTTGATGCATTCGATACCTGCGTTCGCCTCAACCCGTGCAGGGGCTGTTTCGTCGATGGGGGCGATGGGATCGTCACGGGTCAATGCGCCGTGATGCACCCCTTCTGCGGCGACCCATTTGTCAAAAAACGGGTCCATGTCCACAGCCAGATCCTTGATAACGGGCAGGTTGCGCAAGGGGCCGATTGTGACGGCGTTGCCATCCAGAACCTTTGAAATGTGGGTGCGACACGTCCAGCGTGGCACACCGTTTACCATCATCGCGCAGCTGCCACACATACCCACACGGCAGGCAAAGCGGTAGCTTAGGGTGGGGTCGGCGTTTTGCTGAACCCAAGATACCACATCCAGCACGGTTTGATTTTCGTAGGCGGGGACCTTGAATGTGGTCTGTGCGCCATTGGCATCTGGCCCACGGTCAATGGTGACTTTTAGATGGTCAAAGGGCGGATCGGTGGGCATAGGCGGCTTTGTCTTTCAACAGATGTTCGTTTTGTGGCACAGTGTAGACTAAAGTTACGCTTTATAAACGCGACAATTTCTTTCTATTTTCGTTAGGCGCCCTAACAAAAAACAGCTCATCAAGAGGTGATCATGTCATCATCACAGGCTCCGACAGTATCGGTCCCGACATTGCAGCAGCTTTTGGAAAGCAGGTATAGTGATGCCCCCGCTGTGGATGCAGCACATGATATTCCGACTTTGCGCGGCATCGCGGGGCGCGGATCGTGTCGCAGCTTTGTAGATGCACCGGTGCCAGACGCGATGGTGCAGGTGCTGTGTGCGACAGCTTTGGCTTCCCCGACCAAAAGCGATTTGCAACAGCGCGACATCGTTCTGGTTCAGGATCAAACCAAGCGTGCCGCTTTGGCACAGCTTGTGGCAGGGCAGGCATGGGTGGCACAGGCCCCGCTGATTGCAGTCTTTTGCGGCAACAATCGCCGCCAAAGACTGTTGCATGAATGGCAGGATGTGCCGTTTGCCAATGATCATCTTGATGCGTTTTTCAATGCCGCCACAGACGCGGCTATCGCGCTTGGTGCTTTCGTTACAGCCGCAGAGGCGCTTGGCCTTGGATGTTGTCCGATAAGCGCTGTGCGCAATCAGGCGCAGGGGGTGTCTGATATGTTGGACTTGCCGCAGCATGTGTTTCCTTTCGCCGGGCTTGCCATTGGGTTTCCGTCCGTGCCTTGTCAGATTTCACCGCGCCTGCCGATGGCGGTTACGGTGCACAAAGATCGCTATTGTGAAGACGGTGTGAAGGAGGTCGTAGAAAAATATGACCGCGACAGGACCCAGCGCCAACCATATGCCCAACAGCGATTTGTGGAGACGTTCGGGCACAGCGATACCTATGGGTGGTCGGAAGACAAAGTGCGTCAGTACAGCCAACCGGAACGTGCTGATTTTGCGCAGTTTGTGAGGGCCCGGGGCTTTGCTTTGGATTAAGCGCGGACCGGACGCGGACCTGAAACGAAAAAACCGCCCCAAAAGGAACGGTTTTTTCTAAAATACTGAAGCGTGGTGTTCAGCGCTAAGGACTTAACCTTGGCGCGCTTTGAACCGGCGCTGTGTTTTGTTGATCACATAAACACGGCCTTTGCGACGCACAACGCGGCAATCACGGTGCCGGTTCTTGAGCGAGCGGAGCGAGTTGCGAACCTTCATGGTACGAATCCTTCCTGTCTGTCTGGGCGCGAGAACCAGCGCCGGGTTAATTTTGTGCCAAACCCTGCGGTCTGGCGGTGTGTCGGATGTCAGACCGAAGCCTGACAAGAAAGAATGGTGGGCGATACAAGGATCGAACTTGTGACCCCTTCGATGTCAACGAAGTGCTCTACCGCTGAGCTAATCGCCCACTTTTACCCTTGCGAAACCCATGCCCCAAATAAAATGGGGCGCGAATTCACGCGCCGGTACGGGGGCGTATAAAAGGAGTCGCAAGCAGGATCAAGGGCTTTTGGACAATGTATCTTTCAGTCTATGTTAAAGTCGAGATCAGGAGCCAAAATGCCCAAGTTTGCTTATGAAGTTCTGCATCCCGACCGCCATACGTCCTGTGTGGTTTTTGCATCGCCCCATTCCGGGCGCGATTATCCGTGGAGCTTTTTGCGCAAGACAGTGTTGGATGAACACACCATCCGTTCATCCGAAGATGCCTTTGTAGATCAACTGTTTGACTGCGCCCCCAAGTTCGGGGCGTCTTTCCTGAAAGCCGGTGCGCCGCGCGCTTTTATCGATTTGAATCGCAGCTCTGATGAACTTGATCCGGCCTTGATCGAAGGGGTGCGTAAATCCGGGCACAACCCGCGCATCGCGTCTGGACTTGGGGTGATTCCGCGTGTGGTGGCCAACGGGCGGTCTATCTACCGGGGCAAAATTCCTTTGGCCGAGGCGCATCAACGCATCGATCGATACTGGCACCCCTATCACACACAGTTGCAAAAGATGCTGGATGCGGCGCATCAACGGCACGGGCAAACGGTTTTGATTGATTGCCATTCCATGCCGCATGAAGCCATGGACGGTGTTGCACGTGGTGGTATGCGCAGGCCGGATGTCGTGTTGGGTGACCGTTTCGGGGCCGCCGCAGGAGGCGAGATTGTCGACCGGATCGAAGCGGCTTTTGCATCGGCGGGCTTTATTGTGACGCGAAATGCGCCGTTTGCCGGGGCCTATATCACCCAAGCCTACGGGCGCCCTTCACGTGCGCAACATGCTGTGCAGGTCGAGATCGACCGTTCCATTTACATGAACGAACAGCTTATTCGGCCCAACGGGTCCTTTGAAGACGTGCGCAAGGCTTTGCGGACCGTCGTGGCCGAGGTCGCGGCGATTGGTCAGGACCGTGTGCCTTTGGCGGCAGAGTAGTCTCGCTTTGTGCGCTTTGGCGCGGTAAAGGCGTGCATGGATACCGAATTTGAAATTTTTCTGGCCACAGCGCCGGGCTTGGAACCAGTTTTGCAGGCCGAAGCAGAAAGCTTGGGGTTTGCCGTGTCCGAGGCCGTGCCCGGCGGCGTGAACATTCGTGGCAGTTGGCATGACGTCTGGCGTGCCAATTTGCTGTTGCGCGGGGCAAACCGTGTGTTGGTGCGTCTGGGGTCTTTTCGCGTCATGCATTTGGCGCAGTTGGACAAACGTGCACGCAAGTTTCCATGGGCCAACGTTCTGCGCCCGGATGTGCCGGTAAAAGTTGACGTCGTTTGCAAAAAGTCACGTGTTTATCACGCGGGCGCCGCGACCCAACGCATTGAAAAGGCTTTGGTTGAAGAACTGGGGGCCACTGTGTCCAAGGACGCAGAATTGCGCATCATGGTGCGGATCGAAGACGATCTGTGCACCATCAGCTTGGACACGTCGGGTGAACTTTTGCACAAACGTGGCCACAAAGAAGCGGTTGGCAAAGCACCGATGCGCGAAACTCTGGCCAGCCTGTTTTTACGCCAGATGGGGTTTGACGGCACTGTGCCGGTCTACGATCCGATGTGCGGGTCGGGCACGTTTGTTATAGAAGCCGCCGAAATGGCGATGGGGCTTGCTGCGGGTCGGGCGCGGTCGTTCGGGTTTGAACAGTTGGCGTCGTTTGATGCGGCAGCTTGGTCAGAGATCAAGGCGCATCACACCCAACTTAATGACGTTCAGGTCCAGTTCGCCGGATCTGATCGTGACGCAGGTGCCGTGCGTATGGCAAGCGCCAATGCAGAACGGGCTGGCGTCGCCGGGTGTGCAGCCTTTTCCATGATGCCGTTTGCGGAAGCGTCACCTTTGGATGGTCCAACGGGTTTGGTCATGGTCAATCCACCTTACGGAGCACGCATCGGAAACAAAAAAGTGCTGTATTCTGTCTATGCGGGCCTTGGTGATGCATTGAAGACGCGTTTCAAAGGGTGGCGTGTCGGCATGGTCACGTCAGAGCCGGGGTTGGCCCGTGCGTCCGGTTTGCCCTTTGCCAAACCGGGTGCCCCTGTGGCCCACGGCGGGTTGCGGGTGAACCTGTTCCAGACCGGACCCTTGTGACCCCGTTTCTTTTCTTGATCCGGTTGTCGCTGCGCGATTTCATGTTTTAGGGGGCTTTGCCCCCGTCCTTGCGGACTCCCCCAGGATATTTTTCGCAAAGAGAAAGGGGCCGTGTTACCTCAGTGCTCTGCCTTTGAGGATTGCATCTTGGCCGAATTTTTTGCGGATTTCGTCTGTGGCCTGTTCCGCAGCCGAGCGCTTTCCGGCCTCCGGGTCCAGCAGGTCTGGCGACATGTCTGCCGTCTCTGCGTCCACAAGGTGCGAGATGCCGCAACCGATCAGCCGGTAGGGGCCTTCGTCACCCACCTGATCGAACAAGGCCCGCGCCGTGCGGTAGATTGTGTCCGCCATATTGCTGGCCCCATTCAGGGTAAGCCTGCGCGTGAGCGAACTGTGGTTGGCCCGTTTCAGTTTGAGCGTCACCACTTTGCCAGCTATGCCTTTGGCTTTGGCCCGATCTGATACTTGTTCAGCCAGCCGCCAGATGTGCCCATCAAGGATGTCGGTGCTGGCGGTGTCTTCGTTGAAGGTGGTTTCCTTGGAGATGGATTTCACAGGTTCATGTGCCGAAACCCGTCTTTTGTCTTCCCCCCGCGCCAGATGCCAAAGTCTGTCGCCCATCCCGCCAAATCGTGCAATCAGGTCGCTGCGGTCCCAGCGCAACAGGTCTGAAAAGGTGCGAATACCTGCCTTGTCCAACGATGCGCGTGTGACGGCCCCGACCCCCCAAATCATGCTGACGGGTTTGTCCCGCAAAAAGCCATCGGTTTCGGCCTTTCCGATCACCGAGAACCCGTGCGGTTTGTTCAGATCCGAAGCCACCTTGGCGAGGAATTTGTTGTGACTGAGGCCAATAGATCCTGTCAGGCCCAATTCGGTCCGCATTCGTTTGATCAAACGCGCCAGCATAACGGCAGGGGGGGCGCCATGCAGCCGCGCGGTCCCCGATAGGTCCATGAAAGCCTCGTCCAGCGACAATGGTTCGATATCAGGGGTCAATTCTTCCATCATGGCGCGGATTGCCTTGGATGCGTCGACATAGGCTTGCATACGGGGCTTGATGATCACCGCATCAGGGCACAATTTCAGCGCCTGAAACATGGGCATTGCAGAGCGTACACCGCGAATACGCGCCACGTAGCAGGCCGTGGACACGACACCGCGACGTCCACCGCCAATGATCACCGGCTTGTCGGTCAGGCTTGGATCGTCGCGCTTTTCCACCGACGCATAAAACGCGTCACAATCCATATGGGCAATGGACAGCGTTGTGAGTTCGTCGTGATGTACTGTGCGCGGACTGGAACAGGCCGGGCAGCGCCGTCCGGTGTCAAATTCGTGCAGGCAATCGCGACAAAGGGCTGGCATTTGGATAGGTCTTTGGCTGTGATGGCGCCAGTTTAACGAAGGGATACACAGATGAACATGCCGTTTCACGGTGCAAAGCTGGCGTTGTTTCTGGGTGATGATCTGGCTGTTCTGTTGCGCGACGATTTTGACCATATCCCGTTCCCGGACCATTGGGATCTGCCCGGCGGCGGACGGGAAGGGAACGAGGTGCCGTTGGGATGTGCTTTGCGCGAGACATACGAAGAGTTGGGGCTGGCGATCGCGCCCGAAGACGTGTCTTGGGGCAAACGATTTGAAGGTGGTCAGGGCGAGGTTTGGTTGTTTGTGGCGCATTTGCCTGCTGTTTTGGCGGATGGCGTCGTGTTTGGTGACGAAGGCCAGCGCTGGGCGTTGATGGCGCCGGATGTATTTGTGGCACATCCCAAAGCCGTGCCAAAATTTGCGGCACGCCTGCGGCTGTATCTGTCCGGTATCGCGGGGGATTTCTACGAAAAACCCCCCCGCTGATTGGCGGGGGGAGTTGACGAACCTCAGGAAGATGCGGTTCGTCGGGGAGTATCACCTGACACAAAGTTACCACCAAAAGGCGAAATCACCTAGTCAGGATATCCTGACCTAATCAAGATACGGTGGCGTGTGGTGCAAATCACACAGACTATAGTATTACTTCAAGCTGTCGATGATGGCCCGTGCCGCCGTCGCCGGGTTGTCCGCCTGCCAAACGGGGCGCCCCACAACGATATGGTTTGCACCGTCTTTCACGGCTTGCTCTGGTGTTGCGACACGTTTTTGATCCCCAAGGGCGGCACCCGCCGGGCGGACGCCAGGGGTCACGATCAGCTTGCCATTGGCCTCGGGCAACGCGCGGATCAAAGCTGCTTCCTGAGGGGACGCAATAACGCCGTCTGCCCCCGCCTCAAGGGCGCGTGCTGCGCGGGTTGTCACCAGATCGGGGATGTCCCCGGCTTGGATCATACACGCATCCAGATCCTTGCGATCCAGCGACGTCAGGATTGTAACACCCAGGATTTTCATATCTGAACCGGCGGCCCCTTCTTTGGCGGCTTTGACCACATGGGGGTCTCCGTGCACTGTCAGAAAATCCAGATCGAACTGTGCAAGTCCACGCACGGCGGTTTCGACTGTGGCCGAGATGTCGAACAGTTTCATGTCCAAGAAGATGCGCTTGCCGTGTTCTTGTTTCAACTCATGGGCCAACGCCAGTCCGCCGCCTGTCAGCATGCCAAGACCGATTTTGTAAAAGCTCACGGCGTCCCCGATTTTTGCCGCCAGCTCCAACCCTGCATGGGCATTGGGCACATCAAGTGCCACGATTAATCTGTCATCTGCCATGTGCGTGTCCCTTCAAATTATGCTTTGGCGGGTGCTACCGGATGGGCGGGGCCAAGTCCATGTCTGGCCGCAGTTCACGCATAAAAAGGCCCGGTACACCAAAGGTGACCGGGCAGGTATCAGAGACGTTGCAGGCAGGCAGCTTGTCTCTGGAGGCAGGCCCGTTGGTGCGCGAGGACAGATCGCGCGTTGGCAGAGGCCTGCGGACGAGAATGCGGGTTAGGCTGCAAGCTGGCGCAGCATTGCAATTGCGTCAAAGACTGGCTTTGGAACGGTGCGTCCTGCGCGTTGTGGCGCGATTGGACCTGCAATGCGGTGCGATGCCAGACCGGGTTTGCCAGCATATCTGCGCAGCGCGTGTGTGGTCAGGCCAGCGGCGGCGTCTTCAAAGCTCATGTCGATGGGGGCGTCGATGGCGCATGCGATTTTGCGCGATGCTGTGCCGTCAGAAACTGTGGCCAATGCTTCGAAGCTTTGGTTGGCTGCGTTGTAGAAAACGTTGTTCAGTTCAACTTTTGCCGTGATCATCTTGTACACCTGTATCTTGTTTGATCTTGGTTAACTACCAATAGATGTGGGGATTTTGTTCCGTCTGTGTAGGGGGAATTTAGTGAACTTTTTGTGAATCGCCGTGTGATTCCATATTATTAGGGGTATTTTAACCATTTTCAGCCCCTTGAATTGCGCAGCTTTTTGTCCAAATCAAGCACGAGGCCCAACAATTCACGTGCTGCCTGGCGGGCGTGAAATATGACAACGGGCGCTTTAAAAAGGAGAATAGCCATGGACTTAAGCAAGTTCACGGAGCGGTCTCGCGGTTTCATTCAAGCCGCCCAAACGATCGCCACACGCGACAGCCACCAACGTCTGGTGCCTGATCACATACTAAAAGCACTGATGGACGACGACCAAGGTCTGGCAAGCAATTTGATTGCCAGCGCCGGTGGTGATCCCAAAGCTGTTTTGACGGCTGTCGACGTCGGTTTGAATAAATTGCCGAAGGTGTCCGGTGACGCAGCGCAAGTGTATCTGGACCAAGCAACCAATAAGGTTTTGGCCGAAGCCGAGGCCATCGCCAAGAAAGCAGGCGACAGTTTTGTTCCTGTTGAGCGTATTTTGATGGCGCTTTGCATGGTGAAGTCAGGCGCAAAAACTGCTTTGGAAGCTGGAAAAGTAAACGCGCAGGCTTTGAACGCGGCCATCAATGACATTCGCAAGGGCCGCACAGCGGACAGCGCCAGTGCCGAAGACGGGTATGATGCGTTGAAAAAATACGCTCAGGATCTGACGTCTCGCGCCGAGGAAGGCAAGATTGATCCGATCATCGGCCGCGACGAGGAAATCCGCCGCGCTATGCAGGTCTTGTCGCGCCGCACCAAAAACAACCCTGTGCTGATCGGTGAGCCGGGCGTTGGTAAGACAGCGATTGCCGAAGGCATGGCCTTGCGCATCGTAAACGGCGATGTGCCGGAATCGTTGCGCAACAAACGCCTGTTGTCGTTGGACATGGGCGCGTTGATTGCGGGTGCAAAATACCGTGGTGAATTTGAAGAACGCCTGAAGGCGGTCTTGACCGAAGTCACCGAAGCTGCAGGCGAAATTGTCTTGTTCATCGACGAAATGCACACGCTTGTCGGCGCAGGTAAAGCTGATGGTGCAATGGATGCGGCCAACCTGATCAAGCCTGCCTTGGCGCGGGGCGAATTGCACTGCATCGGGGCGACCACCTTGGATGAATACCGCAAATACGTCGAAAAAGACGCGGCGTTGGCACGACGTTTCCAGCCCGTTGTGATTGCAGAGCCGACGGTCGAGGACACGGTGTCCATCTTGCGCGGCATCAAGGAAAAATACGAATTGCACCACGGTGTGCGCATCTCCGACAGTGCTTTGGTGACGGCGGCCACGTTGAGCCATCGGTATATCACCGATCGTTTCCTGCCGGACAAAGCCATTGATCTGGTGGACGAGGCGGCAAGCCGGTTGCGTATGGAAGTCGACAGTAAACCCGAAGAGCTGGACGCGCTGGACCGCGAAATCCTGCAAAAGCAGATCGAAGCGGAAGCCCTGAGGCTGGAAGATGACGCCGCATCGGTGGACCGTCTGGAGACGTTGGAAAAAGACCTTGCCGATTTGCAGGACCGCAGTGCTGAAATGACAGCGAAGTGGCAGTCGGAGCGCGACAAGATGGCGGGCGCACGTGATCTGAAAGAACAGATCGACCGTGCCCGCGCAGAGCTGGACATCGCCAAACGTGAAGGCAACCTTGGAAAAGCAGGAGAGCTTTCGTATGGCGTGATCCCTGAACTGGAACGCAAACTAGGCGAAGCCGAAGGGGCCGAAACCGAAGCTATGGTGGCAGAGGCCGTACGCCCGGAACAAATCGCGTCGGTTGTCGAACGCTGGACGGGTATTCCAACGGCCAAGATGCTGGAAGGTGATCGTGAAAAGCTGTTGCGCATGGAAGACCAATTGCATTCCCGTGTCATTGGCCAGCACAAGGCAGTTCAGGCTTTGTCCAACGCTGTGCGTCGTTCGCGTGCGGGTTTGAATGATGAAGACAGGCCGCTGGGGTCATTTCTGTTCCTTGGGCCAACGGGTGTCGGGAAAACCGAATTGACCAAAGCCGTGGCAGAATTTTTGTTTGATGATGACAGTGCAATGGTGCGCATCGACATGTCGGAGTTCATGGAAAAACACGCGGTGTCTCGTCTGATCGGTGCGCCTCCGGGCTATGTTGGGTACGACGAAGGCGGTGTTTTGACCGAAGCCGTGCGGCGCAGACCGTATCAGGTTGTGCTGTTTGACGAGGTCGAAAAGGCGCACCCCGATGTGTTCAACGTGCTTTTGCAGGTGCTGGACGATGGGGTTCTGACTGATGGTCAGGGGCGCACGGTGGATTTCAAACAAACGTTGATCATTCTGACATCCAACCTTGGGGCGCAGGCGTTAAGCCAGTTGCCGGACGGGGCCGATGCCAGCGATGCGAAGCGCGATGTGATGGACGCGGTGCGGGCGCATTTCCGTCCCGAGTTCCTGAACCGTCTTGATGAAACCATCATCTTTGACCGCCTGAACCGCAAGGACATGGACGGGATCGTGGACATTCAGATGGCGCGTTTGCTGCGCCGATTGGCGGCGCGTAAAATCACGCTGGATCTGGATGATGGCGCACGTACATGGCTTGCGGACGAAGGCTATGATCCGGTGTTCGGGGCCCGTCCTTTGAAGCGGGTCATTCAGAACGCCTTGCAAAATCCGTTGGCTGAAATGCTGTTGGCGGGGGATTTGAAGGATGGCGATACGCTTGCCGTCAGTGCGGGTGTTGAAGGGTTGGTCATTGGTGATCGCATCGGGTCGTCAAACCGCGCCAAGCCGGACGAAGCTACGGTGCACTGACCGCTGAAACGATGCGCAACATGTTGTCATGTGCGCACACGCCCAAGATGTGAGAAACGGAAAAGGCCGGGGCAGTCCCGGCCTTTTCTTATGAGGTTTCCATGCGACCCAAACTGGTTATTTTCGATTGCGACGGCGTTATCGTGGACAGTGAAAAACTCACCAATGCGGTGATGCGCGACAATCTGGCGGGGTATGGTCTGAACCTAAGCATCGCGCAGATCATGGATTTGTTTGTGGGTGGCACCATGCAAGGCGTCATGGAGCTGGCGCGCGACATGGGGGCGGAATTGCCAGAGGCCTGGTTGGATGAGATTTACGGCGAAATGTTTGTAGCCCTAAGCCGCGATGTGGAACTTGTTGCGGGGGTGGACACCGTTCTGGACCGATTGGACGCGGCGGGGATACCCTATGCAATTGGGTCAAATGGGCCACACGCCAAGATGGACATCACCCTGACAAAAACTGCGATCAAAGCGCGATTTGAAGGGCGGATTTACTCACGCGAAGATGTGGCAGCACCAAAACCCGCACCGGATGTTTACCTGAAAGCGGCGCAAGACGCAGGCGTGGCCCCGGCGGATTGTGTGGTTATCGAGGACAGCGCCTCAGGTGCGCGTGCCGCTGTGGCGGCCAAAATGCGCTGCTTTGGATTTCACGCAGACACACCGCGCAAAAAGCTAACGCCGCATTGCGACGCGCTTTTTGCGCGGATGTCAGATTTGCCGGATTTGCTTGGGGTTTAGGCCCAAGTTCTAGGCAAAGATCAAATCATCTGCCGTGATGTCTGCGATATCCGTGTCGCGGATGGTCACAAAGTTGGCCGCGTCAATGAACAGGCGGGCATTGTCGCCTGACTGTACTATCCGCAAATCGGTGATGTCGGTTAACCCGTGGGCTGAAAAATCAAGCATGTCGACGCCGTCTTCGAAGTCCATGATGAAGTCTTTTTGCATGTCTGTGCCGAAGACAAAGACGTCAGCGCCTGATCCGCCAGTCAGAACATCGCGACCCGCTCCGCCGTCCAAGGTATCGGCGCCATCGCCGCCCATCATAACGTCCTTGCCCAAGCCGCCAGACAACAGATCGTCGCCTTGGTTGCCATACAGCTTGTCGTTTCCTTTGTCGCCGTTGACTGTGTCGTTGCCATTGCCGCCGTGTACGCGGTCATTGTTATCGCCGCCATCAAGGGAATCATTTCCGTTGCCACCTTGCATGTGGTCGTTGCCTGTGTGCCCGCGCAAACGGTCTTCTCCGTCGCCGCCGCGCAGTTTGTCACGGCCGCTGCCGCCGTTCAGAATATCATCGCCGTCACCGCCGTTGAGTTGGTCATTGTCACCGCCGCCGCGCAACGTGTCATTGCCCTGATTGCCATAAATCCGGTCGTTCCCGGTGTTGCCGACGATAACATCGTTGCCGTCGCCGCCCGCAAACCAGTCGTGGCCAAGGCCAAGGTCCAGATTTTCTGCGATGTCTGACCCCCAAAGGCGATCGTCGCCGTCCGTTGTGGCCGTGGGTGTGAAATCTTCGACAGTCAGCTGGTACGTGACATCGCCATCGTCCCAATTGTCGCGCTCTTGTCCGAAGGCGAAGTTGCCTGTGTTGGGTGCTGTTAAGGAAAAACTGTAACCGTCTTCGGAAATGACCAGATCCTTGATCAGCTCACCTGTATCCTGGCCTTTACCTTCTTCGCTTACGTCACCGGTGTGGGTCGTGAAGTTGCTATAGAACAGCGAAAATGCAGTGCTGTTTGCAGGCAGGCCTGTCAATGTCACCGTATAGCTTTGTCCTTCTACCAAACTTACAAAAAATGTGTCGTTTGTGTCGTTGATGGTAGAAATGCCTTCAAAGGTATCTCCGACGGTCATTGTTTGACCGGGAAAGTCCAAAATGTCTGAATCGCCTGTCTCAAAAATCGTTGCCATGTTGTCCTCGTTTCTGCTTTGATAACCTGCGCATGTGTTGACCTTGTGGTCCCATCCTTTTGGCGCAGGTCGCCTATAGTGCTGTTTTAATTGTTGTATTCGTCATTCTCTGGGCGTGATTTGGGCCATTTTTGGAAATAGTGTGTTGCGAATTTGAACACAGTTTCCCGCCGCTTCCGCTGTCTTTACAACGCCCGCACATTTCGGGTGCGGGCGTTGCTTTGATCAGGATCCGTTGACCGTTCAGGCCCAGATAAAGTCGTCGTTGCCCAGATCGGTAACATCCGTGTCGCGCATCAGGAAGCTGTCTGCGCCCGCTGTGTAAACACGGACGGCATCGCCTTGGGTGACAAATGTCAGTTCGCTCACATCCGTAAAGCCGTAGGCGGACAGATCAATTTGGTCGATACCATCCTCGAAATCCACAAGGATGTCGCGTCCGGCACCTGGCCCAAACACAAACACATCTGCGTCTGCGCCGCCTTCCAACTTGTCGCGGCCAGCCCCACCGTCGATTGTGTCATTGCCAGCCCCGCCTTTGACGACGTCGTGGCCGACACCGCCCGACATGTTGTCGTTGCCGTCTTCGCCCCACATTTTATCGTTGCCGTGGCCTGCCGTCATCACATCGTTGCCGTCACCACCGAACATGCGGTCGTTGTTGTTGCCGCCGTCCATTGTGTCGTTGCCAGAATTGCCACGCAAATGGTCGTTGCCTGTGCCGCCTGTGATCACGTCATCGCCGCTGCCGCCAATCAGATTGTCGCGACCTGCGTCGCCGTTCAGCTCGTCGGCGCCAGAGCCACCATGCAATTGGTCATCATCATCGCCGCCATTCAACGTGTCTTCGCCGTTGTTGCCGTTGATGCGATCGCGGCCCGCACCACCATTCACTTCGTCGTTGCCGTCGCCGCCCAGAAAGCGGTCATCGCCATCATCGAGTGTTGCGAGGTCGGAACCATCCGTGCCTGACAACGCGTCATTGGCAATTGTACCTGTGATGATGTTGATCGGGTCGGCAGCGGTTTCAAAAGAGACATTGTAAGCTGTATTTGAACCGTCGCCGTTGATCTGAAGTGCAAAGCTGGTTGCGGTCAGCGGCGTAAAGTCAAACACAAATGACGTGCCCTCGACCCGTGCGTTTGTTGACGTCAAGAATGATCGTGACCACTCATTCGCACCGAGCAAAACGCCGTCGGCCACGTGATAGCTGATTGAATGGAAATCAGCATGGTTTATGAGAACCAAAGAGGAATTGCCGCTGAGATCGCCAAAATCGACGGAGACTGTATAGGAATCGCCAACTGTCATGCCGCCCAAATTGACCCCGTCACTGGTATCTGATGCACTCATTGTGCCGGAAAAGCTGTCACCGACCAGAATGCCTGCGTTCGCAGTTGCATGTGCGCTGATGGATGTGTCGGATGTTTCTGTAAAATGTGCCATTTTAAAATGTCTGTCTTTCTGCTCGGTTTAAACTTGCCGGATGATCCCGGCGGTTGATGAACAGCATTTGATTAAAATCTTTGACAGCAATTGGACGCGAATAAGGCAATTTCGGGAAACGCATTGTTTTTGTTTCAGCGACAAAGAAACAATCTATCTGAGGTGGTAAAACGCAAAAGGGCGCACCGTGTGATGCGCCCTTTTGTCTTGGTCTTTGTGGATGTGGTGTTAGCCGACCACAAAAATCTCGTCGAAGATGAAGTCCGACACATCCAAATCTGCCAGATCGAAGTTTTCCAACGTGACGGTATCGCGCACGCGTGTGCGAATTTCCAAATCCGCCCCGATTTGCGTGATTGTCATGTCGTCCATACCAAAGCTCGGTCCAAAGAAGGTAAACTCCAAGCGGTCTGCGCCATTGTTGAAATCCGTGATCGTATCGGCCCGTGACCGGTCATCAAATACAAACACGTCACGTCCAAAGTCACCGGTCATCAAGTCGTCCCCTTGACCGCCGTCGATTGTGTCGGATGTGGCGCTTCCCATCAGGTCGTCAGCCCCTTCCATTGGCGTTGCGGCAAGCGGATCGCCAACGGTGCCTTGAAACGTAACAGTATAGTCGGTGTCGCCAAACATCACGAGCGTGGTGGGGTCGCTTTCGGTCACAAGGAGGCTCAAGGTTTAAGCCCCGTCACCGATCAAACCGCCTGCGGACTGGCTGCCGAAAGCAATGCCCAAGAACGCAGGGTTCGGATCGCTGGGGGTAGCGATCACATGAAAGGTATAGACCAGCCCGGCGATGCCATTGAATGTGAACCCGTCCGTGCCACCCGCGGGATCGTCGATGTCTTGACCCAAAGCACCCATGATCTGATCACCTGCGGCCAAAGAACAAGGTGCAGTTGGTCCAAAGTCTTCGTCGCCAATGGGCCCAAAGGTTAATTGTGCTTCGGTGTAAGTTGTCGGCATATGCGTTGTCCCCAATATACATCGGAGTGGCAGCCCCGGTTGGCCGAAAAGTAGCCGATGGTCGAATTCATGAATGTTAACAAGCACTTCGCAGGTTGCGTCTTCCCGTCAATATTTCTTGGCAATGAACCGCGAAGAACTGCCGTTCAATCGCGCACAACGGGAATGGGTGAAACGGGCAGGTGAGGGGCATGGAAACACGGTTGCCTTTGGATCATCGCGCAACCTAAGTGTTGTCGGGACGCCTATCTTTGCCAATGACCCCTTTCCGCCTTTGGACAACCAGTTTGCGTGTACCGAGCCTATGGTCATCGGGGTGGGGGTGCGTACGCTATTTATGGCGCTGACATTTTTCAATATCTCGGGCATGAGTTACGGCGCTATTTCCAAACCGCCACGCCGAAGTCGATGATTGGGATGATCTGCTGGATTTGATTGGTCATATCCGCGAGGTCACGGGTAAACCTGTTGGCATCAAAACGGTCATGGGATCAGAGGATGGCATGCAAGGGGTTTTTGACACGATCGTGCGCCGAGGTGCCGACGCCACCCCCGACTTTATCACAATCGACGGCGGCGAAGGCGGCACGGGCGCTGCCCCAATGCCCTTGATCGATCTGGTGGGTATGTCCGTGCGCGAGGCGCTGCCTTTGTTGGCCAACATGCGCGATGCCGCAGGTCTAAAAGAACGTGTGCGGCTGGTTGCTTCGGGCAAACTGGTCAATCCCGGTGATATTGCCTAGGCGTTGGCTGCGGGTGCTGATTTTGTCACTTCGGCGCGTGGGTTCATGTTTTCGCTGGGCTGTATTCAGGCCTTAAAGTGCAACAAGAACACTTGCCCCACTGGCATCACCACTCATGATCCGCGCTTTTAGAAAGGTCTTGTCGTGCAGGACAAATACAAGCGTGTCGCATTGTATGCCAAAGAGATTATAAAAGAGGTCGAACCCATTGCCCATTCGGTTGGTGTGGCAGAACCCCGTCTGATGCGCCGACGCCATGTGCGCATTATGCAAGACAGTGGGGTGTCTGTTCCTATGAACCAGATTTATCCCAGACTTCCGATTGCCGCTGAGTAGTCAGGGGGGCGCTGCCCCCGTCCTTGCGGACTCCCCCGGGATATTTTTGGCGAAAAGAAAACAAGCGTCGGTCTGTGGGTGAATGCGATGCAAAAAGACGGCCCCGCTTGGAGCCGCCTTTGTTTTGCTTTCGCCTGGATTTAGGATGCGGGCAAAATCACTTTGTCGATTACGTGGATCACGCCATTTGACGTTTCGATATCTGCGGCTGTCACTGTTGCGTCGTTGATCATCACGCCGTTGTCCAAATCGATTGTCAAATCAGCCCCGTTTACTGTGGCCGCCTTCATGTCGTCCACAAGGTCTGTCGACATCACTTTACCGGCGACAACGTGGTATGTCAGGATCGCTGTCAGCTGGTCTTTGTTTTCAGGCAGCAGCAGTGTTTCCACGGTGCCTTCTGGCAGGGCTGCGAAAGCGGCGTCTGTGGGTGCGAAGACTGTCAGCGGCCCGTCGCCTTTCAGCGTATCCACAAGACCTGCGGCTGTGGCTGCGGCCAACAATGTTTCAAATGTGCCTGCACCTGCTGCGGTGTCGACGATGTCTTTTTTCGATCCGGCCATGGCAGAGCCTGCGATGGCGACGGCGGCAACGGCTGTCAGAAGTGTCTTGCGAAGCATAGGTTTTTCCTCTCGTTGTCATAATTTCTGCCCCATCAGTGGTGCAGTCAAAAAGGATACGTAGCCTGTTGGATTTTGGATGTGTAAAAATTGCACACTTATTTA
Organism: Ascidiaceihabitans sp.; assembly: GCF_039986515.1. Taxonomy (NCBI): domain Bacteria; kingdom Pseudomonadati; phylum Pseudomonadota; class Alphaproteobacteria; order Rhodobacterales; family Paracoccaceae; genus Ascidiaceihabitans; species Ascidiaceihabitans sp. Next base: position 2,430 of record NZ_JBDWQO010000013.1, on the reverse strand, counting down.
TGGTGGCGGTTTTCTGCACATCGAAGCCCGGTGTCGATTGTTACAACATCCAAACTTCGTGTGATGTGCATGGGTTTTTCATGAATTGGTTCCAAGTTTGCTACATAACGTTCCAAACGGATGAGGAGCACGACCCCAATGGCATATCGCTGGACCAACACTTTGACCCACGCAGACGTCACCCCCGAGGCGACATTTATGAACCGCCGCCAATTGATTGCGGGCGCTGCGGCTGGCTTTGGTTTGGCCGGTGTCGCAGGCGCATCTGCGGCCGCCACGGAAGAGTTGGTGCCCAACTCTTGGGAAGACATCACCCAATACAACAACTTTTATGAGTTTGGCACAGGCAAGACCGACCCGGCATTGTATGCCAAAGCCCTGACCACGGACCCTTGGACCGTTGAGATCGGCGGCCTTGTCGACAATCCCGGCGATTACGCCATGCAGGACATCATGGACGCCATGACAATCGAAGAACGCATCTACCGTTTTCGTTGTGTTGAAGCATGGTCCATGGTCATCCCCTGGAACGGTTTTGAGCTGGCGGACTTGTTGAATTTGGCCGGCGTGCAAGATGGCGCGAAATATGTGGCTTTTGAAACGCTGTACCGTCCTGAGGAAATGCAGGGTCAGCGGTTCCGGTCTTTGGATTGGCCCTATGTAGAAGGTCTGCGTCTGGACGAGGCCATGCATCCCCTGACAATGATGGCCACGGGAATCTACGGCAAACCCATTCCAAACCAAAACGGCGCGCCGATGCGTTTGGTGGTGCCTTGGAAGTATGGCTTTAAGTCCATCAAATCCATTGTGAAGATCACCTTGACCGACAAAGAACCGCCCACGTCCTGGAACAAAGCCAACGCGCGGGAATACGGGTTCTATAGTAATGTGAACCCCGACGTGTCCCACCCCCGTTGGTCCCAAGCCAGTGAACGTGTTGTGGGGGGCGGTCTGTTTTCCAAACGTGTGCCCACGCTGATGTTCAACGGGTATGAAAATGACGTTGCCAGCCTGTATGAAGGCATGGATCTTTCCAAGAACTTTTGACCGACGCGGGCGTCATGGCTTGCTTCGCCCGATGACATGACATTTGTTCTATATAGTAGAGGCGTTTGTAGGGGCGCCTTTACAATCCGATGAACCATCGCCTTCCAATTCGCGATGTGCCTTGCCCGAAAGCTGGACGCATTCCCATGATCGACGCACTCAACACCATCTTCCGCAAAATTCCGGTCTGGTTGGTGTGGGTGCTGTACCTGATCCCTGTGCCTGTTCTTCTATACATGGGTATGACTGGCGGTCTGGGTCGTGAGCCGATTAAGGCACTGGAACACGAGCTGGGCGAAATCGCATTGCAGCTTTTGATTATTGGACTGTGTCTTACGCCGTTGCGCCGCTTCATCGGGTTGAACCTTCTGAAGTTCCGCCGCGCCATCGGGTTGCTGGCCTTTACCTATGTCGCGCTACATTTGTTGGTCTGGCTGGTGCTGGACGTGCAAATCCTAAGCCAGATCTGGCAGGACATCCTAAAGCGTCCCTACATTACTATAGGTATGGTCGGGTTCTTAGTGATGGTGCCGTTGGCCGTGACGTCCAACAACCGGTCTGTCCGCACATTGGGGCCAAAGTGGCGCACGCTTCACAAAGCGACTTATCTTGCAGCAGTTTTGGGCGGGGCCCACTTCCTGATGGTGTCACGGGGCATTCAACTTGAGCCGTTGCTGTATATGGCCACGATTCTGGCCTTGATTGGGCTGCGTTTCTACAAACCGCGCAAGAGGCCAGCCGCGTAACGGGATTTTTGCACCCAAGATCCGGCGTTTCCTGCGCATTGTAGAGATACGATGGCCAGAGACAGCCGTTTGCAGGCGCATTGCGGTGATTCACATCAATGGAAATGGCATTGGGCGCGATTCACTGAATCAAACGGGCTGATTCCGAAGTGATTTGGTGCCCAAAATGGCCAGTCTTGGGGATATGTCTGTGGATAAGTCTATATGTTGAGACACGCCCAAAATTAGCGATAACAGAGTCGCGCAATTTTAGGCAAAAGCCAGGGTAAGTCATAGCAACTATCTTACGTAGGGCGCTGATTTTTATGGAAAAATCAGGTTTCTGCAAAAAAGATGATGTTTTTGTAAAAAAGGGGTTGCGGGTCTGGGGCACTAACCGTAGAACCCACCTCACCGGAGACGCAGAGATGCACAACGGGGCGCCAGACGGGCCACACTGAAGCGGAGACGCAGACGGACGGAAACGAGACGCAAGAGAATTCGGAAGCACAGCTTTCACGTTGTTTGAAAATTGAATATCTGAAGAGATATGTGGGCGGTTTGGTTCATTCGATGGATCAACCTTCTGTATATCAACGCCGGTAGAGAGACGCATTTATGTGTTGATCGATGACCGGTGTCAGCTTCACTGTTTGTA
>NZ_JBDWQO010000012.1:0-174276 GCF_039986515.1 Ascidiaceihabitans sp. | reverse complement strand
GTATCGCTTTGGCGTGCCGTGCGTTCGATATCAGCGAGACCTGCTATAGATACAGCCCTGTTTTGAGCGACGAGAACGAAGAGATCGCCAATTGGCTGGAACGCCTGGCAGCCAACAAACGTAGTTGGGGCTTTGGCCTATCCAACGGCTGCTTGCCATAAATCAGCGCTAGTCCGCAAAGTTCCCTAGAAGCCACACTTACCATGGACCGACTGGGCTGTTGAAAAGATGCGGGAAGAGGGCGAGCCATTGCCCCGCCTGATTTTTGAGATTGGTGTGGGTAGTGTACAACGCCCCGGCGACTGGGTGGATTTTCAATGGGGCGACTATGACGGCGATACCCTTAAACTGCGCCAGAACAAGACAGATACTGTCCTTTCACTGCCCTGCACGATTGCACTCAAGGCGGCACTGGACGGTGCGAAAGCTGATCTAGGCGTTGCGCCCCACCCGTCGCGCCACATCCTGACGCGCGCTAACGGTTCCAAAATGGACTATCACGCAATGGCGCGTGTGATGGTGCGCGAGCGTAAGCGGTTAGGCCTGATGGCCCATGACCAACACGCCTTGCGGTATCGAGGCGTGATGGAATTGGCGTGGGCGGGCTGCACTGACGATGAAATCGCCAGCTACAGCGGCCACACATCCAAAGAGATGATCATCAAATATGCGGGCGAGGCGCGGCAAATCATGCGGGCGCGGCAGGCGGTCGCAAAGCGCAAATGACCCCGAACAGAACAGGCACAGAACGTGAAACTGGTACCAGAGGTGATACCCAATGAGCAGGAAAATGCATAACCCATTGATTTTATTGGAGGCGAGTACCGGAATCGAACCGGTGTACACGGATTTGCAATCCGCTGCATAACCACTCTACCAACTCGCCGCCTTTGAGTGTGTGATGCGTCCTAGCGGATAAAACTGGGCCTCGCAAGAGGGGCTAGGTGCAATTTGCATCATCCTTCCGTTGCCCCTTGGCGGTAGATATGGCACATCTGGTCCAACCGGATTCTGAACGAATGAGTTTAGCTACATGACAGACTTCTCCGCACGCCGTACAATGATGGTCGACACGCAAGTGCGTCCTTCGGATGTGACCAAATTCCCTATCATCGAAGCCATGCTTTCTGTGCCGCGCGAAGACTTCGTGCCGAATGCACAAAAAGAAGCAGCGTATATGGGGGAAAACCTTGAACTCGGGGCGGGACGCGTTGTGCTTGAACCGCGCAGTTTGGCGAAAATGCTGGACGGTTTGGATATCTCCAACGATGAACTGGTTTTGGATGTGGGCTGCGCGTTTGGTTATTCCTCTGCAGTGATTGCCCACATGGCGCAGGCAGTGGTTGCGCTGGAAGATGATGAGACAGCAGCGCGTGACGCGGCGGATGCATGGAGCGCCGCAGGCATCGACAATGTGGTGCCACATGTCGGTCCTTTGACGGCAGGCGCACAAGAACATGGCCCGTATGACGTGATTGTTGTTCAGGGCGGGGTTGCGCATATCCCGGATACGATCCTGAGCCAGTTGAAAGAAGGCGGACGCATTGCCGCGTTGTTCATGGATGGCGCATTGGGCGAGGCGCGTATTGGCTACAAAATGGATGGCAAAATCACTTGGCGTCTTGCGTTTAACGCAGGGGCGCCTGTCTTGCCCGGATTTGAAAGCCACGCAAAGTTTCAATTATAAGCTAATGCAATTGGCGCGGCCTTTTGTGCCGTGCCGAACCTACCCACGACAGAAGGAGTGCGGTGTATGCGAGTTTTGAACAATCAAATGCGGAAAATCGGGATGCGGATGGCCACAGCCGTTGTGGTTTTGTCTCCGATTGCTTTGGTGCCAATGGCGGCGCACTCCGACACTTTGGGCGATGCATTGACAAGCGCCTACAACCACAGCGGACTTCTGGAACAAAACCGCGCATTGCTGCGTGTTGCCGACGAAAATGTCGCATCGGCTGCGGCTGCTTTGAAACCGATCCTGAACTGGTCGGTGACCGCGGAATACCGCGACACCGCTCCGACATCGATTTTTTCCCCGCGAAACCCGGTAACGGACGTCACAGCGCAAATAACAGCCAGCTTGCTTTTGTATGATAGCGGTGGATCCAAAGCGAGCATTGACGCATTGAAAGAGACGGTTCTGGCAACGCGCGCGGGCCTTGTTTCCATCGAACAGCAGATTATGCTGCGCGCAGTTTCCGCCTACTTCAACTTGCGTCAAAGCGGTGAAATTGTTGCGTTGCGTCGCAACAACTTACGCTTGTTGACGCAAGAATTGCGGGCGGCACGCGACCGGTTCGAACTGGGCGATATCACACGCACGGACGTCGCCTTGGCGGAAGCCCGATTGGCGCAGGCCCGCAGTGGTTTGGCCACTGCCGAAGGCAACCAGATCAAAGCTGTCGAGGAATTTCGAAATGTTGTCGGACGCAAGCCTGGCCGTTTGAATGTGCCCAAGCTTCCAAAAGTCGAAACCAACCTGAAACGCGCCAAATCCTTGGCAGTGCGCAGCCATCCGGATATGGCGCAGGTCCAACATCAGGTGGCGTCTTTAGAACACAGCATTTTTGCAGCCAAAGCCGCGATGGATCCGACGTATACGTTGAACGGGTCTGTACGTGCCGTTGAGACTTACAATGCAGATACATCAAGCACACGGGCCGCAGTCGGTGTGACCGTACAGGGCCCGATCTATCAGGGTGGCGCTTTGTCGTCTGCTGTGCGCCGTGAAATCGCGCGTCGGGATGCGGCACGTGGCAATTTGCATGTGGTGCGCCACAACGTGCAACAGGAAGTTGGCAACGCCTTCGCGGACGTAGGGATTGCGCGCGCAAGTCTTGAAGCCAGCGAACGCCAGATCCGCGCGTCGCGTGTGGCTTTTCGTGGCGTTCGCGAAGAGGTCAAAGTCGGCTCAAGAACCACCTTAGACGTTCTGGATGCGGAACAGGAACTGCTTGATGCCGAAGCGTCCCGTATCACGGCCCAAAGCCAGCAGTATGTCGCAGCCTATACGGTGCTGGCTTCTATGGGCCTTTTGACTGCCAAAAATATGAACCTGCCTGTACAGCAATATGACCCTGCAGCTTACTATGAGCTGGTCAAAGATGGTGTCGCAGTCCGCAGCAAGCAAGGACGCCAATTGGACAAGGTTCTGCGGGCTTTGCAAAAAGACTGACGGATTTTAAGCACCTGTTGTCCGAATCTCGGGCGCTCTATAAGGTGTCCGTGAGGCAAGAGTGGTAAATAAAAATGTCAGACCCCGTGAAAAGCGTGGAAGTTGAGGACGTTCTGTCCTCTATCCGCCGTTTGGTTTCCGAAGATCGACCCGCTGTAGAGGCTGCTGTGCAAGCGCCTGTCACGCAGGATCGGCTTGTTTTGACGCCTGCATTGCGGGTCATGGACACGTCCGAAACATCGCAAGACAGTGATCCTGTGGCGTCTTTGTCGACTGTTCAAACCGACGATGGTGACACCGCGCCTGCACAAAACGGCGATGATGAATGGGCGCATGCGTCCGAAGACGTGTCAGAAACACCACACCAAGCTGATGCCGAAGATCAGGCAAACTTCGCTGACCATGGGCATGAGGATCAAGGCACGGCCAACGATGAAGCCCCGTTTGTAAACGTGGAGGACGACCACGCAAGCGGCCATGCAGATGGCAGCCAAGAAGGGCACGAAAATTTTCACGATGACGCGGTGGTGATGGATTGGGATCAGCGGATGGCTGATTTCGCAGCGCGGTCCGGTGACGCCGACTTGCACGATGCTGAGACGACTGAGCATCAAGATCACAGCGCACCTGCGCCCGAAGCCGCACGAGCGGATGAAGCCACACAAGGGGCCGAAGCCTTACAAACGGATGGTGCGCCATCAAGTGACGCCGACACGCAGGAGGACACGCCTGAGTTCGAAGGGCATGACGCCGTCGCGGACACTGACACTGCGGAGACTGACAATCTTGACATCGAAGATGGCACTCAAGATGTTGTCGAGGCGGAATTGATGGGTCCTGAAGAGCCGTTTGGACACGCGTCGCAAGCAGAAACACTGACATCCAAGATTGCAGCGCTGGAAGCCGTGATTGGAAAACGGGACGATGAATGGGAACCGGATGATACCGGTGACAGCGACTATTCCGGCACCGAAGCGCCTTCTATGACTTGGGATGACGCGGAACCTGAAGCGATCGACGCAACAGTTGTTCAGGGTGCGAATGATTTTGCAGAAACGTCGGATATTGCAGACATCCTGGATGAAGAAACCTTGCGTGAAATGGTCAGTGATATCGTCCGCGAAGAGCTGCAAGGCGCTTTGGGCGAACGCATCACCCGCAATGTTCGTAAGCTGGTGCGCCGTGAAATTCATCGCGCAATAGCCGCACAAGATCTCGAATAGGTGCTTGCGTGCGCGCGTTGGCCGGAACAGGTCTGCGCCTTGGTGCATTTTGGTCCATTTGAATGAACACGCCAGCGCATCTTCTATTGGGCGCTGCGTGTTTTGCCCGTCCAGCCACATCAAAATTGTTGCTTGCCGCGTTGTTCGGGGCGCTGTTGCCTGATCTGTCGTTGTATGTGTTGGCAGGCGGGGCGTTGTTCCTTTTCGATTTGCCACCGGCTTACGTTTTTGGCGAATTGTATTTTTCGGATCTGTGGCAAAGCATTTTCGCCGTGGACAACTCATTTGTGGTTTGGGCCGCTTTGCTGGCGGCGGCCCTGTGGTCGCGGCAGGCATGGGCGATTGCGATATGCGGCGCGGCCATTTTGCATTTGGCACTGGATTTCCCGCTACATCATGATGACGGGCGTGCCCATTTTTGGCCGTTGACGTCTTGGGTGTTTGAAAGCCCCTACAGCTACTGGGACAGGCACCATGGGGCGCATTGGGTGGCACCAATAGAGGCTGCAGCAGCAACAGTCAGTGCCGGGGTGCTTTGGAAACGGCAACTGCCAGTTTGGGCGGCGTCGTTTGTCGGGGCGTTGCTGGTGGCAGAGCTTTGGGTGGTGCGCCAATGGCTGTTTGTCTTTGGCGGTTGAACCCTATCCTGCGGCATATGCCCGTGTGGAAACAGCGTGACGTCAAAAACCAACAGGTAGAAACGCAAAACGCGCCCGAGCAGAGGGCGCGTTTTACGTAGCAGTCTTTAACGATTGCGATCAGGCGGCTTCGGCCTGCTGTGCCGCGTTGCGGCGTTCGCTTTCTTCGCGTGACAAAGCAACGGAAGTCCGCACACCTTTGCCCACAAATTCCATCAAGCCGGTCACAACCCGCTCGTTGGGGTCAATACCCGCGCAGCTTAGAACTTCACGCCCATCGCGGGACCGTGCCCAGCGTGCGATTTGTTCTGGACCATTGCCGTATTTCTTGTCATCCGCAATGGCGTCGTCCAATGCAGCCAATACCACGGCTGCGAATAGTTTACGTGCACGATTGCCTTGTTCGTTGTTAAAGGCAGTGCCGTCGACAAAATCTTTCATTCGTCGTCCTTTCAATTATTCTTGCTCTTGTGTTTTCGGCGTGAAGCTTCTTATGACTGGTTTTCTCCGATTCGGATACCCTAATCTTGCATAGCTCCGTTGCATTTTACGCAAGTCTCGCTGCGACGCAGCGCAATATTTCGTTGTCTTGTTCGGCTCATCACAACAAGATATAGGGTCAGTAAATCTTTCATCAACCTTTAGACACGGTTTTGCCACAATGCCCAAAATTAACGGAAACGAAATTCGCCCAGGTAACGTACTTGAGCACAACGCAGGCCTTTGGGCCGCTGTGAAGGTAGACCACGTCAAACCCGGCAAGGGCGGCGCCTTTGCCCAAGTCGAACTGCGCAATCTGCGCAACGGATCCAAATTGAACGAACGCTTCCGCAGTGCCGACAAGGTCGAACGCGTGCGTCTTGAACAAAAAGACCAACAGTTCTTGTATGAAGACGATGGCATGCTGGTTGTGATGGACATCGAAACCTACGAGCAGATCCAATTGCCAGCAGACCTGTTGGGCGAACGCCGCCCGTTCTTGCAAGACGGCATGACCATTGTTGTGGAATTCCACGAAGCTGAAGCACTGAACGCCACCATCCCGCAAAAGGTCATTTGCAAAGTGGTCGAAACGGAGCCGGTGGTCAAAGGCCAGACGGCAGCCAATTCGTTTAAACCTGCAATCCTGGACAATGGTGTCAAAGTCATGGTGCCTCCGTTTGTAGGTCAGGATGAAGACATCGTGGTGAACACAGAAACCATGGAATATTCAGAACGCGCCTAATTCTGCGTCTCTCTCCAAGATGGAACCCGCCAGTCCCAAGCCCCATGCGGTATCCGCAGAGGGTGTTCGGGACGGCGGGTTTTTCTTTGTGGCGGATGCTTCTAACCGGGGACGTTTCTAACCGGGAAAGTGGCAGGCCACTCCGTTTTCCAATTGGGGGCGTTTTTCAGTGCATAAGGCTGCCGCTTTGGGGCATCTTTGTGCAAAAGCGCAGCCGAGGGGCGGGTTGATGGGGCTTGGTGGGTCGCCCGAGATGTTCAAAGGCCGTGTGTATCCTTGGGATTTGCGCCGTTTCAAAGAGGGCGCCGCCGATAACAATGCTTGCGTGTAGGGGTGTTGCGGCGCGTCAAACAATTGCTCGACCGGAGCCTGCTCGACGATTTTTCCCAAATACATCACGGCCACATCATCACAAACGTGGCGCACGACGCCCAGATCGTGGCTGATGAACAGATAACTTAATCCCAAATCACGTTTCAGCTTTGCCAAAAGGTTCAGGATTTGCGCTTGAATGGCCACATCCAATGCGGACACCGGTTCGTCGCACACCAAGAGTTTGGGGTTGGTGGTCAATGCCCGTGCGATTGAGATGCGCTGACGTTGTCCGCCGGAAAACTGGTGTGGAAACAGGCTAAGCTGGTCTTCGCGCAGGCCCACCAATGCAAACAATTCGCGGACACGGTCCATCCTGTCCGCAGGGGTGCCGATGTCCAGAAGGTCCAAGGGTTCGCGCACAATGTCACCGACGCGGGCGCGCGGGTTCAGTGACGAATACGGGTCTTGAAAGATCAACTGCACATCGCGTCGCCGCGCACGCATGTCTTCGTCGCTCAGCCCCAACAGGTCGTCGCCTTCAAACAACACTTTGCCGGACGTGGATTGTGTCAGCCGGATTGCCGCCATCGCGGCGGTTGTTTTGCCTGATCCGCTTTCGCCGACGATGCCAAGGGCGCGGCCTTTTTCCAAGGTAAAGGAGACTGCGCGCACCGCCTCAAGATGGGGGCGCGGTGCGAACATGCGGGGGCGGGGCAGTGCAAAGCGTACTGTCAGGTCTTGGACGTCCAGCAAAGTGGTCATAGCCGTGCCTCCTCGACGCCGTGGCAGGCGGCGGGGTGATGGCCATGATCCAGAAGGGCCGGTTTTTCGCGCAAGCATCGCGCATCTGCATGCGCGCAGCGTGCTGCAAAAGCGCATCCATCGCCCAGAAGATGCAAGGGCGGCACGACGCCGGGGATTTCCTTTAACCCGCCGTCCGCTTTGCCCAAAGCGGGAATGCAGTCGATCAAACCCCGTGCATAGGGGTGTTGTGGCGTGTCCAGCACGGCATCGGCGGTGGCGGTTTCAATGACACGACCTGCATACATCACAGACACGCGGTCTGCCATTTCCGCAATCGCGCCCATATCGTGGGTGATCAAAAGGATCGCCGCGCCAAAATCACGTTGGATTTCGTTCAGAAGGTCGAAGATTTGCGCCTGCACGGTAACATCCAGCGCGGTTGTGGGTTCATCCGCAATCAGCAATTTGGGACGGCAAGACACAGCCATGGCAATCATAACCCGTTGGCGCATGCCCCCTGAAAGCTGATGGGGATAGTCACGTGCGCGTTTGTCAGGTTCGGGGATGCCGACACGGTCCAACAGGGCCACGGCGTCTTTCATGGCCTGATCGCGTGTGGTGTTTTGATGCAGCATGATCGCTTCGGCGATCTGGGCGCCAACAGTGAACACAGGATTCAAAGAGGTCATGGGTTCCTGAAAAATCATTGCCGCTTCACCGCCGCGCATCTGGCGCAATCGGGCCTGCGGGGCGCCGACAAATTCTTCGCCTGCCAGTTTGATTGACCCGGCTTTGATGCGGCCCGGTGGCTGTGGGATCAGCCCCATAATCGACAAGGCTGTAATAGATTTTCCACAGCCGCTTTCACCGACGATACCCAGTGTTTCGCCTTCATTGACGTGCAGGGATACGGAATCAAGGGCCGTCACTTCGCCGTGCCGCGTCGCAAAGGTCACGGCCAGATCGTTGATTTCCAGAAGCGGGCTCATCGTTGTCTCAGTTTCGGATTAAAGGCGTCGTTCAGCCCGTCGCCCACAAGGGATACAGCGAAGACTGTTAGAAAAATGGCAAGGCCGGGAAAGGTCACCGGCCACCATGCGTCAAGGATGTATTCGCGGTTTGCGCCGATCATCAGCCCCCATGACATCACATTGGGATCGCCAAGGCCCAAAAAGGACAGGCCCGCTTCAAACAAAATGGCGACGCCGATGGTCAAAGTGGCCGAAACGATCAAGGGGGGTGCCGCGTTGGGCAAAATTACCTTCCAGATGATGCGCTTGTTGCGTGCGCCAATGGCGCGGGCAGCTGTGACATATTCCAGTTCCTTGATTTTGAGAAACTCGGCCCGCGTCAATCGCGCGGTTTGGGGCCAACTTACAACACCGATGGCGATGGCAATGGTCCACATCGAGGGCGAAAAGAGCGTGACCAAAACCATCGCAAACAGCAATGCTGGCAAGACCTGAAAGAATTCGGTGAAGCGCATCAAAAGGTTGTCGATCCAACCGCCATAGAAGCCCGCCAAAGCCCCTAGCGAAATGCCAATGACCATGGTGATCGCCGCTGCCACAGCCCCCACCGTCAGTGTCGGCCCGCCGCCTGTCAAAATGCCTGCCATCAAATCGCGCCCGAGATAGTCGGTGCCCAATGGAAATTCAGGTGTCGCGCCGGGGGGCTCATGGGGGGCCCAGACAATGTCGAACGGGTCGCCGCCATAAAGCAATGCGCCGTAAAGCGTGGCGAGGATAATGGCAATCAGCAGAACCAGCCCGAACACCGCAGGGATATTGCGTCGGAACATCCGCCATGCTTCTAGCCCGGGGCTTTCGGCTGTGAATTCGGTATTTTCAGTCATGGTGTCATCGTCCCCGCAAGCGTGGATCAGCCCAGCGATAGCTGAGATCGGTGATCAGGTTGGCAATCACAACCATGGCGGAGGCAAAAAACAACACACCCAGAATGGTCGGATAGTCGCGCCGCAGAATGCTGTCGAACGCCAAGCGCCCCATTCCGGGCCAGTTGAAGACTGTTTCTACCAGCAAAGCGCCAGAAATCAGATTGCCAAATTGCAAACCTGCAACCGTCAGGATGGGCAGGGCCGCATTGCGCAGGGCATGTTTGAACAAAACGCTGCCTTCGGATGCACCTTTGGCACGGGCGGTTCTGATATAGTCTGAACTGAGCACCTCAAGCATAGAGGCCCGTGACAGCCGTGCGTATTGTGCCAAATAGATAATCGCCAGCGTGAAGGCGGGCAGAACAAGGTGGTGGGCGATATCCAGTGTCTTGATCCAAAGGCTGGCATCGCGCAGTTTCACCGACTGCATGCCCTCCACAGGGAAAACGGGCAAGACGGAAGCAAACAGGATGATCAGCATGATCCCTGTCCAGAACACCGGCACGGCGTATCCGATGGTGGCAAAAATCGACACAAACCCTGACAGGATACCATTGGGTTTCCGTGCAGCGATGACGCCTAGAAAAACGCCCAATGCGATAGACAGGATTTGCGCCGTAATCACCAGAAGTATGGTTGGTCCGACGCGCAATGCGATCAAGGACGATACAGGCTGGTTGAAGAAGAAACTATCCCCAAGATCGCCAGTGGCGACGCCCGAGATGTAGATCCAAAGCTGTGTTGATAGCGGTTTATCAAGGCCGTAGTCGGCGCGGATGCTGGCCAGCACCTCTTCGGTTGCGCCGCCCATTTCGCCCGCGATGACAACGGCTGGATCACCTGGTGCCAAACGGATCAGAAGGAAATTCAAAACCACGACGCCCAGCATCAACAAAAGTCCGTATCCGACGCGGCGTAGGATGTAAGAGGCAGTCATGGGGTAAGCTTTCTAGCCGGGGTGCGTGTTGCAGATGCAAGATGCCTCCGGCGGAGGTTTATTTCGCGAGATGAAGGGATCGGGCGGCGCTTTGGGTCCGCCGCCCGACTGATTTTAATGGCCTATTCGCCCCATTCGATCATATCCATCGGGTGCATTGTGCCCCAGATGCCTGTCGGCACGTTCTTCAGCTTGCTGTTGTAGGCCGTGTGGTAAGGCAGCGCGTTGATCCAATAGACGGGCAGATCTGTAGCCACTTGTTGTTGGAACTCTGCATACAAAGACGCGCGTTTGGCATCATCCAATTCGACCGCAGCCGCATTCAGCAATTCGTCAACTTTTGCGTTGCTGTATTGCTGTGTGTTTGACCAGATCACGCCTTTTTTGATGTTGTCGCTTAGGTATGAGCGGTGCACACCGATCACCGGATCCCCCCAATTGAAGACGATGTCCATCGAAAGTTCAAAGTCATGTCCGCCAACGCGGCCTGCCCATGTCGGGAAATCAGGTGCCGCCCGAACGGTCAGCGCGATACCGATCTTTTTGAGCTGCGACTTCATATATTCCGCAATGGATTGCTGTTGTTCTTTTGGTCCCGGAATATAGTCGATTGTCAGCTCCATCCCGTCGCCGAACCCTGCCTCTGCCATCAAGGCTTTGGCCTTGTCGAGATCGACATCGTAGCTTGGGATCGTCTCGTCAAAGTAGGGCGAGCTTTCGATGATTGGACCACGCTGGGCCGTTGAAACACCGCGGTGCAGCGCTTTGGTGATAAAGTCGCGGTCCACCGCATAGGAAATGGCCTGCCGCACGCGCACGTCGCTCAGTTTTGGGGACGCCGTATTGAAGGCCAGCCAGTTGATCGGACCAACCGCTGCATACCCGTCGGTTGTGATGGACAGCGCATCAACCTTTTCCAGCCGTTTGATTTCCTGGCTACCTGCCATGAACGGATACATATCCGCATCGCCGTTTTCCATTGCGATCAGCAGGGCGGATGGGTCTTTGATGATGCGGATGATGATCTCATCCAGTTTTGGGCGTCCGTCGATGAAGAAGTTGGGGTTCTTCTTCATGATCACAGCTTCGCCGGGCGTAAATTCTTCCAGCATGAAGGGGCCGGACCCGACAGGCGCAGAATTGGCTGGATGCGATTTCGCGTCCTGGCCGTCGCCGTAGATGTGTTTGGGCAAAACCGGCGCCAATGCAGGCGACAGGGCCAAAAGCAACGCGGGGTGCGGTTTATCAAGGTTGATGACAACGGTGTGCGCGTCGGGTGTATCGATTGTGGACACGGGCGCGAACATGGATTTGAAAGGGTGGTTTTCCTTGGTTGTCATGATGGAAAACGCAACGTCTTCGGATGTTACAGGCTTACCGTCGTGGAAGGTCGCGTTCTGCACAAGGTTCAGCGTCACGGACATGCCGTCCTCTGCTACCGTCCAGCTTTCGGCCAGATAGGGCTGTGGTTCCCAATTTTCGTCGTAGCGCAGGGGAGATGCAAAAATCTGAGTCGAAGGCACGGCCGTCGCGATCCCGGACTGAACTGCACCATTAAGATGGCGTGGAACCTGGGTCGAGGCGATCACCAAAGTTCCCCCTTCGGCATGGACAAGCGGGGCAGATGCCATGCCTGCCACGACGATCGCGGCTGCGCCCAGAAGGCGTGTCATTACTGTCATGTTGGACTCCCTTAGAATTGTTTTTTTGGTGTTATTGATTTGAGGCTAGCCAAATCTGATCATTTGGGAACAGTTTTTTTACGTAGGCGTTACAGTTTTTCGCCTTCCGTAGGAAAATGAAATGTATTTCCAGGCCCCCAGAGAGGCGTAAGTTATTAGTTTATATGTTAAATACTTTGTGGCTGCCTTGTGAAAGGCGCTTTACCGCTGCCCATTCCTGATCCGCTGCGCACCACAACACCATTTATCGGTGCATCGTCTTACGTTACTGAATTATGCAACGAAGGGGAGGGGTGCATGACCCAAATTACTGTTTTCAAAGCGAAAAAGATTATCACAATGGATCCGAATCGCCGCGATGCCACGCATGTGGCTGTGCGTGAAGGTAAGGTTTTGGCTGTTGGTGGCGCAACCTGCGCCGATCAATGGGGCGCTGTGACCCATGACGATAGTCTTGCCCACGCGACCTTGATGCCCGGCATGGTCGAGGGCCACGCGCACATGATGGCGGGGGCCATGTGGCGTTATGCGTATGCGGGCTATCACGACCGTATTGACCCGCAAGGCAAGCTTTGGACAGGCATGACAGACATCGACGCGGTGGTGGACGGGTTGACCACATATGCGCAGGGTCTTGGCCCTGATGACCCACTTGTCGGCTGGGGATTTGACCCGATTTTTCTGACGTCCGAGAGGTTAAGCGCCAAGCATTTGGACCAGATCAGCACCGACCGCCCCATCGCAATTATCTTTTCCAACTTCCACTTGATGTGTGTGAATTCCAAGGCCCTGGAAATGGCAGGGTATGACGCTGGCACAAATGCAGAAGGCGTCATAAAAGGCCCGGACGGTGCGCCCACCGGAGAGCTACAGGAAATGGCGGCCATGTTTCCTATCATGCGCCGTTTGGGTATTGATTTCAGGGGGTTGTCACAGACCCCGGAAGCGATTGCCGACTTCGCGGAGGTGGCGCAGCGCGCGGGCGTGACCACGATTACGGATTTGTTTTCATCCATGGAAGATGATGATCTGAAAGTGATGTTGGACATAACCGGCCGCGACACGTTTCCGTTGCGTATTGTGCCTGTGTTGGGGGCGATGGGCGAACCGGTTCAGGTCGCTGACAGGGCTGAAACCCTTGCGAAATCTTCCACCGACAAGCTTCGGTTGGGGGCTGTGAAGTTGATGACAGACGGGTCGATCCAGGGGTGGACGGCTCGGGTGAAATGGCCCCATTATGTTGGCGGTCAGCCCAATGGCATTTGGAACACAGCGCCGGAACAGATTTATGCATTGTGTGACGAGATGCAAAAGCGTGGCATCCAAATGCACATCCACGTCAATGGGGATGAGGCCGCCGAAGTGTCCATCGCCGCGATTGAGGCGGCTTTGCGCAACCATCCAGCACCGGGCCATCGCCATGTTTTGCAACACTGCCAGATGATGGGCCGCGACCAGTATCAGCGTGCCAAGGAACTTGGGTGCTGCACCAACATCTTTGCCAACCACATATGGTATTTCGGCGATCAGCACGTTGAACTGACGTTGGGCCGCGATCGCGCTGAACGTATGGACGCCGCCCGCACAGCTTTGGACGAAGGTGTTCCTGTAGCCCTTCACTCTGACGCGCCTGTGACCCCATTGGGACCGTTGTTTACGGCGTGGTGTGCCGTGAACCGTCAAACGATGACGGGCCAGACCTTGGGGGCTGCGCAGTGCATCACCGTGGATGAAGCGCTGTATGCGATCACGATGGGGGCCGCGTATACGCTGAAACTGGACGCCGAAATCGGCAGCATCGAAGCGGGCAAACAAGCCGACTTTGCCATTTTGGGTGATGACCCCACGGCGGTTGATCCGATGGCTTTGAAAGATGTACCTGTGTTGGGCACGGTGCATGGCGGTCAGGTGCATTTGCTGTGAACCGTTTGCCTTTAACGGTTATCGGGGGCTACCTCGGGGCTGGAAAAACCACTTTGATCAACCGTTTACTGGCGGAAGACCACGGACAACGCGTGTTGGTGATGGTCAATGATTTCGGGGCCATCAACATTGACGCCGCTCTGATCGAAAGCCAAAGCGACGATATGGTCGAGCTGTCCAACGGCTGTGTGTGTTGCACCATGGGGGCGGATTTGTTCATGGCTGTGGGTGATGTTCTGGACCGTCACCCGCGCCCCGATCATCTGGTGATCGAGGCGTCGGGCATTGCGGACCCTGCACGCATTGCTCAGGTGGCCATGGCGGAACCGGACCTAAGCTATGGCGGTGTGGTGACGGTGGTTGATGCGCAAAACTACGACGCCTTGGCGTCTGACATTCAAATCGGGGCGCAGTTGCGCGGGCAGGTGGATGTGGCGGATCTGGTGTTGATCAGCAAGGCAGACGCAGGCCAAGTGCCTGCCGCTTTGGGGGTGCCTGAGGCGCAGGTTCTGGATTTGGCAAGCTTGGATGTAACAGCGCCTTTGATATTGGGTGACGCGCTTGGGTCAGGTCCCAAGGCCGCGGCAGAGGTGCACCCTGCCTATGTGTCGTGGAACACACGAGAGGATCGGGTGTTGTCGCGGGCGCAACTGGATGCGTTGATCCGCAACAGGCCCGCAAAAGCGCTTCGGATCAAAGGGTTCGTGGCCAGCGAACGCGGAATGACCGAATTGCATTGCGTAGGCCCAAGCCACAGCCTGAAACCGGTTCCGGCATCCAAAAACACCCAAACGCAACTGGTGGGCATCGGGCTAAAAGGCCACATCACCCGCGATGATTTTCAAGACTGGTGGGCCAGTGTCTAGTGGCTGCGTCTAGGGCGCGTCCCATGTGACGGTCGCGTCGCCCGCTTGCATGGGACCCTTCGCGCGATCAAAGCGCAAATAGGCGATGGCCAAACCCCCTGCGCGGCTTAACAAGGTGCCAACGGATTTGCCGTTCGCCGTGATTTCTGTACCGGGCGGGGCGTCACCGGTGACTGTCACTTGCGCCAGCCCTTTGCGCAGTTCGGTTTTGTGCTTCATGCGGGCGGTCACTTCTTGACCCACATAACAGCCTTTTTTGAAATCCACGCCGTTCAACCGCTCAAACCCCGCTTCAAGAATGAAGGTGTCGGGGGTCAAATCAACGCCGGACTGCGGCACCAGATGGCCAACCTGAAGGGCAGTCCAATCCGTGTCGTCGCGCCATTCGGTGTCACGGTAGGCACGCCATCCCATCGCACTGTGACGCGGATCGGCGAACCCGTCTTCGGGGGTATCGCCTGTGCCACGGTGCAGGTGCAAAGGGACCTCTTGGATCGTCACGTCGGCCCGTAATTTATACATGCTTAGTCTTTGCACCAACGCATCCGCTTGGTCTGCATCCGCGTCCAGATGAATGTCACCACCTGACAGAAACACAAAAAAGTCAGCGATATACTTACCCTGCGGCGTCAGAAGGGCGGTGTAGACCAGGCCATTGTCTACCTTTGCGATGTCATTTGTGATCAAGCCTTGCAGAAAATCACGGGTGTCTTTGCCCGTTAGGCAAAAGATGCGGCGTTGGGTCATGTTATGTGGTCCTCATGGGCGCTTATCTGACATATAGCGTCTGTGAGAGCAGACAAAAGGGGCCAATGATGCGCGCACCGATATCCGTGGTGATTCCAACCCTGAACGCAGGCACATCCCTGCATGGGAGTTTGGCGTGTCTGATGGAAGGGGTCGAAGCCGGCGTGATCCGCGAGGTCATCGTCAGCGACGGTGGATCAACAGATCAAACGATAGCATTGGCAAAAGACTGGGGGGCGGAAATTGTGTCGGGACCGGCGTCGCGCGGGGGGCAATTGCGACGCGGATGTGCTGCGGCCCAAGGGGCTTGGGTGCTGGTTTTGCATGCAGACACGCAGCTGTCACCGGGATGGGTCGGACCTGTCATGCGGCACATGCAAGGGCGCAAGGCGGGTTGGTTTCAGTTGGCTTTCGACAAAGGCGGATTGCCTGCGAAAATTGTTGCGGGTTGGGCCAATTGGCGCAGCAGGCGCGGATTGCCTTATGGCGATCAGGGGCTTTTTCTGTCGCGGGACATGTACGCGGCGGTGGGGGGATACGCCGACCAGCCGTTGATGGAAGACGTCGCTATTGCGCGGGCGCTTAAGGGGCAATTGGCAGCGATTGATGCCGTGGCCACCACCAGTGCGCAAAAGTACCAATCCCAAGGGTGGATGCGCCGCGGTGGGCGCAACCTGTTGGTTTTGTTGCGATATTACCTTGGCGCCGACGTGGGAAAACTGGCCCGAAGCTATCGCAAATAGCATTGCATTCTAGCCGAACAAGCGTCCGCGTATCCGCGCCAAAAGACCAGCCCTTGGGCTGGGGGCCGCATCAAAATGGGGCGGGTTCGCGGCACTTGTGTCCAGATCGACCACGGCTTTGCCTTCCTTGAACTGCAGGCGGTATAGGTCGGCATACATACCGCCGCGCGCCAACAAGTCCTCGTGGGTGCCTTGATCCACAACGCGACCACGGTCCATCACAACAATCTTGTCGGCCTCGCGAATGGTCGACAATCTATGTGCGATCACCAAGGTTGTGCGCCCCGTCGAAAGCTTGTCCAAAGCTCGCTGCACCACGTTTTCAGATTGCGCGTCCAATGCGGATGTTGCTTCGTCTAGCAGTAAAATTGGCGTATCGCGCAGCAATGCACGTGCAATCACAACCCGCTGGCGTTGCCCGCCAGACAGGGCAGAGCCGCGCGGTCCGACGCGCGTGTCCAAACCGTCAGGCAGCTTGTCCAGAAAATCACTGACAAAGGCCGCGTCCAGTGCCTTGGTCAATTGTTCGTCTGTGACATCTTGGCGACCCAAAACGATGTTTTCGCGCAGGGTCTCGTCAAACAACAAGGCTTCTTGCGTCACCACTGAAAACAAGTCGCGCAAATCGTCCAGCGCCATGTCGCGGGTTTCAACACCACCCAACTTGACGGTCCCTGTCTGGGGATCAACCAAGCGGGTCAACAGGTTGAAAATTGTGGATTTCCCGGCGCCGGATGCACCGACCAAAGCCGTTGTTTTGCCGGGTTCAGCGACCAACGACAGATCGTGCAAAACAGCCGATTCACCATAAGATAAGCTGACGCCATCCAGCGCGATTTCAGGGGTGCCTTCGGGGGCTGGCACGGGGTTTTCGGCGGATGCCAAAACCAAAGGCGCATTAAGCAGCGCCTTGACCCGCTCCAACGCAGCAGCGGCCACTTGCCACAGTCCGCTGATACCGCCCAAACGGCGCAAGGGGTTAAAGGTAAACCCCATGGCTGTGAAAAACGTCATGAACTGACCAATGGATTTTTCGCCTGCGATAATCTCGGAGCCGCCGTACAGGATCACAGCCATAAAACCGATGCCGGACATGATGTCGATCATCGCGGGAATTGCCGCGCCACCAAAAGCTGTTTTGACTTCTGTGCGCACAAACATCTGGGTCAAATGGCGGTACTGGCGGGATTGGTACTGTTCCAGCGCGTTCAACTTGATCTGCACGATGCCGTGAAAAACCTCGTCCAGGCGGGTGCTAAGATCAGCCCCCAAATCACGGGCTTGTCGCGCCTGCACACGCACATACCGCTGTGCCATGGCCGCAGGCAGCACCAAAATGGGAATGCCGACACAGGCCAACAAGGCCCAGACCGGATCGACGCTGATGGCAACACCAAGCAGCACGATCAGCCCCATCAAGTCACGCCCGGCCCCCGTAATGATGGCACGCCAGACATCGCCCACCGCATTCACGTCCGATTGCACACGTTGGATCAAGAAGCCCGGCGGATGCGTTTGATGGAACGCCCCGTCTTGCTTCATCATATGTTCAAGGATGTCGATCCGTAGGGCAGCGGCGGTTTTCTGTGCAATTTGCGTCAGCAGCACCTTTTGCACCACAGAAGATACAGCACGGACCACAAACACCGAAATCAGAACCAGCCCGACCCAAATCAACATATCCGAACTGCCCGCGACAAAGACGTCATCGAACATAGGCTGCATCATGTAGCTAAGGGCACCCAATGTGGAGCCCTCCAGCGCCATGAATACGACGGCAATGGCCAAAACGGGCAGGTGTTTGCGCATATAAGTGCGCCACAGCCACCCCAGCAATTCACGCGAGCTGAAGGTTTCATCGTTGGACGACGGAACGGGGATGGTGGGGGTCTCGGGTGTCGGGGTGTGTTCTGTCACGCGGTGCGCCTGCGCCGTTGGGAAAATCAGATAGTTCGCCTATGTACGTTGCCGCAACAGTCAGAGCAAGTGTTAGGGCAGTTGACGTCGCATCCAAGGTCCGTAGGTTGCGTGCAAAGCGAAAGAGGTTTTCCATGTCATTGCCCCCCAATACCGCGCACGGCCGCGGATATTTGGCCATTCCCGGTCCTTCCGTCATGCCTGACGCTGTGTTGCAGGCCATGCATCGTGCGTCGCCAAACATTTATGCTGGCGCTTTGATTGACATGATGCCGGACCTGACGCGTGATTTGTGCAGGGTTGCGCGCACGCAGCATGACGTGGCGATTTATATCGGCAACGGGCATGCGGCGTGGGAAGCCGCGTTAAGCAACACGATCGCGCCGGGGGACCGCGTTTTGGTGCCATCCTGTGGACACTTCGCCCATGGCTGGGCCGACATGGCCGAAGGGTTGGGCGCACAGGTAGATCTTCTGGAATTTGGCAAACAAAGCCCGTTTGACGTGAACCGCATTGCAGAAGCACTGCAGGCCGACACAGCGCATGAAATCAAGGCGGTTCTCGCCGTGCATGTGGACACCTCCAGTTCTATCCGAAGCGATATCGCGGCAATCCGCAAAGCGATGGATGATGCGAACCACCCCGCATTGCTGATGGCGGATTGCATTGCATCGCTTGGGTGCGACACCTTCGAGATGGACGCATGGGGCGTCGATGTGATGGTTACGGCCTGCCAAAAAGGCTTGATGGTGCCTGCGGGCACGTCGTTTGTGTTTTTCAATGATCGGGCAGGGGCCGTTCGCGCGAAAATGCCAAGGGTCAGCCGCTACTGGGATTGGGTGCCACGGGCAAACCCCGACGGGTTCTGGCAGTACTTCAACGGAACAGCCCCGACCCATCATTTGTACGGGCTGCGCGTGGCGCTTGATATGATACATGCCGAGGGGATGGAACAGGTCTGGGCGCGGCACAGGCGTTTGGCGCGTGCCATCTGGGCCGCTTGTGATGTGTGGGCCAGCAAAGGCGGCTTGCGTATGAACGTCGCCGACCCTGCCCACCGCAGCACCGCCGTCACATCTTTGCGTTTGGATGCGCCGGATGGCACGCGGTTGCGCGATTGGGTGGAAGATAATCTTGGACTGACGCTGGGTATTGGACTGGGCATGGGCGAGGGCCGGGAATCAGATGCGTTTTTCCGGTTTGGGCACATGGGACATGTGAACGGTCAGATGATTATGGGGCTTTTGGGCGGTGTTGAAACGGGGCTGTGTGCTTTGGACATCGAACATGGAACGGGGGCATTGGATGCAGCCGCCAAAGTCATTGCCGGGGGCTGAAGCGTTCGAATTCTGCGGTGCGGCGCATGTCCAGCCAGGTCATCCAGCGGTTCAGGCTCCATCCCAGGGCCGCAACCGCGAGAAGACCCCATAAGGCCCAAAGCAGCAGAAAAACCCACGACAGGTTTACGCCAAACATCACGATGCAGGCTTTGGTGAAATCGGGCGCTGACGGCATGTTGTGGTGTCGCATGTGATCTCCATATCATGCGAAAGTTTACCGAAAATTTTGCCCCTGTCAGCCTTTTGCTGCAGCATCCAGTGCAATTGGCAAGGCTTTGGCAAACAATTGTAGTTGCGCGTCCGTGCCGCAACTGATGCGGATGCAGCGGTTTTGAGGGGCCGCGAAAGGCATACGCACAAACAAGCCGTGTGCAATTAACGCCTCTAGAACGCGTTTGGCAAAGGCGCCGTCCTGACCACAGTCAATCGCAACAAAGTTTGTTGCGGACGGCACGGCTTTCAGCCCGTTTTCGGCTGCTATGCTTGCGATGGTATCGCGGGCCTTGGCGATTTTTCCCAAAACATCTGCAGTGTAATCTGTGTCCAACAGGGCCGCCAATGCGCCAGCTTGTGCCGCGCGGTTCATGCCAAAATGGTTGCGCACTTTGTTGAAGGCCAGGATCAGATCCGGATGCCCGATGGCATATCCCACACGCGCGCCTGCCATGCCGTAAGCCTTTGAAAAGGTACGTAACCTGATCACGCGGGGATCGTCCGCGCTGATTTCTGGCGCAGTACCTGTTGGGGCACATTCGACATAGGCTTCGTCCAGAACCAACAGACAGCCATCCGGTAGGTGGTCTAATGCGTGGCTTAGGGTTGCGCCGTCGTGCCATGTGCCCATGGGGTTGTCGGGGTTGGCCAGATACACCAGCTTTGCACCGACATCGCGGGCTTTGTCGAACAGGGCTTTTGGGTCTTCATGGTCGTCGACATAACCTACTTTATGCAATGTCCCGCCAAAGCCTGCGACGTGATAGTTGAAGGTCGGGTAAGCCCCATCCGATGTGACCACAGCATCACCTTGTGCCACGAACAGACGCACTAGATATCCCAGCAACCCGTCGATGCCTTCGCCAACGACGATATGCTCTATTGTGCACCCATGGTGGGCGGCCAATGCGTGCCGCAGATCAAAGTTCTCTGGGTCGCCGTACATCCAGTGTCCGGCGTCGGCCATAGCCTGGATCGCCTTGGGGGAGGGGCCAAAGACGTTTTCATTGGCGCCAAGGCGGGCCTCAAACGCGCCGCCGCGTGCCCGTTCCTGTGTTTCGGGGCCTACAAACGGGACGGAGGATGGCAAGGTGGTGGTCAGCGGGGTAAAGCGAAATTCAGTCATACAAGGTGCGTACTGCATGGGACCAGAGTTTGCAAAGTGGGCGTTGCGTACATATATGAGAATCGTTCGCAACTGGAGGTGTGACATGACAAAACTGACACGACGCGGGTTTATGGCCAGTCTGGCCGCTGCAGGTGCTGTGCGGGCCGTTCCAATTGCGGGTGCCAAACTGGGAGGACGGCGGATTTTGACGTTGGTGTACGACAAGTCCATGGGGATGATGCGCGCGGTTGAGCGTTGGGTGCCGTAGCGTTTTGCTTTTCAAAGCGGGCATATTCAGACCAAATGTATCAAACATTTGGAGAACCCCATGGCCCGCGTTTCCGTTACCTATGAAGACCACATTGCCCACGTCCGCCTGACGCGCAGCGACAAAATGAATGCTGTTGATCAGGATATGATCACAGCCATTATCGCCGCAGGCGAAGAGGTGGCGGCCTCTGACGCACGGGCGGTGGTTCTGTCTGGCGAAGGCAAAGCGTTTTGTGCAGGTATCGACATTGGCAGCCTTGGCCAGATGGTGGGCGTTGATCCGGCGGGCCAATTGATGCCGCGCACCCATGGCGAAGGCACCACAAACCAGTGGCAAGAGGTCGCCATGGTGTGGCAACGCGCCCCGATGCCGGTTATCGCGGCCTTGCATGGCCCTGTGTTCGGCGCGGGATGCCAATTGGCGTTGGGCGCAGACATCCGCATTGCGGCCCCTGACACCCGGGTGGCTGTTATGGAAATGAAATGGGGCATCGTGCCGGATATGGGCGGCATGGTGTTATTGCCCAAACTGGTCCGTCCTGACGTCATGCGCCAGATGACTTACACGGCCACCCCTGTGGACGCAGCCCAAGCGCTGGCGTGGGGTTTGGTCACTGAACTGGCAGATGATGCACTGGCGCGGGCGACTGAGCTGGCCATGGAAATTGCCGGCAAAAGCCCATCGGCGATCCGCACCGCCAAGCGGTTGTGTGCCTTTGCCGAAACGGGATCAGAAGCTGAAGTTTTACTGGCGGAAAGCCGCGAACAGGCCGAGTTGATCGGCAAACCACACCAGATGGAAGTTGTCGCAGCCGCCATGCAAAAGCGAATCGCAGTCTTTAAGTAAGGCGGCGAAAAGGCGGCCCTTTGGAACGGTTCCGAGGATTCTAGAACAAAGTAGGCGGCCATCTGTGCCGTCAATTAGCTTGACGTGACGCCTTGGACGCGGCTTTGTCGTGGTTCAACGTTTGATCGTCTTTTATTTATTCAGCCCAAATTATTTTCGCAAAACCATTATCAGGTCAAACACACCGCCAAATTTTTTTAATTGATTGGAATACCATGTCTGACCCATCCATTTTTGACTTTAACGGCTACAAAATCAAAGTCCCACCAAAGGGTAAATTCAACCAAGACGTCCCGGCCATTGGCAATGTCTGGCCCAACGCGCAAGGCACGCCGATTGTGTCGTCCTATCTGGTCTATGATTTTGCCTATCCCAAAGTCACGCCGTTGGTTCTGGTCCAAAGTTACACTGGCGCTCAAGAGCCGGTTGGTGCTGCAGGTCATGTCGATGGCACTTTTCGCAAGGACTCAGTGTCACCGGTCAACAAGACCATGAGCGTGGTCCGTGAAATCGTGATGAGCTATCAGTGGCGCGCCGTGATTGTAGAATTGAACACCGCTGGCGGCTATGCGCAGGAAAAAAGCTTTGTGACCGGTGTGCAAACTTCGGAAGAGGCGTCTAAAACCTTTGGCCGTGTTCTGAGTGCCGAGGCCAGCACCAACATCCCGCTGTTTAAGGGGATCGATGTGAAGCTGACAGCGGCTTACAACACAGGCCATAGCACCCAAAGCAAAACAGTGCTGACCTCATCCTCGACCATTACGGAAAAGATCACAGCACCGGCAAATCAGACCTTTGTGCAATGGCAGCTTTTTATCGCACATACGATCAAAGCGCCGAGTTTAAGTGCCAATAATGTCAATCCGGATGATTTTAATGCCTATCAAAAATTGTTCGACACCTACGGTGGCACCGGTATTCCGGCACAATTTCCTCAGGTCTCGATTGAAAACGCGCCTCAATTGTCCGGTGGCGGGGCGATTTATTCGGCGACACTGTTTCCTGCGACCTAGGCTTAGGACCCTAATTCGGGCGACCTAATGTGTGAACGGTGTCTGGCGCAGCGCTAAGCTGCGCCAGAGTGTCACCCCAATTCTGCAAGGCGGGCAAACGCCTCTTTCAATTTGGCCTCTTCCGCTTCGCGTAGGGCAAGGTTGGCTTTCGTTTCCTCGATCACTTCTGGTGGCGCACTGTCGGCAAACTTCGGGTTTTTCAACCGCCCACGCAGCCCGCCCAGTTCTTTCCCCAGCTTGCCCAGCGTTTTCTCCAAACGGGCTTTTTCCGCCGCCACGTCAATCACCCCGTCCAAAGGCAGCCCGAAGGTCCCGCCGCTGGCCGCCAGCGTCACGGTGCCTTTCGGCATCCCGTCCACTTCTTCAAGGCTTTCAACCCGCGCAAAGCGTTTGATCAACGCCTCGTTTTGCGCCCAAGCGCTGCGGGCCGCACCGTCCATGCCTTGCACCACAAGCGGTATGAAATCACCTGCGTTGACGTTCATCTGGGCGCGCGCTGACCGGATTGCTTCAATCATTGCCACGGTCCACGACAGTTCCGCATCCGCTTCTGGCACCACCAGATCGGCAGCGCTGTATGTGGGCCAATCCGCGTGCGCCAACATTTTGGGCCGCTCTTTTGCGCCCCAGATTTCCTCTGTCACAAAGGGCATGATCGGGTGCGTCAGGATCAGGATCTGATCCAGCGCCCAAGCGTAGGTTGCTTTTGTTTCTGCGGCCGCATCTGCGTCGTCACCGTCCAGAACAGGCTTGGTAAATTCCAGATATTGCGAACAGAACGTGTTCCAGACAAAGCTGTAAAGCGTGCTTGCCGCATCATTGAACCGGTAGGTGTCCAGTGCCGCGTCCACGGCTTCGCGCGTCTTGCCGATCTCGCCTTTGATCCATTGGTTCAGGGGCAGTTTTGTGTCGGGGGCGGTATCGCTGTGGGCCACGTCAAACGTGCCTTTGAAGTCGCCGTAGGTCGCGGCGTTCCAAAGTTTCGTGACAAAGTTGCGGTAGCCCTCGATGCGTTTGGTGTCGAGTTTCAGCGCACCGCCAAGGCTGGCCATCGCCGCATTGGTGAACCGCAACGCGTCGGCGCCGTATTCGTCGATGATGTCGAGCGGGTCGACCACGTTGCCGACGGATTTGGACATTTTCTTGCCTTTGGCGTCGCGCACAAGGCCGTGCAGATAGACGTTTTTGAACGGGATGTCGTCAACCACGGCCAGCTGCATCATCATCATCCGCGCGACCCAGAAGAACAGGATGTCTTGGCCGGTGATGAGGTCGGAGGTGGGGAAGTATTTGTTCAGTTCAGGCGTGTTCTCGGGCCAGCCGAGCGTGCCGATGGGCCAGAGGCCAGAGGAGAACCATGTGTCGAGGACGTCGGGGTCGCGAGATAGAGTAACCTTTTGATGCTGCATGTTACCAGGTAATCCAACGCTAGAAGCAGCCGGGTTAGGCTTTTTTTCTTGACCCTCAACCGGCGGAAGATGGCCAAACTTGTCGAAAACAACTTCTAGGGTGTCACCGTAATACGCTTGGGCTTCTGACAACACGTCTTCTTCATTTGCCGCGCAAAATACCATTGGTGGGTTATTCGTGAGTTTCGTGTCGCCCTCGACTTTTCGAAGACCATACCAAACCGGTATCTGATGCCCCCACCATAACTGCCGCGAGATGCACCATGGCTCGATGTTGTCAAGCCAGTTGTAATAAACTTTCTCGCCGCTCTCGGGCATGATCTTGACGTCGCCGTTTCGCACCGCGTCCAGCGCAGGCCCAACGATCTGGTCTGTGTCCACAAACCACTGGTCCGTCAGCCGCGGCTCAATCACCACCTTTGAGCGGTCCCCAAAGGGCTGCATGATTGGCTTGTTTTCCACAAATGGCTCAAGCCGCACGTTTTCTTGGCCTTCGGCGTCCACACAGGGCACCAGTTTCAGCACGGCCAAGCCTTCGGCGGTGATGTCCTCGACCACCTTTTTGCGGGCCTCAAAGCGGTCCATGCCGCGGTAGTCGTCGGGGACAAGGTTCATGGCGGAAATCATGGCCTCGTCAAAGTCCAATTCGCCATTGGCGATCTTTTGGGCGATGGCGGCTTCTTCGGCATAAGGCTTGCCATCGCTGCGCATCGCGGCCTTTGTGTCCATCAGGTTGTACATCGGGATGCCGCCGCGTTTGGCGACCTGATAGTCGTTAAAGTCGTGGGCGCCGGTGATTTTCACAGCGCCGGACCCGAAGTCCTTGTCGGGGTATTCGTCGGTGATGATGGGGATCAGGCGGCGGTGTTCTTTGGGACCAACCGGAATTTCACAAAGCTTGCCCACGATCGGGGCGTAGCGTTCATCGGAAGGGTGCACGGCCACAGCACCATCGCCCAGCATGGTTTCGGGGCGGGTGGTGGCGATGGAAATGTAGTCGCGTTCTTCCGAAAGGGTCACGTTGCCCTCTTCGTCTTTCTCGACGTAGGTGTAGGTTTCGCCACCGGCCAACGGGTATTTGAAATGCCACATGTGGCCCGGTGTTTCGATGTTTTCGACTTCCAGATCAGAAATGGCGGTCTCAAAGTAGGGGTCCCAGTTGACCAGACGCTTGCCGCGATAGATCAGGCCTTTGTTGTACATCTCGACAAAGACTTTGATGACGGCGTCGTGGAAGTTGCCGTCTTCACCCTCAGGAGCGTTTGGCGCACCCGACATGGTGAAGGCATTGCGCGACCAGTCGCACGACGACCCGATGCGTTTGAGCTGGTCAATGATGCCGTTGGCGGTGCGGCCTTTGTAATCCCACGCCACATCCATAAAGGCATCGCGCCCGATTTCTTTGCGCCCCGGTTTGCCCTCTGCGGCCAGTTCTTTTTCAACGGCCAGCTGCATGGCGATGCCTGCGTGATCCTGTCCGGGCTGCCAAAGCGTGTCAAAGCCGCGCATCCGGTGCCAGCGCACCATGATGTCTTGCAAGGTGTTGTTGAAGGCGTGACCGATGTGCAAACGGCCGTTGACGTTGGGGGGCGGGATCATGATGCAATAAGCCGAGGCGCCGGGTTTGGCATTGGCACCGGCGACAAAGCACCCGGCCTTTTCCCAAGCGGCATAAAGCCGGGGTTCGGCGGTTTTTGCATCAAAAGATTTTTCCAGTGCCATGGCGTGCGGCCTCACGTTGAACAGAGTTAGGGTTCAGATACCCAAAGGGCACCCAAAGTGGAAGGGCCGTTGGATTTATGTTTCTTTTCGCTCAAAATATCCCGGGGGAGGTGCAGCGCACCGGGGGCAGAGCCCCTTCTTGAAACGTGCGATCGAAAAAGCTTAAGCAGTTTTGCTTTTTCACCCATTTTTGCAAACGTGTGCAAAAATGTCTTGCCAGATTGTCGCAGCGCCGTTTAGCCTAACTTTCAAGTTAACCGTGGGGGAATCATGGCCGAGATCCAATTGCGCAATCTGTCCAAACGCTGGGGCAGCTTTGTTGGTGTTCAAAACTTTGACCTGACCATCGGCAACGAAGAGTTTCTGGTGCTGCTTGGGCCTTCGGGCTGCGGCAAGACCACCACCATGCGTATGATAGCGGGGCTGGAAGACATCACCGAAGGCGAGATTATCATCGACGGTAAAGTTGTGAACGATCTGGAGCCCAAGGACCGGGACGTGGCCATGGTGTTCCAATCCTACGGCCTCTACCCGCACATGAATGTCTATGAAAATATCCGGTTCCCGTTGAAGGTGCGCAAAGTAGATCCTGCCACTCACGACGAACGGGTGCGCCGTGCCTCTGCGATGGTGGAGCTGGACGAATTTTTGCACCGCAAGCCTGCAGAACTGTCCGGCGGTCAACGTCAGCGCGTGGCATTGGCCCGTGCGATCGTGCGTGAACCCAACGTGTTTTTGATGGACGAACCGTTGTCCAATCTGGATGCCAAGCTGCGCGTATCGACCCGCGCACAAATCAAGAACCTGAGCCACGAATTGAAAGTCACAACTGTCTATGTGACCCATGACCAGATTGAAGCCATGACATTGGCCGATCGCGTGGTGGTTATGTCAAAAGGCATCGTGCAGCAGGTTGGCACCCCAACCGACATCTACGACATGCCGGCGAACACCTTTGTAGCCAGCTTCATCGGCTCACCCGCTATGAACCTTGTGGATGGCACGCTGTCGGGTGGTACATTTACTGCCAAAGACATTGAAATCAGCGGGCTGGCAGGCCCTGACGGCCCCGTGACTTTGGGGTTCCGCGCCGAAGACGCCAGCGTCAGCGACGGACCCGCGCAAGTGAATGCCAATGTGTATTCGATGGAACTGCTGGGCGATGCGACCATGGTCACGATCCGGGCAGGGGGGGCGATGCTCAGTGTCAAAGCCCACAAGGAATACCGGTCCGAAATCGGCGATGCTGTGTCCTACAGCGTTCCATCAGAAATTTGCCACCTGTTCGATGCAACATCAGGTGAGCGGATTGGGGACTAACCCCAAATCAACGACCCGTAACAGCGGGTCAAAAACGATGTGGCCTTGCAAGACACATCACTTAAATCAGGGAGAGACTTGAATGTTTCTGAAAAAAGTTGCGGCTGGTGTCGCACTCTCAATCGCAGCGTCAGCTGCAATGGCGGACGGTCACGCGAAATGTGACATCGCCGAAGGCCGCGTCAGCATCGTTGGCAACGAATTCCCAGCCATCCAGACTGTTGGTACGGGGGCGATTGCCTGTGCAAACGACAACGTCGAAGTGAAAACAAACCTTACTGCGGATCACCAAAAGATCAATCTGGCGGGCATGTCCACAACACCTGCTGAATACACGTCTGCGATCGTTGCAAATTCGTCCATTGTGGCGTTGATGAACGAAGATGTTGTGCGCCCATTGGATGATCTGGTCGCAAAATACGGTCAAAACCTGAAGAAAAACCAGCTGATCACGGTAAACGGCCAAGTGATGGCTGTGGCCTTCATGGCGAACGCGCAGCACCTTGTATACCGCGCAGACGTTCTGGAAAAAGCCGGCGTTGCTGTGCCAACCACATATGAAGAAATGCTGGCGGGCGCTGAAAAAATCAAATCCATGGGTTTGATGGAAAACCCGTTGGGTGGCGCGTACAAAGCGGGCTGGAACCTGGCGCAAGAATTCACGAACATGTACATCGGTCACGATGGTGAGTTTTTCAAAGCCGGCTCAGCCGAAGTCACAATCAACAACGACAAAGGCATCGCCACGCTGGAAATGCTCAAGTCGCTGACGGCTTACATGAACCCTGACTATCTGACACATGATTCCAACGCGACAGGCGCGGAATGGAAAGCTGGCAATGTGGCGATGATGAACATGTGGGGATCACGTGTTGGTCCTTTGCAAGATCCTGAGGGTTCCGCAGACGGTGTTGCAGACACAACAAAAGTCGCAGGCCCAATGACAGTGGCAGGTGGATCGACACCGGCAACAACACTGTGGTGGGACGGCTGGACAGTGTCCAAAAACATCTCTGATGCAGATGCGTCCGCAACATTCCAGGCGCTGACAGCCGCAATTGACCCAAGCATCCTGAACGAAGAAACGTCGTCTCAGGCGGTTTGGTTGCTGGACGGCTACGAGCCAACCGATCAGGCGGCAGGCGTCTTCGCAGCCGCGCAGTCCGGTTCAGTGCCTTACCCGATGTTGCCATACCAAGGCTTGTTGCACACTGCTTTGGGGGCGGAATTGCCTGACTTCCTGACGGGCAAAGAAGACGCGGCCAAAACGTTGGCTGATGTTGAAGCGGCATATGCGGCGGCTGCAAAAGAACAGGGCTTCTTGAAGTAAGACGCTTTACGCGGAGGGCTGTAACGGCCCTCCGTCCCCTCACTATGATTTCAACTGACCTTTGATGGAACAAGGCACATGAAGCACAAGACATTCTTTTGGTTCTTCCTGCCCACGGGCCTTGCGATGCTATTGTTTATCGCCCTTCCCATTGTGTCGGTGGTCCTGCAATCGCTGTTTGTGGAACACGAAGCCGTATTGGCCGTGGTCGAGAATTGCGGCCCGTTCGGGTGCAAGCAGGAAACAACAATTGATCAATCCGCAACCGAAGCTTTGCGCGCCGCCAGCCCGCTTGGGCAATTTGCGGGGTTGGATATTTATTTCAATCGCGGCCATCTTGCCACCGCCGAAGTCGCAGACGCATGGCGCACGCGTTCGGGTCTTGGCAGTTTTCTGGCCACGATCAACAACCTGCCATTCTACCGCGCGATGTCCTTCACGCTGGTCTATACGTTTACGGTGACGCCATTGCTGATCATGCTTGGATTTGCCATCGCCGTTGGGGTGAATTCCCTGCACCGCCACCTGAAAGGCCTTGTGATCTTCTTTTCGCTGCTGCCAATGATTGTGACGCCGCTGATCGGGTCACTGATCCTGTTCTGGATGATCGACAGCCGGGGCATTTTAGGCTCTGCCATCCAATGGCTTGCCGACGATCCGACGCTTTCGCTTAAGGCTTCCACGGGACTGACATGGGCCATGCTGATCGTTTACGGTGTGTGGCATTCAGCCCCCTTTGCCTTTGTTGTCTTTTACGCGGGCCTGCAGACGTTGCCCAAAGACACGCTGGAATCCGCCATGATCGACGGGGCGTCGCGTTGGGAACAAATCCGCTACGTCGTGATCCCGCATCTGATGCCGCTTGTCACTTTTGTGATGCTGATCCAGTTGATGGACAACTTCCGTGTGCTTGAACCCATTGTGGGGTTCAGCGCCGAGGCGCATGCCACCTCGCTCAGTTGGATCATTCTGAATGACCTTGGGGGCGAAACACGCCTGCTGTCCTCTGCCGCCGCGACATCCGTGCTGACCATCATCGGTGTGTCGATCCTGCTGTCACCTGTTCTTGTGCGCACATGGCGCGACTTTCATTCGAAGGCTGAATAAATGTCCTCAAAAGCCACACAACAACCGACATACATGCGTGTCCTGGTCTATGCCTTTGTGGCATTCTGGCTGATCATCGCGGCGTTTCCCTTCCTTTGGACGCTTTGGGGGTCCTTTAAGGTGGAATTGGATTTCTTTTCCATCGCGGATTGGACAAACGCGCTGACGGGGGAACGCACGCAAGAGGTCCATGGGTCTGCCTTCACGGGCGACGGTTATGAGGGCGCGTGGGTGCAAGAGAAATTCTGGAAAGCGGTTCTGAACACCTTCATCGTATGCTTCTTTGTGGTGACGATCTCGCTGACGTTTGGCACGCTGGGCGGCTACGCACTGTCGCGATCTGGCCACAACTATACGTTCTGGCTGCTGATGGCGGCATTGATTGCACGTGCGATGCCACAGATCACGCTGGTTTCGGGTTACCTTCTGCCGTTCTTTGAATGGAACCTTTGGGGGTATCTGCCCACATCCATCATCGTGCTTGTGGCCATCAACCAGCCCTTCACACTGTGGATGTTGCATTCCTTTTTCCAAAAAATCCCAAAAGATCTGGACGAATCCGCCAAAGTCGATGGCTGCACGCAATTCCAGGCCTTCCGCCATGCCATCATGCCCGTGATGTGGCCTGGCGTGATCACCACGGGGCTGTTCAGCTTCCTTCTGGCCTATAACGACTTTGCGGTCACCACGATGCTATTAAGCAAAGAAAACCAAACGATGGTGCCGAAAATCGCAAGTTTTCTGGGAACCACCCAAACCGAAGGCAACGTGATGTTTGCGGTTGCGGCTGTGGTGTCGGCGACGATACCGCTGTTCATTCTTGTCATGTTTTTCCAGCGCCAGATTGTGTCTGGCCTGACGGCTGGCGCTGTCAAAGGGTAATGAAAGACTTTTTGGTCATAGGTGCCGGCTCCGCCGGCTGTGTCCTTGCGGCTGAGCTTGCGCGGCGCGGGGCAGGGTCGGTGGCTGTGCTAGAGGCGGGCCCGTCTGAACGTCATCCGCTGGTGTCGATGCCTTTTGGTTTGGTCTGGCTGATGGGTGGCACGCGTGACTGGCGGTATAAATCCGCGCGGCTTTCGCATGCAGGAGGGCGCCAGATCAACATTCCACGCGGGAAAATGGTGGGTGGGTCCGGGTCGATCAATTCGATGGTTTGGTTCAGAGGGCGCAAAAGCGACTTCGACAATTGGGACATTTCGGGTTGGTCCTTTGCTGATGTGGAACACGCGTTTGAAGCGGTTGAAGCACGTCTGCAACCCACGCGCATGCACGGCGCACATCCGTTGGCGGAAGGGCTGGCCCCGATGCTTGGCTCTAATCGCGACGCGGTGCCCACCCCGGAATACGAAAGCGCAGGCGTTCTGGCCCACAACATGCTGCACACGCGACGCCATTCGGCAGCCGATGCCTATTTGCGGCCCTCCGGCGTTGAGGTTGTCACGGGCGTCGAAGTGGATCGTCTGGTTTGGGACGGCGATCATGCTGTTGGCGTCCTTTTGGTGGATGGCACGGAAATCCGCGCCCGCAAAGGTGTGGTTCTGTGTGCCGGGTCGTTGGCGACACCCGCAATCCTGATGCGGTCCGGTGTCGGGCCACAAGATGACCTGAACCAGCATGACATCGACACACGCGTGGACGCGCCAGAGATTGGCCAGAACCTGCATGATCATCCGGGCGTCGGGCTGCACTTTGAAGGGGCTGGCACAGGCTACGGGCTTGAACCGCGCCAATGGCTCAGTTGGGCTGTGGCCCCTTGGCGATACTACAACGGAAACGGTGGACGCCTTGCGTCCCCGACCTGCGAAGGCGGTGCGTTCTTCAATGCACGCGGCACGGGGGCGATGCCGGATGTGCAAAGCCATTTCATCCCGTTTCATCTGGACAGTCGCGGCAAACGCTATGGGTTGAAATCGGGCTATTTTGCTGACGTATGTGTGTGTCGGCCAAAGTCACGCGGGCAGCTTCGCCTGACGTCCAAAGATCCCAAGGCTGCGCCGTTTATCGATCTTGGGCTTTTGTCCGATCCGCGTGATCTCGATACGCTGGTGGCGGGCCTGACACGCTTGCGGGCTTTGCTGGCGCTGGCTGATTTTGGATCAAGACGTGGCCGCGAAGTACATCCGGGTGTCGACACGACAGGCGATGCGCTGCGCGAACACGTCCGTAATTCCGTGGGAACCGCGTATCACCCTGTCGGCACTGTGCGCCTTGGTGGTCCGGTTTCAAACCGATTGGCGGTGCATGGCACGCGCGGCCTATGGGTCGCTGATGCATCCGTGATGCCGCAAGTCACATCCGCCAACACAAATGCACCGTCGATGATGATCGGCTGGAAAGGTGCCAAATACATAAGCGAGGATGCCGCATGAAAGGCACAAGACCCGAACAAGCCGTGCTGACGCGCGACACTGACATGTCCAAAACGGAAGAAACCCGCGCTGTGATCGAAGGCATGGTGGATGGTTTGAACGATCACCGTATCGACGACATTGGGCAATTCTTTGCAGAAACGTTCCGTTGGATGGGAAACACAGGCTGCGGGTCTAAAACGGGTCTGCAAGAGTTTCAGGACAATTGGCAACGCCCGTTTCAGGCGGCCTTCAAAGACAAGGTTTGTGTCGATGAGGCACGACTTTACATGGGTGAGTGGGCTGCGGCTTTCGGGCGTCAGGAGGCAACTCATGGTGGTGACTTTATGGGGGTGAAAGCTTCGGGTAAGCGTATCGAAATCCGCTACATGGACTTTTGGAAAGTGGAAGACGGGCGCATCACGGACAATTACGTGATGGTCGATTTCCCACATGTGATGGCGCAGCTTGGCGTCGATGTATTCAACGGGATGGGCTGGGAAGCCTATGACCGCGGTGAGAAAACACCGCCCCGCCCCGAGGAGGTGTGAGATGACAATTCAACATTTGAAAACGGCGAAATCGGATGCAGAGCGGGCACAAGATGATGCCAAAACGCGCGCAACGGTAGAGGCGACATTGGCCGATATCGAGGCGCGAGGCGACGTAGCTGTGCGTGAGCTGTCAGAGAAATTCGACAATTATTCGCCGGCATCGTTCAAATTGTCCCAAACACAGATCGATGATCTGATTGCGCAACTGACACCACGCGAACTTGCGGATATCAAGTTTGCCCAAGCTCAGGTGCGAAACTTTGCGCAAGCTCAACGCGATTCCATGCTTGATATCGAAGTGGAAACGATGCCGGGCGTGATTTTGGGGCACAAGAATATTCCGGTACAATCCGTGGGCTGTTATGTGCCTGGCGGTAAATTCCCGATGGTCGCGTCTGCACATATGTCCGTCGCCACGGCGTCCGTTGCCAAGGTGCCGCGCATCATTGCCTGCACACCGCCGTTCAAAGGCAAACCAAACCCTGCCGTGATCGCCGCCATGCACATGGGCGGTGCCCATGAGATTTACGTGATGGGTGGCATTCAGGCGATTGGTGCTATGGCTTTGGGCACTGAAACCATTGATCCCGTGCATATGCTTGTGGGGCCGGGCAACGCCTTTGTGGCAGAAGCCAAACGACAGTTGTTTGGCCGCGTCGGCATCGATTTGTTTGCAGGCCCAACAGAAACCATGGTGATTGCCGATGACACCGTCGACGCCGAACTATGTGCTACAGATTTGTTGGGGCAGGCCGAACACGGCTACAATTCGCCTGCGGTTTTGTTGACCAATTCGCGCAAACTTGCAGATGAAACGCTGATGGAGATCGAAAGAATTTTGAAAATTCTTCCCACCGCCGATACCGCCCGCGTGTCTTGGGATGAATACGGCGAAGTGATCCTATGCGACAGCTACGAGGAGATGTTGGCCGTGGCCGACGATATCGCATCCGAGCATGTTCAAGTCATGACAGACCGCGATGATTGGTTTTTAGAGCATATGACCTGTTACGGGGCATTGTTTCTTGGGGCCCGCACGAACGTGTCCAATGGTGATAAAGTGATTGGCACCAACCACACACTGCCCACCAAAAAGGCAGGGCGCTATACGGGTGGCCTTTGGGTTGGTAAGTATCTGAAAACGCACAGCTATCAAAAGATCACAACGGATGAAGCTGCGGCGGAAATCGGCGCCTATGGATCGCGATTGTGCATGTTGGAGGGTTTTGTCGGTCATGCTGAACAATGCAACGTGCGTGTGCGTCGGTATGGTGGTGTGAATGTTCCATACGGTGAAGGCGCCCCTGCGCGTGATGCGGCGGAATGATACCCCAAGGGGGCTCTGCCCCCATTCGGGCCTGCGGCCCTCTTTCCCCCGGGATATTTTAGGCAAGAAGAAACCATGGATCCTGTGACACATCATAAAGACCTTATCGCGCCTTGGCGCGCGGCGCTTTATGATTTTGACTTGGTGGGTGCACGTGCGGCTTTGCACAGGCTTTGTGATGCTGATGTCGTGTTCAACCTGTCCTTTCCTTTTGAGACGATCCACGGTGTTGATGCCTTTTTCGATCGTGTGTTTGTTCCGTTGGCTGCAGCATTTGAAGGACTGGAAGCCCGCGACTATATTCGTGTGGGCGGCCCTACAGACGAAGGCGCACATTGGGTCGGGTGTGCGGGGTCTATTCTGGGGCGGTTTTGTCAACCTTGGCTTGATATTCCCGCCTCAGGGCATTTGGCCCATATGCGGTATCATGAATTCTACCGCTTCGAAGGTGGTAAAGTCGTTGAGGTGCAAGCGCTTTGGGATCTTCCCGAACTGATGATGCAAGCGCAGGCATGGCCCATGGCCCCGGGGTTGGGGCGTCATTGGCATGTGCCGGGTCCTGCCACGCAAGATGGATTAAGGCCTGGGCCTTATGTCCCTGAAACGTCCCAAGACAGCTGCCGTCATGTTCTTGAAATGCTTGAGTTTCTGGTGAAACACCCCAGTGAAGGCGGGCCAGAGGTTATGCAAGCCGATCGCTTCTGGCATCCAAATATAAACTGGTACGGGCCAGCGGGCATTGGGTCTTCACGGGGCTTTGACGCCTTTCGCAATTGGCACCAGATCCCGTTTTTGGCCGCCATGCCGGATCGCGGACAATACCCTGATGAGGCGCATTTTCACTTCTTTGGTGATGGCCCTTACGTGGCAGTGACCGGGTGGCCGAACATGGTGCAGACCCTGACTGGTGACGGGTGGATGGGAATTGCGCCTGCGGGCGCCAAGATATCTCTGCGTAGCCTTGATTTTTGGCGTATTGAGAACGGATTGATCCGTGAAAACTGGGTCTTGGTTGATTTGCTAAGCCTGTATGATCAGATCGGTGTAGATGTTTTTGCCCGCATGCGGGAATTCAACAAAGCGCGGATTGGATTTGATCCGCAGACAGGACGCAGCCTATGACCCATCTTCCCCGTACCCCTTCGTTCGATTTGACCGGCAAACGTGCCTTGGTCACGGGCGCATCCTCTGGCATTGGTCTTGGATGCGCTGTGGCGTTGGCCGAGGCGGGTGCGCATGTTGTTTGTGCGGCGCGGCGCGCTGACGTGTTGCAAGCCTCTGTTGATGCGATGCGCACGCAAGGGTGGTCTGCGGAGGCCATGGCCTTGGATCAGGTCGATTTGGCGTCTTTGAGCGCGGCGATGGAAGATCCCTTTGATATTGTTCTGAACTCTGCCGGGCTGGCGCGTCATTCGGCGGCTGTCGATACCACCCCGGACGACTATGATGCCGTGATGGATGTGAACGTCAAAGCCGCGTATTTTCTGTCCAGCTATGCGGCCAAGGCTATGATCGCGGCGGACCGTTCGGGATCCATTATCCATATCTCAAGCCAGATGGGACATGTGGGTGGGCCGGAACGCGCCGTCTATTGCGCGTCAAAACACGCCATTGAAGGCATGATCAAATCCATGGCGATTGAATGGGGCAAACAAGGCATACGCATCAATTCGATCTGCCCGACCTTTATAAGAACCCCCCTGACAGCCCCCACCTTTGATGATCCGGACCGGTTGGCGTGGGTTATGTCAAAGATCAAATTGCCCCGCGTCGGCGAGGTGTCGGACATAATGGGGGCTGCGTTGTTTCTGGCGTCTGACGCCTCTGCCATGGTGACGGGCACTTCGATGTTGATTGATGGGGGTTGGACAGCCGACTGATGCCCGAAAAAGTCACCTCATTCGATGTTGCGGTTAAAGCGGGTGTGTCGCGGTCGGCTGTCAGCCGTGTCTTCACGCCCGGGGCTTCGGTGTCCAAAACAACGGCGGAGAAGGTGCGTCTGGCGGCCCGTGAACTGGGGTATCGCCCGAATGTTCTGGCGCGGTCCCTGATTACGGGGCGGTCGCGGATCATCGGGCTGGTGGTGGCCTATCTTGAAAACCAGTTCTATCCGGATGCCATTGAACGCCTAAGCCGCGCATTGCAGGAACGCGGCTATCATGTGTTGGTCTTTATGGCTGCAAACTCGGGCGCGGAAACTGATGAGGTGATGGAAGAAATCCTTGACTATCAGGTGGATGGCATAATCGTGGCGTCAGTTGGCATGTCCAATGATCTGACGCGCCGCTGCGAGGCCGCAGGCATTCCGATTGTGTTGTTTAACAGGGATCAGGACGATGCACGTTTGTCTTCGGTGACGTCGGACAACCATGCAGGAGGGCGGCGTCTGGCCGAGTTTCTTGTTGCAGGTGGGCACACCCGCATCGCCCATATCGCAGGCTGGGAAGAGGCATCCACACAGCGCGATCGCGAAGCCGGATTTCTGGCGGGACTTCAGGAGGCAGGGCAAAAACTGTTTGCGCGCAGTGTTGGCGGTTTCAATTTTGAACAGGCGAAAACCTGCGCCCGCGACATGTTCGCCCAAGACATATGTCCCGATGCGGTTTTTGTGGCCAATGACCACATGGCATTTGCGGTGATGGATGTATTGCGCTTTGAACTGGGATTGCGTGTGCCGGAAGATGTTTCTGTGGTGGGCTATGACGATGTGACGCTGGCGGCATGGCCCAGCTATGCGCTGACAACGGTGCGCCAACCCGCAACACGGATGGCCGAGGCCGCCGTGGAAATTTTGATGGACCGGCTGCAAGGCCATTCCGACACAGCGCGGCAAATCGTTTTGGACGGACCATTGCAGGTGCGCGGGTCTGCGCGCGTACCAAAAGGATCAAAAGCATGAGCTTGTTTGGCGGGAAATGTGCGGATGTACCGGACTATATTCTGGGCGCCACCAAAGAGATCTGGGAAGACCGCCACATCCACACGCCAGGCGCCTACTACGGGGCGGATATAGCGGCGGTTTCGCGCGAATACGACCGCGCCGTTATGTCATTTTATCCCGGTGGGGATGTGGGGTATGGCCGCGATCCTGTGGATCAATTCTGGATGTCTCTTCGTGCCAGTTTTCCGGACGCCATATTCAAAATCGACCACGCCATCGGCCGGCATGATCCGTCCATGCCGCCGCGTGCGGCGCTGCATTGGAGCTTGAGCGGAACCCATTCAGGGTGGGGGCTTATGGCGCACCAACAGGCGCGCAGGTCCACATAATGGGGATCAACCATGCAGATTTTGGCAGTCTGGGGGCCGCCGATTTGACCATCCGACAGGAACATACACTGATAGATGACACCGCGATCTGGAAGCAGATCCACTTGCACACAGGATTGCACGATGACTGAAAGTTTTGACGGGTTTTCCCAGCGCTGGGCAGATTTTCCTGACTATATTCTGGGGATCACTTCAGAAATCTGGGAAGGGCGCGGGATAGGCACTTTGCACGACTATTACGCAAAGGATGTGGTGATGCGCTTTCCCAACGCGTTGGTCACTGGGAACGCGGCCGTGATGTCGGGCACGATGGCCACGTTGGTGGAATTTCCCGACCGTGAATTGCTGGGCGAGGATGTGATCTGGTCGGGGGACGCGGACACCGGATATCTGAGCTCGCATCGCATCATCACCACAGGCACACATACCGGCCACGGCGTCTTTGGTGCGCCAACGGGAAAACGCTTTGCCATTTCGGTCATTGCGGATTGCGCTGCAAAGGAAAACACTATTTTCGACGAATGGCTGATCCGCGACTACGGCGGTTTGGTCAAACAGCTTGGATTTGATCAAAAGGAATTTGCACGTCAAAGCATCGAGGATGAAGGGGGGGCAGAGGATTGCGTCAAACCCTTCACGCCGGATCAGGACATTGACGGCGGCTATCATGGGCGTGGGAACGACAACGCCTATGGGGCACGATATGCCGACCTTTTGACGCGTATCATGGCATTTGATTTTAACGTGATCCGCGACGAATATGACCGTGCGGTTCTGGCGGAATACCCCGGGGCCACGACAGTGCGCGGCACAGGCGGGGTTGAGGCGATGTGGATGGGGCTGCGGTCCTCTTTTCCGGATGCCAAATTTGAAATTCATCACCAGATTGGCCGCGAAGACCCGATGATGTCACCGCGTGCTGCATTGCGCTGGTCGTTGACGGGCACCCATTCCGGTTGGGGGGCATTTGGCAAACCAACAGGGGCGCCGGTGC
The DNA here is from genome assembly GCF_039986515.1 of Ascidiaceihabitans sp. Lineage (NCBI taxonomy): Bacteria > Pseudomonadati > Pseudomonadota > Alphaproteobacteria > Rhodobacterales > Paracoccaceae > Ascidiaceihabitans > Ascidiaceihabitans sp. Next base: position 136,072 of record NZ_JBDWQO010000012.1, on the reverse strand, counting down.
ATGTCATGGGGTTAAGCCATGCAGAATTCGGCCCTTGGGGATTGCGCCGCGAAACAGCGCTTTATGATGAAATCTCGATCTGGAAACAGATCCTGATGCACACAGGGTAAGCTGGAATGTCACGCTACGACGAAATGATGTTCACCCCTGCCGTGGAAGCGCGGCAAGCCGGTATTGGTGCAAAAGGCAAGTTTGCATCGCGCTACCGGCAGCCGGAACGCTTCAATATCGGCGCGGATGAAATGGATTTTCTGTTGTCACGTACCACGCTTTACATCGCCACGGTCTCGGAGACGGGGTGGCCCTATATTCAGCATCGTGGCGGGCCGTTGGGGTTCATCAAGCAATTGGGGGACACACAGGTGGGCTTTGCCGATTACCGCGGCAATCGCCAGCTGGTTTCGGCGGGCAATCTCGACAAGGATGATCGCGTGTCGATTTTTGCCATGGACTATGCCCGTAAAAACCGTCTGAAGCTGCAAGGGCATGCGCAGATGCTGAGTATTGAAGACAACCCCGAACTGGCCGCGCAACTGACGTTGATGGATCACCCTGCGCCCGAACGCTTGATGGTGATCGACATCGCCTCTTACGACTGGAATTGCCCCAAATACATCACGCCCCGGTTTGACACAGGTGAGATGACACAATTGATCGGCCCCGAAATCAGCCGCCTTGAAACCCGTATCGCAGAGCTTGAGGCGGAAAACGCTGCTTTGCGCAATGAAGGACCCCAAAAATGACCCCAGCCGAAATGGAAACCCGCATCGTGCGTTACGGCGATCTGCAACCTTGCAAAACCGCCTTTATTGATGCGCATACGCCCGGGTCCGATCAAAAGGAAAACTTCACGATCATTGGCGGTGGGGTGTCGGAATCGCCGGACCAGCATGTGCACATCGGCATTCCGCACGGCTTTAACATCGGTGCTGCCGGCCAACCGCCCAAATGCCGCAATTCCCTACATGACCACCACACCGCCGAAGCGTTTTTTGTGCTAAAAGGCCGGTGGCGTTTCTTTTGGGGCCGGTACGGCGATGCAGGTGAGGTGACGTTGGAAGAAGGCGACATTTTTAATATCCCGACGGGCATCTTTCGCGGCTTTGAGAACATCGGCACCGACTACGGCATGATCATGGCCATCCTTGGCGGTGATGACGCGGGCGGCGGGGTTATGTGGGCGCCTCAGGTCATTCAGGATGCGGCTGAACACGGTCTGGTTCTGGGCGAAGATGGCAAACTTTACGACACCAAGCGCCAACAGAAACTGCCAGCGGGTGTGGCCCCGATGGCGGTGATGTCAGATGCGGAATTGGCCAAGCGCCCCGAACCGACAACACGCGATGTCTTGCCCAATCATGTGGCGCGCTATCTGGACATGATGGCGCTGGCGGACCGGAAACCGGTCAAAGTGATTGGAGAACACGGGCTGCTGCGTGACAAGCCGGGCTTTGAGGTCGATTTCATCACGCGCGGCTCCGCGACAGCGGCAAAGCACATGCATAAAATGCCATCCGTGTTGATGCCCATGCGCGGGCACTGGCGTGTGGACTGGGATGGGGGCAGTGCGACCTTGGCCCCCGGCGACACGATGAGCGTTCCGGAAAACGTGGCACATTCGGTTGTGCCGTCCATGACGGGCGAAGCATCCTTGTATCACATTGTGGCCACCGGTGATCCTGCGGGGCTGACATGGCAGGGATAGACGCGGATCCAAACGACACCCACGGCGTCTACGAACGGCAGGCGGCGCTCTATGATGCGCAGCGCTCAAAGGCGTTGTTCGAGGCGCGCTGGCTGGCGCGATTTACCGCAGCTTTGCCTGCGGGCGGGCAAGTTCTGGATCTTGGGTGCGGCACGGGCGAGCCGATTGCCCGTTGGTTTATGGCTGAAGGGTTTGATGTCACCGGCGTGGATTTTTCCAACGCCATGCTGGACATCGCCAAAAAACGCTGGCCCGACGGTGACTGGCGCACCGGCGATTTGCGCAGTTTTGAATTGGCGGAACGCTTTGATGGAATCGTGGCGTGGGACAGCTTTTTCCACCTGACAGCAGACGACCAGACCGCCTGCATCGCGCGTATGGCCCGACATTTGAAACCGGGCGGCACGTTGATGCTGACTGTGGGGCCAGATGTCGGCGAAGCGTCAGGAATGGTGGGGGGCGAAACCGTCTACCACGCGTCGTTGTCCCCGGCAGGTTACGCGACCTGTCTGGAAGACAATGGCCTCAGATTAACCGGATTTCTGGCAGAAGACCCAGAAACGAACCGTCACACTGTATTGATGGCACGCAAGACTTGAAGGACACACCATGACAATTCTTACAACTTCCGTAGGGTCCATGCCGCGCGAACAAGAGGTGGTGGATTTCATCTTCGCCCGCGAAAATGGCACAGCCTTTGACCAAGGTGCATTTGACGCCTGTATGACCCGCAACGTGTCGGCCACTGTGGGCCGCCAAGTGGCATCTGGCGTGGATATCGTCAGCGACGGCGAAACGTCCAAGATCTCTTATGCGACCTACGTCAAGGACCGCTACACAGGTTTTTCCGGTGACAGCCCCCGCAACGCGCCTGCCGACCTCAAACAATTCCCGACCTTTCTGAAACGTCTGGCCGATGATGGTGGCACCCCCCAATACGCACGCCCGATGTGCACGGGGGATGTCGTGTCCAAGGGGCAGGACGAGCTGAACAAGGACATCGCAAACCTGAAAGCTGCTATGGCAGAGCACGGGGCAGGGCGCGGCTTTATGAATGCGGCCTCACCTGGCGTGATTTCGCTGTTTTTGCAAAACGATCACTACAAAACGCGCGATGCGTATTTGGCCGCCTTGGCCGATGCGATGAAACAGGAATATGAAACGATCGTGGCGGCGGGCCTTGATTTGCAGTTGGATTGTCCGGATCTGGCCTTGTCACGCCACATGCTGTTCAACGACCTGTCGGACGCGGAGTTCTTGAAAATCGCCAACGGTCATGTCGAGGCCCTGAACCACGCCCTGCAAGACGTGCCGGAAGAAAAAGTGCGTATTCACATCTGCTGGGGCAACTATGAAGGGCCACATGTTTGCGACATTGGCATGGACAAAGTGTTCGATACCCTGATGTCCGCCAAGGCACGCTATGTTTTGTTTGAAACGTCGAACCCGCGCCATGCGCACGAATGGACTGTGTTCCGCGACCGCAAAGGCGATATTCCCGATGGCAAAGTGCTGGTGCCGGGCGTCGTCGACACCACCACCAACTTCGTGGAACACCCAGAAGTCGTGGCCCAACGCATCGAGCGCTTTACAGGCATCGTCGGCAAGGACCGTGTGATTGCAGGCTCTGACTGCGGTTTTGGCACATTTGCAGGATACGGTGCGGTTGATCCAGAAATCGCCTATGCCAAGTTGAATTCATTGTCCGAAGGGGCGGCCTTGGCCGCCGCCCGCTGATGGACGCCGCACTGGTTGAGCTTTTGCGCTCTGTCGATACGCCGACGGTGTGTAATGCAATTGAAACGGCCCAGGGCCAGCGCGGGTTCAACGCGTTCACACGGGGCACAATGCTGGCGTCCGATCCGTCTGGCGTCATGGTCGGTTACGCCCGCACCGCCCGCATTCGTGCTTTGGCCCCACCGCAAGAGCCAGCGGATGTCATCAGGGAGCGGCGCATGGCCTATTACAAATACATGTCCGAAGGACCACGCCCCGGTGTCTGTGTTGTGCAGGATCTGGACGTGCCCGCGGCCATCGGCGCCTATTGGGGCGAGGTCAATACCAACGTTCACAAAGCGTTCGGGCTGTCGGGCACATTGACAGACGGTGTCATGCGCGACCTTGGCGATGTGGCCGAAGGTTATCCTGTGGTGGCGGGGTCCATCGGACCAAGCCACGGGTTTGTGCATGTGGTGGATTTTGATGCACCGGTGCGCATCCACGGCATGGATGTGGCCCCCGGCGATCTGGTCCATGCCGATCGCCACGGTGGTGTAGTGGTGCCAACAGATGTGATCCCAAAGCTGGCCGATGCAATTGCGTCTATGATGCGGGCGGAAAAGATCGTGTTTGATGCTGTCAAAGGCAAACAAATCACCTTCGCAGAGTTTGAAACCGCTTGGGCTGCATTTGAAGCCGCACGCACGTAATGCTTTGGGGCTAAAGCCATGCACATAACGCGTCGCGCACTGTTGTCACTAGGTTTGGCTGCCAGCGCAACATGGGTCACAGGACAGGAGGCCACAATGAACATCGATGCAGATTGGGAATATGTGGCTGACCGTGTGATGGGTGGGGTCAGCGCAGGGGCATTGCAGGTTGATGATGTGGGTGGCCGCCGTGCGCATCGTTTAACAGGGGACGTATCGACACAAAACAACGGTGGCTTCATTCAGATGGCGTTTGACCTCGGGGATGCGGAGGTGTTCGACGCAAGCTCGTGGACTGGAATAGAAATCGACGTTTTCGGAAACGATGAAGTCTACGACATACGCTTGCGTACGGATCAATTGACGCGGCCATGGCAGTCGTTTCGCGCCACTTTCAACGCACCACGGCAATGGACAACTGTGCAGGTGCCATTCACTTCGTTTGAAGCCAACAAAACGGATGAGATTTTTGATCCGGCACGTTTGCGCCGGATCGGTGTGCTGGCGTATGGGCGTGACTTCAAAGCGGATGTTGCGGTGTCGCAGATCCGCTTTTATCGCTAGTCGCGCGGTGCGGGGGCACCGCCCTCGAAATTGTTCCCGTTGGTGTAATCACAGGGGTCCTCACGCATCTCCAGATGAAGATGATCGCCAGTATAGGGATGTGCACGCGCCAGATCTTCGTCCACATCAATCCCCAACCCCGGCGTCTGTGGTGGGGTAATGTACCCGTCTTCCACTCGAATAGTTCCTTTGATCAGTTGATCATGAAAGTCCGTTTCGATGGTCTCGCACATCAAAATATTGGGAATGGATGCGGCCAAATGGACATTTGCAGCCCACTCAACGGGACCTGCATAAAGATGCGGCGCCATTTGGGCGTTATACACCTCGGCCATGGCCGCTACTTTTTTCATTTCCCAAATGCCGCCAGCGCGACCTAAAGCGGGTTGCAGAATCGTGGCGGCGCCAGAGCGCAAGACCGGAGCGAATTCTGCCTTGGTGGTCAAACGTTCACCAGTGGCGATGGGAATGGACACTGCGCCGGCAACCTTTGCCATCTCGGCGACATTGTCCGGGGGAATGGGCTCCTCATACCAAAGCGGCGCATAAGGTTCTAGGGCTTTGCCCAAGCGGATGGCGCCTGCGGTGGAAAACTGACCATGGGTGCCAAACAGCAAATCGGCTTTGTCGCCGACTGTGCCACGAATGGCCGCGCAAAAAGCCACGGACTGGGAAATATCAGACATAGCAGGCATATGACCACCGCGCAGGGTGTAAGGGCCTGCGGGGTCAAATTTGATGGCGGTAAAGCCTCGGGCCACGCAATCAGCGGCGGATTCAGCGGCCATTTCAGGGGACGACCAGAACTCTGCCAGATCATGATGGGGCAGTGGATAAAGGTAAGTGTAGGCCCGTATCCGGTCGTTCATGCGTCCGCCCAGCAGGGCATAGACTGGACGATCACGGGCCTTGCCCAATATGTCCCAACAGGCGATTTCAAGACCTGAAAACGCACCCATAACGGTCAAATCGGGACGTTGTGTGAAACCGGAAGAATATGCCCGACGAAACATTAGTTCGATGTTTTCTGGATTTTCGCCACGCATATGACGGTCAAATACATCCTCGACGACAGCTGTCATCGCAACAGGCCCAATGGAGGATGCGTAACATTCACCCCAACCAACAATACCGGTGTTTGTCGTTACCTTGACCAATATCCAATACCGCCCGCCCCAACCGGGGGCAGGGGGGGCTGTTACAATCACGTCCAGATCAACAAGCTTCAAAACAAATCCCTTTTCATCTCGCTAGATAAACCTCGGGGGTTTGGGGGCAGAGCCCCCATGATAAAAATAGTGTGGGGGCTTGCCCCCGCGGATCGGACGCGTCAGCGGTCGAAGACAATGACGTTGCGCCGCGCAGCACCGGTTTTTGTGTCGGCGATGGCCTCGTTGATCTGATCCAAAGACCAGCGCCCCGAAATCAGTTCATCCAACTTCAGACGCCCCTGCAAATACAGATCGACCATCCATGGAATGTCGCGTTGAATAACGACGTCTCCCATTTTCGATCCGATCATGCCCTGGCCAACAGCGGCCAGCATGACGGGTTCAAATTCAGCTGTAGCACCGGAATGGGGCATGCCAACCATAATGACTTTGCCGCCTCTGCCCAAATATTTGGGCGCGTCATTATAGGCCGGTATCGCGCCAACGGTCACAATCACAGCATCGGCGCCACGCCCGCCAAGGGCTTTGTAGGAGGCACGCCAAGGCTTGCTTGAGGTCGCCAAGATGCCATGGGTTGCCCCGAATTCCGTGGCAACGTCCAGTTTCTCTTCGGACATATCAACGGCGATGATGCGCCGCGCACCGGCAATGCGCGCACCTTGGATGGCGTTCAGCCCTACGCCGCCTGCACCAATGACAACCACATCCTGACCAGCCCGCAGGCCCGCAGAATTGACGACAGCACCTACGCCTGTGATGACGCCGCAGGCAATCAAGCTGGCAGTGTCTTTGGGAATGTCAGGCGAGATTTTAACAACTTGTCTTTGATCCACCACAACTTTTTCCGCAAAGCCACCGGTGGCCATAGCCTGATGCAGTTTGCCACCATCAACGGTTTGAATGGGCCCATGGTCACCATCATAGGGCGTTTCGCAATTGGTGGGGGCACCGCCTGCACAGCTGGGGCAAGTGCCGCAGGCGCGGATCAAGGTGACGACGACGCTGTCGCCTTTTGAAAGCCCGCTGATGCCATCACCCAAGCCTGTAACAATGCCCGCGGCCTCATGGCCATAAACGGCCGGCAGCGATCCCCCCCACGCGCCGCCCGCAAAGGAGATATCGGAATGGCAAATGGCCACAGCATCCAAAGTGACTTCGACTTCACCCATTTGGGGCGCGCGAATGTGGATGTCTTCTACGGTCAGTGCTTCGCCAAATGCGTGGCACACGGCGGCTTTGATCTTTTGCATGTCAGGTCCTTTGTCTGCGTTAGACTTAGGCTGGCCGTACTGGGTGTGTTCTGCAAGATGAAATTCGACAGGATGTGCCGTTAATCGTCTGTGACGCGGCGTGCCATGTTCGAACGCATGAAAACAATCAAAGCCAGCACCATCAACACAGCCGACAACAAGAAGGGCGCGCCAGGCATATACACGGGCGTGCCATCGCGGGTGAAAAAGGCGAATGTCGCGCTCATCACCGAATAGGACAAAATCATTGCAACCGCTGATGCCGACGTCAGCGCCCCTTGCAACTCACCCTGCTGGTCGTCGCCGACGGCTTTGGACATGATGCCCTGCAATGCCGGAGTGATCACCCCCGCAATCGACGCCAAGGGTGTCAGGATCAGTGCCAATGTGCCGGAGGTCACGAAAGCCAGCGCGGTAAAGGCCATGACGTCGAAGATATGGCCGTAAATCACAGTGCCCCGTTCCCCGAATATCCGCAAAATCGGACGGATCAAGCCGCCTTGAACAATGGCCAGCATGATCCCGAATAAGGCCAGTGACAGGCCGATCATGGCAGGGTCCCAATCAAAGCGGGCTTTGCCGAAATAGCTCCAGATTGCGGGGTAGACGCCGAAGGCAACTTGATAGATGAAATAGACAAACAACAGCTTTCGAATGCCCGGGAACTGCCCCAACGCTTTGAATGCGCCAAACGGATTGGCACGCGCCCAGCGAAAAGGGCGTCTGATCTTATCCGTGACCGTTTCCTTCAGCACAAAATACCCGAATGCAGCATTCAACGCCGCCAAAGCTGCGGCTGCGTAAAACGGTGCACGCGTCCCAAATTCTGCCAGCAGGCCGCCGATGATCGGTCCCAATACAAAACCGATGCCGAAGGCTGCACCAATCAAACCAAAGTTGGCAGCCTTGTCTTCAGGCTTCGAGATGTCGGCAATATAGGCGTTCGCTGTGGAATGTGTCGCGGCTGTAATTCCGCCCACAATTCGACCAACCAACAGCAACCAGATTGATCCAGCCACTGCCATAACAATGTAGTCCGCTGCCATCACCACCAACGACACCAGCAAAACAGGCCGTCGCCCGAAACGGTCGGACAACCCGCCTATGACCGGTCCAAACAAGAATTGCATCACGGCAAATGACGTGGACAAAACACCCCCCCAGATCGCGGCATTGGCCAACGATCCGCCTTGCACTTCGGTCAGAAGATCCGGCATGACTGGCATGATCAATCCGATACCCATGGCGTCGATGACAACGGTGATCATGATGAAAATAAGGGGCAGGCGCATATCTTACAAATCTCTCACAGCACGTGCAAAAGTCACGGCATCCGTCGGGGCCAACCCCAAATTCTCGTGTGGCGTGAACAAGGCTTTGTCCAGCTGCGGGTGGGCTTTGATTGCCAAGTCCCGCAACGGAATGTTTTGCGCACGCGCTGCGGTACATAGGTCTTTGGTCGCGGTTTGGGCTTCGGGTCGTGACATGTGGGCGGCCAACGCAAAGCTTAGGGCCTCTGCATGGATCAACCCGATGGGATCAAAATGCGACGCCATTGTCGCGACATCGGGTTCAAAGCCCTGCGCCATTCCTTTTGCCTGTGTTGCGGCCGAAGCTGTGCTGAGAACGATTTGCGGCAAAGCAAGCCATTCTGCAAACCAGGCCGCCCCATCGCGTTGATGCTGGTGCTGGGCTGCGGTTTGCATGGTGGCCCGCAACCCTGTGACATGGTGTGACAAGGCCACCAGCACAGACGGCACAACAGGGTTCTGTTTTTGCGGCATGGTTGAGGATGACCCGGCACCGCTCAAATGTACTTCACCCACTTCTGTGGCGGTCAATCCCAGCAACGTCTGTCCCATTGCCCCCAACGCCGCCACAACCCGCACCATCCAGTCCACGATCCGCAAAATTGGGGCGCGGTCTGTGTGCCAACTGCGACGCGGGTCTTGCAGCCCGAGTGCTTTGGCAAGATCAGCCCGCATTTGCGCGGCGTCCGACCCCAAGGCGCTGGCTGTGCCCGCCGCACCGCTTAACGACACCCAAAGCGACGTTGCGCGTAAATTGTCCAACTCTGCCAAGGCGTCCAACAGGGGATGGCCGAAGGCTGCAACCACAGCACCCCAACTGGTTGGCGTCGCGTGTTGACCATAGGTGCGTGCAGGCATTGGCGTCCGCGCGTGGGTCTCTGCGTGATCCGCCAAAGCGGTCAAAATGGCGCGTATGTCAGTTTCAATCACGCCAAGTGCCTGACGCAGGCGCAACATCAAACTTGTGTCGATGATATCCTGACTGGTGGCGCCCCAGTGGACGTAAGCACTGTGTTCGGGGGCCTGCATTTCGCTGCGCAACAATGCGACCAGCCCGGGTACACTGACACCGTTTTGGCCCGTGGCCTGCGCCAAAGCACCGGGATCCAGTTGGACTTCCAGACTGGCGCGGTGAATGGCAGCGCCGCTCAGTTCCGGTATCACGCCCATGGCCCCTTGAACCTTGGCCAATGCGCCCTCAACCAGAACCATAGCGCGCACGTCGGCGCTGTCGGTGAACAGGCGCCCTGCGTCCGCGCTTGGGAAAAGCTGCGCGTAAAGCGGGCTGTCGAAAACTGAAGCAGCCATTGTTCAGATATGCCCTGTGGCACGCATGAAGTCGGTCAGCACCTTGGCGAATTCTTCGGGCTTTTCGACACAAGGCAAGTGGCCGGTGCCTCGGATCAGGTGGAACTGGCTGCCGGGGATCAAATTCACGGTCTCGCGCACCATATCCGGGGGCGTCGAACCATCTTCGTCCCCTGCGATGCCCAAGGTCGGCAGGCGCAAACCGGAGGTCGGGGTGAAAAAGTCAGTGCCGGAAATCGCAGCAGAGCAACCGGCGTATCCGGTGTCACTTTGCTGGGCCAGCATGTTGCGCCACAACTCAACTTGTGGGCCTGCGCAAAAAGCACGGCTGAACCAGCGTTCCATCACGGCATCGGCAAGGCTTTCGACCCCGCCTTTTTTCACGGCATCAATGCGGTCTGCCCACATGTCTTTGGTGCCGATCTTCGCAGCCGTATTGGACAGCACCATGGCACGCATCAGGTCCAACCGTTTCACGGCCAGACCTTGCGCGATCATGCCGCCGATAGACAATCCGACGAACAGCGCGTCTTTAAAGCCATGCAAATCCATCAAGGCTTCGGTGTGCCGCACAAGCGATCCCATCGTGTAAGGCGCTGGCGGGCAGGAACTTAGCCCATGGCCGGGCTTGTCAAAGCGCAAAATCCGCAGCCCTTCAGGCAGCAAAGGCAGAATAGGATCCCACAGGCGCATGTCGGTGCCCAAAGAATTGGCAAAGACCACCGGTGCACCGTCTGCAGGTCCATCAATGCGGTAGTGCAGGCGCACATCGCCCAAGTCTGCCAGTTCCATAACCCGTCCCTTTCCGTGGTCGTATCGCATCCCGTTACAAACCAGTTATACGTCTTTCAAGAGCAACGAAAGCAGGTCGCTTTCCAAGTCGTCGCGTAAATGGCCTTTGCTGCGCCATGCGATGGACAATGCACATTTGACAGCGGCCCATGCGCGTAGATGATCTTCGGCCACGCCAAAAGCACTGGCCCAAGTCTGTGCCAAAAATGCGATGCGCTGGGGATCGCGTTGAATGGCCGCGGCACCTTTTGGATTGCGAAAACCGTTGGCCAGCTCATAGGCCTTGTCGCCGACGACGCCTTTGGCATCAAACGCACAATAGCCGCGTGATGTTCCGCGTATGTTGTCGTGATGCAGATCGCCGTGCAAAACGCATGTATCGCGGGGCGCCGACAGTAAGGTTCTGGCGATGGATTGGCATTTCAGCACATCGCTTTTCAACGGTGCGGGGCATTCGGAGGCGAATTTCAGTTGAAACAGCGCATCAAGCCAGTCTGACACCAAGGGCAACCCTTTGGCGGACATGCCGGATGCGCCGTGCAAACGCCGTGCAACGTCCACCAGATGATGTGCTGCGACGGCGTCTTGCCCGGACCGGGTTAGATCCCCCAGATGTGGCCCGCTTAACCATTCTGACAGGATGATACCGGGCGCTTCGTCGTAGATCATGGCGGCACCGGTGCCGTTCAGATGACGCAAAAACGCAACCCCGTGGGTTTCGTTGCCCATGCGGCCCTGATGATAGACTTTCAAAGCAGCCTGATCGCCGTTGGCCCGTGTCACGCGCCAAATTTTGGCAATACCTGTTTCCGTGACAAACATCGGATTTTTGAGCCGGAACCGCCGTAAAAGCGCAGGATCGACAAGGGCGGGGCGTGGCTTAGCCACGCGAATCCTCCGCAGGGCCAATGCGCATATGAGCGATGATTTGGCCGTGATCCGAGGCCAGTTTGTTGTAGGGTGCCTCTGGGTGGCTGCCGTCTGTCAGGTGGTCGTTCAAGACGCTGAAATACTCCATCTCACCGATGCTGCCTGGGGCGTCCGCCATAAAGTGGCGGGACATATAAAGCTGGTCGATGCTTTCGAACGTGCCGCCAAAGGCAGAGGTGTACACCATATCACGCGCGGATTTGCGCACGAATTGTTTTTCGGCCGAATGCAGGCGCACACGTTCGATATCTTCTGTGATTTGAAGGTTCTCGGCGTCAGAATAGCGGTCACGCGGGGTCTGCGCGTCATGACGCAGCATCCATGCATAGTTTTTGAATGGCACCTCGCCGCTGATAATTTCCGAACTGACGGCGTGTTCGCCATCATTGAAGTCGCCCATAACCATGACGGGATTGCCTGCGTGCAGTTCTTCAACGATCAAACGGCGCAAAACGCAAGCCTCTGCCATACGGCGCATGGCGGCACGCATCGCCCCCATGGCGCGACCCACAGGATCGTATTGCGTCAGGTCCGCTTCGGGCGGGAAAGATGCGCCTTCGGGGCGGTCAAATTCACCCAGCTTGGATTTCAGATGGCAGTTGAACACGGTAATCACCTGATCGCCCACAGGCACGCGCACCTTCAGGATGGGGCGCGACAGGCGGCGCAACACATAGGACCCTTCCTGAGACGACCCCGCCCAAGTGATCGGCGCATCTGACAAATCCTGAATGATCTGGGGTTGTCCAACAAACCCGAACCGCGACAGGATCGCGACGCCGGGGCGGCGCGCGCCAGGGCCGCCATCATTCAAATTTGGGGCCACAGCCAAAGCTGCATCGGTGTAGGGGGTGTAGGCCAGCTTGCGAAAAATGGCTTTGCGGCGATAGCGTTTGTTGCGCCCCGGAATATGGGCCGCGTTGCCTTCGATCCCTTCGGCGTCGGCCTCGGCAATCACATTGCGCAGCGACTTTTCGTCGAAGATTTCCTGAAAGCCCACAATGTCGGCGTCCATCGTTTGAAGTTGCTCAGCCAGCCAGTCTGCTTTCCAAGCGTATTCTTCGGGCGTGTATTTTTGAAAGCGGTAATATTCCTGATCAGGCCCGATCAGATTTTTTACATTGAAGCTGGCGATGGTGAATTGAGTCATTTCAAGATCCGAACTTGGTAAGGGCAGATTGGAACATAGCGGCATCGACGTTGCCGCCCGAGATGGTGACGATCACGTCATCGCCTTCAATTTGGTCAGTGCGAAAGAGGGCCGCAGCAAGGGCGGCTGCCCCCCCGGGTTCCGCCACAACCTTCAAACGGGAAAAGGCCAAAGCCATCGCATGACGCGCTTCGTCTTCGCTGATGACAAGGCCGGGACCGCACAAACGCTGCATGATCGGAAAGGTGATGTCGCCCGGTTGTGGCGTGATGATGGCGTCGCATATGTTGCCGGACATTGCGGTGTTGCGCTGAATGGCACCTGTGTTCAGCGATCGTGTAACGTCGTCAAATCCTTCGGGTTCGGCAGGGCGGACACGCATTTGTGGCGCGTCTGCCTCCAGCGCCAAAGCGATGCCGCTGGTCAGGCCCCCGCCGCCGCAACACACGATAACGTCTGCCTGTTCCACACCAACTTGCGCGGCTTGGGCAGCGATCTCTAGGCCGCAAGTGCCTTGGCCAGCAATGACTTGCGGCTCATCAAAGGGTTTGATCAATGTCAGGCCGCGTTCTTTGGACAGGCGCGCCCCGATCTCGTCGCGCTCCTCAGTGGCGCGGTCAAACAAGACCACGTCCGCCCCCAGCGCTTTGGTGTTTTCGATCTTGAGGGCAGGGGCATCCGCAGGCATCACAATAACGGATGAAATGCCATGTTCGCGGGCGGCCAAAGCCACGCCTTGGGCGTGGTTGCCGCTGGAAAACGCGATGACACCGCGTTTGCGCACATCCGGGTCAAGCGCGGAAATAGCTGACCATCCGCCGCGAAACTTGAAGCTGCCAGTATGTTGCAGGCATTCGGGTTTCACCCAAACGCGACGGCCCGCAATGTCGTCCAGAAACGGGGAATTCAGCAGCGGGGTGCGTCGCGCCTTGCCTTCTAGACGTTTGGCCGCGGCGCGGATCATCTCGATGTTCATTGTAAAGTCTCCAGCCATGCGTGCAATGCAGTGACGCTTTCGGGTTCGTCCAGAAACGGGATATGGCCACGTCCGGGCACAGTGTGTGCCATCATCTCAGGATTGCGGGTCTGCATCTTGTCAAAGGTCTGTGCACTTAACAGGTCCGAGCCGCTGCCGCGCAGGCACAACAGCGGTTTGCCTGCCAATGCATCAAAGAAAGGCCAAAGATCGGGAATGTCGCCGCCAGCCTCCACCGCGTCCCGCAGTTTGGGATCGTAGGTGATGTGCAGTTGGCCGTCGCGCATGACGTAGTGCTTGTGGGCTTCCTCTTGCCAGCGGCTTTCTGGCACATTCTCAAAGCCTTTGAGAACATGGGGCAAAGCTTTGGCGATGCTGTCAAATGTGGCGCCGACCGGGTTGCGGCCCAAATAGTCCATGATGCCACTTAGGCCGTCGGGGTCCAGTTCGGGGCCTACGTCATTTAACGCCACACCCAGCAACCGATCGGGTGCAGTTGCGGCCAATCCCATGGCGTTCAATCCCCCGCGGGAGGTGCCCAGTATCGCCACAGCGTCCAAGCCCAGATGATCCAGCAATTCGATCACATCGCGGCATTCCACCGGCAAAACATAGTTCTGCCAGTTCGGGTCCCAGTCAGACTGGCCGCGCCCACGATAGTCCATCCGGATCAGGCGCACAGACTTCAAGTGCGGTGCGACATAGTCAAAGTCGGCGCCGGTGCGGGTCAGCCCCGCCAAACACAGCAGCGGCAGGCCTGTGCCTTCATCCGTGTAATGCAACGACAGGCCATCGGAGGTGGTGAACTGTGCCATCTACAGACCGCTCAGCTTTGGAATTGTAATCAGGTCAGGCAGTACGTGTTGCGGTGTCCATGGCAGCCGGTCCATAGGTTCGCCTGCGCGGTTGACCCACGCGGTGGTAAAGCCGTACCCCGCTGCACCAGCCGCGTCCCAACCGTTTGAAGACACGAATAAAACCTCGTCTTTTGCGCAGCCGAAATGCGCCCCAACAAGGTCGTACACCCGCGTATCAGGCTTGAAAATGCCGACGCTTTCAACAGACAAACAAATGTCCAAGACGTTTCCGATACCTGCCGATTGCACCGCGCCCTCCAGCATTTTGGGCGACCCGTTGGACAAAATGGCGGTGTTCATGCCGCCGGCCTTCAGGGCGGTTAACATGGCAGGAACCTCTGGATAAGCCTGCAATTCCCAATAGAGGTTCAGCAAACGCGTGCGCAAAGCAGGGTCATCGGCGACGCCCATCTTTTCCAAAGCCCAGTCCAAACCGTCTTGGGTGACCTCCCAGAAATCGGTGTGGGCATTAGAAATCGCGCGCAACCATGTGTATTGCAATTGCTTCTGGCGCCAATGGTCTGCCAGCTGCGGCCAACTGTCTTTGATTTGCGAAAAATCCGGTTCGATTGCGGCTTGGCGGGCTGCGGCTGCCACATCGAAAAGGGTGCCGTAGGCGTCAAAGACGCATGTTGTGATTGCCATCGTTATGCTCCTGTTTGCGAACACAGTTGCATGGGGCGAGGCTGGCGAAAAGGGGTAAGGTGGGGTTTACCCCGCCTGCGCGAACAGGCAAACTGTGCGCAATGACCAGCGGCATCGCAGACGGTGGGCGGAAAGAAACGGGGACACGGGAACCATGGCAGCAATCAAAGACGGCGACACAGTGCGCATTCACTATACAGGCACATTGTTGGATGGATCTGTGTTCGACAGCTCCGAAGGGCGTGACCCGCTGGAATTTGCTGTAGGGTCAGGCCAGATCATCCCGGGCTTGGACGAAGCGTTGCCCGGTATGGACATTGGCGACACCAAAAAGGTGCAAATACCGGTCGAAAAAGCGTATGGGCCAATCAACCCCGAAATGCAGCAGGCCGTACCGCGCGAAGGTATTCCTGATGATATTCCGCTGGAACTGGGTCTGCAGCTGCATATGCAAACGCCAAACGGTCAACCGATGCCAGTGACCGTGGTCGCGATGGACGAGGCGACCGTGACGTTGGACGCCAATCATCCTTTGGCGGGCAAGGATTTGACCTTCGATATTGAAATCGTCAGCGTTAACTAACGCGTCTGGGCGCTGTTTGCGTCAGGAATGGCTTGGATCAAGTGTAAGCTGTGCCTTGGCACGGCTTCACCCACCCACCTTCATCTGCTTCAAAGCGCGGCCAAGCGCGTCGGCTTGCCCTTGTGCCGTTGCACCTTGTGACGGGGTTTGAGTGTTGCGGACACCTCCGCGGTTCACCGTCACCTGGTCCAATGGCATCGTGCGCACTTTTGGGACGCGCAGGTCGGCGTGGCGGGTGGACTGCATCGAACTTTGTTGCACCCACGCCATAATTTGTGCCGTCGCCTCAGGTTGCGTACGTATGAACAACGTAGCCCCTAAGCCCAATGCAAAAAGCGTAACTTTTGACAGCCAACGCGACCGTCTGGCACGCGCGGCGCGGCGGGCCAAAACTTTGTTTTTATAATCATCAGAACCAAACATGCAGAAACTTTGCACCGGCTTTTGGGCCTGAGCATGAAGGGATCATGACAACTTTTTGACAAGGTTAATGGCAGGGCGGACAATTGGCCCGTTGCGTCGAATGGCTCAAAGGTGCTCTTGCTGTGGCATGCCAAGCACGTGAAACCCGCCATCCACGCGAATGATTTCGCCCGTCGTGCAGGCCCCTGCATCAGACGCGAGATAGACAGCCGTGCCACCCACCGCCTCAAGGGTTGCGTTGCCGCGCATGGGGGCGTTCTGGTCCGTGTGTTTGTACGTCTTGCGCGCACCGCCAATCGCCGCACCAGCCAGTGTTTTCATCGGGCCGGGGGAAATGGCGTTGACGCGAATGCCCTCTGGTCCAAGATCATTGGCCAAGTAACGTGTGGCACTTTCAAGGGCGGCTTTGGCCACACCCATGACGTTGTAGTTTGGCACAACGCGGTTTGACCCCAGATACGTCAGCGTCATCAGCGTGCCGCCGTTGTCGATCATCAAAGGATGGGCGCGGCGGGCCACTTCGATGAAGGAATAGGCCGAAATATCCATCGAATGTTTGAAATTCGCGCGGCTGGTGTTCAAAAACCGGCCCGTAAGCTCTGATTTGTCTGAAAACGCGATGGCGTGCACAACAAAGTCGATCGTTGGCCAACGTGCGCCCAAAGCATCAAAAGCCGCATCCAGCGATGCGTCGTCTGTCACATCGACATCAACCATAAAGTCAGATCCAACCGAGGCTGCCAACGGTTCAAGCCGTTTGCCAAACGCTTCGCCCTGATATGTGAACGCCAGTTCCGCACCCGCTTCGGCCATAGCTTTTGCAATGCCCCAAGCGATGGACCGGTCATTGGCGACGCCCATAATCAGGCCGCGTTTTCCTGCAAGTTGGTTCGACATGTTGTGTTCTCTTACCCGTGATATTTCGACAAGATCATGGACCCGTTCGTGCCGCCGAACCCGAAAGAGTTCGTCATCACAGAATCAAGGCCCGCGTTCAGGACGGTTTCAGTTGCAATCTCGGACGCGTCCAGCGCGGGATCGAGCGTTTTGACGTTGATGGAGCCTGCAATAAAGTCATTGTCCAACATCAACAGGCTAAAGATGGCTTCCAACGCACCAGCGGCCCCTTGGGCGTGACCGGTCATTGATTTGGTCGAGGACACCGGTGGTGTGCTGCCTTGCCCGAAGACACGCCGTACCGCTTCGATTTCACCGACGTCGCCCACGGGCGTTGATGTGCCATGCGCGTTGATATAGCCCACTTTGCGGCCCTCTGGCAGGGTTTGCAGCGCAAGGCGCATCGCGCGTTCGCCGCCTTCGCCCGAAGGGGCCACCATATCGTGGCCATCGGACGTCGCGGCGTAACCTGTAACTTCCGCATAAATTTTGGCGCCCCGCGCCAAGGCGTGGTCAAGGTCTTCCAACACAACCATGCCGCCGCCGCCTGAAATCACAAACCCGTCGCGGTCTGCGTCAAACGCGCGTGAGGCTTCGGTTGGTGTGTCATTGTATTTGCTGCTCATTGCGCCCATCGCGTCGAACAGGCAGGACAATGTCCAATCCAGTTCTTCCCCGCCGCCGGCAAACATCACGTCCTGTTTGCCCATCATGATCTGTTCTGCCGCGTTGCCGATGCAATGCAGCGATGTGGAACAGGCCGACGTGATGGAATAGTTGATGCCTTTGATCTTATAGGCCGTCGACAGGTTCGCCGAAATTGTGGACGACATGCATTTTGGCACAGCGAACGGCCCGATACGTTTTGTGGCACCGGTCTTTTCAACCACGTTGTGTGCCGTCAGCATTGCAGATGTGGATGGTCCGCCAGATCCGGCAACAAGCCCGGTGCGTTCATTGACAACCTGATCTTCGGTCAGACCCGCATCCGCGATGGCTTGCCCCATGGCGATATGGGCATATGCGGCACCCGCGCCCATGAACCGCAACGTGCGTTTGTCGACATGTTCGGTAACATCTATCTTGAGTGTGCCTGCAATTTGGCTCCGGAAACCATGCTCTGTCATAGAGGGTGCGGCTTCAATCCCACTGGTTCCGGCTTTCAAAGAGGCGAGGACTTCTGTCGCATTGTTTCCAATCGATGAAACAATGCCCAATCCTGTCACAACAACACGGCGCATGAGCAGTCTCCTTTACGTGGCTTCCAGACTTATAGGACGGCCCTTCATAGGACGGGGCGGGCAAAAGGCGCAAGCTGATAAACCAAGGCGGGAACACGGGTTGGCGTATAAATGGGCGGCACAGCCGAAAAGAGGTGTCGTGCGTTGCGTCAAATATGCACGAAAAACGGTCCTTGAACTGGGAAAGACAGATGTGGGGCGCAGTCATGGGTAAGCCCCCCTCCAAAAACTGAGGGTCCATCCCCTATATGATGTGTTTCAGACCAGCCGTAGCGCAATATCTCTTTTCATGCAGCCAGCGCAGGGATAGGGTCCGGCCAATTAAAGGTATTAAAATGGAACTGGGGGGTTCAATGGAACAAGCGGATACAGCTTGGGTACTGGTCGCGACGGTGCTGGTGTTCTTCATGTCATTGCTGGGACTGGCACTGTTTTATGGCGGCATGGTGCGGTCACGCAATGTGATCAGTGTCTTTATGCAATGCTATGCCGTGGCCTGTGTTGTGGCGATTTTGTGGTATCTCATTGGGTATTCAATCGCTTATGGCGATGCAAATGCCGTGTGGGGTGGTGTTGGCAAAGCCCTTTTGTCTGGTGTGACACTGGACAGTGAAGTTGGCACGCTGCCGGAAATCCTGTTCTTTGCGTTCCAGATGATGTTTGCCATGATCACACCGGCTTTGATCATCGGGGCTTATGCGGAACGGGTGAAATTCGGTTTTGTGATCATGTTTTCCGGCCTTTGGATGATTCTGGTTTACGCGCCTGTGGCCCATTGGGTCTGGGGCGGCGGCTTTTTGTCGGACGGTGGCATCTTTGGCGCGGTTGGTGTCCGGGACTTTGCAGGCGGACTGGTGGTGCACGAAACAGCCGGGATTGCGGCTTTGATCATTGCCATCATCATTGGCCCACGCCTTGATCGCACGCGCGGACCACACAACCCCGGAATGGTGATGATCGGGGCTGCGATGCTTTGGATGGGTTGGCTTGGTTTCAACGGTGGATCACGTTTGGCTGCCGATTCAAGTGCGGCCATGGCGATGACAGTGACCGTGATGTCTGCTGCTGCGGCGTCGCTGACATGGATGTTCTGGGAGACGTGGAAGTTCGGGAAATTCACGCTGGTGGGAATGGTCACAGGCACCATTTCGGGACTGGCCGCGATCACACCTGCATCCGGATATGTCGGGCCGGGATATGCTTTGATGATTGGGTTTGTCGCCGGTATCTTGTGTCAGGAAACAGTGTACTTCTTGCGCGACAAGCTGAATGTCGACGATTCACTGGATGTCTTTGCCGTGCATGGGGCAGGGGGGATATTTGGATCCTTGATGATGGCGGCTGTAGGCGCCGCGTCTTGGGGTGTTCAATTGGGTGGCATCGCCATCGTCGGCGTATACACCATCGCTATGACGCTGGTCGTTGTGTTCTTTTGCAAGGGTGTGACGGGCATCCGCGTCGATGAAGCGACTGAATTGGAAGGCTTGGACACAGCGGTGCATGGGCAGCGTGGGTACGAGCTAAATTCGTAACACCGGTTTGATGTCCAAGACAGTTTTCATCAAAAAGCCCCCGCCGAGGTATCGGCGGGGGCTTTTTAAAGTGTTGCTGGGTGCTGTGCGCAATTAGCTTTCGCTGAGCGCGACCTTCATGTCTGTCACCTGATAGATCACTTCGCCATCAGCTTCGACGATACCGTCTGCCACACCCATCGTCAGGCGGCGCGTCTGGATCGCTTTTTTGAAATCAATTTTATAGGTCAACATTTTGCGTTCGGGGCGCACCATGCCGGTGAGCTTCACTTCGCCCACGCCTAGCGCGTAACCGCGGCCCTGCCATCCGCGCCAGCCCAAATTGAAACCGGTCAATTGCCACAGACCATCAAGGCCCAAGCAACCGGGCATAATCGGGTTGCCAGGGAAGTGGCAGTCGAAGAACCACAGATCGGGTGTGATATCGAATTCGGCCAGCACGTGGCCCTTTCCGTGTTCCCCACCATCTTCAGAGATATCGGTGATCCGATCCATCATAAGCATAGGAGGCATGGGCAATTGCGCATTGCCCGGACCAAACAACTCGCCGCGCGCACATTTCAGTAGGTCGTCCTTGTCAAAGCTGCTGGGGTATTCGGCCATTTTGGCGCGTCTCCTGATCGAAGTTTCGTTAATTCCCTCTAGCATTTGCGCTTGGCGCACTGCAAGGGCGCGCCCGTTGCAGGATGCATAGGATACGTGACGTTGTCGTAGTGTGGCTTTGCCGTGTCGCGCCTTAGTGCATGTTCGTCACAGTGCGGGGGTTTTGAATTGAAAATCAGTCGCAACAGTTCTACATATGCAAATAACGCACTTGGAAAGGTGAATTGAAATGTCGCATCAACAGGTTGGCTCTGACTGGTTGGCTTCAGCCGGACTACGCCCCACACGTCAGCGTGTGGCTTTGGCGGCGTTGCTTGTGGGTGACGGCCAGAATCGTCACGTCACGGCGGAAAGCCTGTTTGAAGCGGCCAAATCCAAAGGCCATCCTGTATCCTTGGCGACTGTGTACAATACTCTCAGCGCGTTCTGCGACGTGGGATTGATGCAAGAGGTGACTGTGGATGGTTCAAAAAGCTATTTTGACACCAACACACATGATCACCCCCACTTCTATTGGGAAGACGAAGCGGTTTTGACCGATGCACCGTCGGATCAACTGGTTATCTCGCAATTGCCAGACGTCCCTGCGGGTGCCGAAATTGCATCCGTGGATGTGGTCATCCGTTTGCGTCGCAAGTAACGCGGCCCTCACCCTAAAGATCTTTCGAAAGCTCTGGACTGCTCCCATGCGTACCCCGTCAGACCAGGGGGAATTAACCGCAATCGTAGGTTAGGTGTAGAGTTACTCGTTACCTGAGTACGCCCGCGCCAACAACTGCGCGACACCGGTGTATTGGCCTGTGACGCACCTTGCTTCAAGGTAAGGATTTCCACCAGTGTACATGATTGCAGACTGTGCCGGACCTGTCGAATCACGCTATTGTCCCGCTTAAATGACATTCCCAAGAGAAGATGCCGCAATGCCTGCACAATCCAGCGCCATCATGGCCACCCCTGAAATGATTGCCACCTATCAAGCGGACGGCGTGGTTTTGATTCCGGGTTTGTTTGCGGACCATGTGGATACATTGCGGGACGGGGTTGCACGCAACATGGAACGCCCTGGTCCCTATGCCTCCAACAACGATCGCAAAGGGGAAACGGGGCGGTTTTTTGATGATTACTGTAATTGGCAGCGCATCGAGGAATTCGAACAGGTCATTCGGACGTCGGGGGCGGCGGATGTTGCCGCGGACTTGATGGGGTCAAAGACTGTGCAATTGTTTCATGATCATGTTCTGGTCAAGGAACCCGGTACGTCCATGGCGACGCCGTGGCATTCGGATGGACCATATTACTTTGTGCAAGGTCAGCAGACCGTTAGCTTTTGGTCGCCTCTGGACGAGGTAACGGATGCGTCTTTGCGGTGTGTTGCAGGGTCACATCTTTGGGACAAAGATGTGTTGCCGACGCGCTGGGCAAAAGGCGACCCTTTCTTTGATCCGGCCCCCTATATCCCTGCACCTGACCCCGAAGCAGAAGGCATGCGCATCGTCGAATATGCGATGCAGCCAGGCGACGCCGTGGCGTTTCATTACCGGACATTGCATGGTGCGCGTGGCAACACGTCCCTGTCGCGCCGACGTGCGTTTTCGTTGCGCCTTATTGGCGATGATGCACGTTACGTAGAGCGGCCGGGGCCCACGTCACCGCCCTTTCCGGGCCATGACATGGTGGCCGGCCAACGGTTGCGTGAAGATTGGTTTCCGATGTTGAAGGGCAATTGACGGCCCGATGCAGCCCCCACGGGCAGCACCGCCTACGCGTATTGCGTGCATAGCACTTGATCGCTTGGGCGAAGGCTGACAAGCTGTATGCAGTCGACACCCCGACATTTTTGGGTGTTTTCGCTAAGTATTTTAGCTTTCGCGCCGCTTTTCAGACGCGCCCTTTTTCAGGAGACAGACTATGCCCACAGTCACACCAGCATCCTTTACAGCCCGTGGTTGGCGGGAACATTATTCCGGATTTCCAGCCGACTTGTTTTTTGCAGCGGGTGTGGGTGAGCCGTGGGCTTTGACCCCGCATTTGCACGTAAATTACGCGATTGGCGGCGCATTGCAGTCGATGACTTACAAAAATGCCGTCGGTCAAAACACTTATCTTTTTCAGAACGGCATGTGGAATGATGCGAATATCTCGCTGTTTGCGGCATCGCCTTTACAGCCCGAGATCGCATTTGCGCGTGCTTTGGCCTGACGGGATTTGCACGACCTGCAAGCAGGCTTAATCCACTGTGATCACCTGGCCTGTTTGTGCACCTTCCACGCTTTTGACAAAGGCACGTCCGACCCGGACTGAGGCCACGGGCGTGTGCCCCGCAAACCAAGCCCCGTAGCGTGCCGCCGATACATCCAGCATCCCGGGACTGACCACGTTGATGCGCAGCCCGCGTGGCATTTCAATAGCGGCACTTTTGACAAAACCGGCAAGGGCACCATTGGCCGTTGCGGCCCCAACCCCTTGGACAATCGGATCGCGGTCCAAAATGCCGCTGGTTAGGGTGAAAGAACCGCCATCAACCAGATGTTCCAATCCCCCCAGTACCAGATTGATTTGCCCCATGACCTTTTGGTGCAGTCCCAGCACCATCGTGTCGCTGGTTTGATCGGCAAGCGGGGCAAAATGTGCGTCACCTGCCGTGCAGACCACAGCGCCCAATGTTCCGAAGGTGTTTGCCACACGCGCATACATCGCATCCACAGACGCGCGGTCCGATATATCGACGTGAACGTCACCGCCCGAACGCCCGGCCCGGATCAGCGTGTGATTGGCTTGTAATGCGGCGCAAGCTGCCTGTCCGATGTCACCTGCTGCACCAATGACAAGAATGTTCATGATGTTGCCCCCAATATATCGTCGTAGCGTTCCAGCTTATGTGCCAGCAAGGCGCGGCACGCGGCCAGTTTGATCTGTTGATCCTGAAGATAGGTATCATGGGCGGACAGAATGTCTTTGCGGTCTTGCACCGTCGCGTCGCCCTTGCGGTACAGCCCTGCAAAGTGGCGCATGGTTTTTAGTGGCATGCCAGTGTCGCGCAGCGATGCAAGCAGTGTCAGCCAATCTACGTTTTCCGGTGAAAACCGGCGATGCCCGTCCGTGCCGCGCAAAACACCCGGCAACATGCCCGACGCCTCGTAGTATCTGATCGTGTGGGTCGATAAACCGCTGGCGCGGGCTGCTTCCGAAATCTTCATATGCTGTGTTCCTTCAAACCCCTGATGGCGTGTTACCGGGTTGAAGCAACTCTAAGTCAAGACATCTTTGGATGTGTCAAAACCATTGCCCCGGTTCCATCAGTCCCAAATCCAGCAATTGCCGCGAATGCCATTCGAATGGGGCAGAGTTGTGCCATTTGAAGGTGTGGATATCAAAACGGCTGCCCGGATTGCGCTTTAGCGCTTTGGCAGTGCGGAACGAACAAACCGCTGCGGTGATGTTGTGGTGCCAAGGGCAGGCGTAGGTGTTGTATTCTTCGTCCGAGAACGTGTGATCTTCAAGCAGCTGCAATCCCGGTTTGGTGCGGAAAAGAGAAATCCGGTCAATCTTGCGACGTGCGGGCGGGATGTGTTCTTCGTAACGCCAGCGCAATCCCCCGAAGAAATCCAACTGGCGATCTTTTGGGTGGCCATGGTTTTCGATATCGGCACGGGCCAACGCATAGTATCCGGAACGGTCCAGATGTGCGGCATCCAGCGACACCGCATCGGGGTGCCTGTCCAGATCGTCGGCATATAAATCCAACACATATGTGAGCATCGCATCGCGGCGTTCTTCTGTGTGAAACGCCAACATTTCCCCGATGCTGCGGGTCTCGCAGAACGGATGGAACAGATATTCGGCGTTAAAGCAGTAGTAAATCCAGACGCCCGGTGTTGCCGCCGCAATCAAGCGGTTCATCGCTTCGGTGGCCGCTTCAGAGCTGGATAAGGCATGATCTATGCGGTGCACGGTGTTTTGCAAATCGCGCGGAAGGTCGAATTCAGGCGGCATCACGGCGATTATGTTCACAAATCCGGCTTGCTGGTTGTGGCGCAGTGTTGTGGCGACTTCCACCTCATCCTCAACCAAAACGATAGAAATAGGCCCTTTGGCCAAAATCTCTGCCCCGTCTTTGATGAATGTGTCTAAACTTTCGTACTGCATTGCCTGCCTGCTTTTCTTCTTATCGCCTAGAATCGGTTAATTTGCCGTGCATTGCAAGCGTCACACGCGCCTGATAAGTCGTGCCGCAATTGCGCCCACTCCCACATGACCGGATTGCCCCATGACCAGCTCCAAAATGACCGGCCCCAAAAAGCTATTCATTAAAACCTATGGCTGCCAGATGAATGTCTATGACAGCGAACGCATGTCCGAAGCATTGGGCGGGCAGGGTTATGTTGAAACGGACCGTCAGGAGGATGCCGATATGATCCTTTTGAACACCTGTCACATTCGTGAAAAGGCCGTCGAAAAAGTCTATTCCGATCTGGGGCGTTTGCGCAAATTCAAAGACGTGAAGCCGGATTTGAAAATTGGCGTTGCGGGCTGTGTGGCCCAGGCCGAGGGCGGCGAGATTATGCGCCGTCAGCCGCTTGTTGATTTGGTGGTGGGCCCGCAGTCTTACCACCGTTTGCCGGAAATGGAGGCGCAGACCCAAAAGGGCCAAAAAGCGCTGGATACCGATTTCCCCGAAGAGGATAAGTTCGAACACCTCAAGGCACGCCCAAAAGCAAAACGCGCCCCGTCGGCGTTTCTGACGGTGCAAGAGGGCTGCGACAAGTTCTGCGCGTTTTGTGTCGTGCCCTATACGCGCGGTGCAGAAGTCAGCCGGCCCGTGGACCGCATCCTGACCGAAGCCCGCGATCTGGTGGAACGCGGGGTACGCGAAATTACGCTTTTGGGTCAAAACGTCAACGCCTACCATGGTGCCGGACCAGGTGGGTCGGATTATACTTTGGCAAAGCTGATTTGGGACTTGGACAAAGTGGACGGGCTGGAACGTATCCGTTTCACCACATCGCATCCCAACGACATGACCGATGACCTGATCGAGGCACACGGCACCTGTGCCAAGCTGATGCCGTATCTGCATTTGCCGGTGCAATCGGGCAGTGACCGCATCTTGAAGCGCATGAACCGCAGCCACACAGCCGAAAGCTATTTACGACTGATCGAACGCATCCGCGAGGCCCGTCCCGATATCGTCATGTCTGGCGATTTCATCGTAGGCTTTCCCGAGGAAACAGAGGAAGATTTCCAAGCGACCATGGATTTGGTTGAAGAGGTCAAATACGGCTATGCTTATTCCTTCAAATACTCGACCCGTCCGGGCACACCCGCAGCCGAAAGGCCGCTTGTCGATGCGGCGGCCGCTGATGACCGGTTGCAACGCTTGCAAGGGCTGATCACGCATCACCAACGCGCTATTCAGGACGCGATGGTCGGGCGCACCGTTGGTGTTCTTTTTGAAAAGCCGGGCCGCATGGACGGCCAAATGGTGGGCAAATCCGATCATTTGCATGCGGTGCACGTCAAGGATTGCTCTGCTGCAATCGGAGAGGTGCGCCCGGTAAGAATCGTCTCGGCTGGGACCAATTCTCTGGCGGGTGAATTGATCCTGTAAGGTAATATTTTGCCCGATCAGCATGCAATTGTGTTAAATCAGCGGGTTATTGTGGTAACTGCCGCCAATTAAACCACAATATATGGTTAAAGTGACTTCACACGTCAGTCGTTTTTTCATATTGTGGCCCTTATCGTCGAAAGCCAATGACCAACTGGGACAGATGCGAGGCTTTTGTGGGGGGAATAATAAAAGGAACAGGGCTGTGGGATATTCGATTTCCAAAGCAGTGCGCAGGTGTCTAGCCGCAACAGCAACAATTGCTGTTGGCCTGACGGCTGTTGTCGATAGCGCGTCTGCTCAAGGCATTTTTGAGCGCAACAATGGCAAAACGAACGAACGGTATGTGCCAACCATCTGGGTTGATCCCGATGGATGCGAACATTGGGTTATGGACGACGGCTACGAAGGCTACATGTCACCGCACACAAACCGTCAGGGTATTCCGGTTTGCCGCCGAGGCAACGTGTGTGGCGTTATGAACTCCGACCAGTTCTTCAAAACGAACAGCGCACGCATCTCTGCGGATGGCAAAGCGCGTTTGGCCCAGTTCTTCCAGTCTGCCGATGCTGTCAGCTATATCATCGTAGGTCACACAGACAGCCGCGCCTCTGACCAATACAACATGCGCTTGTCCTTCAACCGCGCCTCTGCTGTGGCCGGTGTGGCGAAATCTGCCGGTGCACGTATCGCGGATGTTCGTGGTTACGGCGAACGTTTGCCCGCTGCATCCAATAAAACAGCTGGCGGGATGGCGAAAAACCGTCGCGTCGAAATCATTTGTATCCGCTAAGGGAGAGCTGACATGACATTTCTTAAAACAGCTCTGGTGCTGGGGTGTTGCGGCCTTATTTCCGCATGTGGTGAAGGCGGCGGTGGTAAAGTAAATACCAACAAGACCATCGATTACGGCTTTAAAAAGAAAGACCTGAGCCAGCTTGTGGCAGGTGTTTGGGTTGATCCGAATGGCTGTGACCACTGGATTATCGACGATGGCATCGAAGGTTACCTGTCCCAGCGTCTTGACCAATTTGGCAAGCCTGTATGTTCCGGCATTGCGCCGCCTAACACGGCAACCGGCCCCTACAAAGGCAACCAAACGATCAGCGATACGCTCTAAGCGTGCCGATATCCAAAAAATCGGGCTGGGGTGTTGTACACTCCGGCCCTTTTTGCGTTTTATGGACCTGATAACGGTTCATCCTATTTCCATGGCTGACACGTCTCTTGAGAGGACCTTGATTTGCCGACCAGCGATACGACAACATCCGCCACGACTGTGGCGCGCCCTATTTTGCTTGAATACGCCGACAACCGCCTGTTGATCGACCTATGCGGAGCGTATGATGCGCATCTTGCGGCTGTGGAAGCAGCACTTGAGGTGCAAATCATTCGCCGTGGGAACGAATTGGCGATTATGGGCGAAGATCCCAATCAATTACGCGCCGCCGAAGTGCTGAACGGGCTGTACCGCCGTCTTGAAGCGGGCAAAGACGTAGAACCTGCCGATGTGGACCGCGAGTTGCGCATGGGCACCTCCGAGGCCGGTACAGGCGTGCGGTCCGGTGACCAGCTTGAAATGCCGGTGGGCGCATCGATTGAAATCAAAACCCGCAAAAAGACAGTTGAGCCACGCACCGAGGCGCAAAAAGCCTATGTGCAGTCGCTGTTTGATAACGAACTGGCATTCGGGATCGGGCCGGCTGGTACAGGCAAAACCTATCTGGCGGTGGCTGTGGGCGTAAACATGTTCATCGGCGGACATGTGGACAAAATCATCCTGTCACGTCCCGCTGTAGAGGCTGGCGAAAAGCTTGGGTATTTGCCTGGGGACATGAAAGACAAAGTCGACCCCTACATGCAGCCGCTCTACGATGCATTGAACGACTTTTTACCGGGCAAGCAGTTGGCGAAACTGATCGAAGACAAAAAGATCGAAATCGCACCTTTGGCCTTCATGCGGGGGCGAACACTGGCCAATGCCTTTGTGGTGCTGGACGAAGCCCAAAACGCCACATCAATGCAGATGAAAATGTTCCTGACACGACTTGGCGAAGGGTCGCGTATGGTGATCACGGGTGACCGCACACAGATCGATTTGCCGCGTGGTGTACCATCTGGGCTGTCAGATGCGGAACGGTTGCTGAAAACGATCCCGAACATCAGCTTCAACTATTTCACATCTAAGGACGTGGTGCGGCACCCGCTTGTGGCCGCGATCATCGAAGCTTATGAGGCTGACGACTGAGGCCGACGACGCCTGATTTTCTTTTCGCTCAAAATATCCCGGGGGTCCGGGGGCTGGCCCCCGGGTAACACACCATGTCTATAACGCTCGACATCACGGTTGAAGACACACGCTGGGATGCGCTGTCTTTGGACAGCTTGGCACATAAGGCAGCGCATGAAACTCTGGGGCATTTGGGATTGTCCATGGGCGAAATTTCGCTTTTGGCATGCAATGACAGCCGGATTGCTGAACTGAACAGCGCATTTCGTGAAAAACCGACAGCGACAAATGTACTCAGTTGGCCCTACGCCGAACTGGGGACCGAGATTGCGGGGGGGGCGCCCCTTGCGCCGACGCCGGATTTTGACGGCACGCTTGAATTGGGCGATATTGCGATCAGCTATGATACCTGCGCATCTGAAGCCGCTCTGGCGGGCAAACCAATGTCCGATCATGTGACGCATTTGCTGGTTCATGGAATGTTACATCTTCTGGGGTACGACCATATCCGTGACCTTGATGCCACGTTGATGGAACGAACTGAGGTCGAGATACTTGGCAAACTGGGGTTGGATGACCCATATTGCCTACCACCGGCAGGGTAATCTGCCTTAAGCCACCAAAGGACCCAATGGGCGACACAACTGACGGATCGTCTGACGCGGCGCAACGCGCGCAGCCAGACACAGGCATGACAAACAATGCGATGCACAACGCGCAGGACACTGCGACGACTTCGGACGAATTGGCCCCTGCCTCACAAGGTGAGAAACCGGGCGGTTTCTTTTCGCGCGTCATCGGGGCGCTTAGCCCGACGGATGTCGGTGAAACCATAGCACCGGAACAAGCGCCAGCAATGGGACGCGAAGACCACGGCATGATGAACTTGCGCCGTATGCGTGTGGAAGACGTGGCCATTCCCAAAGCTGACATAACGGCAATTGCGGTCACGGCGTCGCTGGACGAACTGGTTGCGGTGTTCAAAGACAGTGGCATGACACGGTTGCCTGTTTACGATGGGACGCTGGATACGCCTTTGGGGTTTGCGCACCTCAAGGATCTGGCGCTGAACCATGGGTTTAACGGCGGCGGCAAGGGTTTTGATATGCAGGCCATGCTGCGCCCGCTGTTGTTTGTGCCGCCTTCCATGACCATCGGGGTATTGTTGACAAAAATGCAGGCGGAACGTCGCCATATGGCTTTGGTGATTGACGAATACGGTGGTGTTGACGGGCTTTTGACGATCGAAGATCTGATCGAACAGGTTGTGGGGGAAATCGAAGACGAACACGACGTGGATGAAGGCCAGTTCTGGAGCCTTGAAAAAACCGGTTGCTATCTGGCGTTGGCAAAAACGCCGTTGAAAGACTTTGAGGCCGAAATCGGCCGGTCGCTGACCGACCACGAAGACGTGGATGAAGAAGAAATAGGGACGCTGGGCGGGCTGGTCTTTATGCTTGCAGGGCGTGTGCCAACACGAGGTGAGGTTGTTATTCATCCCGAAGGCCCCGAATTCGAAGTCATTGACGCCGACCCACGCCGCATCAAGCGGCTGCGGGTCCGACTGAGCGGTCAAAGCGCGTGATCCAAAGCTTTCGCGCTAAGATCGCGCGGCTGCCTCGAACCCTACAGATGTGTGTGGCTCTGTTGTGTGGCGCCGTTGGCGGGTTGGCGCAGGAACCTTACAATATCCCGGGGACATTGTTGGTGTGCCTGTGTGCGGGGTTCTTTTTACATGCGGGCACCAAAAATCACTGGCACGCCGCCCGCACAGGCTGGTTGTTTGGCACGGGATATTTCCTTCTGTGTCTGACTTGGATCACCGAACCTTTCATGGTGGACGCAGGGCGACACGGCTGGATGGCGCCGTTTGCTCTTGTGCTTCTCGGCGCGGGGCTGGCCCTTTTTTGGGGGTTCGCATTTGGCGTGGCGCGTGCATTTGGGTCATCATGGGCCTTGGTGCTGACTTGGCCTTTGGCCGAAATCAGCCGCGCTTATATTTTTACCGGATTTCCTTGGGCCATGCCGCCACAGGCCACTGTTGATGTGGTGGCGGGACAAGCGCTGGCATGGGTTGGCCCCCATGGGCTGATGCTGGGGGGGTGTTTTGCCGCGTGGGGCATTGTCTGTGTCGGCCATTGGGTGCGTTGGGGTCTTTTGGCGGCATCGTTTGGCGTATTGATAGCACCTGTGCCGAACACGGACATCGCATTGACAGATCATACGGTGCGCCTTGTTCAACCAAATGCACCGCAGCACGAAAAATGGGACGCAGACAAATTTCCGGTCTTCACCAACCGTCTGCTTGACGCCACGGCTGCGGGCGATGCCCCGGATCTGGTGATCTGGCCCGAAACGGCCTTGCCTTATCTTGCCCGACACGCAGGCCCTGTATTTGCCGCTGCAGCGGAACGCGCACGCGGCGCCCCCGTTGTGACAGGTTTGCAGCGCTACGAGGACGGCAAGTACTTCAACAGTCTGGTGGTTGTGCAAACCGGCGGAATTGTATCGCATACATATGACAAACATCATCTGGTGCCCTTCGGTGAATACTTGCCTTTGGCCCCCCTGATGGAACGTTTGGGGCTGCGTGGTTTGGCCGAAAATTTCGGATCGGGGTTCGGCGCGGGGCCGGGGCCTCAGGTTCTGGATTTGGGGGAGCTTGGCAAAGCATTGCCCTTGATCTGTTACGAGGCCGTTTTTGCCCATGACGTGTCAGGTGCGCCGTCGCGGCCCGACTTCTTGGTGCAAGTTACAAACGACGCATGGTTTGGCGCGGGCAAAGGACCGCTTCAACATCTGGCGCAAGCACGGATGCGCAGCATCGAACAAGGCCTGCCAATGGCGCGTGCTGCCAACACTGGCATTTCGGCCATGATCGGGCCAAAGGGCCAGGTTTTGGCATCATTGCCTTTGAACCAGGCGGGTTTTGTGGATGCGCGTCTGCCCGTGCCATTGCCGCCGACCCTGTACAGCCGCACAGGCGATTTGCCGGTTACTTTGACGTTGTTGGTGTTGCTTGTACTCACAGCAGGTTTGAAAAGACGAAAGGCCACCCTATCTAGACGTTGACGCGGACGCTTTGGCCAAGTACCGCAGATGAAACGCGCCACAACGGCTTCCTGACGTGGCGCTTATTTTATATTTGGAGCACTTCATGTCCCGTCAAAACTATACTTTCACCTCGGAATCCGTCTCTGAGGGGCACCCTGATAAGGTCTGTGACCGCATTTCTGATGCAGTTTTGGACGCCTTCTTGGCCGAAGAGCCAGAAGCGCGTGTTGCCGCTGAAACCTTTGCCACAACCAACCGCGTTGTCATCGGGGGCGAAGTGGGCCTGTCTGACCAAGACAAGCTGAAAGACTACATGGGCCGCATTGATCAGATCGCACGCGATTGCATCAAAGACATCGGGTATGAGCAGGACAAGTTCCACTGGAAAACTGTCGAGGTCACGAACCTGTTGCACGAACAATCCGCGCATATCGCCCAAGGTGTGGATGCGTCTGGTGACAAAGATGAGGGCGCAGGCGACCAAGGTATCATGTTTGGCTATGCCACAAATGAAACCGATGCGTTGATGCCAGCGCCGATCCAATATTCCCACGCGATCCTGCGCCGCTTGGCCGAAGTGCGCAAAGACGGCACCGAACCCACGCTTGGCCCAGATGCTAAATCGCAACTGTCTGTACGCTACGAGAATGGCAAGCCTGTGGGCGTGTCATCCATCGTGTTGTCCACGCAGCACCTGGACGAAAACATGACCAGCGCGGATGTGCGCGCGGTTGTAGAACCCTACATTTTGGAAGTTCTGCCTGAAGGCTGGGTCTCTGCGGACACGGCATGGCACGTTAATCCAACAGGCAAGTTCGTTATTGGCGGACCGGACGGTGATGCGGGCCTGACGGGCCGCAAGATCATCGTGGACACCTACGGCGGTGCGGCCCCACACGGCGGCGGCGCGTTTTCGGGCAAAGATCCAACCAAAGTGGACCGTTCGGCGGCGTATGTGGCGCGCTATCTGGCCAAAAACGTGGTTGCGGCTGGCATGGCTGACAAATGCACCATCCAGCTGAGCTATGCCATTGGTGTGTCCAAGCCGTTGTCGATTTATTGCGACACATTCGGCACCGGCGAAGTTCCTCCGGCTGTGATTGAGGCGGCCATCGACAGCGTCATGGACCTGACCCCGCGCGGCATTCGTTCGCATCTGGGCATGAACAAGCCGATCTACGCCCGCACGGCAGCTTACGGTCACTTTGGGCGCGCACCTGAGGCTGATGGTGGCTTTTCATGGGAAAAAGTCGATCTGGTCGAGGCGCTCAAAGCGGCCCTCTGATCGTCAGCTTCTCATCTAGAATGAAAACGGGGCCTTTGGGCCCCGTTTTTGCGGGTGACTGCCACGTGTTTAACGGGCCAAAAGTATCTCGATTACGGCCGCGCCCAATGTACTGACAGCTGCATTACGCGTGTCCCAGTCAGCGGGTGTGTCAGACACGAAAATCGCGACAAGCACCGGTGGTTCTCCGGGTGGCGTGACCATCGCCATAAGGTTGCGTGTGTGGTGGCGACCGCCGCCAGATTTATCTAAAACCTGCCAGCCTTGCGGTGCATGCGCACGGATGAATTGCCCCGTAACGCCGCCATGACTTAACCATGCAGCCAATTGCATGGCGCTTTTTGGCTGCAGAGCATCCCCCAAAAGCAAAGTCGCCCAGCTGCGCGTCATAGCGATTGGGGATGTGGTGTCGCGGGGATCGTTTGGCACAAAGGTGTTCACGTCGGGTTCCAGCCGATCAAGTCGCGTGACGTCATCCCCGATAGTTTGCAAAAACGCCGTCACGTTTTGCGGCCCGCCCAAACGGTTGGTGAGCAGGTTGGCCGCAGTGTTGTCACTTAGATCAAGCGTCGCGAAACACAGATCATGGATGGACATTGAGTGGCCGACATGTGTTTCGGTAACGGGTGCATAGGGCACCATGTCTTGTTCGCGGACGTCAATACGATCTTCAAGGCTGAGTGCCCCTGCATCGGCTTGTGCCAAAATTGCGCCACACAACAAGGGCTTGAAGGTGCTGGCCATCAAGAAACGTTCGGTTTCGCGGTGTCCCCACTGCCACCCTGTGCCGCTGTCGAACAGATAAACACCAACGCGTGCATCCAGCGTCTTCTCTAAGGTTGCGACGGTCCGCGCCACCATAGCCGGATCAGGCACAGTTTGCGCCTGAACCTGAGACACCAAAGGATATGTAAAAGCGAAAGCCGCCCAAAGGACCTTGTTGAACAGACAGCGCAGCAACGACACGATATTTGCGGTTGTCATGATACACAGGCTTCAGGCGTTTTGCATGATAT
Organism: Ascidiaceihabitans sp.; assembly: GCF_039986515.1. Lineage (NCBI taxonomy): Bacteria > Pseudomonadati > Pseudomonadota > Alphaproteobacteria > Rhodobacterales > Paracoccaceae > Ascidiaceihabitans > Ascidiaceihabitans sp. Next base: position 102,512 of record NZ_JBDWQO010000012.1, on the reverse strand, counting down.
GGATTTTGCGATCCGCCAACATGTCTTTGGTTTGTGCGCCATAAGCCTGCATGTGCGGGGCTGCGGCATGTGCGCCAAGGGCTGCCATGGATGCCCATTTTTCGACCACCACAAATGTGTCTTCACCGTAGGGCGTCTGGAAGGGGCCTGCGTTTGGCACATCAACGGTCGCGCCGTATTCAATGCACCCGTCTTCCGCCAAAACAGCAGGGACGTTGGCGTTGAACATCTCAAGAACCGTGGCGCGTTGACCGGGGTTTGTGGTGATGACGGCGATCACGTGGACCATATCTGACATTGGGTTGCTCCTGTTGTGATGGTGTCAGCTTAACCTTTGACGCGGGCATTACCAGAGCTGGCGCAAGGGACGTTACGGCGCGACGGTGTTCCAAAATCTTGTCAAATTGGTTGTTTAACGACTGAGAAAAAATGTGCGTAATCCAAACGGGGCTACGGCTGCGCCCGCATTGGAATTGATGGAGAACACGCATGGCGGCGGGGTATCAGGCAACGGCGACCGTGTTGAAGCAGGTGCTGGCGATGACATGTCTTTTCAGGTGATGACAACGATACAGTTTACGCAGGCAAAGGCAACGACACGGTTCAAAGTGGCAGCGGCGACGATGAGATTTACGGTCAGGCTGGCAATAATGGTCTTGACGCAAGTGATGGGGCCGGCGTTGTCCATGGCGGGGAGGGTGCAGACATTATCAATGCGGGCCAGGGCAACGATACGATTGATGGCGATGCGGATAACAATGAGATACATGGCGGCACAGGGGCCGATATGTCATCGGGGGGCATGGTTATGACCCGCGATTTTGGTCAACAGCCGGTGCTATGTGCGACACAAACCACCGTTCTGACCAAAGGTGCCAGCCGCGCTGTGCAATTTGCGCCGGGGGCCTGGGGCAACAAAGACACCATTGTCTTGTCGCAAAACCACCGCGTCGTTTTGGCGGGGGCACAAGCGCAGTTGTTGTATGGCACCGAAGATGTGTTGATCCCGGCCGCAGCGCTGTTGGGGCGGCCTGGCATAAGCTTGGGTTCCAGCGGAAGTATCATGAGCTATTATCACTTTGTGCTGCCGCAGCATTCTGTCGTTTTCTCGGACGGTTTGCTGAGCGACAGCTTTTATCCCACCCGTCGCAATCTGCTGAACATCGGGGATCATGCCAGACAGGTGATATTGTCGTCGATGGTAAAGCATGGTCTTGATCCCGACACCTACGGCGACACGGTGCGCCAGACTGCCAAAACGTATGAAGTGTTTTGTCTGGCGGGGTGATCTACAACTCTATGGGCATCTTGCGTCAAACAGATTGCACCGCTACACCCCGCGCCATGACACATCCTGAACGCCCGCATCGCAATTTCTATGGCCGCCTTAAAGGCAAACATCTTAAGAACAGCCAGCGTGGCTATCTGGATGAAGACCTTTCCGCGTTGTCGCCCGGTCTTGTGGACTGGGATGTGAACCCGGATCGCACGCCGCTTGACCTGCAAACCCGCTTTGACGGAAAACCCGTTTGGCTGGAAATCGGATTTGGTGGTGGTGAGCACATGGTGCATCAAGCCGCACAAAACCCTGATGTGGGTATCATCGGCTGTGAGCCGTACATCAACGGTGTTGCGATGCTGTTGGGGAAAATTCGCCGCGCTGGCACAGATGGTGTCGCAGTCTACCCCGGTGATGTGCGTGATATGTTTGATGTTTTGCCGGACGCTTCAATTGATCGTGCGTTTTTGCTGTATCCTGACCCTTGGCCCAAATCACGCCACCATCGCCGTCGCTTTGTCACCGAAGAACATTTGCAGCCCTTGGCCCGTGTTTTGAAACCGGGGGCGACGTTTCGTGTGGCTACGGACATTCCCGATTATGTGCGCCAAACCATGCAAGAGGTGCCGCGCCACGGATTTACTTGGACCGCGCAAGGCCCCGAAGACTGGCGCGTGGCATGGGACGACTGGATTTCGACCCGCTACGAGCAAAAGGCACTGCGCGAAGGCCGCACACCGCACTACATGACTTTTACGCGTGATCCGGATTGAGTTTGGCTGCGTCTCTTTCTAGCGTTGCGCCAAGGAGATTCAGATGAAACGAAGAGACGTGAAAACCCGGTTCGGGGACTTGTGCGTCGTCGAGGAAGACGGCGCGATTGTGGCCTTGGACTGGAAACTGTCCGGCTGCGTTGATCGTTCGGATGTATTGGACGCAGCAGCGTGTCAGCTTCAGCGTTACGATGCAGGCACGCTAGAGGTTTTTGAACTGCCGTTGCGCATCAAAGGCAGCGACTTTCAGCAAGCTGTATGCGCCCAGATGTCGGCCATTCCTTTTGGATATACGGTCACATATGGTGAGATCGCCAAAGCGCTTGGTGCGCCCGCGCAGGCCGTCGGTGGCGCCTGTGGTGGAAACCCCATTCCTATCATTGTCCCGTGCCACCGCGTTATGGGCGCTAAGGGGCTGACGGGATTTTCTGGCGCGGGGGGGATTGAGACCAAGGTGGCCCTGTTGCGTCACGAAGGTGCGGCGGGTTTGTTGATTTGATGTGGCGTGGGGGCGCTGCCCCCGCCTGCGGGCCCCTGTGGCATCTTTAGGAAAAAGACAGGGTTAATCCGCCTTTTCGGTCATTTGCTGTGCAATGCCTGCACCCAACAAGTAGACAGATGTCACGATCAGCCCCCAATGCGCCCAGCTTTCAGGGTGGAAATCCACCCAAGCGGCCCATCCCGCAAAGAAGGTCCACGCCAATGCCATTGGCAAAGTTATGGTGCGCCAGCGTTCCGTGCGCACTGGATGTACAAACTTCAACGGCAAGAACATGGCCACGGCAAGGATTGTGACAAGCCCCAGTGAAACCCAAAAATTCGGCTCCAGTGCAAAGATCACCAGCACCAGCATGTTCCAGCATCCGGGAAACCCCGAGAATGAATTGTCTTTTGTTTTCATGCGGGTATCTGCGAAATACATCGCCGAGGCGAAGGTGATCACGATGATCGCAAACCATCCTGTCCACCCGTCCATCAGCCCGGATTTGAACAAAGCAAAGGCTGGGATAAACACATAGGTCAGGTAGTCGATGATCAGGTCCAGCAGAACCCCGTCGAATTCCGGCGCGTTGTCTTTGACATTGTAGTGTCGCGCCAATGGCCCATCAATTCCGTCCACCGCAAAAGCGACAACGAGCCACAAAAACATAAGATCATATTTTGCATCAACCGCAGCCAGCATCGCCAACATGGCAAAGACAGCGCCTGTGGCGGTAAGCAGGTGAACACTGAGGGCTTTGAATTTTGGTGTCATGTCGCCTTACATGCCGCAACGGCAGGGCGGATGCAAAGCAAAACCTGCCAGTGAAACTGGCAGGCTTGAGATTCTCATGATGCAGGCCTTTGTAACAAGCCTTGCGCGTGCATGCGTGACTTACTGCCCCAAACGCACTTCTTCGATTGGATATGCCAGAAAATCGCTATCCTCATAGGGTTCATGGCAATCATGGCAGAAGGACTGTTTGACCTTCATGGTTTTGCCGTTGGGCTGAATGCCTGTGTACAACCAGTCATTGGTTTCGGGGATAGAACCCGCTTCCATTTTGGTCATCATCAACAAGGGGCCGGGACGCGCCTTTTTCTTTTTGATCGACACTGTGATGCTTTCTTTGGCCAGAATGGAGCCAACAGGCATCGTAAAGCCTTCTTCTTGATACTTCAGATACTGTTCGGCTGCGACGTCATTGGCGAAGGTGTTCAAAATCCGGTTGCCGTGTGCGCCTTGGACTGCAGGGCGCGTTGAGGTTGCGGCCCAACTGCGGAAATTGCTGCCGATTTCGTCGCCTTCCTTGGCGTATCCGGTGGCCATTTTTTCGTTCAGGCAGTCGTACAGGGCAACAATGGCATCTGGTTCCAGATCAAACGAATCTTCGACGGTGATGGCTGCACAGTCTTCTGCGAAGGCTGTTGTGGCGGTCAGTGTAAGCCCGATGGCGGCGGCGCTCAGGCGCGTGAAAAGTGTCATTGATATTTCCTGTGTTTGGCGCATGTTTTTATGCCGCATGTGGCATACTGCGACAAACTGGCACAGAAGGGATCACATTTCATTTAACGGTATTGCACGTTTTCGTGATGTGCGTCTGTCATCCCGCTTTGGGGTGCGCACGATCATAAACTTCCATCAAACGTGCGGTATCCACAGCCGTATAGGCCTGGGTTGTCGACAAGGATGCGTGTCCTAACAGTTCTTGGATTGATCGCAAATCGCCGCCTGCATTCAGCAGATGCGTCGCAAAGCTGTGCCGCATGGCATGGGGCGTGGCTGTGGCTGGCAAGCCAAGTTGCATACGGGCCGAAGCCATCACCTTTTGAATGGCCCGAGGGGACAAGGCGCCGCCCCGAACGCCCCGAAACATTGGCTGATCGTCTTTCAGAGCAAAAGGACAAAGGTTTATGTAAGCGCTGATAGCATCCCGCGCGGCGTCGACCACGGGCACGATCCGTTCTTTCCCACCTTTACCGATGATGCGCATGACTTGTGGCAGGGGGGCGTCGCCGGCAGTAAGCCCCAAGGCTTCGGATATCCGCAAACCGCACCCCCACAGCAGCGTGACCACGGCCACATCACGGGCTGCAATCCAGGGTGTTTGCGATTGTAGCTCGACACAGTCGATGAGGTCTTGCGCGGCATCCACAGCCAAAGGCCGCGGCAGTTTTTGGGTGAACTTTGGACTGCGCGTCAGCAAAACAGCCGTGGGTTCAAACCCTTCACGCGCGGCCAACCACCGATAGAAGGCTTTCACCGCGGACAGTTTGCGTGCCAAAGACCGTGGGCCCACATCTGCAGATCGTGTGTTGGCCATCCACGCCCGCATATCGCTGACTGTTACATCGGACAGGGCCGTCAAACCCTGAGGGGCGGCTTTGTGACCCGTGATAAACGCCAGAAACTCAGTCACATCCCCCTGATAGGCGGTGATTGTGTTGCTCGCAGCGCCTTTCAAAGATTTTTGATGTTCCAGCCACGTTTGCAAAGCATCACGTGCAGCCGGAGAAATCAGGCTCATGACAACCAGCGGCGCATTGCGCGTTCAAAGACGCCCGCAAAGAAGGCCAAAAGGTCTGTGCCTTGTTGTGGGCCAAACATATGCGGGTCTTCTGCGCCCAGAACCAACAATCCGGGCAAACGTCTGTCGCCAAAATCCAGTTTCAAGCAGGATTCTGATCTTATCCAGTCTGCTTTGTCGCCGTAAATTGTTCCTGATGCGTCTTGGACCTGTCGCAAAGTAACTTGGCGGACATGACCACCACGCCCGAACGTCAGATAATCGTCGATGAACCCGGGTTCTGCGACACTCAGGACTTCGCCCAGACGCTGAACTGCCGGATCGTTGTCGTTTTGCACGGATTCCAAGACCAGACGCACGGCATCCACGCGTAGGATCTCGCCCACTTCTCCTGACAGGTTGCGCAAGAAAGGTTCGAATTCGATAGGGTCCAGCATGCGCAAGATGGCGCGATGCACCTGATTTGTGCCAGCCAGGTTTTCATACGCGGCGGCAATCACCGACCGATGTGTGTCTTCAAGCCGGTCAAGACGGCTTTCCAAACGCTCCATCGCGATGCCACGCAGGTCGACGATGTTGCCGCCCATCGCACGTTCATTCGCCGCGATCAAAGCGTGCATGACGTCTTTGTCGTCCAGAATAACGCCGGGCTGCGAAATAATCGCCTCGCGGAGAGTGTCTTCTATTTTCGGGCTACTGCTCATAATGCGCCTCTTTAAATTTGCTAAGTTTTAACATGGCTGTCATTTGAAAGCTGCCCTTTTTTTGTAAGCGCACCGCAAATTCGCCTGTTTTTGTTGTTATTGCGCGTCAGGGTGGAAGAATTGGCGGTTTTTCCCCATCACTTAGGCGTCATATGTGCGGTATTGACAGGCCATGGAACACGTAAATCAAAAAAATGGCGGGGCCGAAGCCCCGCACAACGATCTTTTTCCCCTAAGCCCATCGGCGTTGAAGGACTTGCTAAAAACGCTTTAGACGATGGATTGACCGGTTTTGGCCCAGTCTTTCATGAATTGATCCAGACCGGCTTGGGTCAGCGGGTGTGTCGCCAACTTCTTGATGACTTCTGGTGGGGCCGTGATCACGTCGGCGCCGACAAGTGCACATTGCTGCACGTGGTTCACAGAGCGGATCGAGGCTGCCAGAATTTCCGTTTCAAAACCGTAGTTGTCATAGATTGTGCGGATGTCCTCAATCAGGTCCATGCCATCCAGATTGATGTCGTCCAAACGGCCAATAAAGGGCGAGATGAACGTGGCACCGGCTTTGGCCGCCAGCAGCGCCTGGTTGGCCGAGAAACACAATGTGACGTTGATCATATTGCCTTCACCGGACAGCACTTTGCAGGCTTTCAAGCCGTCCCACGTCAAGGGCAGCTTGATGGTGACGTTGTCGGCGATCTTGGCCAGTTTGCGGCCTTCTTCGATCATGGCGTCTGATTCAAGTGCGACCACTTCAGCGGAAACAGGACCGTCTACAAGGTCGCAAATTTCCTTTGTGACTTCCAGAATGTCGCGGCCGGATTTCAGGATCAGAGACGGGTTTGTTGTGACCCCGTCGACCATTCCAAGGTCGTTCAGTTCGGCGATTGCATCGATTTCGGCGGTGTCGACGAAGAATTTCATAGGGTGGCATCCTTGTGATTGCGCACGGTAACATCTGTCACCGCGTGGTGGTATTGCGTTGGCGATGCGTGTACCTCATTGAGATGAAATCAGCAAACCCCGAAAATCTGTGAAAGCCGCGCTGTGAGTGACCCTGAATTCTTCCATGAAGGTGCCTTGATTGGTGTACTGACAACACAGCCGTTGGACCGGATGTTGGATTACAAAGCCCCCGAAGGCGGTTGCCATTTAGGGGCATTTGTCGAAGTGCCTCTGGGGCCCCGTAAAGTTTTGGGCGTCGTTTGGGGCGCGGGGCAAGGCAATTGGGACATCAACAAGGTGCGCAGCGCATACCGTGTTTTGGATGCGGCCCCCATGCGTTTGGAGATGCGCGAATTTCTGCGCCGTGCCGCAGATTATACGCTGACCCCCATGTCTGCGATGCTTCGGCTGGCCACCCGTGCGCCGGGTCTTGGTGATCCACCGTCGATGCGCAAAATTTACAGACGCGGTGAAGGGGAACCTGACCGCGTGACCGACGCGCGCAAGCGCGTTCTTGAGACTTTGGCAGAGTACGGTGATCTGTCCTTTACCCTAAAAGAACTGGCCGAAATGGCGGGGGTGACGTCATCTGTCATCAAGGGTTTGGTAAAGCAAAACGTGGTCGCCGAAGAAGACAGCCCGCGCGATCTGCCTTTTGCGCGACTGGATCCGTCGCGGCCCAGCAAAACGCTGACCGAAGATCAGGCCGCGGCATCCACCTATCTTGCGTCCGAGATTGCGGGCGCACGGTACGGCACAACCTTGCTGCGTGGTGTGACCGGCTCTGGCAAAACCGAAGTCTATCTTGAAGCCGTGGCCGCTGCACTGAAAGCCGGCCGGCAAGCTTTGGTGTTGCTGCCCGAGATTGCCTTGACTGCCGAGTTTTTGAAACGTGTCGAAGAACGTTTTGGTGCGCGGCCTGCGGAATGGCACTCAGGGGCCACCATGACCGAACGCCGCCGGATCTGGCGTATGGTCGGGCAGGGGCAAGCGCAGCTTGTGATCGGGGCGCGATCGGCGTTGTTCTTGCCCTACCAGAACCTTGGTCTGATCGTTGTCGATGAAGAACACGACACATCCTACAAACAAGAAGAAGGGGTGTTGTACAACGCCCGTGATATGACGGTGCTGCGGGCGTCCATTTGCAGCGCACATGTTGTGCTGGCCTCTGCCACCCCGTCATTGGAAAGCTGGGCCAACGCCGAAAATGGCAAGTACAAGCGCCTTGATCTGACGTCGCGGTTTGGCCCTGCGGTCATGCCCACAATGAAAACCATCGATATGCGGTTGGACAAGCTGCCGTCGGATCGATGGGTGTCGGATCGCTTGAAGGCGGAAGTGGACAAGCGCATCGCATTGGGTGAACAGGCGATGTTGTTCATCAACCGTCGGGGCTATGCGCCGATCACCCTGTGCCGCGCTTGCGGGCATCAGGTCGGCTGCGATGATTGTGACGCACGTATGGTGGAACACCGGTTCCAGAACCGGCTTGTGTGCCATCAATGTGGTGAATCCAAACCAATTCCAGACAAGTGCCCGTCCTGTGATGCGGAAGGGCGCATGGCACCTGTTGGGCCAGGGGTCGAGCGTTTGGGCGAAGAGGCCGCAAAGCTGTTTCCGGATGCGCGTATCGCCACGCTGTCGTCCGATATGTACGGATCTGCGCGTGCGTTGAAAGCCGAGATCGAAGCGATTGCGGCGGGCGGGGCCGACATCGTGATTGGCACACAATTGGTGGCCAAAGGGCACAACTTTCCCAACTTGACCCTTGTGGGTGTGATTGATGCGGATCTGGGCCTGCAAGGATCGGACCTGCGGGCGGCTGAACGCACATTCCAGTTGATGCGGCAAGTTGCGGGCCGTGCGGGCCGTGCCGAAAAACCGGGGACGGCCCTGTTGCAGACCTATCAGCCTGAACACCCTGTCATTCGCGCGATTTTGGCTGGGGACGAAGAAGGGTTTTGGCGTGCAGAAGCCGCAGAGCGCGAACAGGCGGGGGTGCCGCCTTATGGACGCATGGCGGGCATCATTGTCAGTGGGCCAGATGTGGCCCAAGTTTTTGATATTGCCAATGAACTGGCGCGCCGCGACAAGCCGCTTAGAGCGATTGGGGCGCAAGTGTACGGCCCGGCCCCCGCCCCGATTGCACGGGTGCGCGGGCGTCACCGTGTTCGGTTGCTGGTCAAAGCCGGAAAAGGGGTCGCACTGCAAGCCGCCATTGCGCGGTGGACATCGCAGGTGCAGGTCAAAGGCGACTTGCGGCTGGCTGTGGACATTGATCCGCAAAGTTTCTACTGAACCGGCCTCTTTTTCTAAGCGTTCGCGATCTCAACTATGGGTGTGCGTGATTGCTCTATCGCCTTTTTAAGCAATTGGGCGTAAGCGAAGGGCATGCGTATCCTTCCAGTCTCTGACACTCAACATTTGCCGTTCTGGCGTCGTCCCATCGCATTGCTGTTGCTGATGGCCATTGCCATGCCGATTGCGCTGAACACATGGTTTGCGCTTTTGAACAATTTTGTCGTTGAAGTCGCAGCGTTTGACGGCGCGGACATCGGCCTGCTGCATACAGTGCGCGAGATTCCCGGATTTCTGGCTGTGGGCGTCATCGCCATCATTATATTTGTGCGTGAACAGATTTTGGGGCTGGTGTCGTTGATTTTGCTGGGCGTGGCGTCTGCCATCACGGCGCAATACCCCAGTTTGGGTGGAATTTTGACGCTGACGATGCTCAGTTCGATCGGGTTTCACTATTACGAGACGGTCAACCAGTCCTTACAACTGCAATGGATCCCGAAAGACCGCGCCCCACAGACCCTTGGGTGGTTGATTGCCGCCGGGTCGGCCGCGACCTTTGCTGTGTATCTTGTGATCATGGTGTTCTGGGAGGCATGGAGCCTGACCTACAACATGGTCTTTATGGCCGGTGGTCTGATCACTGCTGCTATTGCACTGTTTTGCATGGTTTTTTACCCCCAATTCGAGGGCGCCACGCCGCAAACCAAAAAGATGGTCCTGCGCAAACGCTACTGGTTGTACTACGCATTGCAGTTCATGGCGGGCGCACGGCGACAGATTTTCATGGTGTTTGCAGGCTTTATGATGGTCGAAAAATTTGGCTATGAGGTGCATGATCTGACAGCCCTGTTCTTGGTCAACTTGTTGATCAATATGGCCGTGGCGCCGGTATTGGGCCGCGTCGTGTTCAAGTTCGGGGAACGCAACACACTGATGTTTGAATACACCGGGTTGGTTGCGGTGTTTTTGGCCTATGGCGGCGTCTATTACCTTGGGTGGGGCGTGGCCGTGGCGGCATTTCTGTATGTTGTAGACCATATATTCTTTGGGTTGGCGCTGGCTTTGAAAACATACTTTCAAAAAATCGCGGACCCCGCCGATATCGCCCCAACGGCAGCAGTGGCCTTTACCATTAACCACATAGCGGCGGTGTTTTTGCCGGTGGTTTTGGGGCTTTTGTGGCTGGTTTCGCCGTTGTTGGTCTTTTTGATTGCGGCAGGCATGGCGGGGGTGTCGCTGATATTGGCCATGCTCATTCCGCGCAATCCGGAACCGGGCCATGAAACCGTATTTTCAAATGTGGCTCCGGCGCCTGCAGAATAGATGCAGCAGGGGCGCTTTCTAACTGGCTCGACCATGGGGCATGTGGCGCGTATGACGGCCACGGGCGCTTTTGGCATCACCTTCGTGTTCTTGGTCGACGCCGCCAACCTGTTGTGGTTGTCGCAACTGGGTGATCCTAAAATCGTCGCGGCCATTGGCTTTGCTTACGCGATCCAGTTCTTTTCGGTCTCCGTCGGCGTGGGGCTGATGATTGGGGCCACGGCGCTTATCTCGCGCAGCATCGGACAGGGCGACCGCGCGCTTGCACGGCAACAAGCGGGTGCTGCCACGGCTATGGCGACGCTTGTTCAGGGGGCGGTGGCGGTGCTGATCTTTGTTTTTCGCCACGATCTGGTCGTGCTGGCCGGCGCCACAGGCGACACGGCAGAGATGGCTGCGGATTACTTGGCGTTGACGATATTTTCGCTGATGCCCATGGCCGTGGCATTGGTGTGTTCTGGCGTTCTGCGGGCGGATGGTTACGGGGCCAAAGCAATGTATGTGACACTGGTGTCCGGTCTGGTGCTGATGGTCGTGGACCCGTTCTTGATCCTTTGGCTGGAATGGGGGCTGGCGGGGGCGGGTGTCGGACTGGTTCTGTTTCGCTTCGTTCTGATGGGGCTGGGGCTGTATTTTGCGGTGTATCAAACCGATTTGATCGGGCGCCCGTCTTTGCAGACCATGCAGGCAGCAGCGCGTCCGTTTCTGTGGATTGCGGCGCCCGCCATCGCCACGCAGATGTCGACACCTGTCGGCAATTACATCCTGACGTCGATCATGGCCCCCTTCGGAGACGAAGCCGTGGCTGCCTGGGCTGTTGCCAGCCGTTTGACAGTGCTTGCCTTTGGGGGGATTTTTGCACTTTCGGGGGCCATTGGCGGTATTTTCGGCCAGAACTATGGGGCGGGCCAGTATGATCGATTGCGCAGCACCTATGCAAATGCGCTCGTGTTTTGCTTGATCTATACATTGGTCACTTGGGCCGTTCTGGCCAGTGCGACGCCCTATATCATCGCAGGGTTCGGGTTGACGGGTCAGGGGGCCGATGTCATTCGCGCCTTCACCTCTGTTGGGGTGGGCGGTTTTGTTTTTGTCGGTGCATTGTTTGCCTCCAACGCCGCCTTTAACAACCTTGGCCAGCCGGGACGGTCGACCTTTGTGAACTGGATCAAGGATGGCGCGTTGATGTGGCCTATCGCGACGTGGATGGCGGCCAGTTTTGGCCCGGCAGGCGTCATTTACGGGCAAGCCATGGCAGGTGTCGTTGTTGGGGCGCTTGCAGCGCTTTGGGGCTGGCGTTATGTGGCATCCTTAACACCCGACATGGCGGCACAGTCTGCGCCACCCAAACCCTATCCGAACCCAGACCGCTACAGGAGCCGTTAGATGCCCACATTCACCGCTTTGACCACGCTTGAAGGCAAAGACGCCGCCGAAAAACTGGGCGAGGCGATGGAACGTCTTGTGCCCGAGCCCACAGGTATTGGCGTGTTCGAGGTCGAAGACGGATCGGGGCTTTGGGAGATCGGTGGATACTTTACCGAAGCGCCCGACACTGCCAGCTTGGCTTTGTTGACAACGGCTTTTGGCGCGAAACCCTTTGTGATTTCGGAATTGCCCGAAACCGACTGGGTGGCCCATGTGCGCCGCGAATTGGCACCGGTCGAGGCCGGGCGTTTCTTTGTGTACGGGTCGCATGATGCCGACAAGGTGCCTGAAGGGTGTGAACCTTTGTTGATTGAAGCCGCGATGGCGTTTGGGACGGGCCACCACGGCACGACATTGGGCTGTCTGCGGGCTTTGGATCGTTTGGCAAGCGATGGATTTGTCGGTGAAAGCGTGGTGGACATTGGCTGCGGTACTGCAGTTCTGGCGATGGGTGCTGCACGGATTTGGCCCAACACGGTGTTGGCCAGTGATATCGATCAGGTTGCAGTTGATGTGGCCGAGGTTAACGTGCGGGCAAACGGCCTTGAAGGGCGCGTGACATGTGTAGAGGCGGCAGGATTTGATGCGCCTGCACTGGCTGAAAGTGCGCCATTTGATCTGGTCTTTGCCAATATCCTCAAAGGACCGTTGATTGCGCTGTCACCTGATATGGCGGGGCGACTCAAAAAAGGCGGCTTTGCCATTTTGTCCGGCATCCTGAATGAGCAAGCGGATGAAATCATTGAGGTTTATGCACAAAACGGTATCAATCTTGTTCACCGCGAAGAGATTGTTGAATGGACAACGTTAATGCTGCAAAAACCCGCGTAATTCATGCCGTGTTTTAACCGCATTTGACGGGTTTGCCCAGATTTTGCCACATTTTCAGTGCAAACAGTTTTATGAAAGTTGGTGGGGGTACTGATTTTCGAGGCTGCTATGATTGATGCAAAAACACAATTTGACCACCGCTTACGCGATTTGGGCCGTAAGCATGCTGCAATGGCCAATGGCTATACGCCGAAGATGCGTGCCGACGGTTTGATCGTTATCCAACCAAAGCGCAAAAATGCCTTTATGCCATTCAAGTTTGCGATGTTTGCGATTGCGGCGTTGCTGCTGTTCAAAACCTTTTTGTTGGCGGCGGTCGGGCCAGATGCCTATTCGGATCGCTTGGGCAAGCTGGAAACCGGAACAGTATTTGAGCAAGCTGGCGCTTTGGCCATGCAAATCGATCCGGCCACCCAATATGCTGCCGGAATGATTGGTCCCATCCTGCGCTGATCCCGGAATTTATACTGGCAACGCTACGGGGTTTATTTTGACCCCGTTGGCGTGAACCAGTTCGGCGCCTGCACGTCGATGCATCCACAGACACAGTTTACAGGCACAGTTTACAGGCACAAAAAAGCCGCGCATCCGTTGGGACACGCGGCTTTTGCCGTCTCAATCAAGGTAAACTCACGGGGAGGATCGCCGACCTTGAGAGATCGTTCTGCTTGTGTCGCGATTAGCGACCGATGAATGTTTCGATAGAGCCGCGTGACAAGCCGATGTCTTCCAGCTCGCGGTCAGTCAAAGCGGACAGTGCATTGCGTGTGATGCGTGCTTCGTTCCAGTTCTGAACTGAAGACAGTGCATTGTGGAAGAAACGGGTAACTTGGCCTGCTACTGTAGCTGAGCCGTATGTTGTGCGTGTTGTGTCGAAAGTTGCCATTGTAGCAGTCCTTTAAAGTGTTGGCCGGGACGTTCCGGTCTTTGTGTGAGAGGCATCTATGCTCAAATATTACGCGCTACAAGAATGTTTCTTTGCATGTGTGATATGCATTCTGTGCATGGGTCCGAAATGTGGTTAACATACCGTAAATAAGGCAAAAAATTGACCTATGGCAGTGTCGATTTTGGCAGTTTAGGGGGCAAGGAAGGTATTGAATGTCGTCTTTGATCGCCTTGTGTCGCTTTTATGCCGCAATGCAGCATTTCAATCCGCGCTTGGCGGATGTTCGCCTTTCGTGCTACAGGCTTAACAAATAGATAAAAGAGCAGGGCGCAGTGGTGAAAATACGTGTTTTGGGCATTGATCCCGGACTTCGGAACATGGGGTGGGGCATTATCGATGTCGAAGGGCCCCGTCTAAGCCATGTAGCGAACGGGGTCATCCATTCAACGGGGCCGGATTTGGCCGCGCGTCTTCTGGCTTTGCATGAAGGGTTGAGTGGTGTTGTTGCGCAGTATCGCCCGCGCACCGCCGCGGTTGAACAAACATTTGTCAACAAAGACGGCGCAGGCACTTTGAAACTGGGGCAAGCCCGGGGCATTGCCATGCTGGTGCCGGCTCAAGCGGGGTTGCCTGTTGGCGAATATGCCCCGAACAAGGTCAAAAAAACCGTTGTTGGTGTTGGCCACGCGGAAAAACAACAAGTGCTGCATATGGTCAAACTGCAATTGCCCGGCGTGGTGATTGACAGCCCCGATGCTGCGGACGCCTTGGCCATTGCCATTTGCCACGCCCATCACGGTGGTGCCGCAGGTTTGGCCGCAGCCGTGGAAAGGGCCATCGCATGATTGGAAAGATCACGGGTCGTATCGACTATCGCAGCACCGACCACGTTTTGGTCGATGTGCGCGGGGTGGGCTACATTGTGTTTGTCTCGGAACGCACAATGGCTGGTTTGCCAGGGACGGGGGAAATCTGCGCGTTGTTCACTGATTTGGTGGTGCGCGAGGATTTAATGCAGCTTTATGGCTTCCCGACATTGGCAGAAAAGGAATGGCACCGCCTGCTGACGTCTGTGCAGGGGGTCGGGGCGAAAGCGTCCTTGGCCATCCTGGGCACGTTGGGCGTCGATGGTGTCAGCCGTGCCATTGCGCTGGGTGATTGGAATTCGGTGAAAGCGGCCAAAGGCATCGGTCCCAAAATTGCGCAACGGGTTGTGTTGGACCTGAAGGACAAAGCCCCAAGCGTGATGGCAATGGGTGGCACAGTGGCGCAAGCGCTGGGCGATGCCGATGCAGAGGTGATCGAGGCCCCAACTGCCCCCGTTCCGCCGCAAAATCCATCTGCACAGGCCGAAGCGCTGTCAGCTTTGGGCAATCTTGGGTATGGTCCCGGTGACGCTGCAGGCGCAGTTGCACAAGCCGCAGGCGAAGACCCAAGCGCCGAAACACCCGCCTTGATCCGCGCGGCCTTGAAGTTGCTGGCCCCTAAAGGCTAGGTGAAGCCATGAGCGAACCTGACCCAACTTTGCGCCCCGAGGCACAACCCGAAGATTTCGACCGCGCTTTGCGTCCGCAGGCTTTGGACGAGTTTGTCGGGCAGGCAGAGGCGCGTGCAAATCTGAAGGTGTTTATCCAGTCCGCCAAGCAACGCGGCGAGGCGATGGATCACACCTTGTTTCACGGCCCTCCGGGGTTGGGCAAAACCACACTTGCACAGATTATGTCGCGCGAGTTGGGTGTGAATTTTCGCATGACCTCTGGTCCGGTTTTGGCCAAGGCGGGGGATTTGGCCGCGATCCTGACAAACCTCGAGGCGCGCGATGTTCTGTTCATCGACGAAATCCACCGTCTTAATCCAGCCGTCGAGGAAGTTCTTTATCCTGCGCTTGAGGACTTTGAACTTGATCTGGTTATAGGCGAAGGTCCTGCCGCGCGGACTGTCCGCATCGAATTGCAGCCCTTTACACTTGTCGGAGCGACGACACGTATGGGGCTTTTGACAACGCCCTTGCGCGATCGCTTTGGCATTCCGACGCGGTTGCAGTTTTACACCGAAGACGAGTTGTTTGTGATTGTTGAGCGCAACGCCCGCAAACTTGGCGCACCTGCGGATGAGGCGGGGGCACGCGAAATTGCCCGTCGCGCCCGCGGCACCCCGCGTATTGCTGGCCGTCTTTTGCGCCGTGTTGTTGATTTTGCCGTGGTGGAAGGCGACGGGCGCGTCACGAAAGCACTTGCGGACCGTGCCCTGACCCGCCTTGGTGTGGATCACTTGGGGCTTGATGGTGCGGATCGGCGGTATCTGTCTTTGATTGCCGAGAACTATGGTGGCGGTCCAGTTGGGATTGAAACCATGAGTGCCGCCCTGAGTGAAAGCCGTGATGCTTTGGAGGAGGTGATTGAGCCTTATCTTTTGCAGCAAGGCTTGATCCAGCGCACCCCGCGCGGTCGTATGTTGGCGGCCAAGGCTTGGGCGCATTTGGGGCTAGAGCCACCTAAGTCGCAGAGCGATTTGTTTGGCTGATCCTTGGGGACCCTCCGGGGGAGGTTTATTGAGCGAGATGAAGATGGATCATTCCGAGATAGAGCCGTTGTTTACGCGTGGCGATGGTGCGTTTGTGTTTGCGCGTTGGGGCCGTCCGATGGCCCCTGTGGTATTTGGCGTGCAAGAAGAGACCTTATCCGTTGTGAAAGGCGCGATTGAGGCTGTCTCAAACCTTGCGGGCTTGGAAGTGGTTGAGACCGACCCAGAGCTTGGTAGCAATTTCATGTGGTTTTTCTTTTCCGAATGGGACGAACTGCCCGAGGTTCCGGGGTTGGATGGGTTGGTGCCGGATCTGGTGCCTTTGGTGAATCGCTTGAAGGCGGCAGAGGCCAATCAATACCGTGTGTTTCGATTTGATGAGGCGGGCGCGATCAAGTGCTGTTTTGTGTTTTTACGCATGGATCAGCATTTAGGGGATGTCCCTGCCGAGACGTTGGCGTTGTCGCAAGTGGTGCAATCGGTGTTGTTGTGGTCGGATATGGCGTTTCGCACGCAGTCGCCTTTGGCGGTGGCGGGTGAGGTGACGGTTTTGCGCCCCGAGATCGGCGCGTTGATCCGCGCGGCGTATGATCCAATATTGCCCGGCGCATCAATAGACAAAACACATGCGCTGCGTCTGGCGGCAAGGGTAGGAGTTGCACAATGATCCACCAATTCCCCGTCACCGTATTCTACGAAGACACCGATATGGCGGGCGTTGTCTATTACGCCAACTATCTGAAGTTTATCGAACGGGCGCGTTCTACCATCGTGGAAGATATGGGTGTCGACCAACGGGCAATGCGCGAAGACGAGATTGTCTTCGTCGTGACCCGTGTGGAGGCTGATTACCTTGGGTCGGCCCGCCTTGGGGATCGTCTGGTTGTGAAAAGCACGCATTACGGTCAAGGCGCTGTGCGTTGGGTGTTCGACCAAGAGGTGCTGTTGGGCGAAAAGGTTATTTTCCGTGCCAAAGTCACTGCGGCTTGCATGTCCACAGCCGGAAAACCGACCCGTTTGCCTGCAAAAATCCGCGCATCCCTGCCTAAACAAGGCTGATATGACACCATAGTGATAGCTTTCCCCGTGTTCTTTGGTTAGAATCGGGTGCAATAATGGTTCGAAAAACGAACCGCAACGAGAGCAGGCATATGGAAAATGAGGCGCTGGCCCTTGCGCAGGAGATTGATTTCTCCATGTGGGCCCTATTCGCACGTGCGACGTTCACTGTAAAACTTGTGATGATCATGCTGATCGTGGCCTCGTTCTGGGCATGGTCCATAATCGTGCAAAAGCTGATCCAGTACCGCAAGGCGCGGTCCGAGGCGCAGGCCTTTGATGAACGCTTTTGGTCGGGGGAGCCTTTGGACGGACTTTTTGATCAGATCGGTGCAACACCTGATGGCCAATCCGAAAAGATTTTTGCATCCGGAATGATGGAATGGCGCCGGTCGCACCGTGATGATGGTGGTTTGATTGCAGGTGCCACAGCCCGCATCGACCGGTCTATGGATGTGGCGATCAACAAAGAGGCGGAGAACCTGCAAAAGGGTTTGACGGTTCTGGCGACGGTTGGATCGTCCGCGCCGTTCATCGGTTTGTTTGGGACAGTCATCGGCATCATGAATGCCTTCATCGAGATTGCAGAACAGCAAAACACGAACTTGGCTGTCGTGGCCCCGGGCATCGCCGAGGCACTTTTGGCCACGGGGTTGGGTCTGCTGGCCGCGATTCCAGCTGTGATCTTTTATAACAAGCTAAGCGCGGACAGTGATCGCATTGTTGCCAGCTATGAGGCGTTTTCAGACGAATTCGCCACCATCCTCAGCCGCCAGTTGGACAGCTGATCATGGGCGCAGGGGTTGTTCAAAAAGAGGGCGGCGGGCGACGCAGGCGGCGCGGAGGGCGTACGCGGCCTATGGCCGAGATCAACGTCACGCCGTTTGTCGACGTGATGCTGGTGCTGTTGATCATTTTCATGGTCGCAGCCCCCTTGTTGACGGTGGGCGTGCCAGTTGAACTGCCCAAAACCGCAGCTGGTGCGTTAGACGTGGAACAAGAAGAACCGCTGACAGTGACCATTACGGCCGAGGGTGAAGTGCAAATCCAGACCACCGCCACGGCGCGTGATGATCTGGTGCCAAAACTGCGTGCCATCGCGTCAGAGCGCGACAGCGACAAAGTGTTTTTGCGTGCCGATGGTGCGGTGCCTTACGAACTGGTCATGCAGGTTATGGGCGCGTTGAACGCAGGCGGATTTTCAAACATCGGTTTGGTGACGGATATTGGTGGACCGACCCTTGATGGGACAGTTGAGCAATAGCGCATGGATGTGGGCCAAGTCATATCCGGGACCGGCCATGTGGCACTGATTGGGTGGGTGCTGCTGGGCGGCGTCTTTCAATCAGAGCCTTTGCCGATTGAAGCGACAGAAGTGTCGGTGATCTCTGGTGCAGATTTTGCAGCGCTTATAGCGGGGCAAGAAGCGCCGTCTTCCGCCACCGATGTGGCACAACCTGCGCAGCCTGACCCCGTTGATGATGCCCCCGATGTGCCGCAAACATCTGATTCTGTGGCAGAAACACCGGTTCCGCAAGCGGTTGAAACACCCCCTGCGGATCTGGTTCCTGACGTCACCGAATTGGCCCCGCCCCCTGAGGCAGACGTGGATGATGTGGCGCCTGAGCTGCCCACGCCCCCGGCAGAGACTGCCGTTTTGGTGCCTGAACAAGCCGAAGAGGCGGTGCCACTGCCATCGGACCGCGTGGCCCCGGATCCTGTCGCGCAGCCCGACCCCGAAGCCGCACTTGATCCTGTGCAACAAGATGCGGTGACCGAAAGCGATACGGGCGAAACCCCGCAAGAGACGCAAGAGGCCACAGCACCCGAAGCGGCCTCTGACCAGATTGTAACGGAAGCGGAAAAACCCGCCGCTGCACCGAATGCGTCGCTGAGACCGCCGTCGCGTCCGTCGCGCCCTGTTCCTGCGGCTCAGCCCCCGCAGCCGGAAACGCAGCCACAGACGCAAACCACGCAGGACGACAATAGCTCTGATACGGACGCGGCCGTTCAGGCGGCGCTGGATGCGGCGTTGAACGCCACCAATGATACACCGACTGCGCCAAGCGGCCCGCCAATGTCGGCAGGTGAAAAGGATGCATTGCGTGTTGCTGTATCCAGCTGTTGGAACGTCGGGTCTTTATCATCGGATGCCTTGCAGACCACCGTTACGGTCAGTGTTGCGATGTCCCAAGACGGCAAACCGATAGCAAGCTCTGTTCGAATGCTATCGTCGGAAGGTGGCACGGCGTCGGCGACGAAACAGGCTTATGAGACCGCACGACGCGCGATAATTCGCTGTGGTGCACGCGGTTTTCCGCTGCCTGCTGACAAATACGATCAATGGAAAGAGATTGAGATGACCTTCAATCCTGAAAGGATGCGGATCAAATGATACTTCGAGTTCTCCTGGCCTGTGCCGTGATGCTGATCAGCATGAGTGTTTTGCCGGTGCGCGCGGAACCCTTGCGCATTGTCATTGACGAAGGTGTGATTGAGCCGTTGCCGTTCGCGTCCCCCAACTTTGTCGCTGAAAATGCGGGCAGCGCCGAGATGGGCGCACAGTTGGCCCGTGTTGTGGCGGCGGATTTGCAAGGGTCGGGGTTGTTTCGTGAAATCCCGTCCAGCGCCTATATCAGCCAGGTCAGTGATTTTGGGGCAGCCGTGCAATTCGCCGACTGGAAGGCGATCAATGCGCAAGCTTTGGTCACAGGCGCCGTCAACGTGTCCGGCAACAATCTGACAGTCAAATTTCGCCTTTACGATGTGTTTTCGGGCGGAGAATTGGGCAGCGGATTGCAATTTCAAGGCACCACAGATGGTTGGCGGCGTATGGCCCATAAGGTGGCCGATGCGGTTTACAGCCGCATTACAGGCGAGACCGGCTATTTCGACAGTCGCGTGGTCTATGTGTCCCAAAGTGGACCAAAGGGCGACCGCAAGAAGCGCTTGGCAATCATGGATTATGACGGCGCGAATGTGAAATATCTGACAGACAGCCGCGCGATTGTTCTTGCGCCGCGGTTCAGCCCTACGGGTGATCGTGTGCTATATACCTCTTATGAAACGGGGTTTCCGCGTATTTACGTGTTGGATGTAGGATCGGTTCAAAGGCGCGTTCTGGAAAGCCAAGACGGTGTCATGAGCTTTGCACCGCGCTTTGCCCCCAACGGGCAGACGGTGGTTTACAGCCAGGCTTCGGGGTCCAACACCGATCTGTTTGCGATGAACATCGGCAACGGATCCACAACCCGCCTGACGTCTGCGCCATCCATTGAAACGGCCCCCAGTTTTTCCCCCGATGGCACGAAGATCGTGTTTGAAAGTGACCGCTCAGGCAGCCCGCAGTTGTATGTCATGCCCGCAAGCGGCGGTGAGGCGAAACGCATTTCCTTCGGGCAAGGCCGCTACGGCACACCAGTGTGGTCGCCGCGCGGCGATCTGGTTGCCTTCACCAAGCAATCCAAAGGCCGCTTTCATATTGGTGTGATGCGATTGGACGGATCCGAAGAGCGGTTGCTGACCGCATCGTTTCTGGACGAGGGGCCAACCTGGTCGCCAAACGGGCGCGTGATCATGTTCCACCGCGAGACCCAAGGCGCGTCTGGCACATCGACGTTGTATTCGGTTGATATTTCGGGGCGGAACCTGCGTCCCGTGCGCACGCCCGAAGGCGGGTCAGAGCCGTCTTGGTCGCCGCTGCAGAAATGATATGGGCCTTGCCCGAAACGTGTTAAGAGCCATTAATAATTCAGTCCAAAAGAGGCAGAGCAGATGAATACCAAAGTTAAAATGATACTGGTTGCAGGGGCCTTGGCGCTGTCTGCTTGTACAAACCCCGCAGGTCTGGGGGGCGGTGGTGTCACGGATGGCACAGCCGGCGCAGGGACCGGAGGGGTCATTCCGGGATCAGTGTCCGATCCCACATCTGTTGCCTATTTCCAGCAAGCGGTCGGGGACCGTGTTTTGTTCGTGGTGGATCAATCCACCCTGACAGACCAAGGGCGCGCAATTCTGGATGGTCAGGCGCAATGGCTGATCACGAACACCGATTACACAGCTGTCATTGAAGGTCATGCCGACGAACAGGGCACAACAGCCTACAACCTGGCCTTGGGTGCACGACGTGCCGATGCGGCCCGGTCGTATTTGATTTCAAAGGGAATTTCAGGTGCTCGCCTTAAGGTAGTCTCTTATGGCAAAGAGCGACCAGCTGAGGTATGCAGTGATGAAGCGTGCTATGCGAAGAACCGCCGCGCCGTCACTGTTTTGGCGGGTGGCCTGACAGGTTAGGACCGAAATGCGTTACAAAGTGCTTTTTGCGGTGTGCTTGATGGCGCTGCCTTTTGAGGCGGCGGCGCAAGACGAACAGACTTTGGCTGACATTCGCCAAGAACTGACCGTGCTGAATGTGGAAATTCAGAAACTAAAGCGTGAATTGAACACCACGGGCAGCGCCACAGGCGGTGTTGCCAGTGGATCTGTATTACAGCGTATCGAAAGCATCGAGTTTGCCTTGCAGTCGCTGACCGGCAAAACAGAGCAACTTGAATTTCGCATCAACCGTGTTGTGACAGACGGTACAAACCGAATTGGCGATCTGGAATTCCGTCTTGTTGAACTGGAAGGCGGCGACATTGGCGCTTTGGGTGAAACATCGACACTTGGGGGAGAAACTGGCGCGGCACCAACCCCCACGCAGCCAATCCCAACGCAACCTGAAACGCAATTGGCAGGCACAGAACAAGCAGACTTCGAGCGGGCGTCGGAGGCGCTCGCATCCGGTGACTTTCGCGGCGCCGCGGACCAGTTTGCGACCTTTAATCAAACCTATCCCGGCGGACCGTTAGCGGTTCAGGCTGATTTCAAGCGCGGTGAAGCTTTGGAAGGGCTGGGCGATATCCGCGCCGCTGCCCGCGCCTATCTGGACAGTTTCAGCGCTGACCAAACCGGACCGACAGCGCCAGACGCGCTTTTCCGGTTGGGGGCGGCTTTGGGGCGCCTCAACCAAGTCGACGAAGCCTGCGTGATGCTATCGGAAGTGTCAGTCCGCTTTCCAACCGCAGATGCAGCACTGCAAGCCAATGCGCAAATGCGCAACATCGGGTGTTCTTCATAATGAACAAGGCAGACCTTTCGGACGCCTTCGCACAACAGCTTTTGCCCAAACCACCTAGCAAACTAGGGGTCGCTGTATCGGGTGGGGGTGATTCCATGGCCTTGCTATCTTTGGCGGCCATATTCGCCGAAGAACACGGGATTGAATTGCACGTCATCAGCATCGATCACGGCCTACGGGCAGATGCCTATCAGGAATTGAAGCTGGTGACACAAATGTGCGCAGACATCGGCTGTCAGCACCATTTGGAATATTGGTCGGGTTGGGATGGCGGCGGCAATCTTCAGGATCGGGCGCGTGTTGCGCGGTACGAATTGATGGGGGATTGGGCCGCAGGTAATGGCATTTCTGTGGTGTTGTTGGGCCATACCGCCAACGATCAGGCGGAAACGCTGATGATGCGGTTGGCCCGTGGTGCGGGTGTGGATGGATTGTCCGCGATGTCCGCGCGCCGTATGCAAAACGGAGTCACGTGGGTGCGCCCGCTTTTGGGGATCACACGGCGTGATTTGCGCAGCTATTTGCAAAGCGAAGGTTTGGTGTGGGCAGAAGACCCGTCCAATGAAGATCGAGATTACGAACGCATTCGCATGCGCGATGCACTGCGCATTCTGGAGCCCTTGGGGTTTTCGACAGAAAACCTGACTGCGGTGGCCGATCAAATGTCTCAAGCGCGTGCCGCGTTGAATTGGCAAACTTTTTTGGCGGCCCGTGAGGTTGTCGAAGTGTCGCACGGTGCGGTGTGTTTTAACATGAAAGTCTATCGCACTTTGCCGGTTGAAATCTCGCGTCGGTTGTTGGTGCATGCTTTGGGATGGCTTAGCAATGCGGAGTACCCGCCGCGCCGTAATGCGGTTGAAGTGGCCCGTCATTCCATCCGTGAGGGGGTCGGACATACCCTGCATGGCTGCCAGATTCAGCGCGAAGGCAATACACTTTGGATTTACCGGGAATTCAATGCAATCAAAGACTTAACGTCAGATATTGGCGATGCATGGGACGATCGCTGGTATGTCGAGGGCGAAGAAGAAGACCCCGTTTACCGGGTGCGCGCCCTTGGGGCGGACGGGCTTGCACAGATCAAAGACTGGCGCGAATTGGGTGTGCCACGTGCGGCTTTGATGGTGACGCCGGGTGTGTTCTTGAACGGCGAATTGATCGCTGCCCCTGCGGTTGAGGACACGGATGAATGGTCCGTTGAATTGGAAGGTGGGGCCAATGGGTTCTTTGGTGCGCTATTATCGCATTGAACACAGCCGTTTCATCTCTATCTTATAGAAAAGCCCGACGCATATCGCGCCGGTAATCCGTATTTAGGAGAGTTTCCTTGGGAAATGCACGCAACATCGCCTTTTGGGTGGTCCTGTTCCTTCTGGTTTTCACAATGTTCCAGATGTACAATGGCAGCAGTGGCTCTATGCAAAGCCAAACCGTCAGCTATTCAACGTTTGTTGATGATGTCGAGGGCGGCAACGTCAGTGATGTGACCTTGGATGGCGAACAGGTTCGTTTCGTCAAAGGCGGCAAGGAATATGTAACGATCAAACCCGGTGATGCCGAAGTCACCGACCTGTTGATCGCCAACGACGTGCCTGTCGAAGCCGAACAGCAAGCGCAATCCGGCTTTCAGGCCTTCTTGATGACAATTTTACCGTTCTTGCTGCTGATCGGAGTGTGGATTTACTTTATGAACCGCATGCAAGGCGGCGGCAAAGGTGGCGCGATGGGCTTTGGCAAATCCAAAGCCAAGATGCTGACCGAGAAACACGGGCGTGTCACCTTTGATGACGTGGCTGGCATCGATGAAGCCAAAGAAGAACTGGAAGAGATCGTTGAATTCCTGCGCAACCCGCAGAAGTTTTCGCGTCTTGGCGGTAAAATCCCGAAAGGTGCCTTGCTTGAGGGCCCTCCCGGTACCGGTAAAACCTTGCTGGCACGCGCGATTGCTGGTGAAGCGGGTGTACCGTTTTTTACAATTTCCGGTTCCGACTTTGTTGAAATGTTCGTGGGCGTTGGTGCATCACGGGTGCGCGATATGTTCGAACAGGCGAAGAAAAACGCACCTTGCATCGTGTTTATCGATGAAATCGACGCTGTGGGCCGATCGCGTGGCGCAGGCTACGGTGGCGGCAACGATGAACGTGAGCAAACGTTGAACCAGTTGCTGGTCGAAATGGACGGCTTTGAGGCCAACGAAGGCGTCATCATCATCGCGGCGACCAACCGCAAAGACGTGTTGGACCCTGCATTGCTGCGTCCGGGTCGCTTTGACCGTCAGGTCACCGTTGGCAATCCCGACATCAAAGGCCGTGAAAAGATCCTGAATGTACACGCACGTAAAACACCGCTTGGTCCGGACGTTGACCTGCGCATCATTGCACGGGGTACGCCCGGCTTTTCCGGTGCGGATCTTGCGAACCTCGTCAATGAAGCGGCCTTGATGGCGGCCCGCGTCGGGCGTCGCTTTGTGGCGATGCACGACTTTGAGCAGGCGAAAGACAAGATCATGATGGGCGCTGAACGCCGGTCCATGGTGCTGACGCAGGATCAAAAGGAAA
Organism: Ascidiaceihabitans sp.; assembly: GCF_039986515.1. NCBI lineage: Bacteria > Pseudomonadati > Pseudomonadota > Alphaproteobacteria > Rhodobacterales > Paracoccaceae > Ascidiaceihabitans > Ascidiaceihabitans sp. Next base: position 77,775 of record NZ_JBDWQO010000012.1, on the reverse strand, counting down.
AAACCGCCTACCATGAAGCGGGCCATGCCATTGTGGGCATCAATCTTGATAAATGCGATCCAGTCTACAAGGCGACGATCATTCCGCGCGGTGGTGCGTTGGGCATGGTGATGAGCCTGCCTGAAATGGACAAACTGCAGATGTTCAAAGATGAAGCCGAACAGCGCATTGCCATGACAATGGCGGGCAAAGCCGCTGAAATCATCAAATATGGCGCGGATTCTGTGTCCTCTGGTCCTGTGGGCGACATCATGCAGGCCAGCCAATTGGCACGCGCCATGGTGATGCGCTACGGCATGTCCGACAAGGTCGGCAACATCGACTATCAAGAAGCAGCAGCTGGCTATCAGGGTGGTGGTGGTGCAGGGGGTTTTTCTGTCTCTGCAGCGACCAAGGAGCTGATCGAAAGCGAAGTGAAGCGTATCATCGACGAAGGCTATGATCTGGCCTACAAAATCATCGAAGAAAAGAACGTGGAGTTTGAACGCCTTGCCCAAGGTCTGCTGGAATATGAAACGCTGACGGGCGAAGAAATCGCACGTGTCGTGAAGGGGGAACCACCCCATATCGACGAGGACGATGACAGCAATAAACCCGACGAAGGCAACGCCAGTGTCACAGCGATCCCGAAGGCAAAGGGCAAAAAATCCGGCCCATCTGGTGATGGTGGGATGGAACCCGAACCGACCTAAGTGGGGATCATTGCCCGAAATGGGCTGCTCACAAAATATCATGGGGCTCCGCTGCGGCGGGGCCTTTTCTTTTGGAGGATGACAGATCAGGCTGTCCGGATACACCACATCCGGAGTCTTCATAAATGCCAGCCCTTAAACCGACCAGCTTTCGCGCCACGATCACTTGGTTGGGACGTGTGTCTCCGGATCAAGGCTTGCGGTCCCAAGCCTTGCAGACGGCCTTCGCCAGTTTCGACGGGATAGAAGGCGAAGCACATGGTGGGGCCACGCGGCCATCGTGTTCGCGCGTACTTGCGCAACATCCGCAGGGCACTGAAATCCGGAACACTCGGCAATTAAGCATCGTCAGCGCAGAAGAACTTGCCAAAACAGCGCAGGCAATAGGGCTGGATGCGATTGATCCAGAATGGATCGGGGCATCCATGATCGTTGAAGGGCTGCCCGACTTCACCCATGTTCCCCCGTCTTCGCGCTTGCAAGGACCAAGCGGCGTGACCTTGGTGGTTGATATGGAAAACCGCCCTTGCATCCTTCCGGGGCGCGAAATTGAGATAGAGGCGGCCGGGTTCGGTGGTCGCTACAAACCTGCCGCAAAGGACCGGCGCGGCGTCACGGCTTGGGTGGAACGCGAAGGGGATCTAAACCTTGGTGACAGTCTTACCCTTCACGTGGCAGATCAACGCCTGTGGGCCCATCACGAAGCGCTGTGACGGATCATTTTACTGCCGCACATCACTTGCGTGTCTTTTTCCCTAAGAATGTCGAGGGAGGCGCCGTAAGGCGGCAGGGGCTGGCCCCCGAATGCAGGCTGACCATTACGCACAACGGTTTCCGAAAAGAAACGCACCTGCGACATTTCGACGTAACCACTCGTCGAAATGTCGGAAATGCCACCTGTCTTTGCAAGGGTCGGGCTGTAGAGAGGACGCAGCATTTTGCCAGACCGCCGACGTAAGGAATTACCATGGGCTATAAATCAGACATCGAAATCGCGCGTGAAGCCGATAAAAAGCCGATCCAAGAGATCGGCGCCAAGCTGGGCATCGAAAGCAAAGATTTGCTGCCCTACGGGCACGACAAGGCCAAAGTCAGCCAGTCTTTCATCAACTCCGTTCAGGACCGCGAAGATGGCAAGCTAATCCTTGTGACCGCGATCAACCCCACGCCTGCGGGCGAAGGCAAGACCACAACAACAGTCGGCTTGGGTGATGGTCTGAACCGGATCGGCAAAAAGGCATGCGTTTGCATCCGTGAAGCATCCCTGGGGCCAAACTTCGGTATGAAGGGTGGTGCTGCCGGTGGCGGTTACGCGCAAGTTGTGCCCATGGAAGAAATGAACCTGCACTTCACAGGCGACTTCCACGCAATCACGTCTGCGCATTCGCTTTTGTCTGCAATGATCGACAACCACATCTATTGGGGCAACGAGCTTGAAATCGACGTGCGCCGCGTGGTGTGGCGTCGTGTTGTCGACATGAACGACCGCGCTTTGCGTCAGATCACAGCGTCTTTGGGTGGTGTTGCGAACGGCTTCCCTCGTGAAGCGGGCTTTGACATCACGGTGGCCTCTGAGGTCATGGCGATCTTGTGCTTGGCCAACAACCTGCAAGATTTGCAGAAACGTTTGGGCGATATGATCGTGGCCTATCGCCGCGACCGCAGCCCTGTGTTTGCACGCGACATTAAAGCCGACGGTGCAATGACGGTTCTGCTGAAAGACGCGATGCAGCCAAACATCGTACAAACGCTGGAAAACAACCCCGCCTTCGTACACGGCGGCCCGTTCGCCAACATCGCGCACGGCTGTAACTCTGTCATTGCGACAACCACCGCACTGAAACTGGCGGATTACGTTGTGACTGAGGCTGGCTTTGGTGCGGATTTGGGCGCTGAGAAGTTCTTGAACATCAAGTGCCGCAAAGCCGGTCTGTCCCCGTCCGTTGTTGTTTGTGTGGCCACTGTGCGTGCCATGAAAATGAACGGTGGCGTGGCTAAAGCTGACTTGGGCGCTGAAAACGTTGATGCGGTGAAAGCCGGTTGCCCGAACTTGGGTCGTCACATCGAAAACCTGAAATCCTTTGGTGTTCCGGTTGTTGTCGCCATCAACCACTTTGTCACAGACACGGATGCCGAAGTGCAAGCGGTCAAAGACTTTGTTGCGGCACAAGGCGCAGAAGCGGTCCTGTCGCGTCACTGGGAATTGGGATCAGAAGGCTCTGCTGATTTGGCAACCAAAGTTGCAGAACTGGCCGATTCCGGTGTTGCGAACTTTGCACCGATCTATCCGGACGAGATGTCTTTGGCGGATAAAATCCAAACCATTGCCAAACGCATCTACCGCGCCGACGAGGCCCTTATGGACCAGAAAATCCGCGATCAGCTGAAGCTTTGGGAAGAGCAGGGATATGGCAATTTGCCGGTGTGCATGGCCAAAACCCAATACAGCTTCTCAACGGATCCGTCTTTACGTGGCGCGCCCACCGGTTTCTCTGTGCCAGTGCGTGAAGTTCGCCTGAGCGCCGGTGCAGGGTTTATTGTCGCGGTCTGCGGTGAGATCATGACAATGCCCGGTTTGCCACGTACCCCATCTGCTGAAAGCATTATGTTGAACGAAGACGGTCAGATCGAAGGCCTGTTCTAAACAAACATGTCGGGCGCAAGGGGCTTCGAACCCCTTGCGCCCGATCGCGCCTTTGGGCGCTTCATGCCTCCCGGCGGGAGGTTTATTTTGCGAGATGAATGAAGGAAGAACGTCATGGCGGCGACGGTGATTGATGGGAAGGCCTTTGCGGCCACGGTACGCGGTAAAGTTGGCGAGCATGTTGCCCGTTTGAAAGCTGATCATGGCATCACGCCCGGTTTGGCCGTTGTTTTGGTTGGCGAAGACCCTGCCAGCCAAGTCTATGTTCGTTCCAAAGGTAAGATGACCGTCGAAGTTGGCATGAAATCTGTTGAGCATCGCTTGGATGTGGACACTTCTGAAGTCGATTTGCTGGCCTTGATTGATCAGTTGAACAATGATCCTGAAATCCACGGTATCTTGTGCCAATTGCCTTTGCCGAAACACCTGGACGAAGATTTGGTGATCAATTCCATTTCGCCCGCCAAGGATGTGGATGGCTTTCATATTTCTAATGTGGGTTTGTTGGGCACCGGGCAGAAGTCTATGGTGCCGTGCACGCCGCTTGGGTGTTTGATGATGTTGCGTGATCACCATGGGTCCATCTCTGGTATGGACGCCGTTGTTGTGGGCCGGTCCAACATTGTCGGCAAACCTATGGCGCAATTGTTGTTGAACGACAGCTGCACTGTGACAATCGCCCATTCGCGGACCAAAGACCTGCCTGATGTTGTGCGCCGTGCCGATATCGTTGTGGCTGCTGTTGGACGCCCAGAGATGATCCCCGGCGACTGGATCAAGGAAGGCGCCACTGTCATTGATGTTGGCATCAATCGCCTTGATGCCCCTGAAAAAGGCGAAGGCAAAACCAAACTGGTCGGCGACGTACATTACGAAAGCTGTGCCGCGCACGCCGGTGCCATCACCCCGGTGCCCGGTGGTGTAGGTCCTATGACCATCGCCTGCCTGTTGGCAAACACAGTCACTGCATGTTGCCGTGCCAATGGGCTGGACGAGCCTGAAGGGTTGACCGCCTAACCCCCCGTCACCACATCAAACATGATGCGGCCGGGCATTAAGGTAAACAGCCCAGCCAGAACAAGCGCACCGAACACAAGGGATTTCATCCCTGTTCGGTGCGCTTTTACGTTGTGTGCCCGCGCGGCGCGCACATTCGCTACAATCGAAAACAATGTATAGACTGACAACACATGTATTGCACTGAACGGGCCGATGTGGCGCAAACCGCTGATCCAGAAACTGCTTATTGCGACAAACCCCATACCGATGACCCACACCCAACCCAGGGTACGATGCATACGATTGCCTTTTTGCAAGGTGAACATCACGATGGTCAGCAAACACAGCGCCAATGCAACAATTGCGTGAAAGATCACAGGCATAGAAGCGGAGAGGAGTGGCGAAAACGACATGGCGCACCTATAGTTGAAGCATGATACGTTTGCTTTCCACTGCATCGGCCACCGATCAACGCATGTTGCGTCAACGCGCCATTTCCTTCGTCAATCACGAGGTTTCTTATGCCTGAACCATTGACGCATCGCCAATTGCCCAACTATGCCCTGCCGGTTTTGATCTGGTTGGTGCTGACTCTGATGGCCGCCGTTGCCGGACCGTTTGCAACGTTTGACGCCTTTAGCTTTTCGCAACGCTTGATGTATTGGGCAGCCATTATTGGCGCGTCTGTGGGGCTAAGCTGTGTTGTGTCTGCGATCAGCAGCCGTGAGGAACCGATGCGTTGGGTCTTGTGTTGGATCGTTTACGTTCTGGCGATTACGTCCATTGTGCACATCATAAATTCGCTTGTTTTTACAGTTTGGAGCGGATGGGGCCAGTTTTTCTATCTATTGGGTGTCGTCGCTCTTGTCGCGGCTATGGTGCACAGTCTGATTTGGGTTCTGGAACGTGGACAACCGACTGTAGAACAAAGTGGTGACGTCGATCCGATTGATAAATTTTTGCGGCGGTTGCCGTTGGACAAACGCGGCCCGCTTGTACGGATAGAAGCACAGGACCACTATCTGAATGTCGTGACCGACGCAGGAGAGGCCTTGATTTTGATGCGCTTAAGCGATGCTATCGGGGCGCTTGGCCCTGATATTGGGTTGCGTGTGCATCGATCGCACTGGGTGCACAAAAAGGCTGTTGCACGGTCTGCAAAACAGGACCGGCGTGATGTTTTGGTTATGCGTGATGACAGTATTGTGCCTGTCAGCAGGGGACATAAACAGGCGGCAAAAGCGGCGGGTTTGTTGTGACTTTGATTTTACACGCACAGCACGGCGTGTGGTGTTTGCAACATGAGGTTGTGTAGAATTTTTCTAATTGCGTTTTAGATTGAAATGGATGCGCTTTAGCATCAACTTTATCCGACCAACCGACGGATCTTTGCTTTTGACATTCGACCCTTACCAGACCTCTGCCACAGGCGGATCGTCATTCACTCAAAAAATAGCGCGGGTGCTGCCGCAATGCATGGCCTGCGTTTTTATTGCCATTGCTGCTGCGGTCGTTTTAACCGTGGCCGGACCATTTGGCACACTTGGTATGGCCAATTTCTGGACAAGCGTTGCAAATTGGCTTGGTTTGCTTGCGACCAGCCTTGTCATCGCGCTGATGAGCAAGCGCATCATTTCAATTTTGTTGGGAACGCAATCCGCTTTGGTGCGTGAGTTTGTCGTGGTTGTGATGACAACGTGTGTGTTCACACCCGTTTTGCACCTTTGGTTGATAACGCTGTTTTCGCCCGCCGAAGATGCTGTTCCAAGCATGGGTTATCTCTTTTTGTTGGTGTTTTTGATTTGCCTTAGCCTAAGTGTGTTGATGATGACGGTGTCTTTGTCATTGCAAGGCCGGGCAACGCCAGAAACCCCTGAAGTACAACCAAGACTATCCAAGCGTTTGCCAGACGCATTTTCCGGCAGGATTCTGCGACTGACTGCACAAGGGCACAGTGTCATGATCCAAACCACTGAGGGCACATTTGATGTCCGGATGCGCCTGGCGGACGCCATTGACGAGATGACGGATGTTCATGGATTTAGCACCCACAGGTCGCATTGGGTTGTGGCGGATGCTGTTGCGGATGCGGTATGCGATACGTCGGGCAAGCCCCATTTGCGCATGGTCGATGGGGCGCTGGTTCCAGTGTCACGCAGCTATGTTGCGGCGCTGGAAGACGAAGGTGTGATCTAGGCTCAGGGCCCTAGCGCGGCATCGGCACGCGATGGGGCACCGGCCCTGTCATGATGGCCGTTGCATCTGATGCCATAAGCGCTGTGATCACAGGATCGGTTGTACGCAATCCGCCTGTGTAAGTGCCATAGGCCGGCATAATCAGGCGCAGGCTGTCCATCAAAAACGCGGCCCTCGAGATCACGCGACCTCGCAACGCCACTTGCACTTTGGGGTGATAGTGCCCCGAAATTTCGTCACGTTCGTCAGGGTTCGCAATGTGCCGGAATGTGATGCCTGCCAATGTGTAGCTGTCCATATGCGTGCCCCCCAGATCAATGGGGCCGGGATCGTGGTTGCCTTCGATCCAGATCCATTTGCGCCCGGCTTGAAGCTTTGTAATCCAAAGGCGGTTGTCTTCGGACAAAGCGCCTGCTGCGGCCAGGTCATCGAAGCTGTCCCCAAGGCACACAACTGTCCGTGGGGCTGTCCGATCCAGATCCTGTGACAACCGCAGCAGGGTATCGCGTGTGTCGTAGGGCGGGACTTGGACGCCCGTGCGTCGCGCCATACGGTCGGATTTTCCCAGATGCAGGTCAGAAACACACAAAAGACTTTGGTCCGCCCACCACAAAGCACCGGACCCTAACGCCGTCAATCGGGCTTGATTAAGTTGTGCTGCACATCCGTTCATGTTTTGTTTCTTAGTGCCCAACCCATTAAACCGCCAGCGATTTATTCAGCTTGTGATGGGGGGCAATCCGGCCGTTGCCATAAGACGCGCGGCTTCTTCGGCCAAGAGCTTTTCCTCTGCCATACCTTTTACGGGCACGCGCCCAACTTCTAGAAAAAGCGGGGCCGCCAACGGGGTGACGCGCTTATGTGCGATCAGATCAATCCGCCCGCCCACACGTGCCACCATATCTTCGATGCGATTAAAATCGATCAGGCCTTTCATGGCCTCTTCGCGGGTGATGTGCATCATGACGTGATCGGGGTCATATTTATGCAATGTGTCGTAAAGTATGTCGGATGAAAACGTGGCCTGTCGCCCTGATTTTTTCTGTTGCGGGGTGTTGCGCTGGATCAGCCCTGCGATGGTGGCAGAGGCCCGAAAAGTGCGCTTCATCACAGCATTGCCAGCCAACCATGTATCCAAGCCATCGCGCAAAGCGTCAATGTCGAACAAGGGGGCGGGGTCGGTGACGGGATCAAGCCCCCAAATCAGGATGGCGTAATCTGTCGCCAAAAACCCAAGCGGGTTCAGCCCCAATTCCTCCATCCGTTTTGTCAAAAGCAAGCCCAGCGTTTGCATGGCGTTGCGTCCAGCAAACCCGTAGACGGCTGTGTGTGCGCGACCATCGTGGGGGAAGCTTTCGATCAACAAACGTCCGGGTTCAGGCAGGCGGGACACCTTGCGTTGCAACGCCAACCATTCAGCGGTGTGGCCGGGCAGATCGGGCCAGGTGTCTTGCTGGAATTTGTGTAGTATCCGTTCGCTCAATTGTGTGGACGTGGCAAACTTGGTGCCCATGAACGTGGCAATCTTGGGCTTTTTGCCTTTGTCCCGGCTGACTTCGACCGTCATTTCGCGCAGCCCTTCATACCGCACGATCTGACCGCCAATCAAAAACGTGTCGCCGGGGGTTAGGGTGGCTGCAAAGCCTTCTTCAATTTCGCCCAATGGCTTGCCGCCACGTGCACGTTTCATGCGCACTTTCAAAGTGTCGGTGTCTTGAATTGTGCCAATATTCATACGGATATTCTGCGTGGCACGCGGATCGCGCAGCTGCCATGTCCCATCCGGGCGCTGCAAAAGGCGTTTCCATTGGTCGTAGGCGCGCAGCGCGTAACCGCCTGTAGCGCAAAAATCGAGGCAATCGTCAAAGTCAGCCCGGGACAGTGCACTGTAGGCGCCCACGCTTTTGATTTCGGCAAACAGCGTGTCTGCATCAAAGGGACCGGCGCAGGCGGTGATCAGGATATGTTGACACAGAACGTCACGCGGCCCCGGGCTGCGCGGTTCACCGTCCAATTGCCCTTCGCGCACCGCGTCTAGTGCTGCCACACACTCCACAACCTCAAAGCGGTTGGCAGGCACCAAAAGGGCTTTGGATGGGGCGTTGTAGCGGTGGTTTGCACGACCAATGCGCTGCACCAGACGTTTGACGTTTTTGGGGGCGCCAATCTGGATGACCAGATCCACATCCCCCCAGTCGATGCCCAGGTCCAGCGATCCGGTGCACACGATGGCCCGCAAATCGCCTCGTACCATGGCCTGTTCGACTTTTTCGCGCTGCACCTTGTCCAAAGACCCGTGGTGGATGCCAATGGGCAAAGCGTCCTCGTTGGCAAGCCATATGTTGTGAAAATACAGCTCTGCCTGTGCGCGGGTGTTGTGAAAGATAAGCGTTGTTTTGTGTTTTTTGATTTCTTCCAACACCGCGGGAATTGCGTATTTCCCACCAGAGCCAGACCAAGGGGGGGCTTCGTCGGTGGTCAGCATCTGGATGTCGGGGGCAGGACCGGGATCTGCCAGCAGAATGTCACAGGGGTCGGGATGGCGGGCCAGCACATGGGCGATGGCTGCTGGGTCTTCCACCGTAGCAGACAGGCCTACGCGCTTCATGTCCGGGCACAGGGTTTGCAACCGCGCCAGTGCCAGAAACAACTGGTCGCCGCGCTTACTTTCGGCCAGCGCGTGGATTTCGTCGACAATGACGCGTTTGAGACCGCGAAACATGCGCGGTGCATCGTCAAAGCTTGTCAAAAGAGCCAAGGATTCAGGTGTCGTGAGCAGGATGTGGGGCGGGTCCGCCCGCTGCCGCCTTTTGCGACTGGCGGGGGTGTCTCCGGTACGATCCTCTACGCGGATATCCAGACCCATCTCTTCTATGGGCGTTGACAGGTTACGTTTGATATCTGCGGCCAGCGCTTTTAGCGGAGAGATATACAGCGTGTGGATACCATCATGTGGTGACGTTGCCAAATCGGCCAATGTTGGCAAAAAGCCCGCCAAAGTTTTGCCCCCGCCCGTCGGCGCAATAAGCAGCAGCGCGGGATCCGCCGCGCGGTCCAGCATGGCCTGTTGGTGGGGGTGTACTGCCCAGCCTTTGGTGGCAAACCAGTCATGAAAGCGCTGTGGAAGTTGAACCATAGCGCATAGTTAACGCAGCTTGCGCCCATGGCCAGAGGTGGATTTCGGGAATTTTGATTTAGAAGGCGGTCAGTTGCGCGGTTTGAGGGTGCGAATGGTATCTTGTACTTGTCGGGGCAGGCGCGTGTCGGCGCTTTGTGGTGCCCCATCCAAAGCGGATGCGACGTCTTTAACCAATATGCCGATGGTGTTGTCGTCTTGCAGCCCGTCGCGTGCGAATTCGATGTCGTTGAACCCGCTTGCGAACCAGTTTTGTCCCGAAGACGTATGTATCAAACGCAACAGCTTGCCTTCATCCAGCCCCGCTTGATCCGCCCAATCCAGAACCAACCGTGTCATGGCGGTGTTTGAGGCCGCCAGCAAATTGTTGAGCACCTTGGCCTGCATGCCTGCGCCAAAGTCACCCATATGATGCATATGTTTGCCCATGGCCAAAAACAGGGGCTGCGCCGTTTCTATGTCGTCTTTGCTGCCCCCCAACATAAAACTGAGGCTGGCGCGTTCGGCAGCAACTTGTGCGCCAGACATAGGCGCATCAATCAAGGTTATATGGCTTGGAACGCGGTCGCGCAGGTTCCGCACATAGCGGGGCGACAGGGTCGAACTGATGATGATACGCGTCAGCTTCGGGGCTGTTGTGACAAAGTTCTGCGATCCAAAAAGCACTTCATCGGTTTGCGGTTGATCGCGTACCACGGTGATCAGAGTTTCAAGGTCTTGGGCAAAGCGTGCAGCATCTTGCGTCACCCAGGCAGACCCGACATCGGCAACATCAAACCCTTTCGCACGCACGCCCATGTTGCGCAGGCTGTCCAGCATGGGACGGCCCATGCGCCCGCATCCTGCGACACCGATCATTTCACAATCGTTTCATCTTTGACAAACATGTTTGCCCAAGCACGGTCGATCAACTCTGGTGTCATTTGGTACGGCATGCCTTCAAACTCGCATATTGAGATCATCTGATCGATCAGAAAGATTGGCTGATAGTTCGCATAGACGTTGTCAATAGTGGGATATTTCACTTTGAGCAAATGGACCAATGCCTTTTCGTTCAGCGGCATATTGCGTTTGCGTGCGACCATCGCAAAGATTTTGAGGAAGTTTTCCTGATTTGGCCCGTCAATTTTGATCTTGAAGAAAATCCGGCGCAAAGCCGCTTGGTCAAAGATTTCATTGGGGTGGAAGTTGGTCGAAAAGATCACCAGCGTGTCGAAGGGCACTTCGAATTTTTCACCTGATTGCAGGGCAAGGATGTCTTTGCTTTCTTCTAAAGGCACAATCCAGCGGTTGACCAAGGCTTGGGGCGGTTCGGCTTGGCGGCCAAGGTCATCCACGATGAAGATGCCACCGGTGGATTTCAATTGCAGCGGGGCCTGATAGGTTTTGGCTGTCGGATTGTAGACCAGATCCAACATGTTCAACGACAGCTCACCCCCGGTGATCACTGTGGGCCGTTCGCATTTCACGTAACGTGTGTCGAACTTGCCGGATGTTTTCCGCAAGACATTGGGATCGTCAACTTCGTCGGCCACAGCATTGTGCACGATAGGGTCGTAAACGGTGATCACCTGACCCGCGTATTCAATGGCGTGGGGCACATAAACCATATCCCCAAGCGCGTCACGGATGCCGTTGGAAATACTGGATTTGCCATTGCCGGGGGGGCCATACATCAAAATGGAGCGCCCTGCCGAGACAGCAGGCCCAAGATTGCCAATCAACGCATCAGGCAGAACCAGATGCCCCATAGCGTTGGTCAATTGGGCGCGCGTGACCATCAGGTTACGAATGGACTGGCGTTTGACCTGTTCGCGGTACACATCCAAAGGCACCGGCATCGCCCCGAAGTATTCCGATTGCGCCAAAGCGTCCAAAGCACGGGCCTTGCCGGCGTCTGTCAGCTGATAGCCCATTTCATTGCCGTTGTTGGCGTTTAATGTACCTGTGGCCTCAAGCAAACGCTGTTCACGGGCCATATCGATCAGCTCTTGCGTCACTGGGATCGGCAAGCGAAGCGCCTTTGCCAGATCAGATACCATATCAACATTTTTACGGAAGATCGTTTTCAAAAGGATGTCGCGCATCATAACGATGGGCAGCTTCATCTCTTCGATGCGTTTCGGGGCAGGGGGGGCCATTACGGCGCTGGTCTGCATGTTCATCTGATAGGGCCTCGGGCGATTTTGGGTCACCTTTCAACCTGAACGATTAATGCGCCCAGATTGTGACCGGGTGCGGGAATTAGCAGGGCAATTGCCGATGGAACGGTGCCGGATTTTGGGGCATTTACGCGCCCCAGATTGCGCCCATGATCAGGTAAATCGCCAATGTGCAGCCCAAGGCCAGACCCATTGGGAATTTCTTGCCAAGGGCGTCATCCCAGCTTTGCCAATGGGGGGCTATGTTGCGCAATCGTGTATGTTTGGCCAACCGGTGTGTCGCCCAGGCTGCCAGAAGATTGGCGGCGGCGATTGCCATAACCAGACGCAAGTCGCCCACAAAAATGAAAGGGGATGCGGCCGCTATGAACTTGGAATCTCCGGCCCCCATGGCGCCAACTGCGTTTAGTAACACGCAGATCACAAACACAACCACCATATAAACAAGGTGCCACGCGTAGACATCAAAGGGCAATGCAACCAGTCCCACGACCACAAAAACCAAAGCCAGTGCGATCACCGTTTGGTTTGTGATCCGCATTTCGCGCATGTCTGTGAAGGCTGTGTACAGGCACAATGGCAGCACGAATGGCAAAAACCACATCGCGGCAGAGGCAGGAATATACAGCATTTAACCGTTAGAATTGTCGAGTGCGTTCAGCGCACGCACAGCGGCTTCAAAGTGCTGCGGATGGGTTTCAATGGCGTCACGCAACAGGGTCTTGCCCGTTTCGACGTCGCCTTGTTTCACCGCTGACAAAGCCATGGTGTGCAACAACTGGGCGCGTTCCGTTTGGTCCATAGGAACAACAGGCAGAGCATAGTTGCGCTGGGCTGCGCGGGCCAACACAAGGTTGTTCTTGGCCGTGAACAGCGACGGATCCTGACGGATGGCATCGCCAAACAAGCGTTCGGCCGCCTTGTAGTCACCGCGTGTCAATTTGGAGTAGCCCCAGTTGTTCATGATACCGGCAGGGCGGGTCGTTAGGCCCACGGCGGTTTCATAAAAGCTGTCGGACTTGGTCCATTCCTTGTTGCTGTCGGCCACCATCGCTTCCAGACGGTAGCGTTTGAAGGTCTCAAAGGTCGGGGGCACGGTATCAAGGATTTTTTCGGCCTTGGCCCAGTCACCGGACCGGATCAGCGCGTCGGCGTAATCGACGGTGTCGGATTGTGTGGCGCCTTCCATCTTGATGACTTTGGTGTAGGCCGCGGCCGCTTCGGTATAGCGTTTCGCGCGCACCAGACTGACGGCCAAACCGCGTTGGAATTCCAAACGGTCGGGGTCTTCGCCAACGGAGCGTGTGAAATACGCGACGGCCTCGTTGGGATCGGCCACAGTCAACATGACATCGGTCAGATTGGTTTCATCCACCACATTGACGTCCTGAAACGCGCGTTCGACGGTGTCTTCGGCGTTCTTTTGGGCGCACGCGGACAGGAATACTGCCCCTGCCAAAACGGTAGGTACAACGAAAGAATGGCGCATTTTTGCGTCCTTTACTGCTCTGCCTCGGTTATGGCGTCGGGCGGATCAGATAATCACTGGACCCGCGTCGCACCAATTTATAGTTATCGTTTTGTCCAGCAGTATTAACAGTATTTTCCGATTTTGCGAGTGCTAAGCGCAGATTATCGCGGATTAGTGCACTTTCGCCATTGTCTAGGGCAAAGGCTTTGCGAAAGATTTGCTGCGCTTCGGCGGTTTTGCCGCGTTCCATCAACACAACGCCAAGATTGTTATAGATTTCCGGCCATGCGTCATCTTGGGCTGTGGCGCGCCTCAGAAGGGTTTCGGCTTGACCCAAACGGCCCAGTTCAAGGTTTGCCGTGCCAAGGCCGGACAGGATTTCTGCGTCCAGTCCATTTGCCAACGCTGCACGGTTAAAGGCACGAATGGCCAATTCATATTCGCCTGCAGCAATCAACCGGTGTCCGACTTCTACACCGTCAACGGCTTGTTTGGATCTGTCGACGCCCGGCGCATAAGGCCCGCTGTCAGACGTAGAAATGCCGCCCGTTCCGCAGGCGGCAAGTCCAAAAAGAAGGGCTCCGGCACAGATGCGCCGAAGCTTTGTTAAAATGCGGTCAATTGCCACCAGCACTTAAGCTCCCCATTTTCGTAATCCCCATCACCGATGGACCGACAAGGATGATCAGCAACGGCGGTACGGTTAACATCATTGTGGCAAGTGTCATTTTGGTTGGCAACTTATTTGCGGCTTCTTCCGCACGCATAACGCGTTTGTCACGCATTTCCCCCGCATAAACGCGCAAAGCGTCAGCGATAGAGGTACCAAAGCTGGTGGATTGCACCAAAACAGTCACAAAGCTGGCCACGTCCTGCACGCCGCAGCGTTCGCCCATGTCGTTCAGAACAGTGGCTTTGTCTTTACCGGCTTTCATCTCATAGGCAATCACGTCGAATTCGTCGGCCAAAGCCGGAAACGAGGCCCGCAATTCACGGGCGACGCGCACAATTGATTGCTCAAGTGACTGGCCGGCTTCGACGCAGACCAGCATCATGTCCAAGCTGTCGGGAAAGCCTTGAGTGATCTGTTCTTTGCGTTCTTCGACACGGCGCGTTACCCAATATTGGGGCAGGTAATAGCCAATGCCGCCCGGACCGACCGTATACATGATCATTTTCTGGGTCGAAACTTCGGCCCCGTCCACGTTCATGTAGAAGGTGTAATAGAACACGCCAAGACCAAGGCCAAGCAATCCCAAAAGCATCTGGGCCGCGTGGAACATGCGCACCGCATCTTTGGACTGGTAGCCCGCCTGGCGCAGTTGCAGTTGTTTGGCGCTCAGTTCGGCCACGTCTTTGGGTTCAAGAAAGCTGGCAAACCGGTCCAACTGTTCGTTGTGCCCGCCTTGACGCAGTCTTTCGCGATGTACAGAACCACCGTTTCGGTTGGCAGCGTCGCGCTTAAGCTTGTTCAGCGGGTCCTCGGGCTGACGCAGCATAATGATCACGGTCAAAACAACCATCACCGTGCCCAAAGCACCCACCAGGATCATCGGGCCAAGCGGGCCTAAAACGTTTTGAATGGCAGTGTTTACAGAGTTGAAGAATTCCATGCAGCAGGGCTCCCTTTCATTATACTTTGATGTTGGTGAGGACACGCATCACCACAAGGTTGACGGCCAGAAACAGGCCCACCGCGATACAAGCGGGGATGAAATACGCATGTTCGCGCACTTCGTCGTAGTAATGCGGATCGGCAATGTTGATGACGATCAAGGCCACAATCGGGAAGGCAGACAGGAACTTGCCTGACCATTTTGCTTCCGCAGTGATCGCTTTCACACGGCGGAACAGGCGGAAGCGGGCGCGGATCACCGATGCAAGGCCAGCCAGAATTTCGGCGAGGTTACCACCGGATTGGGATTGGATTGTCACGGCCACGGCCAAAAAGCGCATGTCTTGCATGTCCAGACGTTCTGCCATGTCTTTAAGGGCTTCGCCCATATCGCGACCATAGGCAGCTTCATCCGCGATGACGCCAAATTCGGATGCCAACGGATCTTGGACTTCCTTGGACACGATCTGGATGGCAGAGGAAAACGGGTGTCCCACTTTCAACGACCGCACCATCAGTTCCACAGCGTCGGGCAGCTGTTCTTCGATCATCGCCAACCGTTTGCTGGCCTTTGAGCTGATCCAGAAATATACCGCCCCGATACCGATGCCGACAGACAACAGCAGACGCAAAGGAACCTCGGTTTCGGTCCCAATCGACAATCCAATGAACGCGACAAAGGCCAAACCGCCCATCACCATCATCAATTGCTGTGGTGTAAAGGCGATGGCACCTTTTTGGGCCTTGTCCGCCAGAAGCGAATACAAGGGAATAGATTTCGCGCTCATGTGCTGGCGCATTTCCTTGCGCAGCTGGTCCAGCACTTCTTCGCGCTTTCCGCCTTTGTTCAGCATTTCAAGACGGCGGTTCACACGGCTGTTCAGGCTGATCGATTTGCCAAAAGCGACCAGATAAAGCCCCTCGACCAACACCAATACGCCGATGAAGATGAGACCGTAAATAATGGGTTCCGCGCTCATAGTTTCATTTCCTCAATATTAACTGGGATGGTGGGACACATATCGTTTACTCGGCTGCGATGGGTTCGTAGATGGCGGAGGGCAGATCGTAGCCCCACATGCGGAAGCGTTCCGCATAGTGGCTGCGCACGCCAGTCGCAGTGAAGTGACCGATGATTTTATTGTCAGGGGTCAGGCCCACGCGCTGGTAGCGAAAGATTTCCTGCATCGAGATCACATCGCCTTCCATCCCGGTGATTTCGGTGATGGATGTCATGCGGCGAGAGCCGTCTTGCAAACGCGATGCCTGCACAATCAGGTTCACAGCGCTAGAGATCTGGGACCGAACGGCTTTCAAAGGCATCTCAATGCCCGCCATTGCGATCATGTTCTCCAAACGGCTGACGCCATCACGGGCAGAGTTGGCGTGAATGGTGGTCATCGAGCCGTCGTGGCCGGTGTTCATCGCCTGCAACATGTCGATCACTTCTTCGCCACGCGTTTCACCGACGATGATCCGGTCAGGTCGCATCCGAAGGGCGTTTTTCAGACAGTCACGCGGAGATACTTCGCCTTTGCCTTCCACGTTGGGGGGGCGGCTTTCCATCCGTCCCACGTGGGTCTGTTGAAGCTGAAGTTCGGCGGTGTCTTCGATGGTTAGGATGCGTTCGGCGTTGTCGATGAACGACGACAATGCGTTCAGGGTCGTTGTTTTACCCGAACCCGTACCGCCGGAGACGATGACATTCAGACGTGTGGCGACTGCGGCTTGCAAATATGCAGCCATTTCTTCTGTGAATGCGCCGAAATTAACTAAATCGTCGATGCCCAGCTTGTCTTTTTTGAACTTCCGGATGGAAACCAGGCTGCCGTCTACGGCGACAGGGGGGACCATCGCGTTGAAACGTGACCCGTCTTTCAGCCGCGCATCCACATAGGGGTTGGATTCATCGACGCGACGACCCACAGCAGACACGATTTTATCAATGATTCGAAGCAGATGCTTTTCGTCTTTAAACGTGACATCGGTCAATTCCAGTTTGCCAGAGCGTTCCACAAAGATCTGTTGTGGGCCGTTGACCAGAATATCGTTGACGGATTCGTCTTGCAGCAAGGTTTCCAAGGGGCCAAGGCCCGTAACCTCATCATAAAGTTCCTGGTTCAGCGTCTGACGGTCTTCGCGGTTCAGCACAATGTTGTTGTCTTGCAGAAATTCGCTGGCAATGGCCTGAATTTCCGACCGCAGATCGCTTTCCGTGGCGTTTTCCAAAGCTGCAAGGTTCAAGTTGTCCAGCAAAGCGCGGTGCAGTTCCAGCTTCAGCTCGCCCATGCGTTCCTTGCGTTTGCGTTCCTTGTCCATGGGGACCGGGGCTGCCGCCGCTTTGTTGGACGCTTTGCGCGATACCGATGCAGGGGCCGCTGCCGTTGGCAGTTCGGTGACTTTTGCCTGAGGTTCAGGGGCCGCAGCCTGTGGTGTGGCAGCGGCGGTGGGTGCGGCCTTGGATGGCTTTTTGTATTTGGAAAACATTGCTTTACCCTTAGGTTCGATCAGGCAGCGTTGGCTTGATCGTCTTTAATTTCATGAAGCGATGCGGCCAGTTTGGCAATTTCGCGGCGCAAGGGGTTTTTAGGTGCAGATGTCGCCAAGGGCAGACCGTGGTCGGCGCCTTGTGTGATGGGCTTGCCACCGTCCGGCAGCTGCACGTCTATGGAAATGTCCAGGCTTTCGGCCATGCGTTTGATGCGGCTTTTGCCGCTTAGATCCGTGAATTTTGGCGCACGGTTCATGACATAGCGCAGCTTTTCAACGGGTAATTCTTCGGACTGCAGCGCACGCTTGAAACGCATCGTGTTTTGCGCAGACCGCATGTCCAGCTCAAGTGTCGCGAAATAGACATGGGCGGCGGTCAGAACTGTTTCGGACCAATGCACCAGAGTGGATGGCATGTCGATCACGACAAAATCAAAATGGTTGCGGGCCATGTCCAACACGCGTTGGATGTCCTCGGGGCTGATAAGATCCAAAGGCAGCATGTCACCGGGGGCTGTCAGCACCTGAAGCTTGTCTTCAAAGGTCAACAATGCCTGGCTGAACATGTCGGAATCCATGCTGTCTGTGTCTGACAGCATTTCGTAGACAACATCGCGGCGGGCCAAATCCAGGAACGTGGATATGGCGCCGAACTGCAAATCGAAGTCCAAAAGGCACACACTTGGCGCATTGTCGGATGCAACATTTGCCAATTCCCACCCGAGGTTAACGGCCAAAGTTGTTGCGCCAGTTCCACCTGCCAAGCCGTGACATACGATGACGGCACCTTGTTTGTTGGCACCGCTTTTCAACTGCGGACCCGTTGGTTCAGATACAACCGGCACATCCGCTGTGCGCACGCGATCAATCGCCTGTTGCAATTCCCCTTCCGGCAACGGGTAGGGGACAAATTCATCAGCACCCTTACGCAGCAACGAATGCAGCGACGCAGGTGTCATATCCTCAGCGATCAAAATGACTTTGATGTCGCGTTTCTTGGCTTGAACGATAATTTCGCCCATCAAAACAAGGTTGTCTTCGTCGATGTCGTCCATGGCAAGGGCCACAAATTCCATTGCACTTGCTTCAGGTTGCCCGAAGAAGGCCAAAGCCTCTGCGAAACCAAGGTCACCCCAGGATTCTCCCATGGCGGTTTCCATGTCTTCAATCAACAGATCAAAGTTCTGCACATCACGACTGATGGTGCAGGCCACGATGGGCGCGGTCTCGGGTTGTGGCATCACACTGCTCATTGCCAAATCGTCCTTTTCTCAGGGGCTTGGCGGATGAGTCTTATCTAAGGCTTTAACCTCTTCTTAACCCATTCGCGGAAGCCCATGCCCAGCCATTTTAGCCAGACACACGTGTCCTATTGGATCAACTATCGCTGTGAAGTGGGGCGAGATTGGGGCCAAAAAACTTCTATTGTTGGGTCTTTTGATACGGTAAGGGGGAAATCCCCCTTACTGTTATTCTTCTGTACGCAAGTCAGAACCCTGAATGCCATCCAATTGGGACGGTGGCACGGCACTGTTGATATAGTCGCGGTACACGATCTGTGCGTATTTGCCGTCCAGAACATTCTGGTGACCGCGCACAAATCCGGTGACTTCAGTCACGGTGCGGCGGTTGCGGCGTTCGCGGCCCTGGGTCACGATCAAAGGTTGGGTTTCCCCAAAGGATGCAACCGCTTCAAGACGTTTGCGGCTGATGCCTTGGGTCGTCAGGTAATGGACAACTGCGTTTGCGCGTTGTTGGCCCAAGCGTTTGTTGTAGCTGCTGCTGCCCACGGCATCTGCGTGGCCATAAACCCGGAACCGGATTTCGGGGAATTGTTTGATCCAACGGGCCTGTTCGCGCAGGGTGTCGCGGGCACCACCGTCTAACTGTGCAGAATTAAACGCAAAATTGACTGTGGTGAGAACCTCAGAGGAAAACCGATTTGCCAGATCAAAGGTGTATTGGCGTTCGCCTGTCAACACGAGTGTGTTGTTCAAGGTGGCGTTGCCGAATTCGCCTGTGTCGGTCAAAGCGCCCGCTTCCCGGTAGAACTGCGTGTAAACTGGATCACTGCTGGTGCCACAGGCGGCCAACGTACCCAAAAGGGCAGACATTCCGGCGATTTGGCCAACAATATGTCGTGTGTTTCGCATGTGGGCTCGCATGATATTAATCCAGTACATAGCCATATGACCCGGAGAAGTCCTGTTTGGCAACCTCGCCAGCGGCCCCTTTCTTGGGGGTGCGGGTGCCCGCAGCTGTGCGGCCGTACAAAAACAGATCTTTTTCGGTGGGTGGTTTGATCCGGTCGGTGGGCAAAGACAAAGCTTCTCCACGTGTGGGCGACACCAAATGCGCTGTGATGATGATTACCAGTTCCGTCTGCTGCCGTTGGTAGCTGGCGGAGCGGAACAAAGCGCCCAAGACCGGCACATCGCCAAGCCATGGCAGTTGCGAATTGTCGTCGGTGAAGTCGTCTTGCAGCAAACCTGCAATCGCAAAGCTTTCGCCGTCGCGCATCTCGACCGTGGTCGAGGTTTCGCGGCGCGAAAAGGCGTCGATTTCAAAGCCGTTGACCGAAAACCCGTTTGTGGGGTCGATAGCTGACACCGCGGCTTCCAGTTCCAAATTGATCAAGTCTTTGTCGACGACGCGGGGAATAAAGTTCAATTCAATCCCGAAAGGTTTGAATTCAACTGTGATGGCGCCGTTGTCTTGGCTGACAGGGACGGGGTATTCACCACCGGCCAGAAATTTGGCTTCTTGCCCTGACAACGCCACCAGATTTGGTTCTGCCAAGGTGCGCACAACACCTTTGGTTTCCAGGGCCTCAAGCAGCAGACCCACTTGCGTGTTGCCTGCGCTGAACCCGAACAGCAATGCGCCTGCGTTTTCGTTCACCGATGGAACACTGCCACCCAGCGCGGTGCCGACACCGCCCGAGGAATTCAATGTGCCTGATCCGCCGTTGACGCCCACGCTATTGCCCAGAACAGATCCGTTCAAAGCCAAGGAAGACGACAAGGACTTTGACACAGAGCGCTGCATTTCGGCAAAACGGACTTTCAACATGACCTGTTGAATGCCTCCGACGCTCATAAGGTTGGAAACGCGGTCCGGCGCGTAGCGTTCGGCCAAATCAAGCGCGCGTTGCAAACGGGCAGAGCTGGACACGATGCCAGACAAAACGATCCCATCGTTTGCTGTGCGCACCTCAATTTTTTCGCCGGGCAGAATTTGACGCAGGCGTTCTTTGAATTCGGATACATCGGCTGCGACACGCACATCGACGTTGGTGATCAGCTTGCCGGCTGCATCCAAAAGGGTCAGCGTGGTCAGGCCAGGCGCTTTGCCCAAAACATAAATTGTACGATCCGACAGGGACGAAATATCCGCGATACCGGGGTTTGCGATGCTCAGTTCCGCGAAAGGGACGTCGCTTTCGACCACAACAGCGCGGTTCATCGGCACATCCAGCGTCCGCGAGGTGCCTTGTTTAACCACACGCAAGTTGTTGGCCGCCGCATCCGTGGCGAACATCATCGCAACAGGCGATGCACTTACAGCCAGCCCCAGAAGGGCTGCTTTTAGAAATCTGTCAATTTTCATGTGACCTGCCTTTTGTGATCACGCCTCAATATTGGGTCTTTTTGCCCACGTTTGGATCACCATGCGTCAATTCAGTTTTTTTTGCAAGAATCAATGGGTTGATGGTGTTTGTGTATGTGGATAAAGGGCAACAGCCCCAAAAGACAAAAGGCGCTGCGGGGATGCAGCGCCTTTCAACCGGTTGATATTGCTTAGTTTGTGCAAGGGATCGGGATTTCCAGAACCTCTGCGCCACGGCGGGTGCGGATGGTGCAGACTTCTTCCTTTTTGGCTTGGACCTTGACGGTTTCTGTCGCCAAACCCAACAAAGACTGTTGGTTTACTTCGATCTCGCCCGCAACGGTGTCGTCGTCAGCGCCGACCAAAGACAGGGACAACGATCCTGTCGATTGGGCCTGTGCCAATGCGGCGACCTGATTGGGGCGCAAGGCGACAGTTACCGTGCGTGCAATGACAGCTCCCTCCAAATCGCCTGTGGCGCTTTGGTCAATGGCGATCAATTTGATGCCCGGTTCGATCAGTTTTGTGATTTCAGAGCGGTCACGGCCACCATCGGTGACAACCTGACCTGTCCAGTAGACGTCGACCCGGTCACCGGGGCGCAAGAAGCCGGACACGCCAGATGCCACGTCAACACGCAAAGCAAAGGCACGCATACCGCGTTCCAACCTTGACGTCAGGCCAGCTTCTTCGCCCGGAAGTGTAACTTTGATGGCCATCACGGCCTCGTCTTTTTCCATGGCGCGCAAAACAACGCGTTTTTCGTCTTTGCCTTCTGGAAACAGTGTGCCGTCGTCCAGGAATGTGCCTTCGGGGATGGCATTTTCGGGCCAAGCCACCATCCGGACATCTTCCGTGGTGATCTCTTCACCGTATTTGAGTGCGCGATCTGCGACATACACGTCTACGGTGGGAACAATCTTTGCACGGGCTGCGCGTTCGCGCGCCAGCTCGTTCTGGTATGCTCCGATATAGTTTTTGGCCATGTAAACAGCCCCACCTGCGAGTGCGACACCCACCAGAAGAACAAGCCCAAATACCATACGCATTTTATCACCTCATATAACTGTCAGGGCGTTTGGTGCCCTCGGTTTTTTTTTGTCCCTTTTATCAATGCCACGCAATTGTGGTTGAAATAGGGTAGGGCCGTGACGGTTGTGCGACGTCTCTTGTGTCCGCAGTTGATACGCAAACACGTGCAACACTGGGGCCTAACAGCCAAAAGATAGGGGGCCAAACGGCCAAAAAGCGCCAACGAACGAACGTGGCGCAATCAAAGCATTTTGTGTGGAGGCCTTAAGGTTTCCATTCGGCCAGAAACGCCACGATCTGAGCGGCAAGAGCCAGAACAGCGTCTATTAAAAACCCGGTCAGGAGCAGGCCGCCACCGGCAATCACAGCAGTCAAAACGAGCCAGTCAACGGTGATGGCACCGTCCTCGTCTTTCAAAAATGATTTAAAAAATTTTAACATTTTTTGACCCTCGCCGGTTCAAATACTTTTGTGTGGTGAGAAGCAAAAGGCCGCATCCAGCATCCTGGATGCGGCCTCGCACTCGTTCAAATTGGGCTAACCTTACAGGTTAGGGTCTTGCTTGCCCAAGAATGTGTCTGTGTCTGCTGTCAGCTCAGACGCGCCGCCTTCGATGGAAGAGTAAGCTGCAACGGCCAGGCCAACAACGGCGGCTGTCAAAACAACCCAGTCAACTGTTACGGCGCCGTTTTCGTCTTTACGGAAGTTTTTGATAAATTTCATCATGGTAGTGTCCCTCCAAAGGATCAGTGTGTTTTTTTCAGTTTCAACCTTGTCGTCCGTAGCGGCTCGTTCTCTCATTTGAACCTGTCCGACTTGGTATGAACATGTTTTGCACTTTGAATGGGGCATGAATTTGGCGGCAAATATGGCTTTTGCATTTTCTACCGAGGGACTTGGTGATTTTCTTGTAACTTGCTGATAAGTAATGGGAAAAATAATGAATTAAATTCCATTAATCGATTTACAGCTCGTTAACACCTTCAAATGTGGCGGTTTCGCCATGATCTTGTCCCGATTGGCTGGTTTTTGGGCCGATTTTCTGAGATACTTTGTCTAGAAATATAAAAAATCGGTGTCGAGCAGGCATGAAAAACTCAAAAATTGCCATTTCAGCGTTGGCCTTGGCCTGTGTTGCGTCGTTTTGCGTGGCGGATACCCCGAAACCCTTTCCCGAATTCTCTGCAAAACGTGTAAAACCACCAAAATCGGGTGCAAAGCGGATAACGATTCAAATCGATCCCGCGGCTCAAGCCCCCAAGGCCCCTGCAGCATCGGCGACGGTCACACCGTCTGGTGCGGTTTCTGTACCCACAGGGTCTTATGCATGGTTCTGGGACAAAGTATCACCAGATGCCGCAAAAACCGGCCCGGGGCGTCTGGACGTTGCAATGCGCACTTTGGCTGCAAATGGCACGGTGCCCAGTCCACGGTTGCAGCAGATGCAGACCATCGCGCAGGCGCGCGGCGTTGATATTTTGAAATCCACCATAGACACAGACGTGTCGCCTGCTTTGGTTCTTGCTGTCATGACGGTTGAATCAGCGGGTGACCCAGACGCCGAAAGCGGGGCAGGGGCGCAGGGTTTGATGCAATTGATGCCGGACACGGCCGCGCGGTTCGGGGTCACGGACAGCTTTCAACCCGGCGCCAATATTCTGGGTGGTGTAAAATACCTGAACTGGTTGATGCAGGAATTCGAACGGGACCCTATTCTTGTGCTTGCGGGATATAATGCGGGCGAAGGCAATGTACGCAAACACGGTGGTGTTCCGCCATTTGCGGAAACCCGCGATTACGTTCCCAAAGTGCTTGCAGCCTTTCAGGTGGCGCGGGGCTTGTGTTTGACGCCACCGGAACTGGTTACGGATGGATGCGTCTTTGCAGCACTAAACGCCAAGTAATCGGCAGCCATCAGATATTAGGACAGGCATTGATCCGACATGTCGCCACCTGCTGGCACATCTATCGTAACAAAGCTGCCCGCCGCGCCGCGTCCCAAATGCAAGGTGCCTTCCAAGCCTTCGATCAGACCGTTTACGATGCGACCACCAACATTCGCAGGATCTGGCCATGCCATGTCGGTGGGAATGCCAACACCATCATCAGAGATCGTCAGTCGCACCCCGCCACCCGACAGGCTGGACATGCGCACTTCGATCATACCTTGATCCAGGCGCTCAAATGCGTGTTGAAAGGCATTGGTCAGCAGCTCGGACACCACAAGACCCACCCGTGCTGCGGTTTCAATCGGCAGAACAAGAGATTCCAGCTGCATGTTCATGCGCACACCTGGCCGCCCTTGAACATGGGCGATGGCGACGATGAGGCGCGACAAAAAGTTTCCAAGCTGAATGCCATCACGGTTGGAATTGGCATCGGCCAGCTTCATTTCACCATACAGTACTTGCAACGTCTCAACACGGCGTGACAGGGCCGCGAAATCTTCAGGAACAGAGCTGTCTTGGGAGGATTGTTGCCGGATCATGTTGATGATCATCGACAGATCGGACCGAACGCGGTTCTGGATTTCCACCAGCCGATCGTCGGTTTCGTTGGCTGAGGACGACACGTCTTGTGGGCTTAGTTCTTTCTGGATGCCCATAAAAAACTGCACGCGTCCCTGTGCATCATGGATGGGGGCCACAACCAATCGGTTCGTAAAAGGTTCGCCGTTTGAGCGGTAATTGAGGATATCAACAGAAACGCTTGTGTTTGTTTCGATGCATTGTCGCAATTGGTCCACGTCGCTTTTGCGGGTGTTTTCACCCTGCAGAAAACGACAGTTCTGACCGATTATTGCGCTGCGCTTGTATCCGGTCATGGCGGTAAACGCCTGATTTACATACACAATCGGGTTATCATCTAGGTTGGGATTCGTGATGATCATAGCCACTTGCGCACCCGCAAAACTATGAAACAGCTCATCTTCGGTAAAGTGGGTTTCAATGGTGTCATGCATAGCGGTGTTTTCCCCGTGTCATTAAACCATGGAACGCGCGCAAGAAAAACGGATGGGCACAGCAAGCAACCTCAGCGCTAAACGCTTTGATTTCTAAAGCCTTGGATGCAAACCCATAGCCCGTTCTCATACTGTTTCCTTGGCTTCCATTACGCATTGGCTGATGCGTATAGTTCGTGATGTTTCTTTTGGGGGTAGGGCTGGCCACAACTTCCCCGGGTATTCTAACCAGCTAATATATGTATGCCGTTGCACACGAATTCTGTCAATTTACATGTCCAGAATTGTGTCACCTGGTTGAGAAACGAGGGGAAAAGGCCGTTTTTCTGCTAAAAACGGCGGATTTTCGCACATGGGCGCATGCGTTATAGTGCAAGCGCCCATGGCAGGATCAGATCAATCCTTTTTCGCGGCTGGCTTCTTTTTGGCGGCGGGCTTTTTCTTGGCAGCTGGCTTTTTGGCTGTGGTTTTCTTGGCGGCCGCTGCTTTTGTTGGCTTTTTCGCCGCTGTTTTCCGGCGTCCGGTGCCTTTTTTGGCAGCCTTTTCATCCAAAAGTTGCACAGCTTGATCCATGCTTAGGTCTTCGGGTTCGATTTCCTTGGGGATCGTGGCGTTGATCTTTTCCCACTTCACATAAGGCCCGTATTTACCGCTCATGATGGCGACGTTGCCGCCCTGATCGGGGTGTTCGCCCATTTCGCGGATCGGTTTTGCGGCCACGCCGCGCCCACCACGGGATGCTACTTTTTCGGCCAAAAGCTGGACGGCGCGGTTCATACCAACTGTCCAGACTTCGTCTATGCCTTCCAAGTTGGCGTTTGTGCCACCGCGTTCCGATGTGCTGGCAGCGTGTTTCAGATAGGGACCATAACGTCCGATATTGGCCCAAACCATCACGCCGTCTTCCGGAT
Source organism: Ascidiaceihabitans sp. (assembly GCF_039986515.1). Taxonomy (NCBI): domain Bacteria; kingdom Pseudomonadati; phylum Pseudomonadota; class Alphaproteobacteria; order Rhodobacterales; family Paracoccaceae; genus Ascidiaceihabitans; species Ascidiaceihabitans sp. Next base: position 51,856 of record NZ_JBDWQO010000012.1, on the reverse strand, counting down.
GCGGTCCGATTTCGCGGGGCAGTGACAGCAACATCAGCGCTTGGCTTAGGTCCACATCGGCAGGCGGCCAATCTTTTGGGATCGACTGACGGGGCGGTTTCTTATTGTCGTCCGTGACTTCGCCGCGCTGTACATAAGGCCCGAAGCGTCCTTTGAAAGCATAAATCTTGTCGCCGTCGTCGTCGCCCAGATGTTTGCCTTCAGGCGGGATGCCACCGGTGTCTTCAGCGCCGGGAGGGCCGAAGGCGCGGGTATATCGGCATTCCGGATAGTTGGAACAGCCAATGAAAGCACCGCCAGAGCGGGCGGTGCGCATGCTGAGGCGGCCTTTTTCACAGTTGGGGCACAAACGCGGATCGCCGCCCTCTTCGGTGACAGGAAACAAATGCGGTTCAAGCACTTCGTTGATCTTTTCGAGCACTTCGGTGATGCGCAATTCGCTGGTTTCGGCGATGGCCGCAGAAAAATCGCGCCAGAATGAGCCTAAAACGTCTTTGTAATTGCGATCGCCCGCGCTGACGTCATCCAGTTCTTCTTCCAACGACGCGGTAAAGTCATATCCCACATAGCGACGGAAGTAGTTTTCGAGGAAGGCAATCACCAAACGGCCTTTGTCCTCGGGGATCAGGCGGTTCTTTTCTTTGCGCACATAATCGCGGTCCTGAATCGTCGTCACAACGCTGGCGTAGGTCGATGGGCGACCGATGCCCAGTTCTTCCATCCGCTTGACCAGCGTCGCTTCGGTGTAGCGAGGCGGAGGCTGGGTAAAGTGTTGTTCCGGTGTGATCGACTTTTTATCGGCTTTGTCGTTCTGGTTAAGTTGCGGCAGGCGTTTGTCGTCGTCATCGACCACAACGTCATCACGGCCTTCCTCATAGACTTTCAGAAAACCGTCAAACAGCATAACCTGGCCTGTGGCACGCAGGCCGACTTGGCCGTCAGCGCTGCCGATTTCGACTGTGGTGCGTTCCAGACGGGCCGATTCCATCTGGCATGCCAATGTTCGCTTCCAGATCAGGTCATATAGTTTGCGCTGGTCTGCATCCATGATCTTCAAAGACGCCGCATCATTGGTCATATCCGTCGGGCGGATACATTCGTGGGCTTCTTGCGCGTTCTTGGCTTTGTTTTTGTACATGCGCGGCTGGGCAGGCACGTATTCACCGCCAAAGCGGTCCTTGATTGCGTCACGGGCCATCGTGACGGCCTCGGGGGCCATGTCGATGCCATCGGTCCGCATGTAGGTGATGTGGCCCGCTTCATACAGACGTTGGGCGCTGCTCATGCATTGGCGCGCGCCCATGCCGAACTTGCGGCTGGCTTCTTGTTGCAATGTCGATGTCATGAACGGGGCAGACGGGTTGCGCGTCGCGGGTTTGGCTTCGACGGATTGAATGGTCAGATCGCGGCTGGTGATTGCAGCTTCGGCCATTTCGGCCTGTTGCTGGTTTTCGATGTCGTATTTGTCCAGCTTTTTACCGGCAAGCGTCGTCAGGCGGGCTTCGTATTCTTGACCCGTGGGGGACGACAAGATCGCTTTGACCGACCAGTATTCACGGTTACGGAATGCCTCGATCTCCATTTCGCGTTCTGTGATGATGCGCAGGCACACCGATTGAACGCGGCCAGCGGACCGGCTGCCGGGCAGTTTGCGCCACAGAACGGGCGACAGCTTGAACCCCACAAGATAGTCAAGTGCACGACGGGCCAGATAGGCCTCAACCAAAGGCATGTCCACTTCGCGCGGATTTTGCATGGCTTCGGTGACAGCGGCCTTGGTGATTGCGTTGAACACCACGCGGCTGACAGGTGTGTCCTTCTTGATGGATTTGCGCTTTGTCAGCGCCTCTTGCAGGTGCCAGCTGATGGCTTCGCCTTCGCGGTCAGGGTCAGTTGCAAGGATCAGTTCGTTGTCGTCTTTCAGCGCATCGGCAATTGCTTTGACGTGTTTTTTGCTGTCGCTGCCGATCTCCCAAAGCATGTCGAATTCATTGTCTGTGTCGACAGATCCGTCTTTCGGGGGCAGGTCGCGCACATGCCCGTAAGAGGCTAAAACAGTATAGTTGTCACCCAAATACTTGTTGATTGTCTTGGCTTTAGCTGGCGATTCAACAACAACAACTGGCATGTATTAAGGCACCTTTTAGGCTAGATTTCAGGGCGTCTATGGCTGCGCAAGATGTGGGGTGCAAGCTTTTATTGTCAACCAAGCCGCGCGATGCTGATGATGTCGCAGGTGGATTTGCCCCGATTTGCCCCAAGAAATTGCTGTGATCCTACGCTTTGGTCAGAAGGCCACCTTGGCGTCGTTGGATTTGCCCGTCCAGTTCAAGCGACACCAAAACCGGCGTGATTTGAGACGCAGGGACTGCAATGTCGCGGATCAATTGGTCTTCGGCCATGGGGGCAGGGCCAAGGCGGTCCAGAATCTGCATATGCAAGGCGGATGTATCCCGCAGGCCGGGTTGTTTGGGCGGCGTTTCTTCGGCGGCAAGGGGCAATTCGGCTTGTCGTGAGGGCGATTGGCACAAAGGCGCCAATGCGGCCAGCACATCATCGGCCCCGCGCACCAATGTGGCCCCATCGCGGATCAGCATGTTGCAACCCGACGCGCGGGCGTCAAAAGGATGCCCCGGCACCGCCAGCACGTCGCGCCCTTGGTCCAAAGCGTCACGAGCCGTAATCAAACTGCCTGATTTTGCGGCGGCTTCCACCACGATCGTGGCCTGCGCCAGTCCCGAAATGATCCTGTTGCGCATTGGAAAATGCCGCGCCATCGGTTGTTGTCCCATCGGCATTTCGCTTACACGCAAGCCCTGTTGGGCGATGCCCAAGGCCAGTTCGGTGTTTTCGGCGGGATACATCACATCGACCCCACCCGCTTGCACGGCGACTGTGCCAGTCGGCAATGCGGCCAAATGCGCGGCTGCATCAACGCCGCGGGCAAGTCCTGACACCACAACATATCCGACTTCGCCCAGGTCGGCGGCCAGCTTTTTGGCCATGCGGGTGCCAAGCGACGACGCATTGCGTGCTCCGACCATTGCAATCATGGGCTTTTGCAAAATGGATACGTCGCCCAGCGTCCACAAAAAGGGGGGCGCGTCATCCAATTCGGCCAGTGAAGACGGGTAGGCGGGATGCCGATGATCCACCAGAACCGCGCCAAAATCGCGTGCCGCGCGCATTTCTGCGTGGATCACGCCTTCGGGGCATAGTTGATAGCCGGAAACGCCGGCGGCACGCGCTACCTCGGGCAGCGCGGCCAGCGCGTTTTGCGCAGTGCCGTGTTCAATCAGCAGGCGTTTGTATGTAGAGATGCCGACCCGGCGGGATCGCAACAGACGGAGACGATGAAACTGGTCAACTTCCGAGGTGGGTGGGAGTGGGGGGTGAGTGGAAGAAGGAGTAAATCCTTGGTCAGTCATCCGTAGCTCCGTCCGTTGCTGTACCTTGTATAGCGATAGGGTGGTTAACAGCAGGTGAACGAAATCCTCACTATTTATGGGGATACTGTCTTTTTTGTTGGTTCAATCTCTGATTGTTGCTTGGGTCATGAGCGGAAAACCTAAAACCACGTAAAACTAAAACCACACCCCAAAACAGATCAAATACATCGGTCAGCGCCATTGCGCAGGAAACGGGTCGCTTCGAAATCTTGGCAAGCCTATGCATCACCAAAAACTGCAGGAGCAATTTTGGTGACGACACTTCATCGCTTATCTGGGGCTGCCTATGGCACTCATTTTTCTGATCAAATCGCAAACGTTTCTGTCCCGCTTATCGCGGCTTTGGCGTTCGGGGCTTCATCACAAATGATCGGAGTTTTGGTTGCATGCCAATCCATGGCCCATCTGCTGGGATCAATTCCGTTTGGGATCCTGATCGACCAGAAAGATCTTCGTACGTTGGCGGCGCTGTCTGCAATGACGTCTTTTGCAGGCTTTGCCGGGGCGGTATTTGCCATTTTGTCCGGATCGGTTGTCTGGTTCGGGGTGGCGATAACTGTCGCGGGATTCGGCGTGGTTCTGTTCGGTTTGACGGCATTGTCGATATTGCCGCGTGCCGTTGGGGCAGGGAACCTTGCGCGTGCGAATGCCGCTGTCGAAATCCCGCGTGCCTTGTGTTCTTTTGCCGTACCCCTCGTCGTCGGGCTGGTCGTCAGCGAAGCGCCTGCTTGGGTGATGTTTGCCGCCGCGTGCTTTGGGTCGCTGTGCGCGTTCGGTTTGTCGATAACCTTGCCCCGGTTTGATGTCATTCCAAAGCAACAAGGTTCAGTTTTGTCGCAGATATTCGATGGGGGCCGTTATGCGTTGCGCCATCGGCTTTTGCTGCCGATTTCACTATGTGCAATTTTCTGGAATTTGGCTTTTGCAGCCCTTCTTGTCACATTGGTTCCGGTGATCCGTGACATCTACGGGTTCGCGCCGGGGGCATTCGGGTTTGCGTTATCGGCGTTGGGGCTGGCCGCGGTCTTTGGATCATGGCTGGCGGGGCGCATTCTGGACCGGATTGCCCCGTCTATTATTTTGCTTTTTGGGCCGGGAAGTTCAGTTCTTGCGGCCCTTGGTCTGACCATGATCGGGCCCGCGACGTCCGATATCTGGCTGTACGCTTGTTTTCTGTTGCTTGGGTTCGGGCCATCTATGTGGCTGATCGCCCAAAACTCTGTGCGCCAGAGTGTGACACCACCTGCGATGCTTGGGCGGGTCAATGCGGTCATTCAGACAGCGATTTATGGCGTTAGACCCCTTGGCGCACTTGCAGGGGGGATGGTCGCGGGCGGTTTCGGGGCCAAGGCAGGCCTGTTTGTGGTGGTTGCCGCTTTTGCCGCGTCTTTTCTGGTGTCGGTGTTCAGCGGCCTACGCAGTGTCAAAAGCTACAGATCACTTAAAGCGCATTAAAGCTTTACGTGCGCCACCCCAGCAATCGCCGCTCGAACACGCCAATCACGGCACTGATCAAAACCCCAAGCAAGGACAAGATCACAACCCCTGCAAACAACCGTTCAAGATCGTACAGCGATCCCGCCTCAAGGATATAGGCCCCGATGCCGTATTCAGCCCCAAGCATTTCGGCTGCAACCAACAGGATAATGGCAATCGCCAAGCTGATCCTGAGACCGGACAGAATGCCCGGCATGGCCCCGGGCAGAACGATCTTGCGCACAATCGACCACCAAGACAGCCCAAAGCTTTGGCCCATGCGGATCAAGGTGCGGTCTACATTATCAACCGCGCCATAGGTTGCGACCACGGTAGGGGTGAAGGTGCCAAAGGCGATCAAAGCGTATTTTGACCCTTCTCCAATGCCAAACCAGATCACAAACAGCGGCAAAAGTGCGATCTTGGGGATCGGAAAAATGGCCGCGACCAAAGGCACAAGACCTGAGCGCACATAAGAAAACAGACCGATCAGGATGCCGACACTGATGCCGACGCTGGCGCCGATCAACGCGCCGACAAACAGACGTGACAGGCTGGGGAACAGGTGCTTGAACAGCAAACCGCTGTCATAAAGTTGGTGAAATGTGTCCAGAACATCCGACGGGCGGGGCAAGGACAGCGACGAAATCCAGCCTGCGCGTGTGCCCCATTCCGTCAAAAGGATCAGCGCCACAAAGACCGCAACACCCACCCAACGGCGCGATTGCGGTGCGAAACCACCGCCCCGAAACGCAACTGATTTTCCGGCATTATCCATGCAGCAGCTCCTGATCGGCAGCGCGCGCTTCGTCGCGCATCAACTGCCAAAGTTGTTTTTGGGCGCGGTCTAGATCGGCATCGCCGAATTCACGCTGGGACAGGGGTTTGTCGATGTCCACGATTTCGCGGATTTGTCCCGGACGGCGTGACAGGACCACGACTTTGTGGCCTAGGCGCACGGCTTCGGCCAAATTGTGTGTGACATAGACGGCTGTAAACGGCTGGCGGGTCCAAAGTTCAACCAGATCGTCCATCAGCAGTTCGCGGGTCTGGCTGTCTAATGCCGACAGCGGTTCGTCCATCAGCATCACGGCCGGGTTCACTGCAAGTGCGCGGGCAATGGCCACGCGTTGCTTCATTCCGCCTGACAGTTGCTTGGGCAGCGCCCCTGCGAAATCCGTCAATTTGGTACGCGCCAAGACATCTGCGATAATTGTTTTGGCCGCAGCCCCTTTGATCCCGTGATCCTCAAGCACCAAAGAAATATTGCCCGCCACCGACCGCCACGGCAGCAGGGCGAAATCCTGAAAGATATAGGTCAATGGGTTCAGGCATCCCTGCGGTGCGTCCCCCACCTGCAGGACACGGCCCTTTTGGGGGCGCTCCAGCCCACCAATAAAGCGCAACAAGGTCGATTTTCCGCAACCGGACGGGCCAACGATACACACGATCTGACCGCTTGGAATGTCCAGCGAGATGTCTCGCATAACTTCGAAATCATCATAGAAATGGCCAATGCCGTCCAACCGAATGTCCATTTGGGACCCTTCACAAGTGAAACCGGGGCCCGCGTGATGCAGGCCCCAGTGGTGATATGGTGATCAAGCGCCAATCATGTCCACGTAGGACGGGTCAACCAGCTGTTCGATGGAAATATCCGCGTCCACCAGACCCTCGGACTGGAACCAAGCAAGCTGGTCCTTGATCGATGCGATGTTCAGCGCTGCGCCTTTGTTGATCCGCATCGTGCCATTGACGATGGACGGTGCAGCTTTTGCCCGTTCGCGGTCCGTGTAGACATATTTGTGGATCAGATCGATCATGGCATTCTGATCCGCCGTGCCATCGATCATCGCCGCGGCGTAATCATCAACACCCTTGGAAAAGCCCGCAAGGAAGCTTTCGGTCATGCCGCGTTCATCTGCGGCATTCTTGGCCGAGGTGAAAACGGTCGTGACCTGATAGTCTGGTATATAGTCCGAAACATTGCCAACCATATGCCATGCGCCCGCCTTGGCCAGTGGCTTGGCGATATGCGGAACGATGGACCATGCGTCCACTTGGCCGGACTTCATCGCGCCAATGATCGCGCCGACCTTTTGCAAGGGGGTAAAGCGCAGATCAATGCCTTCTGCGGCAGCCATCTTAGATCCCATGTAATGGAAGGATGACCCGGCTTGGGTCACCGCGTAGGCCTTGCCATCCAGATCTTTCAGCGATGTGATACCCGCCTGATAGGACGCATCGGAAATCAGGTATTTTTGCCCGTCGATGCCCGCCTCTTCGCTTAAAGCGCCGCCAATCACCTTAATGGCACCTTTTTCGGCCAAATTGATCAGACCGCCGGACACAGCCGTGACCGCATAATCCACATCCCCTGACGCAATGGCCACGGCCATGGGTTGGGCCGCTTGGAAAAATTCGAATTCAACATCCAGACCGGCTTCGGCGAAATAGCCGCGCTCGTAGCCTACAAAATTGCCGGAGTGGGATGTAAAGCGCAATGCACCCACTTTGATCTTTTTGTTCGCGGCCAAAGCAGGGGCCGCCAGCCCCGAAGCCGCAACTGTGCCGCCCATCAGGGCCAGTGCCTTTCGGCGATTGAATAGTGTCATGTTATCCTCCCAGATTGATCACTTGTTTTGCGTTTTGATTAATGTCGCAGCTCTGCCTCGACATCGTCTTGTAAAAGGCGCAGCGCATCCGTTTCATTGCGCGACAACACTGCATCCAGCAGCCCTTTTTGGCGCAGCCTGCGGGCCGTCCAGTCTAGTCGCCCTTCGCGCATTTGGGCCAACCGGAACCGCCGGCTTTGGTCAAAGAATTTACGGTGCAAATCAATAAGGCGCGGGCTGTCGCAGGCTTGTAACAGCGCATAGGAAAACGCACGGCAGGCTTCGTCCCATTCCAAGGCCACCAGATCATCGGGATCGGTTGCAGCCATGCTTTCGGCTTTTTGCAATGCGTGATGCGCTGCCATAACGCGCCCCTCCCAGGCCACGTCGCCCAAAGCGATGGCGCGGGCCAAAGCCACTTTTTCGACCTCGACCCGGACCAGTTGAATATCGCGTACATCGTCTTCGGTGGCTGAGGTGACACGAAAACCGCGTTGCGCCGTGGCTTCTACCAGACCCTCGGTCGATAAAATGCGCAGCGTTTCCCGCATGGAATGGTTTGATCCGCCATAGCGGGTGCGCAATTCGTTAATTTTTAGCTTTTGGTCCGGCAACAGCGTCCCAAATGCAATGTCGCGCCGCAAGGATGACGCCAGCAGATCAACGATGGTGCTGTCGTCGGATTTCTTGCTGGTGAAGATCATTTATGTACCGCAAATCTAAAAATGTTGGATATTTTTAGATTTGGTTACACACTTCTGTCAACCTTCGCGGTGCGGCCTGCGCTAAGACAGTTGGGGCTTAGGGTCAGGACCCTAAGCTGCTGACCCTCCGACCGTGAGCCCGCCAATCATCAAAGTAGGCTGGCCGACGCCCACTGGCACCCATTGCCCTGCTTTGCCGCAGTTGCCCATGCCGGGATCAAGCGCCATGTCGTTGCCGATCGCGCGGATATGTTTCAGGGCGGTGGCCCCATCCCCGATCAGCGTCGCGCCATTCACAGCCTCGCCCACAACGCCGTTCCGCACGCGGTAAGCTTCCGTGCAGCTGAAAACAAACTTGCCGTTGGTGATGTCAACCTGACCGCCACCAAAGCCAACGGCATAAATGCCGTCTTTCAGGTCTGCTACGATGTCACCGGGGGCCACATCACCCCCCAGCATGTAGGTGTTGGTCATGCGCGGCATCGGGGCATGGGCGTAGCTTTCGCGGCGCCCGTTTCCGGTGGCTTTGACACCCATCAGGCGGGCGTTTTGACGGTCTTGCATATAGCCGACCAATATTCCGTCCTCGATCAGTGTGTTCTTGGCGGAAGGCGTACCTTCATCGTCCACAGTGATTGATCCGCGACGGTCGGGAATCGTGCCGTCGTCCAAAACGGTGACGCCGGGGGCCGCGATCCGTTGACCCATCAGCCCTGCAAACGCAGAGGTGCCTTTGCGGTTGAAGTCCCCTTCAAGCCCGTGCCCGATGGCTTCGTGCAGCAGAATGCCCGGCCAGCCCGGGCCAAGCACCACGTCCATGATGCCTGCAGGGGCAGGGACCGCGTCCAAGTTCACAACAGCCACGCGCAACGCTTCGCGGATTTTGCCTTGCCAGTCGGTGGGGTCCAGCAAGCCGTCCAACCCCACACGACCACCGCCGCCCGCTGACCCGGATTCGCGGCGACCGTTTTGTTCCACGATGATCGACACATTCACGCGGGTCATCGGGCGCACGTCGCGCACCGATGTGCCTTCGGGGCGCAGAATCTCGACCTCTTGCAGGGAGGCGGCAATGCTGGCCGTGACCTGAACCACGCGCGAATCAAGATCGCGGGCGAAGGCATCCATGTCGCGCAGCGTGTCGAGTTTTACGGGGAACGCAGCACCCGCGATGGGGTCTTCATCGGTATAAAGCCGTTCATTCGTGGCCTGGGGTGCGTCTGCCCATGTGCCACCGCCAGCGCCCACAGCCAGACGCGCGGTTTCGGTTGCGCGTTTTAGTGCAGATTCGGAGATCTCCGTTGAATGGGCATAGCCTGCGACATCGCCGCGCACCGCACGCAGTCCGAAGCCTTCGGATGCGTCGTAGCTGGCGGTTTTCAAACGGCCATCGTCGAACACCATAGCTTCCGATCTGCGGCGTTCCAAAAACAGCTCTCCGTCGTCTGCGCCCGCTGTTGCACTGCGCAAATGGGTCAAGGCGGCGTCACGGTCCAGATCGGATTCGAACGGAGAAAAGGGGGCATCGGCCATAATTGTGTTCCTGTTTTTGGCGGCTTTCCTTCGCTTTATACAAAAAGCGTCCGTTTGCCGCGCCTCAAAAGACTTTATCTTGAGTTAAGAATATGATTGTAAGCGACGATAATACAACGGGAGGCGAAAGCGGTGCGCGCGATTGACCTTTCACCCGAACCCAAAGCGATCACAAGATCAGGACGACACATGAAAAACCTATTCTCATTCTCTGGCCTTTTTGCGGCCTTCGCGGCGGCACCTGCGTTTGCACAAGACGCTTTGGGCGATCTGGAAATCATCGGGGCACCGGTCGACGGCAAGATGGGCTTCCAGCCTGCTGCGACGGAACTGGCAGAAGACCTGCAATGGTTGGATGGCATGTTGTTGGTGGTTTGCACCGTCATCACGTTGTTCGTCACAGGTCTGCTGTTGTGGGCGGCGTATCGCTATAACCGCAAGCGCAACCCGGAAGCGGCCTCTTTCACGCACCACTCACCTGTCGAGGTTGCCTGGACCGTCATTCCTATTGTTATCTTGGTCTTTATCGGCGCGTTTTCCTTGCCGATCTTGTTCAAGCAGCAAGAGATTCCCGAAGCTGACATCACGATCAAGGTCACAGGTTACCAATGGTATTGGGGCTATGAATATGTCGATCACGATTTCGCATTCGACAGCTTCATTTTGGAACGCGAAGATCTGGAAGCGGCCGGTTATTCGCAGCGTGAATACCTGCTGGCCACTGATACATCCGTGGTTGTGCCCGTGGGGAAAACTGTCGTGATGCAAGTGACAGGCGCGGACGTGATCCACGCATGGACCATCCCGGCCTTCGGTGTGAAGCAAGACGCCGTTCCGGGCCGTCTGGCAGAGCTATGGTTCGCTGCCGACAAAGAAGGTATCTATTTTGGGCAATGTTCAGAGCTTTGCGGCAAAGACCACGCCTACATGCCGATCACCGTCAAAGTTGTCAGCCAAGAAGCGTATGATGCATGGCTGAAGGGCGCTATCGACGAATACGCAGAGGCGCCAGCTGCGATTCAGGTCGCATCCAACTAAGCGCTGGGCGGGGTATTAACCCTGCCTATTCGCATCGCATTCATTGAGGACAGCCAGCCCATGACTGACGTTAGCTATACCCCCCAATCCCAAGAGGCAGAGCCCTCTTTGCGTGACTACTACGAGCTGATGAAGCCTCGGGTCATGCAATTGGTGGTGTTCACGGCCGTAGTTGGCCTGCTTGCGGCGCCGGTTTCTGTGCATCCGGTCATCGGGTTTGCGTCGATCTTGTTCATCGCCATCGGGGCAGGGGCTTCGGGGTCGCTGAACATGTGGTGGGATGCAGACATTGATCAGGTGATGAAGCGCACCGCAAAGCGCCCCATTCCCGCAGGCAAGGTCCAGCCGGGCGAAGCGCTGAACCTTGGTGTGGCACTGTCCGGCCTTGCGGTTATGATGCTGGCACTGTCAGCCAATTTGCTTGCGGCCGGTCTTTTGGCTTTCACCATCTTTTTCTATGTGGTCGTTTATTCCATGTGGCTGAAACGCGCGACGCCGCAGAACATCGTTATCGGCGGCGCGGCTGGGGCCTTTCCGCCGGTGATCGGATGGGTTGTGGCAACCGGGGCTATGGCCGTTGAACCTTGGCTGATGTTTGCGTTGATCTTTATGTGGACGCCGCCACACTTCTGGGCATTGGCACTGTTCATGCGGTCCGACTACGATGATGCGGGCGTGCCGATGCTGACGGTGACGCACGGGCGTCCATCAACCCGCCGCCACATTCTGGCCTATACTGTTTTGCTGGCTGTTTTGGCTGTCGGCACCGGGTTTACGTCGATTGGCGGTCCGATCTATCTTTTGGCCGCCGTGATCTTGAATGCACTGTTCCTGAAAGGGGCCTATGATATTTGGCGTCGCGATGAAGTCATCGCTGACCAAGACGATTATGCGGTTGAAAAGAAATTCTTCAAACTTTCCCTACTTTATCTCTTCTTGCACTTCGGTGCTATTCTGGCCGAGGCGTTGTTGCGTCCTTGGGGTCTGGGAGGCTGGTAATGGCGATTAAAGCAGAACATGAAATCCACAGCCGCCGCAAAGGGCGCAATGTGGGCGTCGGCCTGATGCTGGCAGCCTTTGTGGTGTTGGTGCTTGCCTTGACGTTCACAAAAGTCACAAGCGGTGATTTTGAACTGCCGCGTGCGGAAGAGCTGCAATGATGCGGCTTGAAGGTCCTCAAAAAACTGTCGCTCAAACAGTGGCTTTGGTTGTTGTTATGGGCGGGCTGGCCTGGGCGTCGGTGCCGTTCTATGATTGGTTCTGCCGTGTGACCGGCTTTGGTGGCACCACGGGCGTGTCGGAAGTGGCATCCGAAGACGTCCTGGATCAGACTATAAAAGTCCGTTTCGACGCGTCGCTGGACGCGGATATGTCGTGGGACTTCAAGCCTGAAGTGCGCGAAATGGAGCTGCGGATTGGCGAAACGGGATTGGCTTTCTACGAGGCCTATAACCCGACTGACCGCCCCATCGCAGGGTCCGCCAGCTACAATGTCGCGCCGTATCAAGCGGGTTACTTTTTCAACAAAATCGACTGCTTTTGCTTTGAAGAGCAGGTTCTGGCCCCCGGTGAGCGCGTCATGATGCCCGTTACGTTCTATGTGGATCCGGAAATTGTTGATGACCGCGACGGAAAATACGTGCACACGATCACGCTGAGTTATACATTTTACGAAATCGATCTGCCCGAAGGCTTTGCAGCCGTTGAGACAGACAATGACACCAACCTGAACTAAGGGACGCTTCTAATGGCCCATGCAAAAAATCACGATTATCATATCCTCGCTCCCTCAACGTGGCCGCTGCTGGGCGCAGTTGGCGGTTTTGTCATGCTGTTTGGCGCGGTCGTCTGGATGTCGGGCGGTTTGACGATTTTCTTCAAATCCGTTGAACTGTCTGGCCCTTGGATGTTCCTGATGGGGCTGGCCGCTGTGCTTTACGTGATGTTTGGCTGGTGGGCAGAATGTGTTGCCGAAGCCAAAATTGGCGATCACACACCAGTGGTCCAGATCGGCCTGCGCTATGGTGTGATCCTGTTTATCATGTCCGAAGTCATGTTCTTTGCGGCATGGTTCTGGTCATTCTTCAAACACGCTATTTACCCAATGGAAGACTACGCCGGCACCGAATACGTCGCCCCGATCTTCTATCAAGTCGATGCGTTGCACTTGCCTTTGATCAACACGCTTGTGTTGCTGTTGTCGGGGTGTGCCGTGACGTGGGCGCACCACGCTTTGGTTCATGAAAACAACCGTAAAGACCTGATCACAGGCTTGTCGATTTCCATCGCTTTGGGCGTTTTGTTCACCGCGTTGCAAGCCTACGAATACGGCTATCTGTTGAAGCAGGGCTGGGAATTTGGCGGGGACGAATTCTTTTCTAACTTCTTTATGGCAACCGGCTTCCACGGCTTCCACGTGTTGATCGGGACGATCTTTTTGACGGTGTGTTTGGTTCGCGCCATCAAGGGACATTTCACCCCCGAGCGCCATATCGGTTTCGAAGCCGCCGCTTGGTACTGGCACTTCGTTGATGTGGTTTGGTTGTTCTTGTTCTTCGCCGTTTATCTCTGGGGCGTCTAAGCTCTTTGAACCGCGGTTGTTTGGCTTGCACTAAACCTCGAAATCCTTAAAACCCGTAAGGCGCGTGATACATTCACGCGCCTTTGCTGTTCGGAGCCACTGCACTGATGTCGCGTATCTTTTTCTTTGTGATTTTCGGCCTGGGCGGCGCTGGCATTTTGATCAGCCTTGGCACGTGGCAGGTCCAGAGACTGGCATGGAAACAGGGCCTTTTGGCTGAAATCGAAGCCCGCGCAACAGCGTCCCCCCGCGCCCTGACGCCAGAGTTGGTCGCGGATGCAGACAATCGCTATAGTCCCGTCAAAGCCAGTGGTGTGTTTTTGGAAGGCTATTTGCGGGTGCTGGCATCGCGCAAGACCATCGGGCCGGTGTACCGGATTATTCGCCCTTTCCAGTCAAACAGCATTGGTAAGATTTTGGTCGACACAGGGTGGCAACGCACGGCGGACGCCGTAGCGCCTGCGCCCATGCACCGGGTGCAGATCAAAGGCAATTTGGACCGCCCACAGGAAATCGACCAATTCACGCCGGACCCGGATGTGATTGACAATTTCTGGTTTGCCCGCGACGTAGATGCCATGGCGCAGATGCTTGGGGTGGACCCAGTGCTGATGGTGCTTTCAGAGGCGCCTCAGGTTGATCTGGGTGTAACACCATGGCCCGTAGAGACCGGAAATATCCCCAACAACCATCTGCAATACGCAATAACCTGGTTCTCGCTGGCTGCGATTTGGCTGGCGATGACCGCCTATTTCCTAACGCGCGGACCCCGCGCCAAAACAGAGTAAAGTTTCGTGAAATACATCTCGACCCGGGGCAAAGCCCCCGCGCTTAGCTTTGAAGATGCCATGTTGTCTGGCCTTGCCCGCGATGGCGGACTGTATGTGCCCGAAGCAATCCCGACGTTGGATCATGCCACGATCGCCGCAATGGAAGGGCAAAGCTACGAAGAGATCGCCTTTACGGTGATGCGGCCGTTTGTGGGTGACACCTTCAGTGACGATGATTTCAAGGCGATCATTGCCAAAGCTTATGCGGGGTTCGGCCACGACGCCCGTGCGCCTTTGGTGCAATTGGATCAGGGTCATTTCCTGCTAGAGCTGTTTCATGGCCCTACGCTTGCTTTCAAAGACTTTGCAATGCAGCTTATCGGCCAATTGTTCCAAACGGCCCTGTCACGGCGGAACGAACGTGTGACAATTGTGGGGGCCACGTCGGGGGACACAGGGTCCGCCGCCATCGAGGCCTTTCGGGGTTTGGACAATGTTGATGTCTTTATTTTGTACCCTCATGGCCGGATTTCCGAAGTGCAGCGCCGTCAAATGACGACACCCACAGAGGATAATGTGCATGCTTTGGCTATGGACGGGGATTTTGACGCGTGTCAGGCGCGCCTTAAAGATATGTTCAATGACTTCGATTTCCGCGATGGTGTGCGTCTTGCCGGGGTCAATTCGATCAATTGGGCGCGGGTGCTTGCGCAGGTGGTGTACTATTTCAGTTCTGCCGTTAGCCTTGGCGCACCCCACCGCAAAATCAGCTTTACCGTGCCAACAGGCAATTTTGGTGACATTTTCGCAGGCTACATCGCCAAACAGATGGGCTTGCCGATTGACCGTCTGGTTGTGGCCACCAATCAAAACGACATTCTGGATCGTTGTCTGAAAGGCCAAGGCTATCATAAGGGGGACACCGTGCCCTCGATAAGCCCGTCTATGGATATTCAGGTCAGCTCCAACTTTGAACGGGCATTGTTTGACGCCTATGATCGGGACGGTGCTGCGGTTGCGCAGCTGATGGATGAGCTGAAAGCTGGTGGTTTTGACGTCAGCCAAGGGGCAATGCAGGTTTTGCAAAGCCACTACGATTCTGGACGCGCCTCGGAAGAGGACACCCGTGCGACAATCAAGGCGGCCTTGGCATCTACAGGGGAATTGTTGTGCCCCCATTCGGCGATTGGTGTGAAAGTAGCTGAAGAACAGCGCGTTACAGGTACACCGATGATTACACTGGCCACAGCGCACCCTGCGAAATTCCCGGCAGCGGTCGAAGCGGCATCTGATGTACATCCCCCTCTTCCCCCACGCATGGATGACCTTTATGACAGGTCGGAACGCGTCACGCGGGTGCCCGACAACCTTGACGCATTGATGGATCATATTCGAAAGAACATCCGCCCATGAGCTTGCAAACGCACCGCCTGTCCAATGGCTTTCGCATCGTTACAGAACATATGCCGGGTCTGGCTTCGACAACTGTGGGGATCTGGGTGGGCGCAGGCGCACGCCATGAGATGCCACAGCAAAACGGTATCGCGCATTTTCTGGAACATATGGCCTTTAAGGGCACAGATCGCCGGTCCGCGTTGCAGATCGCAGAAGCCATCGAAGATGTGGGCGGCTATATCAACGCATACACCAGCCGCGAGGTCACGGCCTATTACGCCCGCGTTTTGGAAAACGACGTGCCTTTGGCGCTGGATGTTTTGGCGGATATTTTGCTGAACCCTGTGTTTGAAGACAGTGAGATTGAGGTCGAGCGCGGCGTGATCTTGCAAGAAATCGGTCAGGCATTGGACACGCCGGATGATGTGATCTTTGATTGGCTTCAGGAAGAAGCGTTCCCGGATCAACCGATGGGCCGCACGATATTAGGACCATCGGAACGCGTGTCATCATTCACGCGTCAGGATCTGTCGGATTTTGTTGGATCGCACTACGGTCCGGAACAGATGATTTTGTCGGCTGCAGGCGCTGTGGATCATGACGCGTTGGTCAAATTGGCCGAAAGTCTCTTTGGGCACCTCAAGCCAACCCCAAAGTTTAATGTGGCCCCTGCCAAATTCATCGGGGGCGAAACGCGTCAGGTCAAACCTTTGGAACAGGCGCATTTTGCGCTTGGTTTTGAAAGCCCGGGCTACCGTGCTGATGATATTTACGTGGCGCAAATCTATGCCAGTGCATTGGGTGGGGGCATGTCGTCGCGATTGTTTCAGGAAATCCGTGAAAAGCGCGGCTTGTGTTATACGATCTTTGCGCAGGCCGGGGCATATGCCGACACAGGCATGATGACGGTCTATGCTGGTACGTCGGGCGATGAGGTGGCGGATTTGGCCTCCATCACAATTGACGAAATGAAGCGCGCCGCCGAAGACATGTCACCCGCAGAGGTGGCGCGGGCGCGGGCGCAAATGAAAGCCGGTTTGTTGATGGGGCTGGAAAGTTCCTCTAACCGTGCAGAACGTCTCGCGCGACTTGTCCAGATTTGGGACCGTGTCCCGCCGTTGGAGGAAACTGTGTCGATGATTGATGCTGTGACCACGGGGGATGTGCGGGCATTTGCTGAAGCAATGGCCGCAACCGCAACGCCGGCGTTGGCCCTGTATGGGCCGGTCGAGGCGGCACCGACATTAAGCCGTCTACAGGAGCAACGGGCCGCCTGATGCTATTGGCCAAGCGCAAATTGCGGATTGAAACGGAGCGCATGACATTGCGCCCTCCTGTTCATTCCGACTTCCGCGCATGGAGTGCGTTGCGACAGCAAAGCCATGGTTTTCTAAGCCCGTGGGAACCGAGCTGGGCGAAGGATCATCTGACGCGCAAAGCGTTCACCAACCGTGTCTATTGGGCGCAAAGATCGGTGTCGGGGGGCACAGCGATGCCGCTGTTCCTGATCCGGCGCGAAGACGACCGGTTGCTGGGGGCCATCACCTTAGACAACATTCGCCGTGGTCCGTCGCAATCGGGCACCTTGGGGTATTGGACGGGGCAGGACTATGCCCGCAACGGGTACATGCGCGAAGCCATTTTAGCAGTGGTGCATCACGCCTTTGCCCGATTGGACCTAAGCCGTATTGAAGCGGCCTGTTTGCCCGAGAATGCCGCGTCTCGCAGGTTGCTGGAAAAATGTTCATTCAAATACGAGGGCGTCGCCCAGTCCTATTTGCAAATTGACGGGCGTTGGCGCACCCATGTTTTGTATGCGGCCTTGCGCAGTGACCGACGCGGAAAAACTGATGTGGGGTAGAGTATGCTGAATGCGTTAACGGACGACCATTGGGCAGAATTACAAAACCTGTTGCCTTCAGACAGATTTAAACCCGCAGATGCACGGTATCTGGAGGAGCCGCGGGGGCGCTATCATCTGCCCAGCGGGCTTGTGGCACAACCTAGAAACACCAATGAAGTCAGCGCTTTAGTTGCGTTTTGCAATGCACAAAAAATCGGGATCGTACCGTATGGCGGTGGCACAGGTCTGGTCGGTGGCCAAGTGATGGTGAACGGTCCTGTGCCATTGATTTTGTCGCTGGAAAAGATGAATGCCGTGCGCGCGGTCTACGCGGAAGAAAACGTATTGATTGCTGAAGCCGGTGTGATTTTGGCCGATGTTCAAGCGGCGGCGCAGGACGTGAACCGCTTGTTCCCGCTGTCATTGGCAGCCGAGGGCACCGCCCGTATCGGCGGCAACCTCGCCACCAATGCAGGCGGGACGGGGGTCTTAAGATATGGCAACATCAGGGATTTATGCCTAGGAGTGGAAGCCGTTTTGCCGAACGGCGAAATTTTGAACGGGCTCTCACGCTTGCGCAAAAACAACACGGGCTATGACTTGCGGCACTTGCTGATCGGATCGGAAGGTACCCTTGGGATTATCACTGCGGCAGCCCTGAAGCTATCGCCTCGTCCGGCCCGAACGGGCACAGCTATGTTGGTCGTGGACAATCCCAAAGCTGCGCTGTCGTTGTTGGCGCTGGCCCGTGACCAGATCGGGGAATCTGTTTCTGCGTTTGAGCTGATACACAAGCAAGGCATTGATTTTCTGGAAGAAACTTTGCCTGACGTGCGTCGGCCATTCACGGTCGCCCCACAATGGTCCGTTTTGATCGAAGTGGGCCTGCCCAAAGCCATGAGCCCGGCAAATGCCTTGGAAACACTGTTCGAGACAGCGTTGGAACGTGGTTTGGTCAGCGACGGCATTATCGCACAATCACAGGCACAATCTGATGCGTTCTGGTCGGTGCGCGAACATATTCCAGAAGCCAACAGACGCATAGGGTCGGTGTCGTCTCATGACATTTCGGTGCCTTTGGGTGCGCTTGCAGAGTTCATCGACACAGCAGGACACCGCATTGATAAAATCGGAGAGTTTCGCATCAATTGCTTTGGGCATGTGGGGGACGGCAATCTGCACTACAATGTGTTTCCGTTGCCCGGCGGCAACCGCGCCGACCACATGAATGAACGTGACGAAATCAAACGTGTGGTGCATGATCTGGTGCATGAACTTGGCGGTTCTGTCAGCGCAGAACACGGAGTAGGCCGCCTGAAAGTCGACGATCTGGAACGCTACGGCGATCCGGCCAAATTGGCCGCGATGCGGGCCATCAAAACCGCAATTGATCCTTTTGGTATCATGAACCCCGGTGCTGTTTTACGCACCTGAATGTGGGTTCTGACCCTAAGCGCCTTCAAACTCGCATAACACAGATACATCCATCCCCATGGCTTCCAGTTTTTTACGGCCCCCCAGCTCAGGCAGGTCAATCACAAAGGCACAAGACAGAATATCTGCACCCAATTGTTCCAAAAGCTGAATGCCAGCTGCCGCGGTGCCGCCTGTTGCCAGAAGATCGTCGACAACCAGAATTTTTTCACCCGGTTGCACGGCGTCGTCGTGAATTTCCATCACGGCTTCACCGTATTCCAAAGTATAAGCCTGCGAGATAACTTTGCCGGGCAATTTGCCAGCTTTGCGGATCGGCACAAAACCCACACTAAGCTGATGCGCGATTGCTCCGCCCAAGATAAACCCTCGTGCTTCCAGCCCAACCACTTTGTCAATCTGCTGGCCCACATACGGGTGCAACAGCTGATCAATCGCCAAACGGAATCCGCGTGGATCGGCGAATAAAGTAGTTACATCCCGAAACATGATCCCTTCGTGGGGAAAGTCGGGGATGGTGCGGATGTAATCCTGAACAGTTTTCATGCAGCTCTCCTGAGCGTGGCGGTAAGAAGGCCCATCGCGACCAATGTCGCCCCGCCTGCGCGTGTAAGCCAAGTGATGATATGTGGTTGCCCAACCATATGCCGCATCTTGTCGGCCAGAAGCGCATAGGCCAAGGCGTTGGCGGCTGCAAGACCCACAAAGGTTGCCACCAATATGGCAAACTGCGGCAACAAAGGCGCCTCGGGCGTGACGAATTGCGGAACGAACGCGATAAAAAATGCGATGGACTTGGGGTTAAGTGCAGTTACGGCTGCTGTGTGACCAAAGACGCTTTTGGCTGTGACCTCGGCCTGCGGAACACCCAATCCGGCGGATGGCGCAGAGCGCATCAATTTTATCCCAAGCCAGATCAGATAGGCCGCACCGACCCATTTCAACACAGTGAACGCGGTGGCCGACGCCAATACCAGGGCCCCAAGTCCTGCCAATGAAGCGCTCATTGCGATCAGATCCCCAAGGGCCACGCCGGCAGCGGAGGCCACGGCAACTGAGCGTCCCTTGCTTAGCGCGTAGCTCAGCACAAGCAAAACAGTGGGGCCTGGGATCAAAAGCAGCGCCATGGAGGCCGCGCAAAAGGTCAACCAAAGGTCAAATGTCATAAAACCCGTCCCGCCACAGCATCCAGTTTGGCCATCAGCGCAGGATCACGGGCATCGGGCCCTGTCAGAATGGCGTATTCCAACGCCTTGTCGCAGCCATGCGGGCAATCTTCGCGGGTGGCCCCCAACAAATCAGGCAACCGTTTCACCATGTCGCGGCCTTTGTCGGCGTTGCCCATCAAAGTCTGGATGATCTGGGTCACATCAACTTCGCCGTGGTCCGGGTGCCAACTGTCGTAATCTGTGATCATGGCCACTGACGCATAGCAAAGCTCTGCTTCGCGGGCCAGTTTCGCCTCTGGCATATTGGTCATTCCAATGACATCCGCGCCCCAGACCTCGCGATACATTTTGCTTTCTGCAAGCGTCGAGAACTGTGGCCCTTCCATCGCCAGATAGGTGCCACCGTCGTGTACTGTGATCCCTGCATCGATCGCGGCTGCAAGGCAGGCGGCTGACAGGCGCGGGCAGGTGGGGTGCGCCACACTGACATGGGCCACACATCCGGTTCCGAAAAAGGATTTTTCCCGCGCAAAGGTGCGATCAATGAATTGATCCACAATAACAAAATCACCGGGGGCCATCTGTTCACGAAAGCTGC
The DNA here is from genome assembly GCF_039986515.1 of Ascidiaceihabitans sp. Taxonomy (NCBI): domain Bacteria; kingdom Pseudomonadati; phylum Pseudomonadota; class Alphaproteobacteria; order Rhodobacterales; family Paracoccaceae; genus Ascidiaceihabitans; species Ascidiaceihabitans sp. Next base: position 31,251 of record NZ_JBDWQO010000012.1, on the reverse strand, counting down.
CGCAGGCGGAGACTGAAATTACATCTGTGACGCCGATCCGCTTCAGGGCATCGATGTTGGCGCGGTAGGGCACGGTTGTCGGACTGTGTATGTGCCCGCGCCCGTGACGGGGTAAAAACGCCATATCGACGCCGTTTAACACACCCGTCAGAATTTGATCAGAAGGTGCACCCCATGGGGTATCAACGGCAGCCCATTCGGCATTTTCCAATCCGTCGATATCATAGATACCCGAGCCGCCGATCACAGCGATTTTGGTTTTTGTCATGGGGTGTCTCCTGAAACCTGATTTGGCACGAGTGTATGGATTGAAACCGGATTGAAAAGCGTATTAGTCGCGGCGGATCAACCCTGTGATGGCTGCGGCCCCCAAAGCGGACACGATCCACCCTGCAACGGCCAAAACCCACCGCAACCAGTAAAGTTGTTGGCCCCACCATCCGCGGTTTGTCGAAGGGGCCCATGCGTCAGTTTGGCCGAAGTTGATGATTGGAATAACCACATCGAAACCATAGGCATAACGGTTGAATGTTTCCCAATCCTGCCCGGCCGCTTCCTTGGCAGACCAGCTGTCAGCAGGGTTGTGGGCGTCTAAGTGCGCAGCCCACCCTTGTGAATTTAAGATCACAGGCGAATTGGGTGTCATACTGCCTTCATCCCATGCGAAGTGGGCAGGGGCGATGGCAGCCAGGATCAGGAAGGCCAGCGCCCAAAGGCTTTTGAAGGGGCGATGACCGTACCCGATCAAATGCTTCAAGGCTTTGTCAGCAAACACATAGTGCAAAGGGGCCCAAACCCCCATCTTGCGACGTTCATCTTCACGCAGCAGTTCTTCGCGTTTTTCCAGAACCTTGCGGGCGGTGGTGTCATGCCCCATGTCGTGCAGCACCTTGGCCAATTGCGTGTAGGGCTGCGGGCGGAAAGTGCCTTTGTGTTTGCTGCCTTTGGCCAACCACGCCAGAAATTCGTCTGCGCCGGTTTTTGACGCGCTGATCCGATCGTAAACCATACCGTCAATTTTCAAGTCACCCTGACCGGGCCAGTTTTCGAAATCTGTCGAAATGCTTTGAAACTTGGCAGATAGAAACTGGATCGCGCCACCTGTGACCGTGACGTTCTTCCAGATCATCATATCATGCACCGTCAGGCTTTGCCCCTGCAATGCAGTGCCTTCCTCCGACCCAAAAGTGCTGTCACGAAAATTGATCTGACCGCCGATGACGCCACTCATTAGATACAGTGTTGCATTGGCTTGCAGGCCATGCAGGATCATGTGTCCCTCTACGTGGATGTTTTGCCCAGTGATGGCGTTTTTGGATGTGACGTTCAGGATGGCTTTGCGCAAAGACAATTGCCCACCGACCGTCGCACCGTTCATTTCAATGCTGCGGGTGTGGCGGGTGCTGCGCATCAGCACGCTTCCGGTGATCGCCATCCCTTGCGCGTCAAGGCCGTTCAAATGTGACCCGTCAAAATTGATCAGTTCCGACCGCAGTCCTACAGCTTTGATTTTTTGTTCAAAAACAGAGTTCTGGATGTCAATCGCACCTGGCGCTTTGCAATAGTTCAGATCCAGTTCCCCGGTGATTACTGCGCCTTTCAGAACCACGCCTGCCTCATGAAAGGCGCAAGCATCGCAACCGCCAATGATCAAAAACCTCAAGACTTCGGCCCGGATTTCCCGCGCGTGCTGCGGCATATTTATGTCCGGCAAGCTGCCGCCCTCCAAGGCACATTCGGATCCGGTTTCGCAGGCCTGCAAAAGCGCTTGTTCAGCGGGGGTTAACCCAAGATCTTCCAGCGCGGAAAGGGTGCGAATATGCGCCATAGATGGCTCCTTGGAAATACTTTGCGCGATGCTATCAAAATCGACCGGATTGGGAATACACCACCTGTCTAAATGGGGTATTTACCTGCGCTTGGTATCGCTGCGCGGTGTGTGAGGGTTCACAAGGGCTGTAAAACCCGTTAGGGCCAGCAAAACAACGGAAAACCCCTTGCACTGACAGGATTAGGCATGCGCGCGACTTTGGCTGCATTTACGAAGAACATGGACGTCACCGATTTGCGGTGGAACGCAGGGGAAGGGTTTACGCCCAGTCGACTGCGGATTGAGCTGCTGTCGGGGCTAACTGTGGCTTTGGCACTCGTTCCCGAAGCTGTGGCATTTGCTTTTGTCGCGGGTGTGCATCCGTTGGTGGGGCTTTATGCGGCCTTTTTGGTGGGGCTGATCACGGCCTTGTTTGGTGGCAGGCCAGGCATGATTTCCGGAGCGACTGGCGCCTTGGCTGTTGTTATGGTGGCTTTGGTCGCGCAGCACGGTGTGGAATATCTGTTTGCCACTGTCGTTTTGATGGGGCTTTTGCAGATTTTCGCGGGGATCATGCAGTGGGGCAAGTTCATTCGGCTTGTGCCCCATCCCGTGATGTTGGGGTTCGTCAATGGCTTGGCGATTGTGATCTTCCTGGCGCAATTGGGGCAGTTCAAAGTGCCTGGAACTATGGAAAACACGGGCCACGGCATGGGTGGCGGCGAATGGTTGTCTGGCGGGCCTTTGTATCTGATGTTGGCTTTGGTTGTGTGCACCATGGCCATCATTTGGGTGATGCCACGCATAACAAAGCTAATCCCCGCCCCGTTGGCCGGCATCGGCATTGTCGCGGCTATTGTTATTTTCACAGGCATGGATGTGCCACGTGTTGGCGACCTGACACCGGACGGGATTTCAGGTACGTTTCCGCCGTTTCACAATCCGTTTGGGGACGGCTTGGGGCTCTATGGGACAGCGCTTGCGCCGTTCACGCTTGAGACGCTGTATATCATTCTGCCTTATGCTGTGATCCTTGCGGCTATTGGACTGATTGAATCGCTTTTGACCCTCAATTTGGTCGGTGACATGACAAATTCGCGTGGTGGTGCATCGCAAGAATGTATTGCTCAAGGTGTTGCAAACACCGTGACAGGCTTTTTTGGCGGTATGGGGGGCTGTGCAATGATCGGCCAGTCCATGATTAACGTGAAATCAGGTGGCCGCACGCGTGTTGCAGGCATTGCGGCGGCTGTGTTCTTGTTGCTGTTCATTCTGGTGGGATCGTCTGTCATCGAACTTATCCCGCTGGCGGCCTTGGTCGGGGTGATGTTCATGGTGGTGATCGGCACCTTTGCTTGGAATTCTTTGACAATTTTGCGCAAAGTCCCTTTGACGGATGCATTTGTTATCCTGCTGGTTACTGTTGTCACTGTTTACAAAGACTTGGCTGTAGCTGTTGTTGTCGGTGTGATTGTGAGTGCTTTGGCCTACGCGTGGAACAATGCGCGCCGCATCCACGCCAAATCATACACCACGCCCGAAGGTGCAAAAGTGTATCAGATCCAGGGACCGTTGTTTTTTGGTTCATCCGATGGATTTGTTGAAATGTTTGACATTGCAGGTGACCCCAAAGAAATCATCGTGGATTTTGCAGACAGTCGCGTCGTGGACCAATCTGCCTTGCAAGCGATCGAAGCAGTTGCAGGTAAATACGAGGCAGCCGGTAAACGCATTCAATTGCGCCACCTGAGCCGCGATTGCCATCAGTTGTTGACCAAAGCAGGGCATTTGATGATCGACAGTGATGATGATCCTGACTACGAAATCGCCGTAAACTATCAAGTACGTACTGGTATTTTAGGCGGGCACTGACTGAGGCGTAAAAGGCACAAGTGACATTTCGCTTAGGATGCTGAACAGCCCTTTTTTCAGGATGGAAAAGCAAAAAGAACCGCCCTATGTTGATTTAGGGGGCGGTTCTTTTTTGGCGCCTGATTGATTTTGCACTTTGAGAGAAACGTATGATCGACCTAGAGGCCATCAAAGCGCAGCGCGGTAACAAACCTGTGCCGCCCGGGACCTACGAAGAAAGCCTTGCGGCTATGGAGCAGGCGCTGGAAGAAGACGCGCCACCGTCGCCCGAGCACATAAAGATCAACAACAGGTTGGTGGCTTGGGAAGCTTACTTGGGCATTGCCAAGGTGAAATCTTTCCCGACCCAGCTGCACGTGGGCTTGAACGATGTCTGCAACGCACGCTGCGCATTTTGCCAATATGCGCCGGAACGATCAACGGCCAACATGATCAAAGCAGACGATCTGCGCCGTGCCAAATGGTTGAAGTATGTGCGTTCTTTCTTCCCCAACGCCGGGCTAAGTGAACCTTTGATTCATCCCGAAATCGAAGAGATTTTTGAAATTGTTCGGGACAACGCGCCTCACATCAACATGCATTTGACGACCAATGTGTCTTTGGTGTCTGACCGCCTGCTGCCGGTTTTGGTATCAAATTTGAATTTGATGATCATTTCCTTGAACGCTGCACGAAAAGAGACATACGAATTCCTGATGCCACCGTTAAAGTGGGACCGGATTTTGCGCAATCTTGAACGTATTCAGGAAGAAAAAGCGCGACAAGGTCGGGCACACCCCGAATTGCAGGCGGGTTATGTTCTGAACAAACACAATTTGGACGAATTGCCTGAACTGCCGGCTTTGTTGAAAAGTATCGGATTTACGGGCTGTCGTATCATTGAATTGAAAGTACCCGAACCCATCAAAAGCCGAGAGCTCTTAACCAAAGATGATGTGGCGTCCCACGACAAGGCGCACGCGTTGAAAAAATTTGAAGAATTTGAATCGGAATGCCGCATTCACAACATCCGGTTGACCCAGCCACTTCCGGCATTTTGAAAGAGGGTACAGCATGTCTTCAGACGAAAAACAGCCCGAAGTTGCAACAGATACGGCCGCTTCTGAAGCCGAAGATACGCCGCGGCCAACGGTCAAAGATCGAAATCAGGAAAAATATCTGAAGTACCGCCATTCAGGGGAAATTTCCAAAGAATTTGGCCGCCAGATTGCGCGTGGCGAAGATCCGCGGTGCACATATCCATGGAACCGTTTGGATATCGTGTTGCGGGACAACCGAACGAAGGTTTGTTCTGATTTTCCGATCCGTCTGCCGCGATTTGATTGGCCCACAACGGAAGACTTTCACAAAGAAGACCAGATGTGGAACCATCCATTTATGCAACGCATGCGTGGCGGAATGGGCACCACGGACGCAGTGCCCTTTTGTGATATTTGTGTGCGATCGAACAAACGCGCTGTGAACAATTACGATTGGCGGCGTAAAGCGCAGACCGAAACACGCAAGCTGTACCACTCGATTGAAGGCAAACTGCGAGAAGACGTTTTTCGCGGCGATCTGAACGAGATCGGTGAAGGTTTGAGTGAGATGCGGTTTTTAAAACCGAACGGAAGAACCGTGCGCCTTTTCAAAGACAAAACTATGTTTTACCGGCGCCGGGTCAGCAAACACAGGTTTTTCCAAATTGGTCGCGTCTTGCAAATTGGATTGCGCAATGCGCTGGTGTCGCCGTTTTTGGCTGAAGCTAATCCACATTTTGAAGCGGCGGACTTTTCCCGTGTCAAAGGCGACTTCATGACATCGGTGGTGTCCCGTTTCGGAATAGAAGCGAAAGCGACACAGCTGGACCCATTAAAACCACTGCCATTTGCCGATGACAGTTTTGACGGCGTCTGGCTGGATGGCCAAACACTGTTTCGCATGGACCGCGACGCCTTGTTTCATGAACTAAAGCGCGTATTGGCCGCTGACGGTGTGGTCCATGTACAAGAAGCCTACGGCGCCGGAATGCTTTTGCGTATGATCCTTGATGATCCCAATGCCAACAACGGACGCTTTGAGGTTGAAGAAATTCTTGCGCAATCCGGTCACACCGACCTTGCCGCAGGTCCGCGTCCGGAGGGTGCGATCGGTGCGGCACATGCGGGGCTGTTTTCAGGCGAAATGGATGATGATCTGATGGGGCTACGCGCGGCGTTGGATGCGTCGGTGGCCCGCACAACAGTACTGAACGGTATCAAACACCAAGGTGTGGGGGGGCTGTTTACAGAAAAAGAACTGCGGCGCGTATTGCGCAAACACGATCTGACGTTGGACACTGTGATGCCGCCGCAGTTTACCCAGTTTAAACCGTTACCGGCCCATCAGGATGCTATGGCCCGCCTGTCCGGTGACAACGCGCTGATGGCTGCATTGGGCGCCGTCGCCACAGACCCAAATCAGCCCCTGACGGACATCGGGAACTATGACGGCACTGTAATTTTCAATGCGTTTGTGAATGTGACAAGCCGCAAAGGTACCACCAATTAATCCGGACGAAGCGGGCACCAACAACTGCCGAAAATGGCCAGTTTAGGGCCATTGAACTGGCAGCGTATTGTCGCCCTGTTGGTCTGCAACCGCTGTGCGGTAGTGTTTCATTGCGTGATCTGGCCCGAACACTGACGATTTGGGGGCGCAGCGGTGTACTTTGCCCATATGCTTGAAGCTTGTGGGCAGATCACACACGGTGTCGTCGTTGCGGTTGATGCACAAACAAAAGCCATCGTTTTTGATCCGTCCCCGGCTGCGTCGGGTGCGCGGCGCTGCAAAGCCGATGCCCGGCACCGCCCAGCTTTTGGACAGGATCTGCGTGGCCGCTGCGCCAAGCGAATGACCGATGATGTAAATCGGCTTTTCGTCATGGTGTTCGATCCAGTCGTAAATGACTTTGGCATGTGCCAGAAACCCTTGGTGCCAGACTGTTCCGCTGGCACCTTTTTGCGTTGTTTCGTCGCTCATCCGGTAGCGTTTGCCACCAATGTTCATGATCCGCAGATTGAAACGCAGGTAATCCATTAGGGAATTTGACCCTGGAATAAGTAAAATCCCATTGGTCATCAGATGCGCTTGTACGTCGTCTTTGTCCAAGCTGCGTTTAATTTTTGTCGTCAGGCTTGTGTGTCGTTTGCCAGAATATGATGCTTCTGCCAAATTCACGGCGTCGGAAATTTTATAGCGGTGCATTGTGAGGTCCTTTGTAAAGGTCTTGCAATAATGCCGCTATTCAGGAGGTGTTTTGGGCTTGCGTCAAGCTTTGTTGCGTGTCTAGCGTCGGGGGGCGCTGCCCCCGTCCATTCGGACTCCCCCGGGATATTTTAAGCGAAAAGAAGATCGGGTTCAGGGAATGTACGTTTCAGGCCCAATCACCCAATCCAAAATTGCATCAGCCACGGCCTCGGGATTTTGATGCAAAACCCAATGGTCCGCATTTGCGATGATTGTGCGCGTCAATTGCGGTGCAAACTCTTCCAACCCTTGTGTTGTTTCTGGCAACAGTGCTGTGTCGTTTTCGCCCCAGATCAGCAAATGTGGGCAGTGCACCATCAGTTTCTCACGCGGCAACTGAGGCAGGTTTTCCAGAGGTTGCCCGGGATTTGCGACCTTTAATGGAGAGGCTTTGTACCAGTTGATCATTCCGCGTAAACGTCCGGGTCGTTGCCATTCCGTCAGGTATGCGGCCCGGGTGTCGCCTTGCAGCCAGCCCATATCCATATTTGCAGAAAACAAAGACAAAAGTTTCGCGCAATCATCTGCCCCCAATACCTCTTCGGCTTGGTCAGAGCGCAGGAAATTGATGTATTGGGACGCTTCGGATTGTGCGCCGCCGGCAGCCATCGCCGTTTGAAAGGGAACGGGGTGCACCCCATTTGCAATGATCAACCGTTGCACCAGATCCGGTCGGAACATAGCCAACCCATAGGCCACAGCGGCCCCCCAGTCGTGCCCCATCACCGCAATCGGGCCGTGGCCGATCACATCGCTTTCGATCAGCGCCACCATGTCCCCGACCAATTTCGATGTGGTATAGGCCCCGACCTCTGCCGGAGCCCAGCTTTGCCCGTACCCGCGTTGGTCCGGGACAATACAATGGTACATCCCTGCCAATTTGGGCGCGAGGTCGGCGTAGCCTCCCGAATATTCCGGAAAGCCATGCAGCATGAGCAATTTCGGCAGGTGGGCTTGCCCCCATGTTTGCACATGGAATTCTTCCCCATTGAGTTGCACGAAATGGCTGGTGCCTTTCATATTATTCGCCCTTTGCTTTGCTTTCAAAGGTCAGGCCAGCCGCAGTGCGCGGCGCAAACCCTTTCCAATAGCTATGATCTGCCGTTTCTTTTCCTGCATCATCAACAGCCACAACTCCGTCGCCTGCTTTGGTCACCAAATCGAAATAGGCCGCTTTTTCGGTGTCCCTTTTGATGTGCATATCCATAAAGGCTGTGGCAAAGTGTTGCGTGATGTTGTTCATCCGCGTGTTGTCCCACACGGCATCGGCATAGTGTTCATACGGTCCGCTGTCGCCTTCGGCAGCCAGAGCATAGGCTGCGGCTGGTGCGGGCATCGGGGCGGCTGCGTTGTGGTTTGCGTGTTCGAATGTCAGCAAATGGCGGTCGGTGCCTGTCGCTTCCTCAAAAATTGTGCGCATGGCAGCATAGACCGACACGTCATCAACACCCCCTGCAACCAACAACAACGGCTTGCGGAAACCAGACATGCCTTGTGCATCCCAAAAGCCCGCATTTTTGCCCCATGGCCCGATGGCGATCATGGCTTTGACGCGGTCGTCCACCAATGCTTCGTGGGTCTCGGAACCGGCAAGGTGCCGTTCCAGCAGCCCGTTTGGCGTGCCCCATACATATTCCGTTGAGGCTTGTGTTACACCTGCGCCGCCATAAATCAATGCGCCGTAACCGCCCATCGAATAACCGATGACACCCGTGGTTGATGCGTCGGTGATGGCGCCCAATGGGCCGTCCAATGCTTCCATCTGGTCTATGACAAAGCGTTGGTCCAGGGGACGGTTCAAAAGCGTTGATCCGAAGGCCGCTTGATCGGAGTAGGTGCTGTCTGCGTGATCAATCGAGGCCACCACATAGCCTTTGGACGCAAGGTTTTCGCCAAGGTGGCTCATCAGGTAGCGGTTTCCGGGGTAGCCGTGCGAAATGATGATCAGCGGATAGGTTTCGCCGCTGGCCGGGGCCGCGTCACGGGCAGCTTGGCCCGTCAGTGGCACTTCCGTTTTCCCGTCGCGCAGGATCGCGGTGTAGCTTCCACCGGCTTCGGTGCCTGCTGCGGCTGGATACCATACCTCTACGGTCAGGGCGCGGTCGTAGGTCGGGGCGTTGTCTTCTGTGGTGTTTACAATGTCGATTTGGCCCGGGTTCACAAACTCAAGCGTTTGTACGCCGATCACACGTGCGCCATATGCGGCAAGTTCCGGTGCGTCTGGGCGCACTACGTCGATTGGGTTGGCGTTGGCGGTTGTGGCGGTAAAGGTGGCAAGTGACATGCAGGTTCCGACGGCAAGTGAAATGGCAGTTTTCATTAATTGTTTCTCCGGTATGCAGGGGCAGGGCGCCCGTTAGGCCCCTGTTGCGTGCGAGGGGGCAAATAGCAACAAAACACAAGGTTACAGGTCTGAGTGTGACATGTGGCGGTTTTAATTCAAGCAGTGACCTTGCGTTTCCTAGGGTCACGACACGGACATCACAGGTTTTGCGCCTGTAGGCCCAGCGTCGGTAGCCGCTGCAATTTTTGCTGCGGGCCACGCAATCTATGCTAGAGATGTGGCATTTGATTAAAGTGATTGGAGCGACCCCGTGCGCAAGCATTTGGTTTTAAGCGTGCATGGCATTGGTGAACAGGTGCCTGGTGCGACAGTGGATGCGCTAACAGGAGCAGCGCGTGAGCAGATGGACCTGCATGGTCCGGTGACCAACACAACAGTTATGTTGGCAGACAAAGAACATGAAGATGACGGGCAACTTGATTTGTACCCCTGCCATATGCGCCGCATCCAACAGAACGACGATACCGAACTGGTGTTTGCAGAAGCCCATTGGGCGGATCTGTCGCGTGCCCCGTCGGGCGTTCTGGCGACGCTGTTGGATTTGATGCGCCTTGTCCTTGGTTTGGGGTACCTCGCGTTGGAAAATGTGGAAAACAATGGCATTCCGCGCGGCGCAGCTGTGCGTTGGATGGTGCCTTGGTTTGTTTGGGTGTTTTATGCGGTCATTGCGCCGATAAACTTGTTTTTGTTCATTTGTGCCGCAGCTTTGGCGGTTGATCCTATGGTGTATGATCTGAATGTCGCGCCGTGGCGTGGGCCTGCTTATCTGGCCTCATTGGGCGTGGGGTTGGCCATTCTGGGGCGCGTGATTGCGGCCCATTCCGAAAGCTTTCTGGCCCGTAGTTTTGCGCGGTCCTTTGGATGGTTTGCTGTGTTTACGGCCCTGTTTGGTACGGTTTTTCTGGTGGCTCCTGACTGGATCGAAGGCCTTTTTGCGGGGGGGTCGGGATGCGCTGATCCGTTGATCAGTTTGTTGGGGGATATGCCCGCGCTAAGTTGCTACGTCAGCAGCGTGACTTTGTTCCTGAAGTCGGTTTGGGTGTTTGCAGTCGGGCTTTTGATCGCGCTTGTTGTCGTATCTGTTCGGGGTGCTTTACGGGACTTCGGGCAGAAGCGGTCCATCTACCTTGCGATTTGTGCGGCCATGCTGCTGCTGTGGATGACGTTTTCCGTGGGGTTCTGGTGGGTGTTCAAGCAGGTGGCGACGTCGATAGCGCGATCCGAGAACATTGTGGAAAAGGCCGCATTGATCCGGTTTTTGGATGTGCATTTTGCGGATTTAACGCAAACTTTAGTCTATTCGGTATTGGCGATGTTGGTGTTGGGGTTTGTGGCGGTCATTGTGGTTGTGCGCCGTAGCCAGTTTAAACATGTATTGGCGATGGACCCGGACGCCCCGTCTCAGCAGGACCGATGGTACGGGCGGCTGATTTTGAATCCGAGCCTGAATATGGGATTGTTTTCGGGCATTTTGATATTGGCCTTCGGGGTCTTTTATGCGGTGGCAGAGTTCGTTTTGCCTTTTGTGTCTCAGCATTTGCGGCATCAATCGGTCCCGTTTGACTGTGAAACGCTTGTGCACTTTGGTCTGCGTGTCTCTTGTATTGTCGACACAGGCTTGAAGGCTTATGGGCACGGTGCAATCGCGGTTGTCGCGCTTTTGGGGCTTTTGATCGTCAATTTTTCAAATGTGGTGGCCATGGTTCTGGGCGTGGCGCGGGATGTGATTATCTACGTGACGCGCTCCGAATGGGCGAACCCGACCGATCCCGGCAATCCCAGCCGGTATGTCTACCGCGACCGGATTGAACGTCGTTTTACCAACACGGTTGAGAAATTGCTTGATCAAGAAGGCCCAGAGGTGGCCCGCATCACAGTTGTGTCTCATTCGCAAGGCACCGTTGTGGCGCGGCGCGGTCTTCAAGCGATGTCTCATCTGGACTTGCCGCAGACCACGTTGATCACGATGGGATCGCCGCTTAGCCACATCTACGGGCAATATTTCTATGAAGATTACCAGTTCCACGGTCCGCGGCCAAAATGGTTAAAGCACTGGCACAATATTTACCGTGCAGATGACTTTGTGGGCACCACAGTGCAAGGCCATGGCACCGCCGCCACCAACACCCGCGTGCGCCCCAAGGGGCACACGGGCTACTGGGTGGATCGCAATGTCTGGGACGTTTTTGAACAGCGTGGGGTATTTAAAGGGCTTTAGCCCATGCCAAAGCGTCCTCCAATCGGTCGTTGCCCCAGAACAGTTCACCGTCTTCGGTTGTGAAGCTTGGGGAGCCATATAGGCCCAATTCTTGTGCGGATTGCGTTGTTGCACGTAGCGTGTCTTTGACGGTCTGGTCCGTTTGCGCCTGTGTGATCAAAGCCTCGGCATCAAGGTTCAATGTTTGCAAAACCGGTGTCACATCTTCGGGTGTCGCAATGCTGAAGCCTTGGGCAAACTGGCGAGAATACATCGCTTTTGTGAAGGCGGGGCCCCAAAGTTCGTTGGCCCCCAAAGTGGCAAGGCGGGCCCCCAGCATGGTGTTTTGTGGAAACGGATCGGGGTGCTTGATGTCTGGCAACCCATTTTTGATCGCCTGTCGTTCCATGTCGCGCCACATGTTCGCGCCCTTGGCTGGAAACAGGTTGAATGGTGATGTTGTCCAGCCTTGCGCCCCGAAAATCGGCCCCAGCAAAAAGGGGCGCCATGTCACTGTCACGTCAAACTCGTCAGCCAGAGTTTCGATGCGCATGGCCGAAAGGTAAGAGTATGTTGATGCCAGTTCGTACCAGAATGTCAGCTTTGGCATGTGCCCTCCAAGTGGTGTTTGTGTTGACCGCTGCGATTTGGGATGGACTTTGCCCTTGGCGCAGATATCCCTGTGCATATGCACACTAAGACAATGACATATCCCGGCCACGTCAAGGCCGTAACAGTTTTGGGCTTGCCTTTAATTGGCGGGCATCTGGCGCAGATGGCAATTGGTGTTACCGATACGGTTATGTTGGGGTGGTATTCGGTCGACGCCTTGGCTGCCGGTGTTTTAGGATCCACTTTTTTCTTTACGTTGTTTTTGTTTGGTGCTGGATTCGCTTGGGCCGTGATGCCGATGGTTGCCAGCCAAGAGGCCGAAGGCGATGAGGTCGCATTGCGCCGGACCACGCGCATGGGCTTGTGGTTGTCTGTTGCGTATTCGCTTTTGGTTTTGCCATTGATGTTCTGGTCGCGCCCGGTGCTGGATTTGCTGGGGCAGGATCCCGGGGTCGCCGAGGACGCAGCGCGGTACTTGCGCATTGCGGGCTTTGGCATTGTGCCAGCTTTGCTGGTTATGACCATCAAAAGCTACCTTGCTGCGCTGGAACGAACGAATGTGGTATTGGTGATCACGATTGCCTCTGCCTTTGCCAATGCAATCGTCAATTGGGCGTTGATTTTTGGCAATTGGGGGGCGCCTGAAATGGGCGTGGTGGGGGCTGCTGTTGCATCGGTGGTGACCCAGATTGTGGCGTTGATCGGGATCATAATCTACGCGGTCTGGGTGTTTCCGCATCACCAGATGTTTGTGCGTTTGTGGCGGGCTGATTGGGATATGCTTGGGCGTGTCTTTAAGTTGGGCCTTCCGATCGGATTGACCTCGCTGAGTGAAACGGGCCTGTTCGCGGGATCTACATTGATGATGGGGTGGTTGGGAACCGTCCCCTTGGCCGCGCATGGGATCGCCATGCAACTGGTCGCGCTGACGTTTATGATGCACCTTGGTTTAAGCAATGTGGCCACAATCCGCGCCAGCAATGCCTTTGGCCGCCGGGATTGGAAACATATGGCGCGTGGCGGGCATGTGGTGACGGTGATGTCACTGGTGTTTGCATTGCTGACAATCGCGGTTTTCGTTGGCATGCCGATGCCGTTTATCAATGCATTTATGCAAGAAAACGAACCTGCCCGCGCAGAAATCATGGCCATTGGCGTTGGCCTGTTGGCGATGGCTGCCCTATTCCAGATGATGGATGGTATTCAGGTGATTGCGTTGGGGTTGCTACGTGGCATTCAGGATACGGCAGTTCCGATGGTGATTGCGGCCTTCAGCTATTGGGCGGTGGGCATCCCGTGTTCTTATCTGTTGGGTTTTGTTTTCGGATACGAAGGTGTCGGCGTTTGGTCTGGCTTGGTTGTCGGGCTTGCGGTTGCAGCGTTGCTTTTGATGCTGCGGTTCTGGGCCGTGTCGTACAGGCGTTTGAAATCGGCAACGCCAAAACGGGTGTCGTAGTCCGGTTTCAGTGACGCATCCCTAGCAGTACAGATTGTGGTACTTTCGGGTTTTGCAAGCTCGGAACACCGGCGCCGGGCAAGGTGAAGCGGATCATACTGCCGACGCCGTCCAACGCATGGGGTGCAGAAATAAAACCGCGCCCCGCGCTTCTATCATGCGGCGGATCCCGAGTAAGCCATATCCGCTGTCAGTACGCAGTCCGCCCCCGTCCAAGAACCCGTCCAAGAACCCGCCCAAGAAGGCCATCGCGGGGTCTTTGAACCCTTTTCCGTTATCTTGCACGATGATCTCGATCGTATCGTCTTTGGCCTTGGCGCGGATGCGCATCTGAACGTGGTCGCGACCACAATGTTTGAACGCATTGTCGATCAGGTTGCGCAACGCGATCAGCAGGGTGGCCCGATCAGCTAAAATCCATGTCTCATCGCATTGGAAATCGTTGTGGTCGAACGGGTCAAGCATCACAAACACATCTCGGCAAATGGTATTGAGCGAAAACGTTTCGGGGGCCCGCACAGTTGTCGTCGTTTGTGCATGAGACAATAAATCTGTGATCAGTTCGGTCGTTTTTCCGGCCACCTGTTCCAGACTGGCGATCAGTTCAAGCTTGCCATCTCCAAGGTCTTCGAAGTTTTCGCGCAACATATCCGCAAGCATGGTGACATGGCGCATCTGGGGGCCGCAGATCATGGGCTGCCAACGCCACAAAGTCGTCCAGTTCATGTGTGAGGGTGTCGGTGTTGGCTTGTGCTTCGTCGGAAGGTGTCTGGGCCGTAACGTCCTGTGAAACACCTACGATTTGAACGATCCGACCTTGCGCATTACGAAGTGTGCGTAAATAGGTCTGCGCGCTGCGCAACGCGGACCCCAAAGGCCGCGTCAAGATGTAGGCCTAGGGGACGCCATGTTGCAAACACGAGATATGGTGTTCAAACGCGACTTTCCCAAACCGTCCCGGAAAAACTGTCTTTGCAGTTTCCCCGACGGTCAGGTGGCGTGGGCGTTTCACACCATTTACCCAAGCCTCATTCACGCCGGTATAGATCGGCAAACCGTCTTGATCAGGTTCCAGCAAAAACGCCGGTTGCCCGATGGTTTCCAACAGTTCTGGTGTCATTTTTTGTAAAAAGCGTGCCGGGTTGTTGCGTCCTGCCGCTTTTTTTCCACAAAGAGTTTAACGAGACGCTAAACCACGTCACATTGTCGCGAAACCGTATCAACCACTGTACCAGATGGCCAATTGAACAGCCTTAGTCACTCATCAGGCGGTCCGCTTTTTTGCGCACAAGGGTGCTGCGCAAGTCGTGCATGGCCAATAGTAACGCGTCGGTCACGTCTTCCAATTGCGCATCAGATGCTTTTGATTGCACCCACTGGGTCGTCAGATTCATATAGTCTACTGCGCGGTGAATGTCGTCGATGTCGCGGTGCGCAAGGACTGCGGCCCGTTGCTCCATCCAGGCTTTGATCTCGGCAAGGTCGGTATCACTGAGGCTGCGGTCACCTTGGGGCTTGATTTCGCCGTTTCGAATGTTGATCACAGCGACCTGATCCATCTCGATACGCCGTTGCCGGTTTTCGGTGTCTACGCGGAACACCATCGCGCCATTTTCACGCACGCGAAAATAATACTCAGGCAATTCTCCTGCCATATTCGTTATCCTTAGTCTGTCATGGACGCGCAAAAGGTCTGTATGCGCGTGCAGGCCTCTTTGAGGGCTTCGTCAGAGGTAGCGTAGCTGACGCGGAAGTTTGGCGATAGTCCGAATGCAGCGCCGAAGACGACCGCTACTCCGGTTTCCTCCAGCAGCGCGTTGGCGAAGATCTCGTCGTTTTCGATTTTTGTTCCACCGGCTGATGTCTTGCCGATCACGCCTGAGATGGACGGATAAACATAAAATGCGCCTTCCGGCACAGGGCAGCTGATACCTTCGGCCGCGTTCAACATGTCCACAACCAGATTGCGACGGCGCACAAAAATTTCGTTGTTGTCGGCAATAAAGTCATGTTGCCCGTTCAAGGCTTCAACTGCGGCCCATTGGCTGATGGTGCAGGGGTTCGATGTGGATTGTGATTGCACCTTACGCATCGCCGCGATCAGTTCCACGGGCCCCGCGGCGTAGCCGATCCGCCAACCTGTCATCGCATAGGCTTTGGACACACCGTTGGTGGTCAGGGTGCGGTCATACAGGCGCGGTTCAACTTCGGCGGGGGTGCAGAATTTGAACCCGTCATAGGCAAGGAATTCATACATATCATCCGACATCACCCACACATGCGGGTGGCGCATCAACACGTCTGTCAGTTCCTTCAGCTCGTCCCACGTGTACCCGGCGCCTGTTGGGTTGGAGGGCGAGTTGAAGATGAACCATTTGGTGTTGGGTGTGATTGCAGCCTCAAGTTGCTCTGCTGTCAGCTTGTAGTTTGTTTGCACGCTGGCTTGCGCGACCACAGGTGTGCCACCGGCCAACAGCACCATGTCGGGGTAGCTGACCCAATAGGGGGCAGGGATCACCACCTCGTCGCCTTCGTTCAGGGTTGCCATCAGCGCGTTGTAAAGGATTTGCTTGCCGCCAGAAGACACGCTGACCTGATTGGGTTCATAGGTCAGCTTGTTGTCGCGTTTGAATTTGGCGCACACGGCTTCTTTTAGTTCTTTGATGCCATCAACAGCGGTGTATTTGGTTTTGCCCATGGCAATGGCGACCACGGCAGCGTCTTTGATATGTTGCGGTGTATCAAAGTCCGGCTCACCCGCGCCAAGGCCAATGACATCGTGCCCAGCTGCCTTCAATTCCTGCGCTTTGTTCGTCACGGCGATGGTCGGGGACGGTTTGACGCGGTCAAGAGTGTCGGAGAGCAGTTTCATTTCGGCCTCAATTTGGTTAGAGCTGGTCGCAGAACTGTCATAGGGGGGGCTTGCCCTCCGATCAACCGCAGAAGGCGAAGCATATCATGGACGACACAGAAAATTGGTACGGACAAGACGCGGCAACTTTTGGGGACAGGGTCGCAGCTGCGCGTGAACAGGCCGGCATGGCGCAAAAAGATTTGGCACGGCGCTTGGGCATTCGTCTTGATACATTGCGCAAATGGGAAAACGATTTGTCCGAACCGCGTGCCAACCGTTTGTCGATGATGGCGGGGTTGTTGAACGTATCCATGATGTGGCTCATCAATGGTGAGGGCGTCGGAATGGATGCACCCGCCGATGCCGACGCCCGTGATGATACGACACGCGCGATCTTGCTGGAGCTGCGCGATATGCGCGCTGATTTGCTGGCCCGTGCGGAACAAGTTGCGCGGCTTGAAAAACGGTTGCGTACAGTTTTGGACACAAACTCGAATGGCTGAGTTGTATGAACATCGTCTGAAACGTTTGCGTATGCGGTCGATGCGTCGGGGCATCAAAGAGATGGACATCATTCTGTCTGCATTTGCCGATGACCATCTGGCAGAAATGTCCGACGCGGAGCTTTTGCAATACGATTCGTTGCTCAATGAAAATGACCAGGACTTGTATCAATGGGTGACGGGCCAACATAGCCCACCGGATGAATTGGCTGATCTGGTTACACGTATAGCGGTCCAATTTCAGGATAAAAATGCTTGAACACCCGCTTTTTAACTCATTATTGTGAAATTTGATCCAGTTTTGTTCCAAAGAGCAGACTGAGTCGGAGAAACATAATGAGCGTCCAAGATCCAATGATGGCGGCCCACGTTAAGGGCTTTATGGGGGGCTACCTCGAAGCCCTCTCTTTGGTTGAACGCCTGCACCGGTTGTTGCTTGATGTCATCAAAGACGAATTCGAACGTGTCGGTGTGTTGGAAATCAACGCGGTTCAGGCGCTGCTGTTGTTCAACATCGGTGACAATGAAGTAACCGCTGGCGAGCTTAAAAGCCGGGGCTACTATCAAGGCAGCAACGTCAGCTACAACCTGAAGAAACTGGTGGAAATGGGCTATATGCACCATCAGCGGTGCGAAATTGATCGGCGATCTGTGCGCGTGCGGCTGACCGAAAAAGGCCGCAACATTCGGGATGTGGTGACGGATTTGTTTGAACGTCACGCTGAAGGCCTACAATCGCGCGGCGTGATTGGCCGGGATGGTATCGACAACATTACCAATTCCTTGAAACGGGTGGAACGGTATTGGACAGATCAGATCCGCTATATCTACTAGACAAAAGCCATCGTGACGACACGGACTTTCTGCGCTGTTCCAATGGGGTCAGCGCAGGTCTCGTTTTTGGGTCCCCGCGTCCAGATCGTGTTCGGACATCATCAGCGTCTGTAGTTCGCGTTCCAGCTTGCGTTGCATGGCTTGGGCGTATTCATCAAAGCCTAAAGCCGTTTCCACAAAAGAATCCGGACCCAAAACCACTTCTGCATGGAAATAGGCAGATAGGCCGGCAATGTCGGCCTGTCGGTTATCGCCCGACTGGGGCGCATCTGCGCCAATGACCAAAGCGTTTATTGTGATGTCATCATGTAACAACACGGGTTTTACGTCTCTGGGTCGCGCCCCGAGATTGGATTTTCCATCTCCAGAAATATCCAAAGTATGTGTCCAGCACTCAGGCTGCATCGAAAGATGGCGGGCGCCCAGTATCATGGCATCGCCCAAAGCAGTGCCGGGACTGGTGGCGCGGCGGGCGGTCTGTTGCAGGATTTCGGTGATGTCTTCCAGATCGGCGACAGACATGATCGGGGTCCAAGGCAGTATCAGGGCCTGATCAGCCGGACCGCTCCATTCATAAATCAGCAAACTGACGTGGGATCCGGGCGTGTCCAAAAGTGCTGCTTGCACCGTTGGCGCATTCAGTGCCGCGGCAACACCGTCCAGTTGCAAACGGTATTCCCGCGCGTCCACAGACCCCGAAACATCCAGCCCCAATGCCAATGCCTGACGGCAGTGTGCTTGTGCCAAACTACCGATGGTTTGTGTGGCCAAAACCGCAAAAGCGACCGCATAAAGGGAAGAAGGCAGATGAGAACACCAATGCATATTCTTATCCCGGGCCAGGCAGCGGCAAAGCACCCAGAATGGGCAAAGACAGCTCACGCACCAGTTTGCGCTGCATCGCGCGGGCGTAATCGTCAAACCCTTGTGCCACAACAATAAATGCGCCCGGGCCGTGCATGACCTGGCCTTCATAAAAAGCGATCAGGCCGGTTTCAGCTTCAAAGTCGGCCCCGTTTACGACCAACCCGTTAACGGTAACATCGTCAAAAGGGAATTCTCGGTAGGCCGCTTGGGGGCCAAAGCCTTCGTTATTTTGGCCGTCGCCCGCCATGTCTAGCGTCTTGGTGTCACATTGCGGGGCGCGGGCCAACATTTTCGCCCCGAACCCAAGCGCGTGTCCCATGGCTGTCGGGAAATCGTTGTGGCTGCGTTTGCTATCAGCGACGGTTTCTGCAGCCGCCAGCAAATCGGAGGGCGTGTCGATTATGACCCAGTCCAGCAATACTTCCTGATTGTAGCGCCCTGACCACTCATAGATGCCCAAAGCCACCGGAACATCAGACGCAAAAAACGCATTTTGCACCTCGGGGGCAATCAACGCTGACACAATACCACCCCGTTGCAATTGATCTTCCGCAGCATCAACCGAACTGGACACATCAACCGCCAAAAGCAACGCAAGGCGGCATGCGAAAGCGGGCAAGGGCAGGGAAGACAGAGCAAAGGCAAGAAGGGCAGATTTCATCCGAGATGATCCGATGCTGGTCGCGCACTGAGCACCGTGGGGGACAATTCGCGCAACAATTTGTCGGTCATGGCGCGGGTGTAATCCTCGAACCCGTCGGCAACTTCGACAAATGCACCTGGTCCGTGTTTGACATGAGCTTCGTAGTAGGCGGTGACGCCCAGATCCATGCCCAGGTCCATAACCCGGACCACAAGACCGTTCACAGTGATTTCGTCATAGGCCGGATCGGCGTAGGCCTGCTTGGGCGGATACCCTGTGTTGCTTTTGCCGTCTCCGGCCACGTCCAATGTCTGAAACAAACAGTTAGGGGCTTTTGCAAACATCTCGGCCCCGAACGTCAAGGCGTGGCCCATGGCAGTCGGAAAATCGATTTGGCCGCGTTTGCTGTGTGCGATGGTGCGCGCCGCGTGTGAAAGATCGGCGGGGGTCTTCAAAATGGTCCAGTCCAACATGACCTGCTGGTGATGGCGCCCGGACCATTCGAAAGCGGCTAGGGCCACGGTTTGATCGGTGACGAAAACGGCACGTTTCACGTTTGCGGCATTTAAGGCGTTTGACAGTCCTTTACGCTGAAGCGCGTCTTCGGTTGCATTGACGGAATTGGACACATCCACCGCAAGCAGCAAGGCCAAGCGGCAGTCTGCCTGAGCGGAGGTGACGCAAGCCACCGCCGCTAAGGCCACGCATGCAGCGTAGGGCTTCACCAGTGCCCTGTATTTTCCATGCTGACCCAAGGTTCGGCAGGCTCAAGGTTGTCGCCGGCTTGCAGCAGCTCAATCGAGATATTGTCGGGGCTGCGTACGAACGCCATGTGCCCATCGCGGGGCGGACGGTTGATGGTTACGCCATTGTCCATAAGGTGTTGGCATGTTTCATAAATGTTATCAACGCGGTACGCCAGATGGCCAAAATGACGGCCGTCTGACGGCAATCCTTCATCACCATCCCAGTTGTATGTCAGCTCAACGGGGCAGTCTTCGTCGCCTTCAGCTGCCATGAAGATCAAGGAAAACCGTCCGCCTTCGCTGTCGTACCGGCGGGTTTCTTTCATTCCCAGCAATTCAAAAAACGCGATGGATTTTTCCAGATCGGCCACGCGGACCATTGTGTGCAGATATTTCAGCGGCATGTGTTTGTCCTGTATTGGAATGACTTCGCCCTCCAACCTAGCATGTCCGCGGCGCGATGCCAGCGGCTCTCAGAATTTTGACTGGATGCCCAGCGTCACGGACAATTCGCGTGTTTCAAAACGACTGATGTTGGAGGTCTTGCCGCCCGCCCGAACCCGCAAAGACGGTGCGAACCCCGCCACGTCATAATCTGTGAACACCATTGTGACATTTCCGTACAAAGACGTGTCTTGTCGCCCGCCCGCGACAGGCATTGGCAGGCCATAGGTGCTATAGTCCGTCTGCCCCAGTGACACGCCAGCGCTTAGCGTCATAGGGCCAATTTGTTTGCCAAAGTCGTATTCAAAAGTCACCACGCTGGACAGGTAGGACGCATTTGTTGCGTCGCTGCGCACATCCTGCAAGTTCACGCCATAACTCAGCTTGTTGCCGTTCTTTAGCTTCTGATGCACCTTTGCCGAGACCCGCGCAATTGTGCTATCGCGCCGATTGTCGGTGGTAGACCAGCGTTGTTCGATGCTGGCATTCAGGTTCAGGCGACTTCTATCTGTTAGCTTGTAACTGGGGGCAAAGCCTGCCCGCGCAAAAGTGTATTGCGCGTTGTCCGCAGCCCAGGTTTTGCCGACATTTCCACTAACCGTCGCGAATGCGCCTGGTGTCTTTAGTGCAAAGCTGTGGGACAGGCCAATATCGGTATAGGTGCTGCCCAGCTCTGCATTGCTGACATTGGGCGCCGCTGCGCGCGCAGAAGACGACAGTGCGACCCGACGCGTGAAGATCCGCGCATTTAGAACAGTGCGTGTTTTCTTGGTTTGTCGCAGGCGGTACTGGACGCTTAGGTCTGCGGTGCCAACGATACCGGACAAAGCACGACTGCCTGCGCCGATGCTGCCACCTGTCGGCTCACCATTGATGATATGGGACACGGCGTCAGAGCCGTTGTTGACGTTGTCCGACGGTGTCACCGAAAAATTGAACCGCAAGGTCAAAGGGTTGGCTTTTCGCACCTGTGCATAGTTGCGGCCCAGTAATTTGGTGTGCTTTTCATCAGGGGCGTGAAACGCGGCCCTGCGCAACCACAATTGGGCAGCGTTGTATCGTTTTTGCTGGTAAGCCAGTTCGCCAGCCTTGCGTGCGGCGTTAAAGGACGCAGACGGTGTGTCGCTGTATTTATAAGTTAGCCGTGCAGCATGCCGGGCCAGGTCCGGATTTCTCAGCCGCGTGTGTGCAGCTGTCAGCACCGAATAGGCGTAGGCATCTTCGGGATCCGCCTGCAAAAGGCCCATAGCCAGTCTTCGGGCCAATTCGAAATCACCGCCGCGAATGGCTTGTGCGGCGACACTGCGTGCCTGATTGAGGGTCAGCGTTTCGGTCGGTTGTGGGCTGCCCGGTGTCGCACAGGCAATAAGGGCGGCCACGCATAATGCGCGACGCCTCTTTTGCATGACCTTGGACCGCGGTGCGCCCATCAGTTCTTATGGCTGCGCGTTCAGGCAAATCGGATCGGTATCACCGGCCTGGCACAGGTCCAGCACGAAGACACCGTATTCGATTTCATTGTCCAATTGATCAACAAAATCAGTCAACGACGTGCCTCCGACCATGCTCTCGCCATTGGGTCCGCCGATCACGCCAGCAAAGGTGCCATTGGTGTCGATTTCACCATCGTCGTCATCGGTCACACCCGCGAAAGACCCGTCGTCTTCCAAGGTCCCTTCCACCAAAAAGATGTCTGGCAAAGCTGCAAATTGCACATCATCCGGTGCATCGCCGGGCACAGGACTGACCACGCCACTTTGGAAAACGGCGGTGCGGTTGTAGATTTCGCCCTCAACGGACATGTCGTTCAGGTCGACGTTCACAAAAATCAAACCGCGCACATAGGCCGCTTGATTAGGGGTGTTGACGTCGGGATCAAGCGCAGGGTTGATGGGCAAAAGATCGGTGACGGGGCCGGGTCCGTTCAACCCGGCAGCATATGTGCCATGATAGGTCACATCGAAGCGGCCTTCGGGGGCGACGGGCGCTGTGTAGGTGCCGGTGCGTTCGTAAAACGTGCCACCAAAGAAATCTCCGAATTGTCCGCCTGTCAGAACAACACCCGCTTGAACACCTTCGCGGCTGGCCACAAATGCCGTCGCGTGGCGGCCAAGTGGGTCGTTTTGGGCCGTGAACGTCGTGTAGCCGTTGATATAGGCGGTGTAGGATTGACCAGTTGACGTGGTTAATACCTGCTGGCCTTCAGACACGAAGTTGTAGGTGTTGACCAAAGGCACGCCGTCTTGGGTCAAACCTGAAACGGTCAAAGTCCTGTTGGCGGCGTCATAGTTCAGACTGTCCAGATCGTTTGCGATGGCCGCAGGCACTTCGATGCCGCCGTTGCCGGTCGTGCCGCCGCCTGTTGTGGATGTAAATGGGTTTGAGCTGCCGCCACACGCGGCCAGCACCGCTAACGCGGCTATACCTGTATAAATGCGGGTCATTTGCCCAACCTTTTTGTTTTTTACTGCTGCCTTTGATGAAAAGAATCTCTAATTTGACGCTGTAAGTCAACGTAGATGCAGGGTCGGGGCATTTCTGTATTTCAACCGTGACGAAAAAACGTCCACGATATAGAGGTACATCTTCGCCAGACCGCTATATAAGGTGAGAAGCAATGAGATTCTGTGGCCCGTCCCAAAGCGCCATGGTTCAACAAGGAAACAGACATGCAGCAATACCACGACGCTTTGCGCCATATTCTTGAACAGGGCGAAGCGTCCTCTGATCGTACGGGCACGGGCACAATTTCGTGTTTCGGCATGCAAATGCGTTACCCGTTGGCTGATGGTTTTCCGTTGATCACAACCAAGAAAGTGCACCTCAAATCCATCATCCACGAGCTTTTGTGGTTTCTGGCGGGGGACACCAACATCGGCTACCTCAAGGAAAACGGGGTGCGGATCTGGGATGAATGGGCGGATGAAAACGGTGATTTGGGGCCTGTTTATGGTAAACAGTGGCGCGCCTTTGCAGCGGAACGCGGCAGCGTGGATCAGGTGGCTGAACTGGTCGAGAACATCAAGAACACCCCCGACAGCCGCCGTTTGCTGGTGTCGGCATGGAACCCCGGCGAGATCGCACAGATGGCGTTGCCGCCCTGTCACACCATGTGGCAAGTGCGTGTTGCGGGCGGCAAAATGCATCTACAGCTGTATCAACGCTCTGCCGATATGTTCCTGGGCGTGCCATTCAACATCGCGTCCTACGCGCTGCTGTTGCAGATGCTGGCCCATGTGACGGGTTATGAGGCGGGGGATTTTGTCCACACGCTGGGCGACGCGCATATCTATTCCAACCATATGGAGCAGGTCGAATTGCAGCTGTCCCGCACCCCCAAACCCCTGCCACAAATGAGGATTTTGCGGGATGTGGCGTCTATTTTCGACTTCAAATACGAGGATTTTGCTTTGGAAAACTACAACCCCGATCCCCTGATCCGCGCACCGGTGGCAGTATGATTACCCTGATCGCAGCCCGCGCCAAAGGCAGCGCCATCGGCAAAGACGGCGACATGCCGTGGCATTTGCCCGAAGACTTGAAGTACTTCATGCGTGAAACCATGGGCGGGGCCGTGATTATGGGGCGGCGCACATGGGACAGCCTGCCGGTGAAGCCGTTGAAAAACCGTCTGAATATCGTTGTGACATCCCAAGGCTGCGCGGCGGAACATTGCGTGGGGTCCGTGGACGAGGCAATCGAACTGGCGCACTCCATGGGCTACCACCGCATCTACGGTATGGGCGGCGCTGGCATCTACGGAGCAATGCTGCCCATGGCGGACCGCTTGTGCCTGACAGAGGTTGATCTGGAGGTCGACGGGGCGGACACGTTCTTTCCGTCGTTTGATGGGGCAGAATGGCGTTGCGTGGTCATGACCCCCTTGCGGGATGAAGCGCCAAGGTGTGTTGTGGGGGAGTGGGTTCGGGGAGAGACGGGAGGTAAGTATATCGGATGAACCTAGGATTTAGGATTTATCAAGAATATAGCAGGGAAGACATCAACAAAGCTGGAAAGCTCTTAGGTGATGTGATCCCAGCCGAATCTGATACGGAGATCGCTGCAGAAGCGTTTAGGATTGCCTACAATTGGCGTGACGCCCATTTGTTGCCCATGACTGCGGTTCGATATGAGTTGATAGGGCTGCTCAAGCGATCACGTGCGAAAGCAGTTACTGCTGCTCGGCCAAAACGTATGGCGTCGATCCGTAGAAAACTCTCCACTCGTCATCGTTCGACACTAAAGCTTTCACAGATCCAAGATCTTGCGGGTTGCAGAGCAATTTGTAAGACTGAGGAAGATCTAAGTAAAATCTTGCTGGCCTATAATTCAGGTCAATCAAAACACGCATTTAAACATATAGATTACGTAACATCACCTCGCCTCAGTGGCTATAGGGGTCATCACCTAGTTGTTAAATTCAACGATGAGAGATTTCCTGAATTCAAAGATTTCAAAGTTGAAGTGCAGGTGCGCTCTCGTTTGCAGCATGCATGGGCAACTGCTGTGGAAGCGGTTGGATTGTTGACCAATGAAAACTTGAAAGCCGGAGAAGGCAATACTGATTGGTTGAAGTTGTTTCAACTAATGGGTTCTCAGATTGCGGATTTAGAAGGGTTTCCTATCGTTCCAGGTACATCTGTGAGTGCTGTGGTTCGGGAGCGACAACTGAAAAGGCTTGATGAAAAACTAAATGCCGTGAGTATGCTTCGTGTTGCGCATGACGGATTAAAGAAAGCTGAGGAGTATGTAGGCGATAGTACAAGAGAATATTATGTTTTGCGGTACAACAGCGAGAACAATACAGTCTCTGTAGGCGGTGTGCCAACAATCGCAAAAGGTCTTGAGTTGGAGCACAATTCCGAAACTTCAGAAGGCAAAGTTACTTCTGTCTTTGTTCAAGTCGATAAGGTTCAGAATCTGAAAGCTGCCTACCCCAACTACTTCATGGATGTTTCTGATTTCACAGATTTGCTGGAGAATGCGACAGGGAAAGCTGGCGCTCCACCTGTTGAAAGTGAAAGTGTCAAAATTGATTGGTTCTCTGAATTTCAAGCTAAACGTAAGCGAGACAAAGGATAGAAATAGCTTCAATGCTCACCCTCTCCGCCCTTCCTCCCGACTTCCACGACAACCCGTTCCGCTACTACGACGAACTTCTCGCCCATGCGCTGGTTCATCCGCAGCCGGATAGCTCTTATATCCTGTCCAGACACGCCGATCTGGAGCGGGTGTATAAGGACACCACCGCCTTTATCTCCGACAAGCGCGCGGCCTTTGCACCGAAGTTTGGGCTGGGCACGCCGCTCTATGAACATCACACCACCTCCCTTGTCTTCAACGATCCGCCCCTGCACAGCCGTGTGCGCCGCATCATGGCCTCGGCCGTTGCGCCACGCGCGATACAGCGGATGGAGGTGGGTTTGATCGAGACTGTGGATGCTTTGTTGGACGCGATGCCCCAAAACCCCGACTTGATCGAGGATTTTGCCAGCACCATTCCCATTCAAATCATTGGCAATTTGCTGGACATCCCCATGGGTGAACGCGGGCCGTTACGCGATTGGTCGCTGGCCATTTTAGGTGCGTTGGAACCTGTGCTGTCGGATGCGCAACTGCAGCGCGGGCAAGATGCTGTTCGTGATTTCAAGCTGTACCTTCAAGACCTGATTGCACGGCGCACGGCGCATCCGGGGGATGTGGACACCGATGTGCTGACCCGTTTGATCCAGGGGGACACGCAAGGACAGCTTAGCGAAATAGAGTTGATCCAAAACTGCATTTTCATCCTGAATGCGGGGCATGAAACGACCACCAACCTGATCGGGAACGGGTTGGCTTTGCTGCATGATCACCCCGATCAAAGGGCGGCGTTGCGTGAACGCCCTGATCTGATCGCAAGTGCGGTGGAAGAAGTGTTGCGCGTGGCCTCCCCCAACCAGTTTGGCAACCGCGAGACGGCGGAGCAGGTTGAAATCGGTGGCGTCGTGATTGCCAAAGGCACCAACCTGCATTTGTGCATCGGCGCTGCAAATCGTGATCGGGATGTTTTTGATGATCCGGACCGCTTTGATATTTCGCGAAAACCCAATCGTCATTTGGCGTTTGCGGGTGGACCGCATGTGTGTGTCGGCCTGACCCTGGCACGTATGGAGGGGCGGATTGCGCTTGGTCGGTTTTTGGCGCGGTTTCCCGACTACGAAATTGCAGGGCGCACCCAAGGCGGTCGCGTTCGTTTTCGGGGATACAGTGCGCTGCAGGCGCGCCTCAACAGCTGAGTTTTACATGCGGCGGCCTTTGCGCAGCTGCACCACAAGCTCTGCGTTTTCCGTTTCCCAGAGTTTGAAACGCTTGTATCCGGCCATCCGGTCGGCGGTGCCAGTGTCTGCAAAGTGGGATTTGACGGCCGCGTAATGACCGGTGCAGCTTGCTATTTCATCGGCCGTTAACATGCGCTGGGCCGCAGTGTTATCGCAGGCGTAATACAGGGAAAGCAGGCGTAAAAGTTCGATCATGGGATTGTCCTTTCGCCTTCAAACTAGGCACAATCATCTCTAAATATGGTTAATGATGCGCCCGCG
This sequence comes from Ascidiaceihabitans sp., assembly GCF_039986515.1. Lineage (NCBI taxonomy): Bacteria > Pseudomonadati > Pseudomonadota > Alphaproteobacteria > Rhodobacterales > Paracoccaceae > Ascidiaceihabitans > Ascidiaceihabitans sp. Next base: position 4,221 of record NZ_JBDWQO010000012.1, on the reverse strand, counting down.
CCCCCTAATTGCGGGGTCTTTGACGGCGTCAGCGTCACAAAAGGGGTAGACGCGGCCCCATGCAATCAGGCAATATTAACCAAAATAAAATGTAACACGTTTGATAAAACGAGGGATGATATGCGTATCAAAACAGCACTTTTGACAGGTTTGGGCCTGATGGTTATGGGCGCGGCCCCTGCGTTTGCGGATGCAAAAATCTATCCATACCACGCCAAAGCCAACTATTGCCCTGCAGGCCTTCAGCCCATCACTATTTCCGGTGTTATCTGCTGCGGTACGCCCAACCAGTCCATGTCCTACCAGCATGTGATGATGAACGCCGCCAAGCGTCATAAGCCAAAGCGCCACGTACGCCGTGCGAAATCCGTATATGATTGCCCGATTGGCACCAAAGGCTGTTCCTGAACCACGCCTTTGCAGCATCTTTTGAAGCTGATTTGAATTTGCAGTGAAAGCGTCCGGCCCCGTAGGCTTGGCGCTTTCATTCATTTTGGGCCAATAAGACGCGCCTGAAGACCCACGCCCGAGCCCCGTAATTTCCGTCTGTTCTTTTGCCCTGCGCAATAGTAATGACACGGGCGAAGTTTCAAGAAAGGTTCGGTCCGCTGATGTCCCAAGAAATCACCACAGAAGCCCAGTTGCGTGCAGCATGGTATGAATTCTGGAGCGCACGTTCGCATGAAGTCGTCAAATCGGCGAGCCTGATCCCAACGCACCCAACCGCGCCAATGTTCGTGAATTCGGGCATGATGCAATTTGTGCAGTATTTTCTGGACGAAGAACCGGTGCCGTTCAAAACCAAACGCGCGACATCTGTTCAGAAATGTGTACGTGCCGGTGGCAAACACAACGATCTGGACGCCGTTGGCAAGTCCCTGCGCCACCTCAGCTTTTTCGAGATGATGGGCAATTTCAGCTTCGGTGACTACTTCAAGGAAAACGCCATCAAATGGGCGTGGGAATTTGTCAGCGACGTGTTGAAGATCGACACAAGCAAAGTTTGGGTCACTGTCCACGTCAGCGATGATGAAGCGGAACAAATCTGGCTGAACGACATTGGCGTGCCTGCGGACCGCATCCAAAGACTGGACAAAGACAATTTTTGGGAAATGGGCGAAACAGGCCCATGCGGCCCCTCAACCGAGCTGTTTTACGACTTTGGCCCCGACTTTGGCCCCGAAGGTGGCCCTGCGAACCCCGACGCAGAACACCGCTTTATCGAGTTTTGGAACGTCGTGTTCATGGAGTCTTTCCGCGATTCCTCGGGCACGTTGACGCCTTTGCCAAACCAGCATGTCGACACGGGCGCCGGTCTTGAACGCCTTGTTGGCGTTTTGCGCGGCAGCCCGTCGCTGTATTCCTGTGACACGCTTGAAGCTTTGGTAAATGAAGCTGCAAAAGTATCGGGCAAGACCGTGGGGGCGCACCCCAAAGACGATCAAGCCATGCGCGTGATTGCGGATCACGTCCGGTCTGCGACCTTCTTGATTTCCGATGGCATCATCCCCAGCAACGAAGGGCGCGGATACGTGTTGCGCCGCATCATTCGCCGTGCGGTACGGTTCGCCTATCTGCTTGGGATCATGGATGAAATGATGCCGCACATGGCAGATCTGGCCATTGACACACATAAGAATTACTACCCTGAACTGGACGAGCAACGCGACTTGATCCGCAAGACACTGGCCAGCGAAGAAGCGAAGTTCCGCAGCGCGTTGGAAACGGGTTTAAGCATCTTGGGGTCCGAGTTGAAGGGCCTGAAGGGTGACGCGATGTTGTCTGGTGAAACGGCCTTTGTGTTGCATGACACCCATGGGTTTCCGCTGGAAATCACAGCCGAGATCGCGGAAGACGCAGGCCATGATGTGGATGTCGATACATTCCGCAAGCTGATGACCGAACAGCGCGAACGCGCCCGTGCCAGCCGCAAAAAGGGCAACGTCAGCGATCAGGCCATCGACTATAAGGCGATCATGGACGTCCATGGCGCGACCGAATTTGTGGGGCGCGATACGTATGAGACGACGGCGAAAATCACGGGCTTGGTGGCATCGGACAAAGGCACCGAAGTTGTTTTGGACCGCAGCCCGTTTTACGCCGAAGGTGGCGGCCAGATTGGCGATACCGGCGTTCTGACCCTTGGCAGCGGTCAGGATTTGGCAGTGTTGGACACACGTCCGGCCATGCCGGGTTTGCATGCACATATGGTTGCGGCTGGCGCTGATGCAGATGGGTTGCAGATCGGTGATGCAGTCACGGCCAAAATCGACGCCGAGCGTCGGGGCGCCATCCAGCGGAACCACACATCTGTGCACTTGATTCATTGGGCTTTGCGCAAAGTGCTTGGCACCCACGTCAAGCAGCAGGGGTCTTATGTTGGCGCGGATCGTTTGCGTTTCGATTTCAACCACTTCAATCCGCTTAGCGACGATGAGTTGCGCGAGATCGAGGACCTGATCAACGCCCAGGTTTTGTCAAACGCCCCGTGCCAGCATCTGGAAATGGGCCGTGATGAAGCAATCGAAAAGGGGGCTTTGGCCTTCTTTGGCGAAAAATATGGCGACACAGTGCGCGTCATGTTCGCAGGGCCAGAGTCCATCGAATTGTGCGGCGGCACCCATGTCAGCAGCTTGGGGCAGATCGGCCTGATCACCATCCTAAGTGAAAGTTCTATCGGGTCCAATTTGCGCCGCATCGAAGCCGTGACCGGCGCAGGCGTGCTGAACGAATACCGTCGCCTGAAAGACGACGTGGCCGCAGCAACTGCAATCGCGGGTGTGCCGGTTGGCCAATTGCAGGACGGGTTGACCCGCCGCATGACGGAATTGTCCGATCTGCAGGCCGAGAAAAAGGCGCTGTCTTTGCGGTTGGAAAACACAATGGCGGACGGGCTGGTTGCACAAGCCGTAAGCGGCAAGCTGGTTCTGCGTGTCGAAGGTGTTGAGGCCGATGGCCTGAAACGCTTGGCTGAGACTTTGCAAGCCAAAGGCGATCTGGACGCTGTCGTGATTGGTACCGTTACATCGGCCGGACGCCCATCTGTTGTGGCCGTGTCCAAAGAGGGTTTTGATCAAACTGCAAGTGATATGCTTGATCCGATTTCCGCAGTGATGGGCGGCGGTCACGGCAAACAACCGCGTGTTGCTGTTGCGGGGGGCAAAGATGCGTCAAAGATCGATGCCGCATTGGACGCTGCCAAGGCGCATCTGGGTCTTTGATCCCAACCGAACCGTATTTTGCCTACGCGGTATAAAATCCCTACCTGAATTTGCCCAAGCGCCCAGTGTTTTTCACTGGGCGTTTTACATTTTGAAGGTGCCTTAAGTCGGACTGAAAGCCAAAAAAGTCAGGTCGGGCGTTACTGTACCTTTGAAAACCCATGCTTTGAAAGATACGGAAAAGATGGGGGATCGTCTGAAAAGCAAATAAGCTACCAAGTGTTCAAACTTGGTGGCTTATTATGGCTCCGGCGGTAGGGATCGAACCTATGACAAATTGATTAACAGCTCCGTCAGTGCCGTTTCGCTGGACTTCGCCGACACTCGCTCACCGACCATAAATACATGAATCTAAACATTTATTATTGACGTGCCCTACGCTCATGACTCATCACTGACGCTGTAGTCTGCTGCACAAAGCCTCCTCAGAGCTTCCGCAGTTTTCGGCAGAAGTGATCAGGAGAGAACAAGTGAAACTTACAAAGCGATCTGTTGAAAGCCTCTCCATTCGGGCCAAAGACTACTTTGTCTGGGACAGCGAAATAGCTGGATTTGGAGTGCGCGTTTTTGTATCTGGGCGCAAATCGTACTTGGTCCAATACCGTGCCTCTGGAAGATCACGTCGCAAGACCATTGGCCGTCATGGTGTCTTGACGGCCGATGATCCGAACCGGATGAAGGAAGTGCACAAGGAAACGCATATCGCGTTTTTGCTGCGCAACATATTGGGGACAACAGTATCATATGGAAGCAGGCAAAACACTCCGTAGGAATTCGAAGGCATATTTGCAATCTGGGTGTCGCGGTGCTTGGAGCTTAGCGCCGTCCGTCCAGGCGACAGTTTTGGACAGGACGCGATCTGTCTGACGTCAGCGCTTGTGGGTCCAAATAGGGTCAATTGCTAAGAGAGTGTTTGTTGCTCATCGTAGCCACTGAGGAGTGGATGATGAGAAAGACAACGAAGAGCCCTGGCGAGAAGATCGTCAAAGACATCAAGCGC